>CAWBAC010000009.1:0-206422 GCA_963786755.1 uncultured Actinomycetes bacterium | reverse complement strand
CCGCGTCCGAAGCCTCCCCGCGCTTCTATAACGCCCGCCGCCCCCACTCGATGCTCGCTACCGACGCCGAACCGTTTCGAGAGATAAAGGAACCCCGGACAGCCGTAGCTCTCTCACGCTGAGGGTGAAACGGAAACGGGGTAACTCCATGGCCCACGGTGGATGGCAGCGAACCGTTCAGTGCGCGTCCGCCTCCTCGCCCCACCCCAGCTCGATCGCCTCGGCAACCTCCCTGAGCACGATCCCGACAACTGCCATCGCTTGGCAGGCAACGAAGTGCTCCTCGTCCAGAGGGGCACGCTCAGCATGCCACTCCGCCAGGAGCTCGTACTCGCTCGACTTCGTCCTCAGAAGCTCGCCGAGACTCATCTGCGGCGCTCCCGGTCGCGCTCCTTCAACCGCTCGAGAACGGCCCGCAAGTGCGGGTTCAGCTCGCTACCGGGAGCGATCTGACCCCTGCTACCGGAGTCCGGCTTTCCAACTGCATTCGGCGGTAGCACGGGTTCGAATCCCGTATGCGCCTTTTCGGGGTCTAGGCGCGATGCGGGTTCCGGTGGGGATTCCTCGGGAGTGCAGGGCTTTTCCGTGCTGGTCCGTGCTGGCGGTTTGCCCGCCCGGTGCAGTCAGCGGTGCACACCCAGCCCACCACCGTCGGCTCCGGCTGGGTTGCGGCCTACGAGCCGACCACCTCCGGCGTGCGAGCCCAGGCGTGCCAGGAGTCGACCTCGATCCACGCGCTGAAGCGACGCCGATCCCGGTCTGGGTAGGAGTCGCCGGCGTAGCGTCTGGTCAACCGGTCGATGTCCACGAGACCCACGTCCTCGGTGAGCGAGACGACGCGGCCCATGACGGTGACGTGCTGGTACATGTCGCCTTCAGCGATCACAGTCAGCGACACGCGGGGATCCTGGCGCAGGTATTCGAGGCGGCGCCGCGATTCGTCCATGTTGACGAGTACGCGACCGTCCTCCCAGTCGTACCAGGTCACGACCGAGTGCGGCGACCCATCCTTGCGGATCGAGGCTATGACCGCCGGGTTCGGTCTGGCGATCAGGGGCTGATGCTCGTCCGGCACTGGGGCCTTAGGCATTGGTTCTCCTTCCCTATGGCTTGCGGGAGAGTCCGCAATTCGTCCCCTGGCACCTTAGAGAGGGCCAGGAGGCGAACCGAAAGGAGCAGCCGGCTTAGGGCCGCGTGGCGAGGAGCTCGGCGTAGCTCCGGCTCGGTGTCAACCGCTCGACGCCGGTGGACGAATGAGGCCTAGCGTTCCCGCTTCCAAGGAGGTACGAGAGAGATGACCCGCCTTCGCCGCATCGCATTGACCGTGGTGGTCGGCGTGCTTGTGACACTGCCGACGGCCGGAGCCGCGCTCGCCGGTATCAGCGCGAGGGCGCTCGACTGATCGCCCTGACGAATCAACCCCGGTGTTCCCGCTTCCAAGGTCACCGGGCGAAGCGTGACCGTGCGCGCCACGCAGCGCGCACGGCCCCCCCCCGGTTTTTCACCCCCCCGTGCTCCCCTGATCCGGGCACCCCCCGTATGCGACCCATCGGGGTGGTCGAACTCGGGCATCCCCCCGGTCGTGACAGGCCCGATCGCCGAGCGGCCTTCTAAGGGCGGAAGGTCGTGCGACGGCGTTACCCTTCGCGACGAATGCCGACGGCACCGGCTGCCCCCAGACAGACAGCTGTTGAGAACCTTGAGGCCCTTGGAGTTCGCGGAATCCTCCTGCAGCTCGCCCGCGACGGCCAGATCGTCGATGTGCGTTGCGAGATGCCCCAGTGCTACTGCTTCCGGGGTCGTAGGCACTTTGAGCCGATATCACCGGGTGCCGATTGGATGCCGAATGCCGACCACTATCCGAGACTGAAGATGCACGGAGGTCACCTCACCCCCGACAACGTCCGGCTCGCGCATCGGCTGTGCAACCAACGTGACTACATATGGCGGAAGCAGATCAACGCGCTGCTCGGGAAGCGGATGTCGCTGGAGGAGATCGCCGCGAAGCTGAACGCGGAGAAGGTTCCAACGATTCACGGCACGAACAGGTGGACACCTGCTTCTGTTCGGAAGGCGTTCGTTTCCTAGCCCTGGCCTTCTTCGGGCAGTCCGGTATTCAGGACACTCAGTAGTTGGAGAGGGAACCCTCGCCTGCCCCAGCGTTCAGGAATGTTCCCCGAGAGATCGCGCTCTAAGATGGAAGGCGTGTCGCTGCCGTGACGCTTCCCCTCATCGACCACTTGGCCCTGCGAGTACGTGACGTGAGACGCAGCCGCACCTTCTACGAGCAGGCCCTCGAGCCGTTCGGAGTGAAGGTAGTGGAGAGCTCGCAGGGGCCTGGGTTCGCCATCGAGAGCGGTGGAGATTTCTGGATCGGGGAAGGGGAACCCCCCGCCGCTCCCGTTCATGTGGCCTTCGCCGCAGCCGACCGAGCCACCGTTGACAAGTTCCACCGCGCCGCTGTCGAAGCCGGCGGCCGCGACAACGGCGCGCCGGGTCTTCGCCCGCATTACCACGCCGGTTATTACGCGGCGTTCGTCATCGACCCGGACGGGAACAACGTCGAAGCGGTCTTCCACGGGGACCGCCAGCTGCCAGCCGCGTGACGCTCGCTTGGGCGAGCGTGCTGTCGCTTGGGAGGTAGTCAGGGATAAAGACAACTCTGTAGTCGGGTGAAGGACCCTCGCCTAGGCCAGTGTTCGGGAGTGTCACCCGAGTTTGCGGCAGTTAGCGTTAACGGCCGTGCGGGAGGGCTCGGGACAGCTTGTCCTTCGCGAGATCGAAGATCGTGATCTCGGCGTGCTGTTCGAGCACTCGAGGGATCCCGACGCCATACAGATGGCCGCGTTCACCTCGCCGGAGGCCGATGATCGAACGAACTTCGAGCGACGGTGGGCGCGGCTGAGGAGCGACGGCTCTACGACGAACAGGGTCGTCGAGATCGACGGTCGAGTTGTGGGTCACATTGCGAGCTTCGACTTGGAGGGTCACCGCGAGGTCACCTATTGGATCGGCCGTGAAGATTGGGGCCGCGGCATTGCCACGCGTGCCCTACAAGAGTTCTTGCAGCTGGAGGCAACCCGTCCGCTTTACGCTCGCGCTGCGAGCGACAACGCCGCGTCGATTCGTGTGTTGACGAAGTGCGGTTTCCTTATCGTGGGCGAGGGGCGCGAGTTCGCTCATGGGCGCAACGAGGAAACGGACGAGGTCGTGCTCCGACTCGATGCATGACCCCAACTGCCCTCGGCTGGACGAGCGCGCTGTCGGGCGTAAACGCAACGCTGTAGTTGGGCGCAGGACCCTCGCCTGGGCGAGTGTTGCGGAATGACGCCAGAGCGCTAGGGACGATTTTCGTCGTGCTGCGCCGCGCCCTCGACCGGCGGTATCCAGCTCTCGCGCCGTTTCACCCAGATCTCATCCTCGGGCTTTAGCTCGAAGGGCGCCTCGTCCAGACTTCCGAGCCGAATCTCGATGAGCGTGCCGCCAGGGTTGCTCGTGTCCAGCAGCCGAGACCCACAGCTGGGGCAGAAGCCGCGACCGTCATAGCTTGAGATCTCGCCGCTCATCTCAAACGCCTCGACGGGCCAATGCGCATACACAGTGAACGCACTGCCAGACTCCTTTCTGCAACCCGCACAGTGGCAACGCCGGACATGCACAGGGTCACCGCGAACGCTGTAGCGGACCGCCCCGCAGAGGCATCCGCCGGTGCGTACTCCCGCCTCCACACGTAGATGGTACGAAACACTGCGGTGCGCCAGCGTTCGGGAATGTCACCCGACGCCGCCGCGGGGTCATTCGTCGTCGTGGCCGGCGGTGGCGGGTGCATACTCCGGGCGCCCGGCGGGCCGGTAGACCTGGATCGTTACGCCCTTCGAGTCGGCTCGCGACTCGACCAGGTCAAGCGCAATGTCCGGGCCGGCGTCGGGGAACAGCCGCGTGCCCTGGCCGAGGACCACGGGATACGTGAGCAGGGTGATCTCGTCGACCAGGTGGTTGTCGAGCAGCCAGCGGACCAGCGCGCCGCTGCCGTGCACCTGCAGCTCACCCGCCGGCTTGGCTTTCAGCTCGCCGATGGCAGCCGCAACGTCCCCGGAGAGGATGGTCGTGTCCGCCCATTGCGGGTCGCTGAGCGTGGTCGATGCCACGTACTTGGGCCGCGTGTTCAACGCCACTGAGATCGGGTTGTTGCCCTGATCTGCCCCCCAGGAGCCGGTTCCCCAGGAGCCGGCAAAGATCTCGTAGGTCCGCCGGCCGAACAGGAACGCGTCGGCGCGCTGGAAGACCTGGCCCAGAAACGTCGCGGCCTCGTCGTCGAATAGCGGTATTGCCCATCCGCCGCGCTCGAATCCGCCCCTGCGGTCCTCATCCGGCGCGCCGAGTCCCTGCATCACTCCGTCGACAGAGACGTGCGTGATGGTCGTCAGTTTCATGGGTACGCCCCTTCTCTCGTCGTGGTCTTCTCGGTATGACCGCACCGAGGCGCGGAGCTCATCGGTCGCAGCAGACTAGGCCGGTGTTCGGGAATGTCCCCCGAGGTTCCGGATCGTTTGGGTCCCGCGCCAGTCGGGGTAGATGATCCGTATGGGGAAAACCGAGGCGACCCTCGCTCGTCCGCCTGTCGTCAGTCAGACCGAGTGGGACGTGGCGCTGACGGCCCTCCTCGAGCGCGAGCAGACTGTCGCCGCCGCGATGCACGAGCTCGCCGCCGCACGGAAGCGGATGCCGATGGTGCGGGTCGAGCACGACTACGCGTTCGAGGGTCCTGACGGGCGGCGGTCGCTGCCCGAGTTGTTCGACGGGCGCAGCCAGCTGATCCTCTACCGATTCTTCTTCGAGGAGGGTGTCGGCGGCTGGCCCGACGCCGGGTGCGTCGGCTGTTCGTCCGTCGCCGACGGCATCCCCGAGCTCGGCCTCCTACATGCTCGCGACATCACCTTCGCGATGGCATCGCCGGCACCTCAGGCGAGCCTTCGCCGCTACGCCGAGCGCATGGGTTGGACCGACGTGCCCTGGTACACGATCCGCAGCGAGCGCTTCTCGGCTGACTTCGGGGTCGACGAGTGGTTCGGCTTCAACGTCTTCCTGCGCGACGGCGACGACGTCCACCGCACCTACTTCCTCCAGCACGGAGCGATGGTCCAATGGATCGGCAGCCTCTGGAGCTTGTGGTCCTTGACGCCCTATGGCGGGCAGTCCGACGACGAGGACTTGCCCGAGGGCTGGCCGCGGGCGCCGGGGTCGTTCTGGTTCCGCCGCCACGACGAGTTCGACGATCCGCCGCCGTCGGCCCGCCGGCGCGTCGGCGCGGATGATCGGCCCTAGCGGCTGGAGAACCCCGTCTAGGTGTACGTCCTGGTGGTGCCGGCAGGCTCGGCGAGAACCGTGGGCTTCGAGGATGCGCTAGTTCGCAACGCGCCGCTAGCCGGTGAGCTCGCACTCCGGGCGGCCATCGTGGCTTCCGAGAACCGACCCAGTTAGCGAAGGAGGACTCAGCAATGTCACTCGCCCGCATCCACAACTTCTCCATCTCGCTCGACGGCTTCGCCACAGGCGAAGGTCAGACGCGCGACGCACCGTTCGGCCACGCCGGCGAACGGCTGCACCAATGGATGTTCGCGACCCAGTGGTGGCACGAGATGGTCGGCCAGCCCGGCGGCAGCGGCGGGATCGACGACGCCTTCTCGCAGCAGTTCGCACCAGGGATCGGCGCCGAGATCATGGGGGCGAACAAGTTCGGCCATCCCGGATGGCACGAGGACCCGGAGTGGAAGGGCGCGTGGGGTCCCAACCCGCCGTTCCACACACCGACCTTCATCCTTACCCACCAGCCGCGCCCGTCGATCGAGATGGAGGGCGGCACGACGTTCCACTTCATCGACGCTTCGCCCGCCGAGGCGCTCGAGACCGCCCGCGAGGCCGCCGACGGCCAGGACGTACGCATCGGCGGAGGTCCCACCATGATCCGCGACTTCCTCGCCGCCGGGCTCATCGACCACATGCACATCGTGGTCGTGCCGATCCTGCTCGGACGAGGCGTACTCCTCTGGGACGGACTGGAGGGCCTCGAGCAGGACTACGAGATCGAGGCCACCTCCTCGCCCAGCGGAGTCACGCACGTGACATTCACCCGTGCGGCTGTCTAAACACGACAGCTACCGAGCTATCGACGGCAGTTCTTGGCTGCACGAGCGTCCTGTCCCTTGAGCACGGTCGGGTGAGGCGCCGGCCGCCGGCGGCTAGTCTGCCTGGTGCAGTAACCGGTGCAGTCAGCCGCCGGGAAACGTGGCGATTAGCAGGAGGGTTCGAATCCCGTATGCGCCTTCCCTGTCAGGGCGATGGGGCGAACGCGCGTTCAGGCGCTTGACTCGACGGGCACCTTCGCTCCCTTGACCACGAGCACAGGCCGCTTGGCTTCCCGCAGGACTCCCCGCGACACGCTGCCGAGCAACGCCGCCGTGACGGGGCCTCGTCCGCGCGAACCGACGACGATCAGGTCGGCCTCCTTCGAGTCCGCCAGTGCCACGATCGTGTCGACGGTGTCGCCCGAGATTCGCTCGAGGGCGTAGGAGATCCCAGCCTGGTCGGCAGCGTCGGCCGCGGTCTTGAGCGCCGTCTCGGTCTCGTCGATCTCCTGGCGATGCGCCACCGGCACACTGCCGCCCCTGCCGCCCCTGAACTCGTCGGGCGGCGTCACGTGCGCGAGGGTCACGTCCGCGCCCTGCTCCTTGGCGAGCTCGAGGCCGACCTCGACCGCCTCCTGCGCAGGGGGCGAGCCGTCCGTCGCTATGACGATCTGCTTCATGGTGCCTCCTTTGGCTTGCTGCCTCGCCTCAGGCTACTGCGACGCGCCTCCTTCGCCATCCGGGAATCCCCGTTCCCTGTGCTGTGGCTTTCTGCGGATAATGCGGGCGTGCACTCGGGGGAATCCCGCGTCCAGGGGCTGGTCGAAGCCGGAATCGCGCTCAGCTCCGAGCTGTCGCTCGATGCTCTCCTGCAAAGGCTCGTCGAGACTGCCGCGGAGCTGACCGGGGCCCGCTATGCGGCTCTGGGCGTGATCGACGCCGCCGGGAGAGAGCTCGAACGCTTCGTCACGCACGGGATCGATCCGGAGACGCACGCGGCGATCGGCGATCTCCCGCGCGGGCGCGGCATCCTCGGCGTCCTCATCCGTGAGGCGCGGCCGCTTCGCCTGCACAGCATCTCCGAGGACGCTCGCTCCGTCGGCTTTCCGGCGAACCATCCGCCCATGCAGACGTTCCTCGGAGTGCCGATCGTTCTCCGCGGGGTCGCCTACGGAAACCTCTACCTGACCGAGAAGGCAAACGGTGCCGACTTCACCGACGAGGACGAGGAACTCGTCGCGCTCCTCGCGTCCCAGGCGGCCGTCGCCATCGAGAACGCGCGGCTGTACGAATCGAGCAGAGCCTGGGTCCGCCAGCTCGAGTCGATCGACGAGATCAGTGCAGCGCTCGTGAGCGAGACAGAGACCTCGCGTCTGCTCGAGCTCATCGTCAGCCGGATCCGCGAGCTCGTCGACGCCCGCTTCGCCGCCATCCTGCTGCCGAACGCGGAAGGCGCGCTCGAGGTCGCAGCCGCCGACGGGGACGAGGCGGACGACCTCGTCGGCTTCCGCATCGATCCCGATCGCTCGAAAGCAGGGCGCATCTTTCAGCAGGGCGCGAGCGTCAGGGTGGACTCCGCTCTCGACGACCCGGACGTCGACCCGGAGCTGACGCGGCGGGTGGGCGCGAGAGCGGGCCTTTGGGTGCCGCTCCTCGTCCGTGGGAAGACGATCGGCGTCCTCATGGTTCTCGACCGGCGTGAGTCCGATCCGCGCTTCTCCGACGGCGACTTACGCCTTGCCGAGACCTTCGCCGCCCGGGCCGCAGTTGCCATCGACCTCTCGAGGCGGGTCGCCCGCGAGACGGTGCAGCGCATCGTCGAGGCGCAGGAGCTGGAACGACGGCGACTGTCCCGCGAGCTCCACGACGAGACGGGGCAGGCGCTCACGTCGATTCTCCTCGGGCTCAGGACGCTGGAGGATGCGGACGGGAAGGACGACTTTCCGACAGCGATCGGAGAGCTTCGCCAGCTCGTCGTGGGGACCCTCCAGGACGTCCGCCGGCTCGCGCTCGAGCTCCGTCCCAAAGCGCTGGACGATTTTGGGCTCGTGCCGGCGCTTGAACGACTCACGAGCTCGTTCGCCGAACAGACCGGAATCGCGGTCGAGCTCGAGTCTCGCTTGTCGGAGACCCGCCTGCCGAGCGAGATCGAGACCGTGCTCTACCGCGTCGTGCAGGAAGCGCTCACGAACGTGCTCAAACACGCGCACGCCGAGCACGTCAGCATCCTGCTCAGCGAGCGGGACGGAGTGGTCGCCACCGTGATCGAGGACGACGGGCGCGGCTTCCCCCCGAAGATCCTGGACACGCTGGAGGTCTCGAAGGAGGGTGGCCTCGGGCTCGCCGGGATGAGAGAACGAGTCTCGCTCGTAGACGGACGCTTCACGGTCGAGGCGACCGAAGGCGCCGGCACGACGATCGTCGTCGAGGTGCCCTTCCGATAAGCGTGCGCGTCGTCATCGTCGACGACCACGCGGTCGTCCGCACCGGGCTTCGGCTGCTGCTCGACGCCGCAGAGGGCATCGAGACCGTGGGGGAAGCGGGAACGGCACGCGAGGCCGTGTTCGAGGTGCGCGCGCGCAAGCCCGACGTCGTTCTCCTGGACGTGGGCCTTCCCGACAGGAGCGGCATCGAGGCCGCGCCGGACGTCCTGAAGGAGGCCCCGGACGCCAAGGTGCTCATCCTGTCCATGGAAGACGACCCGAACTACGTCCGGCAAGCGTTCGCGGCCGGGGCCTCGGGGTACATCCTCAAGGAGGCTGCCGACACCGAGCTCGTCACGGCGCTCCGCCGGGTCGCGGACGGAGAGCGCTACGTCCACCCCGCGCTGGGAGCGCGGGTTGCCGCGGCGGATGCCGAGGCCGTCGCCCAGGCCGAGGCCGATCCGCTCTCCGACCGCGAGCGCGAGGTCCTCCGCCTCCTCGCCCTCGGCCACACCAATCAGGAGATCGCGAAGATGCTCTTCATCTCCGTGCGCACGGCCGAGACCCACCGGGCGCACATCATGCAGAAGCTCCGCCTGAGCACCCGCGCCGAGCTCGTCCGCCACGCTCTCGCCCAGGGGCTGCTCGAGGAGTGAGGGAGGGAGCTAGCTGCGGGGGAAGGCCAGACCCACGCGCTCGGCGAGGTACGGGGCGAGATAGCGCGCGGCGATCTTCGCGGGAGGCCACCAGAGCGCCTCGGCCTCGGCGGTCGAGGTCTCGCCGCGCCCGCCGCCCAGCTCGGCTCTCAGGAAGAGCGGTTCCGAGCCCGTGAGGAGGAGCCCGCGGAGGACGGGGTCGAACGGTCGCGGGGTCACCGGCGCCCCTGCCTCTGCTGCGATCGTCTCCGCGACCGCATCGGCCTGCTGCGCGGCAAGGCCTCCTTGCTTCACCGGGAACGTCGTGATGTCCCCGGCCGCGTAGACGTCCGGAAGGCCCTGAACCCGGCCGAAGGGATCCGTGCGGATGAAGAAGTCGTCGTCCTGAGGGACGCCCGCGAGCGGGACGCCTCGAAGCCGGGGAAGGGACACCACTCGATCAGCCTCGAGCTCGCCCTCCGGTACGACGCGCAGCTTGCCGCCCTCGAAGGAGTCAGGATAGACACCCGTCAGCACCTCGATCCCTCGCTCCTCGAGCAGCCCGGCCACCGTGTCGCTCGCCTCCCGTCCGAGCAGCTGGAGCGGCCCGTCCTCCGGAGTGACGATCCGGAGCTCGGCGTCGCCACGACCGGCCCGTGCGGCGTGGTCGGCCGTGAATAGGGCGAGCTCGTAGAGCGGGAGCGGCCAGGTCACCCCGCCCGGGAGCGCGAAGATCACCCGTTTGACGAGGCCAAGATCGATGTCGTCGAGCAGCCGGCGAACTGCTCCTACATCCGCTTCACCGCGGAACGTGAGCGCGCCCCGCAGGGCCTCCCTGGCGCGCACCCCGACGGCGACCAGCAGCGCGTCGTAGTCGATCCAGACGTTCCGGTTGGTTCGCAGGCGGTGGTTCTCCGCGCGGACGGCCACGAGCGACCCAAAGTAGTGGTGCGCATCGCAGCCGGAGGCAAGGCCTGCGAGGTCGAAGCGCAGCACGTCTCCCGCCCCAAAGGGCTCCGCAACCGCGAGCGGCCGGTAGAAGAAGTCGCGATCGGGCGCGAGGAGGGCGATCTCGACGCGTTCCTCCGCCAGAGCCCGTACCGCGACCATCGCTTCGAGCGCCGCAACCCCGCCCCCGGCGATGACGACCCGAAGCTGCCCGTTCCTGTCAGCCATGACGCGATCGTGAATCCTGCCGGCTCGAGGTACGTCGGGGCGCACGCTGATCGCGAGTTCGGAAAAGCCGCAGCCGTGAATCGGGAGAGGCACCGATGCCCTGAAAGCGCGCGGCCGCGAGACTCTTCTCGGTGCAGAGCTACGCGGTCACCTGGCGCGAGGCGGCCGGCCCCACTGAGAGCCGGAAAGCTCATCCTCGGACCAACGGAGCTGCGACTCGAGAGCGGCGCTCCGCGGGGCCGGCTTTCTACACGGACCCTTCGCTACGCCGGCCTCTCCGCGGTGGAGATGACACGCCTGCCCGAGGAGCGGATCCACGGAAGGCCAACCGTTGTCGTCAAGCGGACGGGGAGAGCGCCGCTCGCGATCGCGACGGTCGAAAGCCCGGGCTCGTTACCGAGGTCGTCGAACGCCTGGCGGACTCCGTCGCAGGAGCTGCTCCGACGTGAGCCGTCTCGTTCTCGTCGTCCCGCTCAAGCCGGGGGCGCACCCGAGGGTGCGTCAGATCCTGGAGAAGGGACCTCCGTTCGCTCTCGAGGAGACCGGCTTCGAGCGGCACGAGGTCTACCTGACGGAGCGCGAGGCCGTCTTCGTCTTCGCCTCGGCCGGACCGTCGGCAACGCTCGAGCTCTCCGCTGAGGACCCCAAGGTGTGGAAGGCGGCCGCAGCCTGGCGGGAGTGCATCGCGGCCCGGCCGCGAAAGGCAGAGGTCGCCTACTCCTGGGAGCGAGCGACCTAACCGGCGCGGACTACGCCGTCGAGCGCTCCTCGCCGCCCTGCCAGTGGTAGGCCTCGCGCGCGATCTTCGGCATCCCCTCGATGATCGGATCCCAGGCCCGAAGCGCGCCTGCGCTCAACGGATCCCTGACCACGCCGTGAAGCATGTGGTCGAGCCTCTCTCCCTCGAAGACGAACACGACGTGATCGCCCGCGAGGAAGACCGAATGGCTTTCGACGCCCAGGTCCTGCGGGTGGACCGGCGGCCCTATCTCGATCAGTTCCCTGGCGCGCGACTCCGCCTTCGGTTTCAGCTTTGCGATGATCGCAAGACGTTGCATCCTCCGTCTCCCTTCCTCGATTCCGAGGCTCGAAGCATCATCCCCGCAGCGCGTTCAGGATCACCGCCACGTCGATGGCCTCCTGCAGGAGAGCGGCCATCACGGGGGCAATGACACTGGACGGACTGAGTGTCCCGAGGCCCGTTTCGCGCGAGAGCGGCGACCCGCTCGAGGACGCGCCTGGCTGCGTCCGAGCTGTCGTACATGACCATGATCGCCTGCATGACCTCAGGCCACGACGAGGACGTCACACGGGGCGCGGTGCGCCACTCCGGTGCTCACCGAGCCCAGGAGCAGGCGCTGAAGCAGATTCTTGTGCTCCGTCCCGACGACGATCAGATCGGCGCCCATCTCCTTCGCCTGCGTGGCGATCACCCCAGCCGGGTCGCCGAACCCCTCGACCGTGCGGGCCGTCATCCCGCGCTCGGCGAGGCGGGCGGCAGCTTGCTGGAGATCTTGCTCGTGGTTCTCCTTTTCCACCGGGTCGAACGGCACGCCGCCCTTGCCGGCGAGCAGGTGAACCGCGCTGACGACCGTGACATTGGCGCCCTCGTCGGCGAGCTCCGCCGCCCGCTCGAGCGCCCGGCGCGCCGCGTCCGAGCCGTCGTAACCAACCACGATGTTGCGCATGTGTGAGTCTCCTCTCGAATCGCCGGCGACCTCATTCTGCGTGGTCGTACCATCCCCAGGATCGCTCCGTGACGACGACCGGTCATCGGGAACGGGGCGGATCCGGGATTCGGGGAACTACGGAGCCGTCCAGCGTGCGTAGTTGCCCGTAGGAACGATCGGCGACTTCGCCGATGTCCCCTCGCCGCTCCAAGCGGACCATTCCCCGACCGGAGAAACGCGAGACCGAGCTGGGGCCGGTGAAGATGACGGAGAGCACGAGGACGGCGGGCGAGTCGCTGCTGATCGAGAAGCTCCTACCCGAGTTCGACGCCCACCGCGTCGAGCACAGGGTCGTGCCCGGTGACCTCGAGGCCGTCTACGCGGCAACCCTCCGGGCAGACTTCCTGCGCGCCTGGCGTGGGAATCTGGCCGTGCGCTTGATCTTCGGGACGCGCGAGCTGGGGGAGCGCGTCGTCTCCGCGGTGCGGCGCCGGCCGTTCGAGCCACCGCCGCCTCCGGATAGCCTGCGCCTGGCCGACATGGGATCCTACGGCGAGTGGGTCCGACTTGGAGAGACCCCGCCCCTCGAGATCGCCTTCGGCACGATCGGCCGCTTCTGGGGCGGCGAAACCGTGTGGGAGGAGATCGACGCGAGCGACTTCGCGGCGTTTGAACAACCGGGCTTCGGGAAGATCGCGGCCAACTTCCACCTCCAGCGGTACGGCGAGGGCAGGACACTCGTAGCGTACGAGTGCAGGACGAAGACAACTGATGCCCGCTCACGCAAGCGCTTCCTGCGTTACTGGCGCCCCCTGTCCCCGTTCATCGGCGTGGTGCTGCGCGCCCAGTTGCGGGTAGTCGAAGACGAGGCGCGGTCGTCGAGCGTCCGCTCGCCTGGCGCCGCTGAGACGCCCCTGCTGCGGGTTTCCCGTACTGCGTGTCCGCGCCTTCGCCGATGCCCGCAGCGTGATTTCGGAGGAGAATCCGGGCAAGGAGGTGAGCATGACGAAGATCCTGCTCGCATATGACGGGTTCGAGCACAGCCGGCACGCGCTCGAAGAGACGGCGAAGCTCGCGGCCGACGGGCACGGGCAAGTCGCGATCCTGAGTGTCGTTCCACTCGACGCGCGCGGCTCCAAGGCCGGGGGCCACGTCGGGTTGAGGCCCCATGCCCACGAGGACGTCGCGCGCGCGCATGAGTATCTCCGTGACCGCGGCATCGAGTCCGAGATGAAGATGGATCACGGCGACCCTGCCGAGCAGATCCTGGCCGAGGCGAAGGCGGGCGAATACGACCTCGTGGTCGTGGGCTCACGCGGTCTCGGGCCCGTGGGGCGGCTCGTACTCGGCAGCGTCAGCACGGCCGTCGTCGAAAACGCGCCGTGCCCCGTTCTCGTCGCAGCAGAGGATATGACCGAGCGCCTCGAGGGGAGCGGAACGCCCTAAAGAATGTTTGACCGGAAACTGACCGGAACCGTGGCACCACACTTTCCGGTCAACCATTTAGTCCGTGGCAACCCTGATCTGGCTCATCATCTGGCTCGTGCAGGGCACGCCGAACCTGGAGTGGTTCGGCACCTGGAACGACTGGTCCGTGGCGCTCCTCGGTTGCGTCATCTTCGACCTGTTCAGCGGCCGGGAGGTGACGAGCCGCAGCAGGTAGCGTCCGTCGGATGTCCGGGCTGGAGAGCGAGCTCGACTCGCGTCGCCGTCCGAGACTGGGTTCTCCGGCGTCGTACGTGTCGACCGGGGCGACCGGGTCGAGGTGGCGAAGCCCTACGGCCTTGCGCACCGTGGCTTCGAGATCCCCAACGACGTCGACACTCGGTTCGCGATCGCGAGCGGGGCGAAGGGCCTGACGGCCCTCGCGGTCGTCAGCTTGATCGAGGACGGTCTGCTCGAGCTCTCGACGACCGCTCGTTCCGTCCTCGGCCGAGATCTCCCGCTGATCGACGACGGCGTGACGCTCGAGCACCTCCTCTCACATCGCTCTGGCATCGGCGACTACCTCGACGAGGAAGCCGGCCTCGAGCTCGGCGAGTACCTCATGCCGGTCTCCGTGCACCAGCTGGCGACGACCGAGGACTACGTCGCGGTGCTCGACGGCTACCCGAGGAAATTCGCCCCCGGAGAGCGCTTCTCGTATTGCAACGGCGGCTTCGTCGTGTTGGCGCTGATCGCCGAACGGGCGAGCGGGACGCCGTTCCACGACGTGGTTCGTCAGCGGGTCTGCGAGCCGGCGGGAATGGTCGATACGGCGTTCCTGCGCTCCGACGAGCTTCCAGGCCGTACCGCCCTCGGCTATATCGAGATCGACGGCGTGTGGCGGACCAACGTATTCCACCTACCCGTGCGAGGCACCGGCGACGGCGGGATCTACACGACCGTGGCCGACGTCAGCTCGCTCTGGAGGGCGTTCTTCGCCGGTGAGATCGTGTCCCCGAGCTGGGTCGCGGAGATGGCGCGCCCTCGCAGCGATGCACCGTCGGGCTCGGAGCGCTACGGCCTCGGTTTCTGGCTGCACGAGTCGACCGACGCCGTGATGTTGGAAGGCGCCGACACCGGAGTCTCCTTCCGCACCGTGCACGATCCGAGCTCCCAGGTCACCCACACCGTGATCTCGAACACATCCGACGGCGCCTGGCCGCTCACGCGGTATCTGGACGACCGCCTCGGGGTCTAGAAGCCGCAGGTCTCGCGGCCGACTACGCGGCAAGCCGCGGCGAAGGCTCGGCCACCATGGCCTCCTCGTTGGCGGGCACGCCCTCCCGCTGACTTCTGGCCCTCGATGCGGACGCGGTCGAAGACGAAAGGAAGTCCCGCGGCGACGAGAGGCCTCGCGCGGTCCATCAGCTGGAAGTGCACGTGCGGCTCGCTGGAGTTCCCCGAGTTCCCGCAGCGCCCGATCGGCTCCCCTCGTCGGACCGCCTGGCCGATGCGGACCATCGCCGAGCCTCGTTGCAGGTGCGCGAGCGTCGCGTAGGCCCCTCCGCCGAGGTCGAGGACGACGTGGTTGCCGAGGATGTGCCGGGCGCCGGCGAGCTCCCGGACGAAGCCCTCGAGGAACATGTACGCGTAGGCGGCCCAGGTGGAACGGCTCCGGTGGTCCCGGGCGCTGTTCCATACTGCGACCACGCGGCCGTCGGCGGGACTGAAGACCTCTCGGCCGAAGGCTGGGAAGTCCTCCGGCGGCCGGAAGGCCGGGCCCTCGCCGAATGCGGGCCGGGCACCCGGCTCGGGCTCGAAGACCAGATCGATCGCAAACGTCTGGCCGTGAGACTGCACGCCGTGGCTCGGAACCTTGCTGGCCGGGCTGTTGAGCGCGGTCCACCGCCCGGCCACGGGCGGCCCGACCGGCCGCGCACGCAAGCGAGGCCGCACGGGAAGGAAGGCCAACACGACCGCCAGGAGGAGCAGGAGGAAGCCGGCGAGCTCGAAGGCGGAGGCAATCCCGCCCGGCAGGAGGCTCTCCGGAAGCGTGAGTCTGCCCACGAGGCCCACGACGAGCAGGACGAAGCCGACGGGCATCGCCACGCCCCCGACACGGGCCCTGACGCGGTACCAGAGCGGCACGACTGGACCCGTTCCCGCTCGTGCGAGGGGCAAACGGCCCGGCCCGTCGTGAAACGGGCCGGGCCTCGGGGCGTGATCTACGCGGCGGTCGCCGTGTTTCGGCGGAGCGCGCCGCCGAGCGCGAGGATGATGAAGCCGATGCCGGCGAGGATCAGGGCGATCCCGACGACGATTCCGAAGAGCGCGAGCTGCTCGGCCATGTAGGAGACGTTGAGCGCGGTCGAGAGGGCGGTCGCCGTCACCCACGTGTTGCGGCGGGCGTTGGTAACCGGGTTACCCTCCTCGTCCACGAGAGCCGCCTCCTCGTCGTTCGTGCCCGCCGGGTTCTCCGGGTCGTCCTCGGCCACGAAGCGGCCCATCTCCGCGTACGTCAAACCGCCCGAGGACTCGAGCGCGTGAATGCGCAGGTACTGCGAGAAGCAGCGCGCGTCCCCACCGCTCTCGATCGGCTGCTCGGCCACGTCGCAGTCCGGGATGTCGACGTCCGTGAGCCCTGCCTCTTCGATTCCGGCCTGGATCTCTTCCGGGCTCATGTCCGGCGAGCCCACGATGTTCTCCCGCTGCAGCTCGTCCCGAGTGGTGGAGCGTGCGTCGAAGCTCATCACGAGCGCTCCGATCCCAAACCCGATCAGGACGATGCCCGCAACAACGCCGCCGTACTCGAGGAGCCTGCGCATGCTCATCTCCCACTCCTTCCGTTCGCTGGATTGCCGCAAGCGTAGGGCTGCAGGATTGGCCGCCAATCGGGGCGCACGCCGAAACCTCTGGGGACGAACCCTGAATCGGGCCTGCGGGTTTGCCGCAAGGTGATCCGGGCTGCCGCGGAGGCGACGACCGCCTCTTTTTCCTACGTTGACTCGAAGACAACGAGGAGGAACGAGACCGATGGCCGGCCACCACGCAACCACCTACCACCGCACGGCCGAGAGCGACTCGGGCGCCTTCGCCAAGGTAGCCGCCGTGCTTCTGGGCATTCTGGTCGCCGTACTCGGCTTCTTCGCCCTGCTGCTGTGGGCCGATGCGCGCGAGGCACGCGACGACGCGAACGTGGCAGCGGCAGAGGCCGACGCCGGCGCGAGCGTTCACGAGGACCACAACACGGCTCTGCCGCTGAACAGCTTCGCCGGCGTCGTCCCCGAGAACGCGCAGGCCCTGGCCGAGGCGCACAAGGCGACGGACGCGACGCTCCCCGCGCTTCAGCCGGGCAACCTCGTCAAGGTGGAGATGACCCTGAAGGACATGGCGGTCGAGATCGCGCCCGGCGTGAAGTACAACACGTGGGCCTTCGACGGCCACGGCGCGCCCGGCCCGATCGTCCACGTCCGCGAGGGCCAGACGGTCGAGATGACACTCACGAACGGCGGCTCGATCCCGCACTCGATCGACTTCCATGCCGCCCGGATCGCTCCCGACGTCGCCTTCCGCGACGCCCAGCCTGGCGAGTCCTTCACGTTCCGCTTCCAAGGCGAACGATCCCGGCGTCTTCATGTACCACTGCGGCACGAAGCCGGTACTCGCTCATATCGCGAACGGCATGTACGGCGCGATCATCGTTCAGCCCAAGGAAGGGCTCCCACCGGTCGAAAACGAGTACGTCCTCGTCGGCAGCGAGTGGTACCTGAACGGGGACGGCATCAAAGAGGCCGCCTCGCTCGACATGTCGAAGGCGCGTGCCAGGATGGCCGACTGGGTGACGTTCAACGGCTACGCGAACCAGTACGTCACCCATCCGCTCACCGCGGACCCGGGCGAGACAACGCGCTTCTGGGTAGTGGCCGCCGGGCCGACGAACAACGTGAACTTCCACGTCGTGGGCACGATCTTCGACCGCGCGTGGGTCAACTCCGACCTGACGAGCCCACCGCAGCAGGGCGTCCAGACCGTTGTCGTGCCGGCCGGGGGCGGCGCCGTCTTCGACGTCAAGATCGACGACGTGGGCCTTTACCCGTTCGTAAGCCACGCGTTCGCGGACGTCGATCTCGGCCAGGTGGGGCTGCTCCAGGTCGGCAACCCGAAGGGCGGCGCGAGCCACTAGGAGGTTCTAGTCGCGCTGGAGGCCGCCCCGAGCCGTTCGGGGGCGGCCGCACGTATTGCTAGGCTCGCGCCTTCTGCATGTGGAAGGCGCCCGCGATCGCCGTCATCGGGATCGCCGTCCTAGCGGGGTCGGCGACGTTTGCGCTGCACCGGTACGACGCATCGCGCTCCGACATGATCGCCGAGGGAGTCAGCGTCGGCGGCATCGACGTCGGGGGCCTGCGCGTCGAGGCCGCACAGGCCAGGCTTCAGCGGGTCATCGCCCGCCGTCTCGACCGCCCGCTCACCCTGACCCACGCGAAGCGGCGATTCGTTGTCGAGGCGGGGCTCGTGGACGTGCACGCGGATGCCGCCGCGCTCGCGCGGGCCGCGCTGGCCGAGAGCCGGGAGGGGAACTTCTTCACGCGCGCGATGCGCGACCTCCGGGGTGAGCGACTGGAGACCGATCTGCCCGTGCCGGTCGAGTACTCGAAGGAAGCGGTCGGCAGAGTCGTCGCCGGCCTACGGCGAGCGATCGACCGCCCCGCCCGTGAGGCCACGAGCAGCGTTTCCCTGGACGGCGTGCAGATCACGGCCTCACAGGTGGGCGTCGCCGTGCGCCCTCGACTGCTGAGACGCGCGATCGTCAACAACCTCGTCCGGCTGGACGCCGACCGCCGCTTCGCCGTGCCGTCGAAGCGCCTCAAGCCGAAGGTCACCACCGAGGAGCTCAGGCAGCGGTTCCACACGTTCATCGCGATCAGCCGCTCGACGCGGCAGCTTCGCCTCTACGTCGACCTGCGACTCGCCAAGACCTACCAGGTCGGCATCGGGACGGCCGGGTTCGAGACGCCGACGGGCTTGCACCGGATCATGACGAAGGCGGCTGACCCCGCCTGGTACGTCCCCAACAAGCCCTGGGCTGGGGATCTCGCCGGCCAGGTGATCCCGGCCGGCGACCCGCGCAACCCGATCGAGGCGCGCTGGATGGGGTTCTACGACGGCGCCGGAATCCACGGGACGTCGGACATCGGCTCCATCGGCACCGCCGCCTCGCACGGCTGCATCCGCATGATCCCGCGCGAAGTCATCGAGCTCTACGAGCGGGTACCGCTCGATACCCCTCTCTACATCGCCTAGATGGTTGATCGGGAAGTGATCTGCGCCCGTAGCCGGGCGCGCGGTGGCTTCCGACGCCTAAATGCGGATTGACCCCGTCAGATCGGCGTCGGCGTAAGGCCCCCGATCGTCGAGGAACGCCGCCGCCGCGCCGAAGACTGCGAGCGCGAGCGCGAGTGTGAGGATCGCTATGACAGTCTCCATGCCTTCTTGACGCCTCAGGACGGGAGCGTCTTCCCGCCTCGGCGGAGAGGGCGCGGTGCGCCGCTCCACGGGCCGTCGTAAACCCGCATAGCCACGCGGGTTCAACGTCGGTCTTAGGTTGATCAGTCGGCCGAACGAGGTGTGGTGCCGGGCGACGCGTCACGGGCGTCATCCGGCGGTGCCACGGTTTCCGGTCAATTTCCGATCAAGCAACTAGACGTGTGCCGCCGGGCTCCGGCGGCCTGTGTATCCTCCTCGAACAGATGGACGGCGCGCCCTTCGGGTACCTGGATCCCGGATCCGGGAGCATGATCGTGCAGGCCGTCGTCGGCGGCGTCGCCGCCGCGGCCGTCGTCGGCAAGCTCTACTGGCGCCGCTTCCTCGAGCTGATCGGCGTCCGGAAGAAGGACGAGCCGCGGTAGCGGCCGCGTCCGGCCTCCGACTCGAGCCAGGCTCGTTTCGGGACCCGGACAGCCGCGTGTTCTACGCGGGCGACGCCGTCCTCCGCGGGCTCTCCGAGCGCGGCCGTCGCCGACTGGGAGGCCCTGGCGGCGAGCGACCTCTTCGAGCGCGCCGTCGCGGACGGCTAGCTGATCTCGACCGAGGCTCGTCGAGGCTGCCGACGGGCTTCCGGAGGAGCTCGAAGGCCGCTACGCCGCCGTCCTCCGCCACGAGCGCATCCCGGTCGTCTCCTACCCCTACGAGTGGACGTTCGGGATGCTCCGCGACGCGGCCCTCCTCCAGCTCGAGCTCCTGCTCGAGGCGCTCGACGAGGGCCTGACCCTCAAGGACGCGACGCCGTACAACGTCCAGTGGCGCGGCGCGCAGCCCCGTCTTCGTGGACATCGGCTCGTTCGAGCGCCTGCGCCGGGTGAGCCGTGGGCCGGCTACCGCCAGTTCTGCATGCTCTACCTCTATCCCGCTCATGCTGCAGGCGTGGAAGGGCGCCCCCTTCCAGCCCTGGCTCCGCGGGTCCCTCGACGGGCATCGAGCCGGGCGAGCCGCGCGGAGCCTCCTCTCGGCCCGCGATCGCTTCCGGCGCGGGCGTGCTCGGCCACGTCGTCCTGCACAGCCGCCTGGAGAAGGCGCTACGGCGACCGCCGCCGCGACGTCAAGCGGGAGCTCGAGTCCGGCCGGCTTCCACGAGGGGCCTCATCCGGGCGAACGTCGAAGGCCTGCGCCGGCTCGTCCGCCGGCTCTCGATGGGAGCCCGGGCCGAACCGAGTGGTCCGGGTACGGCGAGGACAACCCGTACTCGGAGGCGGACGCGCGGCGCCAAGGAGGCATTCGTCCGCGCGGCGACGCGGCGGTCGCCGGTGGCCGCCTCGCCTGGGACCTCGGCTGCAACGACGGCCGCTACACGCGCGTTGCGGCCGAGGCGTGCGACTACGTCGTCGCCGTCGACGCGGACGCCGGCCGTCGTCGAGCTGCTCTACCGGGCGCTGCGCGGAGGAGGGCTCGCGCACGATCCTTCCCCTCGCGATGGACGTGGCGGACCCCTCCCCCAACCTGGGCTGGCGGGGCCTCGAGCGACTCGCCCTCGAGGGCCGCGGCCGCCCCGACCTCGTGCTCGTGCCTCGCGCTCGTCCATCACGTCGCCATCACGGGCAACGTGCCCGCTCGAGAGCTTCCTCGAGTGGCTGGCCGGCCTGGAGCCGGTGCTCGTGATCGAGTTCCCGACGCGCGACGACCCGATGGTGCAGCGGCTGCTCGCCGCCAAGGGCCCGGGGGCCAACCCCGACTACGAGAGGACGCGTTCGAGCGCGCGCTCGCGCGGCACTGGCGGATCGAGCGCCGCGAGGCGCTGCCCTCGGGCACGAGGATTCTCTACCGTGCCGTTCCGGGCGCCTGACCCACCCGGCTCCTTCCTTCGGGCCGGGCTCCACCTCGCCGGGCTCTCGGCGTTCGCCCTCGCCCAGCCGCTCTTCGATCTTCTCTCGCGCAACGTCGAGTTCTTCGCCGTGCGCGGTTCGACGCGGTGGGAGATCGTCGTCGTTCGCGCTCGGCGTCACGCTCGTGCCTCCGCTCGTCCTTGCTGGCGCTCGAGGCGCTCGCCGGGCTGGTCGACCGGCGCGCAGCAACCGCGCTCCACCTCGTCTTCGTCGCCGGCCCTGGGCGGGCTGCTCGTCCTCCAGGCGCTCCACACGGCGGACTGCGTCCACGACACGCCCTCCTCGCCGCCGCGGCGGCTGCCGGCGCCGTGCTCGCCCTCCTCTACGCGCTCGCGCGACCCGCGCGCATGCTCCTCAGCGTGCTCGGCGCGGCGCCGGCGGTCTTCCTCGCGCTCTTCCTCCTCGCCTCGCCCGTCGAGCGGCTCGTCTTCGCAGCCGACGCCCGAGCCGCGGCTGGCGCCGTCGCCGCGCAGGGCGCCGGTCGTCATGGTCGTCTTCGACGAGTTCCCGACGGTCTCGCTCCTCGACCGGAACGGCGAGATCGATGCGGTCCGCTACCCGAACTTCGCGCGGCTCGCGCGAGGAGGCCACCTGGTACCGCAACGCCACGACCGTGCACGAGTGGACGTCGGCGGCCGTGCCCGCGATCCTCACCGGCCGCTTTCCCGAGGGACGACGAGCTTCCGCTCTACCTCGACCACCCCGACAACCTCTTCACCCTCCTGGGCGGGAGCTACCGGCTCCGCGTCTTCGAATCGCAGACGCACCTCTGCCCGCAGGAGCTCTGTGCGGAGCGCCGGGAGCCTTTCGCCGAGCGGGTCGGCTCGCTGCTCTCTGACCTGTCGGTCGTCTACGGGCCACCTCGTCCTCCCCGAGGACCTCGCCGCCCGGCTGCCGAGCATCTCGGGTGCCTGGCGGAACTTCGGGGGGGCCGACGAGCCCAGCGTCCGCCTGCAGGCGGGCCCGTCGTCACCGGGCGGGCGCCTCGCGGCCTACGACGAGCGCGACCTCGAGGTGGCCGACGTTCGTCCGCGCGCTCGGCCCTCGCAGCAGCCGACGCTGTCCTTCCTGCACGTCCTCCTTCCCCACCATCCCTGGGAGTACCTGCCGGACGGCAGGCGCTACGCCGTGAACCTGTCCACTCAGCCGGGCATGGTGGACGAGCGCTGGGTCGGGCGACTCGTACTTCGCGCTCCAGGCGCACCAGCGCCACCTGCTCCAGGTCGGCTACGTCGACACGGTCGTGGGCCGCATCCTCGACCGGCTCGAGGAGACCGGCAGTCTACGACGACGCGCTCGTCGTCTTCGTCGCAGACCACGGGGTCAGCTTCCGCCCGAACGGCGAGCGGCGCCGCGTCCACGAGGGGAACCTGGAGGAGATCGCGTTCGTGCCGCTGTTCGTCAAGGCGCCCGGGCAGCGCCAAGGCGGCGTCGAGGACGCCCACGTGCGCACGATCGACGTCCTGCCGACGATCGCCGAGCTGCTCGGCGATGCGCGTCCCCTGGGAGACCGACGGGGAGCCGGCGGTCGGACGTGCACCCGGGCGACCACCCGCAGGTGGTCGTGCACAAGTCGAACGGCGAGCGCGTGCCGTCGGGGACTTCGACGAGCTGGTCGAGCGCCGGGGCCGCGTCCTCGAACGCCAGGTCGAGCTGTTCGGCGACGGCCGACGAGCCGCCCGGGCTCTTCGCGATCGGCCCGCACCCGGAGCTCGCTCGGCCGCGAGGTCGACGGTCTCGCCGCCAGGCCCGACGCCCGCGACATACGTTGACTCTACGGCGGCACCTGGTACGACCCGGACGCGCCCGTCCTCCCGACGCGGATCGCGGGCGAGATCGACGGCGAGCGGGGCGGCGAGGACGTCGCGATCGCCGTCAACGGGCGGATCGCCGCCGTCACGCGCACCTTCTCCTTCGCGGGCGACACGCTCATCTCGGCCCTCCTGCCGGAGAGCGCCTTCCGGCCGGGCGCGAACAGGTGCGCCTGTACCTCGTGCGCGACACCGGCGACGGCCTCCGCCTCGAGGCGGCCGTCCCCGTCCCGCTCAGTAGAGCTATCGTCAGAGCGTGGACGACGTCAGGGCGTTCCTCGACGCGTCGGAGGCCTTCTTCGGGGCACTCGCAGCCGTCGGGTGGGGCGCGCTCGGCCTCGCCGTCGGGCTCCATCTCCTCCGCCTGGCCTTCCGCGTGCGCGGGTGGCAGAACATCCTCCGGGCCTCCTACCCGGGCGAGCGTATCCCCTACTGGAGGACGTTCGGAGCCTACGTCGCGGGTGTCGGCGTGAACGCGATCGTTCCGGCTCGCGGCGGCGACGTCGTGAAGCTCTACCTCGTCAAGCACAGGGCAGTGCCCAAGTCCTCCTACCCGACGCTGGCGTCGTCGCTCGTCGTGGAGACCCTCTTCGACTTCGTCCTCGCGACCGCGCTGTTCCTCTGGGCGCTCCAGGCTTGGCCTCCTCCCGGGAACGCCCGACCTGCCCTCGCTCGCGCATTCGACTGGTCGTTCGTCGTCGAGCACCCGCGCATCGCCGCGTTCTTCGGCAGCCTCCTCGTCGGCGGAGCGATCCTCCTCGCGGCCTGGGCGAGCCGCCACGTGACCGCGTTCAAGGAGAAGCTGCCTCGCCGGGTTCGCGATCCTCGGCGACTGGCGCGCGTACGTGAGGGAGGTCGTGTCCTGGCAGGCGGCGAGCTGGGTCGCCCGCATCGGGTCGACGTTCTTCTTCCTGCGCGCCTTCCACGTCGACGCGACCGTGGAGACGACGCATGGCGGTCGCTCGTCGTCCAGGGCCTCTCGACGGTGCTCCCCTTCACGCCCGGCGGCGCGGGCACACAGCAGGCGGTGCTCGTCTTCTCGCTCGGGGGCGCCGCCTCGCGCAGCACGATCCTCGCCTTCGGCTTCGGCCAGCAGCTCGTGATCACGATCGTGAACGTCGCGCTCGGCTTCGGCGCCATCCTGCTCATGCTGCGCACCCTCCGCTGGCGCGGCACGTGACCGGAGGCGAGGAGGCGATGCAGGCCGAGGAGGCGGGTACCGAGGCCGAAGGCGCTAGTGACGAGCGAGCCGGCGCACCGTCTCGATCAGCTCTTCGAGGGTGAACGGCTTCCGGACGATCCCGTCGAAGACCCCGGTGCCCTCGAGCCGAGCGCTCCCCGAGAGCGCGACGAGCAGAATCTCGGGATGCGACTTCCGCAGCCGGCGGGCCACCGTGAGCCCGTCATCGTGCCCGAGGTGGATGTCCAGGAGGACGAGGGCCACCGGCTCCGCCTCGATGAGCCCTTCGATCTCACTCGCAGACTCCGCCTCGAGCACGCGGTAACCCTCGAGCTCGAGATTGACCCGGCAGAGAAGTCGAATGGCCCCGTCGTCGTCCGCTACGACGAGGGGGCGATCGCGCTGAGCCCCCATCTGGCGACGAGTGTAACCGCGTATGATGGGAGCAGAGATGGAGCGGACGGTCCGGAGGGGAGAGCCGCAGACCTACGTCCAAGCGGTCACCGAGCTCTGGGAGAGGGTGGGCTCGGCGCTCGTCCGCCTGGAGCGGATCGCCGAGGCCCCGCCCGCATCGTTCGAGGAGCTCGCCGACGAGCTGCCGGGCCTCCAGTACAGCCTGCACGCGAGCGCCGAGCTCGCAGTGGGCATCGAGCCCCCTCCCGGCGCCCAGGACCTCCACGAGGAGCTGGTCGCCTCGCTCGCGGAAGCGCGGGATGCGACGTCGGAGATCGCGCACGCGGTGGAGGTCGGCGACGCCGAGCTGGTCGGGCCCCTGCTGCCCGAGTGGCGGGGGATCCTCTTCCGCGTCCGGCTCGCCCGCCTGCGGGCGCTCGAGCGGACGGCCGTAGTCGCGGGCTCGGACGGGTCCATGGAGCCGAAGGCCACGCCGTCCCGCGAGCGCACCGCGGTGTCGGCGATCGTGGCGACCGTGCTCGTGATCGGAGGCGCCTTCCTCTTCACGGCGGGCGCGGTTCTTGCCGCCTGGCCGGTGTGGGCCGCCGGACTCGCCCTCTTTGCGGGCGGCTTCGTCCTCTATCGCCCCTGACGCCCGCCGGAGCTTCGAGCGCGGCGTCGATCCGGGCGAGCGCCTCGTCCCGTCCCAGAACCTCGAGGCTCTCGAAGAGCCCGGGCGAGACCTTCGACCCGGTGACCGCTACGCGGATGGGCTGAAAGGCGGCCCGCGGCTTGAGGTCGAGCCGTTCGCTGAGCGCACGAAGCTCCTCCTCGATGCGCTCCCGCGAAAACGGCTCCGCGCGCGCGAGGGCCTCGCGCGCCTCCCGAAGCACCGGCGCGGAACCGTCGAGGAGAGCCGGGTCGGGCTCGACCGGCTGGAAGAAGAAGCCGGCGAAGTCCGGGTACTGACCGAGCGTCGTGATCTTCTCCTGGACGAGCGGCACCGTCTGCCGTACGAGCTCCTCGTCCCAGTCGTACCCCTGCCGGCGGAGGAACTCGACGAGCGCGGAGGCGTACTCCCCCTCGGAGGACGCGCGTAGGTAGACCCCGTTCATCCACTCGAGCTTGTCGTAGTCGAAGGTGGCCGGGCTCGCGCCGACGCGGTCGAGCGTGAAGCGCTCCACGAGCTCGTCCCGGGTCATGATCGTCGTGCGGTCGTCGTAGCTCCAGCCGAGGAGCGCCAGATAGTTCACCAGTGCCTCGGGCAGGTACCCCTGGTTGCGGAACTCCTCCACCGACACGGCCCCGTGGCGTTTCGACAGCTTGCGCCCGTCCGGCCCGTAGATGTTCCCGAGGTGCGCGTAGAGGGGCACCGGGGCGTTGAGAGCCTCCAGGATGCGAATCTGCTTGGGCGTGTTCGAGATGTGGTCGTCTCCACGGATGACGTGGGTGATCCCGTCCAGCCAGTCCTCGATCGGCGACGCGAAGTTGTACGTGGGCCGCCCGTCGCCGCGCACGGCCACGAGGTCCTCGAGCTTCTCGTTCGGGTACTCGACCCGGCCGCGGACGAGGTCGTCCCACACGGTGATGCCCTCGTCCGGCATGCGGATCCTGATCGCTCCCTCGTCCTCGTAGGCCTTGCCCTCGGCGAGCAGCCGCCTGGCCTCCTCGCGGCAGCGCTCCATCCGGTCGAGCTGGAAGGTGACCGGCCCGTCCCAATGGAGCCCCAGCCAACGGAGCGACTCCTCGATCTGCGCAGCCGCCTCCTCGACCTCACGGCTCGTGTCCGTGTTCTCGATACGGAGTAGGAACTCCCCGCCCTCGTGGCGTGCGAAGAGCCAGTTGAAGAGCGCCGTGTGAACGCCGCCGATGTGCAGGAAGCCGGTCGGGCTCGGCGCGAAGCGGACGCGAACGGGCACGCGACTACGATAGCCGTGCCAGTGGGTACGGGCGTTCGTAGCGTTCAAGCCAAAAAGCTGCTACGAGCAGGGAAGATGCGAGAAGGGATGTTCCGCACAAGACCGCTCGACTCCGCATCGACGCGGCCTCAGTCCGCAGCAGGCCGGCCGCAGGGCTCAGTGGATTGCCGAGTACGAGCGGCTCAGAGTGAAACGACTCGGCTCGAAATAAGCAGAAGCCCCGGCAGCGGCCTACCGGGGCTTCCTCCCCTGGCGTCTCGGATCAGCGGATGACCCGGAACGTGAGGTGGTCTTCCGTCTCGCTGATTTCTTCAACGATCAGCACGCCGTGGGCGGTGCGGTATCTCCCCGTCCCGCCGGTGATCGCCACCCGGAAGGTCGAGGGGCCGTTCGTAAACGTCACCAGCCCTTGAACGGTGATCTGCCCCTTTGGCAGTTCCGCCGTGGCGACGATCTGGAAGGTAGCCGACACCATCGGCTCCAGACGCACGATCGTGCCGGTCCCGCCGTTGCTGCCGACCTTCTCACCCTTGCGGAAGAGGTCGCTCCCGAAGACAAAATAATCCCCCAAGCTGTCTCCCTCCTCGCCAACGTCGACAAACGCATCCTGAACGATGACCTCGGTGACGCGGATCACCTCAACCTTCTTCCCATCCCCAGCCGAGCCGGCCTGCGAGGACGAGGCTGACGCCGCAGGCAGGCTACGACCGCGAGCACGAGGATGACAAGCACCCCAAGTGGAAGCTTCCTTCGCATACTCCTCCTATCAAGACCCCTCAGGACTGGAAAGAAACTAGCTCGGAGGGTCGCGAATACGCGGATACGCCGCTGCCATGACCCGAGCTGCCTCGGCTCACGCTCCTTCGGTTAGACGCCCCCTCCGAAGCTACTCCGCTCCACCCCGAACTTCAACCAGCTGAGCGCACGCCTTACGAGGCTACCTCGGTGCCTCTCGCCCATCGGATCAGCGCCTCGCTCGCCGGGCAGCATCTCGCGCCGACTGACAAGCTCCGCGAGTGCGGCGTCCGTCTTGCTACGCCGTTGCCGGCCGACCGGTGCGTCGCCTGGCCTGTACTGCGCCGAATGCCAGGAGCACTAGCCCGGCTCCGGCGAGTACGGCGGCATCGCTCCAGCCGAAGCTGGACGGGTTCCCCGCCTGCTGGAACGCCTCGCCGTCACCGGCTGGGGGCCCGCCCGCATGCACAACAACCCGCGCCTGCCCCGTTGGAGCCGCGAAAGCCGCCAGTACGAGTCCAAGAACAAGCCCGAGGAACCAAGTCTTCGTCCGGTTCCGCATTTCTTTCTCCTTGCTTTGCGTCAACTGATGCCGACGATTACATGACGGTCGGCAGACCCGTCCCCTTCCCTAGACCCGTAGAGGCTCGGTGGACGCTCACGGCAGACCGCCACGGGCAACCACTGCGCATCCTGGCGAACGGAGCGTTGTTTTCCGCTTGAACACCAGGGTTTCGGCACCCTGGGACGCGGTTACGATAGCCGGGTGCTGGCCGGCGCCCATGTGTCCTCCGCTGGAGGCATCCACACCGCGATCGACCGGATCGAGGCAATGGGCGGGGACGCGGTGCAGGTCTTCACGCAGAGCCCGCGAGCGTGGCGGCTGACGAACCACGACCCGGCGAACTTCGAGCGCTTCAAGGAGCGGCGGGCGGAAGCGGGGATCGCGGCCGCCGTGTGCCACGCGCTCTACCTGATCAACCTAGCGACGCCCGACGATGCGATGTACGAGAAGTCGCGCGCGACGCTTCTCAACACCGTGGAGGTCGCGTGCGCGATCGAGGCGGACGGCGTCGTCCTCCACGTCGGCTCGCACCTGGGCGCGGGCTTCCAGGCCGGGCTCGAACGCGCAGTGCCGGCGCTCGAAGAGGCGCTCGACCGCTGCTCCGAGGTGACGTGGATCCTGCTCGAGAACTCCGCCGGCGCGGGTGGGACGATCGGACGCTCCGTCGACGAGCTGGCCGTCCTCGTCGAGCGCCTGGAACGGCATCCACGCCTCGGGATCTGCCTCGACTCGTGCCACCTCTGGGTCTCCGGCGTAGACGTGACGGACGCGGCAGCGCTCGACCAGCTCGTCGCCGAGGTGGACGGCCGCATCGGCCTCGACCGGCTCCGCTGCCTGCACGTGAACGACGCCCAGGCCGGCCTCGGCTCGAACCGCGACCGCCACGCGAACGTCGGCGAGGGGGAGCTCGGGGAGGGGCTCGGGGCCTTCCTCTCCCACCCACGGCTCCAGGGCCTGCCGATGATCCTCGAGGTGCCCGGGCCCGACGGACACGGGCCGGACGCGAACGAGATCGCCAAGCTCAGGGAGCTGCACGCGCGCTGGACGCGGAAGGCGGCTCGACCGCGGGCGCGCCGGAAAGCCCGCGGCCGGCGGCCCTCCAGAGGCTAGGCCGAGGGTCCCGCGGGTGCCGCGGTATCAGAGGAGAAACGGACGGTGCCCCGGCTAGCGCCCCAGTAGGTTCTTCGCCTGGTTGATCAGCTCCGTTGGATCGAGGTCGAGGCCGGCCGCGGAGAGGATGCTCCCGCAGCTTGTCGACGTTCGCCGCGGCGAGCCCGGCGATGCTCGTGATCCCCGCCCCTTTGAGGACGTTTGCGATGTTCGCCGGTGATGCCCGGAACCTGGGTCAAGTCGTCCTCGTCGACGGGTGAAACCGCGTCGCGCTCGACGGTCGTGTCGCGCTCGACGGGCCGGGGCTCTGTATAGGTTTCCGTGGTCTCGGGGGTGCGCCTGCGACGGCTCCACCAGAGGAGGCCCGCAAGCGGGATGAGCAGCAGGAGCAGCCACGGCCACCAGGTCGTGCCGTCATCATCGTCATCATCGCCAACCGTCCCCGTCTCCCCTGCCACAAGCTCCGTGGCCGCATCGACGGAGTCGGCCGCAGGCGCGCTCTGTGCAGCTACTGCGGCGGCGAGCAGCATGGTTACGAGTGCGGCAAGGGCAATCGAAGAATCGTGGTCCGATCGAGTGCCATCGAGCCACATCGTGTCCTGCTTGTATCAGATGCGGCTAAAGCGCGCTGGCGGCGAAGCCTCGACGTTCAGGCGACGTCGCTCTGCTCGACGACCCTGAACGACGGGCGGCCGTGCGGGAGCTCGTAGAACTCGGGGTTGACGCAGCCGAGCTCGTCGAGCCGGTGGGCGTAGCAGCTCGCCACCTCGGCCTTGCACATGGGCAGGGGCTGGCGCACGGCGCGGACGGCGCCGAAGCCGTCCTTCCGGCCCTGCGCCCGGCCAAGCGCGTCCAGGTCGATCTCCACGTCGAAGACCTTCTGCATGCAGCCGACGTACGTGTGCCCCCACTCCTCGTACGCGTACAGGAACGGGCACGCCCGCTCTACGCACGCCGCCGGGTAGACCACCTTGTCGCAGTGCACCCGGCACCGGCGGCACTCGGTCTCCTCCTGGGGCCGCAGCGGCAGAGTTCCGATGAATGCCGGACGCTGCACTCCTCTGGATTCTGGGCACGCTCGCCGCCGCCCGCAAGACTTGACATCGCCCCTCGACGGGTGTAGGGCGCTGCCTAGGCAGCCTCGCCGGTGAGGCGGCGGACGACGTTGAGGACGTCCGCGGGCGTGAACGCCTCGTAGTCGGGCTCGAGCCCGCGCTCGTCGTCGTCGGCGCGGAACCAGAGGGCTTGTACGGTGGTCATCCCGAGCTCCTTCGCCCCGCGCACGTCCTCGAAGCGGCGGTCGCCTACGAAGAGCGCCTTCTCCGGCTCGACGCCGAGCTCGCCGAGCGCCGCCTCGAAGATGGCCGGGTGCGGCTTCCGCTTGCCGATCTCCGAGGAGAAGACGGCCGCGTCGAGCCGCTCGGCGAGCCCCATGCGCGCGAGGTCCTCCTGCAGGAGCCAGCCCGGGTCGAACGCGTTCGAGACCAGGCCGGTCTTCAGACCCCGCTCGCGGAGCGAGTCGAGGAGCGCATGGGTCTGGTCGCCGAGGAGGCGGGCCGGCTCCCAGGCCGCGTGCTCGGCGGCGAGGAACCGGTCGAGCTCCGCGTCCGTCACCTCGACTCCGAAGCTCCCGATGAGCTCGCGCACCATGCCGGGATACTCGACCTCGTCCACGGAGCCCGGTATCCAGAGCAGGGGCATGTACCGCTCGCGGAAGCGGGCGGCCGTCTCCTCGTGGCCCGGGAGGCCGTCGTGGTCGAGCGTCGCGAGTCCCGCCTCCCAGCCTGCCTCGAGCAGGGCCTCGTCGTAGGCGAAGTGGAAGAGCGTGTCCCCCCAGTCGAAGAGAACGGCGTCCAGCACCAGAAGAGAGGTTAGTTAGTGTGCCGCGGGCTTGATCAGGCGGATCCTCTACGCGCTCCTCGCGCTGGGCCCGGGGGTGGTGCTCCTCGACCGCTTCACGGAGGTCGGCGACATCGCGCTGTTCGTCCTCGCTGCTGCGGCGCTCATCCCGCTCGCCTGGCTGATCGGCGAGGCGACCGAGCATGCGGCGCACCACACCGGCCCGGGGATCGGCGGCTTCCTCAACGCCACGTTCGGGAATGCCCCCGAGCTCGATCATCGCCCTTCTCGCCGTGAACGAGGGGTTGGAGGAGGTTGTGCGCGGCTCCCTGACGGGCTCCGTCGTCGGAAACCTCTTGCTCGTGCTCGGCTTCTCGCTCCTGTTCGGCGGGAGCGGCAGGCTCGACCGCGAGTCGACCTTCACGTCCCTGGGGCTCGTCGCCTTCGCGGTCCTCGCCTTCCTCATCCCGGCGATTCCGGGCCTCGAAGGAGATCCCGACCGCCGCTCGCTCGCCGAGCTCTCCCTTTGGGTGTCGATCGTGCTCCTCCTCGTCTACGTCGGTGTCACCTGGTACTCGCTCAGGCGACATCGCCAGCTGCACGTCTCCGAGGAGCCGCGGACGGAGGCGGCGTCTGCGTGGTCGTTCCGTTTCTCGCTGGTCGTCCTCGCCCTCGCCACGCTCGTCACGGCGTTCGTCGCCGAGACGCTCGTGCACACGCTGGAGGCCTTCGCCGAGGAACTCGGCCTCACCGAGTTCTTCGTCGCAGCCGTTATCGTTGCCATCGTAGGCAACGCCGCCGAGCACGGCGGCGCCGTCGTCGTCGCCTACGGCGGGAACATCAAGCTGGCGGCCGAGATCGCGCTCGCCTCGAGCGCCCAGGTCGCCGTCTTCCTCATCCCGGCCGTGGCGATCCTCTCGTGGGCGATCGAGCCGCTCGCGCTCTCCTTCCGCGAGGTCGAGCTAGTCGCCGTCGGGGGTTCCGTGGTGTTCGTCACCCTGCTCCTCTGGCAGGGAAAGTCGAGTCGATTCCGGGGTGTCCTTCTGATCGCGGCCTACGTCGGGGTCGCCGCCCTCTTCTTCGTCGCCGGCGACCGCTAGGACGAGGCGCTCGTCGTCGACCGAGGCGATCGGGAGCGCGCGGTCGCCCTCCTCGCCGTGGAGGACGAGGGTCTCACCCTCGAGCGCCCATGTTCCTCCCGACTCGACAGGAGCATCCACCGGTCCCGGACCGCCTTCGACGAGCGTCCCGTCCGGCCTCAGCTCGAACGACCGGCGGCCCCGGGCGGGCGGGAAGTCGTAGCCGGAGGGCCTGTAGACCATGCCCTCGGCCGTGTCCTCCTCGTAGGAGTGCACCCAGCGCCGCGCGAGCACTTCGATATCGATCTGCGCCATTGGTCTACAGCTTCTAAAGGAAGCTCTGGCGCGGGCCGGCCAGGCATGCGTTCATCCGGGCCACCTGCCCCTCCGTGAACATGAACATCGCGGAATCGTCCACGTAATCCATGTAGTTCATGAACATGTCGCCGTTGGGGCCGTTTCCGCACGTGATCGACGGCCAGATGGGCGTGCCCATGTTCGGGCCCGCCTGGTTGGGCGTGTCCGTGACGAAGTCCGTGCCGCCGCAGCCCATCGTGTCCGCCCAGATGTGGCGGAGGTCGAGCCAGTGCCCGACCTCGTGGGTCGCGGTCCTCCCCAGGTCGAAGGGAGCGAGCGCTCCCTCGCCCTTGCCGAACGCCGAGTGGAGGATGACCACCCCGTCCGTGTGCGCCGGGCCGCCCGGAAACTGCGCGTAGCCGAGGAGGCCGTCGGCGAGGTTGCAGATCCAGATGTTCAGATAGCGGTCCGCTGGCCAGGGCGGATGGCCGCCGTCGGCCGCCGTCTTCACGGAGTCGTCCGCCGGAAACGACCGACGCGCCGTCTTCGTCCGCGTGATCCCGGTCGTCTCCTTTCGGTCCGGATCCTTCTGCGCCAAGCGCGAAGCGGATACCGGCGTCCCCGACGAGGCTCTTCCACGCTCCCGGCACCCTTGAGCGGTCGGGGTTCTTGGCCCGGAAGTCTCGGTTCAACAGCGCGATCTGGCTCCGGATTCGGGCGGCGGAGACGTTCTCCGCGGCGCGCCGGTAGACGACGTGGGCGACCACGGGGATCGTGATCAAGCGGCCCATCAGGCGCCGCGCCTCCCCGGTGCGGATACTCCGCTCGATCTGGCGCTCCACCCGCACCAGGTTGCGCCGGTAGGTCGCCTTCGTCTCCGACAGGTACTCGTGTACCTGCATGGTCGCGCACGCTCGACGTCGTCGCGCCATCGTCGCCTCCCTTCGGCAGAGGTCGCTGAGCAGCCCCTCGAGTCAACGACATCCCGCCGCGGGCGTCAACCAGCGCGACGCCGCAGGGCGATCCCGGTGAGGATCTCCCGGACGATTCGATCCGCCGCCAGTGCGGTCACGTCCGCCGAGCCGACTGCGGTCGGGATGACCTCCACGACGTCTGCGCCAACCAGGTCGAGGTCCGCGGCGAGGGCACGGGCGGCCCAGAGGAGGTCGGCCGTCGTCATCCCGCCGGGCTCGGGCGTGCCCGTGCCGGGGGCGAACGCCGGGTCGAGGACGTCGATGTCGATCGTGAGGAAGACCGGGCCGCCGCCGACTGTCTCCGCGGTCCGCCGGACGACCTCCTCGGTCCCCAGGCGACGGACGTCGTGCATGAAGAAGCTCGTGACGCCGCGCACGGCCTGCCAGGCGAACTCCTTCTCGCCCGGCCAGTACCCTCGCAGGCCAACTTGCACGTACCGGTGCGGGACGACGTGCCCCTGCTCGACGAGCCGGTAGAAGGGCGTGCCGTGCGAGACCTCGACGCCGTAGACCTCGGTGCCCGTGTCCGTATGCGTATCGAAATGGACGAGGCCGAGTGGACCGTGCGCCCGCGCGCACGCGCGCACGTTCGGCTCCGAGATCGAGTGGTCTCCCCCGAGGACGATTGGAATGGCTCCCGCGCCGACGACCTGAGCGACGGTGGCCTCGATCGCCGCGTGCGTCCTGGCCGCGTCGGCCGGAATCACCGGTGCGTCGCCGAAGTCGACGATCGAGAGCTCCGCGAAGGCGTCGAGCTGCGCATCCAGGTGCGGCCCGGGCGGGCAGCTCGCGCCGCGAATGGCCCTCGGGCCGAAACGCGCGCCGGGGCGATCGGAGACGAGATCGTCGGTCGGTGCCCCGACCAGCGCGACGTCGATGCCCTCAAGCTGCGCCGGATCCTGGGTGTAGCGCGCCCCGCCGTACGTGAGGAGCCCGGCGTAGTCGGGCTTCTCCTCGTGTCCGCGCGCCCAGCGCTCGGTGGGGTCGATCACAGCGCCGGGGCCTCGGGCCGCCGACCCCTAGGCAGTCTGGTCCTTGATTTCGGCGGCTCCCGCTTCGCCCTTGACGACGTCGATCGCGTTCAAGCAGGCCTCCTTGCTCGCCAAGGTCTCCGAGGCCGCAAGGATCTCGTTGTTGTCTGCGACTGCTCGCCAGGAGAATTGGCCTGACTCGTTCTTCCGGATCGCGAAATACACGACGGCGCTCCTTACGTTTGGTGCGGCGGACGCCCTACCGTAACCCAGGCAAGCCGATCCGGCAGGATCTCTCCGTGAGCCGCATCGCGCGTGTCGAGGCCTGGCCCGTCAACGTCCCGCTCGAGGCGCCGTACGAGATGGCGCCGGGCTGGGTGGCTGGAATCCACCGCACGATCGCGCGCGTGACAACGGAGGACGGTGTAGTCGGGCTGGGGGAATCGGCGGCGCCCGAGGACGCGGAAACTCTTCGCGGCCCGCTCGGACAGGAGCTCGTCAGCCGGGACACGGCGGACGTCCGTGCGGAGCTCGGCCTCGCGGAGCGCCCGGCGCCGGAGCACCGCTCCGACGGTCAGGTCCTGATTCGAAGGCCCTTCGCTGCGGTCGAGATCGCGCTCTGGGACGTGGCGGCCCGCGAGGCGGGCGTTCCCCTGTACGAGCAGCTCGGCGGCGCCTGCCGCTCGGACATCGCCTTCACCGAGTACTTCGCCTACCGCGAAGGGCTGGAGCAGTCACCGGCCGAGGTTGCCGCGTACTGCGCGCGCATGGTCGAGGAGCACGGCTCGTCCTCCTTCGAGGGCAAGGTCGCCGTGCGGTCGGTCGAGGAGGACGTGCGCCTCGTCCGCGAGGTGCGCGCCGCGGTCGGGCCAGAACGGACGCTCCGGGTCGACGCAAACATGGGCTGGCGCCTCGACACGGCCCGGCGGGCCCTTGCCCTCCTCGAGTCCTACGACATCGCAAACGTCGAGGAGCCGGTGGGCTCCTTCGAGGAGATGGCCGACTTGCGGCACTCGACGGCGATTCCGTTCTCCGCACACACGCCCGACATCGGTCTCGCCGCGCGACTCGGGGCACCGGACACGATCGTAATCGGCCTGAGCTACTGCGGCGGAATCGAGGGGACGCGGCGATTCGTCGCCGACTGCGCCTCGGCCGGCGTCGGCTTCTGGTTCTACAGCGGCGACCTCGGGATAGCCACCGCGGCGTACCTGCACGTCGCCGCCGCGACCCCGTACCTGAGCCACCCGAGCCAGTCGCTTCTCCGCTGGACGGTGGACGACGTCATCACGGGCGGCCCGTTCAGGCCGAAGGACGGCGTCGTTCGCGTTCCCGGCGGTGCCGGGCTCGGCGTCGAGCTCGACGAGGCCGCCCTCGCCCGCTGCGTCGAGCGCTTCGCGCGCGACGGGGCCTACGACTTCTACTCGGGACCGACGCTCCCGCGTTACTGATGAGGCCGCCGCGAGCGGAAGGGGTGGGGCTAACCCCACCTCGAGAGGGGCGTTCGCCTCCTGTCGGCCCCTGCTCGCGGCTGAAACCATGGGGCGGATTGGAAGTCCCTGCCCGGAGGTCAATAGAGTGACAGCCATGGAACAAGAAACCCAGGCCACGCCAGAGCGCCGGGACGGCGGAGTCGTCGAGGCGCACGACATTACCCGCCGCTACGGCGAGGGCGACACTGCAGTCGACGCTCTCCGCGGCGTCTCGATGAACGTCGCCCACGGCGAGCTCAATGCGGTCATGGGACCGTCCGGCTCCGGCAAGTCAACCCTCATGCACATCCTCGCGGGCCTCGACCGCCCCACCTCGGGCGAGGTCTCGATCGACGGCACGAACATTACGAATCTCGGGGACACCGAGCTGACGAAGCTGCGCCGGAAGCACATCGGCTTCATCTTCCAGTTCTTCAACCTCCTGCCCATGCTCACCGCGGAGGAGAACATCGTCCTGCCGCTCGAGCTGGCCGGCGGGAAGATCGACAAGGACTGGGTGAACGAGGTGGTGGGCGAGGTCGGCCTCGCGGACCGCCGCACGCACCGCCCTTCTGAGCTCTCCGGCGGCCAGCAGCAGCGCGTGGCGATCGCTCGCGCGCTCATCTCCAAGCCGACGATCATGTTCGCGGACGAGCCGACGGGGAACCTCGACTCGAGCACCGGCGGTGAGATCCTCGAGCTCCTGCGCGGATCGGTCGACGCTTACGGGCAAACGACTGTCATGGTCACGCACGAGGCGCGGGCGGCCGCAATCGCCGACCGTATCCTCTTCCTGGCCGACGGCTGCATCGTCAAGGAGCTCGGGAAGTGCGACCAGCACGACGTGCTCGAGGCGATGGAGGAAATCAGCCGGCAGTGATCCGCGTCGCGCTGAGGGGCCTCTTCGGCCGCAAGCTCCGGGCGACGCTCACCGCAATAGCGATCGTCCTCGGCGTCGCGATGGTGAGCGGCACCTACGTCCTCACGGACTCGATCGACCGCGCCTTCGACAACATCTTCACCGACAGCCGTCAGGGGTCGAACGCAGTCATCAGCGGGAAGTCCGCCTTCGACCTCAGCGAGGGAAGCGGCGCGACGGAACCGTCCTTCAGGGAGTCGCTGCTCAACAGGGTGCGCGATGTTCCCGACGTCGCGGAGGCGGAGGGAAGCGTCGACGGCGAGGCGCAGCTCATCGGCGACGACGGCAAGGCCATCGTCTACGGCGGCGCGCCGAACCTGGGCTTCTCGATCGCGAACGGGGACAGCAGGTTCAATCCGCTGGATCTGGTCGAAGGCTCCTGGCCGGCCGACGGTGAGGTCGTCATCGACGGGTCGACCGCCGACAAGGAGGGCTTCGCGGTCGGCGACACGGTCGGCATCCAGGGCCGCGGCCCCGTCCAGGAGCTTCGCGTCTCCGGGATCGTCAAGTTCGGGTCGGTGTCGACCATCGGCGGCGCGACCCTCGCCGGCTTCGACCTGCCGACCGCCCAGCAGATCTTCAACAAGGAAGGCAAGCTCGACGAGATCGCCGTGGCCGCGAAGCCGGGCGTCTCCGACCAGCAGCTCGTCCGCGAGGTCCGCGAGGTCCTTCCGCCGAACACCGAGGTGCAAACCGCCGAGGAGCAGGCACGCTCCGATGCAGAGGAGACGGACGAGTTCATCTCCTTTCTCCAGACGTTCCTGCTCGCCTTCGGCGGAATCGCGCTCTTCGTCGGCGCGTTCGTGATCGCAAACTCGCTCTCGATCACGATCGCCCAGCGGACGCGGGAGTTCGCCACGATGCGGACGATCGGCGCCTCCCGCCGGCAGGTGCTCGCCTCCATCATCGTCGAAGCGCTCGCGGTCGGCATCGTGGCCTCGGTGATCGGCCTCTTCCTGGGGCTTGCGCTGGCCAAGCTGCTCTTCTGGCTCTTCGACGCGGTCGGCTTCACGCTCCCGAACACGGGCCTGATCTTCCAGACCCGCACGATCGTGGTCGCCTTGCTCGTCGGCGTGCTCGTGACCCTGTTCGCGAGCCTCCGTCCGGCCATCCGCGCGACGCGCGTTCCCCCCATCGCGGCGGTTCGTGAGGGAGCGACCCTCCCGGAGTCCCGCTTCGCGCGGTTCCGGGCCCCCGGCGCGATCCTGCTCACGCTCGCCGGGTTCGCCTCGCTGATCTTCGGCCTCTTCGGAAGCGGGCTCGACACGACCGCGATCCTCCTCTTCATGGGGCTGGGCGCCCTGCTCATCTTCATCGGCGTGGCCCTCTTCGCGTCGAAGCTCGTTCCGGCCCTCGCGACCGCGCTCGGCTGGCCGACCGCACGGCTCGGCGGAGTCTCCGGGCAGCTCGCCCGCGGCAATGCGAAGCGGAATCCGCAGCGCACCGCCTCGACCGCGGCCGCGCTCATGATCGGGCTAGCCCTCGTCACCCTCGTTGCCGTGCTCGGCCAAGGCATCCGCTCGACTTTCACGGACGCGGTCGACCGGATTTTCGTCGCGGACTATGCGATCACGGCGCAGAACAACTTCTCCCCCATTCCGCTCGACGCCGCCGAGGCGGCCGCAAACGCGCCCGGTGTCGAGCAGGTGGCGAGTGTCCGTACCGGAGAGGCACTCGTCTACGGCGACCCCTCGTTCGTGACGGCCGTGACCCCGAACGCGGGCGACACTCTCGCGCTGGACTGGAAGGAGGGCTCGCAGGCCGTGCTCGGCGAGCTCGGCGGGAACGGCGCCTTCGTGGACGATAGCTTCGCCGGGGACCACAACCTGCGCGTCGGCTCGCCCATCTCCATCACGACTCCGACCGGCAAGAAGCTCGACCTGACGGTGAAGGGGATCTTCGACCCGCCGGCCGGGGGCTCGCCCTTCGGCGACGTCACCTTCTCGAGCCAGACCTTCGATGCCAATTACGACCAGCCGCAGAACCTCTACTCGTTCGCGACCATGCGCGGCGGGATCACGGACGCCAACACCCAGGCGCTCGACGACTCACTCGCCGAGTTCCCTAACGCGAAGGCGCAGACGCGCGAGGAGTTCAAGGACAACCAGGCCGGATTCCTTACCAGCATCCTCAACATCCTCTACGTCCTGCTCGCGCTCTCCGTCGTCGTGAGCCTCTTCGGAATCGTGAACACACTCGTCCTGACCGTGTTCGAGCGAACGCGCGAGCTCGGCATGCTGCGCGCGATCGGCATGACCCGCCGGCAGGTGCGGCGGATGATCCGCTACGAGAGCGTGATCACCGCGCTGATCGGAGCCGTGCTCGGGATCGTGCTCGGGATCGTGCTGGGCGGGCTCCTCGTCTGGCGGGTGGACTTCATCGACTTCACGCTTCCGACCGGACAGATCCTCGTCTTCGCGGTCGCCGCCATCGTCGTCGGGATCATCGCGGCGATCTTCCCCGCGCGGCGCGCCGCCCGGCTCAACCCGCTCCAAGCGCTCCAGTACGAGTGATCCGGGTCGCCCTCAGAGGCCTCGCGGGCCGCAAGCTGCGGGCCGTTCTCACCGCGCTCGCGATCATCCTCGGCGTCGCCATGATGAGCGGGACGTACGTCCTCACGGACACGATCGACAAGGCGTTCTCGGAGATCTTCGACGAGTCCTACGCCGGCACCGACGTTGTCGTCTCGGGCAAGGGCGCGGACATCAGCTTTCAGGGTGAGGACGCGGCAGCCCCGCCGATCGACGAGTCGCTCGTCGACGAGGTCCGGCAGGTGCCGAGCGTGGAGGCGGCGGCCGGGTCGGTCGCCGACGAGACGAACACGAAGATCATCGGCGAGGACGGCAAGGCCATCAACACGCAGGGAGCGCCGAGCTTCGGCTTCGGCCTCGACACGAGCCCCGAGGCCGAGCGCTTCAACCCGCTCAACCTCGTCGAAGGGCGCTGGGCCGAGTCCGCGGACGAGGTCGTCATCGACGCGGGCACGGCCGACCGGGAGGGGTACGTGGTCGGCGACACGGTCGAGATCTCGACACTCCAGCCCAAGCGGGAGTTCGAGCTGGTCGGCATCGCGCGCTTCGGCGAGGTCGACTCCCTCGGCTCGGCGACGTTCGCAGTGTTCGACATCCCCACGGCGCAGGAGCTTCTGGACCGCGAAGGGCAGGTCGACGCCATTTCGGTAGCCGGCCGGGAGGGCACGACGCACGACCAGCTCGTGCGCGACATTCGGCCGATCCTTCCGGACGACGCGCAGGTGCGCTCGGCCGAGGTCGAGTCGCAGGAAGACCAGGACGACGTCAGCGAGTTCACGAGCTTCATCCGCTACTTCCTGCTTGCCTTCGCCGGGATCGCCCTCTTCGTCGGAGCCTTCGTCATCTTCAACACGCTCTCGATCACGGTGGCGCAGCGGACGCGCGAATTCGCCACGCTGCGTACGGTCGGCGCCTCACGCCGCCAGGTACTCGTCTCCGTCATCGTCGAAGCGCTCGTCATCGGCTTCATCGCCTCGGTGATCGGCCTCTTTGCCGGCCTCGGGCTGGCCATCGGGCTCACCGAGCTCTTCAAGGCGCTCGACCTCGAGCTCCCGGCTGCGGACACTGTCTTCGCCACGCGCACGATCGTCGTCTCGCTCCTCGTCGGGACGCTCATCTCGCTCTTCGCCGGCCTCTTCCCCGCGATCCGGGCCACGCGCGTGCCGCCGATCGCGGCCGTCCGGGAAGGGTTTACGCTCCCGCGCTCGCGCCTCGCGCCCTTCGTCCCCTACATCGCGCTGGCGGTGATCGCGCTCTCGCTCGCGCTGCTCGGGTATGCGATGTTCAGGGACAACCTCGACACGGCGGCGCGGCTCCTCTCCATCGGGCTCGGCGTGTTGCTCCTCTTTGTCGGGGTCGCCATGATCTCCTCGCGGCTCGTCCGCCCGCTCGCCGCCGTCGTCGGGTGGCCGGCGCGGCGGATCGGCGGCGTGGCCGGGAAGCTCGCGCGCGGGAACTCCGTGCGGAACCCTGGACGGACTGCGGCGACCGCGGCGGCGCTCATGATCGGCATCGCCCTCGTGACCTTCGTCGCGGTGCTGGCCAACGGCTTCCGGGCCTCGAACCGCGAGGCCATCGAGGATCAGGTGGTCGCCGAGTACGTGGTGACAGCCCAGGACGGCTTCTCCCCCTTCGTCGCCGGCGCCGGCGACGCAATTGCCTCGTCCGACGACGCAGAGCAGGTCACGAACGTTCGCTCCGAGCTCGGGAAGGTCGGCGATGCCTCGACCTACGTCACCGGCATCGAGCCCGACACGATCACGGAGGGCTACCGTTTCGACTGGAAGCAGGGCTCTAACGCGGTCCTCGGCCGGCTGGGCGAAAAAGGCGCCATCGTCGACGCGAACTTCGCGGAGGACCACGACATCGCCGTCGGGGATACGGTCACCCTCCTGACGCCTTCCAACCAGACGCTCGACGTCGAGGTGATGGCGCTCTACGAGCCGCCGCCCTTCTACCCGCTCCTGGGCGGCGTCTCGATTCCCACGGACACCTTCGACTCCGTCTACGAGCGTCCCCAGAACCAGTTCACGTTCGTGAACGTCCCGGGCGACCCGACCTCCGCGACGACACAGTCGCTTGAGGCCGCCGTTGCGGACTTCCCCGACGCGAAGGTGCAGACGCGGGAGGCGTGGATCGACCAGCAGGACGAGGACATCAACGAGTTCCTCACCTTGCTCTACGTCCTGCTCGCGCTTTCCGTCGTCGTCAGCATCTTCGGGATGGTGAACACCCTCGTCCTCTCCGTCTTCGAACGGACGCGCGAGCTGGGGATGCTGCGCGCCGTTGGCATGACTCGCCGCCAGACTCGCCGCATGATCCGGCACGAGAGCGTCATCACCGCGCTCATCGGCGCCGCCCTCGGGCTCCCGCTCGGCGTCCTCCTCGCCGCGCTCGTGACACAGGCGCTGCAGGAGTTCGACGTGCGCTTCTCCATCCCCTGGGGCCAGCTGATCATCTTCTCGATCATCGCCGTGATCGTCGGGATCCTCGCGGCGATCATGCCCGCCAGGCGGGCGGCGCGCCTGAACGTCCTCCGCGCGCTCCAGTACGAGTAGCCCGGCCCGCCGGGCCTTCTAAGAAGCTGGGCTCTGGCGGTTGTGCGTACGCCCGGGATAACGCCACGCACGCGACCAGACAAGAAACGCGAGGAGCGGGAACAGCACGAGGGAGTAGCTGTAGATGGTGGCCTCGAACAGCGTGCGCGTGGCGATGTCGCCCGAGAACTCGCCCAGGCGCCAAAGCTGCAGATGCCACTCCTGCTCGTTCGTGAACGCGTCGAATGTTGTGACCATTCCGAACGTCGGGACGCGGACGACGGCGAGTACCAGAAGCAAGAGGAGCGTGTAGGCAGCTGCGATGAGCCCCCGATCGACCCGGACTGCATCCGGCCGAGCTGCAGCGGCGCGGTACTCCTCGGCAACCGTCGTCAGGTCGCCGAAGCGGCGGAGTGCCTCCTTCTCCCCCACCTCTTGTGCGGCGGCGCGAAGATTCGCGCGCACATCCCGGCGGATCGCTCGGCGAGCCGAGAAAGGAACATCTCTGCGCAGACGACGGTCGAGCCGCCATACGGTCCATTCCATAGCGAGATTCATGCGATGCCCTTTCGCCGGACGACTTGGGGGCCCGTCAAGAGAGGTGTCACGAGCTCGGCCAAGGAAAGCCAAGCGCGTGTACCGGACCTGAGAGCCTCCCGTCCACTCTCGGTGAGACGGTAGTACTTGCGCGCCGGCCCCGAGGTCGAAGCAACAAGGCGAGAGGCGAGATGACCTTCGCGCTCGAGCCGTGTCAGAGCCGGATAGATCGAGCCGTCCGCCACCTCGACGAGGCCGAACTCGTGAACTCGCGTCACCAGCTCGTATCCATACGACTCGCCCTCGGCAAGGAGCCGGAGCACGATCAACCCGAGGACTCCCTTGAGGAGCTGGGGGTCGTGCTGATGAGTAATGCTAGAGCTCATAACTGCATGGTACCAGTCATAGTCAAATACCGCCGGCGGAGTGCACTTGAGCGGAGGGACTCTCGGATTCGCCTCCCGGTGCCCGCTGTCGCCTTACACGAGTGAGACCTCTACCGTGCCGCTTTCTTCCACCTTGACTCCAACCTCGCGCCGGGCCGTATGTCGGCGCCGGCCGGAACCTCGACCCCCTTCGCGGCCACAGCGATTTCTTCTTCCGAGGCGCTCTCGGCGGTCGCGCGCTCGGCTCCCACTCGAGCACCCTTGCGGACCGTCACCTCGGCGTCGAGGATTGCACAGTCGACGGTCGCGCCGGCTTCGACGAGTGCGTCTCGCATTAGGACCGAGTTGCGCACAACCGCTCCGTCCTGGATGACCACGCCGGGCCCTAGCACCGAGCGAACGACCTCGCCGCGCACGGAGCAGGCCGAGGAGACGAGAGCGCCTTCGACGCGGGCCGTGGCGGCGATTTCGGCCGGCGGGCGCTGTGGGCCGAAGGTCAGGAGGGGCCAGCTCGGATCGTCGAGGTCGATCGGGGGTCTCGGCTGAAGCAGATCCATGTGCGCTCGCCAGTAGCTCTCGATCGTCCCCACATCCTTCCAGTAGCCCTCGAGTGGGTGGGCGAAGACGCCGCCCCGTTCGACAAGTCGGGGGACGAGCTCATCTCCGAAGTCCTCAAGGCCCTCGTTCTCCCTGTCCTCCTCGGCGAGCTCCGCAAGGGCGTCGAGGAGGACGGAGGCCTCGTACAGGAACACCTCGGTCGTCACGATGTCCGAGGTCGGCTCCTCCGGCTTGTAGGCGAAATCGACCACCCGCTCGTCGTCATCCGTCCGGACGTTGCCGAAGCGGCATGCCTGTTCGCGCGGCACCTGTGTCGTCACCATCGTCAATTCGGCTCCATGCTCACGGTGACGCGCGATCACGGAGCGGTAGTCGAGCTTGTAGACGTGGTCGGCGCTCAGGACGAGGATCAGCTCGGGCTCGAACTCCTCGATCGGATCCCGGTTGCGGTGGATCGCGTCGGCGTTCCCCTTGTACCAGCCGCTCTGCTCGTCTCCCTGGTAGGGATGGAGGACGCGCAGCCCGCCGTGTGTGCGGTCGAGGTCCCAGGGTCGGCCGTTGGAGAGATGCTCGCTGAGCGAGTGCGGCTCATATTGCTGCAGAATCCAGACGTCCGAGATCCCGCTGTGATGGCAATTCGAGAGGGGGAAGTCGATCAGCCGGTAGACACCTGCGTAGGGCATGGCTGGCTTCGCCCGATCCTCAGTGAGGACGCCGAGCCTGCCGCCCTCGCCGCCCGCGAGCACCAGGGCGAGCACCTTGCTGCGGACGAGCTCCACGGCCCAATTATCCCGGGCCTGAGCGCGCGCGGATGTTCTCGGCGGCGGAGACCCGTGCCTCGGCGTCGATCACGTGCTGCTCTGCCCCGTTGACGAGCCGCCGCCGCAGACGGATTCAACGCTGGGAACGGCTTGGACGGATAAAGAGAGGACTGTTGACCCGAATGTTTTCTGACGGTTCTTCTGGGTATCGCAACGTGCTGAACGCGACCCTGAGAGGAACTCAATGCAGTCGACTCCAAGCGAGAGCGCGAGGCGATCGGAGCAGGACGATCGCCCGCTGAGCGAGCTGGTCAAGGAACTTTCGGAGCAAACGAGCGCGCTCGTGCGCAAGGAGCTGGAGCTGGCGCGCGCAGAGATGACCCAGAAGGGCAGGGCGGCGGGGCTCGGCGCCGGCATGTTCGGCGCCGCCGCCCTTCTTGGGGTGCTCGCGCTCGGCGCGCTCACCGCCTGCTTGATCCTGGCGCTCGCGCAGGCGATGGACGCGTGGCTCGCCGCCCTGATCGTGACCGCAGCCTACGGCGCCGTCGCGGGAATCCTTGCGCTTCTCGGCAAGAGGAAGGTCGGCGAGGCAACGCCGCCGCTTCCCGAGCAGACGAAGGAGAGCGTGAGAGAGGACGTTGAACGGACGAAGGAGCGAGCGAGAGCAGCGAGGAGTCAGCCGTGACGATGGACAGCGGAGAGAAGACCCCGGAGCCGGACGAGATCCGCCAGGAGATCGAGCAGACGCGCGAGGAACTGGGCGAGACGGTGGAGGCACTCGCGCGAAAAGCTGACGTCAAGGGACAGGCGAAGAAGAAGGCCGCCGAGACGCAAGAAACGCTGAAGGCGAAGGTGGACGACGTCCAGGAGAGGGTGAGCGAGGCGACCCCCGAGCAGGCGACGGAGGCCGCCCGTCAGGCCGCGGAGAGCGTGCGCAAGCGCCCCCTTCCTGCAATCGCCGTAGGAGCTCTCCTCGGCGCCCTCGCCCTACTCGGCTGGATGCTCGCCAGGAGGTAGATTCGATGGCCAAACTCATTTATCGCCCCTTCGGCCTCATGGCCAGTGTGCTCGGCGGCATCCTCGCGGGGGTGGTGTTCAAGCAGTTGTGGAAGATGGTCTCCGACGAGGAGGAAGCACCCAAGGCCAGGGAGAGCGAGTACGGCCTGCAAGAGGTTCTCCCCGCCGCCATGTTGGAGGGGGCCATCTTCGGGCTCGTGAAAGCGGCGATCGACCGCGGCGGCGCGCGGACGTTCCAGAAGCTCACCGGTAGCTGGCCCGGCGACTAGCAAGGGCGGCCATGGCGCAGACGAGAGAACTCGATGCGGCGCGGGCCGAGCAGGCCGGGCCGGAGACTCCGACTGAGCTCGGTGCACCGGCCTGGGGACAAGTCCTGAAGCGAACAGTAAGCGAGTTCAGGGAGGACAACCTCACCGACTGGGCGGCGGCTCTGACTTACTACGGGATTCTCTCCCTCTTCCCCGCCCTCCTCGTTCTCCTCTCCATCCTCGGTCTGATCGGAAGCTCAGCAACCCAGCCGTTGCTGGACAACCTTGCGGACGTCGCGCCCGGCCCGGCACAGGAGATCCTCACGAGCGCCATCCAAAACCTGCAAGAGAGCCAGGGCGCGGCAGGAATCCTCTTCATCGTCGGACTCGCCGCAGCCATCTGGTCCGCTTCCGGCTACGTGGCGGCGTTCACGCGCGCGTCCAACGCGATCTATGACGTCGATGAGGGCCGCCCGATCTGGAAGACCCTGCCGCTGCGCGTAGTGCTCACCGTCGCCCTGGTCGTCTTGCTTGCGATCTGCGCGGTTGCGGTCGTGGTCACTGGCGGACTAGCAGACAAAGCCGGAGAGCTTCTCGGCGTGGGCGATACGCTCGTCACGGTCTGGGACATCGCCAAGTGGCCCGTCCTGATCGTCCTGGTCAGCCTCTTGTTCGCGATCCTCTACTGGGCCGCGCCGAACGTGAAGCAGCCGGGCTTCCGCTGGATTACCCCCGGCGGAATCCTCGCGGTGCTCGTGTGGATCATCGCCTCGGCCGGCTTTGCCCTCTACGTCGCCAACTTCGGCTCGTACAACAAGACATACGGCGCGGTCGGAGGCATGATCATCTTCCTCGTCTGGCTCTGGCTCTCCAACATCGCCGTACTCCTCGGCGCCGAGTTCAACGCCGAGCTCCAGCGCGGAAAGCAGATCGAAGCGGGGCACCCGGAAGACCAGGAGCCGTTTCTCGAGCCGCGCGACACGAGGAAGCTGGACGACTAGGTCGGTTAGCGGTCTTCGCTGGCCTCCTTTCCAACCAGACCCTCGATCACTTCACGCGCCTTCCCCTTGGAGGGCGTAGGGAAGACCTCCACTATGGTCTCGCGTGTTTCTGGGGTCATGCCAAGCTCGATGCGCAAGAGTGCTTCCTGCATCACCCGCTCGATCATTCCGCGCGTTTCCGCGCCAAGCTCCAACTCGATCGTGAAAAGCGCCACCTCTCCTCCTCGTTCGTAGCCAGGACGCTGACGATGCTAGCCCGTGCCTACGAAGCGGTACCGCCCGTCCTGAGGACGCCGAGGCAAGAGGTCGCCGTCTTCTTGCTGGCTAGTTAGCGATGTGGTAGGCGCGGACGGCCACTCTTCCGACCCGCCGTCCTACCGTGAGCCCGACCTCGTTGTCGGTCTCGTAGTGGATGCCGCCGTACAGACGCGAGAGTGCGGCCTCCTCGGCCATGGCAGCGAGATCCGCGGCCTTGCCCGGGAAGAAGGCGGCGAGCACGGTCGAGGCGGCTCCGGACGTGGTCGAGTGCCCGGAGGTGTAGGAGGGAAACGGCGGGGTCACGATGTAGGACGACCAGGTTGGGTCGATCAGGCGGCGGATGGCCGTGACCGGGCGAAGCGACCAGTAGGCGTACTTCGTGTCCCAGCAGGAAATGAAGGCATCCGCCTGGGCGGTGTTGAGCGTCGCGAACAGTCGTGCCGTGCGCAGCGTTGGCCAACCCGCGGTACGTAGGAGATCGAGTGCGATCACATTCCAGTGGCCGGGTGGGGTGACGGTGCCGGCTCCGTCTGCCCAGTAGTCGGCGATCCGCTTCTGTTCCTCCGTCAGGGTCAGCGAGACCGAGTACACCTCGTTCATCTCGGCGAGAAACTGCGCGCTTCCGTAGGCGGGCGGCGGGCCGGGGCGAAGTTGCGAGCCGGACTCCACGTTCCACGTGCGCCAGGTGCCGGCGAGCGGCTCGAGCGGCGGGTAGACGTACGCTGGAGGAGTCGGAATCCAGAAGCCGGGGCCTACCGGAGGAGTTCCCGTCCAAACCGCGTCGGCGCCGTCGTTTTGCGCCCGTGCAACGAGTCCCCGCCCGACAACACGCCCGGCCTTGAACGCGCCGCTCTCGGTGTCGGCCAGGGCGTCGGCGAGCGCGCCGATGCGGGCCGCCTCGTCCGGGAAGAAGTGCACGAGGACCGACGAAGCCGCGCCTGCGACTGCATCGTCGCGGCCGCTTCCGCCGACCAGCGCGGCCAAGTACATCGCCCGGCTGACGTGTGCGAGCGCGCGCGAGGCCCGGGGCGGATTGACGCTGTGCGAGGCGATGGCGTCCAGCTCGACCTCGATCCACGGCGTGACCGCGGACGGTGCGGCGGACTGCGCCTGGGCCGGCGAGGATGCGCCCAGCGCAACACTGACGACGACGGCGAGAACGAGCAACGCGCGCTTCATCGGCGCTCAGACCCCCCAAGTGGCTGCTAACGGCGGGCGATCATAGCCTCCTTGGGTGCCGGCCGCTGGCCGCCCTCGGAAGCCCCGAGGTGCACTTCCGCCACTGGCGCACCCGTGACGCAGCGCGTCATCCTCGGCGAGTGACCCGCCTGCGTCCTCCGTTGCGATGATCGCTCGGAACCCGTGCCCACTTGATGAGCTCGAAGGATCATCCCGAGCCGGAGGGCAGAGGCCTCGGGGCGAGCGAGCATCGGGTCGGGAAACCGCAGGGCGAGCAGACGCTGCCCGAGCCCGGGAGATTCCGGGCGGCAGACGACCGGCTCGGCGTCCGTGAGGCGGAGCCACGAGGCGGCGGCTAGGGCATTGCTCAGGTCGACCCGACGACCGACGAGCGGGCCGTTGGCTATCCGAGGCCCTCGGCGTCCTCCGCCTTCTCGCCGCGCTCGACGATGTCGCCCTCGGTGAAGAGGATCGTCTGCAGGGCGACGCGCCACTTCGGCGTACGCCGCAGCAGGAACTCGAGGTCCATGCCGAAGTGCTTGAACTCCTCCTCCTGTGCATTCGCCATGATCGCCTTCGCCTCCGAGTCCGGCTCAAGCGAGATTCGCTGCTCGTACCAGCCGATTGCCTCCGCTTCCTCCGTGAGCGACGCGATCATGCGCGCGAAGGTCCTGGTCTCCGAGCTCAGCTCCTCAGCCGGCTCGTGGTATTGGTCGAAGCCCATCGCGCCTCCTTAGTTTGGGGCTGCGCGCAGATTGACACGCGCCGAGGAGCGGGCGCGTCGGAGGAGCTCCGAACGGCTGTCGACCTGCGACCGTCAGAACATCGCAGCCGAACCGACTCCCGCCCAAGGCGACCTTCTATACGCCTCGGTCTTCCGGTGGCGCCTCGCCGCTCCTTTCACTAAGAACCGGTCATCGCCAGCGACGGCGAAATCGGCCTACCAAGAAATCGACACGAAGGCGCCGCCGCGTACTCCGGTGGTGCTCGTTGCTAACAGGCCGGACGACGCCGAGGGTTTCTTGGGCGAAATAGGCTCAAATTGACTTCGCCGGACTCAACTTGTCAGGGTCTTTGGCAAAGCCTCGTGCACAGCCCGCTGAGGAGGGACTGTTGCGGAACCGTTACGCCGAAGTGCGCACGTCGTTTCGCGCGCGCGGCACGATTTGGTCATGGAGCGGAAGGAGCTCGCCCACCGGCAAAGCGACGGGTTGGAGATCTCGCTCCTCTGGGATCCGCAAGACGACGCGCTCGCGGTCCGCGTCGTCGACGCCCGCCTCGGCGTCACGCTCGAGCTTCCGGTTCGCGACGAGAGCCCGCTCGACGTCTTCTACCACCCCTTCGCAGTCGCTTCGCGCCGCGGCCAGCCGGTCGCTGCCTAGGCTCGACCTCCGACTCATCTGTTAGTCTCGCTCGCTTCCTGCGGGGAAGGTCCCCGCCGAGACCGCGATGGTTCTGCCCAGGCGCCTCGGAATCCTCCTCCTGGCCCTGACGGGGGCCTTGGCGATGGCCGGCTCGACCGCCGCCGAGCCGCCCCAGATCGAGGCGAAGCAGGCGGAGGCGCAGGCCGTTCTCGACCAGATCGAAGCCATCGACATGGAGCTCGACCGGGCCGTGGACGCCTACAACGGCGCCACGCTGCGCCTGGAGGAGATCGAGGCCGAGCTCGCCGACAACACGCGCCGCCTGGAAATCGCGCGGACGAACCTGCAGGTGGCTCAGGATCACGCAGCCGCGCGGGTCGTCGAGCTCTACACCTCCGGTGAGCCGGACACGCTCGAGGTTCTGCTCGGGGCGACGAGCTTTTCCGACCTGCTCGACCGCCTGGACACGGCCGGCCGGGTGGCCGACGAGGACGCCGCCATCGCACGCGAGGTCAGCCGGTTCAAGGCCGAGGTCGCGAAACGGCAAAGACAGCTCGAGGACGCCCGGGCGGAGCAGAAGCGCGTGGTGGCCGAGCGCGCCGCCCAGCGTGAGGCGATCGAGCAGAAGCTGTCCGAGCGGCGGCAGCTGCACGCGTCAATCGAGTCAGAGATCGAACGCCTGCGGGCCGAGGAGCGGGCGCGCCAGGCCCGGCTCGCAGCGCAGGCGCGGGCACGCGCAGCTGCCGCCCAGCAGGCCCAGGAGGCCGAGCAGTCCTCACAGAGCCAGGCAGAGGCGCCTGCGGCCGCTCCGGCCGCGGAAGACACGTCCGGCGGCGGTGGAGGCGGCGGCTCGGCCACTCCTTCCCCGCCTCCGGCCCCTTCGCCGCCACCCGCGCCGACCGCCTCGGGGGTGGTGGGAATCGCGCTCAGCTACCTCGGCATCCCCTACGTCTGGGGCGGAGCGTCACCCTCCGGCTTCGACTGCTCCGGGTTCACGATGTTCGTCTACCAGCAGGTCGGCGTCAGCCTGCCGCACCACGCGGCGTCCCAGTACGGCTACGGCTCCCCTGTCTCGCGCTCCCAGCTCGCACCCGGCGACCTCGTCTTCTTCAACGGCCTCTCCCACGTGGGCCTCTACATCGGCGGCGGTCAGTTCGTCCACTCCCCGCATACGGGCGACGTCGTGAAGATCTCGAGTATCAACGACTCCTGGTACGCGTCGACCTGGGTCGGCGGCCGCCGACTCTAGAACTCGAACTCAGGACGCCTGCGCGGACGCGGTCGTGCTCGCCCGCTCGACCACGGCAAGCGCTCGCGGAACCCGCTCTACCGCTTCGTCGATCTGGTCGGTGGAGACGTCGAGGTGCGTGACGGCGCGGAGGACGTTTCGGCGTGTCGCATGTGAGAGGAGGACACCTTCCTCGCGCAGGCGCGCGAGCGCCTCGTCGTCGGAGAGGCCGAGCCTGCCGACATCGACGAGCACGAAGTTCGTCTCGACCTGTTCCAGATCGACCGGAAGCCCCGCTTCCTTAAGCCCCGCGGCGAGCCGCCGAGCGTTGGCGTGATCGTCTACGAGCCGCTCGATGTGGTTGTCGAGCGCGTAGAGCCCGGCGGCCGCGACGATCCCCGCCTGGCGCATGGCGCCTCCGAAGAGGTGCTTGAACCGCCGCCCCTTGACCATTCGGTCGCGGGAGCCGGCGACGAGCGCGCCGAGCGGGCAGCCGAGACCCTTGGAGAGACAGAGCGTCACCGTGTCGAACTCACGCCCGTACTCCGCCGGAGGGGTTCCACTCGCCACCGCGGCGTTCATGACCCGCGCGCCGTCCAGGTGCACGACGAGCCCGTGGCGCCGCGCCTCGGCCGCGACCTCGCGCACCTGCGCGAGCGGCCACACCCGCCCGCCGCCGCCGTTGTGCGTGTTTTCCAGGCAGAGGACTCGGGTGGGCGCCATGTGCGGGTCGGGCCTCGGGTTGACAGCCGCGCGCACCTGCTCCGGCGTGAAGCGACCGTCCTCGGTCGCAATCGACTTCATGACGAGCCCCGAGTGCACAGCCGGCCCGCCGAGCTCGTAGAGGAAAACGTGAGCGTGCTGCTCCGCGACGACCTCGTCGCCCGGCTCGGAGAGGGAACGGAGCGCGATCTGGTTCGCCATTGTCGCGGTGGGCACGAAGACGGCTTCCTGCTGGCCGAGGAGCTCCGCTCCCCGTTCCTCGAGGGCGAGCACGGTCGGGTCTTCCCGTTTCTGCTCGTCGCCGACGACCGCCTGCGCAATCGCTTGCCGCATGGCTGGCGTCGGCTGGGTGAGCGTGTCGGAGCGAAGGTCGATCACGCGTGCACCGTACCTGCGGCGGCCCCGCGAGCCGGGTCGAGGCTTGTCCTGAGGAGCGCGAAGGCGGCGAACGCGACGACGACGGCCGCACTCCCCGCGATCGTAAAGGCCAGCGCCGTGCCACCGGCCGCAGCGAGCCAGCCGGCGAGCATCCCCCCGCCGGCCCCGCGCCGTTGAAGGCGAAGTAGTAGAGGCCCATGACGCGCCCGCGCAGGCGATCGGGGGCCGCGAGCTGGAGCGACGCGTTCGCGTTCGACGTCCAGACCGTGAAGGCCAGGCCGGCGACGAAGAGTAGAGGGGCCACGGCGGCGAGGGTCGTCTGGGGCGCAAGCGCCAGCTCCGCGAGACCGAACCCGCCCACACCGGCGAGGAGGAGCCGCGGACTCGCCCGCGAGATCGCCGCGGAGGCGAGCGCGCCGAGGAGCGCTCCCGCCCCGAAGAACGCCGTCACGATGCCAAATACCTCGGGGCCCTCCTCCAGCGTCCGCTTGGCCAGCACGGGCAAGAGCACGTTGAAGTTGAAGGAGAGCGTCGTGACGAAAAGGACGACCGCGAGGACGACGCCCGCGAGCGGCACGCGGCGGAGGAAGGCGAACGCCTCGCGCGTTCCGCGCACGAATGTCGGCCGCTCGTCGCCCCGGTCGAGCGCGAACAGCTCGGCCGGCCGGATGAGCCGGAGGCTGCCGAGCACGGCGAGGAAGCTGACCGCGTTCAGCAGGAAACAGGCGCCCGGGCCGGCGGCCGCGATGACCGCACCGCCGAGCGCGGGTCCGACGATGCGGGCGCCGTTGAAGAGGCTCGAGTTGAGAGCCACCGCGTTGGGCAGCTCGTTGCGGCCGACCATCTGGAACGTGAGGGCCTGGCGGGCAGGATGGTCGAGGACGAGCGAGAGGCCGCGCAGGCCGGTCAGCAGGTAGACCTGCCAGGGGGCCACGACTCCGCTCAGCGTCACCGCCGCGAGGGCGCCGGCGAACACCATGGACGCGGCCTGGGTGCCGATGACCGTCCGGCGCGCGTCGAGCCGGTCGACGAGCACGCCGCCGACGAGGCCGAACACTGTGGCCGGCAGGAACTGGCAGAGCATGAGCACGCCCACGGCGATCGGGGAGTGCGTGAGTTGGAGGACTAGCCACGCCGCCGCCACGTTCTGCATCCAGGTCCCCGTGACCGAGACGACCTGGCCCGAGAAAAAGACGCGGTAGTTGCGGTACTTGCGGAGGCTCGACCAGGTGCGGCGGTTCGCCCGCAGGATGGCCGCCGTCACGCGCCCTCCTCGAGCAGCCGGTTCAGCGCGGGCACCGCGGCTTCGATCGCGGCGAGCTCGCTGGGGTCGAGCCGGGCCAGGCGCGAGGCAAGCCAGGCCGTCCGCCGGCGGCGGGCGGAGCGCAGCACGCGGTGTCCCTCTTCGGTCAGCGCGACCTCGACGCGGCGGCCGTCCCGCTCCGAGCGGCTGCGGACGATGAGGCCGACGGCCGCCAGCCGATCGACGGCGGCGGTCATCGCAGGCGCCGAGACGCCCTCTAGCGCGGCCAGCTCGCGGACCCCGATGCCGGGGTGCGTACGGATCGCGTACAGGAGGGCGGCCTGGCCTCCCGTGATGCCGAGCGGGGCCAGCTCTCTACGCAGCTGGCGGTTGAGATGGAGCAACGCGGGCCGCAGGCCGTTGGCGACGTCGACCGGGTCAGAAATAGTTAACATCGTTAACTCTTGTAGCGGCCGCCCGGGCAGCTGGCGGGCCGACGGGCGCGGACCTAGACTTCCAACCGCGTGGCGAGGCCCGGGTGGCCGCCCTCCCGAGCGAAGTCGGCAGCTCTGCGCCCGTCCTCGGCGGCAGCGGACGGGTCAGCCCCGTGCCGGAGCAGCAGCTCGACGAGCGCCTCGTCGCCCTGCTGCGCAGCGCCGTGCAAAGGCGTGAACCCGCCCTCCTGGCGGGCGTTCGGATCGGCACCGCGCTCGAGGAGCAGCGCGGCCGTGTCACCTTCCCCTGCGGCGACCGCGCTGTGAAGGGGCGTCACGACGATCTCCTCGTGACGAGCGAAGACATCCACGGGCGCGCCGCGCTCCACGAGCAGGCTGGCCGTCTCCGGATGCCGGAAGAAGGCGGCCAGGTGCAGCGGCGTGAAGCCGTCAGCGGAGAACGCCGCTACGAGCCCCGGCTCGGCGTCGACGAGCGCAGCGACCCGCTCCGTTCGCCCCAGCGCAGCTGCCTCGAACACGTCCAGCTTCGGGTCCTCGGCGAGCAGCACGGCGACGCGCCCCTCGTCTCCCTCGTAGAGCGCCTGGAGGATCTCGCTCATGCGAAGAACGTGTCCTCGTCGCGATAGGCAGGCGCACAACAGCAGAGGAAGCGGAGCTCCGACCCCTCGGCCGCCCGGATCTGGTGCCAGGCTCGTGCCGGGATGAGGACCGCGTCGCCGGCGCCCACGAAGCCGCGCTCGCCGTCCACCTCGATCTCCCCGCTCCCCTGGAGCACGACGTAGATCTCCTCCGTGATGCCGTGGTAGTGGCGCCGGGTCGCACGGCCGGGACCGAGCGTCGCCTCGGCCATGCTCTGCTTTACGGCCCCGCCGAGCCGCGCGTCAAGGAGGACACGGATGGTACTCCCGTCCAGCGTCGTGAACGGCTCGGCCTGCCCGCGCGAGCGGAGCTCCATCAGCCGGCCCGCTCCTCGAGCTTCTCGAGCTCGATCGCGCAGGCGCGGCGGCAGTCCTCGTCGGGCGCGTCGCGCGCACAGTTCTCCAGGGCGAGGCGGGCCTCGGGCGTGCCCTGCATGCGGGCGGCGGTCGCCAGCCACGGCATGTGCTCGTGGTCGTGCGCGCGAAGGCCAGCGAGCACGTTCTCCGGCCGGTCGCCGAGCAGCATGCAGGCGACCTCCGCCGACAGGCGCTGGTGTGGATGCTCGAGTTCGTCCGCCTCGGCAATGCGGCGAATGAGCCGCAGCGAATCGCGGTCGCCGAGCTCGGCCAGCGTCCACATCGCCGTCACCGGCTCCTGCGCGTCGCGCGAACGCAACCGTCGCCGGAGCGAAGGGACGAGCTTCTGGGCCAAGTCCGGGTCGAGGGCGACGAGCTCCTCGATGGCACCGTCGCGCACGGCGGGGTCGCGGTCGCGCGTGAGCCCCAGGAGGATGTACGCACCGCCGTCCTCCAGGACCTCCGGGATCGCCCAGGACACCCACCCGCGCACGTCCGCGTTCCCTGTGCCTGGAGAGCTCGTCGAGGACGCGCGCGGCGAACCCCCGGTCGGCGCGGAGCTCCTCCACGATCGCGTCCACCTGCTCCGGGTCGGGATGCTCCTTTGCGACGACGGTCGCGACGCCTGCGGCCACCTCGGCGACATCGCTCCGGGCGCCGAGGCGCTCGAGCCGCTCCATCGTCCGCCGGAACCAGCCGCGCTCCCGCACCCGCCTGCGAATCACCTGCTGGATGTCGTGCTCCTCCTCGGCCCGCTCGAGCAGGATCTCGCCTAGAAGCGCCCGCTCGCCTGGCTCCAGCTCCTCATCGGAGAAGCGCGCAACCGCCTGGACGAACTCCTCTCCGTCCAAGTCGGCTCGCGAGCATCTCGACGCGCTCGTGGAGCCGCTCCCGTGTCCAGCGCCCCCGCGTGTTCATCGGGTCGGTCAGGCGCCCTTCTGGGCCTCGACTGCCTTGCCCTCGGACGGCTCGCCGCGGAGGTCGGGATGCTCCTCGAACCCGTACTTGACGATCGCGCGCTTCGCCGCCTTGACCTCGTCCAGCCGGCCGACCGGGCGGCTGTGCGGCGCGTCCTTCAGCACCTGCGGATCGTCCGCGGCCTCCTCGGCGATCTTCAGCATCGCGTCGGCGAAGGCGTCGAGCGTCTCCTTCGCCTCGGTCTCGGTCGGCTCGATCATGAGCGCCTCGGGCACGATGAGCGGGAAGTAGATGGTGGGCGGATGGAAGCCGAAGTCCATCAGGCGCTTCGCGACGTCGAGGGCGGTGATCCCGTGCTCCCGCTTGAGGTTTCGGGCGGAGAGCACGAACTCGTGCATGCAGAGGCGGTCGTACGGGAGGTCGTAGGCCTCCCTGAGACGCGCGAGGAGGTAGTTCGCGTTCAGGACGGCCACCTCGGACATCCCCCGGAGCGCGGGCCCATACATTCGGATGAACGCGTAGGAGCGGACGAAGACCCCGAACGGCCCGGCGAAGCCGCGCACCTTGCCGATCGACCGCGGCCGGTCGTAGTCGAGCCGGAAAGCGTCGCCCTCGCGGACGACCGCCGGGACAGGCAGGAAGGGCTCGAGGATGTCCCGGACGGCCAATGGGCCCCCGCCGGGCCCGCCGCCCCCGTGCGGCTGCGAGAAGGTCTTGTGCAGGTTGATGTGGACGATGTCGAAGCCCATGTCCCCCGGACGTGAGATCCCGCACACCGCGTTCAGGTTCGCGCCGTCGTAGTAGAGGAGCGCGCCGGCGTCGTGGAAGATCGCGGCCACCTCCTCGATCCCCTCGTCGAAGAGCCCGAGCGTCGACGGGTTGGTCAGCATCAGACCCGGCGGTCTCCTCGTTCACCTTCGCGCGCAGGTCTGTCGAGGTCGAGGTTGCCGCGCTCGTCCGTCTCCACCTTCTGCAGCTTGTAGCCGGCCATCGTCACGCTCGCCGGGTTCGTGCCGTGAGCGGTGTCCGCGGTGATGACGGTCGTCCGCTGCTCGCCCTCGCCCCGGTCGGCGAAGTAGGCGCGCATGAGCATGAGCCCGGTGAGCTCGCCCTGCGAGCCCGCTGCCGGCTGCAGCGAGACCGCGTCCAGGCCGCAGACCTCGGCGAGGATCTCCTGCAGGCGCCACATCAGCTCGAGCGCGCCCTGGGCGCCCTCCTCCTCCTGGTAGGGATGGAGGTCGCGAAAGCCGGGCAGCATGACGACCCGCTCGTTGACCCGCGGGTTGTACTTCATCGTGCAGGAGCCGAGCGGGTAGAAGCCGGTGTCGACGCCGAAGTTACGGTCGGCGAGCGCGGTGAAGTGGCGCAGCACCTCGGGCTCGGCGAGCTCGGGAAGCCGCGGCGCCTTCTGCCGGCGGAGCTCCGCCGGCACGTCCGGGACGGGCAGGTCGTACGACGGGAGCGTCGAGGCCCGGCGCCCGGCCTGCGACTTCTCGAAGATGAGCTTCACGCCCCCGCCACCTCCCCGAGCACGTGGCCAGGCGGTCGATCTCCTGCGGCGTCCGCTTCTCCGTGACGGCGACGAGCAGCGCGTCGTCCAGCCCGCCGTAGTCGCGCCCGAGCGCGTAGCCGGGATGCACGCCGTGCTCGCGCGCCGCGCGCACGACGTCCTCGGCGCTCCGTCCGACCCGTACGCCAAACTCCTTGAATGTTGTCTGTTCGGGAAACACCAGCGGGAGCCCGAGGCGCTCCTTCGCGTACTCGCCCAGGGCCATGCAGGTCTCCCCCACCTCCCGCAGCCCCTGCGGGCCCAGCCACGAGAGGTGCACGAGCCCGGCGAGCGCCAGGAGCGTCTGGTTCGTCGTGATGTTCGACGTCGCCTTCTCGCGCCGGATGTGCTGCTCGCGGGTCTGCAGGGTCAGGACATAGCCGCGCTTGCCGGCGACGTCGGTGGTCTCGCCGACGATCCGGCCCGGCATGCGGCGGATGAAGTCGGAGCGCGCGGCGATGAACCCGTAGTGCGGGCCGCCGTACGACTGGTAGTTGCCGGCGCCCTGGCCCTCGCCGATCGGCGACCGCGCACCCGTAGTTGCCCGGGCGCCTCGAGGACGCCCAGGGAGACCGGGTCGACGTGCGCGACGGGGAGCGCCTCGGCCTCGTTCGCCGCAGCGGCGAGTTCGGGTGCCGGCTCCAGGCAGCCGAAGAAGTTCGGCTGCTGGAAGAGCACGCAGGCGGCGTCCTCCGACGCCTCGCGCACGTCGTCCGGGTCGGTGACGCCGTCCCGGTGGGCAACCTCGACCACCTCGAGCCCGAAGCCGGGCGCGTAGGTCTTGACGACCTGGCGCACCTGCGGATGGAGCGTCTCGCAGAGGACGACCTTGGACCGGCCCGTGACGTGCTTGGCGATGAAGCACGCGTCGGCGGCGACTGTCGTGCCGTCGTACCCGGAGGCGTTCGAGACGTCCATGCCGGTGAGCTCGCAGATGACCGTCTGGTACTCGAAGATCGCCTGGAGCACGCCCTGGCTCATCTCGGGCTGGTACGGCGTGTAGGCAGTCAGGAACTCGCCTCGCGATGAGGACGGCGTCCACGATCGCGGGCACGTAGTGGTCGTAGATCCCCGCCCCGAGGAAGGAGAGCTCCCTCCCGGTGTCGACGTTGCGCTCGGCCAGCTCGGTCAAGTGGGCCACGAGCTCGGGCTCGGAGAGCGCCGGCTCCAGTGCAAGCTCCCCGCGGAAGCGGACGCCCTCCGGGATCTCACGGAAGAGCTCCTCCACCGATGCGACCCCGACGGTCGCGAGCATCGCGTCCCGGTCGGCGTCCGTGAGCGAGAGGAACGGGTGGCTCATGGGCCCGACGGGAAGGTCACTGCTCCTCGAGGAGCTGCTTGTACGCCTCGGCGTCGAGGAGGTCGCCGACCTCGTCCGGCTCGGAGAGGCGGATCCTCACGAGCCATCCTTCCCCGTACGGATCCTCGTTGACGACCTCGGGCTCTTCGACGACCTTACGGTTCACCTCGACGACCTCGCCCGAGAGAGGCGCGATCACGTCCGAGACCGCCTTCACCGACTCGACCTCGCCGTAGCTCTCGTCCCTGGCCAGGGAGCTGCCCTCTTCCGGCGGCTCGTAGTGCACGATCTCGCCGAGCGCGTCCTGCGCGTACCAGGTGATGCCGAGGTCGCCGCGTCGCCTTCGATGCGCGCCCAGTCGTGCTCGCGGTGGTACTTGAGGTCGTCCGGGTAGCTCTCTTCGGCGGCCACTGGCTAGCTCTCCTCTCGCTTGTAGAAAGGCTTCTTGACGATACGCGCTTGCCTGGGCCGTCCGCGGAGGTCTACGGTGATCTCGGTCCCCGGCTCGGAGCGGCCGGCGGCCACGTACGCGAGGCCGATGCTCTTGCCCAGGGTGGGCGAGAGCGTACCCGGAGGTCACCTCGCCTCCCTCGTCGATGGCCATGCCCGTGCGGGGAATGCCGGGATCCTCCATGACGAAGGCCACGAGCTTCTCCTTCGGCCCGTCTTCCTTCTGGCGCCGGAGCACCTCGACGCCTGTGAACTCCTTGTCGAGCGCGCACGCCCAGCCGAGGCCGGCCTCGAGAGGCGTGCGCTCCGGAGCGAGCTCGTTCCCGTGCAGCGGGTAGCAGACCTCGAGCCGCAAGGTGTCGCGGGCGCCGAGACCGCACGGCGTCACGCCCCGCTCGACGATCGCATCCCAGAGCCGCGGTGCGTCGTTCGGCGAGCAGCCGACCTCGCAGCCCCGCTCGCCCGTGTAGCCCGTGCCCGCGACGAGGCAGCGGACGCCGAGCACGTCGACATTCTCGCGAAAGGTAAAGGGCTCGACCTCGACATCCAGCCGCCTGAGCGCTTCGGGCCCCTGCACCGCAAGCAGCGCCCACGCCTCCGAGACGTCGTCGCTCTCGGACAGCACTCCGTGGTCGGCCTCGACGTTGGCCGCGTTCACGATCAGCAGGAAGTCGTCGTCCCCGCGCCGGTACGCGATGAGGTCGTCGACGACCCCACCGCGCTCGTTCGTGAGCAGCGTGTACTGCGCTCCCCCGGCTCCGATACGGTCGAGGTCGTTGGTGAGGCGCGCCTGAAGGTATGCGCGCGCCCCTTCGCCGGCCAGACGAAGCTGGCCCATGTGCGAGACGTCGAACACGCCGGCCCCGGTTCGTACGGCCCGATGCTCGTCGGCGATCGCCGTGTACTGCACCGGCATCTCCCAGCCCGCGAAGGGAACGAGGCGCGCGCCGAGAGCGGCGTGGCGCTCGAAAAGAGGCGTGCGCCGGAGCGTCTGCACCCGGGCGAAATCCTAACCGGCCACCACCATCCCGGGGCCGCCGCGGGCCTCCCTCCACTTCCAGCCTATCGCCGTCGGGCGCACGCGTGGTGCGCGCATCGTGGCGAGATCCGCACGATCCGCGTCACGCGCGCGCAGCCGCTGCTCCGGCCGCCCGGCGCGAAGCACCCGGCCGGGCCGAGGCGTATGACGGCGGCATCGGCAGGGTCACCGAGGCAACCTACGAAACGTCGCGCAGCTACATCGTCATCGACAGCGGCCCCCGACTGCTTGGCGAGACGGTGTTACTCCCGGCCGGCGTGATCAGACCGGATCGACTTCGACACACAAACGCTGGTGGTCGACTCCACCAAGGACGAGATCAAGAACGCGCCCGAGTTCGACGCGAGCCGCTACGAGGACCCCGGAAACTTGCCGGCGTTGTCTTGTCTGAAAGCAGGAACCGCCTGGGCGGGCTCCCTGTTCACGGGGGGCGGCCCGTTGGCCGCCAAGGGCCGCCCCGGCGCCTCCTGGCCTTCAAGTTGTGCTCCCCTCATCGTGGCTGGAAACGCGCACGCCTGAGTACTCGTTGGGGTATCCGGGCCTCGGTCCGCCGGGGGCCGGGTTTCGGGCTCGTGGGCGCGGGAATGGCGCAGGCGAGGGAGCTGGCAAATCCCCCCTTCCCCGACTGGGGTAGAGCATTGGGCTTTGGGCGAGCCCTCTGCGGCGCCGGCTCCCTGTTTACTTCGCTGCCAGCTCGTGATCACGGGCGGCAGCGAGTCTGCGTGGACTAGGTCACCGCACCTTCGACTTCGGACGCAGGTCCAGGTTCGGCACCCATCCACGAACCGCGTCGAACACGAACGCCGGCACCACAGCGGTCTCTCGGCGACGGTTGGTATTGATCCGCACAACGCCTCGGCCTAAGATTGGGTTGACCGTGTAGGTCAGGCGGGTCCGGCGTCGGACTGCGGAGGACGGCTGACCATCCGTAGAGCAGGAAACGACCGTTGCGGTGCTTTGAACGAGGCGATGAGTGGGCTCGCCAAGATTCTGGGCTGCATGGCCGTCTTGGCCGTGTTGGCATGTGTCGGCACCGGGGAGCAACCGACGGCGGCACTCGCTCAAACAGCGACTCAGCAGGCCCCGCAGTGGCCCGGCTCGGGCGACGACGACAAGGACAAGGACAAGGACAAGGACAAGGACAAGGACAAGGACAAAGACAAGGACAAGGACAAAGACGAGGAGGACGGGGATCAGGACGACGCGGACGAGGACAAGGACGATAGGGGAGACGACGGCGGTGCGCCGGTTCTGCCGCCGCCTCCGCCGCCTCCGCCGCCTTCACCGTCCAACGCTCCCGAAGTGCCGACCAAATCGTCTGGCGCCGGCCTCGCACAGGGCAATACGGACGCTCCATCATCCGGACGGTCGCCCGGCCTATCCAACGCCGCCGCCGGTGCCGCGCCGGCGGGCGTCAATCCCCGGAAGCAATCCTCCCCGAGTGCGCGCGTCGACACGGATTGGTCGGTTCTGCCATCAGCGAAGAAGCTCACCCCCGCCGCGCGGGGGCGGACGCCGGATCAGCTGGGCCTTGACGGGGGGAGAGCCGCTGAAGGAGTGAGCGGCTTACTTGCGGCGGCGCAGAACACCGCGCTGCAGCGCCCCTCTGGATCGTCCGCTGCAGACGGCGCCGGCGACCCCTGGAACTTTGCCTGGATGGGGCTTGGAGCGCTCGCGGCTCTGCTGCTCCTCACGCTCCGGCTGCGGCGGCGGCCGTTCGAGGCCGCGATGCTTGTCGGCGCACCAGCCGGACTCGCGCAGGAGACCGGCGTCACACCCTCCGAAGCGCCCCGTGCGCCGCCACCCGTCTCGACAGCCGACGCCGCGCTCGTCGCGACGGTCGTGAACCTGCACGAACGCACCAGAGCGGAAGCGGGCGTGGCGGGCGAGAAGTGGCTGGCCGCGGAGTCGGCCGCGCTGGCGGTAGCCCTCAGACGCTTCGCGCCTGCCGCGTTCGAGAAGGGTGGAAACGGCTTGCCCGCTTCAACGGGTCACGCGCTGGCCGAGCGGCTCGAGCAGGCTTCCGACGCCGATCTCGTCTTCGCGCTACTCACCGCACACAAGCTCGCTGAGAACGAGGTCGGCGACGGCGCCAAGCCCGCGCTCGCCGCCGAGGCCACGGCCATCGGCGACATGCTCACACGCTTCGCCCCCCACGCCCTCGACGACGGCCTCGCCACCTACTTCGGAGAAAGACGCCCCGACTTCGAGGTCGAATGACGGCGTCATGCGCGGGTTTTTCTCGCGAACGACTAGCGCGGGGTCGGCGGTCCCCTCCGTGTTCTCGACGGTCGACCCCCGCGCTCAGGGCCCGCGCGCGCGCACGCGCTCGCGGGGGTGCGGGGGGCGGCCTCTCTCTCACGGCTCGCGCTCTGACGTTGCCGAATCGACCGTTTCGGCTCCGGGCGAGGGCACCCAGCGAGGGCCAAGCACCGCCTTCGCCGCCTCCGGATACGCACGCGCCAGACGGTCCAACATGGCCAGGCGTTCAGCCCTCGGCAAGGCGGCGAGCGCAGCAAGACTCAGGGGCCCCGGATCGGAGCTCGCGATCGTGCGCTCAACAGGCCTCCCGTAGATGCGCTGCACAAGTGCTTCCGCAGCGCGAAAGGAGGTGGACGGCTCCGGCGATTCGACGCCGCGCATGTACGCCGCCCAGATCCTCTCGGCGTTCTCCTGCAGCTCCGCTCGCTCAGCGAGGAGATCTCGGAGCGACTTGCGGGCGTGGCGGGCGGCATCGCGCCGCCACTGCCCGCGGGAAGCTAGGGGCGTACACTCGCCGGTCGCAGAAAGGGCTCTGGATGTTCCAGAGCCCTTCTTGCGCCGCACTAGCTTGCGCGAGTTGCGAGGTCGAACTTCAGCGTGGTGTGCCTTCCCGGTAGCCGGCTCCGCCCAGGCCGTAGTACCCTCCGAGCTGTTCCCGGTAGGTCTCCTCGTGGTAGGCCGTCTCGTCGAGTTCGGGCGCGTTTTTGATCTCGTCCTTTGAGCGGTTGACGTACACCGCCTCCTGTTCCGTGTCGATCCGATCGATCACGCCCGCAGGCAGCATGACCTTCTTGCCGAAGATCCACGGACCCGTGTCGACGACGATGTAGCTGGCGCCCACGTCGTAGGTCGCCTCGTCGATCTTGCCGATGCTGTCGTCGACTGCCTCGACGCGGTAGCCGGTGATGTCCACGCCTCGGCCCACGTCGGCGCCGAGGGCGCTCATGTCGCGGTACGTCCAGATGTCGTTCGTAGTCATTGCGGACTCCCTTCCTTAGATCGGGTTTCTCGATGCGCTCAACTAAACGACCGTCTGCCGATTCCTCCCTGTGATCGCCTGCCAAATGAAGAGGAGGACGGCGGCGCCGACGATCGCGGCGATCCACGTGCTCCAATCAAAGAACTCGTCGATCGGATCGCCAAACCCAATCGCCTGCGCGATGAAGCCAGCGATCAGAGCTCCCGCTACGCCGACGAGGGCTGCCACGATGATCCCGCCCGGCTGCTCTCCGGGCAGGATCGCCCGGGCGATCATGCCCGCAAGCAGACCCAAGATGATCCAACCGATGATTCCCACCGCAACCTCCTGTCACGCCCTGTGGACGAATGAGTCAAGGCCGAGAAGATGTCCGCCAATTGCGAACTTGAAACCGCCTAGGAACGGCCGAGACCCGGATACCCCTCGAACTACCCCGGGCAGCACGTTCCCGGCCGCAGATGAGGGGGTAATGGTCTCCTCGGCGCGGCTGGGGTCTTCGAATCGGGCCAGATTCGGTGTCTCTGCATCGCGATTCAGTGTTCACGCCCGCGAGGAGGTCGATGTCGTTGTTGGAGCGCACAAGGACAGGCTTGCGAGAGATGCCGTCCAACGCTGGCTGGCTATTGTCCCGAGCCCTGAAACCAGCGGAGACGATCGGAGGCGCGGCTGAGTCCGCTGCGGCGGGCGCCCGCGACCGAGGGCGGCAGGTAAGGGCAGCTGTGGTCGACGCCGCTCCCGTCGGAGGAGACTCAGTCGAGATTCGGATGAAGCGAGCACAGGACGCAGCGGAGCGTGCTCGGGAGGCAGAGGACCGGGCCATCGAGGCAGCGCGGGAGTCTAAGGATCTCGCAGACCACGCACGACAGGTGAGCGAGCGCGGCCGGGCCCGTGTGAGGGAGGTCGAGCGCGAGACGAGTCGGGAGGTCAAACAACGCGTCGCCGAGGCTCAGAAGGCCGCCGACGAGCTGGTGAAGCACGAACGCCAAGCCGCGGAGGCGGACGCTGAAGAGCAGCAACGAGAAGCTCAGGAGGAAGCCGACGACGAGATTGAGGAAGCTCAGCGCGATGCCGAGACCTCCCAACAGCGAGCGGAGGAGCTGGTCGAGGACGCGACGGAGAAACTGGCGGAGGCCCGGCGACTAGCGAACGAGGTCGCCGAGGCCGCTGGCGCCGCCGCCGAAGAAGCCCACCGTCAGGCGCAGCAGCTCGCCGGCGAGGCCGAGCAGCAGGCCGATGACGCCGAGGCACGAGTGAAGGCGAGCCTGGAAATGCGCGATCACCTTCTGGGAACCGCAAAGAGCACCGCGCGGGAGCTCAACCGTGAAACATCAAACGGTGGTCTGAAGTCCTACAACAAGCCCGAGCTGGTCGAGCTCGCGGCGGGCATCGGTATCAAGGGACGGACGAACATGACCAAAGCCGAGCTCATCGACGCGATCACGCGGGCGTCTCGCAAGCGCTGAAAAGGAGGCGAACAAGATGAGACCCTTTAGTAGGAAGAGCCAATCGGAGCGGCTTCTCGAAACGGTCAACGACTCGCTCGATGCGCTGAGCGACGGCTTGACAAAGAGCAGGATCTTGAAGGGCGGCCTCTTCGCTGGCGGCCTCGCTGGTCTCACGGCGGGAAGTGCTGCCATCTCGTCACTCCGGCGACGCAAGGAAGCGGCGAGCGACGATTCGTGAAGCTTGCGCCGGCCGTGGGTCCTGATCTCCGGGGACGCCTATCCGACGGGAGCGCTTGTCGAGGGGTCGATCCGGGCGCGCCTACTAGGCATCCCGCTTTTGAGACTCGACGCGAAACTCGTGCTCGTGCCGGCCGGAGTAACGGTCCGGTCGCCTGCGCGTCATGCGCCGCCGGTGCACACGGCCACTCGACCCTCCGTCATGCAATCCACACGGTCAGGCGCCGCCGGACGGACGGGTTTCACCGTCCCCAGGCGCCGCCGATCCCTCTTCTACTTCAGCGTTTAGACCCTATTTCAGCGTGACGACCCTGTCCTCGATCGTCAGGTCGAGTTCGTTCTCGTCGGCCAGGTCGAGGATGCCCCGTAGCCTCATATTGTCTACGAGCGGCTTGCCCGCAACATCGTGGGATGGGATCTCGATCGTATGCTCGCTCCCAGGTCCCGCGCGGACGGTTCTCAGGTTCGCGGCGATCTCGCGTCTCAGAAGCTCGTCAAAGATCTGGTAGGCCGTTGTGATGTTCAACGCCCGGACATCCTAAACCGCCACCGGTTCCGTCACCGCAGGCAAGCCGAGAAGTAGAGAAAACCGGGGCGGAGGAATGGGGTCACTACTCCGCCCCGGACATCCTCCACTCTAGACCGCGGCCGAACCGTGCACCAACGGCCGGACTGTCTGGGGGAAACGGCCCACCGAACTCCCGTAACGGCGTTACTCACTTCCGCTCACTGGATTACAAGAGGAGTGAAAGACGCCTAAAGCTTGTTGCCCTTGATACCGGGGTTCGTCCGGGCGGGCCATGTGGCATCCGCACGCGGACGGAACGCGGGGGCGGGTCGTCGGGACGCGCCAATCGCCCACCCCCGCGCGCCCGAGAAAGAAGGCGGCTTGCGTCCACTCGCTCTGATGGACGGGCACGAAGGGTCGCCTAGGACGGTGCTCGCTTCTTCTCCCACCTCTCAGCGCGAAGGGGCTAACTCGCACGAGACCGCTAGGCCGCGAGATCGCCCCGTGGGCTCGTCCGAGACACGGGGCTCGAGATCATAGAGAAGCGCTGCGTCCGGAGGATGACTTGGCAGCCAGGCTGCTCATGTTCCGGTGCCACCGCTCTCAGGTCGGACTCGGCCCGAAGGTTTTCGTACTCGTCGAGCGTCAGCTCGATCGCCTCGAGGCAGGCTGGATCGGCGCACTCGCAGAGGTATGTCGTCTTCCCCGTCCAAGGTGCATCGAGCTGGTGGGTCGAGAGCTCGAAAAGTCTGTCATTCACGGTGCGGAACAGCTGCTGATTGCGCTCCAGGCGCTCAGCGGGCGCGGCTGCCTCTGGCATCTCCCGGCTCATGGATTCACTGTTTGCTGTTAGCCTCATGTGGAGAGATGTGGGACAGATAGTACGCGAAAACTGATACGCGACTCTGAAAGTATGACAAGTATGTCTTCAATGTCAAGCGACCACGAGGAGAGGCCGTGGACGTTCGTCACCAACCACACGCGCGTTCTCCTCGCGATCGCCCGCGACCCCGACACGCGCCTGCGAGACATCGCCACCATCGTGGGCATCACGGAACGGGCAACGCAAAGGATCGTCGCTGACCTCATCGAGGGGGGCTACGTGTCCCGCGAACGCGTCGGGCGCCGCAACCACTACGTGGTCAACCCGAAACTGAAGCTGAGGCACCCCTCCCAGCGAGAACACGACATCGGCCCGCTGCTCGACGTTCTTCAGCTGCCAGTCCGGCCGTCCTCTTCCCAGCACTAACGGTCGCCTGGGAAAGAGTTTCCGCCGCGACTTCCGCGTGACGGGCAAACGGGGCTGAGCGGCCTCTTGGGTTCTCCGCAAGTTCTATGCGGACGCTGTGCTGGTTTTCCTTTGCGGGCAGCGGGAACGGATGGGGAGCCGTTGCGTGTCGTGCCAACAGACCTCGCGCTCCTTGACGATCTAAGTCGCTTCCTCGAGCGGCTCGGGTGCAAGGTAGAAAAGGCCGCCGACAGCCTCGACGTCTCCATCCCCTTCGTGCCGGACGAGAAAACCGAGCGAGTCCTCAACGTGTTTCTCAGCAACTGGAGGGGCGGCAAGGCCTCCATCGGGTAGTCGATGTCCTGCTCGCTCAGCAGGCTAGAGTGCGACCGTGCAATCGCGTGAGGAGCGCAACGCTCGCAACGAGGCTCTCTTTCGCGAGGTGAACGAGCGCATCAAGGACGCCACCGTGAGCGAGCCGGCCGAGACGCTCACCTTGCTCTGCGAGTGCGGTGACGTTGACTGCACCCAGGAAGTGGAGTTTCCCTTGGACAGCTACGAAGGCGTTCGCGGAGAAGGCGAGTGCTTCATCGTGGCTGCGGGCCATGCGGACCCGACGCTTGAGCGAGCGATCAAGCAGATCGGCGGCGCCGAAGTGGTCGAGAAGCGCGGCGAAGGCGGAGACATCGCGCGAGACCTCGATCCCCGCTCCTAGCCAGCAAAACAGCTCACCACACTTTGGACTTCGGCCGCGGCGACCGCTCCCGCGCACAGGGCCCCGCCCCGGAACGGCCCTAGTGGCGGCGCAGGAAGGACGGTACTTCGAGGACGTCCGACGGCACGTCGAACCCCTCGGCGGGGGGCTCGCGTTGGCCGACGGCGACCTCCTCGCGCTCGCGGCGCTCGCGCCGATAGGCCTTGTCGAAGCCGGTCGCGATAACGGTCACGCGCACCTTCCCGCCGAGCTTCTCGTCGATCACGGCGCCGAAGATGACGTTCGCGTTCAGGTCGGAGGCTCCGGTGACGACCTCCGCCGCCTCGTTCACCTCGAAGAGGCCCAGGTCGGGCCCGCCCGTGATGTTGAGGAGGATTCCGGTCGCGCCGGCCACCGAGGCCTCGAGGAGAGGCGAGGACACGGCGGTCTTCGCCGCCTCCGCAGCCCGGCTCTCCCCCTCCGCCTCGCCGATGCCCATGAGCGCGGAGCCGGCGTCGGTCATGATCGTGCGGACGTCGGCGAAGTCGAGGTTGACGAGCCCGGGGATCGTGATCAGGTCCGTGATGCCCTGCACCCCCTGGCGAAGCACCTCGTCGGCCATCCGGAAGGCGTCCATGACCGATGTCTGCTTCTCCACGACCTGGAGGAGCCGGTCGTTCGGGATGATGATGAGCGTGTCCACCGCGTCCCGCAGGGCGTCGATACCACGCTGAGCCTGGTCGGCGCGCTTGTTGCCCTCGAAGCCGAACGGGCGGGTAACGACGCCGACGGTGAGGGCACGAAGCTCTTGGGCCAGCTCCGCGATGACCGGAGCCGCCCCCGTGCCGGTGCCGCCGCCTTCTCCGGCCGTGACGAACACCATGTCCGCTCCCTTGAGCGCCTCCTTGAGCTCGTCACGGCTCTCCATCGCCGCCTCGTAGCCCTTCTCCGGGTTCGCGCCCGCGCCCAGCCCGCGGGTGGCCTCGGCGCCGATGTGGATCTTCTGATCGGCCTCGACCATGAGCAGGGCCTGGGCGTCGGTGTTCACGCCGATGAACTCGCAGCCCTTGATGCCCGCCTCGACCATCCGGTTGACGGCGTTCGAGCCGCCGCCTCCGACCCCGACGACCTTGATCACAGCAAGGTAATTGCCCGTTTTCTCATTCACGTCGTATCCTCTCCGCGCATCCTGACCTGAAGCTCAGCTTGAGCGTGGGGCCAGCGTAACGCCGACCTGCGCACCTTGTCAAACCCCTATTTGCAGGGAACTTCGCCCTAAACTCTCAAGCTCAACCTGAGACTTGAGACTTGTCGGCCGCGACCGGGCGCTCGGGGAGTGAGACGTCGAGGTAGGCGAGCGCGCTCCGCTCCTCCGACCGGGAGCGTGCGGAGGACGCGGGCGGCCACCGCGAGCTTGAGCGCCACCGATCCCTCGTCGCCGAGGCGGAGCTCCGTTCCGCCGGCGAGCCTGAGCGAGAGCGAGCCGTCTTCGGCGCGCGCCGAGACGATGCTGACCGGGAAGTTCCTCGGCAGCTGCGTGAGGGCGGAGAGCACGGCCGAGGTCGCCTCGTCTCTGAGGACGGCGCCCGGCATGATCGGCGCGGTGCCCCCGACCCAGATCCGGCCGTACTGCCCGAGGGCCCCGCGCTCGACCGGCCGGATCACGCGACCTCGGTCGGACACGAGCCACGAGTCCGCGCCCCGGCGGAGGACGGCCGCCGGCTTCTCTGGCACGACGTCGATCCTCAGCGTGTCGGGAAAGGCGCGGTCGTAGCGGAAGGAGCGCACCGAAGGCAGCGCGTCGAGGCGCCGGCGAAGCTCGTCGCCGTCCAGACCGACGAGGCTCTGGCCGACGAACTGCGCCGCGGCGTCGCGCACGGCCCGCTCGACGAGGGGCGGCGCACCGCGGACCTCGACGGCGTCGACCGCGAAGAGCGAGGTCTCACGCGCCGCTAGATACGAGAGGCCGAGGACGGCCGTCAGCGCAGCCGCGCAGGCGAGCAGCCGAGCCGAGAAGGGCCAAGAGCGCAGGGGCCGGACACCCTCCGCGGGCAGGGCGAGGAGGTGCGGCCGCTTGACCACGGAAGCCACTTCGCCGCGGAGCGCCCGGGTCCTACCCGCCGCCGGCGGTGCCCTCCGCCGCGACCCCACCTTCGAGCGGGGGGATCGAGATCGGGCCCAGGAGCTGAACCTCCGGCTCGAGCACGACGCCGAAGCCCTCGTGTGCGCGACGCCGCGCTTCCGCAATGAGCGCGATCGCGTCCTGCGAGCGGGCGTCGCCCGCGTTCTCGATGAAATTCGCGTGCTTGGGGGAGATCTGCGCACCGCCGATCCGGTGGCCGCGCAGGCCGCACGCCTCGAGCATTCGTCCGGCCGTCAGCTCGTGCTCGGGGTTCTTGAACACGCTCCCAAACGTCCGCTTGTTCGTCGGCTGGGCCTCCTTGCGGCGCGCCTGCATCTCGGCGACCGTCGCCTTGATCTCCTCGAACGGCCGCGGCTCGAGCTCGAACTCGACCGCGGCGACGATTTCACCCTGGCGCAGGCCGGAGCGGCGGTACGTGAGGCCGAGCTCGACAGGCGTCCGCCAGCGGGTGCCGCGCGCGTCGGCGACGAGCGCCCGCGCGAGCACACCCGCGATATCCGCGCCGTACGCCCCGGCGTTCATCCACACCCCGCCCCCGGCCGTTCCCGGGATCGCGCAGGCGAACTCGAACCCGCCCAGCTCGGCGTTCCGGGCCCGGTGCAGGCAGACGGCGAGCGGCGCGCCGCCGCCCGCCAGTAGGCGTCCGCCGCCGGTCTTCGCCATGCCAAGGACTCCCGCGAGCTTGAGCGCGAGCCCGGGATAGCCCTCGTCGGCGACGAGCAGGTTCGAGCCGAGCCCGACGGGAGCGACGGGCAGGCCCCGCTCGGCAGCCCAGGCGAGCAGGTCGACGAGCTCCTCGACCGTCTCGGGCTGCGCGAAGTGGCGGGCGGGGCCGCCCGTGCCGAGGGTCGTGAAGCGGGAGAGAGCGACGTCGTCGTTCACGCGCCCAGCCTGTCACGGACGAGCGGCAGCGCGGCGTCGACATCTCCGGCCCCGACCGTGAGGACGAGATCGCCGGCGCGCGCGCGAGCTGCGACGAGTGCCGCCGCGTCCGCCAAGCGCGGTGCCCACCCGACGGTCATGCCCGGCCTCGCCTCGGCGAGGCAGTCGACGACGAGCTTGCCGCTGACGCCGGGGAGGGGCTCCTCGCGGGCCGGGTAGATGTCTGTGACGACGGCCACGTCGGCGGCGGCGAGGGCCCGCCCCAGCTCCTGCGCGAGATGGACCGTGCGGGAGTACAGATGGGGTTGGAAGAGGACGAGCAGTCGGCCGTTGACGGCGAGGTCGCGCGCCGCGCGAAGGGTTGCGGCGACCTCGGCCGGATGGTGTGCGTAGTCGTCCAACAGGCCAACTCCGGCCGTCTCGCCATGACTCTGGAGACGCCGGTCGGCCCCGTGGAACCCGGCCAGGACGGGCGCGGCCTCCTCGCGCCCGACACCGACGAGCTCGAGTGCCGCGAGGGCGCAGGCGGCGTTCAAGCGGTTGTGCTCGCCGGGGAGCGCGAGGTCGAAGTCGACGGGTCGGAGCGCGCTTCCCCAGACGACCTGCGGGATCTCGGCCGCCCAGCGCGCGAAGCGCTCCTCGAGCTCGGCCGCGGAGGCAAACGTGGTGTGGTGATCGAGGTCGATGTTCGTGATCACCCCCACCTCCGCCGGCAGCCCGAACACGGTGTGGTCGGACTCGTCCCCTTCGACTACGAGCCAGCCCTCGCCGGCGCCCACGTTGCCGCCGAGCTCCGGGATCTCTCCGCCGATCAGGAAAGCGGGGTCGCGGCCGAGGCGGTCGAGTACGAACGCGATCATCCCGGCCGTGGTCGTCTTCCCGTGCGCTCCGGCAACGACGACGGAGCGGCGGAGGCCGACCAGCTCGCGCAGGAACTCCGCGCGGCTTCGCCCCTCCGCCCGCCCGGCGAAGGCCGTCGAGACGACCGTCTCCCAGCCCTCCGGCGCCGCGATGGGCTCCGCCGAGATCGTCACCGGGATGCCGGCGTCGCGCACGTGGACGAGGTAGGGGGTCTCGTACCGGTCCCACCCGCCCACCTCCGCCCCCCACGCTCGCGCCAGCACGGCGTAGCCGGAGAGACCGGCGCCGCCGATGCCGACGAACCAGATACGGCGCCCGTCAAGGGGCAAGGCCGAGGAGCTCCTGCGCGACGACGTCGGCGGCGTCCGGGCGAGCGAGGCCGAGCATTGCCGCGCCCATGCGCTCGAGGCGCCCTGGATCCGCGAGCAGCTCGTCCACCTGGCGGCGCAGGTCGAGCTCCTCCTCGACGACGACGACCGCGCCGCCCCCGTGCTCGAAGTAGCGCGCGTTCTTGGCTTGGTGGTCAGCTGTCGCATGCGGGTAAGGAATGAGGAGCGCCGGACGCGCGGCCGCGGCCACCTCCCACACCGAGCCGCCGGCGCGGGCGATCACCAGATCTGCCGCGGAGAGCGCCGCACCGAAGTCGTCCGTGAAGGGGAGCAGGCGATAATCCGGGCGCGAGACGCGCCCGTCGAGCGCGGCGAAGTCCCGCTCACCCGCGAGATGGAGCACGGCAGGCCCCTCGCCCGCAAAGGCCTCCACCGCCGCCTCGTTGAGTCTCCGCGAGCCTTGGCTTCCACCGAAGACCAGCAGGACCTGCCCGTCCTGCGGGAGCCCGAAGCGCTCGCGGGCCTGAGGGCGAGGGACGGCCCGCGAGCGGCGAGGGATGGGCCGCCCGACGACGCGGTACTTGGGGCCCGAGCGCCCCTCGAGCGGAAATGCGCAAAAAACGCGCACCGCGAAGGGCGCGGCCAGTCGATTGGCAAGGCCCAGATGGGCGTCCGCCTCCGTCAGGGCCGCAGGAACCCGCAGAATTCCGGCGGCCAGGACCATCGGGCCTCCGACGTAGCCCCCCGCTCCTAGCACGACGTCCGGCTCTCGCCGGCGGAGGATGCGGACGCATTCGACCGGCGCGGCGACGGCATGGCCGACGGCGCGTGCGAGGCGCAGGCCGACCTCCCGTGGAAAGCCCTCGACGCGGAACGAATCGAACTCGAGCCCGGCGGCGGCGGCCAGGCGCGCCTCGACCGACTCAGGACGCCCGGCGAGCGTCACGGACGCGCCGCGGGCGCGCAGCGCCTCTGCGACTGCCAGCGCGGGCAGGACGTGGCCGGCGGTTCCGCCCGCCGCGATCAGGCACTTCGGCTGTGGACTCGGCGGCATGGTTGACGCCGATGTTAAGGAGGATCCCCACCGAGGCGAGCCCGACGATCAGGCTCGAGCCGCCGTAGGAGACGAACGGAAGGGGGATCCCGGTGAGCGGCACGAGGCCCAGGACCGCGCTCACGTTCACGGCTGCCTGCCCGCAGACGAGCGCCGTCAGCCCGGCGGCGAGGAGCTTCCCGAAGCGGTCCTTGCACGCCAGGGCGATGTTGAAGCCGGCGTAGCCGAAGACGGCGAAGGCGGCGATCACGGCGAAGGCTCCGACGAGGCCGAGCTCCTCCCCGACGATGGCGAAGATCATGTCGGTCGAGGCTTCCGGGAGGTAGTAGATCTTCTGCACGCTCTCGCCCAGGCCGACGCCGAAGACCCCGCCCGACCCGAGCGCGATCATCGCCTGGACGGCCTGGAAGCCGGAGCCGTCAGCGTCCTGCCAGGGATCGAGGAAGCTGGAAAGCCGCTCGCGGCGGTAGGGCTCGAGCCAGATGGCGAGCAGAGCACGGTCGCCACGATGAGCAACGCGGCGCCGGCGAGGAGGGAGAGCCGGATCCCTGCCACGACGAGCATCGCCGTGACCATGATCGTGATCGCGATCGCCGTGCCCAGGTCGGGCTCGACGAGGATGAGCGCCGCAGGCCGCGGCCGACGACGAGCCCAAGCGGGCGCAGGAGCTCCCCGAACGACTGCGGGACCGGGCGGCGCGAGAGGTAGGCGGCGACCCAGAGCGCGAGCGCGAGCTTCGCGATCTCCGACGGCTGCACCGTGGCGGGGCCGACGGAGAGCCAGCGGCGCGCTCCGTTGACCGGCGCGCCGAGCACGAGCACGGCGAGGAGGAGCACGAAGCTCCCGAGCAAGGAGCAGCGGCACGCAGTGCCTGAGCCGCCGGAAGTCGAAGCGCGAGAGAAAGGCGAGGAGGCCGAGGCCGACGAGCGCGTAGAGCGCCTGCCGCTTCAGGTAGTAGGCGGGATCGTCGGCGGCGACCGCCGCGCGCGCCGAGCTCGCGCTGTAGACCATCACGAGCCCGAAGGCGACGAGCCCGAGGGTGACGAGCACGAGCAGGTGGTACTCGAGGTGACCGCGGCCGCCGGCCGTCTCACAGCGCCTCGACGAGCTCGCGGAAGCGCTCGCCCTCGCTGCCTCGAAGTCGCTGAACTGGTCGTAGCTCGCGCAGGCGGGCGAGAGGAGAACCACGTCGCCGGGCTCGGCGTCGGCGAACGCGTCGCGCACCGCCGTCTCCAGGTCGCCGGAGTGCGTGAACCGCGACGCCTTCCGCCGGCCAGGGCCTCGGCGAGCTCGTCGGCCGCCTCCCCGATGAGGTACGCGCGCGCGACGCCGGCTTGGCGTTCGCGGCGCGGGCGAGGCGGCCGAACGGCGTGCCCTTGAGGCTTCCGCCGAGGATGACGCGGAGCCCGGGCGGGTAGGCGGCGAGGGCGCGCTCGGCCGCCTCGGGGTTCGTCGCCTTGGAGTCGTTGACGAAGCGGACGCCGCGGACCTCGCGCACGAGCTCGAGCCGGTGGGGAACGCCGGGAAGCTGCGCAGCGCCTCGGCGATCGCCTCGTCGTCGATGCCGGCCGCACGGGCCGCCGCGGTCGCCGCGGCCGCGTTCTCGCGGTTGTGCTCGCCCGGGATGCAGCGGCTCGGCGGGGAGCTCGTCGCCGGCGGCGAACTCGACTCTCCGCCGCGCGCTGCCCGGGACGGGGCCGAAGCCGCGCGGCACGACGGCGACGTCGTCCTGCTGCTGGTTCTCGAAGATGCGCAGCTTGGCGGCCCGGTACGCACTCGAGGTCGCCGTGGCGGTCGAGGTGGTCGGGCGTGAGGTTGAGGAGGACGGCCACGCGCGGGCGGAAGCTGTCGATGTCCTCGAGCTGGAAGCTCGAGAGCTCGCAGACGACCCAGGCCTCCTCGGCGAGCGCTCCGTCCAGGCCGGTGAGCGGGCGGCCGACGTTGCCCGCAACGGCGACCGGCCGGCCGGCGGCCGCGAAGACGGCGCCGAGCAGCTCGGCTCGTCGTCGTCTTCCCGTTCGTGCCCGGTGACGCCGAGGATCGGGTTGCCGAGCAGGCGCGAGCCCGAGCTCGACCTCGCTCCAGACCGTGACCCCGCGCTCTGCGCGCGGCCGCGACGAGCGGCGCCTCGCTCGGGACTCCGGGGCTTTTAACGAGCAGGTCCACGTCGTCGACGAGCGCGGGGTCGTCCGCGCCCAGGACGACTTCGACGCCGGCGGCGCGAAGCCTGCCGGCGTCGAGCTCGCTCGTTTCGTCGACGCCGACGACCTCGACGCCCGCGCCGGGCGAGCGCGAGCGCCGCGGCCTCGCCCGAGCGCGCGAGGCCGAGGACGAGGGCCCTGTCAGGCAGCGAAACTACTGGCGTAGCGGTAGTAGAGGACGAAGCCGCAGGCGCAGAGGATCGCCGTGATGATCCAGAAGCGCACCGTGATGCGGGTCTCCGACCAGGCCTTCATCTCGAAGTGGTGGTGGAGCGGGGCCATGAGGAGCACGCGCCTGCCGAGGAACTTGAAGCGTGAAGACCTGGAGGATGACGGAGAGCGCCTCGATCAGGAAGATGCCGCCGATGAGGATGAGCAGCGCCTCGGTCTTCGTCATGATCGCGAAGGCGGCGAGCGCGCCGCCGAGGCCCATCGAGCCCGTGTCGCCCATGAAGACCTGCGCGGGGAAGGCGTTGTACCAGAGGAAGCCGATCGAGGCCCCGATCAGGCTGGCGCCGAGGATGGCGAGGTCGAGGTCGATCTGGTCGGCCCGTCCGACCGCGCGCACGCTGGCAAGCGCGGCGACGAGGCTCATGGCCGTGTAGGTGAGGATCGCGATCGTCGTCGTCCCAGCGGCGAGCCCGTCGATCCCGTCCGTGAGGTTCACGCCGTTGGCGGCGCCGGCGATGATGATGAAGAGGAGCACGTACCACCCGTACGAGAGGGGGACGTTCACGTCCACGAGCGGGAGGTAGACGTCGGTCTTCAGCGGATCGTCGAGCCCGCGCGCGGCGACGAGGCCGACGACGACGGTGATTCGCGGCGAGCCACAGGAGCTTCCAGCGGCCGGCGAGCCCCAGCGAGCGGCGCCGCGACACCTTCGTCCAGTCGTCCACGAAGCCGATCGCCGCGCAGCCCAGGGTGACGAAGAACGCCGTCACGGCCGGCACGGTGCGCCCGGAGAAGACGAGGAAGGGCACCGGCCATCGACGATCATGATCAGCAGGCCGCCCATCGCCGGCGTGCCCTGCTTGATGACGTGGCCCTGCGGCCCTTCCTCGCGGATCTGCTGCCCGAACTCGTTCCTGCGCAGGAACTCGATGAACTTCGGGCCGGCCACGATCGAGATGACCATGGAGAGCACGCCCGCAAGCAGCACCTCGACCATTGCTCGACTCTAAGACTAGGCGGGGACGACGGCGACCGCCTCGCCGATGGCCTCGAGGCCCATGGCGCGCGAGCCCTTGACGAGCACGCAGTCGCCCGGGCCGCAGCACGCGGCGGAGCGCGGCGAGCCCGCCCTCGACGGTCGGCGCCCAGCGGGTGGTCGGCACGCCGCGCGCGCCCTCCAGGTAGCCGCGCGCGAGCGGCCCGACCGCCACGAGCACGTCCACGCCCGCGCGCGCGGCCGCCGCGCCGATCTCGCGGTGGTAGGAGGGCGCGCCGGGGCCGAGCTCGGCCATGTCGCCGAGAACGGCCACCTTGCGGCGCTCGCCGGCCCGCTCGCGCAGATGCTCGAGCGCGGCCGCCATCGAGAGCGGGTTCGCGTTGTAGGCAGTCGTTGATGAGCACGCCGCCGCCGGGAAGCGGCGATCTCCTCCCCGCGCCAGCGCGAGAGCCGTGACCTGCCCTGCGCCGCGCTGCGCCTCGTCGAGCGGCAGCCCGAGCGCCTCGTAGGCGGCGAGCGCCGCGAGCGCGTTCGTCGCGTTCATGCGGGAGCTGAAGTTGAACGTCAGCGCGAGACTCGGCGGCCGAACGCTCGATACTCCACGTCGCACGAGTCGCCGGCTGCGGCACGTAGCCCGCGAGCCGACGTCGCCGCCCTCCCCGCAGCGGACGACGGTGATGTCCGTCTCGGCGGAGGTAAGGGCTCCAGCGTCGGGCGCCTGGGCAGGCACGACGGCGGTGCCGCCCGGGCGGCAGCGCTGCCACCACCTCCGCCTTCGCCTGCGGCAACGCGCTCGACGGTGCCGAGGAGCTCGAGGTGCACCGGGCCCGACGCTCGTGATCACGCCCACGTCCGGTCGGGCCACGGCGCAGAGCTCGGCGATCTGGCCGAGGCCGCGCATGCCCATCTCGACGATGGCGACCTCGGTGTCCTCGGCTCGAGCCGGCAGAGCGTGAGCGGCAGGCCGATCTCGTTGTTCTGGCTCCCCTCCGCCACCACGGTGCGCGCGTGGGGCCGGCAGAGCGCCCCGAGGATGTCCTTCGTGGACGTCTTCGCCGTGGAGCCGGTCACCGCGACGACGCGGGCGCGAGCTCGCGCTCGCACGGCGCCGGCCAGCGCGGCGAGCGCGGCGAAGGCGTCGTCCGGGACGAGCGCGGCCGCGGCCCCGGCGGCGAGCGCTTCGGCCGCGAACTCGGCGCCACGGCCCACGGCGACGAAGAGGTCTCCTCGGCGCGTCCTCCTCGAGTCGATGCTGACGCCGCTGACCTGCTCGGCTCCCGAGGCGCGCTCGAGCCGCCCCGGCGCGAGCGCTCGATCTCGTCGAGCGCGAGCGGGATCACGCGGCCGCGCCCGCCTGGAGGCGGCGCAGGGCGTCGCGCGCGACCTCCCGGTCGTCGAACGGGACGCACGCGGTCGGCGAACTCCTGCCCCTGCTCGTGGCCCTTGCCGGCGATGACGACGACGTCGCCGTCGCTCGGCCTCGCCGACCGCGAGCGCGATCGCGGCCGCACGGTCGGGCTCGACCTCGACGTGTCTCCCCGGGCATGCCCGCGAGGATCTCCTCGATGATCGCCTGCGGCTCCTCGCTGCGCGGGTTGTCGGAGGTGACGACGACGCGGTCGGCGAGGCGCGCGGCGACCTCGCCCATGAGCGGGCGCTTGGCGCGGTCCCGATCGCCGCCGCACCCGAAGACGCAGATGACGCGCGCGGCGGCGAGGTCGCGGGCCTCCGCGAGGACGTTCTCGAGTGCTTCGGGCGTATGGGCGTAGTCGACGAGCACGGCGAACGGCTGTCCCTCGTCGACGGGCTCGAAGCGGCCCGGCAACACCGGCGACGTGCTCGACCCCGCGGACGATCGCGTCGTCGTCGATGCCGAGAAGGCGCGCAGCCGCGATCGCGCCGAGGATGTTCTCGACGTTGAAGCGCCCCCGCAGCCGGCTCTCGATCTGGAGCCCGTCGACGCGCAGACGCGTCCCGGCCGCGCTCGAGCTCGAGCGCCTCGGGCCGAACTTCGGCCTCGTCGACGAGCCCGAAGCTGAGCGGCCGCTCGCCCAGCTCGAGCAAGCGCTCGTACAGGAGTGCGACCGTGCTGTCGCCGACGTTCACCGCCGCCGGCGGCCGGTTGCCGTCCAGGTCGGGCTCGGTGAAGAGGCGGCGCTTGGCGTCGAAGTAGGCCTCCATGGTGCCGTGGAAGTCCAGGTGGTCCTGGGACAGGTTCGTGAAGACGAGCGCGCGCGAAGCGCGACGCCGAGCAGGCGCTTCAGCTCGGAGGCGTGCGACGAGGCCTCCATCGCGCAGCTTCGGTCGCCGGCGTCGAGCATCTCGCGGAAGGTCCGCTGAAGGTCGATCGCCTCGGGCGTCGTGCGCGTGACCGCCCGGCGCTCGCCGCCGACGCGCATCTCGACGGTCCCGAGCAGGCCGGGGCGCTGTCCGGCGGCGGCGAGAATCGAGTAGAGCAGGAAGGCGGTCGTCGTCTTGCCGTTCGTGCCCGTGACGCCAGCGACCTCGAGCTCGCGCGTCGGGTGACCGAAGAAGGCGTCGGCCGCGAGGGCCATGGCCTTCCGGGCGTCGTCGACGAGGAGCTGCGGCACCGGGAGCTCGAGGCGACGCTCGACGATGAGCGCCACGGCCCCGCGGGCGACCGCTTCCGCGGCGAACTCGTGCCCGTCGGTCTTGAGACCGGGGACGCAGACGAAGAGAGCGCCGGGCGTCACCCGGCGAGCGTCGTAGGCGAGGTCGGTGACTGGAACGGACGCGGCGTGGTCGGTGCGCGAGGCGCGCACCGCCGCGGCTCAGCGTCTCCAGGTCGACGGTGGAGGATTCCGGCACGGTTCTCGGCTGCTGGGAACGCGTTCAGGCTCAATCGTGGCGATCTCGCAGCAATTCTGGCGCACTCGGGCACACTCACGCGCACCTTCGCTCGATAGGCTGGAATTGGAGGGAGGCCCGCGGCGGCCCCGGCCCTACCCGTCCGCTTCGGCCGTCGGGGCGTCCGGCGGCACGTCGAGGTACTGGAGCGCGTACTCCGTGATGTCGGCAAACGCGGGAGCGGCCACCGCACCGCCCCAGATCGCCCCCTTCGGTTCGTCGACCGTTACGAGGACGACGACCCGCGGATCCTTGGCGGGCGCGAACCCGACGAACGACCCGACGTAGCGCGAGGTCGAGTATCCGCCAGTGGGCTCTGGCTTCGCAGCCGTTCCCGTCTTCCCCGCCACGCTGTAGCCGGGCACGCGCGCCTCGGTACCAGACCCTTCCCGCACGACGCCCTGGAGCATCCGTGTCACCTGCTGCGCGGTCTCGGCGGAGACCACGCGGCGCGTCGTCGGCTTCGGGGCCGGCGCACTCTCGACCCGCTGGACGAGCCGCGGCTGCATCCAGATGCCCTCGTTTGCGATCGCCCCGTAGGCGGCGATCATCTGCATCGGGGTCACGGCGATGCCCTGGCCGATGGGGACGTTGCCGATCGTCGAGCCCGACCACTCGGCCGGCGGAAGGACGATCCCGCGCGTCTCGCCCGGGAACTCGATCCCGGTCCGCCGGCCGAACCCGAAGCGGCGAATCCACTCGGAGAGCCGCTGCCGCTGGAGCTGGATTGCCAGCGTGACGACCCCGACGTTGGACGACCGCGAAAGGATCTCGGAGACGGTCATCGTCTCCGTCCCACGCGGAGTCGCGTCGTGAATGACGCGGTCGGCGACCTGGATCGAGCCCGGGAGCGTGAACGGCGTGTCCGGCGCGACGAGGCTGTCCTCCAGCACCCCGGCCAGCGTGACGACCTTGAACGTCGAACCCGGCTCGTACGTGTCGGTCACGGCGCGGTTGCGCTGCCAGTCGCGAGGGACGCGGGGGAACGAGTTCGCGTCGAAGCCCGGCTCGACGCCGAGGGCGAGTATCTCCCCCGTGCGTGCGTCCATCACCGTCGCCGTCGCCGCCTTTGCGCCCCACCTGCTCCGTGTCGCGCGGAGGACGCGCTCGACCTCGCGCTGAATCGTGTGATCGACGGTCAGGTAGACGTCGCGGCCGTCGCGCACGGGCTCGGACTCGATCGTCTCCAGCGTGCGCCCGAACGGGTCGCGCACGATCGTCTTCGAGCCGTCTCGGCCCGACAGCTCCCGGTCGAACCCCAGCTCGATGCCGGCGAGCCCGCGGTTGTCGAGTGCCCGCGTAGCCCACGGTCTCCGACGCGATCGACCGCTGCGGATACGCACGCCGTTCCTCCGGGTAGAAGCCGATGCCGACGATCTCCTGCCGTTCGAGCTCCTGCGCCTTCTCGACATCTGCCTTGCGGGCGAGGTAGACGAAGCCTCGCGAGCGATCGGCGAGAAGCGGGAAGAGCCGCCCAGGCTCGATGTCGAGCGCCCGGCCCGCCGCGATCGCCGCCCGGCGGGGGTCGACAATCTGGCGCGGATTCGCGTACACGGTGGTGGCGCGCTCGCCGACCGCCAGCTGGACGCCGAGCCGGTCGAAAACCGTTCCCCGGCGGGCCGGCACGGTGAGACGCTCCCGGTGCTGGCTCGTCGCCAGATCGTCGAGAGCCTCGGCCTTCACCGCCTGCAGCCAGCCGACACGGACCACGGCGGCCGCGAATACGAGGGCGAAGACCGCGACCACGAGCCGGATGCGCCTGTTCGCCTGGCGCATCGTCCCTAGCGCGTGGGGCGCTTCAGCCGGACGTAGGTTTTCTCGACCGGCTGCACGAGCCCGAGCCTGCCCAGGGCGAGTGCTTCGATGCGGCCGGCCGCCGCCGTCGACGAGAGGTCGGCGGCGAGCGCATCTCGCTCCTCGCTGAGCTTCGCCTTGCGCTCCTCGAGGCGCTCGGAAGCCATGTTCAGGCGCAGAACGGCGACGTTGAGGGCGACGATGCCGGCGAGGAGCGTCGCCACGACCACGATCCAGAGGACGCTGCCTGCGACGCGAGGTCGGGCGACCGGACGGGTACGCCGCTCGCGGCGGGTCGCCGGCCGGGGGGCCGTCCGGCGTGGGCGCGTCTGGGCGCGTGCGGCCGCCGTAGCCATCAGGTTCTCACCGCCACGCGCAGGCGCGCGGATGCGGCGCGCGGGTTCTCGGCCGTCTCGGCGGGCGAGGGCCGGATCGCCTTGCGCGTGACCAGGCGAAGCGTCGGCTCTTTTCCGCACACGCACACGGGGAAGTCCGGCGGACACGTGCACCCCCGCGCCTGAGCGGCGAAGAACCGCTTGACGATCCGGTCCTCGAGGGAATGGAAGCTGATGACCGCGATGCGACCGCCCGGGCGCAGCATGCGAAGGGCGGCGGGGAGCGCGCGCTCGAGCGAGTCGAGCTCGTCGTTCACGACGATGCGGAGCGCCTGGAACACCCGCTTGGCCGGGTGCCCGTCGCCGAAGCGGCGCGGAGCCGGGATAGCTGCTCGGACGGTCTCCACGAGCTCGGACGTGCGTTCGAAGGGCTTCTCGGCCCGCCGGCGGACGATCGCCCGCGCGATCTGGCGCGCGAAGCGTTCCTCGCCGTAGCGGCGGAAGATGTCCGCGAGCTCGCGCTCGCCGAACTCGTTCACGATGTCACGTGCCGACCGCTCCGCAGACGTGTCCATGCGCATGTCGAGGGGGGCGTCGGCGGCGTAGGAGAAGCCTCGCTCCGGCCGGTCGATTTGCATGCTCGAGACGCCCAAGTCGAGCAGGATCGCGTCCGCCTCGACGGCGTTGTCCGCGAGCTGGGCGAGGACGACGGCGAAGTCCCCGCGCAGGAAACGGGCCTGCACGTTCGCCCGGCGCTGGAACCGCTGGAAGTACGGGCGGACGCTCGCGTCCTTGTCCACGGCGATGAACCGGCCCTTGCCGGCGAGGTCGGCGGCCAGGAGCGTTGCGTGCCCGCCGGCGCCGAAGGTCGCGTCCACCACGGTCTCGCCCGGCCGGACGGCGAGGAGCTCCCGCGCCTCGTCGGCGAGCACGGGGACGTGCTCAGCGCTGCGTTGCTGCAAGGCGTTCCGCAACAAGCTCTGCACTCCCTTCGACCTCTGTCAGCTGAGCGCGCCAGGCCCCGCGATCCCAGATCTCCAGATGGTCCTGCACCCCGGCCACGACCACGTCGCGCTTGAGCTTCGCGTACTTCATGAGTGCGGCCGGCAAGGTCACACGCCCCTGGCGGTCGAGCTCGCCTTCGATGGCCGCCGAGAAGATGTAGCGGCGCATCTGCCGGGTCTCGCGGCTGAAGGGGTTGAGACCGCCGAGCTGGGCGGCCACGAAGCGCTCCCAGTTCTCGCGCGTGTAGACGGCGAGGCAAGGATCGATCCCGCGCGTAACCACCACCCCGTCCCCGAATTCCTGGCGAAACCGGGCCGGAAGCGTGATCCGGTTCTTGTCGTCGATCGTGTGCTCGTGCTCGCCGAGAAGCATGCCCAGGGGCCTTCGCTAGCCACCACTGCTCCCCACTGTAGACCACAATCCCCCACTACGCAACCCTGGCGCGAGAATGCCCTGACGTTGCACTCCCCACGGAGGTGAAGACGGTGCTGATCGAGGTGACGAGGGAGGAGCTGGCGGAGCTCCTGCGCGAGGCGGAGCAGGCGCACGGCCGGTACGAGCGAGAGCTCGGCCGCCGCGACGAGGAGTGGCCGGCCTGGTACGCCGACTACATCCTCAACGCGCTCGAGGAGCGAGCGGAGTAACGGCTCCGTGGGCGCCTGAGCGCGTTAGGGCCTCCGCGCCGAGGCGCGCCGCGAACTCGAGCGCCTCCTCGGGCGGTAGGCCAGAGCCGAGCGCGTACGTGAGCCCCGCGGCGAAGCTGTCACCGGCTCCGTACGAGTCCTCGAGTGGGCCGGGCAACGGCGTGGCTTCGTACGTACCTGCGCGGCCGTCCGCGGCCGACCAGGCACCGCCGCGGCGGCCGGCGGTGGTGACGACAAGGCGTGGCTCCGGGTCGAGGTCGCCGGGCTCGTAACGCTCGCTGGCGTCGCTTCCGCTGCGGACGAGCGCGTCGACCTCCACCCTCGCCTCCGCGATCGTCGGAAGCACCCTTGCCGTCGCAACGAGGACGCGGGCGGCCCTGGCCGCCCGGAGCGCACCGGCGTCCCCACTCACGAAGTAGACGGCGTCCGCGCCCGCGAGGCCATCCCAAGGGAGGGGATCCGACGCCCGCGGAAGGTGCTTCTCGCCGATGATCGTGATCGTTCGCTCTCCGTCCGCGTCGACGAATGTGAAGCCGCGGCGCTGCGGCTCCTCCTGGCGTGCCGCTTCGACGGTCACGCCGAGCCCGGTGAGCTGCTCGAGGGCCCACTCCCCCACCTCGTCACGACCCAGCGCCGTGTAGAGCGTGCACGCGCCCGCGAGCCTGGCAAGCTGGACGGAGGACACGCCTCCGCCCCCCGCGGCCTCCGACCACCATGCCGTCGCTTGAATGATCTCCCCAGGCTGGGGCACGCACGCCACACGGGCGAACTCGACCCATTCGACATGACCGACAACACCGAGGCGCACGAGCGCAGTCTCACATCTCGACGCCCTCGGGCGTTTCAACAGATGATGGAGGCTGTAGCCGTGACGAAGATCCCGCCCTTCGAGCGCTTCTACGAGGAGCGCAAAGACGAGGTCTACGGGTATCTCTCCCGGCTGCTCGGGCGGGAGGCGGCTGAAGACGCCTTCCAGGAGACATTCCTGCGCGCGCTCCGCGCGTACAGGCGGCTCGAACATGGGCGCCACCTGCGCGCCTGGGTGTTCACGATCGCCACGCGGGTGGCCCTCGACGAGCGCCGCCGTCCTGTCGCCGCGGCAGCGCCGGTAGAGCCCGCCGTCATGGACGAGCGCCCGGCGTACGCCGAGCTCGAGCACCTGGCGGGCGAGCTGCCGCCGACCGAGAGGGCGGCTGTCGTCCTCCGCTACGGCTACGACCTCTCGTACGACGACATAGGGGCCGCGCTCGGCTCGAGCTCCGAGGCCGCCCGCCAGGCCGCCTCCTCGGGAGTGCGGCGCCTACGAAGGAGGAACGAACCGTGACCGTCTCTCTCGATCTCGACCGCCGCTTCCGCGCGGCGGCCGCCGAGGCAGGACTTCTCGACGTGGCCTATGAATTCGCCGACACCCCGCTCGGGCGGCTGCTCGTGGCGACCAGCGAGCGCGGCCTGTGCCGCATCTCCTTCGACCCCGAGCCCGAGCGCGAGGTCGAAACGCTCGCGCGGGTGTTCGGCGCCCGCGTGCTCCGCTCGCCGGGCCCCGTGGACGACGCACGCCGGGAGCTCGACGAGTACTTCGCCGGACGCCGGAACGAGTTCGACCTGCGCGTCGACCTGACACCCGTACCCGCCTTTCAGCAGGCCGTGCTCACCGAGCTCACGGAGGTGCCGTTCGGTGGCCTGGAGACGTACGGCGGCCTTGCGGCCAGGGTCGGGCGGCCACGGGCCGCGCGGGCGGTGGGCGGCGCGCTCAACCGCAACCCGGTGCCGATCGTCGTCCCCTGCCACCGCGTCGTCGGCGCCTCCGGCAGCCTTACCGGCTACGGGGGCGGACTCGAGCGCAAGCGCGCGCTTCTCGTCCTCGAGGGCGCGATCCTCTAGGCGAAGCGGCTCACGCGGCCTCGCCGTGGCGCCGTTGCATGCGGGCAAGGAGCTCGCGACGGATCTCTTCGCCGCTGATCCTGCTTGCGCCGCGGGGGTAGCTGAACACGAGGTGCACCGCAGGGCGCTCGTCGGTCGGCCCGGTCGGGCCGGCCCGGTGCGGCTGGACGGGCATGCGCGCCTCGACGCGCTCCACCGCCGACGCGAGCCAGGGCTCAGGCGACCAGACCTCGTCGAGGAGCAGCGGCTCGATCTCGTGCACCGGGCGCTCGCGCCTCGCCACGATCTCGACCTCGCCCGAGCGCTCACCGTGCAGGCGGAGGTAGCACTCGCGCTCGGAGAGTGGCCGAAGCCGGGGTTCCCTGCTGAACAGCACCGGCTGGGAGCCTAACCAGCGCCCCGGTCGGAGTAGCCCCGGTCCGGGGCCGCCGCGGGCCTCCCTCCACTTCGAGCCTATCGCCGAAGGTCGCGCGCGTGTGTCGCATTCCATGCGGAAAGTCTCACACGTTGTGCCGAGAGCCTTTTCGCTCCCCTAGGGCTCCGCTCCACTCGAGCTCCCGCTCGTGCGCGATCGTGAATCCCGTGCCCGTCATGCGCGCGTTCATACGCCCCGTGGAGGGCGAGCGCTAGCCCGACGGGGGGCCGAAGCCGCCGCCTCCCGGCGTCTCGATGGTCACGGACTCGCCGGCTGCGAGCGAGCGCGTCACCTTCGCGGGCACCGGCTCGCCGTTCAACAGGTTCCGGCCCGGCAATCCCGGCTCCCCGCCCGCGACGCCACTCGGCGCGCGCGCCCGCCGCTCGCTCACAATCGACACCCGGCAGGACTCGAGCGCGGTCACCTCGCGGACGACGCCGTCCCCACCCCGGTGTCGCCCACGCCCGCCTGAGCCGACCCGGAGCCCGTACCGCTCGACCCGCAGCGGATACGCGAGCTCGAGCGCCTCGATCGGCGTGTTGAAGCGTGTTCGACATCGTCACGTGAACGCCCGACGGGCCGTTCGCCTGAGGACAAGCGCCCTGGCCTCCTCCGATCGTCTCGTAGTACGTGAAGCGGGCGTTGCCCGAGGGTGAGGTTGTTCATCGTCCCCTGCCCCTGGGCGGGAACCGGAATCGCCTGCCCGAACGCGCGAAAGAGCACGTCGACGATCCGGCTCGAGGTCTCGACGTTGCCGGCGACCACCGCCGCCGGAGGGCGCGCGTCGACGAGTGAGCCCTCGGGTGCCCGGACGGAGACCGGGGCGAAGGCGCCGCCCGACGCGGGCACGTCCGGGTCGGTCAGGCAGCGGACGACGAAGTAGCACGCCGAGCGCGTCACGGCCAGCGGGCAGTTGAGGTTGCCGGACTGCTGCGGTGACGTTCCGGCGAAGTCGATCTCGATCAGCTCGCCCGCGACCGTGACGGCGGCGCGGATCTCGAGCTCGCCATCGGAGGTCTCGAGCACGTCGTCGGCCTCGTACCGGCCGTCGGGATGCGCTCGATCGCCGCGCGGACGAGCCGCTCCGAGTAGGCGTGGAGCTCGTCCATCGCCTGGAGCATCAGCTTCGCGACCATGCCGCTCGCAGAGCTCCTCGAGCCGTCGCTCGGCGAGCCGGTGCGCGGCGAGCTGGGCGCGGAGGTCGCCGAGCCGCTCGTCGGGCTCGCGCATGTTCGCGAGCACGATCGTCGACGACCTCGTCGTCAGCCGCACCGGTGGAAGACGAGTCCCTCCTGGAAGATCTCGCGTCGAGTCCGCAGGGAGGCTCGCCGGCTCCATGCCGCCGACGTCCGCGTGGTGGGCGCGGCTCGCCGCGAAGCCGACCTCGGTGCGCGAGACGAGCGTGATGTCCGGCAGGTGCGTGCCGCCGGTGAAGGGATCGTTGACGATCCAACGTCTCGCCCGGGCCGGGCTCGCGCTCGCGGACCGCCGCCACGGCCTCGGGCATGGCGCCGAGGTGGACGGGGATGTGCTCCGCCTGCGCGATCATGCGGCCCTCGGGCGTCGAAGAGCGCGGTCGAGCAGTCCCGGCGCTCCTTGATGTTGGCGGAGAAGGCCGAGCGGACGAGCGCCGCGCCCATCTCCTCGGCGACCGCGCGCAGCGCGCTGCCGAGAACTTGGAGCTGAATCGTCACAGCTCGTCGTGAGGACGCAGCGTGGTAACCGTCCCTAACCCCCACCCACCCGGGGGGAGCCAGCAGGTCGCGCCCTCGAGATCGATGCGCGCCGGGCCTTCGGCCTCGCAGCGGCTCGCCGGCCGGAAGCTCGAACTCCGGGGCCGGCTCGACCTCGGCGGTTCGGACCGCGACGAGCTCGATCGCCCGGCTCGCGGTCGGCGTAGCCGTACCGCTCCTCGTGCGCCCGGTGGAACGCCTCCGCGACGTCGCCGCCCGAGAGGCACCGTCAGCTCGAGCGACTGCCCGCGCGTAGCGCAGGTCCGCCTCGCCCTCGCGCGGAAGCTCGCCCGCCTCCGCCGAGCGGGACGACGTACGAGCGCACGTGAGTCGCGCCGCTCCTCGCTCGCGACGAGGCCGAGCGCCGAGAGGACGCCGGCCGCGTCCGGGACGAGCACCGTGCCGATCTCGAGCTCCTCGGCGAGCGCGCAGGCGTGGAGCGGCCCGGCGCCGCCGAAGGCGACGAGCGCGAAGTCGCTCGGGTCCCGCCCGCGCTCGACCGATACGACCCGAAGCGCTCGGAGCATCTCGGCGTTCACCGCCGTCACGACCTCCTCCGGATCGATGTCGCCGAGCGCCCGCTCGGCCGCGCCTCGGTCGAGCGCGAGCCCGCCCGCGAGCGTCTCCGGCAGGCGTCCGAGGAGCAGATTCGCGTCCGTCACGGTCGGGGCTCGCCGCCGAGCCCGTAACAAGCCGGTCCCGGCTCGGCGCCCGCGCTCTGCGGGCCCACCCGCAACGCCCCGCCCGGTCGAGCCACACGATCGACCCGCCGCCTGCGCCGACGGTCTGCAGGTCGACGGTCGGGAGCCGCACGGGCAGCCCTCCGACCTCGCGCTCCGCCGCCGCGCCCCGCCGCTCCGCCCTCGATCAGGCAGACGTCCGTGGACGTTCCGCCCATGTCGAAGCGAGATCGCGTTCGGCGACGCCCGCCACCGCGCGACGCGCGCCGCGCCGACGACGCCCGCGGCCGGCCCCGACACGAGGACGAGGCAGGTGCGCGGCCGCCTCGGCGAGCGTGCACGACGCCGCCGGACGAGCGCATGACGAGCGGCTCGGTCAGCCCCGCCTCCGCGCACGCGCCGCCCAGAGAGCTCCAGGTAGCCGCCCGCGACCGGCCCCAGATACGCGTCGACCGCGGTGGTCGAGGCGCGCTCGTACTCCCGGAACTCCGGGGCGACCTCGTGCGAGGCGACGACGCGCGCGCCGGGCAAGCCGCCTGCGCACCTCCTCGGCGACGAGCCGCTCGTGCGTCGAGTCGCGGAAGGAGAAGAGCAGGCAGACCGCCACCGCCTCAGCCTCGAACGGCCGCAAGGGAATCCAGGTCGAGCGGCGTCGAGCGACCCCTTCCGGCCCCATGCGCTCGCGAACGCCGAAGCACCGCTCCAGCGGGACGAGCGGCTCAGGGTATCGAGCGCAGAGCCGGTAGAGGTGGGCGCGCGTCTGCCGTCCGCAGGTGCAGGAGGTGCTCGAAGCCGCCGTGGCGACGAACGCCGTCTGCGCGCCCTTGCGCTCGAGGAGCGCGTTCGTCGCGACCGTCGTCCCGTGCGTGAAGCGCTCGAGGTCACGCGCGCCGACCGCGTCGGCCGCGGCGAGCACGGAGCGCTCCTGCGCCCGCGCGGTCGCCACCTTGGCCGTGCGCAGCCCGTCCGTCGCCGAGAAGCACCGCGTCCGTGAAGGTCCCGCCTACGTCGATGCCCAGCCAGGCCACGAGTGAGGTCTAACAGAGCCTGTTCGGCCGCGTCAACGAGACGGGCTACACCGCGTGGCGCGCCCGGTAGGCCCGAGCCTTGGAGCGGTTGCCGCACACCGACATGGAGCACCATTGTCGCGAACGGTTGCGGGCGTGGTCGTAGAACGCCCAGTGGCAGTCCGCGGCGCGGCAGGCCTTGAGGCGCTCCCAGGAGCCGTCCGCCATGGTCGCCGAGACCATGCCGAGGAAGCGTCCGAGCGCTCCGTCGACCCCCGCAGCCGCGGGCTCGAGATGCGCCGTACCGCCGGGCTCGAACCGCACGCCGAGCCGGGCCCTGCGCGCTGCCCGGTTGAGCGTGACCGCCGCATCCTTGCGCACGCTCATCCCGTTGTTGGCGAGCATGAGGGCGCGCAGAGCCTCCCGCAGCCGCTTAGCCTCGTCCAGGTCGCTCCGGCCGACGCTGCCGCCGCGGAGGAGGCCTTGGCCGAGCAACCACGTGCGCAGCGCCCGAGGATCGGAGAGCTCGTCGACACCGGTCTCGACGTTGAGCGTGTTCACGAAGGCGAGCACGAGCTCGATCTCGTCGGGCACAACGGCTTTCATAACTATCTATAATCTATCACTGGTTACGACGAGAAAGGGAGAGACCATGCCGCAGGCGTACGAAGCGATCCACATCTCTGACATCCCCGAGCCGGAGTACACCAAGGAAGCCGGCGAGCCCGACTGGCGGCCGGTCCGCATCCACTTCGGCATCCGGAGCTTCGGCATCGAACGCCTACGTGGCCAGGGCCGCCGGCGACCAGGTGATCACCGAGCACAACGAGACCGACGAGAGCGGCACCCGGCACGAGGAGCTCTACTTCGTCGCGAGCGGCCACGCGACGTTCACCGTCGAGGCGAGGAAGCTGGACGCACCCGCGGGAACGTTCGTCTACGTGCCCGAACCGGAAACGATCGCGCGCTGCCGTCGCCCGCGAGGCGGGCACGCTGTACTGTGCTTCGGCGGAACGCCCGGGCGAAGCATTCGAGGTCTCGCCTTGGGAGCAGAAATACGAGCCGCAGGCCCGTGCGGGCTGAGCTCAGGCTCGTGGGCGCGGGCGGCGAGCCCGTCGACCTCCGGCGCACGATCAACTCGCACGGCCTCGTCGACCTCCCCCCGACACGCCTGAGCGAGGACGAGCGGACGCTCGAGGCAACCGTTCCCCTCCCGACCGGCCGTCCGCGCACCGTGGTCGTGGCCGAGGGAGCGGCCGGGCTTCGCCGTCGTGAGCGTCGCCGGCCGGACGCCGTCAGCCCGGCGCCAGGAGCAGCTCCTGGCCGCGGTCTCACACCTGCTCCGGCTGGACGAGGACCTTCTCGCGCTTCTACGAGCGTGCGGCCGCCGACCCCGACCTTTCGTGGGCGGCCGCCGGGGCGGGGCGCATCGTCCGCAGCGCGACCGTCTTCGAGGACGTCGTCAAGACGATCTGCACGACGAACTGCGCCTGGTCGGCGACCGAGCGGATGGTCGGCGCCCTCGTCGAGCACCTCGGCGAGCGAGCGCCCGGGTGCTCCGTCGGAGGGCCCGTACGGCCGAGCCTTCCCCGCGCCCGCGGCCATGGCCGAGCCGCCGCCGAGACCTTCTACCGGGACGTCGTCCGCGCCGGTTACCGGGGCGCCTACCTGCGCTTCCTCGCGGCCTCGGTCGCCGCCGGCGACGTCGACCTCGAGGCGCTCGGCCGCGCCTCCGCGGAGGAGCTGCCCGACGACGAGCTCGCGGCGCGGCTCCTCGCCCTCCCCGGCGTCGGACCGTATGCCGCCGCCCACATCATGATGATGCTCGGCCGCTACTCCCGGCTCATCCTCGACTCCTGGACGCGGCCGAAGTACGCGAGCCTGAACGGCGGACGCCCGGTGAAGGACTCGACGATCGAGCGGCGCTTCCGGCGCTACGGCCCCTACGCGGGGCTTGCGTTCTGGCTCCACCTGACGCGTGACTGGGTCCCCGAGTAAGGCGACGTATAGAGAGGGAGCCCGGGCGATCGCGCCGATCGCCGTGGCCGCCGCCCTGTTTGGAGTCTCCTTCGGCGTCCTGGCGCGGAGCGCCGGTATGGAGGGCGTCGCAGCCCTCGCGATGTCGGCGACCACCTTCGCCGGCTCGGCGCAGTTCGCCGTCGCCTCCATCCTCGGGGCCGGCGGCGGCATCGCCGCGGCAGTTGCTGCGGCATCGCTCCTGAACGCGCGCTATGCGCCCATCAGCATCTCCGTGGCGCCGGTCTTCGTGGGCGGCCCGCTCCGCCGCCTGGCGGAATCCCAGCTGATCGTGGACGAATCCTGGGCCCTGTCGCGCCGCCCGGACGGCCGCTTCGACCGCCACATGTTGGTGGGGGCGGGGCTCGTGCTCTATGCGGCCTGGGTGGGCGGCACCGCCGTGGGCGTGCTCGGTGGGGAAGCGCTGGGGGACCCGACCGCGCTCGGGCTGGACGCCGCCTTCCCGGCCCTCTTCCTCGCGCTCCTCGTTCCGCAGATCCGGAATCGACGTGCGCTCGCGGCGGCGCTCGCCGGTGGAGCGATCGCGCTCGCGCTCGTGCCGGTGGCGCCCGAAGGCGTGCCCATCGTGGCCGCGAGCGCGGCATGCCTACTCGGGTGGCGCCGCCCGTGAGCGCCGCCTGGGTGGTGGTCGTCCTGGTCGGCGCCGCGACGGTGCTGCTCAAGTCGGTCGGCCCCGTCTTTCTGGGAGCCCGCCCGCTTCCCGCTCGCCTCGGCGGCATCGTCTCGCTGCTTGCCCCCTCCCTGCTCGCGGCGCTCGTCGTCACGCAGGCCGTGGGCGGCGACCGGGAACTCGTCCTCGACGCACGGCTGCTCGGTCTCGCCGCGGCTGCTGTCGCCCTCCTCCTCCGCGCCCCGCTCCTCCTCGTGGTCGCCCTGGCCGCCGTAGTCACGGCGCTCGCTCGCCTGCTCGTCTAGAGCGGGGTAGCACGTGCCGGCCGCCCTGGCTTTCTCCGAGGGGCGAGGGGCGCCTGCGGGGCGCCCCTCGTTTCTCCGTCTTGGCCGCAGTTAGCGAAGCGTCTCGGCGAGGTCCAGGATGCTCTGGGCCAGCGCTTGCTGCCCCGGCGACTCGTCGAGCTCACTGGCAACGGCCTCGAGCTCGGCGGCGGCCGCCGGCTCCTTGCCACGCTTCGCCAACCGCTCGGCGCGGTCGAGGCCCTCGTCCACCTGCCGCGCTTCGTTACGACCGATTCCGTCCACCCGGACGAGCTGCTCGAACGTAGCACGCACGAGCGCGAAGCTCGGCTCCCAGGTCATCATGGACTGGAGCTGGGCGTTGAACTCGTCGAGCTGCACCTCGGATGCGGCCTCGAGCTCGGCCTTCGACAGGTCCTTGCTGCGCTTCAGCTCGAATACGTCGAATCCACGAGCAATCTCGCTGCCGTAGATCCGGCCGTTGTACCAGTAGGTCGACCAGAGTCCTCCGAGCCCCTCGAAGAACAGCGGCCCGTCCGCGCTCACCGGCCCACGGTCGAAGAACGCGATCTCCTTCGGGTTGTCGGAGTCGGTGAAGTCGAACACGGACACACCGCCCTGATACCAAGCCTGGGTCATGATGTCCCTGTTCGGCACGGGCACGAGCGATCCGTTGTGGGCCACGCAGTTCTCCTGCGTCGGGTCTTGGGGGACCGGCAGCTTGTAGTAGCTGCGGAACTCCATCTTTCGGTCGACGATGTCGAAGATCGCGTTGGCGCCCCAGTTCGGCTGGTCGGTCTCACGACAACGCGGGGCCACGCCACCGCCCCACTCGTCGGTGAAGATCACCTTCGTGCCGTCGTTGTTGAACGTCGCGGAGTGCCAGTAGGCGAAGTTCGGGTCGGACACTTCGTCCACCCGGACGGGATTCGCGGGATCACTGATGTCGATGAGGATCCCGTTGCCCTCGCACGCACCAGCGGCCAGCCCGAGCTCCGGGAAGGCGGTGATGTCGTGACACGCGTCCGTCACCGGGGTCGGCGACCAAGGCGTGCCCGAAGGGTGGAGTGGCGTCGGAGCCGCGTTCTGCAAGCCGTTGATCGCACCCGTGGCGGGGTCGGTGAAGAGCCGCGGCTCGTTGACGATCGCCGCCTGGTTCGGAGCGGCGAGCGGTACCTTGATGACCTCGATCTGCCACAGGACGGTGTCCGGGTTCGTGGCCGGAGCGTTGACGCAGCCCGCTAGCTCTGCCTCGGGCCGGACGCCGGCCGTCCCCGCGACGTAGACGTACACGTTGTCGGGATCCTCCGGGTCCGTCACGAGCGTATGGGCGTGCGAACCACGGCACGTCTGCACGGCGGCCACCTGGACCGGTGCCGTGACATCGCTAACGTCGAAGATCCGGACGCCACGGAACCGATCGGGATTGACGGCGCCCGGCGCGCCCTGCGTTCCGCAGTCGATTCGACCGCGAGTCTCCTCGACCGACATGAAGAGGAGGTTCCCGAAGACCGACAGGTCGCCCTGTCCGCCCGGGCAGACGACGGCGGTCGTCAGAGCCGGGCGGGAGGGCCTCGAGATGTCCCAGATGGTGAATCCGTTGAAGCTGCCCATGAAGGCGTGGTCGCCGCCTAGGGCGAGGTCCGAGGTCGCAAACGCGATCGAGCCGGCCATCGCGGGGTCGAAGAATCCAGCAGGTTTGTCGCGGTGTGCGTCGAGCTTCATGTTCTTGCTTGCCGTCTCCGCGTCGAGCCAGCCGGCGCCGAGCCCGATTCGCGGATCGGTCTGCGCAAGTGCCGCAGGTACGAGGGTCGCGAGGAGAATCGCCGCGGCGAGTATCCCTGCCGGACCTCGCGTCCTGCGGGCTCCCCGTAACCGACGCCGAACAGAGTCTGGTCGCATCGTCTCCCCTCCCGTGTTCCGGTGCGCTTACGACGCCAGCGGTGGGCTGCACCCTAGAGCATCAAAGGCCACGACATAAAGTGGTGCCAGGATGTTGCGGAGGCTCACTTGGGCTCGCTTGCTCATCGTCGCGCTCACTGCGGTTGCGCTGCTCGCGATCGGGCTGGGCGCCATGTACGCGAGCAAGTCCGAGGAGCCCGAAGCCGAGGTGACGTCCGCCCCGAGAGTCGTCCAGCCCGGCGCGCCCGGCGAGCCCGCGCGTGAGCTCAGCGAGGACGAGCTGACCGACGTCGAGCGGTCGGCGCACACTGCTGCTGACGTGCGCTTCATGCAGGGCATGATCCACCACCACCTCCAGGCGCTCGACATGACCAGCCTCGTGCCCGCCCGTAGCCGAAGCGAGGAAATCGCCCTCCTCGCCGGACGGATCGAGGCCTCACAGGAGGGCGAGATCGAGCTGATGGAAGATTGGCTTGCCGCCCGGGGTGAGTCAGTTTCTCCGAGCGATCATTCCGAGCACGGCGGGTCACATAGCGAGCTCATGCCCCTGATGCTTACCGAGAAGCAGCTCGCCCAGCTCGCAGCGGCCAGTGGCGCGCACATTCGACAGACTGTTCCTCCGGCTCATGATCCAGCATCACGCGGGCGCGCTGGTCATGGTGGAGCAGCTCCGGGCGAACGGTGGAGGCGTGGAGGCGGAGAGCTACACGTTTTCCGCGGAGGTCGAGGCCGACCAGCGAATCGAGATCGCCCGCATGCAGGAGCTGCAGACCGACTTCGACACTGCCTCGGACTGACGCGCCCGTGCGCGCCGGCCGTCTTTCAGAGCTCAGGCGGCCGCCACGAGGCGGTAGCCGACGCCCCAGACGTTGATCACGTAGGCGATCTCGTCCGGCCCATTGAGCTTGCGCCGCAGGCGGCTCGCGTGGGAGTCCAACGTTCGCGTGCGCCCAAGTGAGCGGAAGCCCCAGACGTCCCGCAGGAGCTCGTCCTTGCGGAAGACGCGCTCCGGGATCCTCGGCGAGGGCGACGAGCAGCTCGTACTCCTTCGCCGAGAGCTGAACCGGCACGCCGGCCACGCGAACGACTCGCGAGGCGAGGTCGATCTCCAGGTCACGCACGGCGAGCCGCGCGTGCCGCGGCCCGGCCACCCGCCGGAGCACGGCGCGCATGCGCGCGACGAGCTCCTCGTAGACGAACGGCTTGACGACGTAGTCGTCCGCCCCACGGGCGAAGCCGCGCACGCGGTCGACGGGGTCGCCGCGGGCGCTGACCATGATGACCGGCACGTCCCGGTTCCAGGCCCGGCCCGGTTCCCCCTCGCGCAGGCGGCTGCAGACCTCGAAGCCGGAGGACGTCCGGCAGCACGGCGTCCAGGAGGACGAGGTCGGGCTGCTCCACCTCCACAAGCTCGAGCGCCCGCCCAGCGCCGGTCGGCCGCGAAGACCTCGAACCCGTCGTCCGTCAGCTGCCGCGCCAGGAAGTCCCTGCTCGGCTCCTCGTGCTCCACCACCAGAACCGCCTCCCCCGACATGGAGCCGACGCTAGCAGCGCCCTCCGCACGGCTCCAGATGTCCTTTCCGCCAAAACCGTGCCGAGCGCTCGACAGCGCTGCCCACAGCCGTCGCGACCGGACGAGGCCGAGAGCCTAGAGCCCGCGCGCCAGCCGCTCGAGGCGCCAGCGCGCCTGCGCGTAGTCGATGCGGCCATGCCGCCAGGCGCGCATGATCGCCCGCCGCTTCCACCAGAGCCGTAAGCGCATCTGCAGGTGGCTTCTTACCGCGCCCGCCGGACGGACCCGCCAGGAACCGGTCAGAGGCGGCCGGAGCGAATGACGCCCCAGGCGAGCCAGGCGCCCAGGAGCGTCGAGAGGCTGAAGCCGATGACCGAGAGGAAGTGGAGCCCGAAGATGGACGGCCCGTCCGCGAAGATCCCGATCAGGGCCGAGCCGAGGATCGCCGCTCGCCACGAGCATGGCGATCACGAGCCGGTTGAAGACGTGGTCGATCCGGTCGAAGAGGAGGTCGAGCCCTTCGTGGCGGAAGCCCACCTTGATCTGTCCGTCCCGCACCTCCGCCAGGGCATCGTGGATCTGGTACGGCAGCTCGAGGAGCATGCGCGCGTAGTTGCGAGCCTCCTGCTGCGTCCGCTGCGCCACCCGCTGCGGCGTGAACCGCTCGATCACGAGCTCGCGCGCGTACGGCCTCGCCACCTCGAAGACGTTGAAGTCCGGGTAGAGCTCGAGGCCGACCGACCCGAGCGTCGCGATCGCACGATCGAGGAGGATGAACCGCGTCGGCAGCTTCAGCTGCATGCGGTAGATGAGGCCGAACCCCTCGCGGATCACCTCGATCGGGTCGATCTCCGAGAGGCGTGCGCCGTAGTAGCGATAGTAGAGGTCGCGGAGCTCGGCGATGAACTCGTCCTCCTTCTCTCGCGGGTAGCGGACCCCGAGCGAGGCCAGGCGGCGCGGGAGGGCGTCGATGTTCTGATTGACCGCGTCGATGAAGAGCCCGGTCAGCTTCGAGGAGTCGTCGGGGGCGAGCTGCCCGGCGGTCCCGAAGTCGACGAGCCCGATCTGGTCCCGTCCGTCGAGCACCAGGATGTTCGACGGGTGCGGGTCGGCGTGGAAGAAGCCGTGGCGGAAGATCATCGTCCATCCACGCCTTGGCGATCACCTCCGCGAGCCGGCGGCGCTCTTCGTCGAGTACGACCCGAGGTCCAGGTCGCGGACGTGGACGCCGTCGAGCTGCTCGAGCGTCAGCACGCGCGCCCGCGAGTACTGCCAGTAGACGCGCGGGACACGCACGTGCGCGTGGCCGGCGAAGTTGCGCCGGAACTGCTCCGCATTGCGCGCCTCCGACCGGTAGTCGAGCTCCTCGCGGATGGAGCGCGCGAACTCGTCCACGACGGCCGACCGTGTCGATGAACTCGAGTGCGTGCACGCGCTCCCGTGCCATGCGTGCCGCCTGGTACATGAGCTCCAGGTCGGCCTCGATCTGCCGCGGGGCGTTGGGCCTCTGCACCTTGACGACGACGCGCTGTCCGTTCGGCAGGACGGCGCGATGCACCTGGCCGATGGACGCGGCCGCGACCGGCGTCTCGTCGAACTCGAGGAAGAGCTTGTCGACCGAGAGCCCGAGCTCCTCTTCGATGACCTCCTTCGCCTGCTCGAAGGGGAACGGAGAGACCTGGTCCTGGAGCGCCTTCAGCTCGAAGACGATGTCCGGCGGGACGACGTCCGGCCGCGTCGAGAGGAGCTGGCCGAACTTGACGAAGGTCGGGCCGAGCTCGTCGAGCATCTCGCGCAAGCGCGCTGGCCGCGCGGCGAGCCCTCCGACTCTACTTCGACCTCGGCGCCGCGCCGCGAGCGTACGAACGGCCGCGAGTCGAAGACGTAGCCGAAACCGTGCTTGGCGGCGACCTGCGCGATCTCGGACATGCGCCCGAGCCGCCGGACGGCGAGGCCGCGTAGCTCATTTCTCGTCTGCTCCGAGCAGGCGCAGGCGGTGCTCGAGCTGGGCGAGGCGAAGCTCGAGCTCCTCGTACTCGCGCCGCGTGACGAGCCCGATCTCGCGGAAGAACCCGCTGAACGAGCGTGCCCGCGCGCTCGCCCATGCGCCCCGTCTCGCCACGCCAGCGGCCCATGACCTCGTCGACGAGCGCCCGTGCCTCGTCGCGCGAGACCTTGCCCCGGTCGGCGAGCTCGTCGGCCAGCTCGTCGGCGCTCCTTCGTCAGAGCGGCGGCGCCGACGCCCGCGAGGAGCAGCTCCTCGGCGCAGCTCGCGCAGCGAGTTCGCGAGCTCTCGCTAGCGGGCACGTCCATGCGGCCTCGCCCGTCGTCGCTTGCGCCGCGCCTCGCGCCGGCGCCGCCGCGGACGCCGCGGCCTCGTCGGGGCGACAGCCTCGGGGACGGCCACCGGCTCGGCCTCGACGGCTCCGGCTCCGCTTCCGCCGGCGTCTCCACGACGGGCTCGGGACGGCCGTCCGCCCACTCGACCTCCGGCTCCTCGAGCTTCTCCCGGAGCCCCGCGTCCTTGCGCTTGTGCCACTCGGGCTCCCGCTCCTTGAGGACGGCGAGGAAGCGGCGTGGCGATGAAGACCGTCGAGAACGCGCCCGAGGCGATGCCGATGAGGAGCGCGAAGGCGAACTCCTTCAGCGTGTCTCCGCCGAAGAGGATGAGCGCCGTGATCGGCAGCAGGGTGATGAAGCTCGTGGCGAGCGATCGGCGGATCGTCTCCCAGAGCGACTGGTTCGCGATCGCAGCGAAGCTCGACTTGCGCATGAGCGGGATGTTCTCGCGCACGCGGTCGAAGATGATGATCGTGTCGTACATCGAGTAGCCGAGGATGGTGAGGATCGCGGCCACGGTCGCGGCCGTCACCTCCCAGCCGACGAGCGCGTACACGCCCATCGCGACCGTAACGTCGTAGAAGAGAGCGCGGAAGATCGGGAGCGCGAAGATGAACTCGAAGCGGATCGTCACGTAGATGACGATGAGCAGCGAGCGAGACGACGATGGCGAGGATGCGCCCCGCGGAGGATCTGCTCGCTGAAGCTCCCCGAGACGTTGCGGACACCGAGGTCGCTCGGCGCCGAGGTCGCTCTCGAGCGCGCGGGTCAGCTCCGTCTGCTCCGCCGCCGTCAGCGACTCCGTCTTGATCTGGAACTCGGTGTAGCCGCCGTTCTGCTCCGTGCCACGGCCCTGGACGACGGCGTCGGCGCCCGCGATCGGCGGCCGCCTCCCGCCGCACATCCTCGACCGCGACCGGCTGGGCGTCTCGAAGTTCACCTGGCTCCCGCCTTCGAAGTCGATCCCGAGGTTCAGGCCCTTGAACACGATCGGCCGCGACCGAGATCACGAGGATGGCGGTGGCGATCGAGAACCAGATCCGACGCTTGCCGACGAAGTCGATCTTCTGCCACTCCGGGATCTTCTGACCGCTCGCGCCCATGAAGGCCGGGTTGTCGAACCAGCGGAAGCCGGCGAGGACACCGAGGAGCGCGCGCGTGGCGAGCACGGCCGTGAGCATCGAGATGAGCGTCCCGATGAGGAGCATGAGCGCGAACCCGCGGACGCCCCCCGTCGCCGCCGCGAAGAGCACGAACGCCGTGATCATCGTGACGACGTTCGCGTCGACGATCGTGGCGAAGCCCTTGCGGTAGCCGCGTGGCGATCGCCGCGCGCACGGATTTGCCGGCGCGCACCTCCTCCTTGATGCGCTCGAAGATGACGATGTTCGCGTCGGCCGCGACGCCGATCGTGAGGATGATGCCCGCGATGCCCGGCAGGGTCATCGTCACGTTGAAGAGCAGGATGGCGCCGTAGAGGAAGACGCCGTAGATGGCCAGGCCGATGATCGCGACGACGCCGAGGAAGCGGTAGAAGACGAGCAGGAAGAACGCGACGGCGATGAGGCCGCCGATGCCGGCGATGAGCGCCTGGCGGAGCGAGTCCTCGCCCAGGGTGGCCGAGATCTCCGTGCGGTCGACCTGGACGAACTCGACCGGGAGCGCGCCGGTCTGCAGGACGAGCGCGAGGTCCTGCGCCTCCTCCGAGCGAGTCGAGGCCCGTGATCTGGGCGCTGCCGCCCGCGATGCCGTCCGGGTTCTCGGTGAAGTCGATCACCGGGAACGAGCGGATCTCGTCGTCGAGGACGATGGCGAAGCTCTGGTTGAAGACGTCCTTCTCCTCGTCCGAGGTCGCCCCGGCGAGGTTGGCCTGCTGCGCGCCGCGGACGGCGAGCTCGCGGGTGATGTCGTGGAACTTCTCGCCGCCCTCGTCCGTGAAGTCGAGGAGGACGATCGGCTCGCCGCCCTGGCCGAAGTCCTGGCTCGCGTCGGAGAGGTCGTCGCCGGTGAGCGCGGGAACCGGGTTCTCCGGCGCGTCGGGCGGTACTCGAAGAGGTAGTAGTTGGTCCGGTCGGCGGACGCGTCGATGCCCGGGACAGCCGGCTGCGCTCTGCCCGCAGGTGAGGACGATCGTGTCCTCGGGCACGGCGTAGAACGTCGCGCCCTCCGGGCGCCTCCCCGCCCGTCGAGCTCGTCGAGGAGCGCCTGCTTGGTCGGCAACGGCCCCGCCAGCCGCTGCTTGTCCTCGCGAGTAGAGGTACCACTTCGCGGCTGGGTCGCCTCCTCGGGCAGACGGTCCTCGCGCGTGAGGAGCGGCAGGAGCTGCTGGCTGGCGACGATCTCGCCCTGCGCGTTCCTCGACTTGTCGGCGGCATCCGCCTGGAGGTCGTAGAACTCGAGCTGCGCGGTCTGGCCGATCACCTCGGCGGCGCGGGTCGGGTCGAAGACGCCGGCGAGGCGCGACGGCGATCTGATTGTCGCCCTGCTCGCGGATCTCGGGCTCGGACACGCCGAGCTTGTCGACGCGGTCGCGGATGATCTCGACCGAGCGGTCGAGGTCCTCCTCGGTCAGCTCCTGCCCCTGCTGCGGCCGGGCCTCGAGCACGACCTCGAGGCCGCCCTGGAGGTCGAGCCCGAGCGTCGGCGAGCGGAAGAAGCCGAAGACGACGATCGCCGGCGATGGCGCCGACGAGAGCGCGCGAGGATGAGCAGGTAGCGGCGCACGGGCGCCTGGGCTAGTGCCCTAGCGGGTCTTCTCTTCCGCGACCGGCTCGCGCTCCGGCACGGTGACCGGCTCCTCGGCCTCCTCCGCGGGCTCCTCAGCCTCGGCGGCGGGTTCCTCCGGCTCCTCGGCCTCCGCGACAGGCTCCTCGGGCGGAACCTTGCTCGCTGATCGCCCGGCGGGAGACGGCGATGCGCACGTCGGCGTCGATCTCGAGCTGGACGCGCTCGTCGTCGAGCGCGGTGACCTCCCCGTAGATGCCGCCTGCGGTGATCACCTCGTCGCCGACCTTGAGCGGCTGGAGCATCTCCTGGTGCCGCTTCGCCTGCTGGCGCTGAGGGCGGATGAGCAGCAAGTACAGAAACGCCAGCATCACGAGGAAGAAGATGAAGATGGGATCCAACTGAGCCTCCTAGCCGGGTACGTCGGTCGCCGCCTCGAGCCGCGTCAGGGCCCCCGCCTTGAAGGCGCCGAGCTCGCCGCGCTCGATCGCTGCGCGCGCGTCCGCGGTCAAGTCGAGCAAGAACCGCACGTTGTGCTCGGACAAAAGTAGCAAGCCCAGCAGCTCCTGTTGGTTCACGAGGTGGCGCAGGTAGGCGCGCGAGAAGCGCGTGCAGGCGCGGCAGCGACAGCCCTCGTCGAGGGGGTTCGGGTCGCGCGCGAAGCGGGCGTTCCGCAGGTTGAGGCGGCCCTCCCACGTGAGCGCCGAGCCCGTGCGGCCGAGCCGGGTCGGGAGCACGCAGTCGAACATGTCGACGCCGCGCTCGATCACCTCGAGGATGCCGGCGGGGTCGCCGATGCCCATGAAGTAGCGGGGCCGGTCGGCCGGTAGGAGCGGGGCCGCCCAAGCGACCGTGTCGAGCATGAGCCCGCGTTCCTCCCCCACGCTGAGCCCGCCGAGCGCGTGGCCGTCGAAGCCGAGCGCGGCGATCTCCTCGATCGAGCGCCGCGCGCAGGTCGGGATCGACTGCCTCCCTGGGCGATGCCGAAGAGGAGCTGGCCCTCGGCCCGCGGCGCCGCCAGCTGGCGGCGCGCCCAGAGCGTCGTCCGGGCGACGGCCCTCTCGAGCTCGTCGCGGCGGCACGTCCGCCGGCGGGCAGACGTCGAGGCACATGGCGACGTCGGAGCCGAGCGCGCGCTGGATCTCGGCCACGAGCTCGGGCGTGAAGCGCGCGGGCCGCCCGTCGTAGACCGAGCGAAAGGTGACCCCTTCGTCGTCGGCTCGCGACGATCGTGTCGCGGAGCGAGAAGACCTGGAAGCCGCCCGAGTCGGTGAGGATCGGGCCGTCCCAGCCCATGAAGCGGTGCAGGCCGCCGAGCTCCGCGACGACGTCGTCCCCGGGGCGAAAGTGCAGGTGGTACGTGTTGCCGAGGAGGATCGTCGTCCCGAGCTCTCGCAGGCGATCGGGGTCGAGCCCTTTTACGGTCCCCTTCGTCCCCACCGGCATGAAGGCAGGCGTGGGGACGTCTCCGTGGGCCGTGTGGAGCACCCCGGCCCGTGCCTCGCCGTCCGTCGCGATGACCGTGAAGCTCACGGCGCGCTCCCGAGCGGCTTCCGCCACATTGCGTGTGCCACCCGCGCATCTTTCTCGCTTAGCATCGAAGCGGGAGGAGGCAAGGGGTGGCCCCTGGATGGTCAAGCATCTAGAGGATGAGCATGGCGTCGCCGAACGAGTAGAAGCGGTAGCGCTCCTCGATCGCGAGCCGGTAGAGCGCGCCGGGTCTCCTCCACGCCGGCGAACGCCATCACGAGCGCGAGGAGCGACGAGCGCGGCAGGTGGAAGTTCGTGACGAGTGCGTCCACGCGCCGGAACTCGAAGCCCGGGGTCACGAAGAGGCCCGTCCGCCCGGCGAGCGGCGCCCCCGCGCGCCAGCGACTCGAGGACGCGCACGGTCGTCGTCCCGACCGCGACCACACGCGCCGCGGCCCGGATCCGCTCCCAGGCGGCCGGGGCAGACCTGGTAGCGCTCGCTGTGGATCTCGTGCTCGGCGAGCGTCTCGGCCGTGATGGGGCGGAACGTGTCGAGCCCGACGTGCAGCGTGATCCGCTCGACTTCGAGCCCGGCGAGCAAGGCGGGCGTGAAGTGCAGGCCGGCCGTCGGCGCGGCCGCCGAGCCGGCCTCGTCGGCGTAGACCGTCTGGTAGCGCTCGGGGTCGGCCAGCGGCTCGACGATGTAGGGCGGGAGCGGCGCCTCGCCCGCCGGCTCGCCCTCGAGACGCAGACGCCAGCGGCCGTCTCCGAGCGACTCCAGGAGCTCGACCGGCCCGAGCCGCATGCCCCTGCGCAGCCTCCGGCTCGGCCGGGCGAGCGCCTCCCACACCCCGACTCGACCTCCTCGAGCAGGAGCACCTCGGCCTCGCCTCCGCCCGGCCGGCGCAACCGTAGCCGCGCAGGGATCACGCGCGTGTCGTTCACGACGACGAGGTCGCCGGGGACGAGCTCGCCGGGAAGCTCGCGAAACATCCGGTGCCGCACCTCACCGGTCGAGCGGTCATACACGAGCAGCCGCGAGGCGTCGCGCTCGGACAGCGGACGCTGCGCGATCAGCTCGGACGGCAGGTCGTAGTCGAGCTCGGAGGTGCGCAATGCGGTCCGACGCCAAGAGTAGAGTCGCCGCCGATGGACCGCGACGCGCTCGAGCGCATCCGCAGGCGCATTGCCGAGAGTCAGGGTGACACCTCGCCGGCCGCGGTCGAGACGGCGCTCGAGCGGGCGAAGGCGGGGCTCGACGCGCTCGCGCAGACCGCGGCCGAGCTCGAGGCCACCGTCCCAGAGCGTCTGGGAGCGGCCGTCCAGGACGGCATGCGGGCGGAGGTCCTCCCCGTCGCCCGCCAGATCGCGGAGGTTCGCGGCCTCTCCGCGCAGGTCATCCGCCGCCTCGACGGGCTGAGCGGCGAGATCGCAGCCGAGCGCCGCGAGCGGGTCGAGGACCTCGCCCTCCTCGTCGACCTGGTCGCCTCCGGCTGGCGCGGGCTCGAGCGCCGGCTCGACCGCATGGAGCGCATCGTCGATCGGATCGAGCGCGCTCTCGAGGAGCGGCCGGGCGCCGCGCTCTACCGCATCGAAGGCGGCGCCGACCCGCGCCGCGGCGCCTAGCCTGGCTGGCCTAGTGCGCGGGTAGCCGCAGCCCGAAGCGCGACCCGCGACCCACGGCGGAATCCAGCTCGAGCTCGCCGCCGAGCGCGTGCGCGAGCTCGCGCGAGATCGCGAGCCCGAGACCCGTGCCCCGGCTGTCTCCGTCGGTCACGAACGGGCGGAAGATGCGCTCGCGGTCGCCCGGCGGGATTCCCGGCCCTGTGTCCGTCACCGCGACCGAGACACTGCCGTTCTCCGCCTCGAGCTCGAGCTTGACGCGGCCGCCGTCCGGCGTCCAGGCGAAAGCATTGTCGAGCAGGTTGCAGACGATCTGGAGAACGCGGTCGCCGTCCGTCTTGAGCACCGGGTCAGCCTCGAGCTCGGCTTCGTAGGCGATCCCGCGGCGGCGGGCCTCCTCGGCGAAGGACCGGTACGCGCTCTCGAGCAGCAGGCGCAGCTCCACCTCCTGCTCCTCGAGCGTGAAGCGGTGGGCATCGAGCTTGGCAAGGTCGACGAGGTCGCCGACGAGCCGCGCCAGGCGGTCGGTCTCGCCCCGGATGACCTCGAGGGAGGCCTCGCGCGCCTCGGAGTCGTCGGCCACGCCCTCCCGCAGCGCGTCGACGTGGCCGCGGATGGCGGTCAGCGGCGTGCGCAGCTCGTGGGAGACGCGCACGAGGAAGTTGCGCTCGTGCGCCTCCGCCTCGGCGAGCCGCTCGGTCATCTCGCGAAAGCGCTCGGTCAGGTGAGCGATCTCGTCGCCGGAGCTCGGCTTGGGAAGCTCGGTCCCGTAGCGCCGCTCCGCCACGTCGTCGGCGGCGCGCGAGAGGGCGAGCACCGGCTGCGTCAGCCGGCGCGAGAGGTACCAGACGAGCCCGAGCGCGACCGCGAGGCCCGCCAGGAATGCGAGCCCGACCCGCTCGACGAGCACCGCCCAGCGCTCCCGCAGCTCCTCGCGCGGCTTGGCGACGACGATTGCGCCGAAGGTCTCTCCGCCGAGCGCGACGCGATACGCCGCGGCGAGGTAGACGCGGTCGCCTCCGGGCGGCTCGAACTCGAGGGTCTGCACGCCCCCGCGCTCCAGCGCTCGCCAGTCGAACAGGTCACGCTCGAGCCGGCGCAGCCCCGACGTCTGTCCGGGGAAGATCTCCACCCCCGAGTAGTAGATCCTCGAGCCCGTCGAACGCTCGAGCAGCGGCGGGGCGAAGCGCGGCGCGTCGCGTCCCTCGTCGATGCTCGTCTTCGCCTGCTCCTCGTAGAGGCGGGCGAGCCCCGTTGCCTGGCGGCGCAGCTCGGAGAAGGCGCGGTCCCGCGTGTAGTCCTGGAAGAGCCGCGCGGCGAGCACGGCCGTCACGAGCGCGGCGACCAGCACCCCTCCGAGGAAGAGAGCGGGGAGCCGGAAGCGCAGCGAGCGCACGGCTTGATACCTACACAGCCGTTGCGGCCTTCGGCTCCGTCGAGACCTTGTAGCCGACGCCCCACACGGTCACGATCGGGCAGGCGTCGCCGAGCTTGCGGCGCAGCTGGCGGACGTGCACGTCGACGGTGCGCGTATCGCCGGCGAAGGTGTACCCCCACACCCGCTCGAGCAGCTGGTCTCGCGTCAGGACGAGCCCGCGGTGGTCGAGCAGGTCCCACAGGAGGTCGAACTCCTTCGGAGCGAGACGGACCTCTTCCCCGCCCACCGTCACCTCGCGCCGCCCCACGTCGACGCGGAGGTCGCCGTGCTCGTGCACGGCGCTCTCGAACTCCCGCCGCTGCGGGTGAGAGCGGCGCAGGATCGACTTCACGCGCGCGACGAGCTCGCCCGGGTTGAAGGGCTTCGTCAGGTAGTCGTCCGCGCCGACCTCCAGGCCGATGATCTTGTCGATGTCCTCGTCGCGGGCGCTGAGCATGAGGATGGGCACGTCCGAACGCTGCCGGATGCGTCGGCAGACGTCCACGCCGTCCAGGTCGGGCAGCATGAGGTCGAGGACGATGAGCGCCGGCGGCTCGACGGCGGCCTTGTCCAGCGCGTCGGTCCCGCTGCCCGCCAGGCGGACGGCGAAGCCGGCGCGTTTGAGGTAGAGGGCGACGAAGGACGCGATGCCGGGCTCGTCCTCGACGACGAGGATGGACTGAGGATTGCCGCGCGGCACCGGCGCATATGGTGGCACAAGCCCCGGCCGGGCTGCCGAGGCGAAGAGGACGCTACGGCCCAAGACGGAACGTCGCCAGGTAGCGAGGCCAAGCCTTCCGCGGCGCGTCGCCGATCTTGTAGGTGCCGGTGCGACCCGAATCTCGGCCGTCGAGCCTGAGGAAGCCCCGGACGACGCCGCTCGCGTGGATGCGCCAGCCAAGGAGCGTGACCCGCCACGGCCCCATCCCCCACACGCGGCAGCGGACGTCCCGGCCGCGCGCCGTCCACGTGATCGCGTTCAGCTTCCGCAGCGGCCTGTTGCACGAGCGCACGGGTGCTCGGCCGCTGGGGAGATCGACGATCCGGATGCGGCCCCAGCCGACGACGGCAAGCATCGATCCGCGCCTCGAGATCTGCGCTTTCCCGTACCCGTTGCTCAGGGAGACGGTCTTCCCGCCGACGACGGTCGCGGCGGAAGCGAATGAGGGCGTGGAGGCTGCGGCGAGCGCAAGGGCCGCGATCAGGGCTGAGACAGCGAGACGCCCCATTTGTGCGAAGCGAATCATGCGGGCGCCTCGTGAGCCCTCTGTGTGCGAGGTGTAAGGGAAGTGTTATGCCTGAGGAAGGAGTGTCGCGCAGGACGCCGTAGTGCGTCCGTGGCCGCCACTAGCATGGCCACGAAGCTCCGGACATGGACATTCGCTCTCGACACGATCGAACCGTACGGCTCCTCGAGGCGAAGCTGGAGGCGCTGGCGACGGTGTCGGAGCGCTCGCCGGAGGGCAAGCGGCGCTACGAGCGCGAGATCACGGCCACGGCAGCGGCGACTCGCCACGCCGTCGCGCTCGAGCTCATCACCGACGAGGAGGCAGGCGCCATCTGGCTGGGCGTCGCCGCGCGCCACCCGCTGGCGGAGTGGTGCCGGACCGGTCCGGGCCTCGCCGCCTGAGCCCGGCCTCAGCCCCGCTCATGCGACAAGGCGAACCGTCCCGCGCAGACCGACGGCGTTCTCCTGCCCCGGCGTGCGGTCGGCGCGCAGCCACCCCTCGCGCTTCGCCTCGGCCTCGCAAAGGGTGCACACCGCGCACTCCCGGGTCCGCCGGCGGGCGTTTCTCCAGTAGCGAAAGCGCTCGCCGGCGAGGAGGTTCCTACGGCAGAGCGTGCAGAGCGTCACCTGGCGCCCATCGTAGGACCCCGGGCGGACGGCCCCGGCCTGCGCCTCCGCGTTTGAGCCACGAGTCGCGAGCGCGTACGATACGGCAGTCATGCCCTTCGGCCAGGGTACTGACCGGGGGTCGGATGCCCAGGACCCTCCGGAAGACCCGCACCAGCACATCATCAGCCTCCTCGCGGCGACTGTCGACCGCCTCAAGTCGGCGCTGCCCGATGCCGAGGTGGGCGGCCTCCTCGAGGTCGGCGGGGCGCTGCGCCACACCGCCCACGCAGGGTCGTTGCGCATGATCTGGGAGGTGCCGCGCGAGCAGGGTGGTGTGGCCTGGCGGGCGGTCGAGAGCGGCGAGGTGCAGCTCGTCGAGGACGTACGCCGCGATCCCGACTACCTTGCGTCGGACGCGTGCGTGCGCTCGGAGATCGCGGCCCCGGTCGTCTGGCGGGACATGGTCGTCGCGGTCCTCGACGTCGAGTTCCCCGAGCGGGTGTTCACGGCAAGCGAGGCCGCGATCGTCCGCGCGGAGGCCGAGGGGCTAGGGCGCGATCTCTCCAGCGGACACGGTCAGCGGCCGTAGTCGAAGAAGCCCTGCCCGGTCTTCCGCCCGAGCAGCCCGTCGTCGCGCATGCGGACGAGCCGTTGCGGCGGCGCCATCCGGTCCTCGCCGAGGGCGGCGTGCAGCGCCTCCGACGCGTGCACGTGCACATCCACCCCGATCAGGTCGATGAGCGCGCAGGGGCCGATCGGCCAGTTGACGCCGTTCGTCATCGCCTTGTCGAGGTCTTCGGGCGTAACGCCCGCCTCATCGAGCACGCGGACGCAGTCGTTCAGGAGCGGGATGAGGATCCGGTTGACGACGAAGCCGGGCGTGTCGCTGCAGCGCACGGGGACCTTGCCGACGCGCTCCGCGAACGTGAAAGCGGTCTCGACGGCTTCCTCGGCGGAACGTTCGGCGCGCACCACCTCGACGAGCGGGAGCACGGGGGCGGGGTTGAAGAAATGGAGGCCGACGACGCGCTCCGGCCGCTCGGTGCCCTCCGCAATCTCCGTCACCGAGAGGGCGGACGTGTTCGTGGCGAGAACGGCGTCCGGGCCGACAACGCCCTCGAGCTCTCGGAAGAGCTCGCGCTTGGCGTCGAGCTCCTCGACGATCGCTTCGACGACCAGGTCGCACCCGGCAAGGTCGGCCAGGTCGATCGTCGTGGTCAGGCGGGAGAGCGCGGCCTCCTTCTCCTCCGCCGTGAGACGGCCTTTCTCGACGCCGCGGCCGAGGTAGTGGGCGATCCGTTCGCGGGCGCGCTCGCACAGCTCTTCGCTGACCTCGCGCCCGACCGCTTCGAGGCCGGCCTGGACGCACACCTGCGCGATGCCCGAGCCCATCGTCCCCAGGCCGACCACGCCCACCCTGCTGATCTCGCGCGGCACGCGCGGGAGCCTACTGGTTGAATATCGGGCGATGGCCGTGACCGTGCAAGAACGGAAGCTGCTCGTCGACGGCGAGTGGATCGAGACGGGCTCCTGGAAGGAGATCCGCTCCCCCTACTCCGGCGACGTCGTGGCCCGTGTCGCCGCGGGAGGCGCTGAGGAGACTCGCAGGGCGATCGACGCAGCCGCCCGAGCCATGGCCGACCCGCTGCCCGCCCACCGCCGCGCGGAGATCCTCGCGGGCGTGGCCCAGCTCCTCGCCGAGCGCGGCGACGAGCTCGCTCGAACGATCTCCGCCGAGGCCGGCAAGCCCCTGAAGGCGGCCCGCATCGAGGCGGAGCGGGCGGTCTCGACCTACACCTCGGCTGCGACCGAGGCACGCAAGCTGGCCGGCGACGTCGTGCCCATGGACGCCTCTCCGGCAGGGACGGGGAAGTTCGCCTTCACCACCCGGACGCCGATCGGCGTGGTCGGGGCCATCTCCCCCTTCAACTTCCCTCTCAACCTAGTGGCGCACAAGATCGCCCCCGCGCTGGCGGCCGGCTGCGCCGTCGTGCTCAAGCCGGCGGGACAGACCCCACTCTCCGCGCTCCTCCTGGCCGAGCTCGAGGTCGAGGCCGGCCTTCCCGCGGGCTGGCTCAACGTCCTCGTCGGGCCGTCCTCGGAGATCGGAGACGTGCTGGTCGAGGATGACCGTGTCCGCCTGCTCAGCTTCACGGGCTCGTCCGAGGTGGGCTGGAAGCTCCGCGAGCGCGCCGCGCGCAAGAAGGTGCTGCTCGAGCTCGGCAACGCGACTCCGGTGATCGTCGCAGCCGACGCCGACATCGAGGCCGCGGCGGCGAAGCTCGCGGCGAACGCCTTCTCGTTCGCCGGTCAGAGCTGCATCTCGGTGCAGCGCGTGTACGTGCAGCGGGGGGCATACGACGATTTCCTCGGCCGCTTCCTTCCCAAGGTGGAGGCGCTCAGGGTCGGCGATCCCGCCGACGAGGAGACGGACGTCGGCCCGGTGATCGACGAAGAGGCCAGGGAGCGCATCCTCTCCTGGATCGAGGAGGCGAAGGAGCAGGGGGCGACGGTCCTCGCGGGCGGTGACGCGAACGAGGACGACCTCATCCGGCCCACCGTCCTGGGCGACGTTACACCCGACATGAAGGTCTCCTGCCTCGAGGTGTTCGGGCCGCTCTGCACCGTCTCGGCCTACGAGGAGACGGAGGACGCCGTGGCGCTCGCCAACGGCACCGAGTACGGCCTCCAGGCCGGGATCTTCACCCGCGATCTCCAGACGGCGCTCGCCACGGGGCAGGCGCTCGAGTTCGGAGGCGTGACCGTGAACGAGGCGCCGACCTTCCGCGCCGACCAGATGCCGTACGGCGGCGTGAAGGCCTCCGGCAATACGCGCGAGGGGCCGCCCTACTCCGTGCGTGAGATGACCGAGGAGCGCCTCGTCGTCATTTCCCTCTGAACCAGGGCTACCATCTACACTCGGGCACGGCGCTATGCCTGATCGCTGGTCATCCCTCTTCGCCCGGCGGCCTCCAGCGGCTCCGCCTCCGCCGCCTCCCGCGCCGGAGGGCCCGTTCGAGGTGGTCGAGGTCGTGGAGAGCGCTCCAGGGGCTCCGGCAAGGCCGCCGACCCCGCCGATGCTCGCCCGGGAGCGCCGGGCCCTCGCCCGGCGCCGCGAGATCGAGCTGCGGGACGTGGGCGGGCTGACGGTGGAGATGGTGCGGCGCGACCGCTTCAAGGCCGACCTGCTCCGCTCGCGCGCAGACGAGGTCCTCGGGCTCGAGCGGCGGATCAACGAGCTCGACTCGCTGCTCGCCTCCGAGGCCGCCGTGCGGGGCATCCGGGACGTCCCGTACTGCCGGTGCGGCGCCCCCATCGCCCCGGGCGCCCATTTCTGCTCGCACTGCGGCCGCTCTGCGGAGGCGGCGCCTCCCGCACTGGCGTGCACGCACTGCGGGCAGCCGCTCCCCGCCGACGTCAACTTCTGCCCCTTCTGCGGCCATCCGGTCGCCGCTGAGGAGTACCTGGCCGACACGAGTTCCGGCGCGGAGTCGACCGGGGCAACCCTCGTGCGCCCGGCGCCCGACGACGAGGAGCGCGCCCCGAGCGCGTAGACAGGGGTCATGGAGCACGAGCCCCCAGGCAGGCCGCCGCCCGGGCCTCCGGAAGAGGAGGCGCACCCCGGCGCCGACCTCGAGCCGCGCTGCCCTCGCTGCAACGCCCCGTACGAGCCCAACCAGGAGTACTGCCTCGAGTGCGGGCTCCGGCTCGTCCCTCTGCCTGCGTTCTACCGGCGTGTGGACGTCTGGACGCGCGATTCGCCCGTCTGGCTGTGGGGGGCGCTGGCCGCGCTCCTCGCCGTGGCGCTCATCGCCGGCGCGATCGTTGCCGCCGCGGCCGCAGGGGACGACGACGATGAAGAGGCTGCGCCGTCCGCCCCGGTCCCCACGATCCTGACCGAGACGGGGCTCACCGACCCCGGCACGCTCACGGTCGACACCCTCCCGATCACCACCGATCCGTTCACGACGACCACCAACCCCTTCACGACGACGACCGACCCCTTCACGACGACGGGGTTCACGACGACGCTCCAAACCACTACCACCTTGCCCACCACGAGCACGGCGCCCACGACCACGAGTCCGAGCGGCACGATTTCGTGGCCGGTGGGCCGGGACGGTCACACGGTCATCATCAGGTCGGTCCCCGTGGCCGAGGGGCGTTCCGCCGCAGACGAGGCGGCGGAGGACGCGCTCGACGCCGGGCTGCCGCAGGTGGGCGTCCTCAGCTCGTCCGACTACTCGAGTCTGAACCCGGGCTACTACGTGACCTTCACCGGCATCTACGACACGGCGGACGAGGCCGTGAACGCGGTGCCCCGAGCCCGCAACGCTGGCTTCGCGCTCGCCTACGCCCGCCAGATCGCCGACTGAGCTCGCGGAAGGTTTGAGACCTGCTTCCAGGGGGCAACTTTGTAACACTCGAGGGGCGTGTTAGACTCCTCGCGCCGGCCGAGCCCAGGTCGGATCTTAACCCGATGTTAACCCTCATTTGCAGGCATTTCGCGGGCCCGGGGACTACGCTGTGACGCAGCAACTCCAGGAACACCTTCTCACCCGCATGTATCAATATTCCAGGGCCATTTACCGGTCGATCAAGGATCTCATCGATCCGTACGCCGACATCGAGAAACAGCTCGAGTACCGCCGCGCCGTCCTCGCGGCCTGCGAGGAGACGGTCGAGCGGCTGGCCAAGGACCCGCGCTACTTCGCGCACCCCGACCGGACGCTGTTTCAGGACATCCGCCGCTACTTCCCCATCGCGTACCAGGCGCAGGTCGCCTGGGCGGTGACGGAAGGCATCGGCGCGGCGGTCGAGTTCATCGAGCAGCAGATCGAGGCGGGCGCGTTCGACGGGGGAGTGGCGCGCTGTCGCGCCACGACGCGGAAGGGCAAGCCGTGCCAGCGGACGCCGCTTCCCGACCGCGAGTACTGCCCGTCGCACCAGCACCTGGAAGCACCCGCGGCCGCTTGAGTACCTAGTTAGGCCTCGAGCGCCAGCTGCTCGTACGGCTCGAGGTTCGACACGCTCACGCCCACCAGACGTAGCGGGGCTGGGGCGATCGACGAGCGCGCGGTCGAGCAGGAGGCAGGCGAGCTCGCCGATCTTCGCGCCGTCCGCGCAGCCGACGGGCAGCGTCGTCGAGCGGCTGCGGATCGAGAAGTCGGGGTAACGGATCTTGGTCGTTACCGTGCGGGCGGCCTGGCCCGTGGTCACCAGCCGGTCGGCGACCCTGACCGCCATCCGGCGCAGCTCGCCGTGCAGCCGCTCACGGTCGGAGACGTCGCGCTCGAAGGTCTCCTCGTGCCCGATCGAGACGGTCTCGGAAGCGAGCTCGAGCGGACGCGGGTCGATCCCGCGGGCCCGGTCGCGGAGAAGCCGCCCGACCTTGCCCGGAACAAGGCGCGAGAGCTCGCCGTCCTCGAGCGCCGCGAGCGCTCCGATCGTCTCGACGCCTGACGCGCGCAGCCGCTCCTCCGCCCGCGGCCCGACTCCCGGGAGGAGACGCACCGGGAAGGGCGCGAGGAACGCCGCCTCCCGCCCCGGCGGGACGACAGTGATCCCGCCCGGCTTGCGTCGGTCGCTCGCCACCTTGGCCACGACCTTGCAGGTGCCGACGCCGAGCGAGCACGAGAGCTTCGTCGCGCCCCGGACGGCGACCTGCACCGCCTCGGCCAGCGGGCGCGCGCCGTGGAAGTCCTTCAGCACCTCGCCGAAGTCGAGGTAGCCCTCGTCGAGCCCGGTGCGCTCGACGGTCGGCACCACCTCGCGCACGGCCCTCCAGACCGCGCGCGAACGCTCGGAATAGAGGCGGTGATCCGGCCGGACGAAGACCGCATGCGGGCACCGACGGAGAGCCTCCGCGCAACTCATCGCGGAGTGGATGCCGTAGCGGCGCGCGTAGTAGTTCGCGGTCGCCACGACCCCACGGCCTTGAGGATCGCCGCCCACGACGAGGGGCCGGTCGGCCAGCTCGGGATGCTCCAGCTCCTCGACGGCGGCGAAGAACGCGTCCAGATCCAGGTGGGCGACGACGAGTGACACGGCGCTGAAAGAATAGGAACCCTGTCGCACGACACCGACAAGCTGATCCGGCAGCTCTCCCTGGTCGCCTTCCTCATGGCGGAGCGGCGGCCGTTGACCGCCCGCGAGATCAAATCGACGGTCGAGGGCTACTCCGAGATGTCCGACGAGGCCTTCGCGCGCCGCTTCTACTCCGATCGCAGCGAGCTGATCGCCCTCGGCGTCCCGCTGCACTCACAGCGCGACGAGTTCACCGGGGAGGAGCTGTACACGCTTCGCTCCGAGCAGTACTTCCTGCCCGCTGTTCGAGCTCACCGACGACGAGCTGGCCGCTCTCCAGACCGCGCTCTACCTGCTCGAAGGGCAATTCGCCTACTCGGAGCCCCTTCGGCTCGCCCTTCAGAACCTCGCGCTCGGGCGCCCCACCGAGCTCGAGGCCACGACGGGGAGCGGGGTGCGCGTCGAGCTTCGCGACCCGGACTACTCGGCAGAGATGTCGGGGCGCCTGACCAAGCTCGAGGGGGCGATCTCGAAGCAGCGCACGATCAAGTTCCCCTACTGGACGATCAGCCGCGACGCGGAGGCGGAGCGGACGGTCAATCCCTACGCTCTCCTGCCCGAGCGCGGCTCCTGGTACCTGATCGGCTTCGACCTCGACCGAAGCGCCGTCCGCACCTTCCGGGTCTCGAGGATCCGCGGCGACATCCGCTTCGCGACACGGCGCGAACGCGACTTCCGCATGCCGGCAGACGGCTTCGACCCGGCCGAGTACCGCGGGCCGGGAACAGTGGCAGTTCGGCGACCCGGTCGGGGAAGCGGAGGTCGAGCTCGACCCGGACACGGCGTGGTGGGCCGAGCGGATGGTCGAGCGCGGCACGGTCGAGGACGGCATCTTCCGGACGCCGTACGCGCGACCTCGACGCTGCTCGCCGGCTGGGTTCTCCGCCAGGAGGGCCGGGCCCGGCCGGTCGCCCCGCCCGAGCTCGTGGAGAAGGTGGAGCAAGGGGTCACACGTGTCCTCGAGCGCCACCAGGGCGAGCCGACCAAGCCTCCCCGCGCCCGCGCCCGGCATGAGGCGGAGCCGCTGGAGCGCCCGGCCGGCCCCGTCGCCCCCGAGCGCTTCGGCGTCCTCCAGGCCCTTCTCGCCCATCTCCTGGCCCGCTGTGGCGACGAGCCGCACGCCACCATCCCCGCGCAGGAGCTCGTCGACCGGTTCCACATCCCGCCCGACCAGCTCGAGGACCACCTGCAGCTCCTCAACCTCGTCAACTTCGGCGGAGGCTGCTACGCCGTCTACGCGCGGCTCGACGGCGACGAGGTGCACGTGGACAAGGAGCTCTTCGGCGACGCCTTCCGCCGCCCGCCGCGCCTCACGCCGCTCGAGGCGCGCGCGATCCGGCTCGCGCTCGAGTTCGTCGGGCCCATGATCGCCGCGGAGGCCCAGACGCCCCTCGACCGCGTTCGCCGCAAGCTGGAGGAGACGTTCGGGGCCTTCGACGTCCCCGAGGCGTCGGAGGGCGAGACCGGGTCCGCTGCGGAAGATCTCATTCGCACGTTCTCGCAGGCCATCCGGGAGCAGCGGCTCGTCGAGATCGAGTACGTGGCCGTCGGCGAGGAGAAGAGCGTCCGGACGGTCGAGCCCTACCAGTTCCGGCGCGAGCTCCCGAACTGGTACATCCACACCTGGGACCGCACGCGCGACGGCGAACGGAGCTTTCGCCTCGACCGCATGCATACCGCGAAGCTCCTCGACGAGCGGTTCGAGCCGCGACCCGGGCTCGAGGCGCGCATGCTGCAGGACGTCCACATCGCGCGCGTCCTCTTCGACCCCGAGGCCGCGCTCTGGCGTCTCGAGCGCGGCGCCGCGCCGCTCGCGCGCGGGTACGCGCTCGAGGACTTGGCCTTCGGCGAGCACCGACTGGGCTCGTCGGCGAGATCCTCTCGCACCGCGGCCACGCCGAGGTGCTCGAGCCCCGCAGCCTCCGCCGCGAGATCGCCTCGCGGGCGAAGAAGCTCAAGGCGGCGCTGGCGAAGAAGCCCGCGCGGGCGCAGAGCTCCTAGATGACCGAATCGACGGCCGACGCATTCAACGCGTTCGAAGCCGCAGGGTGGCAGGCGCAGGCGGCCGGGTACGAGGACTTCTTCGGCCCCATCACGACGCGGCTCGTGGAGCCGCTGCTCGACGCCGCCGGCGTCGGTCGCAGCGCCCGAGTGCTAGACGTCGCCACCGGGCCCGGCTTCGTCGCCGCCAAGGCCGCCGAGCGCGGCGCGTCCGTCGTCGGGGTGGACGTCGCCGAGGCGATGATGTCGCGCGCCCGCCGGCTGCATCCGCAGCTCGAGTTCCGCCACGCCAACGCCGAAGAGCTCCCGTTTCCCGACGCGTCGTTCGATGCGGTCGTCGCGAACTTCGTCATGCTCCATGTGGGCCGCCCCGAGCAGGCGGCCGCGGAGTTCGCCCGCGTCCTCGCCCCCGGTGGCGGGCTTGCCCTCACGGTCTGGGACGTCCCCGAGCACGCACGGTTCCTGGGAGTGCTCTTCGACGCGATCGCCGCGGCAGGCGCCACCCCGCCGGAGGACCTGCCTGTCGGGCCGCCCATCTTCCGCTTCTCCGAGGACCAGGAGTTCGCCCGCCTCCTCGACAGCCAACGGCTCCAAGACGTCCAGGTCCGGACCATCTCCTTCACGCACTCAGAGCCTTCCCCGGACTCGCTCTGGCGAGGGCTTCTCGGAGGAACGGTCCGGCTCTCCGTCATCGTCCTCCGGCAAACGGAAGAGATGCAGCAGCGGATACGGGCCGCCTTCGACCGGGCCGTGCAGGAATACGACCTGGGCGGGCGGCTCGAGCTTCCCGTGTCCGTGAAGCTGGCTTCCGCCCGCAAGCCTCCCGGCGCCTAGATGTTTGACCGGAAATTGACCGGAAACCGTGGCACCGCCGGATGACGCCCGTGACACATCGCTTGAGACCACACTCGTTCCTCGCCCGTACCTTCCAGGTACGAACTCGGAATGATCGCGGCCTCACGCTCGGTCACGAGACGCCCCCGCCGGCACCACACTCCCCGGCCAACCATCTAGCGCCGGCGCTCGTTCCCGCGCTTGTAGTTCCCGGTCGCGCGCGCCATAAGCTGCTGCTGGGCCTCGAAGTCGGCGCCCTCGGCGCGGCTTCGGAAGCGGGCCGCCGCCTCTCCGGCGAGCGACGTGACCACCCGGCCGTCCCGGCTGATACGAATGCGGCCGTCCTTCGTCGCGCGCCAGCTGAACCCCAGGTCGCCGGCCGTCATCCCTTCAGCACCGCCAGCGGCTTGAGGCGCGCCACCCGCGCCGACAGCCCTGCCCCTTCGCAAACCTCGACCACCTCGGAGACGTCCTTGTACGCCTGCGGCGCCTCCTCGACGAGAAGCGCCGCCTTCCCGGCCTTCACGAGCACCCCCGCCTCGTCCAGCTGCCGCTTCAGGTCCTCGACCTGGATGCGCCGCTTGGCTTCGCGGCGGCCCAGCACCCGCCCGGCGCCGTGGCAGGTGGAGCCGAACGAGCGCTCGAGCGACGTCTCGAGCCCGCGCAGAGCCCACGACGCGCGCTGCATGTCCCCGGGCACGAGCACCGGCTGGCCGGGGAAGGACCGCGTGGCGCCCTTGCGGTGCACGACCACCTCGCGGCCGTCGTACTCCTCGACCTTCGCGATGTTGTGGCAGACGTCGTAGACGAGCCCGAGCCGGCGCCCGCGCCCGAAGATCCGTTCGAACGCGCGCCGGACGAGGCCGGTCATCACCTGGCGGTTGGCCCGGGCGAAGTTGGAGGCGGCCACCATGGCGCCGTAGTAGCGCTGTCCCACGGGCCCCGTGAACGAGGCGCAGGCAAGCTGGCGGTCCGGGAGCTCGATCTGCTCCCGCCCCGCCGCCCGCTCCATCTCACGGAGGAAATCGGTGCAGACCTGGTGTCCGAGCCCTCGGCTGCCGGAATGGATCATGACCGCGAGCGTGCCCTCCTCCAGGCCCCACTCGGCGGCGGTGTCCCCGTCGACGACCTCCTTCACCTCCTGCACCTCGAGGAAGTGGTTTCCCGAGCCGAGTGATCCGAGCGTGTTTCGCCCGCGCGCGTACGCGCGCTCCGAGACCTGTGCGGGCTCGCCGCCGGCGAGCGCGCCCGCGTCCTCCGCCCTCTCGAGGTCGCCTCCCTCGCCGAAGCCGCGTTCGACCGCCCAGCGCGCGCCCCCCTCCAGCACTCGCTCCAGCTCGCGGTCGTCGAGATCGACATCTCCTCCGCGGCCCGTTCCCGTCGGAATCGTGCGCGACAGCTCGTGCAGGAGCGCCGGCAACCGCTCGCGCGACTCGGACGAGGACAGATCCGAGCGGACGAGCCGCACACCGCACGCGATGTCGTAGCCGACGCCGCCTGGGGAGACGACTCCTTCCTCCACGTCGAAGGCCGCGACGCCCCCGATGGGGAAGCCGTAGCCCCAGTGGATGTCCGGCATCGCATACGACGCTCCCACGATCCCCGGGAGGCAGGCGACGTTGCGCACCTGATCGAGGGCGTTGGCAAGCTCTCCGGACTCAATCATCCGCCGGCTCGCAAAGACGCGCCCCGGCACGTGCATGGGCGGCTCCGGCTCGATCTCCCACTCGAAGGGGGCGACCTCCCGGAGAGGCTTCAGTGCCTTCATCGGCGGGCGACCGGCAAGCGGAGAGTGAACGTGGCCCCGGCGCCCAGCTGGGACTCCACGTCGAGCGTTCCGCCGTGCGCCTCCGCGATCGACCGCGCAATGAAGAGCCCGAGGCCGGCGCCCGGCTTCGACTTCCCGCCGGCGTTCACGCGGCCGAACTTCTCGAAGATGAGGCGCTGCTGCTCCTCGGGGATCCCGGGCCCGTGGTCGCTCACTTTCACCGTGACGGCGCCGTTCTCCGCCGCGGCCCTCACTTCCACCTCGTCGCCGGCGACCGTGTACTTGACCGCGTTCGTGATCAGGTTGAGGAGGAGCTGGCGGATGCGCTCGCGGTCGCCGCGCGCGAGCGGCAGCCTCTTGGGCACGTGCGTGCGGAGCATCACCTCGTCCTGCCCCAGGGCAACGACGGAGACCGTGTCCTCGACCAGCGCGCCGAGATCGACCTCGCCGAACGTGAGCGGGAACGTGCCCGCCTCGATGCGCGACGTGTCCAGCACGTCGCTGACGAGCGTGGCCAGCCGTGAAGTCTCGCCTTCGATGAGAGCGAGGAAGGCCTCGCGCTGAGCCGGGTCGAGCTCACGCCAGCGGCGCCTGAGCGTCTGGGCGCTGCCGATCACCGAGGCCATCGGCGCGCGCAGCTCGTGCGACACGAGCGAGACGAAGTCGGCGCGCAGCGCGGAGAGACGCCTGAGCTCCTCTGCGGCCGTGCGCTCTGCCTGGTACGCGCGGATGTTTTCCACGGCCGTCGCGACCTGGCGCGCGAGCAGCTTGATCACCTCGGCCTCCTCGTGCGTGAAGGCCCCCGCCGGCTTGCGCGAGACGGAGAGCATGCCGACGGTGCCCTCGCTGCCGACGAGCGGGGCTACGACCCGCGAGCGCAGGCCCTCCTTCGCAAGCACCTCCTCCTCCGGGTAGCGCGGATCCAGCTTCATGTCCTCCCGCACGATCGTCCGGTCGCCGTCGAGGACGTGCTCCAGAATGGATCCGGCCACCGGCCGGGTTGCGCCCGGAGGGAAGATCGAGTGCCCGTGCTTGCCGGCGGACGCGAAGACCTCCGAGTCCTCGCCGTGCATGAGGACCACCGAGACGCGGTCGAAGGCGAAGATCCCGCGCAGCTCGCGCAGGAACGCCTCGAACGCGGCCTCGGAGTCGAGCGAAGAGCCGAGCGCACGGGTGGCCCGGTTGACCGCCTCGAGCTGGTCCGCGCGGCGGCCGAGCTGGTCCCGCAGGTCCTCCGCCTCGACCGCCCGCGACTCGGCCAGAACGGCCTCGCGGCGGACGCGGGTTGCCAGCAGGCCGACGATCACGCCCATGAGGACCTGCAGGGCGAACGGAAAGACGATCGCGCCGACGCTGAACTCCGCCTCCTCCCCGAGCCGCTCGGCGCGCAGCCACTCGCCGAACACGAGGGACGGGACGAGTAGGAACGGGAGGGCGATCCCGCCCACCACGCCGTAGCGGAGCGCGGCCTCGGCCACGGCCAGGAACAGGAGCTGGCGGATGGGTGTGTTCGGCTCGAAGGCGTAGTAGATGACCGAGAACGCGGAGATGACGGCCGCGTCGAAGACGAGAGCGCCGAGCCCGAGGCGGCGGAGCTGCGCCTCCGTGAGCTCGCTGCGGGCGAGCCACCAGATCGCGAGCGCGCCGGCCGCGAGACAAGCGGTGGTAATCCAGGCCCAGGCCTCGTAGCCCGGCGGGTAGTCCGCAGTGAGGAGCCACACTTCAAGGACTGCGAGCGGCACCGCGACCAGGCGGACCCAGGCGATCCACCGCTCCGTCCGCTGCAGGCGCTCCAGCTCGTGCCTCACCTCGTCCTCCCGTCTGCGAGGCGTGCGAGCGCCCACTCGCCGTGCTCGCGGAGGAGGGGATCGTCGCCCTCCGCATACGGACGGACGGCGTCCGCGAGCGAGAGCTCGCCCGAGTTCCCCGCTGCCACGAGCGCGTTCCGCCGCAGGTAGCGCACGTCGTTGCGCGGGAAATAGAGGCGGTCGTAGCGCTCGCCGAGCTCCGCAGCCGGCGCCTGGAGCCATTCGAGTAGCGAGACCGCGGGCTCCGCGCCCTCCGGCAGCGGCTCGTCCCGCCGCCGCCGTTCGATCCCCCGGTTCCAGGGGCAGACGTCCTGGCAGATGTCGCAGCCGTAGACCCGGTCGCCGAGCTCCTCGCGGTAGGGCTCGGGAATCGGCTCCGGCGACTGCGTCCAGTAGGAGAGGCAGCGGTTGGAGTCGACGACGCCGGGATCGTCCAGCGCGCCGGTGGGGCACGCCTCGATGCAGAGCGTGCAGGACCCGCAGTCGAGCTCGAGCGGCGGCGTCGGCTCGATCTCGACGTCCGTGACGAGCGTGCCGAGGACGACCCAGGACCCATGGCGGCGCGTGATCAGGAGCGTGTTCTTGCCGTAGAAACCCACCCCCGCCCTCGCCGCCCCCTCGCGGTCGACGTGCTGGTTCGCGTCCACGAGGACGCGGTAGCTCCCGCCGAGACCGCGGCCGAGCTCGTCCAGCTTCTCACGGAGCTCCGCGTACGCGTCCCACCAGGTGTAGCGGGGCAAGCCGCCCTCCGCCGGGCCCGGCGCGCGGGCCGGAGGCGTAGTAGGAAAGCGCGGCCGAGACGACCGTGCGCGCGCCCGGCAGAAGGCTCTCCGGATGACAGGAGACCTCCGGCTGGGCCATCGTGAAGCGCATGTCGGCGAAGAGCCCGCGGGCCCGGCGCTCGCGGATGTGCCGCTCGGTCTCGTCGTACGGCTCCGCGGGCGCGGCGCCGACCACGTCGATCCCGAGCTCCGTGGCCATTCGGCTGAGCTCGGCGCTCGTCATGCCGAAACCCAGAGTAGCCCTGTCCGGCGGCCGCGGATAGGATGGCCGCCCCGTGAAGGCCGTGCGCATCCACGAGGACGGCGGGCCCGAGGTGCTCCGCTACGAGGACGCGGATGACCCCGTGGCCGGTCCCGGCGAGGTGCTCGTGGCACTGCGCGCCGCGTCCCTCAACCATCTCGACCTCTGGCTCCGGCGCGGCCTCCCCTCGGTTCCCAAGCCGCGCATCCTGGGCGCCGACGGCGCGGGCGTCGTCGCGGGGCTCGGCGAGGGAGCCGACGGTTTCGTCGAGGGCGATGCCGTCGTCCTCAACCCCGGGCTCGACGACGGCGCGAGGATCATCGGCGAGCACATGGACGGGACGCACGCGGAGCTGATCGCCGTGCCGGCCGACTACGTGCACCGGTTGGCGGACGGGCTCTCCTTCGAGGAGGCTGCCGCCTTCCCGCTCGTCTTCGAGACCGCCTACCGCATGCTGGTGACACGGGCCGGCCTACGCGAGGGCGAGTGGGTGCTCGTGTGGGGTATCGGCGGCGGCGTCGCGACGGCGGCCTTCCAGATCGCCAAGGCGCTCGGCGCGCGGGTCGTCGTCACCTCGTCCTCGGACGAGAAGCTGGCCCGGGCGCGCGAGCTCGGGGCGGACGCGACGGTCAACCACGCGACCGGAGACGTCGGGCAGGCGGTGCGGGAAGCCACGGACGGGCACGGCATCGACGTCGTCGTCGAGCACGTCGGCGAGGCGACGTGGAAGACGTCGCTCCAGGTCGCGGCGCCGGGCGCACGCGTGACCGTCTGCGGCGCGACGAGCGGGCCCAACCCGCCGGCGAACCTGCACCGCGTCTGGTGGAAGCAGCTCACCATCCTCGGCTCGACGATGGGAACCCGTGAGGACTTCGCAGGCGCCTACGAGCTCGTTGCGAGCGGCAAGGCGAAGCCGATCGTCGACCGGGTCTTCCCGCTCGCCGAGGCCGGAGAGGCACACCGCTACCTGGAGGAGGGCCGCCAGCTCGGCAAGGTCGTCCTCCGGATTCCGGAGTAGCACGTGGCGGGCGAGTCGATCCGTGCGGCCTGGGCCGAGCGCTTCGGGCGCCCCGAGCCGAAGGTCGTCTGCGTGGGCCTCAACTACGGCGGGCATGCCAGCGAACAGGGCGCGGCCGCCCCGGACGAGCCGCTTCTCTTCGCCAAGACGGCGAGCGCGCTCTGCGGGCCGGACGACCCGATCGTTCTCCCGCCGGAGGCCGACCACGTGGACGCCGAGGCGGAGCTCGTCGTCGTCATCGGGCAGACGGCCCGCCGGATCCCGGAGGGCGCAGCGCTGGAGGCGGTCGCCGGCTACACGTGCGCGAACGACGTGAGCGCCCGCAACCTCCAGTTCGGCGACGGCCAGTGGTTCCGCGCCAAGAGCTTCGACACCTTCTGCCCGCTCCTCCCGGACGTCGTGCCCGCCGCGGTCCTGGGCGACGCATCCGGTCTGCGCGTCGTCCAGCGGCTGAACGGCGCGGTGTTGCAGGACGGGAACACCAGCGACCTCATCTTCGCCGTACCCCGCCTCGTCGCCCACGTCTCGAATGTCCTCACGCTCGAGCCGGGCGATCTCATCCTCACGGGCACCCCGGCCGGGGTCGGCTTCGTGCGCAAGCCGCCTGTCGCTCTCCAGGAGGGCGACGTCGTCGAGGTGGAGGTCGAGGGGATCGGCGTGCTCCGCAACCCCGTCGAGGCCGAGAAGCTTTAGCCGAAGCCGAGGATGAACTTGGCGTCGTCGGACATCTTCTCCGGCGACCACGGAGGTTCCCAGGTGAGCTCGGCGTCGACCTCTTCGACGCCCTCCATGGACTCGACCGCCTCCCTGATCTGCTGCTCGATCATCGGGCCGACGGGGCAGCCCATGGACGTCAGCGAGTACGTGACGTGCACCTTCGGCTCCTCCACCTCGACGTCGTAGAGGAGGCCGAGCTCGACGATGTCCATGCCCAGCTCGGGGTCCTCGACGACCCGAAGCGCTTCGATGATCTCTTCGCGTGTCGGCATCGCCCTCAGCCTAGATGATTGACCGGAAACTGACCGGAAACCGTGGCACCACACTTCCCGGTCAACCATCTAGCCGAGCAGGCGCACCTCCTCGCGGCGCTCGCGCGCGAAGAAGTGGATGCCGTCCACAAAACGCACCCAGTTGTGATGCGTGCACATGACGAGGGAGTGCGTGCGAGCGCTGTCCGCGAGGTAGCGGACGCCTCGGAGGAGGTCCCCGTTGGTGACGCCGGTCGCGGCGACGATCATCTCGCCGGGCGCGAGCTCCTCGGTCGTGAACACCTTGTTGACGTCGTCGATCCCGGCCTCCCGCGCCGACTCGATCTCCCCACGGGTGGTGGGCCAGAGCTGCGCCTGGAGCTCGCCTCCCAGGCAGCGGAGCGCGGCCGCCGCGAGGACCGCCTGCCGCGCGCCGCCGATCCCGATGGCGAGGTGGTCGTTCGTCCCCCGGATCGCTGCGCTGATCGAGGCGGTCACGTCGCCGTCCTGGATGAGCTTGATGCGGGCGCCTCCGGCGCGGATCTCCTCGACGAGGTCGTGGTGCCGCGGCCGGTCGAGCACGATCGTGGTTATGTCGTTGGGGTTGCGCCCGAAGGCGTCGGCGATCGCCCGGATGTTCTCCGCCACGGGGCGCTCCAGGTCGATCTTGCCGCTGGCGACGGGGCCCACCGCCATCTTGCGCATGTACATGTGCGGCAGGCGCGGGAAGCTGCCCGCCTCGCCGACGGCGATCATGGACATCGCCCCGTAGTCGCCGCGCGCGACCACGCTGCGGCCCTCGAGCGGATCGACGGCCAGGTCGACGCTCCGGCCGCCGTTGCCCACCGACGTGCCGATGGCGAGCGGTTCGCCCTCGTCGTCACCGCCCACGACGATCGTGCCCGTGATGTCCAGGCTCCCGAGGGCGTCGAGCATCCCCGCGGAGGCCGACTCCACCGCGCCCTCGACGTCGCCGCGGCCCAGCCAGCGCGCGCCTGCGAGCGCAGCGCGCTCGGTGGCGCCGGCGAACGCCTCGCAGCGGCAGGGCTCGGCCCCCGCGCTCATTGACGCGAGCGATCCTGTGCCCGTTCGACCTCGGTGAGGACGAGACGGATGACCTCGTCCACCGCCCTCTCGATGCGTGCGTTCTCGACCACGGGGACGTTCGCCTTCCCCGCGCGGTCCACGAGGTACTCCTGAATGCGGCGGATCTCGGGCAGGGCTTCCAGGTACTTGCCCATCGGCCGGATGCCGTTCGACGTCGCATCCCGCATCCAGAAGTGCCGTGCGTGCTCCCGCTCGTCCTGGATGGCGAGGAGGCACTGGCACACCACCGCGCCCTCGTAACCCCGGGGAGCGCTCCGGGAACGAGGTGCACGCCCTCGAGCATGAGCGAGTAGCCCTCCTCGAGCGCCCGCCCGATCACGGCCCTGACCCCCACGAGGACGTTGCGCGTCTGCTCGAGAAAGCCGAGGAGCGCGGGGTTCGCGTCCTCCCCCTCGGGGATCTCGACCGTCTCCCCGGCCTCGAAGCTCGAATGGTGGATCGAGGGCATGAACTGTTCGGAGAAGAAGGCGCGCATCGTCTGGCGGACGACGTCGGTGGACGTGACGCGGGTGATCCCGAGCCGGTGGGCGACCTCCGTCGCCACCGTCGACTTCCCCGTCCCCGTTGCGCCTCCGACGAGCAGCACGAGCGGCACGTCGAGCTCCCGCAGAGCCTGCAGGCGCCGGAGGGCGTGGACGGCCTCCTCGTCCTCGTGCTCGGCGACGACGGCGGCGGCGACGTCGAAGACACGCTCGGCGCTGGCGGAGCCCCGCTCGCCGCTGCGCCTCAGCTCGCGCTCGATCTTGCGGGCCAGCTCGTACGCCCGCTCGGGCGCGAGCCCCGTGCCCATGAGCGTCTTGGCCATCAGGCCCTTGGAGTAGGGAAACGCAGCCTCGACGACCTCGGGCGGGCGACGGTCGCTGACGCTCATGGGCCGGCCCCCGGGCCATGAGCGTGGGGAGGGTGTGTGAGGGAACCGGGAGGTTCCCTCACTGCATCAAAGAAGGGGGCACGTGGGGGAAACACGGTTTCCCCCACGGGAGCGAGCCGGTGGCGAGCGACGCTCATGCGACGACTCGCTCCCCGGTCGCAGCGTCCGCTAGCGCGCGCACATGCTCGTCCAGCTCCGGCTCCCCGGGCAGAGACAGGACTTCGTTGTCGCAGAAGACCACGGGCTTGTCGCGCTCTGCGGCAGCCTCGGCGACTACTTCGATCGCGGCGGCTTTGATCTCGACAAGGTAGACGTCCGCTCCCCGCGCCGCCCGGGAGTCGAGCTCGGCGCGAAGGTCGTCGCGCCGAGCGAGGTTCCCGGAGACGAGCGCCACCTCGGCGCGGTGCTCTGTCTCCAGGTGCTCCTGCAAGCGCCCGTGGATCGCTTCGGGCGCCGTCGAGAAGAAGGCGATGCGGCGACCGGCGACCGGCTCGACGGGGCGCGGACGCAGGACCGTGGCGATCACGGGGATGCCGCCCCGGACGTCCTCGATCGCCTCCTTCAGTGCGGCGACCTCGTCCTGCGAGGCGAGCGGCTCCTCGGACATGGTCAGGACGACCAGGTCCGAGAGGAGAATGCGGTAGGAGCCGAGGTACCCGGCGACGACCTCCGGATCCTGATTCGCGCCGGCCACGAGAATGCGCTTCTCCGCCTCGACCGGCGGTAGCGCGGCTCCGCTCCCCTCCAGGAGCACGAGGTCCGGGCGCAGCGACGCCGCGGTGCGCGCTGCCTCCACGACGTTGGAGGCGAACGGCGCCCCCGCCAGGCCTCCGCCGCAGCGGCGGGCGCCCACGGTGACGACCCCGGCGAGCGCGGCGTCCTCGAGGTAGTCGGAGGCGGCGTGCGAGCCGCCGCGCGAGAGCTCGAGCAGGTCGTCGACCGTCGGGGAGGCCTCCCGGACGACGGGCTCCCTCGGGCCCCCGCGGCCCATCGCGACGACGACGACCTCGCGCGTCTCCGCGAGCAGACGGGCCACGTGGCCCGCGACGGCGGTCTTCCCCACACGCTTCCCCGAGCCGATCACGGCCAGGGCCGGCACGTCCAGAGGCGCGAACGGCACCGGCTCGAGGCGGAAGTCGGCGCCCACGTACGGGATGCCGGCCGCGAGCGTCTCGGCGGCGAGCCGAAAGCGGCGGCGGGGCCCGACGACGGGCTCGTCCGAGAGGTCGAGTACGACCTCCGCCCCGCTCTCGGCAAGGCCCTCGGCGAGGTCGCGGTACAGCGGGACGCCGTATTCGGGGGCGGCCCGCAGCTTCTCGGAGCCGCCCAGGAGCACCGCTCCGGCGACCTCGTACGGCGCCTCCGCGAGCGTGTCCCGGACGACGTCCGGATAGTGCTCCCCGTCGACGAGCGCGAGCGCTCTCATTTCCTCTGCGTCACCTCGTCCTCGATACGCGCCGTGTACTTCTCGAACTCGAGCGTGTCCGCCGAGAACTGGATGATCCGCTCCTCCCCGTGGAACGGGTACTTGCGCCAGACGGTCACGTGGCGGTTCTCGATCTCGATCACGTTGTAACAGGCGCGCGTCTTCCCCCGCAGGCGAAGCGAGGAGACCGTGCCCGCGTTGACGACGAAGAGGTTCTCCAGGCGCCAGGCGTAGGGCACGTGCTTGTGGCCGGAAAGGACGAGGTTGACGCCCGACCTCTGCAGGACCTCGAGCGCGTCGCCCGCGTCGTAGACGACGTTCCGCTCCCGGCCCGTCCCCGGCACCGGCAGCAGGTGGTGGTGGAGGACGAAGATGCGAAAGTCCGCTTCCTCGGCGAACTGCTCCTCGATCCAGCGGTAGCGCCCCCGGCCGATGACCCCGTGGTCGAGGTCGGGCTCGGTCGAGTCCACCGCGACGACGGTGACGCCGTTCAGCCTGAGGACCTGGTTTCGGTCGCCGAAGAGCTCCTCGAAGTGGATGTAGCCGACGTTGCGCGAGTCGTGGTTGCCGGGGATGACGACCAGCTGCTCACACACGATGCGGTCGAGGTAGGCCTTGGCTTCTCCGTACTCCTGCTGGAAGCCGAAGTTCGTCAGGTCACCCGAGCAGACGACGATGTCGGGCTCCAGCTCGTTGATCTCCATGACCGCCCGGTCAGCCATATTGGCCACGAAGTAAGGCGACCCGCAATGCAGGTCGGAGATGTGAGCGATCCTGAACACCCGCGTGCCCAAGCGGATTCTAGTGCCGGGCCGTCCGGGCTGACTGCTACCTTTGGGGTGGGATGCGCCCCAAAAGCGGCGATTTCCAGGCACATTCTCCCCCCGGGAGCACCTCCTCACCCCCGTTTGTCAACGAGGCGGAGGCCGAGTGCGCCAGACTGCTCGACTTCCACGGAATCTCCTGGGAGTACGAGCCGCACTCCTTCGTTCTCGAAGAGGACGGCGACGGCCGGGTGCTCGAGGCCTTCACTCCCGACTTCTACCTCACGGAGCAGGATCTTTACCTCGAGGTAACCGTCATGAAGCAGTCCCTCATCACGCGCAAGAACCGCAAGATCCGCAAGCTCCGGGAACGCTATCCGGACGTCAAGGTCAAACTCTTCACGAAGCGCGACTTCGAGCGCCTAGCCCACAAATACGGCCTGAACCACGTCTCATAGACGGGCCGCGGCCCGGTGCGGTGTACCTCCCCGAAGGGGAGATCCAGACGCGTGTCGCCGAGCTCGGCGCCCAGATCGCATCCGACTATGCGCACCGTGACCTCGTCCTCGTCACCATCCTCAAGGGCGCCTACGTATTCGCCGCCGACCTCGCGCGGGCGATCCACATGCCGCATGCCATGGACTTTCTCGTCCTGGCCGGCTACGACGGTCGCCTCGGCGGGCGCTCGCGCATCCGCCTGATCAAGGACCTCGACATGGCAATCCGGGGCCGCGACGTCCTCCTGGTCGAGAACGTGGTCGACACGGGGCTGACGCTCAACTACGTGGTCAAGACGCTCGCCCTGCGCGAGCCCCGCGATGTCGGCGTGTGCACCCTCCTCGACCGCCCGTACCGGCGCCTCGTGGACGACCTCCCCATCCGCTACGTGGGCTTCACGGTCCCGGACGAGTTCTTCGTCGGATACGGCTTCCACCTGAACGAGCGCTACCGCGGCCTTCGCGACATTCACGTCGTCGAAGGCGCCTGATCCAACAAGGAGAGCTAGAGGTAGCCCATGGGGTCGACGGGCGACCCGTTCACGCGTACTTCGAAGTGGAGGTGGTTGCCGGTGCAGCTTCCCGTGCAGCCAACGGCGCCGATCGACTGCCCCTGCGAAACGGAGCCCCCGCCGACGTAGATGGAGGACAGATGGGCGTACGCGGTCGCGAGGCCGTTGCCGTGGCTGATGACGACGATGTTGCCGTAACCGCCCATCCCGCCGGCGTAGATGACTGTTCCCGACGCGGCCGCGACGACGCCGGTGCCGTACGGCGCGGCGATGTCGACTCCGGCGTGCAGACGGCCCCAGCGGTAGCCGAACCCGCTCGTGACGACGCCGCTCGTCGGCCACATGAAGCCGCTGGACGAGACGACTCCGGCGCTCGAGCCCCCGCCCCCACCGCCGGAACTGCCGCCGGAGGAGCTTCGAGCGGCCTCCGCCTCCGCCGCAGCCGCGGCTGCCGCTGCCGCCTCTGCTGCCTGGATCTCCGAGGCCAGCGACGCGCTTGCGGCCTCCATCGCCGAAAGGTCTTCTTCCGCCGCGTGCCGCTCGTCGCGGACCCCGGCGAGCATCGCCTGCTCCTCGGCCCGAGCCGCCGCAAGCGCCTCTTGCCGGGCCACGAGTTCGTTTCGGGCGGCGATCGCCTCGTTCGTCTTGTCCGCCAGCACGGCCGTTGCGTCCGCAACCTTCGCCTTCGTCCGCCGGGTGCGCTCGCGCGCGACTCGCATCTCGTCCCGGAAGTGCTTGATCTCCTGGGAGATGGCCCGGTCCTGGCGCCCCACGTCGTCGAAGTACTCGAGCTGGTCGATGAGCTCGTCGAGGCTCTGGACCTGCATGAGGATTGCGAGCGCGCCTTCGTCGTCCTCCTGGTAGAGATCGACGAGCCGCTCCTCCAGCTGCCGCTCGGCGATCTTGAACTGCCGCCTGAGGTGGAAGTAGTCGTCCGTCTGCTCCGCGAACAGCGCCTTCAGCTCCTCGAGGCGCGCGCGGTGCTCGGCGAGCTCCGCTTCGAGGACGGCGATCTGCTCGCCGAGCACGGCGATGTCCCCCTCGAGGGACTCGATCTCGGCGCCGGCGGCGGCGATATCGCCGGTCAGGGCGCCTTCCCTGTGCTTCGCCTCGTTGATCGCGTCGCGCAGGCCGGCAATCTTCTCGTTGACGCGATCCTGCTGGTCGTAGAGCGACTGCCCGACCGCCGAGGGGACGGCGAGCAGCACGAGGGCGCTGCCCATGACGGCTAGGAGCAGAGGAATTCGGCTGTGGTTGGGCAAACCGAGAGGGTCTCGTGGAGGGTCGTGGGCGTCCCTGCACGGCCCCCAACCCCGTTCCTGGGTCTCTCTAAGCCGGGTGTTCTACACGACGAGCAGGACGTTTGCCGACGGAAGCACCGGCAAACGTGGCATCACGCACTTTTCTGTGACTGCTCGCGCGGCAGCGGAGGATGCTCGGGTTCCGGGGGCGGGTCGTCCGGGGACGGCTCCGGAACGGGCGCTGGAGCCGGCGGGCTGCCCTCGTCGGGGGGCGGATACGGCTCCGGGAGGCGGGGCGGCAGCGGCTCGGAGGGCGACTCGCCGGAGAGCTGTTCGGTCGGCTGCCCGCCGCGCTGGGCGCGACGGACGCGTTCGTCTATTTCCTGGATGAGAGCCTGGATCTGGGCCTCCTTCTCCTCGATGCGAGCCACGACGGTCGTGAGCGCGGTTCTCGCAGCCTCCTTCCCGCTTTCGTCGTTCTCGAACACGGCGCGCCCCAGCTCGGAGTAACCGCGCGCCCGGACAGCCTCGAGGTCGGCCAGCTCCCGGCGCGCGCGGAAGAGCTCGAGCTGGCCGCGGGAGCGGGCCGTGACGACGTCCCGCTGCGTGCTGAGGCCCCCGCGCACCGCCCGGCCGACCTCCCGGCGCACGCCCTCCTGCCGTACGAGGGCGAGGACTCCGGCAAACAGGAGGACGACGACGCCCCAGAGCGTCTCGCCGACCACGACCACGATGAAGCCGGCGGCGGCGATGAACACCACGACCGCGAGGAGCGGCTCCGGCGGCCACAGCCGTCTTCGCGCCGCCGGCACAGCGGCCGACTCGGGCTGCGTTGCGGCCTCGAGCGGGTGTCCGCATTCCGGGCAGAAGCGGCTCGAGGCGGGCACATTCGCCCCGCAGGTCGGGCACTGTGGGTCCCTAGCCCCGGACATTCGCTTTCGGTCGTTCCCGCTCGGAGACCTCTTCACGCTCCAGGGCCCGCAACGCCGCCGCGGCCCTGTGGCGCAACGGGCCGAGGAGCTCGCGGTAGTCGGCGTCCGAAACCTTGCCGGTGCGGTGGTCGAACTCGAGCTCCTTCAACGCGGCGAGCGCCCGGTCGCGCTCCTCGAGGAAGCGCAGGCGCTCCCGCTCGGCGGGCGTCGGCTCCGCGAGGCTGTCGCTCTCCCCCGCCCGCGCGCGGAGAAAGGGCCGCGCGACGAAGAGGACGAGCGCGACGGTCAGGAGCGCGGCGAGGACGAGCGCGAGGGCTTCCAGCTTCGGTTCCCCCTACGCGCGCGCGAGTGCGCCGCTCTCGGCGAAGCGCTGGGCCAGGCGGCGCTGCTCCCGCGCGTCGGGCCACATCGTGATGAGCGAGCCGCCGACGAAGACGAGCCCGGCGAACCAGATGAGGTTGACGAGCGGGTTGACGAGCACCTTGAAGAACACGGACCCGTCGGCGTTGAACTGGTCGGCGATGACGAAGAGATCCTCCGCGCGGAGCCAGTCAGTGCGAATGGCGACCTCGTTGGAAGTCTGTCCCTCCGCGAAGTAGCGGTTCTTCCCGGCGGAGACGGTTCCGGCGCTCTCGTCGCCCCGGAAGACGGCCAGCCGCGCACGGACCTCCTGCGCGTTCGGCCCGCGCCGCTGCTCGCTGCCCTCGTAGACCAGCCGGTAGTCGCCGATCCGCAGGGACTCGCCCGGAGCGAGCCTGGCCTCGCGCGCGGTCGAGAATCCGCCGATCCCGACCGCGCCGACGAGGAGGATGACGATGGCCGCGTGCACGACGTAGCCGCCGTATCGGCGGCGGTTGCGGGCGACGAGGCCGGTGAACGCGCTCAGCCAGCCCTCGTTCCCCAGGCCCTTGCGCGCGCGCGTCCCGCGGACGAACTCGAGCGCGATCGCGGCCAGGACGAAGGCGGCGAACGTGTATCCGATCAGCCCGGCCAGGCTCGACCCGGCGCCGAAGGCGAGCAGCACGGCGCCGACGGCCAGCGCGACCCCGGCCGGCCAGAGGAGCGAGGCGCCCAGCGCGCGAAGCGAGGCACGGCGCCAGGCGACGAGCGGGCCGATGCCCATCAGGAACACGAGCGGCAGCCCGAAGACGATGGCGAAGAACTCGTAGTAGGGCGCCCCGACGGTCACGGCGACCCCGCGGACGGCCTCGGAGACGAGCGGATAGATGACACCCCACAGGACGGTGAGGGCGAGGGCGACGAGGAAGAGGTTGTTGTAGAGGAAGGCGGCCTCGCGCGAGACGAGCGACTCGAGCCGCGTGCGGGCGCGCAGGAGCGGCACGCGCGAGACGATCAGCGCGATCGAGCACGTGGTGACGACCGCAATGAAGCCGAGGAACCACGGGCCGATCGACGATTGCGTGAAGCTGTGGATGGAGTTGATGACCCCGCTTCGCGTCAGGAACGTGCCGAAGAGCGAGAGTCCGAACGCGCCGGCGACGAGGACGACGTTCCAGACGCGGAGCATGTTCTTTTTCTCCTGCACGATCACCGAGTGGAGGAAGGCGGTGGCGACGAGCCAGGGCATGAGGGCCGCGTTCTCGACCGGGTCCCACGCGTACCAGCCTCCCCAGCCGACCTCCTCGTATGCCCACTTCGCTCCCAGCAGGATCCCGAAGCCGAGGAAGGTCCACGCCGCGAGCGTCCAGCGGCGGGTGGCCACGATCCACCGCTCGTCCGTCTGGCGCGAGGCCAGCGCCGCCATCGCGAACGCGAAGGGGATCGTCAGCCCCACGAAGCCGAGGTACAGCATCGGCGGGTGGATCATCATGTAGGGGTTCTGAAGGCTCGTGTTCATGCCGGCCCCGTCAGCGGGGGCCGGATGCGTGTCGAACGGGCTCGCGACGAAGACGAGGAGAAGCGCGAAGAAGGTCGCGACGGCGGCGACGATGGGCACGGTCCACGGGAGCACGTCGCGCACGAGACGGCGGTTGAGGGCGATCGCGGCCGAGCCCGCACCAGTGAGCACCAGGAGCCAGAGGAGGAGCGAGCCAGCCTGGCCGCTCCAGAAGGCGGCGAGCGTGTACCCCATGGGGAGCTCACGGCTCGTTCCCTGAGCGACGTACTGCAGCGAGAAGTCCCGGCCTGCGAGCGCGGCGAAGAGGACGAGCGAGGCGACGCCCGTGGCCGCGAAGGCGCCGAGGAGCGCGTTCGTGGCCGAATCGAGGAGGCGGCGGCGGCCGCGCAGCGCCGCGTAGCCGCCCGCGAGCGCGGCGTACAGGATCAGCCCGAGTGCGGCGACGAGCGCGGCGCGGCCGAGCTCGGGCACGTCAAGAGTCTTTCGGCGCGTACTTGGACGGGCACTTCGTCACCAGCGAGTCCTTCTCGGCGACGAAGGTGCCGCTCTGGAGCTCTCCACGCATATAGACGTGGCGACCGACCTTGAAGAGGTCGGGCACGGAGCCGGTGTACACGACGGGGACGGTTGCCTTCCCGTCTATGTCGCGCAGGGTGAAGCGCAGGCCTTCGCCGCGGGCGTCGCCCGTGACGGGGCCGACGACACGCCCCGCGAGGCTCACTTCTTCCCCGCGGTGCTGGGCCAGCTGGCTCGGCCGGAGAGACGCCGTCGCCCCGCCGGCGAAGCTCGTGTACAGGAGAAAGACCGCCAGCACCGCCGCGACGGAGAGGGCGACGACGAGGCGCACGGGGTTGCGCCGCTTGGCCACGATCCGAGTTTAGCTTTGCTCGGTGGTGGCCGGTGCAGCTTTGCTAGTCGGTGGCCGGTGCAGCGTTGCGCGCCGGGATCCGGTACCCGTGGTCGCGACACAGGCTGCCGGGCGCGTCCTCGGTGAGGGCGTCGCAGTAGCCCTTCCCGTAGGCGGCGCGCAGGAAGGCGGCCACGACCTCGAGGTTCCACTCGGTCACCCCGCAGGCCTCGCCCCAGAGGTCGACGAGCCTGAGGTCGATGTCCAGCTCGAGCAGCTCGATTCGGGTTGGGCGCTTGGCCATGCGGAAACGGTACCGAGCAGATCGGACGGCACAGCGGGATACGCTGGCGTCATGGCCACGATTCGCATCGGCCCCGCCCGCGTGCCGAGCCGAGAGAGCCCCGAGGCTGCAATCGGACTTCTCCTCGAACGGGGCTACACGGCGTGCGAGATCGACTTCGAGGGCGGTTTCTGGATGGACTACCCCTGGGCCGAGCGCTTCGGGGAGCTCGCCCGGGAAGCCGGCATCGCGCTCTCCGTGCACGCGCCCATCGCGGGCTTCATGGGCCACCTGGAGCGGGACAAGAAGTATCGGATGGCTACGGGCATGCTCGACCATTCGGCCGGCGTGGCCGTCGCCTGCGGGGCCGAGCTCGTCGTGTTCCACCCCGGTTTCCTGCTCGGCCGGGAGCGCGAGGCGGCCCTGGAGGCCGTCGCCGAGCAGCTGGAGGAGTTGCGGGAGCGGCTCGAGGGCAAGGGCCGAGTCGTCCCGTTCGGCGTGGAGATCATGGGCCGCGTGCGCGAGCTCGGCACCGCGGAGGACGTGTTCTGGCTCTCGGCGCGGCTCGACTGGGTGCGGCCGGTCGTCGACTTCGCCCATCTGCACGCCGTCACGGACGGCGCGTTCCTCGAGGCTGGGGCATTCGCCGCCGTGCTGGAGGCCGCCGACCGCGTGCTGGAGCCGGGCGCCCCCTTCCACCTCCACTTCTCGGACATCGCCTTCGCCAACCGAAACGAGACCAAGCACCTCTCCTACGGCGAGGGCACTTTGCGGGCCGAGCCGCTCCGCGACGCGCTCGCAGGCTTCGAGCGTCCGGCGACCGTGATCAGCGAGTCCCCGAACGAAGAGAGCCACCAGGCGATCCGGGCGATTCTGCTCGGAACGCCCGTGGGCTGAGCGTGTTCCTACGCTCCGGGTACGAGACGGAGGCCTTCGCCGCCCCCCGTCACCTCGACCGTGCGCTCCGCGCCGGGCTGCCGCCAGGAATCCCCGAGCTTCTCGTTCAGCTTCGCCTCGAGCTCTCCGGTGGCTGCGAGCTCCTGCACGATGTCGGCCCCGCCGATCAGCTCGCCGGCCACGAACACCTGGGGGATCGTCGGCCAGTTCGAATAGTCCGACAGCTCCTGGCGAATGGCCGGATCGGGCAGGACGTCCACGGCCGTGAAGGATGCTCCCACCGCGCGCAGCGCGCCGAGGGCCCGTTCCGAGTTACCACAAAAGACCTGCTCGTGTGTTCCCTTCACGAAGGCGACGACCGGCTCGGTCTCGATCGTCTGTTGAATCCTGTCTCGTAGCTCGCTCATTCCTCACTCCTGGTCGTGATCCTCAGCTCGTGGATGGTCCCGTCCCGCAGGGGCTCGTCCAGCGCCGCGTAGACGAGCCGGTGCTGGTCGACGAGCGAGAGGTCGTCGAAGCGGCCGTCGACCACGGTTACGTGGAAGTGGTCGCCTCCGCCCGTCCGGTCGACGACGGAGAGCTCCGTCGCCGCCGGGAACGCCGCTCGGAGGCACTCGGCCAAGCGCTCGCTCATCCCCCGCGAGGCTATCAGCCGGCCTAGTACGCTACGCCCGGATGCGCCGGGCACTCGCAGGCGTAGGGGTCGCTGCCGCGTGCGCCCTGCTCGGCGCGGCGCCCGCCTCGGGCGCGCCGTTCTCCGGCGTGGCGGCGAAGCAGTGGACGGCGAGGATCGCCGCACTTGGTCAGCGGCCCGCGGGCGGGGTACACGAGCGGCAGGCGAGCGTGATCGTCAAGGAGCGGCTCGAGGCGCTCGGGTACGCCGCCGTCGTCCAGCGCTTCCGGCTTCCGAGCGGAGCGTTCTCGCGCAACGTCGTCGGGCGGACGACCGGGCCGACGCGAGTCGTGATCGTGGCGCACATGGACGGCGTTCCCGGCACTCGCGCGGCGAACGACAACGGCTCGGGCGTCGGGACCCTCCTCGAGCTCGCCCGCCACCTGCGCGCGAGGCCGGGCGTGGCGCTCGCGGCGCTCGGGGCCGAGGAGCGGTTCGAGACAGGCTCGCAGGACCACCTCGGGTCGCTCCGCTTCACGCGCTCGCTCTCGCCCGCGGCGAAGAGAGGCATCCGTCTTGCCCTCTCCATCGACATGGTCGGCGTGGGCACGACCTTCCACGTCCGCGGGCTCGAAGCCTCGCCCAACCGATCCGCCCGTCGCCTCCTCGCCAGGGCCCGCGCGCTCGGCGTCAGCGTCACCTATCGGCGCGACACCGGGCAGTCCGACCACGAGGAGCTCACGCGCGGCGGCGTGCCGGCCGCGTGGCTCCAGTGGCGCTGGGACGTGTGCTGGCACGAGCCCTGCGACCGCATCGCCCGCGTACAGCCGTGGAAGCTGAAAACAGCCGGCCGGGTCGTCCTCGCCGCCGCGCGCGCCGTCGTAGGCTAAGCCGCGCTACTTCTCGAGCCCGCTGCGTACCCATTCCCCCGAGGGCGAACCTGGGTCGGGTCGCAGTTGCCGCACACGGGCCGCCGCTAGCGCGATTCGAAGACCAGCGCGCTCACGATCGGCCGTGACTCCGGTGCGGGCTGATCCTGCGTCGAGTACGGACGGTTGAGGAGATGCCTGCGATGCACGAGCGTGGTGGAGCCGCCCCCGTCGAGGTTGATCGCGCTCTCGGCGCCGAGCTCGACCATCAGTTCGGCGAGCTCGAGCATCGAAAGCCCTCCGTCGACACGCGAGCGCCGCCCGTCGCACGCAACTGCCACCAACGATCCGGCCGAAACCCCGAGCGCAGCGCGCGGATAGCGCCCCTCCGTGATGTCCGAGTCGAACTGCCCCGCGCCGGCGGAGAACCCCTCGCTGTCCCCCTCGCCGTCGAAGACGACCGCCCCCTCGCGGACGAGCAGCGGTCCGGCGTGCACCAGGTCGCCCGCCGGTGCGGCCGGGGCATCCTCGCGCGCGGCGAGACGGATGTCTCCGCCCTCGACGACCACGCAGGCACGGCGGGAGGCGTAGGGAGCAACGATCGGCTCGTGGGACACGGGGCGACCCTCGATCCAGAGATCGCCCAGCGGGCGGTAGGGATCGCGGAGGAAGAAGCCCCCGATGATCGCCTCGTCGACCTCGTTCGCCGTGCACCAGATGTCGAGGCGCTCGGTGCGAGGGAAGTGCACGACCCGCGCATGTGTCGAATGCCGCGGGTGCCGCACGGCGTACACCGTCGTCACCTCGCCGTCCGCGAGCTCGTGCCTCCACAGCAGGTACTCGATCCCGGCCGCCACCGGCGGGACGCTACTATCCCACGCCGCTCGCGCCCGGCGAAGGTGTTCTCATCCGCCTGTCCGGAGAAGTCCAGAAGTGTTTATCCGTGCGGGTTTGGCGCTGTGTTTTCGTGCGCTGCCCCGCACCCCGCCTAATGCCGAGCTTTCCGGACGTTTGGGGCCTGCCACCCCGGGCGCACGCCCGCTAGGAGTGCAGCGGTTAGGTTGGCTTCGCGTCGCCGATCGCGCTCGAAAACTGCTCGTTGCGGCGGTATCGCCACGCGGCACCACCGGCCCACGCTCCGAGCGCACCGGCGACCAAAAGGAAGATTCCTCTCATGGGCCCACCATACCCTAGGAGTTCGGACTCGCTTGTCGGTCGGGCCGCGCGCAGTCAGCGTCCAGCCTCCCCTAACACGGTGCTAGAACGGCGAGCCGCCGGGGAGCCGCAGAATGGCGATCGCGGCGACGATGAGGAGCGTGGTGCCGACTGCGATGAGGCCGAATCGTACGATTCGCACCGGAAACTGGGTGCTGATGCCCACGAGGAAGAGGGAGCGTCAGCCCGCCGGCACGGCTAACCCCCCGTCCTCTCCTCCCTCTCCGACGAGCTGCTCGAGCGGCAGGACCGCCGCGGCCGGGCGTGGGAGCAGGGGCTCCGCCTGGTGCTCACCGACGAGGTCGAGCGCGGCTGCGTCCTTCTCGACGACCGCGGCCGCTACCGGCTCCCCGCCGCCTTCCCGCCCGGCGTCCTCGAGGGGCTGGCCGCGCTCGGCTCGACGAACGGGTGGAGCGGCTAGCCTCCTCGGCGAGCACGGCCTTTGCTGCTGAGATAGGTTGCACGCCTTCCGAGCGTAGGCCGACGTGGAACCCTGGCTTGCCGCATTGATCATCGTGGGAGCCGCTGCGCTGAGCGCGGCCGGCATGCTCATCGTCCGCCGACGCGCGCCGGCGGGATCGTTCTTCAAGGATCCGATTCCGGCGGGTGCCGTGTACACGGTGGCGGGCACCGCCTACATGGTGATCGTCGCATTCGTGTTCTTCATCGCATTCGAGAGCTACGGCGGCGCCAAGGCCGACGCCGAGGAGGAGGCGACCGCCACGCTTGCGATGTTCCACGCGGCCGGGCCCTTCGGCCCGGCGACCCGCGTGGAGCTGCAGGGGCAGATGATCTGCTACGCGCGCGAGGTCATCTCGGACGGGTGGCCCGCGATGCGGGAAGGCGGAGGGAGTTTGGTAGTGGACGCGAGGGTCTCGGCCATGGAGGAGTCCGCCGGACAGATCTCAGTCACCGACGCCAAGCAGGCCGCCGCGTTTGAACGTTGGTTCGCCTTGAACGAGGAGCGGCGACACGGACGGCAGGGCCGGATAGGCAAAGCAGAAGGGTTGGTGCCGCCGGTTATTTGGTTGATCCTGATCATCGGTGCGGTGGTGGTGATCGCCTCGGTCGCCCTTTTCGCAGATCGTGAGGAGGCCGCGGTTCCGCAGGCAGCAATGGTCGCCGCGGTCGCAATCATCGTCGTCTCGGGGCTGGTCTTGGTGCGATTTCTCGACAAGCCGTACGAGGACAAGAGCGGCAGCATCAAACCAACCGCGATGGAGAGGACGCTGGCGCAGATGGAAAGGGAGCATCGGGAGCGTGGTCAAGCCGTCATCCGGTGCACGGCGTAACGAGCACTGCCCGTCCGTAGCGGGTGAGCTCGCCCGCCTCATGGGCACCTCCGTCGCCATGATCGACGAGAGGTACGGCCACCTCGCCCGCGACTCCAATGAGGCGATCCGCGCCCGCCTCGACGCCAGAACGCGGCGTTCTGGCGTGGAGATGGCATCGCCCGGCGACGCCGACTGACGGCCCGACCCGGCAGAACCGGCCGGTTTGCAGGAGGAAGGCGGGAAGCGGACGACGGGGCTCGAACCCGCGACCCTTGGCTTGGGAAGCCGCGAAGGGGGCAAATCCGCCGGACGACGACCGGTGACAACCTGCGCGAAATCCCACAAGCCATGCGGGATCGCGGGCAGTCGAGCCAAGTAGGCAAGCCAAACCCGGCTGCGAGCTTGCGGCGGCGTTCTTGCGTTGTTCTTGCGTCGGCCCCCCGTCTAGATTGCCCACGTGGCCGAGGACCTCGAGCGGGTAGCTGAGGCTGCACGTGAGGTCCGTACCAGCCAGGAAGCAACCGATGCCGCCCGGAAGAAACTCCAGGAGGCGATCCGCGACGCCTACCGGGAGGGGGCCAGTCTGCGGCAGATCGGACGGGCCGCGGGACTGTCGCACGCCCGTGTCTCGCAGATCATCGGCTAGGGCTCTAGCCGCGCCAGGTGCATCTGCCGGCTTCCCCCTAGTACTCGGCTAGGCGGCTGCCGCGCTCGGCTCCGGCGCGACACCCGCCGACCGGAGCGGCCCAGTCGCCATCCCCAGTGCACGGGGGGCCACTCCGGTAGCAGGCGTTGAGGAGTGCGGCGTTGCCTCTCCTGCTCTGACAGCGACGCGTTATCGAGTTTGTCAGCCGCGCGGTTGGAATCGCATCGGGGGTTCCCCCAGTTTCGAATCAGTGCCCAAGACCCAGGTCTGATCAGCGCAGCGGCGCCCTGACCTTGCTCTACCGCTTGCAGTTCTTCGACGGCCGAGCCTTACCAGGGAAGCCGCACCGTGATCCCGCGCGGCGCGTACAACGGCCGGCCGCGCTCGTCGTAGGCGACCGGCTTCGACACGTCACACGTGACGACGTCACCGTCCCCACGAGATCACCATCGTCTTCGACGACCGCGTCCGGCGGCCAGGGCGCCGTCGACGCCGACTGGAAGCGACTTGCCATCCGGGGCGGCCGGTTTCGGCCGGCCGCCCCCGGCTCTACTCGCCGATTCCGACGATCGACGACGGTCTCTACTCGCCCGCCCCGGAGTCCGCGCCGCCTCCCCGGCTTCTTCTTCTTCGATGTTGGTATTGGTCTGGAGGGTCATCCAGAGCCGCTGCTCCGCGGGCGTGAGCGAGTTCCAGAACGCAACCACCTCCGGGCGCTGCCAGGCGGGAGGTCGCTTCGACGCGGCGGCTGCTTGACCCACTCGTCCGTCTCGCGAAGCGCGTAGACGGGTGCCCCCACCGGCACGTCTACCGCCCCGGCCAGGCTGCGGCACGTAAGGCCGCCCTCGGCGCGCTCGCAGGTGGCGAGGATCGGGATGCCGGGCGGCGGCACGCGGCCTTCGGACACGCCGGTTGTTTGGATCCGGCGAGAGGATGCCGAACTTGACGAAGAAGTCGTCGTCCACGGCTGCGATCTGCGTGCGGATTTCTGCGCCAGCTCGGGCGTGATGGTGCCCTGCTGTTCTCCCTCTGCGATGGCGGCTAGGAACCCCTCGCGCGTGTACTCCGGCTCGTCCTCGTCCGCCTCGATGCGGAAGAGGAGCTCGTACACGAAGCGCCCCTCGTGGCCGGGAGCGCAGGAGAAGCCTTCCACACGCGGCGCCGGGCACACGAGCGCCTGCGGGAACGCCCCTGTCACCGTCCGCGTCGTGTCGACGAAGTAGGTGGCCTCGGACGGGTCGTCCGACTCGAGCCACGGAAGCACGTCGAAGTCGATGCCCTTGGTAGCGAGCGCGGCGCCCGCGGTGAGAAGGACGATTGCGGCGGCTACGAGCACGAGCCGGAGCCGCCTGCTTCCAAGCAGTGGCCTTTCATGGCGCTCCGAGGCCGCAGCGACCTCGCGGACGAGGTGCGCGCGCCGGTCGGCGATCCACGCAGGTGCCACGTCGAGGGTCGGAGGAGATTCGAGCTGACTGGTCACGACGTGTCCTTTCATCCTGCGGCGGGCGATTCGACGAGGGGCTCGAGCGCTGCGATGCGGCGCCGGGCGCGGGACAGGCGAGAGCGGACGGCCCCCGGCGAGATGCCGAGCGCCCCGGCGGCCTCCTCCGGCGATAGCTCGCCCCAGACGCAGAGCTCGAGCACTTCGCGCTCCCGGCGGTTGAGCTTCGCGACGACCGCGAGGAGGCTCCGCATCCGCCGCTCGGCGTCCAGGCGCGCGATCGCCGCCTCGCTCTCGGGCTCCGACGGCCGACTCACCGGCAGGCGCGCGAGCGCCTCGGCGTGGCGGCGGCGCGAGCGCGCCTGCGAGCGAGCCACGTTGAGCGCGACGCCGAAGAGCCACGGGCGGGCGCTCTCGCCGTAGAAGGTCGTCCGATCGCGCCGGCGCCACGCCTCGAGGAAGACGATCGACGTGATGTCCTCGGCGAGCGCCGCGTCACCCGTGCGGCGAAAGCAGAACCGGAGCACCGCCGCCGCGTGACGCTCGAAGAGCGTTCCGAACGCCTCAGCCTCGCCGCCACGCGCACGCTCGAGGAGCGCTGCATCGGTCGGGGGCGAGGCCGTCTGTGTGCTCACGACCCTTGAATGTCCGTTCGCACGGCCCCTGTGTCAAACCCAACACGCCGCGCGGCGGCCTGCCGGCGGTGCCCGGGGGGCGTGGCGTCGTGCGACCTTCTCCCCCGATCGCGGCATTGCAGCGCTAGTGGCCAGCGACCATCGTCCGGGGATGCAAGCATTCGACGACGATCGCGGTTACCACGGTGAGTGCGCGCGAAGCGGCTAAGCGGCTGCGCGAGCTCGCCGCCGAAATAGATCTGTGGTGGGATGAGGACGGGCTTCCCTGGGCCGAGGATCTCCGCGCCATCGCGGCCGCCCTCGTCCGCGCTGACGGTCTAGACACCCCCGGCGCCTCGGTGGGACACTCGGGTACCCGACCGGGGATTTGACAGTAACCCGTCAGGAGGGTGCTACCCCGGGCCCGAACTAGCTCGCTGAGACTAAATCAGCGATCGTCTACGGACGCCCAGGCCCGATCCCGTTCCCGCCGTTCCCGCCGTTCCGTCAGCACGCTCTTCCAGCTAACCTGTGCGATGAGGAGGAGGACGCCGCTGACCACGGAGGCGACGTTCTGACCGGAGACAGCCAGTAGCGTGAAACTAATAGGCCAGAACACACTCGCCTGGGTCAGCGTGCGGGAATGTCACCCGACCAGGGGTGGTCGTTCAGGTACCTGCACCCCCCAGTGCCGCGAGCGCGGCAACGAGGTCGGACGGGGTACGGTCAACGGGTTCGAGGAGCACGGGCCCGCCTCCCGATAGCCCCGCCCGGAGGGGCGTGCCCGGCTCGCCTGGCGGCTAGCGCTGGGCTGACGCCTGCTCGACCCGCGCCTTGAGCGCGGCGTTCATCTGCTCGAACCCGATCTCGGTCTTTGCGAGCGTGCCCTTGAAAAGCCCGACGAGCAGGCCGCTGAAATGCTCCGACATGACGAAGCGACTGCGGCCGCCTTCAAGCGGCTCGATCCGGAGGCTGTGCTCGCCGTCGAAGACGCGGGGGAGGAGAAGGCGGCCGAGCCAGCGCAGCTCGCGACCCGCCTCGACGGCGCGCACGGTGGGCTTGAACGTCAGCGCCCGCGCTCCTGGCGGCTCGATTCGTACCTTGAGCTTCGCGCCCTCATGGAGCTCGCCGCTAATCGAGCGGATGAACGGATTCCACTCCGGGTAGGCGGCGAAGTCGGTCACGGCCGCCCACACACGCTCAGGCGACCCATCGATCTCGATCTCTCGGCGGAGCTCTCGCATCTTCCGAGAATCTTGCACCAAGCTAAGCCTTTGATGTGCGCTTGGTGTAGTCGTTCCCGCTGGCCACGGACCCACCCTCAGCTGACTGCGCCCCTTGCGGCGTCACGGTGGACGCTCGGAGTTCGATGCATCCACGGCAGAGGTCACGGCCGCACCCGCCGACTAGTCAGTGCCAACCTCTAGCACGACCTTGCCACGCTTCCCGCGGCCCGCGACTCGCTCGAACGCCGCCCGGGCCTCCGTGAGCGGAAAAACCGAGTCGACCTCCGCGCGAAGCTCGCCTGCGTCCACGAGCGTTCTCAACTCCAGCAGTTGCTCGTGGTCGGGTTCGACGATGAAGTAGATCGCGCCCGGCATCTCCTCTGCGATCGTGACCACGCGCTCGCCAGCGGGGACCTTGCCGCCACGAGTGTCGAAGACCAGATCGACCGGACCGCTCTCCACGACCGCTGCGCCGGCATGTCGCGCAAGCTGGACGGCGATGTGCCCAACCCCGCCCGAGGCGCCCGTGACCAGCACCCGCTCGCCTCGGGCGAGCCGCCCATGCACAAACAGTGCTTGCCAGGCGGTCAGCCCGCCCATCGGCAGAGCTGCCGCCTCGACGTGGCTCAGCCGCAAGGGCTTCGGTGCAAGCACATCGGCTGGGACGACGGCGTACTCGGCAGCTACGCCGTCGCGATCGAAAGGCGTGAGCGCATATACCTCGTCACCGCTGCCGACGACAACTCCCGAAAGCTCGTAAGAAGGAATCCCCGGCAGTCGATCGACCGGCCACTCCAGCTCGCCACGTGTAATCGCTGCAGCATGCACGCGCACCAGCACCTCGCCCGGATCCGGCGACGGCGTCTCGATCTCCTCAACCTTCAAGCCGTCATCGTGCAGCCGTACCGCTAGCACACCGCTCCCCTAGAACCCGTTGGACTTCGTTCCTCAGGAGATCTTGCCATTACCACCCTCCTGCACGGAGGCGTCGCCTGGGCCAGCGTGCTCTCGCCTGACATCGCTCGGAGGGCCTGCCGCGCTGAGTAGCGTGGATCACATAGGCCACAACACACTCGGCCGCGCCGATGAGTTCTCGGTGGTTTGTCAGTCTCTACGGCGATACGGCCGGAGCGACAGTCGGACAAGGAGTCATGAGATGACCGGAATGGATGCTGGGGAGAAGCAAGTCGAGGCGTTCGTGGCGGTCGGTACACCATGAACGCCCCCGCCTCGATCACCATCACGCCAGTCTTCGTTGCCGACCTTTCCGTCGAGGGCGAGCGGATGCCGGTCTACGTGCACGTCATCGACCATCCCGATGCGCGCGTGCTGGTCGACACCGGCATGACGGAGCTGCACCCGGCGATGGCCGACATGGATCCCCGCCTCCAGCCGCTGAGCGAGCAGGACTTCGATCTCGCCGGCATCGACATCGTCGTCAACACACACCTGCACGCCGACCACTGCGGCGGCAACCACCTCTTCGCCGGCAAGCCGATCTACGTCCAGCGTCGGGAGCTCGACGACGCGCGCAGCAAGGACGACTACACCATTCGCGAGTGGGTCGAGGCGCCCGGCGTGCAGTACGTGCCGGTCGACGGCGAGCACGAGCTGCTGCCCGGGCTCCGACTCGTCCCGGCGCCGGGCCACACACCCGGCATGCAGATGGTCGTCGTCAAGACTGGCGGGCGCCCGGTCATCGTCGGCGGCGACGTGGCGGTGTGGTTCGGCGAGTTCGACGAGCCGCCCACCGAAGGCCGGCAGCGGGTCCTTGCGCTCGACCCCGAGCTCGTCTGGCTCACGCACGAGCGCGAGCCATGGCGACCCCGCACCGTCTAAGGATCACGCCGCTCCTGCAACTCGAGGAGGGCGAGACTGCTCGAGCAACAGGCCCGCGCCACGTCCGTCGAGCTCGACGCTGAGCCCGCCCTGCCTGCGCCCCCGCCCCACGTGCGCCGGGGTTCCTCCCGTTATCCGAAGGTATGGGAAGGCGCTGTTGCTATCCGCCTGGACGGCCCCTGCGAGGTGCACAAGGCGGACGGAACCATTGTCCTCATCGAACGCGGGCAACGGTATATCCCGTGATCTGCGAGTGCGCTGCTAACCCGCTGGCTAAATGATGCAAGGGTCGGTTTTTATGCTGAGGTGGGAGCCGCTCCGAGCATGCTCGTCCGTCTTCTCCGACACTTCGCCTGTGACAGTCGGTTGCGGGCGCAAGAATCCTGATGGCGCCGGATTGAGGCAGTAGAGTCCCGGTCGTGTTCGTTGCCCACCACGACAACTGCATCTGCGCCCGCTGCCACGGTGAGCGGCGTGCCCAGGCCCGTATGGCCGAGCTCCAGGTGCGGCGGGAGGAGTGGTCGCGGCCTACCGGGTGCGCGTGGTGCGGCGGCCCGATCGTTCGCGGGCCTCACGGCCGCTCGACCTGTAGCGACCGTTGCCGGCAGGCATTGTCGCGCGCGCGACGGCGGGCGCGTTCGGCTTAAGCGGTTAGCGGTCGCCTGCGGGGATCGTTCCCTGCCAGATCTCGTGGAGCTCGAGCACCTCGCAGAACAGGGTGTCGCCAGCGAACCGAAGAGCATCGAGCGTGCGCAGTCCCGCGTCCGCGTCGCCCGCGCCGCAGGCGTCTGTGGCCACGACCGGAAGGAAGCCGAGGTCGGCGGCGTGCCGTGCGGTCGGCTCGATCCCGATCTCCAGGGCCACCCCAGCAAGCACGACGGTGGTAAGGCCGCAGTCGCGGAGGACGTAGGCCAGGGGTGTGCCCTCGAAGGCAGACATTGCCAGTTTGTCGAACACGGCCTCGCCAGGGCCCGGGGCGACCTCGCGGACGATCTGGCTCTGCGGCGCGTCAGGGGGAAAGGGGGAGACTACCTCGTTCGGACTGGACGCCCGCTGCCAGGACAGCCAGAGGCGCATCTGTGCCATGCCCATGAGCTCTACCGGCAGAGTCACATGCCGGACAAAGACGACGCGCACCTCCGCTTCCCGCGCGGCCTGAAGTAGCGCTGCGGCGCGCGCGAGAACCCGGTCGCCTTCTACGATCTGGCGGAGAATCCCTTCCTGCAGGTCGTACAACACAAGCCCCGTGCGACTTGGCTGGCACGCTTCGGCGAGCGTCGTGGGAACCTCGAGGTCGCGGTGGCGATGCATGGCACGCATTGTCCACCCGCTTGGTAGGAGGTGTCTACCCGCCTACGAGGTGCTCGGGGGCGGCTTTTTTCTTGCGGTGCCCTGCCCGCGAGACGCCTCTCACTCGCCCTTTCCCCCCGAAGCGGGACAGCGCGCAGCGGCCGAAGGCACATCGCGTTTTCATGTGACGCCGCCGCAGGATGAGGCCCACTTCGGCCTAGGCGGACTGTCCGGAACGGCGTCTAAAGCTCGTTGCTTCGATACCGAGGCTCGTCCGGGCGGGCCATGTGGCGTCCGCACGCGGACGGACAGAACGCGGGGACGGGTCGTCGGACGCCCCGATAGCCCGTCCCCGCGTCTTCTAGAAGGAAGGTGGCCTAGTCGCGGAGGAGCCTCTGAGGGTTCTCCGGCCCGGCCTCACCGCCCACCCTAGACCGGCCAAGCGGCCGGCGCTAGATGACTCTTCTAGCCCGGTCCGAGCAGGACGAGCCGGAGATGGCGGCGCTTTTCTCGGTCACGGCGCTCGCGTTCGAGCACGCTCCGAACTAGCCCAGCGGGCGCCGGCTGAAACGTGAGAAGACTCTGGTAGAACCTGACGTAGACTCTGAGTAATGCTTGGTCTGCGCATTGTGTTCACAGTCGCCGTAATGGCCGTCGTTGTGTGGCTGCTACTCACTGGAAGGCCGCTCGGCGGGCTACTCATCGTCCCGCTCGTCGCCATCTGGATGCGTCACTCAGCGGAATCGGGGCGGTTCGGCAGAGCTCTTCGCCAAACCCTCCTAGTCCCGAGGCACCACTAGCCCAGAGAGCGCCCCAAAGGCGTAGAGTCGCCCGAGGGCGCGGGCAGCGTTCCGGGCCTTCGGGCTGCGCCCTCGCCTGCTAGCTCAGGCGGGTTTGCCCCTGTCCCTGAGTAGTGTGGACGTTTTTGTCCGGGGCATGGCACCCGAACGGGTTGACGTGGCACCGCCGGCCATGGGACAGTCTTCCCCTGGGTCAGACTCCAATGCGGAAGGGAGAGAAGCTGATGGCCTACGAGGCAGAGCGCGAGCGACTCAAGCGTGTGGCCGATCGGGAACTGAAATTCGGCGTCTACGAACTTCATCTCACTGAATAGGAAAAGCAGCGGTTCGCCGCCGACTCGGAGGGCTTTCTCACCGAGGTAATCAGGCAGGAAGAAGCGCCCGCCCCCAATGAACTCATCTTCGCGATCGGACACCGACGACCCGACCGACAACCTGATCGACGAGATCATCGCCCAGGTTGAGTCGGGCGGCCACGGGGGCGGCGCCTCCCCGCCACACGCCGTGGTCTACCACCAGGAATCGGGCGCCACATCTCGCGTTACATCACGATCATCATCCCTGCGTAGCAGCGAACGCTGTATCCCTTCCCCGCCCAGTAGCGTGGATGATTTGGGCGGGGCCGCCTTACCTCCTACCCGTCCACTTCGGCCGCCTTTGCTCACCGTTGCCGAATCGACCTAGGCAACGGCGAAGACGGCTTTCGCCCTCGCCGGCTGCCGCGCCGCCCGGCTGTAGGCGATCACGGCGGCCACCAGGCCGGCGATCTTGTGCGACTGGCTGATCTTCCGCACCTTCCAGTGGCCGGCCGCGCGTTCAGGCTGCGCTCGACCGGAGCCGCCGTTGTGTCTTCCACAGCTTGAGGATGACCACGCCGGCGAGAACGCTTGCCGCAGCGACCATGAAGAGCACCGGGTCGAGCGCGCCCCCGAGGAGCGCCAGGGCGACGAGCGCCAGGGCTGCTCCGATCCGTGCTCGCAGCTCACCCGCAGGCACACCTTGGGCGCTCGACGCGTGTGCGGCCGTCACGAACGCCAGGTAGAGGGCGGCTCCCCCTGCGAGCGCCCCGCGAGCTCCAGCGTCCAGTTGCGACGCCGACGACTGCTCGATCGCGAGGGAGATTCCCGCACTCACCGCCGTCAACGCCGCGAGCAACGGGATGTGCGCGTACACGAAGACGGCGACCGCCGCCGGATCGGGCCTCAACGTGACCTCGCCCCCACCTCCGAAATAAGTCCACCAGATGGCCGCGGCGACCAGGAATCCGAGCGCCGCGACCACGACCGCCGAGAGCGCCCACTCCGAGCCGGACGTTCCCAAGGCGGCGACGACGATCGTCTCGCCCAGGACGATGAGCGTGAACAGCGCGAGGCGCTCGGGCGCGTGACTCGCGGAAAGCGGTATCGCCACCCACAGCCTGCGCGCCAGCGGCGGGATGCTCAACTCCCAGGCGACGGCAACGCCCCAGAGGACGTAGCGAAAGGGGGAGGGGAACGCGAGGGACCCCATCCAGATCCCAATCGCGATTGAGTACTGCCCCGCATAGCGGCTGATCAACGGCCGCGCCTCGGGGACGTGGATGTACGAGCGAACGTAGAGCGCGACCAAGAGTGACCGCAGCATCACGTAGGCGATGACGAAGCCCGTGCTCTCGCCGTGCGAGACGTCGGGGATCTGAATCGCGAGCGCCGCGATCGCGAGCATCGCCAGGAACATCACCCCTCGGAACACGACGTCATCCGTGTCGAAACGGTCGGCATAGGAGCTGAAGCCCTGCCAGGCGATGAACACGGGCAGATACAGAGCGGCGAAGGTGGCGAAGCCGCCGAGGCTGTGGTCGAGGACGAGCTCGTGCGAAAGCTGCGCGATCGCGACCACGAAGACGAGGTCAAAGAACAGCTCGAGGTAGGTTGCGTGCCGTCCGTCTCCTTGCTCGAGCGTGCGGAGTCGCGGAGGGCGAAGGAGCCGCTGCTCGTCCTCCCGCTCGAAGCCCGCCATACGCCAATCATGCGCTACTTCGATTTCAAGCATGGGGAGACAGGAGTCGCGCCGAACGCAATCGAGCTCCACCCGATCCTGGGCAGGCTGCCCGAACGCTACGCCCAATGCTCGGCCGGCTCTTCGCCTGCGGCGCCGCCTCACGCCCCGGTGCGTGACGGCGAAAAAGGGGGACGTGCGACTCCGAGACGCTCGTCCCGGCAAAGGTCTTGCCGGGGAAGGGACGCTCGTGCGAGAGGAAAGAGCCCGCGGGACTAAATCAGCGATTCGTCTGCGGCCGCCCAGGCCCGATCCTGTTCCCGCCGTTCCCGCCGTTCCGCCAGCTCATTCTCCCAGTGAACCTGTGACCCCAACTCGGCGAGCACACCGCGAAGCTCGGCCGCCAACCTCGCCCGCGCATACCCCGGCGCCTCCTCCAACGTGATGGCGAGCAACCTTGCCACCGCGGCTAACACCCTTTGCGCCCCATCAGGCGAAATCCCGGCAAGGTACGCCTCAACAGCCTCGGTCACACCTTCAGCTTTTTTTCTGGTCAAGGCAGGGAAAAACGACTGGCGCGGCCACCGCGTGCTCCGCGGGCAGTCGATCTTCTGCAGCCAGGGCCGGACGATCCCGTGGATCGAGTGGGTCGTCCAGGGCAGGCCCGCCCGCCGCACGAGCATCGAGGCGGTGCAGGGCCACGCCGTCGGGTGGTGTCTTCCTTTCATCTCTCACCTCCCTCCCTTCCTCGCGCGGATCGAGTCTTCGGGGGGCAGTCGTGACGTTCTTGCGTTGTTCTTGCGCCGGACGGCCAGCGATACGACTAGTCCTCTGGTTGCGATCCCGCGGCCCGTGCGGGTTCGAAGCCGAAGCGGACGACGGGGCTCGAACCCGCGACCCTTGGCTTGGGAAGCCAATGCTCTACCAACTGAGCTACGTCCGCGCGGAGGCAAGATTACCACCGCAGAATGGGGGATACTCTCGCCGGGAAACGGGGAAGGAGTTGGTGATGGGTCAGGGAACGAGCTCGAGTCGATTGCGCGGGCCATCGTCGCGCCCGGCAAGGGCATCCTCGCCGCCGACGAGAGCTTTCCGACGATCGAGAAGCGCTTCAAGTCGATCGAGATCGAGTCGACCGAGGACAACCGGCGCGCCTACCGGGAGATGCTCTTCACGACCCCCGGGATCGGCGACCACATCAGCGGCGTCATCCTCTTCGACGAGACGATCCGGCAGTCGGCCGCGGACGGGCGCCCGCTCCCCCGGGTGCTCGAGGAGGCCGGCGTGATCCCGGGCATCAAGGTGGACACCGGCGCCAAGGCGCTCGCGGGCGCCGAGGGCGAGAAGGTGACCGAGGGTCTCGACGGCCTGCGCGAGCGCCTCGCGGAGTACCGCGAGCTGGGCGCGAAGTTCACGAAGTGGCGCGCCGTGATCGAGATCGGCGACGGGCTTCCCGAGCCGTACTGCATCCACGTGAACGCCCACGCGCTCGCGCGCTACGCCGCGCTTTCGCAGGAAGCCGGCCTCGTGCCGATCGTCGAGCCCGAGGTGCTGATGGACGGCGACCACACGATCGAGCGCTGCTACGAGGTGACCGAGGCGACCCTCGAGGCCGTCTTCGACGAGCTCTTCGCGCAGCGGGTGGTCTACGAGGGCATGCTGCTGAAGCCGAACATGGTGCTCTCCGGGAAGGAGTGCCCGCAGCAGGCTCCGCCCGAGGAGGTCGCCGAGACGACCGTGCGCTGCTTCCAGAGCGTCGTGCCCGCGGCGGTGCCCGGGATCGTCTTCCTCTCCGGCGGCCAGTCGGACGAGCAGGCGACGGCCAACCTGAACGCCATGAACAAGATCGGGCCGCACCCCTGGGAGCTCTCCTTCTCCTACGGGCGCGCGCTGCAGGCGCCCGCGCTCACGGCCTGGAAGGGCGAGGAGGCGAACCTCGCCGCGGGCCAGGAAGCGCTCGCGTCACCGCGCGAAGCTGAACGGCGCCGCCCGCTCGGGGAGCTACACGCCCGAGATGGAGAAGGTCGCCGGCCGCGGCGTAGCGTCTAACGCCTAGCGCCACACGCGGCCGGAGAAGCGCTCGAGCTTCTCGAAGGCGTGCTGCGCCTCCACGCGGCGCACCGTGCCCGAGCGCGAGCGCATGACGATCGAGTCGGTCGCGGCCCCGCCGCGCGTGTAGCGCACGCCGTGCAGGAGCGCACCGTCCGTCACCCCGGTGGCGGCCACGAAGACGTTGTCGCCGCCGCAGAGGTCGTCCGTGGAGAGCACGCGGTCGAGGTCGTAGCCGGCGTCGAGCAGCGACTGCCGCTCCTCGTCGTTCCGGGGCCAGAGCCTACCCTGCACGACCCCGCCCAGGCACTTGACGGCCGCCGCGGCGATCACGCCCTCGGGCGTGCCGCCGATCCCCATCATGAGGTCGACACCCGTCCCGGGCCGCGCGGCGGCGATCGCCGGCGCGACGTCGCCGTCCGTGATCAGGTTCACCTTCGCGCCTGCCTCCCGCAGCCCGTCGACGATCGGCTGGTTGCGCTCGCGGTCGAGGACGACGACCGCGATCTCGCTCGGCCTCACGCCCTTCGCCTCCGCCGCGCGCTTGACGTTCTCGCTCGGCGGAGGCCGTGATGTCGAGCACGTCGGCCACTTCCGGGCCGCCGACGAGCTTGTCCATGTAGACGGCCGCGCCCGGGAAGAAGAGCGGTACCGCGCTCGGCGACGGCGATGACCGAGATGGCGTTCGGCTGCCCGACGGAGGTGAGGCGCGTGCCCTCGAGCGGATCGACCGCGACGTCCACCTCCGGCGGCTGGCCGTTCCCGACCTCCTCGCCGTTGTAGAGCATCGGCGCCTCGTCCTTCTCACCTTCGCCGATGACGACGACGCCGCTCATGGCGACGGTGTCGAGCATGGCCCGCATGGCGTCGACGGCCGCCTGGTCGGCGGCGTTCTTGTCTCCCCGCCCGATCCAGCGCCCGCAGCCGAGCGCGGCCGCCTCGGTCACGCGCACGAGCTCGAGCGCGAGGTTCCGGTCGGGAACAACCCCGTTTCCGCCCTCCACCACGGTGCGATCCTACTCCTCCGCCGTGGCCAGCGGGGCCTCGGGTGCAGCCGGCTCCGCGGCCTTCGTAGAGCACGACGAGCGCCCCGCCGGGGAGGACGGCGAGCCCGCCGACGGCCACCTCCCAGCCGATCGGCTCGCTCGAGGATGGCCCACGCGAGCAGAGCGCTGCCGAGACCGGCTCCAGGTAGGCGAGCAGGCCGGCGGCCTGCGCCGTCACGTCCCGGAGCGTGCTCACGTAGAGCGCGCCCAGGACCGCTGTCAGCACGAGCCCGAGCACGATCACGACCGGCCATTCCGAGCCGCGTCGGCAGCGCGCGACCGCTCCCGAGGAGCAGCGAACGGTGTGAGGACGGCCGTGACGATCACGTAGTTCCAGAAGGCAATCGTGAGCGGCGAGACGCTCGCGCAGCACCGACTTCGTCCAGATGATCAGGACGGCGTAGGTGAGCGCGGCCCCGAGCCCCGTGGCGACGGCGACCGCCGGAAGCGCTGCGAGCCCTCCTCGCCGCCGAGCGCGATCAGCGCGATCCCCGGAGCCGAGATCGCCAGCGCGAGCGAGCCGACGCGGCTCCGGCGCTCGGGCAGGAAGAGGGGCGCGAGCACGGCGAGGAAGATCGGCGCCGTGTAGACGAGCAGGATGGCGACCGCGACCGACGACGCTTGATCGTCTCGAAGAAGAGCACCCAGTGGAGCGCGAGCAGGATGCCCGAGCCCCAGGACCTCGATCGCGGCGCCGGCGCAGGAAGAGCGCGTCCCGCCGTCCGATGCGACCATGATCCGCGGCGAGCGTCACCGCCGGCGAGTGCGCAGCGCCAGAAGACGAGGGCCTCGCCGGGAGGTCGACGCCGGCGACGATCACGGAGACGAAGCCCCAGCTCGCGGCGATCCCGGCGACGACGACGTTCCACGGATTCACGCGCACGGAGCGCGATGCTAGTGCCCAGTCCGGGGGCGCTGCCGTGCTCCTGGCGCGCGAAAAGCAAGCCGGGCTAGGACGCAGGGAGTCCGCGTATCGAATGAGATACGTGGGCGACTGAGGACTACGCCTGGCGCCGCTTTGCAGCCGCCAGGTGCGCGAGCCGCGTCCCCGGGCGGGGCACTAACAGCCGCGGCCGGGCGTACGCTCGCGGGCGTGCGCGCGTTGCTCGTGTTCGCAGCGGCGGTGCTCGTCTTCCACAACCTGCCGGCGCTGGCCGGCCCCCTCGGCGACTGGATCGACCTCGTCACCCCCTTCGCCGTCCTCGGCGCTGCCGCCGTCGTGCTCCTCGTCCTGCGGGCGCCGCTCTGGGTGGCTGCGCTGGCCCTCGCGGCCGGAATCGCATACGCGGACGGGCACGGCATCCACCTGGCGGCGAATTCGATCCGCAGCGAAGGACTGGCCGGAGAGGCCGAGGACACGGCGTATTTCTGGGACGAGCGTTTCGGCCACATCGAGTGGCACCTCGGCCTGCTGGTGCTCCTCATCGCCTTTCCGCTGGCCGAGCGGATCGGCCGCGGGACCCCCTCCAGGCCCAGTGCCGCCGTGCTCGTCGTCCTCATGCTGGGCTTCACGCTCTTCGTGAACACCGTGGAGGGGCAGGACTGGTGGCTCCTGCCTCCGGTCGCCCTCGCACTCGCCGCCTGGGCGTTCCTACGGCCGCGGCCCGTGCTCCGCGCATGCGCGGGCGCGTTCGTCCTCGCCGGCATCCTCCTTGCGGTCTGGGCCGCGTGGCAAGGCGGAATGCCGGAGTTCAGCGACCTCGGCTGGATCTGATCCCTCCCCATAGGATTCTCGCCAGCGACCGAAGGGAGCGCCGGTGACCCTCAGCCAGCTGGCTGTGACGGTGGCTGTTCTGGCCGTGCTCGGCCTCGTGGCGAGCCGCTTCGGCCTTTCGGCGATCCCCGCCTACCTGCTGGCCGGCATGCTCCTGGGGCCGAACGAGCCGCGTGAGCTCAGTGTCATCCGGCCCTCCGAGGTGACCGACTTCGTCGCCGACCTCGGCATCATCTTCCTCCTCTTCTTCCTCGGGCTCGAGTTCACGCTCGACCGCCTGAGGCGCAGCGGCATGCACCTCGGGCTGGGCGGCTCCATCGACCTCCTCGTCAACGCCGGCCTGGGCCTGGTCATCGGCGTGATCGCGTTCGGCTTCTCCTTTGCCGCCCTCGTCCTCGCAGGGGCGATCTACGTCTCCTCGTCGGCGGTCGCGGTCAAGGGCCTGATCGACTTCCGTCGCCTCGCCGACGACGAGACCGACCTCGTCCTCGCCATTCTCATCTTCGAGGACATCGCCATCGCCTTCGTGCTCGCCTTCGCAGGCGGCGGCGGCGGCGAGCTGGCCGACACGCTCGCGCTCGTGGGGAAGGCGATCGCGTTCATCGCCGCCTCGCTGGCCGCCTCACGCTGGCTCGCCCGCCACATCGACCGCCTCCTCGACGCACTGCCGCGGGAGTTCTTCCTGCTCTTCACGTTCGCGCTCGTGATCGGCATGAGCGCCGTGGCCCACGAGCTCGGCCTCTCGGAAGCGATCGGCGCGCTCATGGCCGGCGTCGTCCTCTCCGAGACTTCGGTCCGCGCCGAGATCGAGGAGCGCTTTCTCGGCTTTCGAGACGTCTTCGCCGCCCTCTTCTTCTTCGTCTTCGGGCTCTCCATCGACGTGGAGGCGCTCGACTCGATCGGCTGGCTGATCGCGCTCGCGGTCGTCCTCAGCGTCGCCGGCAAGCTCGCCGGGACCTACGCCGCGGCGCAGGTGGGCGGCTTCACCCGGCGGCAGAGCCTGAACGCGGGCACGGCGCTCGTCTCCCGCGGCGAGTTCACGGTTATCCTCGCCCAGGTGGCGGCGACCAACGAAGCGATCCCGGCAGCCGACCGCCGCGATCTCGTCGCCTTCGCCGGGCTGTACGTCCTCGCCACCGCGGTCATCGGCGTCTTGCTCATGAAGGAGTCCAAGCGCATCGGGCGCCGCCTCTTCCCCGCCGCGCCTAAACTGGCCGCAGGAGGGACCAATGCCGAGCGAGCTCCGTGAGACCCGTCTGCCCGGCGTGGGCTTCAAGTTCACGTGCCAGACGGCGCGCGGCGGGCGGCTGGTCGTGATCCTCCACAACGAGGGGCTGCGCGAGATCTACTCCTTCCGCCACGCCGACGACGAGGAGCCGGCGGCGGTCATCCAGCTCGAGGACGACGAGGCCCGCCAGATCGGGGCGATCATCGGCGGCGCCTACGAGCGTCCCGAAGATCGTCGAGGACCTGGAGATGGCCTTGGGCGAGCTCGCGATCGAGTGGATCCCCGTGCCGGACTCGAGCCCGGCGATCGGCCGCACCCTCGCCGAGTGCGGCTTCCGCGCCCGGACGGGCATCACGATCATCGCCATCCTGCGCGAGCCCGAGCCCGTTGCCGGCGCGCAGCCGAACGACGTGATCCAGCGAGGCGACACGCTCGTCACGGTCGGCAAGCTCGGCCAGTACCCGGCCTTCCGCAAGCTGCTCGCGGAGGGGCCGTTCGAGGGCGCGGCTTCGCCCGAATAGCCGGCCGGCTACATGCGTTCGGGCGCCTCGACGCCGACGAGGTCGAGGCTGCGGGCGATCACCGTCCGCGTCGCCTGGCAGAGCGCGAGGCGGAACGCCTGCGCCTCGCTCCCGAGCACGCGGTGGTGGTGGTAGAAGCGGTGGAAGTCGTCGGCGACGCGGATCGCGTACGTGGGGAGCGCGTGCGGCCCGCGCCGCTCGGTCGCCTCGGCGACGACCTCGGGGAACTCGGCCAGGCGCTTGACGAGCTCCCGCTCCTCGCGGCGCGAGCCCGTCCGGCGGGCTCGGGCGCTGCCTCCGCACCGTCCGCGTTCCGCAGGATGCCGGCGATGCGCGCGTGCGCGTACTGGACGTAGTAGACCGGGTTCTTCTCGCTCTTCTCACGGGCGAGGTCGACGTCGATCTCGATCGTCTGGTCGTGGCTCGCGGTTGACGAGGTACCAGCGGGCGGCGTCCACCCCGACCTCGTCGACGAACTCGTCCAGCGTGACGACGTCCCCACGCCGCTTGGACATCTTCGTCGCCTCCCCGCCCCTCGTCAGGTGGACGAGCTGGTAGAGCAGCACCTCCACGCGGCCCGGGTCGTAGCCGAGCATGCGGGCGACGCCTCGTACCAGCCGCGCACGCCGTGGTGGTCGGCGCCGAGCACGTAGATCGCCCGGTCGAAGCCCCGTTCCAGCTTGTCGCGCATGTAGGCGGTGTCCGCGGCCGAAGTACGTCGGAAGCCCGCCCCGTTCCCGGAGCGTACGAGGACGCGGTCCTCGCTCGTCCCCGTACGCCGTCGAGCGCACCCAGAGCGCGCCCTCATCCTCATACGTGTCGAGCGCCGGCAGGAGCGTCGGGCAGCCGCGCGCCCGACCTCGCTCTGGAGCACCCACGTGTCGAAGTGGATGCGGAAGCGCTCGAGTGTCGCCTCGATCTGCTCGCAGCATGCGGCACCGGGTCGCCCTCGAGCTCCGTCAGCTCGGCGACGTAGGCGCCGCTGGTAGCCCGTCCTCGCGGCGGCTCCTCCCCGCGCCGCACGGGCCTCCACGGAGGCGCGGAAGCGGTCGATCTGGGTGCCGGCGTCGTTGTAGTAGTACTCCCGCTCCACCTCGTGGCCGGCGAACGTCGAGCAGGCGCGCGACGGAGTCGCCGTAGGCGGCGTTGCGGGCCGAGGCGACCGTGATCGGCCCCGTCGGGTTGGCGGAGACGATCTCCACCTGGACGCGCTCCGGCGTCGCCGCCGAGCCGCCCCCGTAGTCGCGTCCCGGAGGCGACGATCTCGGCGAGCGCCTCCCCGTACCAGGCGGGCGCCAGCCGCAGGTTGAGGAAGCCCGGCGGCGCGACCGCCGCGTCCTCGACGCCCGGGAGCGCCGCCGCGGCCTGCGCGCAGCTCCTCGGCGATCTCGAGCGGCGGCCGCCGCCGCGCGCCCGCGAGCTTGAGCGCGACGTTCGTCGCGTAGTCGCCGTGCTCGGGCTTGCTCGGCCGCTCCAGGTTGACGGCAGTACCCGCCGCGCGGGACAGCTCCTCCTCGAGGCGGCCGAGCGCCGTCGCGGTCGAATCACGTACCCCCATGCGGGTATATCGTAGGGACGTGGAGGACGAGGGCCAGGAGCGGCAGCTCAACATCCATCTCGACCCGGATCACCTCGCCGGCGTCTACGCGAACTTCGCCAACGTCTCCTTCTCGGACTACGAGTTCACGATCACGTTCGCCCGCATCGACCACGAGGTCGACGAGGGCGACGTCCCCGGCGTCGTCGTCAGCCGGGTGAACCTGTCCCCGCGCTTCATGCGCGAGCTCCTCGACGCGATGAACGACAGCTGGTCGAAGTGGTCGACCCGCGAGGGGATCAGGAACCTGCCCGAGCAGGCGAGGAGCAGGAGCAGGGCCCGCCCTAGCCCTAGCGCGAGCCGTCGGCCCGAGACTCACTGAAGGCCTCCGCCATCGCGATGCGGTCGATCGGCGGCGGGTGCGTGCCCAGCCAGTAGGTCACCCACGGCGGCGGGTCGGGGTCGCCGAGGCCGTGAGGACGAGCCGGCGGTCGAGCGCGATCGCGCTCGCGGAGTCGTCCGTCGCCGTGAGCGCGAGCCAGTCGGCCTCGGCCTCGTAGCGGCGTGAGACCACATTCTGCAAGGGCTGGGTGACGAGGAACCAGGCGAACGCGACGGCGAGCGCCAGCGGCACGAGCCGCGGCTCGTCGAGGCCGCCGCTGACGCTCGGTCACCCAGGCGACCAGGAAGACGCCGGGAACGGCGAGGAGCGCGAACCAGGCTAGACCCTTCCACAGGTGGCGCCGGCCCACGTGCGCGAGCTCGTGCGCCGAGACCGAGAGGATCTCTCCCTCGCGTGAAGCGGCCGTCGAGCATCGTGTCGTAGAGAACGACCCGCCGCGTCGGCCCGATCCCGGCCACGTAGGCGTTCGCCGTTGTCGTGCGCCGGCTGGCGTCGGCGACGAGCACCTTGTCGACGTTCACCCCTTCGGCGCGCGCGAGCGCCTGGATACGCGCCGCGAGCGCCCGGTCGGGAAGCGGCTCGAAGCGGTTGAAGAGCGGCTGCACGACGAGCGGCTGCGCGAGCACGAAGACGACCGCCATCGCGACGAGCGCCGGGCCGCCGGCGAGCCACCAGTTGCCGCCGAGCTTCCCGGCGAGCCACATCGCGCCTGCGACCGCGATCGCGACGAGCACGACCTGGACGCCGAGCGAGACGGCCTGGTCGCGGAGCCAGCCGCCGTAGCCCTGCTCGGAGAGTTCGTAGCGGCGCCTCCACCAGTGCGAGACGGCGGCGAGCGGGAGCCCGGCCAGCCAGAGCGAGCAGCGCGACGGCGACGCCCGACGAGGACGCCCGGTGCGGATGCGGCCGCGCCCGAGCTCCTGCCAGCCGGTCGGACGAGCCAGCCGGCCTTCCAGACCAGGAGGGCGAGCACGGCGATCTCGACGGCGAACGACGCGAGCAGAAGAATGCGCGAGACGCGCCGGTAGTCGGCGATCCGCTCGAGCGCGTCGGCCGGGAAGTAGTCGCGGGGATCGAGTTGCGGCAGGTTGAGGCTGCGGGACCTCCGTCCGCCAGAGCAGCGCTCCCGAGGCGACCCACAGCGCCGGCGAGGGCGAGCACGGCTGCCCCCTTCGCTACGTTTGCGCGGTGCGGGTGGCGGTTCTCTCTGACGTTCACGGGAATCTGCATGCGCTCGAGGCGGTGCTGGGGCGGTCGCCGCCGACTCGCCCGACGAGCTCTGGTGCCTCGGCGACCTGGTCGGCTACGGTCCGCGCCCGAACCGCTGCTGCGCGCTCGTCGCCGAGCGGGCGGACGTGTGCCTGATAGGAAACCATGACCTCGGCGTCCTCGGGCGGCTCGACCTCGGCGACTTCTCCCCCGACGCGGCTGCGAGCGCCCGCTGGACGGCCAAGGAGTCGAGCCCGGAGGCGCGCGCTTATCTGGAGCCGCTCTCCCCGAGCGGCGAGCGCTCAGGCGTCGGCCTCTACCACGCCAGCCCGCGGGATCCGGTGTGGGAGTACGTCCTCTCCCCGGCCGCCGCGCGCCCACGCACTGGCGGACGCTTCGGAGGAGCTCGTCCTCGTCGGGCACAGCCACGTCGCGCTCAGCTACGGCGCTCGGCGACGCGTTCGCTGGAGTTGGCACCCGAGGGGACCGAGATCGAGCTCTCCGTCGGAGCGGTGGCTCCTGAACCCCGGCTCCGTCGGCCAGCCCCGCGACGGCGACCCGCGCGCCGCCTGGCTCCTGCTCGATCTCGCGAGCCGGCCGGGCGAGCTTCCGACGCGTGCCCTACGCGGTCGAGCAAACGCAGGACGAGATCCGCGAGGCCGGCCTGCCCGAAGCGCTCGCCGTGCGGCTCGAGCACGGCGTCTGACGGCGGGCTCGGCTAACGAGCGTCTGCGGAGGAGGCCGACTGCGTCGCCACCTCGACCTCGATGCCCTCGCGCTCGAGCGCGAGCTGCACCTCTTCCCGCGCCTTGAAGATGCGCCACTTCACGGTCGCGAGGGTGATCTCGAGGGAGTCGGCGATCTCCGTGTACGAGAGACCGACGACATCGCGGAGAAGGAGCGCCATCTTCAGGTCAGGGTTGAGGAGCGCGACCGCCCGCCAGACGGCATCGATCGCCTCCACGCGCTCGGGAGGAGCGTCGACGACCTCGAGCGGGGGCAGGTCCTCGAGGGCGACCACGGCCTGGGGCTTGCGCTCGCGCGCGCGGAGCTCGTCGAGCACGCGGTTCTTCGCCACCTGGAACAGCCAGGTCGTGAAGCGACAGCGCAGCGAGAAGCCCGAAAGTCCCTGGTAGATGCGAATGAAGATCTCCTGCGTGAGGTCCTCGGCGAGCGACCTGTCTCCCACCATCCTCAGCACGTAGTTGAAAACCGGGCCTTCGTAGGCCTCGACGATGGCGCTGAAGGCGCGTTCGTCGCCTTTTTGCGCCTTGCGAAGCAGGAGATGATCGGGCTGTGGAAGTGGCACGCAGGTGTTCCCGGCCGGCGGAGTATAGCTCCGGGCTCACGCTCCACGGAGCAGGTTCCGTCCCCTCATCTCCTCCGCGGGCGGGAGCCCGAGCAGGGCGAGGGAGGTGGGCACGAGATCGGAGAGCGTGCCGCCTTCCTCGAGCTCCGCTCCTTCGACCGTCACGACGAGCGGCACGGGGTTCGTCGTGTGAGCCGTGTGCGGGCTCTTGCCGTCCTCCTCGAGGAGTTGCTCGGCGTTGCCGTGGTCGGCGGTGACCAGGGAGACCCCTCCGGCAGCCTGGACGGCCTCGACGACCTCCGCCAGGCATGCGTCCACCGCCTCGACGGCCTCGACGACCGCCGGGATGACTCCGGTGTGGCCCACCATGTCGGGGTTGGCGAAGTTGACGATCGCAAAGCGGTAGTCGTTGCCGACCTCGTCCGCGAAGCGCTTCGCCAGCTCGGGGGCCGACATCTCCGGTTTCTCGTCGTACGTGGCCACGTCCTGGGGCGAGGGGACAAGGATGCGCGTTTCGCCCGGCCACTCGTCCTCGCGGCCGCCGTTGAAGAAGTACGTCACGTGCGCGTACTTCTCCGTCTCGGCGGCGTGCAGTTGGTGCTCGCCGTGCGCGGCGAGCACCTCGGCCATGGTTCCCTCCACGTCCTGCTCCGGGAAGGCCACGGGACAGTCGAGGTCGTCCCGATAGCGCGTCATCGTCGTGAGGTCGTAACCGCCCTCGAGCAGCTTGTGCGTGAGTTGCCGCGCCCGGTCGGGCCGGAAGTTCACGAAGATCGCCGCGTCGGCCTTCTCGAGGCGAGGGCCGGGAAGGACGATCGGCTCGACGAACTCGTCCGTGACGCCGCGCTCGTAGGAGTCGCGGACGGCCGCGACGGGGTCGTCGGCGTGCGCTCCCTCGCCTCGAGTGATTGCCGCGTACGCCCGCTCGGTTCGCTCCCACCGCTTGTCCCGGTCCATGGCGTAGTAGCGGCCCGAGACGGTGACGATCCTGACGCCCTCGGCGACGAGCTCGGCCAGGTCGGAAGCCGCCGCAGTCGGAGAGACATCCCGCCCGTCCGTGAAGGCATGCAGGTACGTCCGCTCGGCCATGCCCTCGCGGTGCGGCGAGCTCGAACAGCGCCCGGACATGGTCGACGTGGGAGTGCACTCCCCCATAGGAAACGAGGCCTAGTAGTTGGACGTTGGCGCCCCGCTCGCGGGCGCGCGCGAACGCGCCCCTGAGCGCCTCGTTCTCGTAGAGCTCGCCGCTCTCGATCGCGCGGTCGATGCGCAGGAGATCCTGGGGAACAACGCGGCCCGCACCGATGGTGATGTGACCGACCTCCGAGTTTCCCATCTGCCCGGCTGGGAGCCCGACGTCCTCGCCCGAGGCGGACAGAGTCGTGTGAGGGTAGCGCTCCCAGAGCGCGTCGAAGACGGGTGTGCGGGCGAGCTCGACGGCGTTCCCCGGCCCGGGGGGAGCGCAGCCCCAGCCGTCGAGGACGACGAGCGCTACGAGCGGGAAAGGGCCGCCGTCCGGCAAATCGCGGTGAAGGAGTCGACGTCGAGGGAGGCGCCCCCCACGAGCGCCCCGTTCACGTCCGGCTGCGCGAGGAGCTCCTCGGCGTTCTCCGGCTTGACGGAGCCTCCGTACAGGACAGGCGCTTCGAGGAGGGACTTGACGAAGGCGTGCGTCTCCTGGGCGACCTCGGGCGTCGCCGTCTTCCCGGTGCCGATGGCCCAGACGGGCTCGTAGGCGACGACGAGGCGCTCGTGCTGCGGGAGGACGGAGGCCTGGCGGCGCAGGACCTCCTCGGTCTCGCCGCGCTCCCGCTCCTCCTCGAGCTCCCCGACGCACGCGATCACGGCGAGCCCGGCCTCGAGCGCCCGCTCGGCCCGGCGCGCAGTCGTCTCGTCCGTCTCGCCGAAGAGCTGCCTGCGCTCGGAGTGGCCGACGATCGCGCCCCGCACACCCAGCTCGAGAAGCATCTCCGCCGCCACCTCGCCCGTGAAGGCGCCCTCCGGTGCCCAGTGGACGTTCTGAGCGTAGGTCGTGAGGCCGCTGTCGACGGCCTCGCGGAGGGAGGCAAAGGGCGGGCAGACAACAACGTCCACATCCGCTGAGTGCGAGGGCGCGAGCGCTTCAGAGGTGAGGGCGTCGGCGAGCGCGCGGCAGAAGTCGGCCGTCTCCTCCGGCCCTTTGAACATCTTCCAGTTGCCCGCGATCAGCATCCGTTTCCCCGGGGCCGCCGCGGGCCTCCCTCCACTTTCAGCCTATCCGGGAAATCCGCGCGCGTGGCGCGCGGAAGCGGAACGAATCTGTGCATCTTCACTCCTCCGGGATCACCGCCACGCCCGGCAGCTCCTTTCCTTCCAGCAGCTCGAGCGAGGCGCCGCCGCCCGTGGAGACCCAGTCGATGCGGTCGGCGAGCCCGAGCTCCTCGATCGCCCGCACTGAGTCACCGCCCCCGACGACGGTGTGGGCGTCCGCCGCGGCGACCGCCTCGGCGACGGCCCTCGTTCCCGCCGCGAAGCGGGGCCACTCGAAGACGCCCATGGGCCCGTTCCAGAAGACCGTCCTGGCGCGCCCGAGCTCCTCGGCGTACGCCGCCCGCGTCTCCGGCCCGATGTCGAGCCCGAGCCAGCCGTCCGGCACCGCGTCCCACGCCACGACCCGCGACTCCGCGTCCTCGGCGAACTCGGCGGCGGCGACCACGTCCCTCGGGAGCTCGTACCCTGCGTCCCGATCGACCTCCTCCGCCATCTTGCCGCCGACGAGCACGACATCCGCCCGCTCGCCCAGCGACTGGAGGACGCCGATCTTCTCCTCGACCTTCGCCCCCCCGAGGACGGCCGCGAAGGCCCGCTCTGGCGCTTCGAGGAGCGAGCCGAGCTCCTCGAGCTCGCGCTCCAGCAGAAGGCCCGCGTACGCCGGAAGCAGGCGCGCCACCCCCACGGTCGACGCATGCGCGCGGTGCGCCGACCCGAAGGCGTCGTTCACGTAGAGGTCCCCCTGCGTGGCCAGCTCGCGCGCGAAGGCGGGGTCGTTCGTCGTCTCGCCGGGATGGAACCGCGTGTTTTCGAGCAGGCGCACGCGCTCGTCGGGCAGGAGCTCGGCAAGCCGGGCGCGCACCGGCTCCATCGAGTAGGCCGGGTCCTCGCCCTTCGGCCTGCCCAGGTGGGAGCAGAGAACGACCTCTGCCGCCCCCCGCTCCAGCAGCAGCTCGAGGGTCGGCAGCGCCGCCCGGATCCGCGTGTCGTCGGCGACCCGCCCCTCCTCGAGCGGGACGTTGAAGTCCACCCGCACGAGGACCCGCTCGCCGGCCACATCGGCGTTGCGGACGGAGCGCGGCCGTCGCACGCTCAGAGCAGCCGCTCGACGAGTCGACGAGCCGGCACGAGTACCCCCACTCGTTGTCGTACCAGCCGAACACCTTGACCTCGCTGCCCCTTCGCCATCGTCAGCTCGCTGTCGAAGATGGCCGAGTATTCGCTGCCGATGACGTCCGTCGAGACGATCGGGTCGTCCGAGTAGCGGAGGATCCCCTCCAGCGCGCCCGTGTCGGCCGCCTCCTGAAACCGTCCGTTCACCTCGTCCACGTCACCTCGCTGCCCGAGGTGGACGACGAGGTCGACGACCGAGCCGTCCGGCACCGGGGCGCGGATGGAGATGCCGTCTACCTTGCCCTGCAGCTCTGGGATCACGAGCCCGATTGCCCGAGCGGCTCCGGTCGAGGTCGGGATCAGGTTGATCCCGGCGGCGCGTGCCCGTCGCAGGTCCTTGTGCGGCAGGTCGAGGATCTGCTGGTCGTTCGTGTACGCGTGGATGGTCGTCATGAAGCCCGACTCGATCCCCCACGCGTCGTGGAGCACCTTGGCGAGCGGGGCGACGCAGTTCGTCGTGCAGGAGGCGTTCGAGACGATCCGGTGCTGCTCCGGGTCGTACTCCTCGTCGTTGACGCCGAGCACGATCGTGACGTCGGGATCGGTCGCCGGCGCCGAGATGACGACCTTCTCGGCGCCTGCGTCGAGGTGCTGCTGCGCCTGCTCGCGCTTCGTGAAGAGCCCGGTCGACTCGAGCACGACCTGGCCACGCCAAGGTCCTTCCAGGGGAGGGCAGCCGGATCCTTCTCGTTCAGGAGGCGGAGCTCGACGTCCGCCCACGCTGGATCGCGCCGTCGGCGGGCTCGACCTCTTCGTCGAGCGGGCCCAGCACCGAGTCGTACTTCAGCAGGTGCGCCATCGTCTTCGCGTCGCCGAGGTCGTTGACGGCGACGAACTCGATGTCCGCGCCCCGCTTGCGGGCCGCCCGGAAGAAGTTCCGCCCGATGCGGCCGAAGCCGTTGATGCCCGACGCGTACGCTCATGCCACCTCCGCTCGGAGTCCGACGTCCAGGCGGGCGATTCTATCCGGCGGCCGGCGCTGGGAAATCCTGGTGAGGCTCCCTTGCACGGCCCTGCGGCGAGGGATACGCTGGCCCGGAGCGGGTCCGCGCTCGTCGGGCGTCGGATTCAGACCCCGTCCGGCGCCACGGTCCGGAGCGTGGTTCAACCGGAGGGGGAGGTCGTCCTCGGAGCTTCCCCTCCGACCCGCTCAGCGTGTGCCGGGCTCAGCCGTTCGGCCAGCCGCTGGAGCTTGGCCAGCCGCCGCTGGGCGGCCGCCTTCGTCGCCGGCGGCCGGCAACGCGCGGCCAGCTCGCGCAGCGAGAGCGTCGGGTGCCGCGTGCGCAGGCGGGCGATCTCGCGCAGGTCGCGGGAGAGCTCGTTCGAGCCGTCCCTGCTCGCTCGAGCCGCCGTATCGCCCGCAGCTGGGCGTCGGCGGCGCGGCTCGCGCGCGCCAGGTTGGCGTGGTCGGCGTTCGTGAGCCGGTTCGCCGCGCGCTGGTGGCCGACACGACGGCCTCCTCGCCGAGGCGCAAGCGCCGCCTCCTGCGCGCCGAGGAACGCGAGCAGGTCGGCGATCGGCTCGACGCCCTTCACGTACGCGACGGCGTGCCGCCCGCGCTCGTAGACCGCGCCCGGAAAGCCCTCCCGCTCGCGCGAGCTGCGGCGAGGAACGTCGGCCGCCTCCGCTGTCCGCGCCCGAAGCTCCAGGTGGGCGTTGCGCGGCCCGGTCACCGAGCCCGCCGCCAGGAACGCGCCCCGGAGGTAGGCGGCGCGGCAGCAGGAGCGCGCAACCACCCGCCGCGGCGGCCGCTCGAGCGGCGCGAGGTTCGCGTCGAGAATGCCGGCCTCGTTGAGCGCCTGGAGCGCGCGGGCATCGTCCTCCAGGTGAAGCTGGAAGCGCCTCGCGCGCTCGAACGCCTGCCTGCCGGAAGGTGCGGATCTCGCAGGGAACGCCGTACGAGCGGAGGAGCGTGAAGGCCGCGGCGGGCGACGCCGGCGGTCGCCACCTCGAGGTGCAGCGCGATCCGCCCGCCGCCACGCAGGTGGACGCTCCCGGCGGTGCGGACGAGCGCGGAGAGCTCGGCGAGGCGGCAGCATGGCCGCCGCGGGTCGATCGCGGCGAGCTCGCCGCGCACTTCCGCGGAGAGGCTCATTCCACCGTCTCCGGGACGACGCCCTCGAGGGCGAGCAGGCGGCGCTTGTACGCGGTGCCCAGCGAGCCGTAGGAGCCCAGCCCCTCGGCAGCGACGACGCGGTGGCATGGGACGACGAGCGCGAAGCGGTTCCCGGCGCAGAACGTTCCTGCCGCGCGCTGCGCGTTCGGGTGCCCGGCGAGGGCAGCCAGCTCCCCGTAGGTGACCACCTCGCCGTACGGCACCCGGCGAAGCGTCTCCGCCACCGCGCGCTGGAACGGCGTTGTCCAGTAGAGGTCGATCTCCACGTCGTCGAATGTCACCCGCTCGCCGCGAAAGTACGCCAGGAACCTCTCCAGGAGCGGTGGCCGCCGGAGTCCGAGGGCGTGGGCCCGGCACGGGGATGCTCGTGGTAGAGCAGCCGCCCGCCTTCGAGCCACGCCTCCCCCACGCCCCAGCCCGGACGTCGTACGCCAACACCTGCACGCGAATAGAATGCCGCCCGTGAACGCTCCCGGGATCTTCCGCCCGCCGCCGCCCGTGAACGAGCCGGTCCGCTCCTACGCGCCGGGCTCGCCCGAGCGGGCCAGCCTCCAGCTGCGGCTCGAGCAGATGAAGGCGGAGCGGCTCGAGATCCCCTGCGTCATCGGCGGCAAGGACGTCACGACCGGGAACCTCAAGCAGGCCGTCATGCCGCATGACAAGGACCACGTCCTCGCCGACGTCCACCAGGGCGGCGCGAAGGAGGTGGAGCGCGGCGATCGAGGCGGCCGGCGAGGCCTGGCACGACTGGCACCGCGCTGCCCTGGGAGGAGCGCGCGGCCGTCTTCCTGCGCGCGGCGGAGCTCCTGGCCGGGCCCTGGCGCGACACTCTCAACGCGGCGACGATGCTCGGCCAGTCCAAGACGGCGCACCAGGCGGAGATCGACGCCGCGTGCGAGCTGATCGACTTCTGGCGCTTCAACCCGACCTTCATGACGCGGATCTACGAGGAGCAGCCGAACTCCTCGCCCGGCACCTGGAACCGCATGGAGTACCGGCCGCTCGAGGGCTTCGTCTTCGCCGTGACGCCCTTCAACTTCACTGCGATCGGCGGCAACCTGCCGAGCCGCGCCGGCGCTGATGGGCAACACCGTCGTCTGGAAGCCCGGCGAGCACGGCGATGCTCTCCGCGTACTACCTCATGCGCCTCCTGCAGGAGGCCGGGCTGCCCGACGGCGTCATCAACCTCGTCTACGGCTCCGGGAAGGAGATCGGCGACCCGGCCCTCGCGAGCCCCGACCTCGCCGGCGTCCACTTCACCGGCTCGACCGCCGTCTTCCAGGACATGTGGAAGAGATCGGCGCGAACATCGCCTCGTACCGGAGCTACCCGCGCATCGTCGGCGAGACGGGCGGCAAGGACTTCATCGTTGCGCACCCCACCGCCGACGTCGACGCGCTGGCGACGGCGATCGTGCGCGGCTCCTTCGAGTACCAGGGGCAGAAATGCTCGGCCGCCTCCCGGGTGTACGCGCCGTCCAAGCTCTGGCCCGAGCTCAAGGAGCGGCTCGTCGAGCAGGTGGGGGAGCTGCGCGTGGGCGACGTCGCCGACTTCTCCAACTTCATGGGCGCGGTCATCGACGAGAGCTCCTTCCGCACCCAGAAGGAGGCGATCGAGGAGGCCCGCTCGCACGCCAAGACGAAGGTGATCGTCGGCGGCGGCGCCGATCGACAGCGAGGGCTATTTCGTCGAGCCGACCGTGATCGAGACGGAGGATCCGAACTTCCGCCTTCTGCGCGACGAGCTCTTCGGCCCCGTCGTCACGACCTACGTCTACCCGGACGGCAAGTGGGAGGAAACGCTCGGCCTCGTCGACGAGACCGCCCCCTACGGCCTTACCGGCGCGATCTTCGCCGACGACGCGAGGCCGCTCATGCCAGGCCGAGGACGCGCTTCGCTACGCGGCCGGCAACCTCTACCTCAACGACAAGCCGACCGGCGCGGTCGTGGCCCAGCAGCCGTTCGGCGGCGCGCGCGCCTCGGGGACGAACGACAAGGCCGGGCTCGATGTGGAACCTCATCCGCTGGGTGAGCCCACGGACGATCAAGGAGACGTTCGTCCCGCCGACGGACTACCGGTATCCGTTCATGGCGCCGGACGACGGCCAGGGCGGGCGGCTGACGTCGTTCTGTTGCGGTTCGGTTAAGCGGCGTTAGGAGGCTCGTTGCGCACCCTTTCGCCGGCGCTCGCCGTCCACGTACCCTGAAGGCACATACCCCCTCTCCCCAACGGGCTGCTAAGGCCCGTCCTGGTGAAGAAGCAGGCCCCGCGAGGGGCCTTCTTCTTGTCTAGGGACTCTCGGCCAGCTGCTCGACCGCGTGCTCGAAGAGCGCCTCCGGCTGTGCGCCGAGGACGAAGCAGGCGGCTCGCCGAGGACGAAGGCGGGGATGGCGTGGATCCCCTGCTGGTTGGCGGCGCTGGGTCGAGGCCTGGACCCGCTCGGCGTAGCGGCCGTCCGCGAGCGCGGCCGCCGCCTCAGCCGCGGTCGAGGCCCGACCTCGGCAACGAGGTCGAGCAGGGTCTCCTCCGTCGCCGATGTCCGCGCCCTCCGACCAGTAGGCGTGCATCAGCCGCGAGTGCACCGGCTCGTGCAGCCCCCGGTCGCGCGCGAGCTCGGTCACCTGGAGCGCCTTCTGCGAGTTGGGCACGACGTCCGCGGGTGGGTTGTAAGCGGAAGCCGGCCGCCTCGATCATCGCCCGCACGTGCTCGTGCGCGTCGGCGGAGTAGCGCGCGGCGTGCTCCGCGCGCGGGATGCCCTCGGGCGGGTACTCCGGATGAAGGTCGAAGGGGAGCCACTCCACCTCGGCGCCGAACCGGCGCTCCAGCCACTCGGCCCGCGCGAGGCCGACGCAGCAGAACGGTCAGATGTAGTCGCTCCAGATCAGAACGGAAGCGCAGCTCCATCCTCGCTTCGCGGAGTCTTCACGCTCGCCCGGCCTTGTGGAGCGCGGCGTAGATCTGCCGGCCGGTCTTGGCGGGCACTCCGGGGACGCCCTCGAGCTCCTCCGGCGAAGCCGCGAGCAGCCGCTCGGGCGAGCCGAAGTGCTGCATGAGCGCGCGCTTGCGCGCCGGGCCCACGCCGGGCAGGGCGTCGAGGATGGACTCACGCGCCCGCGTGTCCCGCCGCTGCCGGTGGAAGCCGAGCGCGAAGCGGTGCGCCTCGTCCCGGATCCGCTGGAGGAGCTGGAGCCCGGCCGAGTCGCGCTCGAGCACGACCGGTTCCGGCCGGCCCGGCAGGAACACCTCCTCCTCGCGCTTGGCGAGCGCGATCACCGCCACGCGCGGCAGGTCGAAGTCCTGCATGGCGGCGAGCGCGGCCGAGAGCTGGCCCTTGCCGCCGTCGACGACGACCAGGTTCGGGACGGCGGCGAAGCCTTCGTCGTACCGCTCCGCGGTCGCGGGCCGCGCGCGCGCGAACCGCCGTGAGACGACCTCGGCCATCATGGCGAAGTCGTCCTGCCCCTCCACGCCGCTGATCCCGAACTTGCGGTAGTGGGCCTTCTTCGGGACGGCGTCCTGGAAGACGACCATCGAGCCGACCGGCGACGCGCCCTGGATGGTCGAGATGTCGAAGCACTCGATCCGGATCGGCAGGCTCTCGAGGTTCAGGGTCTCGCGGAGCTCCTCGAGCGCCTCGATCCGCCGCACGCGCTTGCGCTCGCTCTGGGCGGCTTCGCTCTTCGAGGGCCAGCGCGGCGTTCTGCTGGGCGAGCTCGACGAGCCGCCGCTTCTCGCCGCGCTGCGGCGCGCGCACCTCCACTCGCGAGCCCGCGCAGCTCGCTGAGGAACTCCTCGAGGGCGCCGGTCGGCCCGGCCTCCGGGCGGCACGACGATCAGCGGCGGCACCGCCGGCGCGCTCCCGTAGTACTCCAGGCAGAAAGCCTCGAGGAGCGTGGGGATGTCCTCGCCCGGCGGCGTTCTCGAGGTAGAACGTGTGCCGGTCGACCAGCCGCCCGCCCCGCAGCGGAAAGACCTGGACGGCCGCCGTGCCTCCGTTCGCGGCGATGCCGACGACGTCGACCGTGCCGATCGCGCGCTTGTCCGCCGCCTGCCGCTCGGCCAGGTGGCGCACCGCGTAGAGCCGGTTCCGGTAGCGGGCCGCCTCCTCGAAGCTCTGCCGCTCGGCCGCGGCCTGCATCTTCTCCTCGAGCTCGCGGATCACCGGCCGCGTCTCGCCGGAGAGGAACTCGATCACGCGCTCGATGATCTCCCGGTAGTCCTCCTGCGAGACGTAGCCGACGCAGGGGGCCAGGCAGCGCTCGATGTGGTAGTCGAGGCAGGGGATCCCCGAGTGGCGCCCGGGCTGCGGGCCCTCGCACGGCCGGTAGGGGAAGACGCGGTTGAGGACGTCGAGCGTCTCCCGCACCTTCTTCGCCGAGGCGTAGGGACCGAAGTAGACGACGCCGCGCCGGTGGCGCTCCCGCGTGAACATGACGCGCGGGTAGTCGTCCTCGACCGTGACGGCGATGTACGGGTACGACTTGTCGTCGCGGAGGCGAACGTTGAAGGGCGGCCGATGCCGCTTGATGAGGTTCTGCTCCAGGTGGAAGGCCTCCACCTCCGTCTGCGTGACGATCACCTCGATGCGCTCCACGCGCACGGTCAGGTTGTCGAGGCCCATGCGCGCGTCGCCGCTGCGAAAGTACGAGCGCACGCGGGCGCGGAGCGACTTCGCCTTCCCGACGTAGAGCACCGCGTCGTCGTGCCCGCGAAAGAGGTAGACGCCCGGCTTCGCCGGGAGCCCCCTGAGCTGCTCCTCGATGCGCTCCTCGCGTGTGTCGACCGTCGTAGCCATGTCCCGGTCAAGCCTAGCCGCGCCCCCCATGCCCACCTTGTGTTTCACGCGCACAAGAGTCAGAGCCGTTGCTACGCCATTCGGGCCCGTGGAGAGCTTGTGCGTGTGGAACACAAGCCCGCCGTCAGCGCCGCTGGGCTACCACTCCCAGGCGCGGGCGAAAAGCTCGTCGGCGATCGCGTTCTTGCGCTCCCAGTACTCGTACCAGTCGTGTCGACCTCGGCGGCGATGGCGCTTCTTCGCTCGCATACCGCTCGGCCTCCTCGGGGTGCGCGCGGAGGTATTCCCGGAATGCGCGGTGGCGATGCCACTGCTGCCCGTCCCACTCGACGGCGTGCACATGGTGCGTGCTCTCCGCTCGAGCCTTTGCGGAAGTACAGGCGGCCGGGCAGTCCGAACTCGCCGAAGTACTCGTAGCCGAGCGCCTCCATTGCCCGAACACGCTCGATGCCCAGTTCCAGGCTCTCGAGACCGACGAGATGTCGATGATCGGCTTCGCGGCCAGCCCCGGCACAGCAGTCGAACCGATGTGCTCGACGGCAACAACGTCACCGACGCTTTTTCCACCGCTTTCGCCTCCTCGGCGAACAGCGCGCGGCCAGGCGGAGTCGTACTCGGCCATGACCACGGGGCCGTGCTGGGGGAGGAGGCGCCTGAGAGTCACCGTGAGCACCTCCCCGGCGCTGCCGTCCAGCCGGAGCGCGGCGCGGCCGTCCACCCACGTCGGCGTCCTGTTCACGACCGCCACCTTCCCGCCCGCCTCGAGCGTCGTCCGCGGGAGATCGGCAACCGGGTAGACCTCCAGGGACGAGCCAACGACGAGCAGGAGCCCTGCTTCCTCGGCGAGCGCATTCGCTCGGTCGATCGCCTCGGGAGGAAGGAGCTCGTCGAAGAAGACGACGTCAGGCTTCAGAATCGCGCCGCAGGCAGGGCAGGGCGGCGCTCCCTCCCCGTCCTCGATGAGCGGCACGACCTCCGCCAGGCCGTACGAGGCGCCGCACCCGGGACAGCTGGACGTGCGAATCGACCCGTGCACCTCGACGACGTCACGCGAGCCTGCGCGCCCGTGCAGGAGGTCGATGTTCTGCGTGACCACCGCACGGACGAGCCCGAGCTGCTCGAGCTCGGCGAGCGCGCGGTGCGCGCGGTTCGGCTCCGCCTCCGTGAGCATGGCGAAGCGGGGCGCGTAGAAGCGCCAGACCTTCTCCGGGTCGCGCCGAAAGGCGCCCAGGGTCGCGTACTCCAGGGGATTGAATTCGGCCCAGATCCCGGTCGGCGAACGGAAGTCGGGCACGCCGCTCTCCGTCGAGACGCCGGCTCCGGTCAGGACGACGCAGGGCTGATTTTCGCGGATGAGCTCGGCAAGCCGCTCGGACACCCCGGGATTAGAGCAACCCCTCCTGTCGTTCGAACAGACATGACCCTGGACGGGCGGAAATTCATGCTGGATGCGACTTTCGGAGCCGTGTGCAAGAGCACGCACTGCACGGAGGAGCGCCGGGAGACCCTCGAAGAGGTGATCCAGCTCGCCGTCGAGCTCGCACGGGAAGGACGCGAGGGGCGGAAGGTCGGGACGCTCTTCGTCATCGGGGACGTCGACAACGTCCTCGACCAGTCGCGTGCGTTGCTCCTCGATCCTCTCTACGGGCACCCGACCGAGCTCCTCCACGTCAGCCGGCCCGAGTTCCGAGAGACGGTGAAGGAGTTCGCCCAGCTCGACGGCGCCTTCGTGCTCGGCGACGACGGCACCTTCGTCTCGGCCGGGCGCTTCATCGACGTCGACGTCGCGGCGGCCGAGAACTTCCTCCCCGGCCTCGGGTCACGCCACGCCGCCGCCGCTTCGATTTCGCGCACGACCCAATCGATCGCGGTCGCCGTCTCCCAGAGCTCCGTCGTGCGCGTGTTCTCGAAGGGCCGCCTCCGCGCCGAGATCATCCCCGAGCTCTTCCTGATGTCCCGCGAGCGCCTCTACACGCGCGGGGCGCAGGTCAGGCAGATGCCCGACGCCGGCGTCACGCTCGCCGTCGCGGGCGACGAAGGTTAGATGCTTGATCGAGAATTGACCGGAAACCGTGGCACCGCCGGATGACGCCCGTGACACATCGCCTGAGACCACGCTCGTTCCTCGCCCGCACCTTCCAGGTACGAACTCGGAATGATCGCGGCCTCACGCTCGGTCACGGACGCCCCCGCCGGCACCACACTTCCCGATCAAACATCTAGCGCGGGGACGTCCGCCTGCCCGCCGGGTGGGCGTCCCCGCGCCCGTCTTCGAGCGTAGACCGGAAGCCGTAACGGGAGCGGATACGATTGCGCCGTGGCCGAGGAGACTTCGACCCAATATGTCGCGTACACGCTGTACAAGGTCGATCCTGCCTGGCTGCGGCTCCCGATCGAGGAGCGCTCCGCCGGGAAGGAGGCCTTCGCCGAGGTCGTCGAGGAATGGGCCGAGCGTATGGAGCTTCAGCACGTACAGCCTCGTGGGCGTGCGCCCGGAGGTGGACTTCATGCTCTGGAAGCTCACCGAGCGTTACGACGATCTCCGCGAGCTGGCCTCCGACCTGAACGCGACGCCGCTGGCCGGCTGGCTCTCGACGCCCGTATTCCTATCTCGCCGCGACGAAGCCGTCGCAGTACTTCGAGCAGAAGAGCAAGCGCCCCCGCCGCATCGTGCCGCGAGGAGCGCCGTACCTGGTCGTCTACCCCTTCGTCAAGAAGCGCGAGTGGTACTCGCTGCCCCTGGACGACCGCCGCCGCGCCATGCAGGAACACACCGCCGTCGGCAGCCGCTTCGTCACGATCACGAACCACACGACGTACTCCTTCGGGATCGACGACCAGGAGTTCATGACGGCGTTCGAGTGCGAGAGCCCCCTCCGACTTCCTGCAGCTGATGATGACGCTGCGCGAGACGGAGGCGAGCCGTTACACGGAGCGGGACACGCCGATCTTCGTCGGCACCGCGCAGGAGATACGCGAGATCCTCGACTCGCTCGACGGCGCATCGTCGCGCGTCAGAAGCTCTTCCTGAGCCGGCGTCAATAGCCGTACGTGTGCTCGTCGCGCCAGACCCGCCACATGGCGAAGACTCCGGCGGCGAGGACGACCAGGAAGATGACGGACTCGAGCCCACCCTCCGGATACCAGGGGGTAAACGCGAGCCCGATGTTGGCGAGGGCGATACCGGCGCCGCCGTAGAAGGCCACGCGGGAGCGCCCGGACCACATGGAGATCTCCTCCCGCCGGTTGCGCCACAGCATGAAGAGCACGTACACGATGGCGAGGAGGAAGAGAACCTGGAGGAAGACGAGGATGACCTCTAGGCCCACCTGGAGCTGAAGAGCCGTGATCACGGCCGCGATCACAACGATGATGGCGAAGCCGCGGAGCGTCGGGTTGACGTCCCTCATGTCCCCGTCAGGTACGCGCGGACGGACAGGGCGGCGGCGAAGAGAGTCGCGCCGACGAACCAGGCCAGCCGCTTCGCCGGAACGGGCGGCGCATAGAGCCACGGCGAGAGGACGGCCGCGAGGGCCAGTCCGCCGTACAGCGGGTGCAGACTGGTCCGGTGTGCCGTAGCCCTCGGAGAGCAGGAGGAGGCCGATCGCGACCTGGGCGATGACGAGCGACTGCCCCAGGGCGAGCACGTGGGCGTAGACGCGCCCGGGCGTCCTCTTGCGGCGTAGGTAGACCGCCCCCCAGCCGAAGGCCAGCAGGTTGGCCGCGATGAGGAGGACGCCGTTGATCGCGTGCAGCCCGCGCATACCGAGAGAGCCTACAATCCGCGCTCCATGGTGCAGGAAGGCACCCCCGCCCCCGATTTCGAGCTCCCCACCGATGACGGGGGCAGCGTGCGTCTGTCCGATCTGCGCGGGAGCCCAGTCGTCCTCTACTTCTACCCCAAGGACGACACCCCCGGCTGTACCACGGAAGCGTGCGCGTTCCGGGACGCCTACGGCGAGTTTCAGGAGCGGGGCGCCGTCATCCTCGGGGTCAGTCCGGACGACGAAGCGTCGCACGCGGGCTTCAAGGCGAAGTTCGGGCTCCCGTTCACGCTCCTCGCAGACACGGAGCACGAGGTCGCGGAACGCTACGGTGCGTGGGGAGAGCGGAAGATGGCCGGGCGCACGTTCATGGGCATCAACCGGTCGACGTTCGTGATCGACTCCGACGGAAACGTGGCGAGGGCCATGTACGGCGTGAGCCCCGAGGGCCACGCGGACGAGGTCCTCGAGGCGCTTCCTTAGGTCGTCTTCACGCGGCCCGGGACGAGCCTCGCGCCGGCGTGCCACAGTGCGGCAACGACGACGACGGCCGCGCCGGCCGCGATCACGAGCGCCTGCGCGACCACCGCGAACGAGACCGCCTCAGCCGCCCCCATGCCGCTCGCGATCAGCAGAGCGGCCCCGGCGCCGGCTTGCGTCGCCGCTCCCGCGGGGGCGACCGGTAGAGCTCCCGACGCGGCCGCGGCGCACAGGAAGCCGATCGCCAAGGGCAGCGAGAGGCTGAAGCCGAGCGCGGCAAGGAGGATTCCCAGGCCGACGGCGCGCGTGAGCCAGCACGCGAGCACGAGGACCCAGGCCTTCCCGGCCTCCCGCGGACAGATGCAGCGCTCGGCCATCCAGCGGGCCACGCGAAAGCGGATCAAGCGTCCGCTCGCGGTCAGGCGGGGCAGAACGGCCACGACCAGCGCCGCACCGACCCCCGCAAGGGCGACGACCGCGAGCCCGGCCCGCACGCTCGCCGACGTGTCGGAGACGGCAGCCGCCGTGGAGGCAAGTGGCATGAGCGCGGCCGTGTCGATCAGGCCGAGCATGAAGAGCGAGAGGCAGACGGTGGGCACGCCGGCGGGAGGACCTGCGAAGCGGCGCACCACCGCCACGCGGACGACGTCGTCCAGGCGCCCTGGGAGCGCCGCGCCGGAGACGGAGGCCGCTCCTCCGGCCGCTGCCAGGGTCAGCGGGCGCGGCCGCTCATGCGGGGCGAAGAGCCGCTGCCACCCGTAGGCCTTGAAACCGTGGGAGAGGAGGAAGAGGAAGCCGGCGAGGCCGACGAGGGAGAGGTCGGCGTGCACGAGGGGCCAACCGACGTCGGCGTAGTTGCGCGCCACGACGACCGAGACTGCGACGAAGAGGAGGCCCGCACCGGCGTTGAGCGCGAGGCGCCCCCGTCGAGAACGGCACAAGCGGATGCCCTTTTTCAGCGTGTATTGCATCGGTGTCGCCTGGTTTCGACGCACCCAGAGGTATGCCTGGCTCCCCGCAACTGAAAACAGGACTGGGCGCGCCGTCCTTGGCCGACGGGATTCTACGGAACCGCGCAGACGAAAGCGCCGGTCACACGACAGGAGCCCCCCAAACGGGGGGCAACATGTCGTGCTTCACTCGGCTGGAAGCTGAACCAGCGTGGGCTGCGTAGGACGCTCTATTGCGGAGTCGCGGCAAAGATGTTCCAGGCCCCAGGGACGCCCTTTAGTTCGTGTTCGCCTCGATCCTCGAACTCGAGTCCGGACCCTGCGACGAGGTCCTTCACGGTCTGCGAGACGAGCACCTCGGACGCCCCCGCCATGCCCCCAATCCGAGCGCCAATGCTGACGGCGATGCCTCCGTCTTTGTCGCCGATGGTCTCAACCTCGCCGGTATGTAGCCCCGCTCGAATCTCGATCCCGAGAGGCCGGGCGGCTTGTACGGCCGCCAGGGCACAGCGCACGGCCCGCGCGGGCCCGTCGAAGGAAGCGAAAAATCCATCCCCTGCCGTGTCGATCTCCCTGCCGCGATAGCGGGCGAGAAGCGCGCGCACTATTGCGTGGTGGTGCTCGAGGAGGTCGCGCCAGCCCGTGTCTCCGAGCTCGGCCACCTTCTCCGTCGAGCCGACGATGTCGGTGAAAAGGACCGTTGCGAGCGCCCGGTCGAGATCGACCTCCTCCGCCCAGACCGTGGCGAGGAATCGCTCGACCTCACGAACGACCGCGCCCTCATGGACTGCCCATGGGAAGTGGTCGAACCCCGGTACCTCGACGAGCTTTGCGGGACCGATGCGCGAGGTAAGGAAGTGGCTGTTGTGGGCCTCCTCTGGGTTGTCCTTCCGATACAGCACAAGCGTGGGAACCTGAATTGTTGCTAGTACGCCGCGGACGTCCGTTTGGCCAAAGCGCCACGCGTCCGCGAAGCAGCCGCCCGGAGTAAGGGACAGTCGCTCGTACCGGATGCACCACGCGAGCCCGCGCTCGTCGGCTGTGAGCGATGGATTCTTTGTCCGAAACCACGCGCCGTCGAGCGAGCGGCAGATCGGCTCAGTCGACTCCTCCAGCTCCTCGTCCGTGCGGCCCCAGGGGATCTCGTCTGACCTCCTCCACGTCGGAGCGGCCTCATGGAGGATCAACGCGGCAACGCGGTCCGGGTACGTGGCCGCGAAGGGCATCGCGATGAAGCCGCAGTCGCCAGTTGCGAAGAGTGTCGGCCGCTCCGAGCCAGCGGCGTCGAGCACGGCACGCAGGTCGTCCACCAGCGTCTCGATCGGAGGGATGTCCGCGGGCGTGAACCGTTCGGAGCACCCGAGACCGCGTCGATCGGTAACGATTAGCCGGGAGAAGCGGGACAGCTCACGCAGGAAGCGGGCGCACGCCGGGTGCTCCCAGTTCAGGATGACGTTCGACGAAGCGCCCTGAAGGTAAACGAGGTCAACCGGTCCGCTGCCCACGATCTGGTACGCGAGGGAGGCATCGCCGTTCCACGCGTAGAAAGTCTCCGGCCGTTCCACCCCCGACATCGTCGCGTACAACGCTCGTACGCGGCAAGCTCGGCAGACGGATGTCTCCGGCGCGGATGACCGATGACATTCGTGAGCCCTGGCTGCGGGCCCGGGGACGGATGAATTCCCGTACGGATTGCCCCCGCTGCCCCGAGTGCGGATGAGAGGACTTGAACCTCCACGGGCCGAAGCCCACACGGACCTGAACCGTGCGCGTCTACCAATTCCGCCACATCCGCGCGGACCGACAGTCTAGCGGCGGCTACTTGCGGGAACGGTCGTCGCGCTCTTCGATGACCGGCAGGTTGGCGAGGTCGCGCTCGACGCTCTCGGCGAAGTCGTCGCTTTCGTCCTCGCCGGGGATCACCCGGAGCCGTTCCTTGCGCTTTCGCCGTGAGCGGGCCGCCCAGGCTTCGCCGCCGACACGGGGCGAGAGGCGCGGCCACTCGGCGACGAGGACGACGAGGACGGCGCCCGCGAGCAGCAGAATCGCGATCCAGCCCACATGATCATTCTAGCCCGCGACCTACGGCGGGGCGATAATCGATGCCATGCGACGCTTCAACCTGGACAATCCTGCCCTCGAGTACGACCCGGACGACCCGGAGGGCTATCGAGCCGGATTCGTGCGCATCGGCCCCTCCGTCGGCGCGACGGAGCTCGGCGCGACCATCTACGAACTGCCTCCGGGGCAGAGCAACTGCCCGTACCACTACGAATACGGCAACGAGGAGTGGCTCATTGTCCTGGACGGGCGCCCGACACTTCGGCACCCGGACGGCGAGGACGAGCTCGAGCCCGGCGACGTCGTCTGCTTCCCGGTCGGGCCCGAGGGCGCGCACAGGATCACGAACCGAACGGATGCGCGGGTCCGCGTCCTCATGTTCTCGACCAAGCACGAGCCCGCCGTCGCCGTCTATCCCGACAGCGACAAGATCGGCGTCTGGCCGGGCGGTGAACCGGACAACATCCTCGTGCGGCGCGAAAGCCGCGTCGGTTACTGGGACCGCGAGGTGTAGCTCGTCAGCCCTGCGCAGCGCGCAGGAACTGCTCGAGCCGTTGGTTGTACGGGGCGCCCGTGCGTTGGACGCTGTGCCCGGCGCCGGTGATGACGGCGCGCTCGGCGCCCAGCTGCTCCTCGAGAACGTCGCAGACGGCGTCGAAGGCGGGATGATGCCCTCCGGACACGACGAGCTTCGGGAACGGCGCCCGTTCCAGGTCCGCGAGGGGAATCTCCGCTTCCCAGGGCCCGCGCTCCGTCATGAGGACGCGGGCCGCACGCTCCAACGGCGGCGGCAGCGGGCTCGGGAGACGGATCTGCGAGCCGACCAGCTCGATGAATCCGCGCAGGAACGCCTCGGGCTCGCTGGGGCCCCGCTCATACTGCTCGCTGAATCGGGCGACGAGGGAGTCCACGTCGGGGTTTCCAGCGGCCACACCGAACGCCGGCGGCTCGCTGACGGTCAGGGAGCGCACTGACTCCGGGCGCCGTGCGGCGGCCAGAAGCGACACGACGCCGCCGTAGGAGTGCCCGACGAGATGCGCGCCCTCCGGAAGCACCTCGGCGAGGAGCTGCGCGTCGACCTCGAAGTCCTCACGCGCGACGTCGGGCGCCCGCCCATATCCAGGCCGGTCGACTACGAGGAGGGTCCAGCGCGCGGCCAACACCATCTGCTCTGCCCATGCCGCCTCTCCGCCCGCGACGGACCCGTGGACGAGAACGACCGGCGGGCCGGCCCCGAGCCGCTCGACGTGCAGCCGAGCCTCGTTGGTCACGCCGCGAGCGCCCGCACCGCTCGCGCAAGTACGCGAGCGCCGAGGTCGCACTGCTCGGGCGAGGTGAACTCCTCCGGGCAGTGGCTGAGACCGCCGCGGCTGGGGACAAAGACCATCCCCGCAGGAACGTGCTTGGCGAGAACCATGGCGTCGTGCCCGGCGCCGCTCGGCATGCGCCGCACGGCGGCGCCTTCTGCTCGGGCCGCCTCCTCCAGCACGTCCTGCAGCCCCGGGTCGAGCTCGACGGGCTGCTTTCGGTGAGTTTCCAGGAGCTCGAGCCCGAGATTCTCCTCGGCGGCGATCGCCTCCAGCGTGTCGTGCACGAAGCCGCTCGACCCGCTCGAACCCCTCCGGAGTCGGCGAGCGAACGTCGATCGTGAACTCGGCGGCGCCGGGAATGACGTTGAAGCCGCCCGGCTCCGCCTGGATCACGCCGACGTTGGCCGTCATGTCGGCCCGCGCGCGTGCCTCCTCGCGCAAGGCGAGCACGGCGCGCGCGGCACCGGCGAGCGCGTCCCGGCGGAGCTCCATCGGCGTCGTCCCGGCATGGTTCGCCTCGCCGAGGAAGCGGGCCCGGAAGCCGAGCATCCCGGTGATCGCCGTCACGACGCCCACCTCGACCCCCTCGGCCTCGAGCATCGGGCCCTGCTCGATGTGAAGCTCGAGATAGGCGCCCACGCTCCTCGATCCGCCCGCGCCTCCGGAAGGCGCTCGAAGTCGAAGCCCGCCTCCGCCATCGCCGCGGCGACCCCGCGCGCGCGCCAGTCCTCCAGATCGAGGTCGCCGACGAACGCGCGACTCCCGAGCATGCCCGTCTGGAAGCGGCCACCCTCCTCGTCGTTGAAGGAGACGACCCACACCGGCCGCCCGGGTCGAAGCCCTCGGCCTGTAGCCTCCGCACGACGTCGAGGGCGGCGAGTACCCCGAGCGCCCCGTCGTAGCGCCCTCCGCGCGGCACCGTGTCCAGATGTGAGCCGACGAGCACCGCGGTGCCCTCCCCGGCCCGCCAGCGGCCGAGCACGTTGCCCGCCGCGTCCACCTCCGTCTCGAGCCCCAGCTCGCCGAGCCGCGCCACGAGCCAGGCGTTTGCCCGCGCCAGCTCCGGCGACCAGGCGAAGCGGCTGACGCCGCCTGGCGTCGGCGCCGATCTGCGCCGCCGCCTCGAGATCAGCCGCGAGCGAGGACACCGCGCTTCCGGAGCCAGCGATACGCCTCGACGAGGCCCGTGACGGCGAGAGCGACCGCGAAGGCGAGGAGGAACCCGTAGAGGGGGTTCTCCTCGAACGTCCGGCCCCCGACGTACCCGAGCATGGCCGCGTACGTGGCCCAGACGAGCCCGGCGGCGACGTCGAAGGCGATGAACCTGCGCCAGGGCATCTCCAGCATCCCGCACGAGAGCGTCACCGCCGTGCGGCCGGCGGGAATGAAGCGACCCACGATGATCAGGTAGCCGCCGCGCTCCTGGACCTGCCGGTGAGCCCAGTCGATCTGCTTCCGCCGCTCGCCCTTGAAGAAGCGGTTGACGATGCGGTGGCCTGTCTTGCGCCCGATCCAGTACGGCACGTTGTCCCCGAGGATCGCACCGCCGGCGGCGAACAGGATCACGAGCACGAGGTACAAGGTCGCCCGTGGAGGCGAGAACGCCGGCGAGGATGACCGACGTCTCGCTGGGAACGAGCGGGAAGACACGTCCATGCGCGCGATCACGAAGAGGAAGACGTACGTCCAGGGGAGCCCGAGACGTAGTCGGTCAGGGACTCGAACACGCTCTCCTAGTGCGAGTGCTCGGGCAGGCAGCCCGAAGCGGCGAGCGGTGCCTTCCTCCGAGTCGAACTGGATCAGCACCGCCGCCTCGTCCCCGACGACCCAGGCATCGTGGCCCGGCTCGATCGTGACCACCTGCGGCGCGACGTACTCGAAGGTGCAGCCGTCCGTGTACTCGCCCTGGATGTGGCCCTGGGCGAGGAAGCCGATGTGGGCGTGCATGCATAGGTCGGAGTCGACGTTCGGGCCCATGTGAGTCGACCAGCGGAAGCCGGGCGGGTACATCGCACGCTTCACGCGGCCGTTGCCCACGCGCACGATGTCCACCTCGGCGCCGCCGATCTCGCGGTGGTCGGCTCCCTCGATCGGGGCGGTCAGCGGGATCCACGGCGGTAGCTTAGTCAGACCGCCTCCGAGGGCGGCGTCTCGGCAGGGAGCTGGCGAAAGAGGACGATCTTGCCGTCGCGGACGCGGAAGAGCGCGGTCACCCGGCCCCCCGGAGCGTCACAGCGCTCGTCTGGCGGTCGGCGAGGACGAAGGTCGCGACCACGTCCTCGCCGTCGCCCTCCACGGCGACGATCCGTCCGGCGCAGGGCAGGCTCGCCGTCCAGACGGCGGCGTCCTCGGGCGTGCGCACGACGATGACGAGCCCGGGCTGCTCGATGCGCGCGCCGACGGCAAAGAGCGCCCCGGCGGCCTGGTTGTCGCCTGCGTTCAGCGCCCGGCTCCAGGCGCGGGCGAGCTCCTCCGCATCCGGCGGCTCCTCCCCGCCCGCACAGGCGGTGAGCGCGGTTGCGAGTGCGAGTGCCAGCAGCGGCAAGCCGCCTCACGAGGGGAGCCGCCGCGGGTCGAACGCGCCCGGATCGCCGCCGGCGAGCCGGCGGGCGAGCCCCGGCGCGGTGAGCATGCCGATCGAAGAGAGCCCGCCGAGCACCTCGAGCCCCTCGACGGCTCCGACCGGGCCCGCGACGGGCAGCCCGTCCGGCGTCATCGCGCGGCGCCCCGACCAGGCGGCGACGACCGGCACATCGGCGAGGTGCGGCGAGACGCGCACCGCGCGCTCGGCGAGCCGGCGCACGGTGTCCGGGCCCTCCGACTCCTCGAGCAGCGAGCGGCGGAGCGACGTGCCGATGAGGCAGTGGCCTGCCGGCCGGCCGCCCAGCAGGAGGGAGACGAGTCCCGGCTCGTCCTCGGCCCCGTCGGCCGACCTCGCCGAGCGTCGGATCGACGACGAGCGCGCCCATCTCCTCCTGCTCCGGCCACGCCGCCTGCTCGATCGCGTACGGCGGAGGCGGGTCGACCCGGCCGGTCTCGAGGAGCCAGCCGCGCGACGAGGAGACCGGCAGGTCGACCCCCGCCGTGCGGAGGAGGAAGCGCAGGCGCGGCCCGGCGGCGACGACGACGCGGCCGCAGGCGAGCGATGCCGCCGTCGGTCGCGACGCCCGGTCACGCGGCCGCCCGCGACGAGGATCCGCTTCGCCTCGCAGCCGAGCCGGAAGTCGCGACGCCTGCCCGCCGGGCCGCCTCGGCCGTCGCCGCTCGTCGCGCCCATGGCGTCCAGGATGAAGCCGCCCTCGACGACGAAGCCTCCGGCAAGGTCGTCTGCGAACCAGGAGTCCTCGCGCAGGTCGACCCGCTCGCCGCCGACGGCCTCCGCATACGCCGCGGCGTGCTCGAGCTCCTCCTCCTCGACGGCGAGCAGGAGCATCGGCGTCGGGCGCGAAGTCGAACTGCACAGGGCCGCTCCTGCAGCTCGCCGTAGAAGGCGACCGCCTCGTCGAGGAGCTCGTTGATCCAGGCCGCCGGCTGGCGGAAGAGGAACCCGCCGTTCCGGCCCGAGGCGCCGGCGCCGATCCCGCCGCGCTCGACGACCACGACGCGCTCGCCGCTCTCGGCGAGGAGCCTCGCCACCGCGCACCCGGCGATGCCGGCGCCGACGACGACCGTGTCCCGACTAGACATGTCCGGGGGTCAGACCCCTGACATGTCCCAAAAGGACAGGTCAGCTCTGGAAGAGCGCTCTGGTCCTGGCATCCGGCGATGTCGGCGCCGACAATGACGTGCCCCGACTAGACATGTCAGGGGTCAGACCCCGGACAGGTCCGCAAAGGACAGGTCAGCTCTCGAAGGACTCTTCGTCCTTGAAGGACTCTTCGTCCTTGTGCCGCTTGCGCCAGATGGCGAGCCCGCCGACTGTGGCGGCGGCTGCTGCCGCCGAGCCAGCGATGATGCCTCGGCGCTTGCCAGGCTTGGCCTTTCCAGCCATCGACTTCGCGCCCTGCTTGAGGACCGGCTTCCCGAACGTCAGGACGAGCCAGCCGATCATCGCGTTCCGCTTGTTGAACGGCGTCACCGGCATCTCCTTCCTCCTTCCTAGGCCCTCGCGGGCGCTCGTTTCTTGTTCGGCAGGTGGATGGCGCGGCCGAGCGCGAGGAGGCCTGCCTCCTTGATCGCCTCCGAGAGCGTCGGGTGCGCGGTCATGCCGTCGGCGACCGTCTCCACGGTCGCCTCGGCGTCCAGCGCGACCGTGCCCGCCTCGATCAGGTCGGTGACGTGCGGGCCGACCATGACGATCCCGAGCAGCTCGCCGTACCGGGACTCGTGGATCGACTTGACCCAACCCACGGTCTCGTTCTGCATCATGGCCCGGCCGTTCGCCGACCAGGGGAACACGCCCGTGAGGACGTCGTCCCCGTACTGTTCGCGCGCTTCCTTCTCCGTGAGGCCGACGCCGGCGATCTCCGGGTCGGTGTAGATGGGACGCGGAACGCCGCGGTTGTCCACCACGGCCTCGTGACCGAGCGCGTTCTCCGCGGCCACCTCGCCCTCGCGGAAGGCAGTGTGCGCGAGCTGCCAGTACCCGGCGCAGTCGCCCACCGCGTAGATGTGCTCGACGGTCGTGCGGCGGTGCTCGTCCGCCGCGATCCCCTTGCGCTTGTCGAACTCGACGCCGATCTCCTCGAGCCCGAGGCCCTCCACGAGCGGACCACGGCCCGTGGCGACCAGCAGGAGGTCGCAGTCGACCGTCTCGCCGCCGAAATGCGCTCTGAGCCCGTCGCCCGTCTCCTCGACCTTGTCGAGCTGCGACTCGAGATGGACCGCGATCCCGCGCTTCTTGAACTGCTTCAGCAGCTCCTTCGCCGCATCCTCGTCCTCCAGGGGGATGAGCGTAGGGAGCATCTCGACGACGGTGACCTCGCTCCCGAAGCGCTGGAAGATGGAGGCGAACTCGCAGCCGATGATGCCCCCGCCCAGGATGACGAGCCGCTTCGGCACCTCGGTCTGGGCGAGGAGGCCGGTCGAGTCGACGCAGCGCTCGGAGTCGATGCCCTCCACCGGAGGGCGGAGCGGATACGACCCCGTGGCGATGATCGCGCTCTTGAAGGAGACGTCCTCCCCGCCCTCGACCGCGATCGTGTTCGCATCCTTGAAGGCTCCCGTGCCCTTGACCCACTCGACGCCGTTGGCCTTGAAGAGAAACGCGACGCCCCCGGTCAGCTGCTTGACGACGGCCGCCTTCCAGTCGTTGGACGCGGAGAAGTCGAGCTCCGGCTCGCCGACCTTCACGCCGAGCTTGGCGAAGGTCTCCTCGGCCTCCCTGAGCGCGAACGCCGTCTGCACCCAAGCCTTGGTCGGGATGCAGCCGACGCGGAGGCACGTGCCCCCGAGCTCGTCCTCCTTGTCGATGCAGACCGTCTTCGCGCCGAGCTGCGCAGCCCGGATGGCCGCCGTGTAGCCGCCCGGCCCCCCGCCGAGGACGGCAACGTCACATTCCATGCTGGAAACCTCTCTCTCGCGTCTTTGTCTTCACAGCGATCCTACCCGGGGTGGGTCGGCTCAAGCAGGCGTCGCGAGATCAGATGTCTTCGGAGAGCTGAACCCGGTTGCCGTCCGGGTCGAAGACGTCGAGGAGGCGGATCGTGCCGGGGATCTCCACCACCACGCCGACCTCTACCCCGGCCGCGCGGAGGCGCTCGGCTTCGGCCTTCACGTCGTCCGCATCGAGGGTGGCGATCAGCTCGCCGTCCTCGAGCTCGCCCTCTGCGAGCGCGATCTCGACGCCGTTGCGAACCAGCCGCGCCCAGGTGCCCTCCTCGTCCACGTAGACCTCCTGGAAGCCAAGCTGATCCCGGTAGAAGGAGCACGCCGACGTCGAGGTCGCGCACGCCGTACCAGATGCTCACGGGCCACTCCTTGGCCCATGAGCATGTGGAGGGGGTGAGAGGGAACCGGGAGGTTCCCCCTCTGCATCGAAGAAGGGGGTCCGTGGGGGAAACATGGTTTCCCCCACGGGAGCGAGCCGAAGGCGAGCGACGCTCACAACGCGAGCCCGGGCTCTTCGAGGAAGCTCTTGACCGTGCGCAGGAAGTCGGAGGCGGTGGCGCCGTCCACCGAGCGGTGGTCGCAGGTGAGCGTCAGCTCCAGCATCGGCCGCGCGACGACCTCGCCGTCCCGGACGACCGCCCGCTCCTCGATCGCGCCGACGGCGAGGATGCCCGCCTGGGGCGGGTTGAGCACGGCGACGAACCGGTCGACGCCGTACATGCCGAGGTTGGAGATCGTGAACGTGCCCTCCTCGAGGTCCTGCTGCTGCAGCTTCCCCGCCCGCGTTCGCTCGACGAGGTCGGCCCGCTCGGCGGCGATCTGGGGAATCGTCTTCGTCTCGCAGCTCCTGAGCACGGGAACGAGCAGGCCGTTGGGCACCGCGACGGCGATGCCGATGTTCGCGGTCGGGACGAGGCGGATCTCGTCCCCCGCGAAGAGGGCGTTCATCGCGCGGTGGCGCATCAGCGCGACCGCGCAGACCTTCGTGAGGATGTCGGAGTACGTCGGCCGCGGCTGCGCCCTCCTCCGTGCGCGCGACGAGCCCCTCGCGCAAGTGGACGGCCGCGCTCATGTCGGCCGTCATCGTGATCTGGAAGGCCGGGGCCTCCCACGCCTCGGTCATGCGGCGCGCGATCGCCTTCCGCATGCCCGTGAGCGGGATGCTCTCCGCCTCCGCGAGAGCGGCGGCAGGGGCAGCGGCCGGAGCGGCCGCGGGGGCGGCCGCCGCGCGCTCGACGTCCTCGGCGACGATGCGGCCCTCCGGGCCGGTGCCGCGCAGCCCGGAGAGGTCGATGCCGCGCTCGCGCGCGATTCGCCGCGCGAGCGGCGAGGCCTTCATGCGCCCGCCGTCTTGTCTCTGCTCCGCGACCTCCGGTCGCGGAGCAGGTGCCTCGGTCTCCCGAGCTCGCTCGCGCTCTTCCTCGCGCCGCGGAGCGGGCTCTCCCTCCTCCATTTCCTCTTCTTCGGCGACCTCGACCTCGGCCTCCTTCTCCTTGGCCTCCGGCTGTTCTTCCTGGGTCTCGGGCTCCTTCTCCTCGGGAACGTCCTCGCCTTCCTCGCCGATGACGGCGATCGGCTTGCCGACCTCGATCTCGTCGCCTTCGCCGGCCAGGATCCTGAGCAGGACTCCCGAAGCGTCGGCCTCCACCTCCTGCGTGACCTTCTCGGTGTCGAGCTCGTAGAGCGGCTCCCCCTTCTCGACCTGGTCGCCCTCGGACTTGAGCCACTTGACGATCGTCCCGGACTCCATGCCCTGCCCGAGGCGCGGGAGCGTGACCTGGTCGGCCACTAGGCTCGCTCCACCGTCCGCTTGATCGCCGCGAGCACGTCCGCCTTGTGCGGAATGACGAACTCCTCCATCACCGGGGCGAAGGGAATGGGCGTGAACTTGGCGCCCACACGCTCGACGGGCGCGTCGAGGTAGTCGAACGCCTTCTCCTGGACGACGGCGGTCACCTCGGCGCCGAAGCCCATGCGCACGACCGCCTCGTGGGCGACGACGCAGCGGTTCGTCTTCTTGACCGACTCGACGATCGCCTCCTCGTCGAGAGGCTGCAGGGTGCGCGGATCGACGACCTCGACGGAGATGCCGTCCCCCTCCGCCTCCTCGGCCGCGCCGAGCGCCTCGTGCACCAGCCTCCCGGTGGCCACGACCGTGACGTCCTCGCCCTCCCGGTGTACCCGCGCCTTTCCCAGCTCGATGCCGTCGATTTCGTCGGGAACCTCGCCCTTGAGCCCGTAGAGGGTGCGATGCTCGAAGAAGAGGATGGGGTTGTCGTCGTAGATCGAGCTCCAGAGGAGGCCGCGCACGTCCGCGGGGGTCGACGGGAAGACGACCTTCAGCCCAGGGACGTGCACGAACCAGGCCTCGAGCTGCTGCGCGTGCTGAGCACCCGGCGACCAGCCGGCTCCACCCTGCGTGCGCACGGTGAGGGGAACCTTGATCTGACCGCCCGACATGTAGCGATGCTTGGCCGCCTGGCTCACGAGCTGCTCCATCGCGAGCGTCGTGAAGTCCTGGTACATGATCTCGACGACCGGGCGCATGCCGACGATGGCCGCGCCGATGCCGGCGCCGACGATCGCCATCTCCGAGATCGGCGTGTTGCGGACGCGGTCGGGGCCGAACTCCTCCAGCATTCCCTGCGTGACGCCCATGGAGCCGCCCATCTCGGCGATGTCCTCGCCCATGATGAAGACGTCGTCGTCGCGGCGCATCGCCTCGCTCATGAGCGTCGCGCACGGCCTCGCGGTAACGTCAGCTCCGGCATCAGGCGTAGACGTTCTTGAGGGCGTCCTCGGGCTTCGGGTCCGTGCCGTTCTTGGCGAACTCGACGGACTCCTCGGCGAGCCGGACGGCCTCGCTGTCCATCTCTTCCCACGCCTCGTCGGAGAGCTCGAGCCGCTTGCGCAGGTTCTCGATCGGATCCTGCCTCTGGCGCAGCTCGCGGAGCTCCTCCTTGGGGCGGTACACCTGGGGGTCGCCGACGTAGTGGCCGGTTAGGCGCGCGCACTCGGCGACCAGGAACACGGGACCCTTGCCCTCCCGGATGTGCTTCAGCGCCTTCTTCGTCGCGTCGAAGACCTCCTCGACGTCCTGGCCGTCGATGCGCATGGACGTCATCCCGAACGCCTCGGCCCGCTTGGTCAGGTCCTCGATCGGCAGGTGCTGCCTCGCGGGCGTCGACTCTGCGTACTTGTTGTTCTCGCAGACGAAGAGAGCCGGGACGCGCCAGAGCTGGGCGAGGTTGAGCGCCTCGTGGAAGGTGCCGATGTTCGTCGCCCCGTCGCCGAAGAAGGCAACGCCCACGCGCGGCTCGCCGCGCAGCTTGAAGGCGAGGGCAGCGCCGACGATCGCCGGAAGCCCGCCTCCCACGACGGCGTTCGCGCCCAGGTTGCCGCGCTCGACGTCGTAGAGGTGCATGGAGCCTCCGTAGCCGTGGCTGCAGCCCTCGACCTTGCCGTAGAGCTCGGCCATGACCTCGTTCGGGTGCGTGCCCTTGGCGAGCGTGTGCCCGTGCGCCCGGTGCGTGGACGCGATCACGTCGCCGTCCTCGAGCGCGCGGCAAACCCCGACTGCAACCGCCTCCTGTCCGATGGCGACGTGGAGGAACCCGGGCAGCTCGCCGGCGCGGAACCGCTCCTCCACCTTCTCCTCGAAACGGCGGATGAGCAGCATCTCCTGCAGGAACTCCCGCAAGCGCTCTGTCGAGACCGTCTGCCCCTTCTCCTCCAGCGTTGCCACGGCGAGGACAACGCTAGCAAGCACCCGCTTGCAAAGGAGCGCATACACTCGCGCCGTGGCGCTGTCCGAGCGAGCGGACGAGATCCTGCGCGGGCTTCCTCGGGGCTGGGAGCGTGCCCGCCTCGAAGTCACCGTCGAGGAGGAGAGTGATGCCGACCGGGCATCGGTCATCCTCGCCCCCGCCACGCCCGGCCGGAGCGGGAGGACGTTTTCGCTCCACGTCGCCGGAGCGACGCAGCTCGGGCTGGCATCGCCGGAGGTCGTCCGGCGGGTGCTGCGACGCCTGGACGAGGAGGGCATCCGCGGACGCATCCGCCTCGCCGACTACGTGGCGCGTGCGGAAGACGCGGCGGCGGAGCCGGCGGCCGAGCCGGAGCGCCTGGCCGCCACCTGGGACCGGCTCCTCTCGCGCTTCCCGCCGGACTGGTCCGACCTCTACATGGAGGTCGAGCTCGACTCCACGGACTTCGTCGAGCGCGGCGCCCTCCTGCTCGCTCCCGTGAACCCCGCCCGCTACGGGGCGAAGCACGACCTTCCGTTTTCGCTGCGCGAGCCGCCGGGGTTACGGAGTCTCCGCCGGGATGGCCCGGCGCTGCCTCGAGCGCCTCGACGAGAGGGGATCACCGGCTCGGTTCGCGTCCTCCGCGTCCTCTCCGGGACACACCACGTCTCCACGCAGGGACCCGTCTGGGTCGAGGGCGGGCGCTCGATTTGAACGTCGCTCGCCTCCGGCTCGCTCCGTGGGGACCAGTTCCCCCACGTGCCCCCTTCTTTGATGCTGTGAGGGAACCTCCCGGTTCCCTCACACACCCTCCACACGTTCACAGGCCAAGGACTCGCCTGTGAACGAGCCCGAAGTCTCCTGGAAGGCCATCGAGCGGGACGCCGTCGTCCGCTCGTTCGACGGACAGGACGTCGGCACGGTCGCCGAGGTGGCCGGGGACCCGACCGCGGACATCTTCAACGGCCTCGTCGTCCGCCTCGAGCGTGCTGGGCGCCAACCGCTACGTTCCCGCCGAGCAGGTCACCGGCATCTGGCCCCGCCGCGTCCAGGTCGCGGCGTCGGCGGCCGAGCTCGAGCAGGCTCCCGTGTACGAGGAGCCGGTGGCGGGACGTTGGGTGCCCGCCGACGACTTCATGACACGCCTGCGCCGCTTCTTCGGCGGCAGCGGCGGCTAGCTGCGCGCCCGGCGAAGCTGGAACGGAACGAGCGCGAAGCACCGCGAGCTCCCGCAGGATAAGGCGGACGCTCCAGGGGCGCTCGACGCCGACGACCGCCACGCGAACGGGCCGGTCGCCGAGCAGAGAGCGGAAGAGAAGCGCGGCGCGCAGGCGATGCCACCAGGAGGTGACGACGACGACCTCCTCGGCGCCGAGCTCGCGCACGAGGCCGGCCACGTACGCCGCGTTCTCCGCCGTGATGCGCGCCTCTGTGTCGACGATGAACGGCCGCTCGGGCCCGGGCCACGCTGCGCGCATGAGCTCCGCCTCCGGGACGCGGCCCGCTGCGGCGGGCCCAACCCGTGAGGACGACCGTGTCGGCATGCTCCGCCAGGCGAGCAGCCCGGTCGAGGCGGGCCGCGCAGATCGGGTGCAGCTCCGCCGCTGCGCCCGTCCGAGTAGCCCAGCACGACGACCAGCCGCTTCACGCCCGCCCTTTGAAGCGCCGGTAGAGGAGCAGCGTCGCCGCCACGGTGAGGACGAGCTTGAGCGCCGTCTTGCCCGTCAGCTTCGACTCGCCGCTTGCCCGCTCGCGCATGTTCACCGGAACCTCCTCGACGACGAGCCCCGCCTCGGCGAGGCGGATGAGGCCCTCGACCTCGGGCGCGCCGCTCCGAGTAGGGCTCGGCGAGGTACGGAAGCGCCTTCGCGTTCGCCGCGTACATGCCGCTCGTCGCGTCCGCGAACGGCTGCCCGAGCCGGACGCGCCATCGAGCGCCGCAGGAGCGCTGTGCCGAAGCGGCGGGCGGGCTCGGGCGGTAGCGGTACGGCTCGTAGCCGTCTCCCGAGACGAACCGCGAGCCGACGGCCACGTCGCACGTCCCGGTACTTGGACGCGCTCGAGCAGGCGCCGGAGCTCCGCGGCCGGGTGCTGCCCGTCCGCGTCCACGCGCCCGCAGTAGGCGTATCCCTCGCGCTGCGGCGATGCTCGTACCCGGCCGCGATCAGCCGCGCGCAGCCCGCGGTTGTGCGGGAACGAGTGCACGCGGGCTCCGTGCTCGCGCGCGACCTCGGCCGTGCGGTCGGTGGATCCGTCGTCGACGACGAGGAGGTCGACGTCGGGAAGCTCGCTGCGCAGCTCGTCGAGCACGGCGGGCAGGTTTGCCTCCTCGTTCCAGGCGGGAAGGAAGACCACCGTGTCGCTGCGCTCAGCTCATGCGGAGAGAGCTTAGAGCTCCCGGTCGAGCGCTTAGACTCCCGCCGCCGTGATGATCAACGAGCGCAGCAAGCGCGTGATCCCGTTTCGCCCCCACGACGCCAAGCGGGTCGGCGAGGGCTGCTTCTATCTCGACCACATCGTCTGGCTGAACGGCGACCAGATCGAGATGGGCGACCACGTCGCCTTCAACTACGGCTGCTACGTCAACGGCTTCGGCGGGCTGCTGATCGCCGACGGAGCGGAGTTCGGCCCGTACACGATGATCCACACGGCGAACCACAAGATGGACGACCCTGACCGCCCCGTGACCCAGCAGGGCTGGGAGGTCGCCCGCCCGGTGGAGATCGGCGCCAACTGCTGGATCGGGATGGGCGTCTGCATCCTGCCCGGGGTCGCGCATCGGCGACGGCTGCGTCGTCGGCGCGGGCTCGGTCGTCGTCAAGGACCTCGAGCCCTACACCGTCGCGGTCGGTAATCCGGCGCGCGTGATCAGATCCAGGCGGTAGTACGATGCGCGTCCTCTTCCTCCAGCAGCAGCCGTGCACCCGTGCGCTCAAGTACGGCGCCGCCCTCGCGCTCGTCGACACCGCCTGGCTCCGCCTCGGCTTCGCCTACCGGGGCCTGACGCTCTCAGCCCTGTACGGCAGCGGCGACGAGCTCTTCGACCGCTGGTGGCAGCTGGACGGAACGCCCGGCGGCCGCGCTCCGGACCGCGCTCGCCGAGTTCCGGCCCGACGTGATCCACAGCCACAACCTGCCGGACTCGCTGACCGTGCTCGCGCTCGAGCTGACCGGCGGGCGGATCCCGGTCATCCACGACGTCCACGACTTCCAGAGCCTGAGCCGGACGCCGTACGAGGACGGCTTCCCGGAGCCGGACGACCCGCTCGGCGCTGGAGCGGCGCGCGGTGGAGGGCTGCGCCGCGCTCGTGACCGTCTCCGACGAGCTGCTCGCCGAGATCGGCGCCCGGCACCGACTGCCGGCGCGCACGCTCGTCTTCCCGAACTACGCGCTGCGCCGCGACCTCCCGACGGCCGTGCGAGTGCCCGCGACGGCTCGAACGGGCCGCCGCGCGCTCGTCTACCAGGGGACGCTGTCCACGAACGGCGGCCACTACGACCTGCGCGAGCTGTTCGCCGCGATCGCCGAGCAGGGCATCGAGCTGCACGTCTACCCCGGGCGGCCGGGTCGAGGGCTACGACGGCCTCGGGGTTCACCTGCACGACACGCTCCCGCCGACGGCGCTGCTGCAGGAGCTGACCTCGTTACGACCTGGGCTGGGCCGGCTTCAACGAGCGGCTCAACGCCGCCCACCTCGACACCGCCCTCCCGAACAAGGCGTTCGAGTACGTCGGCTGCGGCCTGCCGGTCGTGACGCTCCGCCACCGGGCGCTCTCTCCGCTTCGTCTGCCGAGCAGCGGGCTCGGCCATCAGCCTCGACTCGGTCGACGACCTGGCCCGCGCGCTCGAGACGGTCGACCTCCCCGCGCTCCGGCGCCGCGTCGCCGCCGCCGCGCGCTTCCACGTTCACGGTCGAATCGGAGGGTCCGCGCGAGCTCGCGCCGAGGCCTCTACCCGCGGCCTGAACGAGGCCTCATCTGACAGGCCCGCGGAGCTCGGCGCCGAACCGCTCGGCCGAGCGCGGACACGATCTTCTCGCGGAGGGCGCGCGCATCGTCGTCCGAGAGCGTGCGCTCCGGCGACTGGAAGGCCACGTGGAGCGCCACCGACTTGCGGCCGGCGCGGAATCGGGTCGCCGCGGTAGACGTCGAAGATCGCGCGCCTCGCGCAGCTCAGGCCCCGCCGCCTCGCGCGCCGCCGCGACGAAGGTCGCCGGCGAGCACGTCCTCGTCGACGACGAACGCGAGATCCTGTCGCACGGCCGGGTACGTGATGACGTCGTGGTACTCGATCCGCTCGGGCACGTCGGCGAAGAGCGTGGCGAGGTCGAGCTCGAAGACGCCCCACTCGCCCTCCAGCAGGGACGGGTGAAGCTCGCCGACCCAGCCGGCGTCGAGCCGTGCCGCCTTGCCCGGATGGAGAAAGTCGAGCTGCGCCCGCTCGAAGCGAGGGCTCGACCTTGAGCGTTCGGTGGATCGCCTCGACCGCTCCCTTGGCGCGGAAGTAGCCGCCTTCCGCGATGCCTCCGACGCGCCAGCGCTCCTCGGGCAGCTGCTCGCCGCTCGGCAGGTAGACGCGCGCGAGCTCGAAGAGCGCAATGTCCTCGTTCCCCATGTTGACGTTGTGCGCGGCGGCAGCGACGAGCCCGTGCAGGAGCGTCGTCCGCAGAACCGCGAGCTCGGACGTGGGCGGATCGGGCAGGCCGAAGCGCGCCGGGGTCGGGGTCGTCCGCGACGAGGCTCCACGTGTACACCTCCGTGTAGCCGCTGCCGACGAGCACGTCCTCGACGACGCGGCGCAGGCGCTGCTCCTTGCTCAGCCGCCCCACCATGGCGCTGCGCAGCGGCAGCGTGAAGGGGATCTTCTCGAGCCCGTGCACGCGCGCGACCTCCTCGACGAGGTCCACCTCGCGCGTCGACGTCGCGGGCCCGCCAGGTCGGGACGGTCACCTTCCAGCCGGGCTCGACCTCGAAGCCGAGCCGCTCGAGCGCCTCCTTCTGCTCCTGCTCCGGGATCTCGAGGCCGAGCGAGCCGGTTCGCGCGCTCCGGGCGGAAGCGCACCACCGGCCGCTCCGGAAGCTCTCCGTGCACGTCCACGTCCCCGGTCCAGCGCGCGCCCGTGAGCTCGACGATCAGCTCGGTGGCGAGGGCGGCCGCCTGCGGGGCCAGGTACGGATCGACGCCCTTCTCCCAGCGGTTCGACCCCTCCGTGCGGAGCGCATGGCGCTCCGAGCTCCAGAGGATCGTGCCCGGCTCGAAGTTGGCCGCCTCGAGGAGCACGTTCGTCGTCTCGTCGCGCACCTCCGTGTCGAGCCCGCCCATGATCCCTGCGAACGCGATCGCGCCCTCGGCGTCGGCGATGACGAGGTCGCGCGGGGTCGAGCCGGCGCAGGTTGCCGTCGAGCGACGTGAACTCCTCGCCGGCCCGCGCGCGCCGGACGACGATGCGCCCGCCGCGAGAGCGCTGTCGAAGTCGAACGCGTGCAGCGGGTTTCCGAGCGCGTGCATGACGTAGTTCGTCACGTCGACGACGTTCGAGATCGGCCGCATGCCCGCCGCCGTGAGCCGCGCCTTGAGCCAGGGCGGCGACGGCCCTACCTCGCACGTCCCGGAAGAGCCGGCCGATGTAGCGCGGACAGCCCGCCGGGTCGTCGATCGTCACGTCCACGGGCTCGTCGCCCGCCGCGCTCGGGCTCCTTCCCGGGAGGCGGGCGCAGCTCGGCCCCGGGAAAGAGCGCGGCGACCTCGCGCGCGATCCCGTAGACCGAGAGGCAGTCCGGGCGGTTGCGCGTCAGCTCGATCTCGAGCACCTCCTCGCCGAGCGGGATGACGTCGGCGAGCGGCGTCCCGGGCTCCCACGGCTCGGGGAGCACGAGGATGCCGCTCGCGTCGGTGCCGAGCTCGAGCTCGCTGCTCGGAGAGGATCATCCCGTCCGAGACGGACCCGCGAAGCTCGGCCCGCTCGAGCGTGCGGCCGTCCGGGAGCACGGCGCCGGGAAGCGCGACCGCCACGGTCGCGCCGGCCCCGAAGTTCCAGGCGCCGCACACGATCTGGCGCGGCTCGCCCTCCCCCACGTCCACCCGGCAGAGCTGGAGACGGTCGGCGTTCGGGTGCTTGCCGGCCTCGAGGACGCGGCCGACGAGGTAGAGGGCGTGGTTGCCGTCCTCGTCGGCGACGCCGCGGCGCGTGATGCGCTCCACCTCGCCCGTGGCGATGGCGAGCCGCTCGGCGAGCTCGGCCGTGCCGGCGTCCACGTCGACGTACTCGCGCAGCCAGGAGAGGGGAACCTTCAGCGGCATGCGCTAGAACTGGCGGAGGAGCCGGAGGTCGTTCTGCCAGAGCATCCCCAGCGCCGGCAGGCCGTGGCGCAGCATGGCGATCCGCTCGAGGCCGATCCCGAAGGCGAAGCCGCGTCCACTCCTCCGGGTCGTAGCCGACGAACTCGAGGACGTTCGGGTCGACCATGCCCGAGCCGCCGAGCTCGATCCAGCCCGACCAGCGGCACACGGCACAGCCGCGCCCCTCGCAGAGGAAGCAGGAGACGTCCGGCTCGAGCGACGGCTCCGTGAAGGGGAAGTAGTGCGTGCGGAAGCGCATCTCGCGCTCCGCGCCGAAGAGGGCGCGCATCAGGTGCAGGAGCGTCCCCTTGAGATCGGCCATCGTGATGCCGCGGTCGATCGCGAGCCCCTCGACCTGGTGGAAGATCGGTACGTGGGTCGCGTCGGGTGTCTCGCGACGGTAGACGCGCCCGAGCGAGACGATGTAGACGGGCGGCTCCTGCTCCTCCATGACGTGGATCTGCGAGGGCGAGGTCTCGGTGCGCAGCAGCACGTCGCCGTTCAGGAAGATGGACTGGAGCGGCGAGCGCGTCGGGTGGTCGGGCGGGAAGTTGAGGGCGTCGAAGTTGTAGCGCGTCGTCTCGACCTCGCGACCGTCCACGACCTCGTAGCCGAGGCCGAGGAAGATGTCCTCGACCTCGCGCCGGATCTGCGTGATGAGGTGGTAGGTGCCCACGCGGCGCGGTCTCTCCCGGCAACGTGACGTCGACGACCTCCTCGGTCAGGCGCCGGTCGAGGTCGGCCCGCTCGAGCGCGGCCTGGCGCTCGGCGACGGCGCGCTCGAGCTTCTCGCGCAGGTCGTTGAGGAGGCGGCCCGTCTCGGCGTCGCGCACCTCGCGGAGCGCCTGCTTCAGCTCGCTCTTCCGCCCGAGGTAGCGGACGCGGACCTCGTCGAGCTCGGCCAGCGTCGTCGGCGCCCGCAATCGCGCTTTTCGCCTCGTTTTCCAGGGCCTGGGCGTCCATCTGCGAACCGTATCATCGGACTTTCGTCTCACCATGAGCCGCTACGACGCCATCGCCGAGCTCTACGACCCGTGGAGCAGAAGCGTCACGGAGGACGTCGACTTCTACGTCGCGGAGGCGCGGAAGGCCGGCGGGCCCGTCGTCGAGCTCGGTGTCGGCACGGGCCGGATCGCGGTGCCGACGGCACAGGCGGGGCGTGCGCGTGATCGGCGTCGACTCCTCGCCGGGGATGCTGGACGTCTGTCGCCGGCGGGCCGACGAGGCCGGTGTCGGCGAGCTGCTCGACCTTCGCCTCGGAGACCTGCGCCGGCCGCCCGTCAGGGAGCGCGTCCGCCTCGTCACCGCGCCGTTCCGCTCCTTCCTCCACCTCGGTCACGACGCCGAGCGCGCGAGGGCGCTTCGATGCCGCCCGCCGGCTGCTCGAGCCCGGCGGCCGCCTCGTCTTCGACGTCTTCGCGCCCAGCCGGGAAGACGTCGAGGAGACGCACGCGCGCTGGCTCGAGCGCGAGCCGGGGATCTGGGAGCGCGCCGACTGGGACCTCGAGCGGCGCGTCCTCACCCTCTCCGTGCGCGGCGAGCGCGGCGAGACGACGATGGAGCTCGCCTGGATCTCGCCTGAGGAGTGGCGCGCGCTCCTCGATGCACGCCGGCTTCGAGGTGCTCGCCTGCTACGGCTGGTTCGACATGCGCCCCTACGCGGGCGGCGAGGACACCGTCTGGCTCGCCCGCCGTCCCCTTTAGCCACTGTCCGGGGGTCTGACCCCTGACATGGCCGAAGCGGACGGTCTTTCTGTCCCCATGGCTGTGCGAAGCAGCGCCCCGCCGTCGAGGCCTGGGGAGGAAAGTGCGCCAGAGTGTGCCGACGCCGGTCCGAAGAGGACACGTCCGGGGTCAGGCCCCGGACATGTCCTGCCGGGGACATGTCGAGGCGGGACAAGCGCCCGCGGAAGGCGGGCTAGGTGCCCCAGCCGGCGGGCGGCTCGTGGCGGCCCGGCTCGACGTGCCAGTACTCGCGCAGCTCCTCGCAGCGGCCGTCGGCGGCGAAGCGGAGGAGCAGGCAGCCGGGGAGCGTGATCTCCTCGCCGTCGTCGCGCATGTCGCCCACCACTCGACAGCGACCTTGTTTCCCGCACGACGGGCGCGCCGAAGCGGACGTCGACGTCCTCCTGGGTCGAGGTCGCGCGCGTCCAGTAGTCACGGATGCCCTCCGAGCCGACGTCGGGTGCGCGGAAGGGGCTCGAGCGGTAGTCGGCGTCCTCGGTGAAGAGCGCGACGACGGCGTCGGCGTCCTGCTCCCGCCACGCCCGGCCGTACGCCTCCACCCACTCCTGCGGCGTCATGCCGGGCGACGTTCCCATTCGCGTCGCCGCCTCCACTCGTAGAGCGCGATCGCTCCGGCGACCGCGACGTTCAAAGACTCGGCCCCGGCCGCCTGCGGAATGGACGCCGTCGCCTCGCAGCGCGCCAGCACGTCCTCCGGAAGCCCGTCGCGCTCGGCGCCGAGCGACGAAGGTGGCGCGCTCGCCGAGCTCGAGCTCCGTCGAGCGGCGCACCGCCGCGCGGAACCAGGGCGACGAGCGGGCCCGGCGCCTCGTCGAAGCCCGCGAGCGGGACGCGGAAGAGCGCTCCGGCGGAGGCGCGTAGCGCCTTCGGCCCGGTCGGGTCTGCGCAGCCCGCCGAGAGCGCCAGGAACGCGGGGCCGAACGCGTCCGCGGAGCGCACGAGCGTGCCCATGTTGCCTGGGTCGCGCACGTGCCAGAGCGCGAGCCCGGCCGGGGCATCCGCCCCCCTGGGGAGGTCCGCCCGCCGGAAGACGGCCACGACCCGAGCCGGGTGCGGCAGCGTGGAGAGCTCCGCCATGCAGCTCAGGGGCCACAGCCTCGGCACGCGGCAGCCGGTCGAGCAGCGCAGGCCGCTCGGCGTCCACGAGCGCCTCCACCGGCTCGAGCCCCGCGTCGAGGCCGGCCGCGACGAGATCCTCGCCCTCGCAGACGAACAGCCCGAGCTTCTCGCGCTGCCGCCGCGACGGCGAGCTTGCGGACGAGCTTGAGCCGCGGGTTGGCCGCGGATGTGATCATCCCCTGCCGGCCCTACTCCGTCAGGCCTCGAGCGCGGCCTTCGCCTGCTCGGCGATCTTGGAGAAACCGGCCGGATCGTTGACCGCGATGTCGGCGAGGACCTTGCGGTCGAGCTCGATGTTCGCCTTCCGGCACCCGGCGACGAACTGGTTGTAGGAGAGCCCCTCCCGGCGGGCAGCCGCGTTGATGCGGACGATCCAGAGCCGCCGGAAGACGCGCTTGCGCGCCTTCCGGTCGCGATACGCGTACGTGTCCGCCTTGAGGATCTGCTCCTTCGCCTTGCGGTAGGAGATCGAGCTCTGGCCGACGTAGCCCTTGGCCTGCTCGAGCACCTTGCGGCGCTTCTTGCGCGCGTGAACGGATCGCTTGACGCGGGGCATCTCGTCCTCCTCCTCCCTTAGCGCCCGAGCAAGCGCCGCACTTCGCGGGCGTCCGACCCGTCGAGCTCGTGGTCGCGGCGGAAGCTGCGCCGGCGCTTGGCGCTCTTCTTCTCCAGGTTGTGGCTCTTCATCGCGTGGCGGCGCAGGATGCGGCCGGTGCCGGTCACCTTGAACCGCTTCTTCGCGGCCGAGTTCGTCTTCTGCTTAGGCACTCTGACTGCTCCCACCGGTTGTCCGACGCTCCGGTGCGGCGCGAGCACCATGACCATGTTGCGGCCGTCCTGGATGGGCGGCGACTCGACCGCGCCGAGCTCCTTCACGTCGTCGGCGAGCCGCATGAGCAGGTCGCGCCCGCGCTCAGGATGCGTCTGCTCGCGGCCGCGGAACATGATCGTCACCTTCACCTTCGCCCTGTTGTTCAGAAACCGCACCACGTGGCCCTTCTTGGTCTCGTAGTCGTGGACGCCGATCTTCGGCCGGAGCTTGATCTCCTTGACCTGGATCTGCGACTGGTGCTTGCGCGCGGTCTTGGCCTTCTGCTCCTGCTCGTACTTGTACTTGCCGTAGTCCATCACCCGGCAGACGGGCGGATCGGCGTTCGGGCGCCACCTCGACGAGGTCGAGGTCCTTCGAGTACGCGTATTCGAGCGCCTCGTCCGTCGTCTTGATGCCGATCTGCGAGCCGTCCGAGTCGACCAGCCGAACCCGCGGAACCCTGATCGCCTCGTTGATCCGCGTCTGGTCCTGGACCGGCCTGGCCTGGTCGAACCTCCGCCGCGGCCTCACTGTATACGTCACCAAGCTGTGCTGCTTCCTCCTGCTAGACAAACGAAAAGCTGCGCGCAGGCAGCTCGTCAGTTCCCCGATTCGGTTGAACCTCCGCGGAGCCGCAGGCTCGGGAGGTGAGGAAACGCGCTTCCTGCTTGCAGGCCTCACAGCTTAGCAACGGCGCGCAGCTCGTCGAGAAGGGCCTCCCCGGACAGCTCGACCTGCTCGCCGCCGCGCTTGCGGACGGCCAGCGCGTCCCAGGACTCGCGGTCGCCCCAGACGACGACGTAGGGGATCTTCTCGAGCTCGGCGTCCCGGATCCGCTTCCCGACCGTGTCGTCCCGCTCGTCGACGTCGGCTCGGACGCCCTCGCGCGCCGGAGGCGCTCGAGCACGTCGGCGGCCGCCTCGCGGTGGGCCTCGCCGACCGGGACGACCCGCACTTGCACCGGCGCGAGCCAGACGGGAAACGCGCCGGCGTAGTGCTCGATGAGGATGCCCGTGAAGCGCTCGAGCGAGCCGAGGAGCGCGCGATGGATGACGACCGGGGTGTGCTCGGCGTTGTCGGCGCCCGCGTAGCGGAGGCCGAAGCGGGCCGGCATCTGGTAGTCGAGCTGGATCGTCCCCATCTGCCAGCCGCGCCCGAGCGAGTCGTCCATGTGCAGGTCGATCTTCGGCCCGTAGAAGACGCCCTCCCCCGCGCCCACGGCGTACTCGAGCCCGTGCCGCTCGAGCGCCTGGCGGAGCGCGTCCTCGGCCCGGTCCCACTGCTCGTCGCTTCCGAGCTTGTCCTCGGGACGCGTCGAGAGCTCGGCGCGGGCGCGTCACCTCGAACAGGTCGTAGAGGTAGCGGACGAAGTCGATCATGCCGTCGATCTCGTCCTCGATCTGCTCTTCGGTGCAGAAGATGTGGGCGTCGTCCTGGGTGATGTGCTGGACCCGCAGGAGCCCGTGCAGCGTCCCGGCGGGCTCGTTCCGGTGGAGCGTGGACGACTCCGCGTAGCGCAGAGGGCAGCTCGCGGTAGCTGCGCAGCTGCTGTCCGAAGAGCAGCATGTGGCCCGGGGCAGTTCATCGGCTTGAGGCCGAAGACGCGCTCGCCGTCGGGGATGAGGAACATGTTGTCCCGGTACTTCTCCCAGTGGCCCGGAGGTCTCCCAGATCTCGGTGTCGTACATGAGCGGCGTCTTCACCTCGAGGTAGCCGCGCCTGCGCGTTCTCCCGCCGGCGGACGTCCTCGAGCGTGTTCCAGATGACCATCCCCTTCGGGTGCCAGAACGGCATCCCCGGCGCGTGCTCGGAGAGATGGAAGAGGTCGAGCTGCGCTCCGAGGACGCCGGTGGTCGCGCCGCTTCGCCTCCTCCAGCCGCTCCAGGTAGGCCTCGAGGTCCTGCGGGTCGTAGAAGGCGGTCCCGTACACGCGCGTGAGCTGCGGCTTCGTCTCGTCGCCGCGCCAGTAGGCGCCGGCGAGCGAGAGGAGCTTCACCGCCCTGATCGGCTCGGCGTTCTGCAGGTGCGGGCCGCGGCAGAGGTCGACGAAGTCGCCCTGCTCGTAGAGGGAGATGTCGCCCTCGGCCGTGTCCACGAGCTCGACCTTGTACGGCTCGCCCTGCTCCTCGAAGTAGCGCCGGGCCTCGTCGCGCTCGATCTCGCGCCGCTGCCACTCGCGCCCCTCGGCGATCTCCGCCGGATCTCCTCCTCGAGGCGCTCGAGCGCCTCCTCGGACCGACCGGCTCCGGGAACTCGAAGTCGTAGTAGAAGCCGTTCTCGATCGGGCGGGCCGATGGCCACCTTCGTGCCCGGGTAGAGGCGCCGGGCCGCCTCCGCGAGGAGGTGCGCGGCCGAGTGGCGGAGGACGTAGAGGGCGTCCGGATCCTCCCGGTCGCGCGTGGTCAGGATCTGGATCTGCTCGCCGTCCGCGAGCGGGAGCCGGAGGTCGCGCACGCTGCCGTTCGCGCGCACGAGCACGGCCTGCTCGGCGAGCTTCGGGCCGATCGCGCGCGCGGCGTCGAGCCCGGTCGCGCCGTCGGGAAGCTCGAGCTCCGAGCTATCGGGAAGAATGACGCGCACCGTGGAGAAAGAGGATACTCAGCAGCCCGCGGAGCAAAGCCCCGAGCGGACGGAGGAAGGACCGCCCGTCCCTGACCCGGAGCGGGACGACGGTGGCGACGCGGACGACGTCCCGACGGCGGACTAGAGACTCGGCGACACCCCTGCGCGACGTTCTTACTGCGCTAGAGGGGGTCGCCCTCGACCGCGCCCTTCGGAGCTGCGGCGGCGCCTTCAGCCAGTAGCTCTCGCGCAGCCAGTCGAGCGCGCACTCGAGCGACTCCTCGTCGGCGACCTCCGCCGTGATCCAGCCGTAGCGCCCGACGTAGGCGCGCCCTGCTCACGTAGGGCAGGAGCTGCGCCATCTCCCGCTCCTCGGGCGTCAGCTTGACCGTCAGCCGGACGGCCCCGTCGCCGACCGACATGGACGCGAACATCTTGTTCGGCCGCACCTTGAAGACGGGGTGGCCCCACGGCTCGTCCTCGTACGTCTCCGGGCAGCGAGAGCGCCAGGCGGCGAAGCTCGTCGGCCAGATCGTCGAGGTCGGCCACGCCGCTCAGCCTACCGCCCGCATCTAGTTGTCAGATTCTGTAAAGCCCTTCGCCCGTGCGGGCGGCCGCCGGGCGCGTACGCTCTGGGGCGGCGAGCCGGGCGCCTCTGAGGAGTTCGCCGCAGACTCCCGGATCTCTCCCCGGCTCGCCCCTTCTTCCTCCGGGTCTAGGCCGCGAGCGCCAGGTCGTCGACCGCAGCCGCCGGCGCGGGCTCGGGCTTGCGCGCGCCGCTTCGTCCGGCGCGAGCCGCGCGAGAAGCGGCAGCGAGAGCAGGATCGGCACCCCGATGGCCACCCACATGGCGCCGTAGCCGTGCGTGGCGCCGAACAGCGGGCCGAGGACGTCGATGGCGACGCCGACCACGATCGGGCCCGAGAGCCGCGCCGAGCGCCCGCGAGAAGCCGAAGAGCCCGGACGCGGCACCTTCGGCGCCCGCCGGAGTCAGACTGACGAGCAGGCCGTAGGGCAGTGTCATGACGACAGCGCCCGCGATCGCGACGAACGGGAGCGCGAGGAGCATCGGCCCGAGCGAGGTCATTCGCGGCGCCAGCGAGCAGCCCGACGCCGTACACCCAGAGCGAGCCCCGCAGGAGACGGTGCAGCCCGACCCGGTCGGCCACCCGGCCGGCGACCACGGAGGCGAGCACGTAGGCGCCGGCGACGACGCCGATGACGGCCGAGGCCGTGCCCGACCGACTCCCCGAGGCCCTTGACGACGTAGAGGACGATGAAGGTCTTCAGCCCCATGAAGCTGAGCTCCCAGAGGGCGTTGGCGGCCACGAAGGCGCGCAGCTCGGGCCGCGCTCGCGCACGAGCCGGAGCACGCCCGGCCCGGGCGCGGCGCGGCGCGACCGCCGCGGCGCGCGGGTGCCGCGGCCCGCGCACTCCGCGCACGAGCACGACGGTGGAGAGGACGAGGGCAACGCCGGCGAGCACGAACGGGCAGCGGCGTCCACACGCGAGGCAGGAGTCCGCCGCCCACGAGCGCGGCGCCGAGCCCGAGCCCGCGCATCATGCCCTGGACGCCGAGCGCACGGCCCTGATGCGAGGCGGGCACGAGCTCGGCGAAGAGCGCCTGGTAGGGCGGGTAGTAGACGAAGTAGCCGACGAAGAAGAGCGAGACCAGCGCGACGGTCTGCGCGTAGGAGTGCGCGAAGGGCAGGATCGCCAGCGGCAGCACGAGAAGCGGCGCGGCGAAGACGGCGTAGGGCAGCCGCCGCGCCGAGGCGGGTGGACGTGCGGTCGGAGAGCGACCCGACCAGCAGCGGGAGGAAGAGCGCGAAGAGGCCCTCGGCGCCGATAGCGAGCCCGATCGCGCTCGCGACGAGGTCGCCTCGCCGAGCAGGAGCGGGGCGTACGTCGTCAGCACGCTCATGGCGAGCGCGAGCGCGAACGTCGGGAGCGCGAGCGGCCCCAGCAGGCGGGTCAGGTCGCGGTCAGCCGTGCATGCAACCGAGGCTCTCAGCTCCGCCGTGCCGGGCCAATGACGGCCACCCTGCCTCTCGACGTTCGGAAATCCGCACCAGGCCATTCGGCCTGCCGAACGCGCCGTTTGCGGCCAGGAGCTAGCCGACCGAGCGCGGTGGTGGGACCGCTACGCGAAGGCGCGGACGGGCGCCGCGAACGTCCAGCGGACGCCCTGAACCGTCCACCCGCCGAGCGCGAGCACGAGCACGGCGAAGGCGAGGAAGAGGAAGAAGAAGTTGCGCTTCATGCCCGCAGCGTCTCACGCCGGCGACCGCGCGGGAATGCGGCCAGCCTGCGTCTCTTGAGGTGCGGCTAGCCGTACCGGCGGTTCAGGCCTACGAGCGCAGGAAGGCGAGCACGGCGAGCACGCGGCGGTGGTCCTCCGCCGCCTGCGGCAGCCGGAGCTTGCCGAAGATGCTCGTCACGTGCTTCTCGACCGCCCGCTCGGTGACCACGAGGCGCTCGGCGATGCCCTGGTTCGAGCGCCCCTCGGCCATGAGCTCGAGCACCTCGCGCTCGCGCGGCGTCAGGGTGTCGACCGGATCGTCGCGCCGGCGCCGGCCGACGAGCTGGAGACGATCGCCGGGTCGAGCGCCGAGCCGCCCTCCCCGACCCGGCGGACGGCCGCGGCGAACTCGCCCACGTCCGAGATGCGGTCCTTCAGCAGGTAGCCGACGCCCTCGGCGCTGTCCGCCAGGAGCTCCATCGCGTAGGCCGGCTCCACGTACTGGGAGAGGACGAGGACGCCGACGTCCGGGTGCTGCTCGCGCACCTCCTGCGCGGCGCGGAGCCCCTCGTCCGTGTGGGTCGGCGGCATGCGGATGTCGACGATGACGACGTCGGGCGAGTAGCTCCGCACCTTGAGGAGAGATCCTCGGCAGTTCCCGGCTGCGCGACGACGTCCAGTCCCGGCGTCCTCGAGGAGCCGGCGATGCCCTCGCGCAGGAGGACGGTGTCTTCGGCGATGACTACCCGCACGGGATCTCCGCCCGGACGCGCGTGCCCCGGCCGGGCTCGCTCTCGACGCAGAGCCGCCCGTCGAGCGCCTCCACGCGGTCGACGAGGCCGCGCAGCCCCGAGCCCGCGCTGGGGGTCGGCGCCGCCCATCCCGTCGTCGGCTACCTCCGACCACGGCCGCACCGTTTCGACGAGTCGATGGAGACTTGCGACGGAGGAGGCCTCGGCGTACTTGGCCACGTTCGCGAGCGCCTCGGACACGACGTAGTAAGCGGCGGCCTCGACCGGCGGCGGCAGCCGTTCGTCCGGCACGACGAGCTCGACGGGGAGCGCCGCGCGCTCAGGCAAGCGCCTCGAGCGCCGGACCGGAGCCCGCGGTCGGTGAGGACCGCCGGGTGGATTCCGCGCGCCAGCTCGCGCAGCTCTGCGAGCGCCTGGGCGAGCTCCTCCGAGGCCGCGCCCAGGAGGCGCTCGCGCTTCCTCGGGGATCCCGCCCCAGCTTCGCCTGGCGAGCCGGAGAGCCAGGGAGAGCGAGACGAGGCGCTGCTGGGCGCCGTCGTGGAGGTTGCGCTCCAGGCGACGGCGCTCGACGTCCCCCGCCTCGACGATGCGGGCGCGCGAGCGGCGGAGCTCCTGTTCCTGTTGCCTTGCGATCGGTGATGTCCCGCACGATGACGACTGCTTCCTCGCCGTCCTTGACGATGCGCACCTCCCACTGGCGCAGGACGCCGCCGACCGCGAGGTCGTACTCCCCGGTGACCACCTCGCCCGTCGCGAGCGCCTCGCGCACGCCGTCGCGGAGGATCTGGCGACGTCGGAAGGCAGGATCTCGTCGACTGTGCTGCCGACGAGCTGCTCGGGCGGCAGCCACCAGGTCGCTGCGTTCGCCCTTGTACGGCGAGGTAGCGGCCGTCGGGGCTGAGGCGGAACATGAGGTCGGGAAGCGCGTTCAGGAGCGCGCGGTAGCGGCTCTCGCTCTGGCGCAGCGCCTGGACGGTGCGCTCGCGGGCAAGCGCGAGGCTGGCGGCTGCGCACACGGCCCGCACGAGCTCGGGCTGGTCGTCGAGCGCGGCAGTCGTGGACGAGCACCGCGACGAGCTCCGCCGTCGTGCTCCACGGGCGTCGCCGCCCGTGCCGTCCGCGGACGACTGTCTCGGTCTCGGGTCGAACTGAGTTTCCCGGCGACGTCCACGTACGCGTTCGCCTCCGGCAGCCAGTAGCCGAGGAGAAGCGAGGGGTCGCCGAACGCGCGGCGAAGCGCGGCCCGCACCTCCTTCGGCTCCCGCGCCGCGCCGAGATCGACGACGAGCTGGCCGACCGACGCGCGCGCTAGCCGTGTGCGCAGGATGCCCGGCGAGGAAGCTGAGTGGAACCGACGCGCAGACGAAGAGGAGAATCCACCAGAGACTTCGGAGGCGGACCCGCTCGCTCACGGCTTCGACCGCAGGGCGACGATCAGCGAGCACGATCGAGGCGCTCGCAGTCGCGTACACGGGCGCGAGCACGCGCCGGAGCGGCTTCGACGCGGCGCGCCAGCGGCGGATCAGCACCCAGATCGCGGCCGCCAGCGCGGGCATGCGCCACGGCGAGGATGGCAGCGTTCGATCGACCGTGAGCGCGCCGTGTCGCTGTCGAGATGAGGAAGGCGTTCGGCGGGCAGTCGGCGCAGTCGTCGGAGCTCGGTCGTCGAAGAAGGACGATGAGGAGCGGAGCCGACCGTGAAGACCGGTAGCCAGTGATCACGGCGAAGTAGACGATCCTCGTCTCCAGGTACCCGCGCGGGAACGCCAGCAGCGCGTGGAAGAACACGGCCAGGAAGAGGCCGCCGAACGTCCAACCCAGCGTGAACGGCACGGACGAGTTCGACTCGCTCAGCGCCCCGACGAACCACGTGAGCCCGACGGCGGTCATGAGCACGCCGAAGCGGTTCTCGGGGCGGCGGATCCAGGCGACGAGCCCGGCGCCGATGAAGGCCCAGACGGCGACGAGGTTCCCCGCGGCGAGAAGCCGGCGCTCGTCCTCGTGGTCGCTCGTGAAGGTGAGGTAGAGGGCGCCCGCCGTCAGCGCCAGCGCCGGCGACGAGCACCACCACGTGGATGCGCTTCATGGGCTTATCGAAGCACAGCTAGCAGCGCCGCGCCGGACAGCTCAGCCTTCGGCACGAAGCCGACGGCCCCGCACTGCGCTGACCAGAGGCCCGAAGTCGGCCGCGTCGCGGCTCGACGTGAGCACGACCTGCGGCGCGTGCCCGTTGCGTCGCGGCAGAGCGCGCGGGCGACGGCGAAACCGTCCATGTCGGGGAGCTGCACGTCGAGGAGGACGAGGTCAGGGTGCAGCCGTCGATCGCCTCGAGCGCCGACCGGCCGTCCTCCGCCTCGCCGACGACGCCGAAGCCGTCCGCGGTCAGCATTGCGCGGGCCGTGGCGCGAAAGGTCGGCATGATCGTCGACGATGAGGACGGTACTGGGCATCGCACGAATTGTGGTGATCCAGCGTGAACGCCGCGGAATACGGTTACCCACACTCTTTCCCCGCGGCCGATGTACGGTGAATCGCGCCATGGAAGAGACGCACGAACGCGAGCTGAAGCTCCAGCCGAGGCCGGACTTCGAGCTGCCGGACGGACGGAAGCCGCGGAGCCGCACGTTCACCTCGACCTACTTCGACACGGAGGACCGCAGGCTGGCCGCGGTCGGAATCACCCTGCGCCGCCGCATCGAGAACCGCAAGAGCCTCTGGCAGCTCAAGCTGCCGCTCGCGTCCGGGCGCCGCGAGCTGGAGGTGGCGGCCGGGCCTGCGGCGGTCGCCGAGCGAGTTCGCGGAACTCGCTCGTCGCCGTCACGCGGGGTCGCGACCTCGCGGAGGCCGCGAAGCTCCGGACTCGCCGGACCTCCGTCGAGGTCCACGAGGACGGCGCCGTGCGCGGAGGTGGCCCTCGACAACGTGACCGTTCTCGACGGCCGGCGCGTGCGCGACCGCTTCGACGAGCTCGAGGTCGAGCTGCTCGACGGCGACGAAGACGGCCTCGCGCGGATCGGGAAGGCGCTCGCGGCGCGCGGGAGCCGTCGGAGGGGGACTGGCAGCCGAAGGTCTTCCGCGCGCTCGGGATCGAGCCGACCGAGGCACGCGGATACCGAGCGGCGCGCCCCCGCTCGACCACCTCGCAGCGATGCTCGCGCTCCAGTACGAGGCGATCCTCCAGCACGACCCCGGCACGCGGCTCGGCGCCGACCCCGAGGACCTGCACAAGTTCCGCGTGGCTACGAGGCGACTGCGGGCCCTTCTCCGGGCGGCGCGGCCGCTGCTCGACCACGAGTGGGCGGAAGGCCTGCGGAGCGAGCTCTCGTGGCTCGGCTCCGTACTGGGGCCGGTGCGGGACCTCGACGTCATGCTCGAGCACCTGCGCGCCGAGATGGCGGAGCTCCCCCGCCAGGAGAGCGGCGGCGGGCCGCCGACTCGTGCGGACGCTCGAGGCCGAGCACGGCGAGGCGCGCGCGGACATGCTGGAAGCGCTCGACGAGCGCGCCGCTATTTCGCCCTGCTCGACGCGATCGAGGTCGCGGCCCGCGAGCCGCGCGCCGGCGGGCGTGCAGGAGATCGAGCCTGCGCGAGATCGCAGGCGCCGAGTTCCGCCGTCTGCGCAAGGCCGTGCGCCGACCTTCCACCCGATCTACACGGACGACGAGCTGCACCGCGTCCGCATCAAGACGAAGCGGGCGCGCTACGCCGCCGAGCTTGCGGAGGGCGCGGTCGGCAAGAAGGCCACGCATTCGTCGACCGGCGCGAAGGACCTTCAGGACGTCATCGGCGAGCACCAGGACGCGATCGTCGCGGAGGAGCGCATCCGCTCCCTGCTCGATTCGTCGGCGGGACTCGCACCGCCTTCGCCGGCGGGCTGCTCGTCGAGCGGCAGCGGGCCCGGCGGCGGGCGCGCGGCGTGGCCGCGCGCCTGGAAGAAGCTCGAGCGCAGCGGAGAGCGCGTCTGGGCCTCCGGGGAGTGGCCACGGTGGATGAGGGGCGAGACGTGTCGCGAGGCAAGGACGCAGGAAGCGGTCGTATCGAGCCAGATACGGGCGCGACCGAGGACGCCGCTTCGCGGCACGTCGCGCCTGTCAGGCGCCCTGGTTCAGTTCCCGGACAGGCCCCTACAGACGCGCACCGTTCGCGCCGCGGGCGGTGTCGTCACACGGCGAAGAGGACGGGGTGAGCGAGGTGCTGCTCGTTCACCGGCCCAAGTACGACGACTGGACGTTCCCGAAGGGCAAGGCCGACCCGGGCGAGACGGACGAGGACTGCGCGCTGCGGGAGGTGGCCGAGGAGACCGGCCTGCGCTGCGCGCTCGACGAGGAGCTCGCGAGCACGTCGTACGTCGACGGCCACGGGCGCCCGAAGGTCGTCCGCTACTGGGCGATGCGGCCCCTCGACGGCCAGTTCACGCCGCACGCCGAGGTCGACGAGGTGCGCTGGGTTCCGCTCGCGGACGCGGCGGCCTCACTCAGCTACGACCGCGACCGTGAACGTGCTGGCGTCCTTGCCGCTGGAGGCGCGCCGCTGACGCTGCTCCTCGTCCGGCACGCGAGCGCCGGGCCACCGGAAGGACTGGGAGGGCGACGACCGCCTGCGCCCGCTCGACGAGCGCGGCCGCCGCCAGGCCGAGGGCCTGGTCGCGGCTGCTCGCGCGCTTTCGCGCCCGACCGGCATCCTCTCGAGCCCGGCCGTCCGCTGCACGCAGACCGTCGAGCCGCTCGCGGCGGAGCTCGGGCTCCCCGTCGAGGAGACCGACGAGCTCGCCGAGGGCGCCGGCCGCGAGCGGGCGCTCGCGCTTGCTCGTGGGCTCGAGGGCGTGGTCGCGGTCCTCTGCACGCACGGCGACGTCGTCGAGGAGCTCCTGGGCGAGGAGAGCGAGAAGGGCTCCACCTGGGTGCTCGAGCCCGGCGAGGACGGCCTCAGTCCGCGCGAGTACCTTCCTCCACCCGCTTAGCCCGCCGGGATGCGCTTCGACCTAGCAGCCTCAGGCGGCGGACGCAGCCGCCTGCGCCTTCGAACCGCGGCCAAGCTCGAGTGCCGCGCCTTCTCGCAGGCCCGTGCGGAGACGACCGAGCGGCACGCCGAGACGGCCTTGCACCCCGGCGAGCAGGACGGCGCCCGCGGCCAGCGTCCGCGCGCCGCGCTCGGGGATGCGCCGAACGTCTCGGCAATCCTTCGCCGACGGACGCTTCGCGAGGATGGCGAGCGCCGCCTCCAAGTCTTCCCCCCCGAGCTCCCGCCCCACGAGCTTGCGGAGCGCGCGGGCCGTCCCGCCCGGCGGCATAGGCCGCCGCGGCAGCGGGGGCGCGAAGCCCTCCAGGAGTCGGTCGACCTCGGCATGCGCGGCTGCGAGGGCCTTTGCGCGGCGGGTCGTCTCGAGCGGCACTCGCTCCGTCAGGCGCACGCACCGGGTCGAGCGACCGCGACCACGCCGGGCCGCCGCTCACCGTGCCGACGACGACCTCGGTCGAGCCGCCTCCGACGTCGCAGACCGCCGACGCTTTCGGCAGGCGGCGTAGCGCCGCGACGGCTCCGACGAAAGCAAGCCTGCCCTCCTCCTCGGGAGTAAAGCACCCTGCACCCCCAGCGGCGCTCACGGCGGCCAGCGCTCCGACGAGCTCGCCCGCGTTCGCGGCCTGCCGCCCCGGCGCGGTCACGATCACCTCGAGCTCGGCCGCTCCCGTCCGCCCGGGCGAGGCGCGCGTAGCGGGCCACGCACGCCGCGGTCGCCGTCGATCTTCGTCCGATCCGAACACGCCCGCGGCGCTCGACCTCCTCGCCGAGGAAGAGATGCTCCCGCTCCTCGCGCAGGGAGACGAGGCCATCGCCGCCGTCGCAGCGGCGACGAGCAGCCTGACGGTGTTCGAACCGACGTCGACGATTCCGCACCCTCATGCTCACCCATTGTCAGGACGCCGTCGGCCGGATCAGCGCGGACGTGCACGGCGCCTCGCGCGCGGCTGGGTCTTGCGCATGAGCAGCTCCTGCGCCCGGCGCGCCGTGGCGCCCTTCTGCGGCTCGAGCCGCCTCCAGTTTCCGTTCGGCCGAGCTGCCAGGCCGGTCGTCTTCGAGCAGCAGATCGAAGACGGCCCCCAGCTCCGACTGCGCCCTGGGATGCTCGACAGGCGCGGCGATCTCGATGCGGTGGTCGAGGTTGCGCGTCATGAGGTCGGCGCTGCCGAGATAGACCTTCGTCTGCTCGCCGGCG
>CAWBAC010000008.1:0-187528 GCA_963786755.1 uncultured Actinomycetes bacterium | reverse complement strand
CAGCGGGACGCGCGGGCGTTCTCTTCGGCCTCGCCATCGCCTGCGTGATCGCCGTGTACACGCTCTCGACAACGCAGGCATCCGCTACGCAAACCCGGTGACGTACCTCGAGCTCGCCATGGTCGGCCCCGCCATTGTCTATGCGTCGGCAGCCGCCGCCTGGAAAGGGCTTCCGGCGGTGCGAGCGGAGGCGAACGCGGCGACCGTCGTCGCCGGGGTCGCGACATTCGTCGCCTACGCGCTCGTCCTGGCAGCGCTCGACCTGGCGCCCGCCGCGCCTGTCGCGGCGGTGCGGGAGACGAGCGTCGTCATCGCCACCGTGGGCGCGGCGCTCTTCCTCCACGAAGGCGTAGGCGCAATCCGCCTCACGGGGGCCGTCCTCGTCGCATCCGGCGTCGTCCTCCTCGGGCTCTAACCCGCGGCTTGTGTTTCACGAGCACAAGGGGTTTGGCGCAATGAACTGTGGAAACACGGCGCTCAGGGCTTGCGCGCGTGGAACACAAGGGCTCTCGACGGATCAGGCTGCGCGCCAGAGCGCCAGGGCGGCGAGCAAGCCGGCGTCGGAGAGCTCGGCGAGCACGCCCTTGAGGGGCCGGCGCTCGAGGACGACGTCCTCGTCCTCGTCGAGACGGGGTGCGCCGGCCTCAGCGAGCCCGGTGGCCTCGAAGACGTGCACGTACTCGGTGGAGTAGTCGGGTGCGGCCCAGAACGAGCCGAGCTGGCGCCACGAGCGTGCGGAGAGGCCGCACTCCTCCCGGAGCTCCCGGGCGGCGGCCTGCTCCGGTGTCTCGCCTTCCTCGAGGCAGCCCGCGGGTAGCTCGAGCGTTTCTCCTCCGGCGCCGCGACGCGTCTGCCGCACCAGCACGATCTCGTCCCCCTCGACCGCGAGGACGATGACGGAGTCCGGGTAGTGGACCACCTGCACGAGCGGCGTAGTATGGCGCGGTGAATCACATGCCAGCGGGCGCTTCCGGGTTGTTGCGGCCCCCGCGAAGGGCTACGCTGGCCCTGGCGTAGACACCGGGAGGTCAGATTTCGATGAGCGTTGCTGTTTCCCAGCACAAGAACTTCATCGGCGGGAGAGTGGGTCGAGTCGGCCGGAGGCGAGACGATGGAGGTGCTCAACCCGGCGACCGGCGAGACGATCGCCGAGGTCCCGCAGCAGCACGGCCGAGGACGCCGACCGCGCAGTCGAGGCGGCGAAGAAGGCTTTCGCCGGAGTGGCTCGACGCGACGCCGCGTGACCGCAGCGAGCTCCTGCACAAGCTCGCCGACGTGATGGAGGAGAACGCCGAGGAGCATCGCCGCGCTCGAGTCGCAGAACGTGGGCAAGCCGCTCGGCGCCGCGCGCGACGAGATCCCCGAGATGGTCGACCAGCTCCGCTTCTTCGCCGGCGCCGCGCGCGTCCTGGAGGGACGCTCCGCGGGCGAGTACATGCAGGGCTACACGTCGATGCTCCGGCGTGAGCCGCTCGGGATCGTGGTCGGGATCGCGCCCTGGAACTACCCGCTGATGATGGCCGTCTGGAAGCTCGCCCCGGCCCTCGCGGCCGGCAACGTCCAGGTGCTGAAGCCCTCGGAGCAGACGCCGCTCACGCTCCTCCGCTTCGTCGAGCTCGCCGCAGGACGTCATCCCGCCGGGCGTCCTCAACGTGATCACCGGGCGACGGCGTGCCCGCCGGCGAGGCGCTGGTGAAGCACCCGGACGTGCGCCTCGTCTCGCTCACCGGCGACGTCGAGACCGGCAAGACCATCGCCCGCACGGCGGCTGACAACTCTGAAGCGCGTCCACCTCGAGCTCGGCGGCAAGGCGCCGGTCGTCGTCTTCGACGACGCCGATCCCGGCGGCCGTCGCCGAGGGGATCAAGACCGCGCGGCTACTGGAACTCGGGCCAGGACTGCACGGCGGCCTCCCGCGTGATCGCCGGCCCGAAGATCTACGACAAGCTCCTCGAGGAGCTCGTGCCCGCCGTCGAGTCCCTCCAGGTCGGCGACCCGGCCGAGAGCGAGGACATCGAGATGGGGCCGGTGATCTCCAAGGACCAGCAGGATCGCGTCGTCGGCTTCCTCGAGCGCGCGAAGGACTACAAGGCGACGATCCTCACGGGCGGCGACACGGATGGTGACCGCGGCTTCTTCGTCAAGCCGACCGTCGTCACGGACGTGGGCCAGGACGCCGAGATCGTCCAGCGCGAGGTCTTCGGCCCCGTCGTCAGCGTGCAGCGCTTCGCGGACGACGACGAGGCGATCGCCTGGGCCAACGACGTCCCCTACGGGCTCGCCGTCCTCCGTCTGGACGCGTGACGTCGGTCGCGCCCTGAACGCGGCCCGCAAGCTGCAGTTCGGGACGGTCTGGATCAACGACCACATCCCGCTCGTGCAGGAGATGCCGCACGGCGGCTACAAGCAGTCCGGCTACGGCAAGGACCTCTCCGTCTACTCGCTCGAGGACTACACCCAGATCAAGCACGTCATGGCGAAGATCGACTAGGCCAGTTCCTTGGCAACTGTCGTCGTCGCGGAGGAGTCGGCCCAGGCGCCCGAGCAGAAGGGGCTGAAGGCCGAACGCGATCGGGTTCGTCGACGCCCTCGTCATCGGGCTCGCGTCCACTGCGCCCGCATACTCGCTCGCGGCCATCATCGGCTCGCTCGTCGTCGTCATCGGGGTGCAGGCGCCCGCCGCGCTCCTGACCTCCTTCGTCCCGATGTTCTTCATCGCGACGGCCTTCTACTACATGAACCGCGCATGCCCCGACTGCGGCACGACGTTCTCCTGGGTGACGCGCGCCCTCGGGCCCTGGGCCGGCTGGCTCGGAGGCTGGGCCGTCTGCGTGACGGGCATCCTTGTCGTCGGCTCGCTCGCCGACGTAGGCGCCCGCTACACGTACCTCCTTTTCGGCTGGGACGGCGCGGCGGGCTCCAAGCTCGCGGTGACCTTGCTCGCGATCGCCTACATCCTCGTGCTCACGGTGGTCTGCATCATGGGTACCGAGCTCTCGGCGCGCCTGCAGAACGTCATGATCCTCGCCCAGGTCGGGGCGCTTCTGCTCTTCGCCGTCGTCGCGCTCGTGAAGGTGTGGGGCAACGATGCGACGGCGCAATCGATCGAGCCGGAAGCGTCCTGGTTCTCGCCTTTCGCCGTCGACAACGGAGGCGCGCTCGTCTCGGCGCTTCTGCTCGGCGTCTTCATCTACTGGGGCTGGGAGAGCGCCGTCAACCTGACCGAGGAGACGAAGGACTCGACTAGGGCTCCGGGCCTCGCGGCCATCTTTAGCACCCTGATCCTGCTCGTCACCTACGTGTCGGTCGCCGTGGCAGTCGTCGCCTTCGCCGGCGTCGAGCTCCTGGCCGAGTTCGACGACGACGACGCGATCTTCGGCACGCTCGCGGGGGATGTCCTCGGCTCGCCGTGGGACAAGCTCGTCCTCCTCGCCATCGTGACTTCGGCGGTCGCGTCGACGCAGACGACGATCATCCCGGCGTCTCGGACATCGTTCTCGATGGCCCGCTCGGACGCGCTTCCCCGCCGGCTGGCGGACATACACCAGCGGTTCCGGACGCCGCACGTCTCGACGGCGCTCATCGCGCTCCTGGCGATCGCCTGGTACGTGCCGGCGAACTACATCTCGGAGAACTTCTTCTTCGACACGATCTCCGCCCTGGCGCTCATGATCGCCTTCTACTACGCGCTCAGCGGGCTCGCCTGCGTCGTCTACTACCGGCGGGAGCTCTTCAAGTCCGTGAAGAACTTCCTCTTCATGGGCGTCGGCCCGATCGTGGGTGCGGGGCTGCTCGGCTGGCTCTTCTTCGAGTCGGTGAAGCTCTTCGCCGACCCGGACGAGTCCTACACCGGGCAGTCGATCCTCGGCATGGGCGTGCCGCTCGTGATCGGCCTCGGCTTCATGCTTCTCGGCGTCGTGTTCATGGTGCTCTGGCGCCTTGCGGGGCACGAGCGGTTCTTCGGGCGCAAGCCGCTCGAGGCGGTCCCCCCCGAGGTGGCTTCCGGGCACGTCGCCGTCGCGGAGACCGCGGGGCTCGAGGACGAGAATTGAGTCTTCCCGCCACCTCCCTGTCCGCGGCCGAGCTGCAGAAGGCGGCCCGCCAGCACCTCTGGCTCCACTTCTCGCGCATGTCCGGCTACATGGAGGGCGAGGAGCTGCCGATCATCGTCCGCGGGGAAGGCTGCTACCTCGAGGACGCGAACGGCAAGCGCTACCTCGACGCGCTCGCGGGGCTCTTCGCCGTGAACATCGGCTACGGCTTCGGCGAGGAGATCGGCGAGGCGGCGGCGGCGCAGATGCGAGAGCTCCCCTACTACACAAACTGGAACTACGCGCACCCGCGCGCGATCGAGCTCGCGGCCGAGGTTGCCTCGCTCGCTCCCGGCGACCTCGAGCGGGTCTTCTTCGTCTCCGGCGGGTCGGAGGCGGTCGAGTCGGCCTGGAAGCTGGCCCGCCAGTACCACGCCGCGCGGGGCGAGCGCCGCTGGAAGGCGGTCTCGCGCCGTATCGCGTACCACGGGACGACGATGGGCGCGCTGTCCATCACGGGTATCGCCTCGTTGCGGACGCCGTTCGAGCCCCTCGTCCCGGACGCGGTTCACGTGCAGCAACACGAACCGCTACCACCGGCCTCCGGAGGAGACCGAAGAGGAATTCACCGCTTTCCTCCTCAACGACCTCGAGGAGGCGATCGAGCAGACCGGTCCGGACACCGTGGCCATGGTGATCATGGAGCCGGTGCAGAACGCGGGCGGCGCCTTCACGCCGCCGGACGGCTACTGGCGGGGCGTCCGCGAGCTCTGCGACCGCTACGGGATCCTCCTCTGCGCCGACGAGGTCATCACCGGCTTCGGGCGCCTCGGCGCGTGGTTCGGCTCCGAGCGGTACGACATCCGGCCCGACCTGGTCACCTCCGCCAAGGGCCTCTCCTCCGCCTACGCCTCGATCGGCGCTCTGATCGCGCGGGACACGGTCATGGAGCCGTTCCTCGACGGCACGACGATGTACATGCACGGCATCACCTTCGGCGGGCACCCCGTGCAGGCCGCGATCGCACTCAAGAACATCGAGATCCTGAAGCGCGAGCGGATCGTCGAGCACGTGGCCGCGCAGCAGGACGCCTTCCGGGAGACGCTTTCCACGCTCCTGGACCTACCCATCGTCGGCGACCTGCGGGGGACGGGCTTCTTCTATGCGCTCGAGCTCGTCAAGGACAAGGACACGCGCGAGACGTTCTCCGAGGACGAGTGCGAAACGCTCCTCCGCGGCTTCCTTTCGCCGCGGCTCTTCGAGGCCGGCCTCATCTGCCGCGCGGACGATCGCGGCGACCCCGTCGTCCAGATCTCGCCGCCGCTCGTCGCCGAGCAGCAACAGTTCGACGAGATCGCCGGGATCCTCGGCGAGGCGCTGGGCGAGGCGGGGAAGCTCGTGCGCGGCTAGCCGGAGGCGGCGGGCGATGAGGGCGATGGTGCTCGAGGCCCCTGGGCGCCCGCTCGTGCAGGCCGAGCTGGCCGATCCGGAGCCGGGGCCGGGTGAGGTGCTCCTGGCCGTCGACGTCTGCGGGGTCTGCCGCACCGATCTGCACGTCGTCGACGGTGAGCTTGCCGACCCCAAGCTGCCGCTCGTCCTCGGGCACCAGATCGTCGGGAGGGTGGTCGGGGCGGGGGAGAGAGCGGAGCGGTTCTCCTCCGCGGAGCGCGTAGGCGTCCCCTGGCTCGCCTGGACGGACGGAACGTGCCGCTATTGCACCTCCGGCCGCGAGAACCTCTGCGAGCGCGCCCGCTTCACGGGCTACCAGGTTGACGGCGGCTACGCCGGGCTCGCCGTCGCCGACGAGCGGTTCTGCTTCCCTGTCCCCGAGGGGTACCCCGACGCGCAGGCCGCGCCCCTCCTCTGCGCCGGCCTCATCGGCTACCGCTCTCTGCGCCTGGCCGGCGATGCCGAGAGGCTCGGGCTCTACGGCTTCGGGGCCTCGGCGCACATCGTCGCCCAGGTCGCGCGCCACGAGGGACGCCGGGTCTTCGCGTTCACGCGGGCCGGGGACGAGGCGGCGCAGCGGTTCGCACTGGAGCTCGGCGCGGTGTGGGCGGGGGACGCACTCGGCCGGCCTCCCGAGGAGCTGGACGCGGCGATCGTCTTCGCTCCGGTCGGCGAGCTCGTCCCCGCGGCGCTCGCCGCTGTGGCACGGGGCGGCACGGTCGTCTGCGCGGGGATCCACATGAGCGACATCCCGTCGTTTCCCTACAGCCTCCTCTGGGAGGAGCGCGTCCTCCGCTCGGTCGCCAACCTCACGCGCCGGGACGGCGAAGAGTTCATGGCGCTCGCCCCGCAGATCCCCGTGCGCACCGAGGTCGAGCTCCACCCGCTCACGGCCGCGAACGACGCGCTCGCCCGCCTCCGGGCCGGCGAGGTCCGCGGCGCCGCTGTCCTCCAGGTGTCTTAGAGGAGCTCGGCGATGCGGGCCGCGGCCTTGGCGGCGCCGTCCGTCTCCACCGGCAGGTACTCGACCTCGCGGCCGATCTCCTCGGCGATCGCCTCCGCGATCAGCTCGGGAGTGGACTCGTCGAAGTCCATGCGGCGGCCGGCGCCGTAGCGCTCGAGGCGGTGGCGCACGTGGAAGTTCTGCTCGAAGTGGTGGCGGAGCGGGAAGTAAAGGAAGGGCCGCTGGTTGGCCGTCAGCTCCATGGATGTCGTGAGCCCGCCCTGGACGACGGCTAGATCGCACGCGGCCAGGTGCTTGAACAGGTCGGGGACGTACGTGCGCACCTCGAAGCCGTTCTCGTCTGAGAGCACGTCGGGGTCGATGCGTGGGCCGGTCACGACGATCATACGCAGGTCGGGGACGAGCTCCTTGGCCTGCGAGTACGCGGCCGTAACGCGGCGCAGGAGGTGCCCGCCGACGCCTGAGCCGCCCACCGTGACGATGCAGACCTGCTCGCCGGGCGCGTATCCGAGCTCGGCGCGCAGCTTCTCGCGGTCCTCGATCGGCTCGAAGCCGGTCACGTAGCCGGCGAAATCGTAGTGCTGCTCGGTCCAGTCGCGAATCCTCGGCAGCTCGGGCCCGAACGAGTCGGGGACGACATCGGCGGGATTGCCGACGAAGATCGCCTGATCGCGCACGCGCGGGAACCGAGCGATGTGTTCGATCATCTCGGCGTTGTAGTCGGCCGTGAGGAAGGCTTCGCGCTCGCCGCCGTCCGCCATCGGGAGCCAGCCGACGAAGTCGGTCAGCCACACGTACGCGGCCGACTTCAGCTCCGGGTTCTCGTGCAGGAAGTAGTCGACCTCCCAGGCCTCGTCGCCGATCCAGAGGTCGTATGTGTCCTCGCGCACGACGTCGTGGAAGAGCATGAAGTTAGCGACGAGGATCTCGTCCATGCGCCGCCAGGCCTGGAAGACGTGCAGGTCGTGCTCGTGCGACTCGCTCTCGATGTGCCCGGATTCGTTCGCCAACTCTGCGCTCGCCGGGTGGATGCGCTCGCCCTCCGCTTCGAGCATCGCCGTGACCGGGTGCTGGGCGAGCCAGTCGATCTCGAGGTCCGGATGGAGCTTGCGCAGCTCCTTGGCGATGGCGACGTCCCGCCGCGCGTGCCCGAGCCCGATCGGCGACGAGACGTAGAGGGCGCGGCGGGGCCGGCTCTTCGCTCGCGTCCACGTTCGAACCCGAGGCACGGGCGACCCGTCCGATTCGACGAAGTCCTGGAGCAGGCGGTTGACCTTCACCGGGTCGCGCGCCTGCGGGCCGTGGCCGGAGCCGCCGAGGAGGACGACGGAAGCGCCGATCTCCTCGGCAAGCGAGAGGCCCGACTCCGGTTCGACAACGGCGTCCTCGGTGCCGTGGATCGCGAGCACCGGGCAACGGATCCTTGCGAGGACCGGGCTAACCCGGCGGTCGAACTCGCGCTCGTATGCGACGAGGACGTCTGGCGTTGTTTCGAGCCCCCAACCGATGCAGTCCTCGACCTGCTTGGTCGAGTGAGGCTCGCTGCACACCTGCGCGAAGAACCAGCGGAGGAAATCCTCGTAGTGCTCGAGCCAGTAGACGGCGTTGTACTTGTCCCAGCCCTCGGCTACCTCGCGCCGGTCCCAGAAGTCATCTGGGCTCTCCTCCTCGGCCGCCGCGCCGATGAGCACGACACCCTCGACGAGCTCGGGCGCGAGCGCGGCGAGCGTGATTGCCGTGTATGCCCCGTCCGACAAGCCGACCACCACGGTTCGCTGCACACGCGCCGCGTCGAGCACCGCAAGGGCGTCGCGGTAGTAGTCCATGACGGCGTAGCCCGTCTCGGGACGGTCACTCTTCCCGTTGCCACGCGGGTCGAAGGTGACGACCCGGAAGTGGCGCGCGAAGTGAGCGATCTGGGCCTTCCAGCAGCGCGAGTGGATGATGTTCCAGGCTGGCAGAAACGTGATCGTGCGCTCGGCTTCTCCGTAGCGCTCCCAGAACACACGAACGCCGTCGCGCTCGACGTAGCCCTCCTCGTCCGGATAGCGGGCGCGCGTCTGCTCGCGGGTCGTCTCGGCGACGATCATGAGAGCGACTCCACGAACTCGCGGATCAGGAGATTCACCCTGACCGGATCGCGGACATGCGGCCCGTGCCCGGAGCCCTCGAGGAGGACGAGCCGGCTGCCGAGAGCCTCGGCAAGTGCGAGCCCGCGGCCCGTCTTACAGAGCGCGTCCGCGGTGCCGTGGATCACGAGCGCCGGGCAGCGGATGCGCTCGCAGAGCTCGATCGTCGTCGCGTCGTCGATCGTCTTGGTCTCCCAGCCGTGGAAGCCGGCCAGGATCGTCTCCGGGTCGGTTTCGAGCCCCCACCCGATGGAGTCTTCGATCTGCTTCGTCGAGTGCGGCTCGGTGAAGCACTGGGAGAAGAACCATTCGAGGTACCCCCGCCAGTCACGCAGCCAGTAATGGCGGTTTTCCTTGGCCCAGCCCTCGTCCGTGTCGAGCTCGTCCTCGAACGGGTATTCCTCGTACTCGACGGGCCCTGGGCCGTCCGGCACCGGCGTGCCGATGAGCACGAGCCCGGCGACGCGCTCGGGATGCTCGGCGGCAAGGATAAGAGACTCGCCGTGGTCGCACCAGCCCACGACCACCGGGCGCTCGACGTTGGCCCCCTCCAGCACGGCGACCGCGTCTTCGGCGAACGCCTTCGGCGTGTAGGCGTCGTAGTGGGTCGGTCGGTCGGAGCGCCCGTTGCCCGGAGGGTCGAACGTGACGACCCGCCCGTGCCGGGCGAGGTAGGGGATCTGGCACTTCCAGAAGCGCGAGTGGACGATTTCCCACGTCGGCATGAGGAGGACGGTGGGCTCGCCCTGTCCGTACCGTTCCCAGAAGATCCGCACGCCGTCGCGCTCGACGTAGCCTTGCTCGTCGGGATAGCGGGCGCGCGTCTGCTCCCGCACTTGTCTCGGCGAGGATCACGGGAGCGACTCCACGAACTCGCGGATGAGCAGGTTGACCTTCACCGGATCGCGCGCCTGCGGGCCGTGGCCGGATCCGCCGAGGATGACGAGCCTGCCGCCGGTCGCCTCGGCGAGCCCCGCTCCCTGTGCGAGCGGCCGGATCGCGTCCTCGTCCCCGTGGAGCACGAGCACCGGGCAGCGGACCCGCGCGCAGATCTCGCGAAAGCTCTCGAGGCTGCAGAGCCCAAGCGCGGCATTGCTGGCGATGAGCGTCTCGGGGTCCGTCTCGAGCCCCCAGTCGACGCAGTCTTCGATCTGCTTCGTCGAGTGCGGCTCCGTGAAGCAGCGGCCGAAGAAGAACTCGAGGAACTCGCGCTGGTGCTCCAGCCAGTAGTAGTGGTTGTACTTCGCCCAGCCCTCGTCGGTGTCGTGCTTCTCGTGGGTCGGATAGACCGTCCGCTCGGGGTGCGGCGGAGCCAGAGGCACGGCCGGCCCGATGAACACGGCGCCCCGAACGCGCTCCGGATGGTCCGCGGCGAGCAGCGTGCCCCAGAGAGCTCCGCAGGAGAGGCCGGCGACGACGGCTCGGTCGGTTGCGGACGCCTCCATGACGGCCAACGCGTCGGCGGCGAACTCGGCCTCCATGTAGGCGCTCGCGTCGCTCGGGCCGATCCGACTTCCCGTTCCCGCGTCCGTCGAAGGTGAGAACGCGGAAATGGCGCGCGAGGTAGGGGATCTGCGCCTTCCAGTGCCGCGAGTGGATGATCGACCACGTCGGAAGGAGGAAGACGGTCGGGTCGCCGTCCCCGTAGCGCTCCCAGAAGACGCGGACGCCGTCACGCTCCACGTAGCCCTCCTCGTCCGGGTAACGGGCCCGCGTCTGCTCCTGGACGGCGGTCACGGTCGGAACGGCCGTCATCGCGCTTCCCTCCCCTCGAGCCACGCGTCGATCCAGGCGAGCAGCTCACGGTGGCCCTCGGTGATCCCCTGAGCGCGCTCGAGCATGATCCCCTCGTTGAACGTCATGACGAGCGACACGAGAGCGTCGAGCGGTATCTCGATCCCGTAGGCGCGGCGCGGCTCCGCGAATGCCTCCGTCAGCACCCCCCGCCACTCGTCGTTCACCTTCGCCACCTGCTTCCGCAGCTCGGGGTGGTTCCAGGCTAGCGCCTGCAGCTCGAGCCAGATCTTCTCATAGGCGACGTCGTTGCCGACCAGGTAGCGCATCGCCTTCCTCCACTTCTCGATGAAGGGAATGTCGGGGTCCGCGTACATGGCGCGCTGGCGCGCCGTGAGGCGCTCGGTGAACCGCTCGAGCACGCGCACGAGCAGGTTCTCCAGCGAGCCGAAGTAGTAGTGCACGAGCCCATGGTTGACGCCGGCCTCGGCCGCGAGCCGTCGGGTGGTGATCCGAGCGTGACCGACGTCGAGGAGGAGGCGCTCCGCTGCGTCCAGTAGCGCCTCCTCCGCCGTCGCCCGTCGTGCTACCGACGGCGCAGCCACCGCACGAGGCCGGCGAGCTTGTAACGCACCACGAGGGCAGCGCCCGCGGCGGCTGTCGTGCCGCCGCCCGCGAGCGCGGCCAGGACCGCCTCCTCGCCCATGTGGTGGCCGAGGATCACTGGAAGATCTCCGAGGTCGAGTCACCGCCCGGGAGACGCACCTCGTGCGCCCGGGCCGGGCCGTCCGGCCGGTCGTGGAAGTCGACGAAGAAGTCGCGGTCGACCTCCATCGAGCCGTCCTTGCCGATGTCGATCTTGAGGAGCCAGGAGCGCAGCTCCGGGTAGAACTGATTGTCCCACGTCGAGTAGAGCGAGTTGGTGACGTAGAGACGCTTCCCGTCCAGCGAGAGCTGGAGCATGTTGGGGCCGCCGTTCAGCTCGCGCCCCCCGTCGCTCGGCTTGCCCAGGACCCCGCCGAGCCAGAGCTGGCCCGTGAGCTTCGGGCTCGCAGGATCGGAGACGTCGTACCGGCGCACGTCGCCGTGCAGCCAGTCGGCGAAGTAGAGCGCCTTGTCGTCCATCGAGAGGACGAGGTCGGTGATGAGCGGCGGCACGGGAAACGGCCAGCCCTCCAGCTCGACCGCGTCCGTCGTAATCACGGGCTCCGCCTGCCAGGAGCCGTTCTTGTGGAAGCGCCAGATGGCGCTCGAGAGCGCCGCGCCGACGAACCCCTGCTCGGCGTCGGGATCGTGCAGCCAGCGGATCTCGAGCGGCACCATTCCCTGCTCGCCCAGGTCGATCGTTTGCTGCAGCGTCCGCTGCTCGAGATCCCAGAAGTGGAGGCGGCGTCCGTAGCGGCCCTTGCCCACGTCCTCGAGGTCGAAGCCGGGCTCGTACGCGTTCGGCTCGGCGAACTCACTCGAGACGAGCGTGTTCTTCCGCGGCTGGTACCAGAAGTCGTAGTTGAGCGGCGGCCGCTCGCCGCCGTTCTCCCAGCGGCCTTTGACCTCGAACGTCTGCGCGTCGATCACGGCGAACCCACCGGAGCCGTTGCCTTCGGCGTCGCCGAGCATCGCCATGACGATGTTCTCCCCAGGCATGCAGTGGACCGTATGCGGACGGGTGTAGCCGGTCTCGCGCACGATCTCCTCCGGCTCGATCACCTTCTCGATCGTCGGCCTGCGGGGGTCGTCGGCCACGTTGAGGATGTGGACGCGCGAGGAGCGGAAGCCGGGCACGATCAGGTGCGAGCGGTCGGGCCCGTGGCAGGCGGAGGAGCATCGGTTCCAGCCGTAGTGGTGGAGCTCGTCGCCCACGTTCGGCATCGGCGTCTCATGGATGACGCGGCCTTCCTCGGCGTCGACGACCGCGATGAAGTCGGGCTTCTCGACGCCCGTGCCCTCGTGCAGGCAGGCGACGTAGAGAAACTCCTCGGGTTGCGCCTGCGCGGCTTCGGCAGGAGAGGAGTAGAAGGATGCGGGCTTGCTCATCTGAAAACTCCCTTAGTCGTTTGACCTAGTCATTTGACTAAACTCGGGAGCATTTGTCAAGCCCGCGGGCCGGCGGCCGGTTGGCTAGGCCAGCCCTTCGGCTTCGTACTCGCGCAGAAAGCCTTCGAAGAGGCGGCGGTGCCCCTCTTCGTCGTGAAGGATCTCGATGACCATGTCCTGCGTCACCCAGTCGACTCCGTCGGTCACCTCGATGATGTGGTTGTAGTGCTCGATGGCGCCCGTCTCGGCCTCGATCACGCCTTTGATGATGTGGACGATGTCGGTTTGCTGCTCGGGCGGCTGGAGGTACGACTGCTCGGCCTCGAACTCGAGCGAGCCGGGGACGACGCCGTAGAGCTCCTTGATGCGCTGCGCGAACTGCTGGGCGTGCCCCAGTTCCTCCTGGACGTCTTCCTGGAGCGACTCCACGATCTCCTGGGCGCGGACGCCGTCCGGGTTGACCGAGTTGGCGACGTAGCTCATCACGGTCTCGATCTCCATCCAGTAGGCCTTCTTGAGGAGCCCGATGATCTCCTCGCGCTTCTCGGTGTTCTCGTCGGCCAGGATCCCCTGGCCTGTGCTGCGAACGGCCATGTCACGACCTCCGGTCTCGTTGGCTCTTAGCTCACCCTACCCCCGGGGCGGGACTTCTACGGCCGGCGCGAGAGCAGGCCGCGGACGGTCTCGTGCGCCTGCTCGTCGTGCGTGTGCCAGAGAATCTCGGTGAGAGCGCCGAGCACGTCCCTGATGCCCACGACTCCGAGCAGGTTCTCGCCCTCGACCACCGGGAGATGACGGATGCGGCGCTCCCCCATCAGCCGTGCCGCCGACACGATGTCGTCGTCCGCGGACACGGTCACCAGGTCGGTCGTCATGACGTCGCGGACGGGGACGTCGTCGGGCGAGGCTCCCTCGCCGGCAAGCTCGAGCACGTCGCGCTCGGTGAAGATCCCGACGAGGCGCGACCCGTCGCAGACGGCCACGGAGCCGACGTTCTCGGCCAGCATGCGGGCGATCGCCTCCCGGACGGTGTCCCCGGGGGCAACGCTCACGAGGCGCAGGTTCATGACGTCCACGATCGGCACGTCTGGCTCCTGGACGGCAGTTTATCGGCGAGCTGGACTTCTAGCTCTCCTTCGCCCGCCGGCGCGGCTTGTCGTAGACGGGATGCTCGACGACTTCGCCGGCGATTAGCTCGCTGCCGACGCGCGCTTCGACCTTCTGGCCCGGCCGGTTCAGGTCGGCCGTGATCTTGGCGAGGCCGAGCGTCTTCCCTCCCAGGTAGGGAGACTCGACGGCCTGGGTCACGAGGCCGGCCTCCTGGCCGTCGACCGCGAGCGGGGCTCCGCTCGCGGCGTCCTCGCCCCGCTCGAGTACGACGCTCGTGAGCCGCAGCTGGGTCTCCTCGTTGGCGCGCGCAAGGGCCTCCTTGCCCTGGAAGTCGTCCTTGGCGAGGTCGACCGACCAGCCCAGCCCACACTCGAACGGTGAGACCGTCGGGTCGTACTCGATGCCGCCGATGATGAAGCCGCCCTCGATGCGGAAGAGGTCGAGCGCGGCCATGCCGATGATCTTCATCCCATGTCCCTCGCCGGCGGGGATGAGCGCGTCCCAGAGGTCGAGGGCGCGGTCCCGGTCAACCCAGAGCTCGTACCCCAGCTCGGCCGTATAGCCGAGACGGGTCATGAAGACGGGGATGCCGGCGATCTCGACGTCCTCGCGGAACGTGTAGTAGGGGAAGGCTTCGCCAGAGAGATCCTGGTTCGCCACGGCCTGCAGGATCTCCCGGCTCTTCGGCCCCTGGAGGCAGAGGTGCGGCATGTCGTCCGTGAACTCGCGCACCTGGATGTCCGTCCCCTCGGCGTGGGCGCTGAAGATCTCGTAGTCGCGGTCGTTGGCGCCGCAGAAGCGCACGTGGTCAGGAGCCCGCATCATGGTCGTGCAGTCGTCGACCATCTTCCCGTTCTCGTCCGTGAGGGCGCCGTACGCGATGTGACCCGGGGTCAGCTTGGAGACATCCCGCGTCACCACCCGGTTGACGAGGTCGAGCGCGCCGTCGCCGTCGAGGTCGACCTTGCGGAGCATGGTGAAATCCATGAGCCCGGCGTCCCCGCGCACGGCGCGGTACTCCTCCTGCGTGTCGGTGACGACGAGCGGTGCCCAGTAGCCGAAGAGGTCCATCCACTGGTCGGTCAACGCCTCGAGGCGCGGGTAGAACGCGGTCTCTTTGCTCACGGAGTCTCCTTTCCGTCTCCTTCGTCGAGGGCCAGCGACTCGAGCACGAGCTCGGAGAGCTCGCGCAGCTCGATCTCGCCCTGGTGGCCCGAGGTCTTGATGGCGTCCTCGTACATGGTTACGTCCTTGGGGCACGTGACGACGAAGAAGTCGATCTCGCCGAGCGCGACTGCCTCGTCGATCCGGTTCTCGCTCGGCCGCTGGGCGCCGTCGGCCTGGAGCTCCTTCATCCAGATGCGTCCGCCCCCGGCTCCGCAGCAGAAGCTGTTGTCCCGGTTCCGCGGCATCTCGACGAGCTCGCAGCCGAGCGCGGCGAGCACCTGCCGCGGCTCGTCGTAGACGCCGTTGTAGCGGCCGAGCGTGCAGGGGTCGTGGTACGTGACCCGGTAGCCGAGACCCTTCCGCGGCCTGAGCCTTCCTGCCTCCAGGAGCTCGACGAGGAGCTGTGAGTGGTGGAGCACCGGCCAGTTTCCGCCCACCTGCGTGTACTCGTTGCGGAGCGTGTTGAAGCTGTGGGGGTCGGACGTGACGATGCGGCGGAAGCGGCAGGCGGAGATCGCCTCGACGTTCTCTTCGGCGAGCGAGGACCACAGGCCCTCCTCGCCGACCCGCCGCACGTCGTTGCCCGCGGTCTTCTCGGCGTCGTAGAGGATCCCGAAGTCGACGCCGGCCGAGCGCAGGACGCGTGCGAGCGCCTGCGAGGCCTTCTGGTTCCGGGGGTCGAACGACGCATAGTCGCCGACGAACCACAGGTGCTCCGCAGGCTCCTTGCGGACGTCCTTGACCTCGAAGTCGAGCCCGCGCGTCCAGCGGGCCCGCTTGCGCTTCGACTCGCCGAACGAATTGCCGGAGGTGTAGATGGTCTCGAGCGTCTGCTGGAGCTGCCCGTCCATGTCGCCGCGCTCCACGAGCGAGCGGCGCATCTGGTTGATGATCGGGACGTGCTCGATACCGACGGGGCAAATCTCCACGCAGGCCATGCACTGCATGCACGACCAGAGGGTCTCCGGCTTGATCGTGCCGAGGATCACGGCGTGCTCGGGAAAGCGGGGTGGGACCCCGAGCGCGGCGCGGTTCCCCATCGCCCCCTCGGCCACCTCGCGCAAGTCGAGGACGAGGTCGCGAGGCGAGAGTGGGTAGCCGGCGGCGGTGGCGGGGCAGGCGGCGTGGCACTTGCCGCACTTCGTGCAGGCGTCGAGGTCGAGCAGGTGCTTCGGTGAGAGGGCATCGATGAACGCGTATCCGACCTCCTCCGGCTTCGCGTCGGCCGGCAGGGGCGGGAGGCGGTTGCCCGCACGCTCATCGGCGACGGCCACGCCGGCGGGCCCCGTGAGCATGTGGACGGCCTTCGTGAACGGGATCGACGAGACCCAGAAGAGCGCGAATACGCCGTGCACCCACCAGTTCACCGCGCGCGCGGCGTCGGCCGTGGCGCCCTCGAAACCGATCGCGATGAACCCCTGCCCGACCAGCCATCCGAACGGCGACCAGACCTCGAAGTCAGGATCGTCCGCCGCGATGCGAAACGCTTCGAGGAGAAAGCCGGAGAGAGCGAGGAAGAAGAGGCTGCCGAGGAAAATCCAGTCGCCGAGGCGATAGACGCGCGGCTCTTCGGCGAGCGGCTCGGCGGGCTCGGCCGGCCGCCAGTACGAGAGACGGAAGGGGCGGAGGATCCCTCGCGTGACGGCGAAGATCACGAGGCCGACGACGAGCGCGACGCCGAAGACGTCGAGGAAGAGCGAGTAGCCGAGGTAGAACCACCCGCGCCAGAAGTCGAAGCCGAAGAGCGGCTCTGCCACGTCGTCCTGGAAGGCGAGAATGGCCGTCCCGGTGAAGAGGACGAGGAAGCCGTAGAAGACGAGCAGGTGGGCGAGGCCCGAGACCGGCTCTCTCCGACGGATCCACGCATGCGTGAACACGATGCGGGCCGTTCGCACGGCCCGCTCGACCGGCTTGTCGATCGACGTGGGCGCCCTTCCGCGCCGGTACTTGAGCGCCAGGCGGGCGACGCCGTAGCCGAAGATCGCCACCGATGCTCCGATCAGCCCGTACCAGAGGGAGATCGCCCAGGTGGGGAGGCCGTCGAAGGTCTCGCGGGTCTCCCCGGCAGCGAGGAGGACCGGAATCAATAGAGCTTCTCGAGCTCCTCTGCGATTTCGAAGAGATCGGCGATGGCACCGTAGTGCGCGACGCTGAAGATGGCAGCCTCGGGATCCGTGTTCACGGCGATGATCGTCCCGCTCGTCTTCATCCCCGCCAGGTGCTGCACGGCTCCTGAGATGCCGAGTGCCAGGTACACCTTCGGTGTCACCGTCTTGCCGGACTGCCCGACCTGGCGGGCGTTGGGCATCCAGCCTGCGTCGACGATGGGCCGGGAGACGGAGAGCGTCGCGCCCATCTTCTCGGCCAGCTCCTCGAACTGCGAGAGGTTCTCCTTGTCCCCGATGCCGCGGCCGACGGAGAGGAGGAAATCGGCGGTCGTGATGTCCACGTCTCCGGCAGCCGCCTCCTGGAAGTCGACGTGGCGCGCGCGGGAGCCGTTCACCGAGACGGAGACCTGGGTGACGGACGCGTTGCCCTTCCCCGCTGCCGGCAGCCAGGCCGTAGGGCGCAGCATGAGCAGGAGCCGCTCGTGGCCGGGGAACTCGAGCTCGGCGTTGACCTTGGAGCCGTAGAAGGCGCGCTCGGCGACGACCGCTCCGCCGTCGGTCGCGAGCGAGAAGACGTCGGAAGCGAAGCCGAGCCCGAGCTTGGCCGCCAGCGCGGGCGCGTACCCCATGGAGTTGACCGTGAAGCCGGTCAGGACGACGTCCGGGCCCCGCTCCTCGATCAGCGCCTCCACCGCCTGCTGGTGCACGTCGTTCTCGAACTCCTCCTGCTCGACCGGCACCGCGAGGATCTCGTCCACGCCTTCGACGTTGACGGCGTCGGCGAGGGCGCCGGGGTCCTTGCCGATGACGGCGACTGCGACGGGGCCCTCGAGATCCTGGGCCGCGCTGACGAGCTCCAGCGTGATGGGGCGGAGCTCTCCCGCGCAGGTGCTCGGCGACGACGAGGACGCTCACTTCGGGCACGCTCCCGGCGCTAATCCGGCGCAGTGCGCGCGCCACCCGCGCGCCCGCCGGCGATAGGCTGGAAGCTGGAGGGAGGCCCGCGGCGGCCCCGGAAACCGGGTGGGTCATGTGAGCCGCTCCTCGACGATCTCCTTGATGCGCTGGGCCACGTCGGCCGGGCTGCCGTCCAGCATCTCCGCGCCCTCGCCCTTCGGCGGCACGAACATGCGCCGCACGCGGTACGCCGGCTCGCCCAGGTCGGCCGGCTCGCGCACCTCGATCTCCTTCTGCTCCGCCTGCTTGATCGCACGCAGCGTCGCGTAGCGGGGCTCGTTGATGCCGGTCTGGATCGTGAGCACGGCAGGGCGTGTCCACCTCGGTCACGTCCACGAGGCCGCCCTCGAGCTCCCGGTGCGACGGTCGCCTTCGCCGTCGCCGAGCTCGATCTTCGTCACGACGGCAACGCGCGGCAGCCCGAGCAGCTCGGCGAGCGCCGTGCCGGTCGCCGCCTGCACCGAGTCCGAGGACTGGACGCCGCAGAGCACGAGGTCGGGCTCCTCCGAGCGCACGACCTCCGCGAGCGCGCGCGCCACCTGATCGGGTCGAGCGGCTCCTCGACGCTCGACGCGGATGCCGCGGTCGGCGCCCATGGCGAGCGCGCGCCGCATGGCGTCCTCGGCGTCCTCGTCCCCGACGGAGACGACGACCACCTCGCCTTCGCCGGTCCGCTCGCGGATCCGGAGCGCCTCCTCGGTCGCGTACGTGTCCCACTCGTTGAGGGCGAAGTCGAGGTAGTCGGGATCGACGTCCCGCTCGTCGTCGGTGAACTCGACCTCGTCCCCGAGCTGGGCCACCTGCTTTACGCAACGACGACCTTCACGATCTAGGCAGGCATCTAAGCGAGAACCGCCTCGCGCTCGACGACGTGGCGCTCCCGCTTGAACGGCAGGGGCACCTCGGGGTTCTCGGAGTCGATCTCGCGCGCGAGCCGGTGCCCGGAGAAGACGCAGTCCGCGATGAGCCGCGGCGCCTCGCAGTCGCCGATCCGGTAGAGGCCGGTGACGCCCTTCCTCCCGCGAGCGCGTCCAGGCCGACCGAGTCCTTCAGCTCGCGGTAGAGCGCCTCGTTCGAGCGCCGCTGCGTGACGAGCACGACGGCGTCCGCCTCCCACTCGGTCAGGTGCTCCTCGTCGTAGACGTGCGCCGAGGTGACCTTGCCCTCCTCGAGCTGCGTCGGCATGTGGTACGTGACGATCTCGACGCCGAGCTTGTGCAGCTTGCGGTGCATGTTCGGCGCCTCGAGCGTGAAGTGCATGTAGGGCGCGATGTGCCCGAGGTGGGTCATGAGCGTGACCTTCTTGCCCTCCTCGGCGAGCTTCTCCGCGAGCGAGACGCCCATGAAGTAGCCGTCGTTGTCGACGATGACGACACGCTCGCCGGGCACCTGCCTTGCCGTCGCGCATGATCTGCTCGGGCGTCAGCTGCCAGGCGCTGGCTCGCGTCCGCGCCGGGGATCGTGTCGTGCGTGCAGCCGTTGAGGCCGTCCGGTCGCCCAGTACGCCGCCGGTGGCGATGACGACGATCTCGGCGCCGTATTCCTTCACGCCCTGCGCGTCGAGCTCCGTGTTGGGGATGAACTCGACGTTCTTGAGCTTGTCGATCTGGATCTTGCGGTAGTTGACGACGCGGCGCCCACTCGCCGAGGCCGGGCAGCTGCGGGATCCAGCGCATGATCCCGCCCATGTCGTCCTTCGCCTCGACGAGGTGGACGCGGCGCATGTCCCGCTTGCCCAGGATCATCGCGCACTCCATCCCGGCCGGGCCGGCGCCGACGACGAGGACGTCGTTGTCGGCGTTCCTCGCCGGCTCGAACGCTCCGGGTGCCAGCCGCGGCGGTACTCCTCGCCGGCGGTCGCGTTCTGCGTGCAGATGAGCGGCGGGCCGCCGATCTCCCAGCGCGAGATGCAGATGTTGCAGCCGATGCACTCGCGGATGTCGTCCAGTCGCCCCTCCTCGATCTTCTTGGGGAGGAAGGGGTCGGAGATGGACGGGCGGCAGGTGGCGATGATGTCGAGCGCGCCGGACTCGATCGCCTCGACCATGAGATCCGGGTTCGTGAAGCGGCCGACGCCGAGCACCGGCTTCTTGGAGACGCTCTTCACCGCCTTCTGCCACGGGAGCAGGCGGCCCGAGGGGTAGAAGCGCGACGGCGTCGCGTCCTCGCCCCACTCGGAGATGCCGGAGACGTTGATGTCCCAGACGTCGACGATGCTCGTCGACGAGCTCGACGAAGGGGAGACAGTCGCGCTCGAGCTGCGTCCCCGCCTCGCCCATGAACATGTCCGTGGACATGCGCACCGCGATGGCGCAGTCGTCGCCGACGGCCTCCTTCACCTGCTCGATCGTCTCCCGCCAGAAGCGCGCCCGGTTCTCGAAGGAACCCCCGTACTCGTCCGTGCGCCGGTTGTAGTACGGCGTCAGGAACTGCTGCGGCAGGTAGGAGTGCGAGCCGTAGACGTAGACGATGTCGAAACCGGCCTCCCGCGCCCGCTTGGCCGCCTCGACGTAGAAGCCCTCGACTTCGCGGATGTCGTCCTTGTCCATCTCCTTCGGGTACGTGAGGTACTCGAAGTCGCTCGGGATCTGCGACGGGCGCGCGTGGGACGCAGCGCGTCTCCATGCACGGGGCATGCGGGCCGCCGTACCAGAGCTCGGCTGCGGCGAGCGCGCCGTACTCGTGGAGCATGTCGCACATGAACCCGAGGTTCTTGATGTCATCGTCGTCCCACAGGCGCGCGGAGACGCGGTGCGTGTCGTCCGACTCCGGGTGGATGGAGCAGTACTCGGTGCAGACCGCGGCGTAGCCTCCTTCGGCCTTCATGGCGCGGAAATACGCCTGGTTCATGGGCTTCTCGGACCCGAACCCGTTGCAGTGGGGGATCTGGTAGAAGCGGTTCTTCATCGTCTTCGGGCCGATCTGGATGGGCTCGAAGAGGATGTCGTGCCTGGGATCGCGCGCCATCTGGTGGGGCCTCCTTCCGGACGCAGGGCAGGAGATGGATTCTCCAACCGCTCGCCTCCCGTTGCAAGCGGAACCCGGCCGGCGGACGCTACTCGTTCGTCCAGACGAGGCAGGGAGCGTCTTCGCGGATCCGCTTCACGGCCTTGCGAAACGAGCGCTTCCCGATCTGCTTGCGGTCCGCGCCGAAGACGAGCAAGCCGATTCTCTCGTGCCACGGCGACCTCGAGCGCGGCCTTGACGGGCCGTGGGTTGTGGAAGGCGAGCTGTGTCGTCGTGACGCCGCGCTCGCGTGCGCGCTGGGCGACCGCGGTCAGGTGCTTGCGGTTCAGCTGCTCGGCGTATTGGCGCGCCACGTGCCCGACGTAGTTGCGGTACTCGAGCGGGATGGCGTCGCAGATGTAGAGCTCGGCTCCCGTCTGCGCCGCCGACTCGATCGCGAAGGCCACCGCCGCCTCCTCGAGCTCGACGTTCAGCGTCAGCAGCATGACCGGGCGGACACGCTGTCCCACAGGTCCCGCGACGCGGAGGCGCCGGCCGGTCGAGCGTCTCGCGGGTCACTCGCTCGACGCCTCCAGCTCGAGCGTGGGCAGTTCTCCCGGGGAGGGAACGAACCGCCGCATGAACCAGCGGCGGATGTACCAGAACCACAGCACGCCGGCGAGCGGGGTTGCGATCGCGGCGCCCCAGAGGCCCCAGAAGAAGAACGAGGCGACGGCGACCACGATGATGAAGACGGCGCCGACCCGGACGTAGAGCCTCGCCTTGGCTTGGTGCTCGCGCACCTGCGTGAAGCGGCTCTCGGGGAGCTGCGATGTCTCGTAACGCCGGCCGCAGGAGCATTCCACACTGATCCCCGAGCTTTGCCGAGTGAGTCTCGCCGCATTCGCACCGAACGGTGATCGGGATCGCCACGTGCCTCTACGCTCGATTCTAGACCCGCAACGACGAGGGGCGGGTTGCCCCGCCCCTCGCGTGAGCTCGAGAGTACTCTCTAGCTGGCCACGACGGGGGCGGCTGGGACTGGGCGGCCGGCAGCCTCTGCCCCCTCGATTGCCTCCTGCGTCGGCTGCTCGTCGCTCGGGTCCGTCCAGCGCACGGGCTTTGCCCCATTGGCGCTGGGCGACGATGTAGCCGATCACGCCCGCTGCGAGCGCGAGGACGCCCACCGCGATGATCTCGGGTACCCGCGCGGTTGCGCTGGGCACGGGGCCCTCGCCTGCGAGGAAGGCCGCGTACTCATCGCTCAGGTAGTCGAAGCCGTACCCCGTGTACTTCAGCCCGTAGAGCCCGAAGATGATGAAGAAAGCGTTCGCGGCACAGAACAGCCCTGCCATCCACATCCACGGTTTCGCCAGCTTGATCGGCCTCGGCCAGTTGGGCCGGTCCCTCCGCAAAAGCAGCACTCCCGAGAGGGCGATCACGTGCGAGAGCATGTACCCGAGATTGCCGGCCGCGAGGATGAAGTAGATGTTCCCGAAGTAGAGGAGAAGGAAGATGTTCAGGAGCATGTCGACGGTCATGGCCCGGCCCGGGACGTTGTGCCGGTTCAGGACGCCGAGCTGCTTGACCGTCATCTTCTCCTCGGACAGGGCGTAGAGCGCGCGCGATCCGTCCATCGTCGCCGTGTTCATCGAGAGCAGGAGCCCACCGCAGAGACAGACCACCAGGAATTTCCCGAAGCCCTCCCCTGCGATCGAGTTGACGACGTCGGTCAGCCAGACGACGCCGGTCAGGTCGTTGAAGAGGCCGTCGTAGCCGATCGTCCCGATGACGACGATCGGGAGCAGGAACGCCAGCACGACGTTGAGCGCTCCCACGGAGGCGAGCGCCTTGCGGGTGTCGTTGGCCGTGTCCTTGTACTCGGGCGCGAAGGTCGCCCCCGATTCGGGCCCGTAGGTCGACCAGCCCAGGATGTACAGCCAGACCATGATCATCACGAACTGGTTGAAGAACGTGGGCGAGTCGCCGTAGAACTCGACGTTCGCGGCGACGAAGTTCGAGTCGATCTGGTGATTCGAGAAGTCGCCCGTGATGAAGCCCCCGACGGCGATCACGAGGATGGGGATGATCATGAGGCCTGCGACGACGTAGCTCAGCCCGACCGCCGGCCGCATACCCCGCACGTTGAAGGCCCAGCAGAGCACGATGCACATGACCCCGATCAGCTGTGCCCAGCCGAGCGGGACGATGCCAGGCGGATCCCAGGTCGTCGTGGCGAAATAGCCCTCCCCGCCGAACTCGGCGATCAGCAGGTACCCGATCAGGCTCCCGTAGATCGCCAAGACGCTCGACCACGCGAACCAGTATCCGAAGACCGCAATCGGCCCGGCGAAGGAGAAGTGCTTGCGCCATCCCTCCCTCGCGTACACGGAAAGGCCGCCCGGCTTGTCCGGAAACATGGCGGCGGGCTCGCAGTAAATGTAGGCCTGAAGCGCGCCGATGATCGCCGAGACGACCCAAAGGATGATGGCCACCTGACCGCCGAGCGCGATGATCGAGCCCCACAGGCCAATCAGCAGGAAGCCGGGATTGGCGAGACCGATGACGAACCCGTCCCACCACCGAATCGTCTTGAGGAGACGTCGTTCGTCTACTGCAACTTCAGCCATGCACCCTCCTCTGGATCGAGAGACGCCCTAGCCGGTCCAGGACTCTAGAGGGCACGTCGGATTGCCTCGCTGCTCGCCGCAGTCGACCACTCGCCCTCATTTCGAGGCGCGACGGTAACACTCAACGGGACGGACTTCAATAGGCCAGGCGGGCGTGCGAGGCTACTGCCCTGGGCCGCGAGCTCGCCGGCTGGATCATCGACGCGCTGACCGAGACGAAGCAGATCACCTTCGACCTCGGGGACTGAGAGCCGGCTAGGCGGGAACCTCCTGCAGCCGCGCCCGCTCGATGAGGCGCTCCGTGCAGCGCAGCGAGTTGGCGCAGATGGTCGCCGTCGGCGCCATCGGTCCCGAGGTGACGAAGACGCTCCCGTCCAGCACGTAGAGGTTCGGCACGTCGTGTGCCTGGCACCACCGGTCGACGACCGACGTCGCCGGGTCGTCGCCCATGCGGGCCGTGCCCAGCAGGTGCCAGCCCCACTGCGACCAGTCGGCGACCATCGTGTCGATCGCACCGGCCGCTTCGTGCGCCTCCTTCGCCCGCGCGAGCTGGAAATCGAGGTTCGCGCGCATCTCCTCGTCGATCGTGAAGCAGATCTTCGGCGCGGGGATGCCGTCGGAGTCCGTCAGCTCCGGGTCGAGCGTGACCGTATTCGACTCGTGCGGGAGGTCCTCGATGCCCACGCCCCAGTCGAAGGCGTGGCCCAGCGTCCGCTCGGTGAGCTCGTGGATGCTTGCGCCCCAGCGTCCGTCGAAGGGTCGGTCGTCGTAGCGGAAGAGCGTGAAGAGCGGGCCTCCGAGCGGCATGACATCCCACTGCGCGCCAAGCGGAAAGCCGCGTGACTCGTCGTGGTCGGCGAACTGGAGCGAGAGGAGCTGGGTGCCCCACGGGCCGAGCCAGCCCTCCAGGTCGTCCTCGTAGATTCCCAGGACGCTCATGTACGGGTGGAGCATGAGCCGCTTGCCTACGAGCCCGGATGAGTTGGCAAGCCCATCCGAGCCGCCCGAGAGGAGGAGGAGGCGGGCGGTGCCGACACCGTTTCCGGCGACGATCACGACGTCCGCATCCTGCCGGTGCTCGTTCCCCTCGCGGTCGACGTAGACCGCGCCGGTGGCGAGGCCGCTCCCGTTCGTCGTGATCTCGCGGACGCGCGCGCCCGTCACGAGCTTGGCGCCGTGCTCCAGCGCCTGGGGCCACATCGTGGTGTCCGTCGAGCTCTTCGCCCCTTTCGGGCAGCCCCACATGCAGGTGCCCGTCCGCTCGCAGGCGGCGAGGCTCCCGACGGCCTGCGAGCGGATGGCGTGGGCTGCGGGCCACCAATGCCATCCGAGCTCGTTCATTCCCTCGGCGGCCTTGCGCCCGAGCGCCCCGATGGGAAGCGGCGGCTGCGCGGGCGCGGGGCTCGGCGGGTAGTTCGGGTCGCCCGTCATCCCGGAGATCAGCATCTCCTGGTCGATCCGCTCGTAGAAGGGCTTCATCTCCTCGTAGGAGATCGGCCAGTCGTCTGCGATGCCGTGCATGCTGCGCAGCCTGAGCTCCTGCGGGCGCAGGCGGACCCACTGGGCGCAGAAGTGGATCGTGCTCCCGCCGACCGCGTTGAACATCACCGGCGTGATCGGCGAGTCCGAGATCTCGAGCGGGAAGTCCGCCGGGTGCTGCCGAACGTTGGGATCGGGGCTCCACTGCTTGTCGGCGGCGAGCTCCCACTCGAGCTTGTCGCCCGGGAAATCGGACGCGTTCTCCCAGCCGCCCTGCTCGAGGCAGACGACCCGGAAGCCTGCCTCGGCCAGATGGCGGGCGGCCACCGAGCCTCCTGCGCCCGCGCCGACGACGAGGACGTCGGCCCGGTCGCCGTTGCGCGAGAACGTCACCGGCAGCGGCGTTGGTGGTTCGGCGGGGAGTCCCGAGGGCGGCGGCGGCTCGTGCATCGGGCCGCGCTCGATCACCGGGTCGAGAAGCCCATCGCGGAGGTCGTACTCCGCCTCGTCGGGAAACGGCGGGCGCTTGCCCTGGCCGGGGTAGCCGATCCGCTTGCGGATCTTCAGGTTCATGTAGTAGCCGCCGGAGGCGATCGCCGCGAGGGCGGCGAAACGCTCGGGCTCCTCGGCGTGGAGGCGTCGGGCCTCCTCCGCGGGGTCGCGTCCGCTGCGCCTCCTCGAGCAGCTCGAGGAGCGCGGGAACCAGGTCCGGACGCGCCGCGAGCGCCCGCGCGAGCCACTTGTCGACCGAGCCGGCCTCGCTGGCCGCGGGCATGCCGTGAGCGGCGGGTATGAGGACGTCCGCGAGCGCGAAGAACGTCTCGCGCTGCTCGGTGGTCAGGGTGGGCTCGGCCGTGACGGCCATGACTCTCCTAGCTCGTCACCCCGGCGGTGCTGAACGCCGGCATGACCTCTTCTGCGATGAGGCTGAGCTGGCCCTCGACGTCCGGGACGTCAACGTCCCTTTGAGCGAACAGCTTCAGGATGTAGGGGTCGGTGATGCAGAGGATCATGTGGTTGACGCCCGCCGACTCGATCTCCTTGATCTTGGCCACGCACTCCTCCGGGGTGCCTGCGATCGAGAGCGCGTCGGCGACCTCGGGCGTCGTCATCTCGTACGCCTTGTCGAGCTCGCCCCTGCCGAGGACCTCGACTATGGCCTTCATCTCCTCCGGATCCACGCCGTGGGCTTCCAACTGCACGTCCGGCTGGGAGGAGAGGTAGAAGGCGACGATGGAGCGCGCGGCCGTCTTTGCCTTCTCCGAGTCGGGCCCGCAGGTGACGACGCACCACGCGCCGACGTCGAGGGTCGTCCAGTCACGGCCGGCACGCTCGGCGCCGATCTTCACGTTCTCGACGACGTAGTCGTACCACGCCTTGTTGTAGCCCAGCGCGCTGTGGACGCCGTCGGACACCTCCCCGGCGAGCTGCATCGACTTGGGGCCGCGCATGGCGCCGATGTAGAGCGGAAGCCGTTCCTGCACAGGCCGCGCGAAGGTGAAGAGCCCGTTGTAGCGGTGGAACTGACCCTCGTACGTGATCGCCCCCTCGTCGAGGAACGTGCGCATGATCTCGTGCGCCTCCTTGACCCGCGAGAACGGCTTGATCGTCTTCCAGTCGACGCCGTACTGCGTGAGCATCCCGAAGTTGCCGCACGAGATGACTCCTTCCGCTCGGCCGCCGGTGAGCTCGTCGAGGGTGGCGAGCGCCTGGCAGATGAGCGTCGGCTCGCGCAGATAGACGCTGGAGAGGTTGGGCCCGAAGCGCACGTTCGCCGTCTTGTCCGCCGCCGCCGCGTAGAGCAGCCAGAGGTCCTTGTGCCACGTCTCGTCGGCCGCGTAGCACGCGTAGTAGCCCAGCTCGTCGGCCTTCTTGATGTGCGCCAGCGAGTCGGCAAGCGGGTAGTCGAGCAGTGTCGTGTAGCTGAACTTCATGCCTTGCCCTCCTCGGCCTCGATTTCATTCAGGAGCTCCTCGCCCGACACGACGCTGTCCGCGAAGTGGTCGTGCATCCAGGCGAGGTGCTCCCACCGGCTGTCGACGATGCGAAGCGTGTCCCAGGCGGGGATGTCCTGCTGCGGCGTGTGCTCGGTCATGAGCTCCGGCGCGACCTCGTAGATGTGCTCGAAGCGCATGACCACGTCCTCCTTGATGCGCTTCTCCTCCGGAGGCTTCTGCGCGGCGAGCCGGAAGCCGATCATGGCTCGTCCTCGTAGGCCTCGTCGAGCAGGTACTTGCCCGGGTTCATGATGTTGTTCGGGTCGAGAGCGCGCTTGACCTTCTTCATCACGTCGAAGCCGCCGCCCAGCTCGAGCGGCACGAGGTCGACCTCGCCCTCGCGGCACGAGCCGTGGCAGGCCGAGATGGAGCCGCCGTGCTCGATCGCCACGCGGGCGATCTCGCGCTTCGCGTCCACCCACGCCGCCCAGCTCTCCTCGTCCCACTGCATCTCCCAGATGCCGATGTCGATCTCGGTGAGGTAGTCGCCCCACGACTTGAACGCCCCGTTTGTGTAGGCGAACATGCCCCAGTCGTCGAACATGTCGAAGCGCTCGCGCAGGCCGGCGGCGATGGCGTGCCACTTCTCGCGCACGGCGGGGAGCTGCGAGTAGAGGATCGCCGCATCCTCGCAGTGCCAGCTCATGGGCACGACCTGACCGTCCTTGAGACGCCCGTGCAGCGGCGTCGCGTAGCGGTCGTGGCGCGAGGCCCAGTCGCCCTGGGAGATCTCGTCGCCGAGGTACTCGCCCCCCGAGTCGCGGCCGATGCGCATCATCCGCTTTGCCGAGGCGTTCACCTCGTCCGCATTGCCGTACATGGCCACCGCGACCACGGCTTGCACCGACTCGGGCTGCGGGATGTAGGCCTCGTCGTCCCGTCGCAGGTAGGCAAGCTTCCACTCGTCGAAGAGGACGACGCCGGCGAGCGTCGCCGCTCCCGAGCGGGCGAAGTCCCCGGTCGCCTTCCAGGCGTCCAAGTAGGCCGGGTAGGCGAAGAACGCGGAGAACTCGGCCTCCGGACGCTTGACGAGCTCGAGCGTCGCCTCCGTGACGATGCCGAGCGTTCCCTGGTGGCCCATGAAGAGGTGTTTGAGCTGGTAGCCGCTCGAGGACTTGCGCACCTTCTTGCCACCGCCGTCGCCGACCCGGATGATCTCCCCGGTCGGGAGCACGATCTCGAAGCTGACGACGAGGTCGCGCGTGTGGCCGTAGCGGCCGCCGATGAGCGACCACCCGCTCGTCCCGATGCGCCCACCGACGAGCGAGCACGGGTACGACGCCGGGTCGTCCGGGTAGATGAAGCCGTGCGGCTTGAGCTCCTCCGAGAGCTTGAGCATGTTGATCCCCGGCTGCACGGTCACCGTGCGGTCCTCGACGTCGAGCTCGAGGATCCGGTTCATGAGCTTGACGTCGACCATGATCCCGTGCTTGAGCGGGACGGCTCCGTCCGTGAGACCGGTGCCGCCCGCGCGCGGCACCACCGGGACGCGCTCGCGGTTGGCGAGCTTGACCACCTCGGAGATCTGCTCCGCCGACGTGGGCAGTACGACCGCGTCGGGAACGTAGTCGTCCCAGCGGTGCACCGGGAACGGGGAGGGGACGCGCGCGCGGTTGAAGCGCGCGGAGGCGCCGGTGAAGACGTGCTCCTCGCCGCAGATCTGGACGAGCTCGTCGAGGAGGGCGTCGGAGATGGTGACCGTCGCCATGTCAGTCCTCCAGGCCCGCCAGCCTCGCGACGAGCTCCATCAGGTCGGCGACCTCGACGTCCTGCTTGCCGCCCTGCTCCGAGAGCGGCCGCTCCGACCACACGCAGGCGGAGACGAGGGTGTCGATCTCGAGCGCCTTCGCGCGCTCCACGCGCCGGCGGCTGATCTCGGCGGTGAGGTCCGGGCGCTCGATCGCGAGGCCGGCGCCCGCCCCCGAGCAGTACGACCACTGCGTGACGTGGTCGACGTCCTTGAAGGTGAGCCCCGGGATCGCCCGCAGGATCTCCCTCGGCGCCTCGTGGATCCCCTTCCGCTTGTTGAGCCTGCAGGCGTCGTGGTAGGTGACGACCCGCTCGACCGGCTTGGTGAGCTCGAGGCGGCCCTCGCGGATGAGCTCCGCGACGAGCTCGACCACGAGCACGATCTCGAAGTCGTAGTCCATCGCCGAAGAACTTCGGGTAGTCCTCGGTGAACGAGATGTAGTCGTGCGGATCGAGGACGAGGATGCGCTTCGCTCCCACGGCCCGCCAGTCGGCCGTGTTGTGCTCGGCGAAGCGGCGGGCCTGGTCGACGTAGCCCATCTCGGCCGCGGGGCCGCCGCAGCACCATTGCTCCTGCATGAGCCCGAACTCGACGCCGGCCTTCTGGAGGATCTGCGCGACCGCGCGGGGCAGGCTCGTGCGGTGGAAGGCCGCCTCGCAGTCGCAGAAGAGCACCGTCTCGCCGCCCACGGGTAGGTCGAGCCCCTCGGCCCAGTCCGCCACGTGCTCCTGCGAAACGGGCGTGCCGTCGAGCACGGGCTCGTTCTTCCTCTCGTCCGTGAGCTCGTTCCAGCGCTTCCAGCCGGGCTGGTGGATGCCCTGCTCGACCGCCAGGGCCCGCACCGCCTTGACGAGGTCGACCGTGCGCGTGCGGAAGCGGTAGAAGTCGCCGGTGAAGAGCGTGTTCGGGCAGCGCAGCTCGCAGGCGCCGCACTGCGTGCAGTGCACGTAGTCCCGGGCGACGTCCTCGATCGAGAGGTGGCCCTTGTCCATCGCGACGACGTTCGCGTGGAAGGCCGTCGGCGTGTGCGCCTCGTCCCTCGTCACCTGCGTGACCGGGCAGACCTCTCGGCAGAACTTGTGCCCGGAGCTGAAGCAGTTGTAGGCGGCGTTCCGCCACTCCTCGACGAACTCGGCTGTGAGCTCCCCGTTCCCCCCCGAGCCGGTGGTCTCTCGTGTTGCCATTCGTCCCTTTCGCTCTGGTTGCTGCCGACTCTAGGACGCCTGCGGTAGAAATGTCCAATCACGAGCAAACCCGTCATCGGCCTCTCGCTCGGGCTGCACGACTTCGGCGACTACGCGGGCGTCGGCTTTCAGCGCCCGCTCGCGCTTGCCGGCGGCGTTCCCTTCATCCTGCCGCGCATGAACGGCGCCTTCCTGGACGACGCGCTCGACGCGTGCGACGGGATCGCTCTCGGCGGTGGACGGGACATCGAGCCGAGCTTCTACGGACAGGTGCCGACGGAGCATCTCGCGCCGACCGAGCCGCGCCGCGACGCCTACGAGCTCGAGCTCGTCGAGCGGGCGCTCGACCGTGGGCTGCCGATCCTCGGCATGTGCCGCGGGATCCAGATCCTCAACGTCGCTCTCGGAGGGACGCTCGTCCAGGACGTGAGCGTCAAGCCCGAGTGGGCCGAGCATCCCTCGGACCGGGGCTGGAAGGTGTGGAAGGAGATGGAGCTCGCCTCGCTCGAGGGCAGGGAGGAGGTCCCGCCGCACCCGCGCCATCCGATCTCGATCGAGCCGGGTAGCCGCCTGCACGACGGCGCTCGGCGTCGAGGAGATCGAGGTGGACAGCTTCCACCACCAGGCGCTCGACCGGGTGGCATCCGAGCTCACCGTCGTCGCCCGCGCCCCGGACGGCGTCGTCGAGGCGGTCGAGCTCCCGGGCGACGCCTACGTCCTGGCGCTCCAGTGTGAGCTGCAGGAGGAGTGGCGGGTCGACCGGCGCTTCCTCGAGCCCTTTCGCCACTTCGTGACGGCGGCCTCGCAGCGCTGAATGGGGATCGTCCTCGGCCTCACGGCCGCCTTGTCGTGGGGCCTGGCCGACTACTTTGCGGCGCTGGCGTCGCGGCGAACGGGCGCCCTCCGGGTCGTTCTCGGCTTTCACCTGGTCGCGATGGTCCTACTCACCGTCGCTCCTGTTCGGCTCAGGCGGCGGGCTCTCCGACGTCACCGGGGAGGACTTCGCCTGGCTTGCCGGCGTGGGCGCGCTCGGGTGGCTCTCGTACCTGGCCTTCTACCGGGCGCTTGCCATCGGCCCGATCTCCATCGTGAGCCCGATCGTCTCGGCCTACGCCGCGAGCACGGTCGTCTGTGCAGTCCTGATCGGCGGAGAACGGCTGGCAAGCGGCGAGATCGCGGCCATCGTGGTCGTCCTCCTCGGCGTCGTGCTCGCCTCCTCCGACCTGGCGCAGATGAGGGCGATCGAGCGCGTGGCGACTCTCGGCCTCCTCCTCGCGCTCCTGACGGCGGTGCTGATCGGCGTCTTCGTGTACGGCGTCGCGTACTTCAGCGCGGACTACGGCTGGCTCGTGCCCATCTTCGTCGCCCGGGGCTTCTCGACGCTCTTCGTCCTGGGCACCACGCTTCCCGGCGGGCAGTGGCGGTTTCCCAACCGCTCGCCGAGCCTCCTGGCGATGATCGGGCTCATCGCCGTCGTGGACACGGCCGGGTACGTCGCCTTCAACTTCGGCGTCCGCCATGCGGACACGTCGGTCGTGGCCACCGCCGCTGCCCCGTACGCGGTCGTGCCGATCGTGGCGGGCGTCGTCCTTCTGCACGAGCGGCCCCGGGCCACTCAGTGGTCCGGCATCGCCCTGGTCATCGCGGGCCTGGTCCTTCTCGGACTAGTTTCCTGACGATTCGACGAGGGTATCTCCACGGCGAATCCTTCCGACCGAGAGGAGGAAAGACCATGGACGAATCGGACATTCGGGCGCTCATGAGCCGCGAACTCGTCGACCGTGACGGGAAGTCGGTCGGGTACGTCGAGTGCATCTTCAACGACCGGGAAACCGGAAGGCCCGAGTGGCTCGGGGTCATGACGGGGAAGCTGCGCCACCACCACGTCCTCGTTCCCGTGTCGGATGTCGAGCGGGCAAACGGCAGGGTGGCCGTCCCGTGGACAAAAGAGCAGGTCGAGGCTGCTCCCGACTACGGCAAGCCCGATCGTTCCATCTCCGAAGAGATGGAGCGCGAGGCCTACCGTCACTACGGGATCGAGTCGGCCCCTGCTCAGTAACGCCTAGCCCCTCGGCCGGCGCTTCTCCGGGTCGTAGATCGGGAAGTCGTCCACGGTGGCCGCTGCGGTGCCGTCGCCGACGGCGACCTCCACCGTCTCGCCCTTGGACGCGAGGCGCGACTCGAGGACGGCCATCCCGATCACCTTTCCGAGCGTCGGGCTCTCGCACGGGCTCGTCAGCGTGCCGGCCGGCTCGCCGTCCTTCGTCACGGCGGCGCCGTACTCGGGCACGTCGGAGCCCTCGACGACGAGCGTGACCATGCGGCGCGGGGGATTCTTCGCCGTCTCCCCGAGGGCCGCCTTACCGTGGAAGTCTCCCGTGTCGAGGCGGATCACCTTGTCCAGGCTCATGTCGAACGGGTCCGTTTCGTGCTGGAAGTAGTCGTAGCCGATGAAGATCAGGCCCGACTCGATGCGGAGCGTCTCCACGGCGGCGAGCCCGTACGGCTTCGCGCCCTCGTCCGTCAGCGTCTCCCAGAGCTCCTCGGCGTAGTCGGGGTCGCAGAAGAGCTCGTACCCGAGCTCGCCGGAATAGCCCGTCCGCGAGATCCAGCACGGGACGCTGCCCACGTGCACCTGGTGGGGGAAGAAACGGAAGTAGGGAAGACCCTCGGCGTCCTCGTCGACGAGGCCGGCGAGCAGGTCGCGCGACTTCGGTCCCTGGAGCTGGACGTGGGGGAGCTTCTCCGTGAGCGGCTCGATGCCGACATCGAGGCCGCTGACGACCTCCTGGAAGTGGTCGAGATCCGAATCGAGCGCGGTGATCACCCAGCAGCTCGAGTCGGTGAACTTGAACACGGTGCCGTCGCCGACCATCTTCCCGTTCCCGTCGCAGAAGGGCCCGTATCGCACCTGCCCGATCTCGAGGCCGAGCATGTCGTTCGTGAAGATGCGGTCGGCGGCGACGAGCGCGTCGGGGCCGGTGAAGTCCCACTTGCGGAGGGGAGACTCGTCCCAGATGCCCACCGCCGTGCGCACGGTCTCGTGCTCGGCGGCGGGGTCGCCGAAGTGGCTGGGCCAGTACCAGCCTTCCCACTCCATGAACTCCGCGCCCAGGTCGCGCTGGACGCCGTCGAACGCCGTCCGGATGGTGCCTGCCTCGCTGCTCAAGCGACTTCCTCCTCGTCTGTTGGCCCCCAGCCTAAAGCGTGAGAGATCGCCGCCGCAGCGTCGAGCAGCGGGTCGAGCGCCCGCTCCATCTTCCCCGCGTCGAACCGGGAGGCGGGGCCCTGCACGCCCACGATGGCGGCAAGCTCGCCCCGGCTTCCGAAGACCGGCGCGGCAAGCGCGTTCAGGTCCGGCTCGCGCTCCCCTTCTGCGCCGGCCCAACCCTGGGCACGCACGCGAGCGATCTCGCGGGTGAGCGCCCTGGGGTCGGTGATCGTCCGCCTCGTGTAGCGCGTGAGCGGGCCGTGCGGGGGCTCGTCGGGGCCGAAGGCGAGCATCACCTTGCCGGCCGCGGTGGCGTGCGCGATGCTCGGCCGACCGACGCGCGCGACGCTCTGCACGGAGGCCGGGCTCTGCACGAAGTCGATGGTGACTGCGTCGGGCCGGGCAGGAGCCGACAGCGTCGTCGTCTCACCCGTCGTTTCGCTGAGCCGCTGCAGCCGGGGGCGGGCGGTCGCCCGCAGGTCGAGCCGGCCGAGGACGACGTTGCCGAGCTGCACGAGCCGGAGCCCCAGCCGGTAGCGGCCGCTCTCGGCCACGCGCTCGACCAGGCCGGCGGCGGCGAGCGTGGCGAGGAGGCGAGAGACCGTGCTCGGGTTCAGCCCGGCTCGGCGGGCGAGCTCGTTCGTCCCCATCTCGCCGCCTTCCTCGAGCGCGCCGAGGAGCGCGATCGCGCGCTCCACCGCGGCAACGTGACGCGCGGCCGGCTTTCCGGTCCGAGGCATGCTACGTTGAGTCTGACAGATTTGAAACGCTATTGCCGAGGAGGCAATTGAATGTCGTCCCTCCCGTCTTCCGCTCCCTACGTCGTCGTCGGGGCAGGCATCCACGGCCTGTCCACGGCCTACCACCTGGCGAAGGAGCTAGGGAGCCGCGGGCTCGGCTCGGGCCGCGACGTCGTCGTTCTCGAGAAATCGGAGCCCGGCGCCGGCGCGTCGGGGATCGCCTGCGGCGTCGTCCGCAACAACTATTTCCAGCCGGCGATGAGCGAGCTCATGCAGGCCTGCGTGGAGGTGTGGGAGTCGGATCCGGTGGCGTATGCCTACAACCCGGTCGGCTACGTCGCGCTCGGGCCGGAGGTGCAGGAGGCCGACCTCGCGGCGACGTTCGAGCGCCAGGAGCGGATCGGCTACCGCTCCACGTTCCTCACCGGCGAGGCCGAGGTCGACCGGCACATGACGGAGCTCTTCCCAGACTGGCGCGCGCAGGGCGTGACCGCGTGCCTGCACGAGTTCCAGGGCGGGTTTGCTTTCAATCGTGCGTCTGTCGACGGGCTGGCCGGCAAGGCTCGAGCGGAGGGGGTTGAGATCGCCACGGGCGTCGAGGTGACGGGGCTCGAGACGGCGTCAGACGGCTCGGTTCGCGCGGTCGAGACGGCGCAAGGACGCCTGGAGGTCGGCGAGCAGCTCGTCATCGCCCCGGCCCCTGGGCGAAGCAGTTCTGGGCCATGCTTGACATGCCGATGACCATCGACATCACAACGCCCGGGGGCGACGTCGTCAGGGACCGGCCCATGTGGACGTACTGGAACCTCCAGGAGGGCGAGATCACGGTCGATCCGCAGATGTTCGCCACGGCCGACGGCGGCGCTCCACCCGTCATCCACCTGGACACCGACGCGCCGCTCTCCACCGACGACGGGGAGCTCGTCACGGACGAGCTCTGGGGCATCTACTTCAAGCGCGACCGGCACGGCGTGCAGGGCGGCGCCTCGCCGCTCGTCGTCGGGGACGACGTCGAGCTCGACCCGTACCCGCAGACCACCGACGTCGACCCGTCCTTCGCGGACATGTGGTGCGCTGCGCTCTCGCACGCCATGAGCCGCTTCGAGGGCTGCCGCCCGTTGTACAAGCAGGCCCGCTCCGGCGGCGTGGGCGCCTTCACGGCGGACAACTTCCCGGTCTTCGACTACGTGCGGCCGAACGTGTACGGAATTTTCGACTCCAACCACGGCTACAAGATGTTGGGCGTCGGCCGCGAGGTGGCCAAGGTCCTCGTCGGCGAGCACTCGAGCCTCCTCTACCCGTTCCGCTTCGAGCGCTTCACCACGGGCGACCTGCACCCCGTCTCGCACTCGCCCTACCCCTGGAGCTAAGCCGCACGTCCTGTCCGAATCGGACATGTCAGGGGGTCTGACCCCTGGCATGTCCGGAAAGGTCGGCTCTTCCGTCCCCAGGGCTGTGGAAACTGCCTCCCCGCCGTCGACGGCTGTGGACGAAAGAGCGCCGAAGTGTGTCGCGCGCGGGCCGCAAGGGCCATGTCCGGGGTCAGACCCCGGACATCTACCCGTTCCGCTTCGAGCGCTTCGCCACGGGCGACCTGCACCCCGTCTCGCACTCGCCCTACCCCTGGAGCTAAGCCGCTCAGCCGTCGAGGGCCGCGCCGAGGTCGTGCGCGAGGGTCTCGACGTCGAGGTCCACGCCAGCGTTCAGGGTCGAGACCCAGACTCCGTCGCGGTCGTAGATCCTTACGGGCGCGGAGTGCAGGTTGTCCGACCCGCTGTCTGCCGAAGCGGCGACATCGAAGGTCTCCCAGACCGGGCGCATCTCGGGCTCCGGTGCGACGAGGTAGCGGAGGGCGGCGGCGCGGTTGCGCTCGAGGAAAGCCCGCACCGACTCGGGCGTGTCTTCGTCCGGGTCGACGCTGATCCCGAGCACGACGACCTCCTCGCGCTGATCGGCCGCGAGCCTTCCCAGCGAGAGCCCGATCGTGGACGCGATCACGGGGCACGCCTCCGTGCATTGCGTGTCGAGGAACGTCAGGGCCGTCACCTTGCCCTCGAGGTCTTCCGTGCTCAGCAGGCTGCCTCGCTGGTCGGGGAGCGAGAACGCGGGGAGCTCGATTCCCTCCGGAGGGCTGCTGCCGCGGTACGACGCCTCGTCGCCTCCGAATGCGACGAGGGCCAGGGCGACCGCGGCGGCCGCAGCCGCCAGCACCACGACGAGGACAAGGAGGATGCGCGCATGCGAGCTCAAGAGGACCGCGACCCACGTTAGCCGGGCGCCGCTAGCCGTCGCGCCGGTCTGAGACCTGCTCCTCCAGTCCGAGCCGCCGTGCGAGCCAGGCCTTCGTCGTCGCCTGCAGGAGGAGGGTGACGACGATCGCGAGCGCGACGACCGTGATCAGCTCGGCCTCCTGCGTGACGCCCTCCGCTATGAGGAGGCCGACGAGGGCCGCCGGCACGACGCCGGTCTCGCGTGTCCAGGCGAGAAAGATCAGCTCCTCCCGCCTCCAGCGCCCGCTCCGGTCGGGGAGCAGGCAAGCGAGCACGGTCACCGGCCGCGCCAGGAAGATCAGCGCGGCCAGGGTCGCGAGTGCCGGAAGCGCCTCGTCCGGGATCGTGTCGAAGGGGAGATTCACGCCGAGCGTGATGAAGACGAACACGACCATGACGTCCGCGACCGCGCCGGCGAAGAAGCGGAGCTCGCGCTCCCGGTGCGTGTGCATGCCGAGCCCGAGCTCGTCCATGTTGCTGATGATGAAGCCTGCGAGGAAGGCACCGAGGTAGCCGCTGCCGCCGGCAGAGTCGATCGTGAAATAGGAGGCGGCGACGACCAGGAGCACCGCGATCACCGGCGAGTCCCGCCAGATCCCGAGCCGCCGCGTCGAGATCGAGAGGGCGAGCGCGACCCCGAAGGCGACCCCGAGGCCCGTCGAGAGGAGCAGGTCGACGACGAACTCACCAAGAGGCGAGGCGAGCGAGCCCCCGTCCTCGACGACGAACGCGGCAACCGAGAGGGCCAGTACCGCTCCGGTCACGTCGTTGAGCGCCGACTCGGCGACGATCGTCTGACTCACCTTCGGGCGCACGCGCAGGCGCTCGAAGAGCGGGATGAGGATCGCGGGGTCTGTCGGGGCGAGGACGGCGCCGATGAGGAGCCCCACCTCGAACGGCACGTCGAACGCGAGTGCGGCGACCACGCCCGTGAGGAGGGCCGTGATGACCACGCCCGGTACGGCGAGGAGCCCGAGCCCGAGAGCGACGGGTCGAAGGACGCTGACGAGGAGCCCCAGCCCTCCGTGAAAGAGGATGAAGGAGACCCCGAGCGTGAGCAGGAGCTGTACGCCCACCGACTCGAGCGGAAGCTCGAGGACGTCCAGCGCCTCCGGGCCGAGCAGCGCCCCGGCGCCGAGGAGGACGACCATGCGCGGCAAGCGGAGCAGGTCGGCCAGGAGCTCGGAGACGACTCCCGCAGCGAGCAGGATCGCCAGGGTCTCGATGACGTCCTGCGCGGACACCCGGGCGATTCTGACCCCCGCCGAGGACGGTTGCGCGCCGAGCGTCAGTAGACGACGATCTCCGCATGATCCTCGTCTACCTGCTCCCGGGCGCCCTCATCCTCCTCCTCACGCTCGTGCTCGCGCTCTACCTGACAGTCGTCGAGCTGCGCGAGCTCGTCCCGCCGCCGCACTGGAAGTGGTGGGCGTGGTGGCTGTCGCTGGTCTTCCTCACCCACTTCGTCGGCTACATCGCCCTGCGTGTCTACGCCTCCCATCAACGCCGAAACAGAGCCCGCGCCTAAGTCGTTCCGGGATCGGCCGCTCGGACGGATCGCGATGCTCGTCGCCGTACTGCTGCTCGCCTTCTTCGCGACGAAGACCTGCGCCTCGCGGGACACGGAGATCGACCAGGACGAGGCGGTCGAGATCGCCCGAGGCGAAGTCGACTTCGTGCCCGAGAGGGTCCTCGTCCGCTTCGTCCAGCGGGGGCTCGACGCTCGGCCCTACTGGGCCGTGTCCCTGTCCACCGAGAATGCAGCGGGCGTGCGCCAGGACTGTGCGACCGTACTCGTCGACGGAGAGACCGGAACGGCCCAGACAGACGCTTGCTAGCGGCGCCTGTGTGAACTCTCGACACTCACCGCGCAGAAAAGGTGGGCTGCGCGTACCTGGGCCACGTCCGACGGGTTTCGTACGCTCGTCCCGGCTCAGGTGTGTAACAGCACTTTAGGCGGCGTGCATCCCTAGGAGGGCTTGCTCATGACCTCGTCTGTGGCGTCCGTGCTGTCCGCGCTCTTCGCGCAGGTCCCCACTCCGGAGGAGATCAACGCCAAGGTCGACCTCGACAGCCTGGTCCTGCTCGAGGTCTTCTACTTCTTCACCGTCGTGATCATGTGGCTGATCCACGTCGGCTTCATGGCGTACGAGGCTGGGGCCGCGCGTCGCAAGAACATCATGTCGACGGCGATGAAGAACATCCTCACGATCGCCGTCGTCACGCCGAGCTTCTACTACTTCGGCTGGTACATCTACGGCTGCTTCGAGCACGGCGGGCCGGCCGAAGGCCATGCCGGCCCTGCTGAGTTCCCGGGCTTCTGCGGCCTCACCGCGCCGTGGAGCGCGGGCATGGGCGGGAACCTGGAGTCGAGCCTGACGGGCCATCTGAGCCTCGTCTTCTTCCTCGCCTTCCTGCTCTTCTCCTGGACGACCGCCTCGATCATGTCGGGCGCGCTCATCGAGCGCATCCGCCTGTCCGCGTACCTCATCCTCGCGGTCGTCCTCGGCTCGGGGGTGTGGATCATGGACGCGGCCTGGGGCTGGAGCGCCGGCGGCTGGCTCACGACCAACTACGGCTTCCACGACTCGATCGCCTCGCTCGTCGTCCACGGCGTCGCCGGGGCGTTCACCCTCGGCGTGCTCTTGAACCTCGGTCCGCGCATAGGGAAGTACGACCGTGAGGGGCGGGCGAGAACGTTCAGACCCCACAACACCCATCTCACGTTGATGGGCCTCATGCTGATCTTCACCGGGTTCTACGGGTTCTACGCCGCCTGCCTGTTCATCCAGTCGACCGTCTTCCCCGGCTGGCTCAACATCTACCTGTCGCCGACGACGCTGGGCACGATCGCGATGATCATCACCTTCGGCTTCGCCGGCGGCTTCACCGGCGGCTGGATCGCCAGCAAGGGCGATCCGTTCTGGACCCTCTCGGGCGGTCTCGCGGGCGTGATCTCGGTCTCGGCGGGCGCAGACGTCTACCACCCGTCGCTCGGGTATCTGCTCGCCGCCTCGGGCGGCATGGTCGCGGTCTGGTCGGGCGGCTACATCGAGAAGAAGCTGCGCGTCGACGATGCCGTCGGGGCGGTGGCCGTCCACGGGGTCTGCGGCTTCTACGGAGTGCTCCTCGTCGGCATCTTCGCCGGCGGATTCCCGACCGGGGTGAACAACGTCCCCAGCTCGTTCGGCGGGCAGCTCATGGGCATGCTCGCCTTCTTCCCGCTGGCCTTCCTGCCCGGCTACATCGTCAGCTGGGTGCTCAAGAAGGCGAACTTGCTCCGCGTCCCGCCGGAGGTCGAGCTGGAGGGCATGGACATGGCGGAGTTCCAGCAGGACTTCTTCCCCGAGTTCGAGCGCGTCCCGGAGGTCATCGTCCTCCCGAGCGGCGAGGAGGTCGATGCGGCGCCGGTCCTGCTCGAGTCGTTCGCACAGGTCAACGGCAACCGTGCCGGTGTGGGGGCCGGTGAGGAAAGGAGGCTCCCGTGATCGACAGCTTCCCCTTCGACGAATGGAGCGAGGACATCACCTCGTTCTGGACCTTCGGCCCGGAGAACTCCACCGGCACCTACGTACTCACCGTTCTCGGGATCATCTTCATGGTCGCCGCGCTGATCTATTGGGTGTGGCTCGAGAACAGAAAGCTGGCGGCCCAAGCCGAGCTCCTGCGCGGCGCGGGCGGGCTGCCGCCCGCGAGCCCGACGGCGCCCGGCCCCGGCTTCGCCGAGCCGCCTCTCGCCGGGCCCTCGACCGACCCCGGGCCCTAGAAAGGAGCCAGGATGCCTCGCGAAAAGCAGATCGAGTTTCCGCCCGAGCAGACGCATCTGCGGTCGCTCCCCGCGATCCTGCTCGCCTTCTCGGTCCTCTGCATCGTCGTCGTGGTGATCGTCCTGCTCGCCCATCCGAGCGGGGAGTTCATCGGCCCTTGGGGCTAAGCGCCGCTTCAGCCGGCGTGGTATAAGAGTCCGATGTCCCGTCTCTACCTCCACTGCGGGCTCTGCGGTCGCAAGCAGGCAGATGGGTTGCTCTCGCGAGGCTACTGGGGCCACCTGGAAGCCGGGAGCCACGCGTTGTGCGCCTGCCCGGTCTGCAAGCAGAGTGACAGACTGGGAGACGCGCCTGCTCGCTACGCTCCCGGGCGCCGCACCCTCACTCGACGACGGGTCGGCGCTGGGCGCTCGGGCTAGCTAGCGCTGTGGCGTCGCGAGGCGGGCTGCCTCGACGGTGTTGCGTAGCAGCCACACGTCGGTGATCGGGCCGACGCCGCCGGGGACCGGGGAGATCGCCTCGGCCTTCGCCGCCACGCTTTCGAAGTCGAGGTCGCCCACGAGGTGCACCTTGCCGGTTGCCTCGTCCTCGACTGGGTTGATGCCGACGTCGATCGCGATCACGCCCTCCTTGACCATGTCCCCGCCGATCGAGCCCGGGGACGCCCGCGGCGACGACGAGGATGTCGGCGCGCGTCGTGTGCTCCTCGAGACGCCCCGCCGCCGACGTGAAGTGGTGGGCGGAGACCACCGTGGCCCCGCGGGCGAGGCCCGAGCCACAGCGCAGGTTTCCCCACGTTGTTCGAGCGTCCGACGAGGACGAGGTCGAGGCCGTTGTAGAAGGTGGCCGGGTCGCGGCCGCTCTCCGCCACGTAGCGGTCGAGCATGTAGAAGACGGAGGCCGGCGTGGAGGGCGTGAAGCGCGGCTCGCCGAGCGCGAGCAGGCCCGCGTTCTCGGGGTGGACGGCCTCGACGTCCTTGAGCGGGTCGAGCGTCCGGTAGACGTCGGCCTCGGAGACCTGCGGCGGGAGCGGGCGGAGGATGAGGATTCCCGAGACGCGCGGGTCGGCGTTCAGCTTCCCGACGACGGCGAGCGCCTCCGCCTCCTCGACGTCGAGGGAGAGCAGCTCGGACGTGTAGCGGCAGCCGATCTCCTCGGCCAGGCGCCGCACGCGTCGCTCGTAGGCGGCCGCGGCGTAGTCCTCGCCCACGAGCAACGTGGCGAGCCCGGGTTGCACCCCGGCGGCCGTAAGCTCGCGAAGCTCCTCCTCCACCTCCGCGCGCAGCCCCTCCGCGAACCGGTTGCCGTCGATGACGTGTGCGCTCAAAAGGGCTTCACGGCCCGGCGGCGAGGGCGCGCTTCACCGCGAGTCCCGCGGCGTGCTCGAGCTGGCGGCTGCGGCCGATGCGCTCGTCCGTCTCGGTCGTGGCCAGATTGATCGCGACCAGGTTGGCGGCTACGCGGGTGGCCGCCTCCGCGAGCAGCGCGGCGGCGGCGGCGTCCCCGCGCAGGTTCGGGTTTCCGCTCTCGGCGACGTCGGCGGCAAGCTCGGCGACGTCGACCGCGGTCTCCGCGATGCGCAGGGGGACGTCCGCGGCGCGGGAGAGCGCATCCCCGATGAGGTTGTCGCGAACCTCCTCCTCCAGGTCCTTGGGCATCCGCATCGCCGTGAGGACCATCTCGTAGGCCTCCCCGTTCTCCTGCGCGAGCGGGTTTGCCCGCTTGCGCAGCGACTCGGCCTGCGCCACGGCGCCCGCCGCCCCGTCCCAGTGCTCGCGCGAGAAGCGGCCCACCATGGCTACGAGCCCGGCGGCCATCTCCGTGACGACGGCGGCGACCGAGCCTCCGCCCGGGACGGGCGTCTCCGCGGCGATGCTGTCGAGGAAGCCCGAGAGGCTTTCGTCGAAATACCTAGAAGAGTCCAACGGTGCGGCCATTCTCGTCGATGTCGACGTCGAACGCCGCAGGTTTCACACCGAGCCCGGGCATCGTCTGCATGTCGCCTAGGAGCGGCACGAGCCAGCCCGAGCCCGTGTAGGCGCGGATGTCGCGAACCGTGACCGTGAACCCCGTCGGCGCGTTCAGGAGCCCGGGGTCGTGCGAGAGCGAGAGGTGCGTCTTCGCCATGCAGATGGGGAGCTTGTCGAAGCCCTTCTCCGTGAAGGTCTTGATCTTCTCCTGCGCCGCCGGCAGGAAGGTGACGCCGTCCGCCCCGTAGACGCGCGTGCAGATCGCCTTCACCTTCTCCTCGATGGAAGCCTCGAGCGGATAGAGGAAGTCGAAGGAGGACGGCTGGTCGGCCGCGTCCGCGACCGCCTCCGCGAGGGCGGCCGCGCCTTCGCCGCCGCGCTCGAAGGCGTCGTTCAGCTCCGCTGCGTGCGCTCCGTACTCGAGCGCGAGCTTGCGCACCACCTCGAGCTCCTCGTCCGTGTCGGTCGGGAACCGGTTGACGGCGACGACCGCTTTGAGCCCGAACTCGCCCACGATCCCCAGGTGGCGCTGCAGGTTGGCCGCGCCCCTCTCCACCGCCTCGACGCCGCCCTCGGGGTCTCCGCCATGGTGCTTGAGCGCGCGCACCGTCGCGACCAGGACGACTGCGCTCGGCGAGAGACCGCCGATCCGGCAGACGATGTCCAGGAACTTCTCCATGCCCATGTCCGAGCCGAAGCCGCTCTCCGTCACGACGTAGTCGCCCAGCTTGAGCGCGACGAGGTCGGCCACGAGCGAGTTGTTGCCGTGCGCGATGTTGGCGAAGGGGCCGCAGTGGACGAACGCGGCCTGGCCCTCGAGCGTCTGCACGAGGTTCGGCTTGAGCGCGTCCTTCAGGAGCACGGTCATCGACCCGGCTGCCCGGAGCTGCTCGGCGGTCACCGGCTCGCCCTCGTAGGTGTACCCGACCGTGATCGCGCCCAGGCGCTTGCGCAGGTCGTGAAGGTCGCGGGCCACGGCGAGGATGGCCATCACCTCGGAGGCGGCCGTAATGTCGTAGCCCGTCTCCCGCGGGTAGCCGTTCGTGCGCCCGCCGAGGCCGAGGACGATCTGGCGCAAGGAGCGGTCGTTTATGTCGACACAGCGGCGCCAGCTGACCGTCAGCGGGTCGATTCCCAGGGCGTTGCCGTGCAGGAGATGGGCCTCCAGCATGGCGGCGAGGAGGTTGTTCGCCGCCCCGATCGCGTGGATGTCCCCCGTGAAGTGGAGGTTGAGGTCCTCCATGGGGACGACCTGGGCGTACCCGCCTCCCGCCGCGCCTCCCTTGATGCCGAACACGGGGCCGAGCGAGGCCTCGCGCAGGCAGAGCGCCACCTTCCTGCCGATGTGCCCCAGGCCCTGGGTCAGTGAGACCGACGTCGTCGTCTTGCCCTCGCCCGCCTTCGTCGGGGTGATCGCCGTGACGCAGACGAGCTTGCCGTCAGGCGTCGAGCGGAGCCGCTCGACCACCCCGAGGTCGACCTTCGCCTTGTACGTCCCGTAGAGGTCGTACTCGTCGGGCTCGAGCCCCAGCTCCTCGGCGATCTCGGCTATAGGGCGGAGGGACGCCTCCTGGGCGATCTCGAGGCTGGAGGGCATCTGCGTGGTCATTCTAGTGGCTCACCGCGGCGGCCGCGAGCTCCGAGACGAGGGTATCGGTGTAGAAGCGTTCCAAGGCGAAAGGCGCGATCAGGCCGGGAGTCTCGCCGGTCGCGACCAGCTCCGCAAGCGTGGTTCCTACGATGGGCGCCGCCTTGAAGCCGTAGGTGCCCCAGCCGGTCGAGACCAGGAAGCCGTCGACCTCCGTCTTCCCGAGGATGGGGCTGTAGTCGGGCGAGAGGTCGCACAGGCCCGTCCACTGCCGCAGGATCTTGACGTGCTCGAGCTGGGGGAAGAGCTCGAGCGTGTGTCGAGCGCAGTACTCGAGGAACGGAAACGTGCCCTTGTTCGAGTAGCTCGTGTACGGCTCGATCTCGGCCCCGATGAGGAACTCGCCCCGGTCGGTCTGCGAGATGTAGACGTGCATCTGCGACGAGACGACCACGACGTCCAGAAACGGCTTCACCGGTTCCGTGACGAAGGCCTGAAGGATGTGGGTCGTGATGGGAAGGGGCACGCGCGCGAGGTCGGCGACGAGGGTCGACCAGCCCGCCGTCGCGCTCACGACCATGTCCGTGGCAATGCGGCCGCGCGTGGTCTCGACGCCCGTGACCCTGCCGTTCGAGCGCTCGACGCCGATGACCTCGGTGTACGGGTGGATCTCGACCCCCTGACGGTCGGCGCCGCGCGCGTAGCCCCAGACGACGGCGTCGTGTCGAATGATTCCGCCTGGAGGGTGGTAGAGCGCGCCCACGACGGGCCAGGTGACGTCCTGCGAGAGATCCATCTCCGGACAGAGCCGGGCGATCTCCTCGGGATAGACGACCCGGCTGTCGATGCCGAGGAGCTGATTGACCTCGGCGCGCTCGGTCGAGGTGATCATCCCCCGGTCCGAGTGAGCCAGCGTGAGGTGCCCCTGCTGGGAGAACAGGAGGTTGAAGTCGAGGTCGGCGGAGAGCCCTTCATAGAGCTTGACGCTCTCCTTGTAGAACTCGGCGCCCTCCGGCGTGCGGTAGTTGGCGCGGATGATCGTCGTGTTCCGCCCGGCGGCGCCCGAGCCGATGTAGCTCTTCTCCAGAATGGCCACGTCCGTGATCCCGTGGTTCTTCGCCAGGTAGTAGGCGGTCGCGAGCCCGTGCGAGCCCCCTCCGACGACGACCACGTCGTACCGGTCCTTGAGCTCGGGGCGCCCGCCGCCACATGCGCCGGACGCGGAAGATGTCCTTCACGCCGGCACCCCCCTGGCCGCGTCGACTAGCACCTCGGCCAGATAGTGCCCGTACTCCTGCGGGAAGAAGAGGCGGAACGTCTCCTCGTCGTCGCGCAGGACGAGCGTCTGGACATGGGCGACCGAGCCCACTGCCGGAAGCCGGTCGAGGTCGAGGTCGGTCGCGCGGCGGAGCACCGTCTCGCTCTGGAGGCGCAGCCCGGCGTAGCCTGCGGAGACGTCGACGACCCAGAAGCCGTCGCTCCCGCAGGCGCGCCCGGAGAGAGGCCGTCTCGTTCCAGTCGCAAAAGACGAGAGCCCGGTTCGGGGTGAGCCGCACGGTCTCGGCGCCGTCGAGGGCGAGCGCCCCCACGTCTCCTCGGACGTCGAGGACGGCCGTGCGCGAGACGTCCTCGATCCCGTCCGGCGCATGCGCGAGCGCCCGCTCGAGCGGAGAACGCCACACGGCCTCGCCGGTCGCGAGGTCGGGGGAGAGGAAGCCGAAGTCGCTCACAGGCCGATCCTCGGCCCGTGAGCGTGTGGAGGGGGTGTGGGGGAACCGGGAGGTTCCTCCACTGGATCAAAGAAGGGGGTCCGTGGGGGAAACATGGTTTCCCCCACGGGAGCGAGCCGGAGGCGAGCGACGCTCACCCGCGGAGGTGCTCCCCGTCCGGGTCGAAGAAGGGCCGCAGGCGCACGCGTCCGTGCTCGATCGAGCCGTTCACCTTGACGGCGATGTCGGCGTCTTCCTCGGCCAGCTCGGGCGGTACCCAGGCCATCCCGATCGCCCGGCCGAGCTGGTCGCTCCAGCGCGCGCTGGTGACTCGGCCGCCGGGCCGGCCGCTCGACGACGATCTGGCCGCCTTCGGGCGGGACGACGCCGTTCGCCATCTCGAAGCCGACGAGCTGCTCTCGGAACCCGCGCTCCTGCACCTGCTCCAGCGACCACTTGCCGACGAAGTCCTGCTTGTCGAACTTGACGATCCAGGGCATCGACGCCTCGAGCGGGTTCGACTCCGAGTCCGTGTCCTGGCCGACGAGGACGTGCATCTTCTCGAGGCGGAGGATGCGTTGCGGCTCCAGCCCGAAGGGGCGGATGCCGAGGTCGGCGCCCCGCTCGAGCACCGTGTCCCAGAGGTACTCGCCGAAGGGGCTCGGGAAGTGGATCTCGTACCCGAGCTCGCCGACGAAGCCGATGCGCAGGATGAGGCTCGGCACGCCGGCGACGTGCGCCGCCTTGGCGTCGAGGTAGGCGAACGCCTCGTTCCCGACGTCCAGGTCGGTCAGCCGGCCGAGCAGCTCGCGCGCGTGCGGGCCGGCCACGTTGACGGCCGCGAGCGCGCCGGTGACGTTGGCGATCTCGACGTCCATGCCCCAGACGGCGTTCCACCATTCGAACCACTCGAGCACCGCGCCGGCGCCCGTCGACGTCGTCGTGACGTAGTACTCGTCCTCGTCGAGCCGGGCGATCGTGCCGTCGTCCATGATCCGCCCCGCATCCGTGCCGAGGACGCCGTAGCGCACGCGGCCGACCTTCATGTCGCCGAAGCGGTTCGGGTACAGGCGCTCGAGGAACGCGGCCGCCTCCGGGCCCGGTGACCAGCAGCTTGCCGAGGGTGGAGACGTCGATCACGCCGAGGGCGTCGTGGACGTTCTTCGCCTCGCCGGCGGGGTCGCCGTACGAGTGCGGGCGGCGCCACGTCCCCGTCCACATCATCGTCGCGCCCAGCTCCTTGTGGCGGTGGTGGATGGACGTGCGCTCCGCCGGCTCGTGCGGCCGGCCGGCGAGCAGACCGAACGACACGGGCTGCCACGGCGGCCGCGCGGTCGTCGTTCCGATCGTCGCCTCGTCGGTCTCGTTCTCGCGGGCGTAGAGCCGCATGGAGGGGAGGTGGCAGAGCTTGCCCTGGCAGGGCCCCATCGTCACCGTCGTGTAGCGCTTGGCCAGCTCGATCGAGTCGAAGCCCTCCGCGATCGCCCGCTTGACGTCCTTGTCCGTGACGTCCTCGCAGATGCAGACGAAGCACTTCCCCTTGTCTGCCGCACCGTTGTAGGAGGGTGCGGGCACCGCGGCCGAGATCCCGCCACCCGCGGCCGCGCCCACGGCTTCCACCCCGGGAGGAATGTCTTCCGGCACGAAGATCCCGCGAGAAGCGTCGTAGCCGATACGGGCGCCCGCCTGCGCGAGGAGGGAGTACGCAGGCTGGCGCCCGCCTGACATGACGAGGAGGTCGCACTCGATCCGTCCTCTCGTCCAACTCGACGGACGAGAGCCTGCCTTTCTTCCCTCGCGCGGCCATGTGCCCCAGGCGCGTAGCGCGCAGGTCGACGACCTCGGCGATCTCGGCGCCGGCTGGCCTCGAGCAGCGGGACGACGTCCAGCGCGCGCTCGTCGGCGCTCACCACGACGGCGCGGTCGCCCGGCTTCAACGACCAGCGCCCGACGAGCCGGCGGACCGCCTCCGGAAGCATGACGCCCACGAGGTCGTTCCCGGGGAAGAGGAGCGGCTGCTCGAGCGCGCCGGCCGCGACCACGACCCGCTCGGCGCGATAGCGGTACAGGACACTGCCGGCGTCGACGGGCACGAGGTTCCCCTCGTAGATCCCGAGCGCCGTTCCCTGAATCGCCTCGAATCCGCCCTCGCCGCTCTCGAGGCGAGGGGATCCGACTCGACCACGACGACATGCCTGCCCTCGTCTGCGTACCTTTCCGCCGCCTCCAGGCCGCTGCGGCCTCCGCCGATCACGAGCACCTCCGCGCGGCGGTGCTCGGTGTCGAAGCGCGCCGAGCGCTTCCCGTGCTTGTCCACCTTCCCGAGCCCGGCGACGCTCCTCAGGAACTTCTCGTAGAGCGGCCAGGCCCGCCGCGGGCGAATCATCGTCCGGTAGTAGAAGCCCACGGGCGTGAAGGGCCCCCCGACCTTGTCCGTTGCGGCTAGGAGGTCGCGCCTGAGCGATCCCCAGACGTTCTGCGGCTCCACGCGGGCGCCCTCGCGGACCGGCTCGACGCAGACGCGGACGTTGGGCACCCCGTCCACGGTCATCATGCAGTTGGGGCACTGGCCGCGGCAGCAGAGAAGCCCTCGCGGGCGGTGGTACTTGAAGCTGCGCGAGAAGACACGCTGGCCGGCGCCGAAGAGGGCCGAGCCGATCGAGTCTCCGAGGAATCCCGTCACGGGCTTTCCCTCGAACTGAAACGTCACGCTGCGATCGCGCTGGAGCGGCTCGCCGGGCTGGGGCGGGAGTCTCATTCGGCCTCCGCCACCCACGTCCGCAGGACGTCGTTCGTCCGCGTGTCGCGCTCGGCCTGGAACCACTGCTCGCAGCCGAGGCGGTGGCACCACCACTCCCGCTGAACGCCCGCGACATTCCGCCGGAAGTAGAGATAGGAGGTCAGCTCGCGCAGGGAGGGAGAGCTCCGCGGCCGGACCGTCACCTCGCCCGTGCACGTGAACTCGCCGACGTCGCGCGGCCCGCAGTTGGGGCAGGTAAGCAGGAACGACATCAGCCTCGCGCTCCGAGCGTGGAGTCGTCCGCATCTTCCAGCATGCGCTGGAGCTCGTCCAGCACCCAGAGGAGCGCGGCACGCGTCGCGGCTTCCGCGGCCTCGCCGTCGCGCGCCCGGCACGCCTCCAGCAGCGTGTCGGGACCGCGCCGAAGGTTCGCGAACGCCTCGGGATCCCGGCACAGGTAGAGCACGTATCGCTCGACGCGGATCCGCAGGTCCTGGAGCGTCCGCAGGAGGCGCGGACGGTCCGCGCAGCCGTAGCAGGCGTCACGGAGCGACCAGAAGGAGCCGATGTACGCGCCCAGGTCGCCGGCGCGGAAGCAGCGTTCCATCTCGTCGCGGGCGGAGGTCATCTCGGCGAGCGCGCCGTCGGTGCAGAGCTCGGCGCCCCGGCGGGCAAGATAGGTCTCCAGCCCGAGCCGAAGCGCCTGGATCTCCTCCAGCTCCTCCACGGAGAGGGGCGCGACGCGCGATCCCCGCCGGGGGCGGCTGACGACGAGGCCTTCGCTCTCGAGTCGCCGGAGGGCGTGGCGCACCGGAGTGAGGCTGACCTGGAAGCGGCCGGCCAGCTCCTCCAGCAGCAGCCGCCGCCCCGGCGGGAGCTCGAGCAGCCCGATCTCGCGCCGGAGCTCGCTGGTAGACCCCTTCCTCGACGGAGGAGATGAGGAGGGGGGTGGATTCCTGGACGGCCATGTCTTGATCTTTGATCAAAGATTTCTACGGCCGACGGGGCCGATTGTCAAGCGGATCCGCGCCGCTCGACGCCGGCCGGTCTCTAGTCGGCGGGCCCGTTCTGCCCCGGGATCCAGTCCGTGCCCGCGAGCGGCACCCGCGCCATCGCGGCGGCCTCCACCGTCAGCGCGACGAGGTCCTCCGGCTCGAGGTTGTGGACGTGCGACTTGCCGCAGGCGCGGGCGAGCGTCTGCGTCTCCAGCGTGAGCACGCGCAGGTAGTTCGCGATGCCGCCGCCCGCCGAGCGACGGGGTCGAAGCGGGCGGCGAGCTCGTCCTCCTGGGTCGAGATGCCGGCCGGGTCGCGGCCCGCCTGCCAGTCGTCGTAGTACCCGGCCGCGCTGCCGATCTTCCGGTACTCCTCGTCGTGCTCCGGGCTGTTGTCGCCCATGGCGATCAGCGCTGCCGTCCCGATCGAGGCGGCGTCGGCGCCGAGGGCGAGCGCCTTGGCGACGTCCGCGCCGGTGCGGATCCCGCCGGAGACGACGAGCTGCACCTGCCGGTGCATGCCGAGCTCCTGCAGCGCGTCGACCGCGAGGCGGACGGCCGGCAGCGTGGGGATGCCGACGTGCTCGATGAACACGTCCTGGGTGGCGGCCGTCCCGCCCTGCATCCCGTCGAGGACGATCACGTCGGCGCCGGCCTTCACCGCGAGCTGGACGTCGTAGTACGTCCGCGTCGCGCCGATCTTCACGAAGACCGGCTTCTCCCAGTCGGTGATCTCGCGCAGCTCGCCGATCTTGATCTCCAGGTCGTCCGGGCCCGTCCAGTCGGGGTGGCGGCAGGCGCTCCGCTGGTCGATGCCCTTCGGGCAGGTCGCGCATCTCCGCGACCCGGTCGGAGATCTTGTGGCCGAGGAGCATGCCGCCGCCGCCCGGCTTCGCACCCTGTCCGACGACGATCTCGATCGCGTCGGCCTTGCGCAGGTCGTCCGGGTTCATGCCGTAGCGCGAGGGCAGGACCTGGTAGACGAGGATCGTCGAGTGCTCTCGCTCCTCGGCGGTCATCCCTCCGTCGCCGGTCGTCGTCGAGGTGCCGACCTCGCTCGCGCCGCGTCCCAGCGCCTCCTTGGCCGGCGCCGAGAGCGCGCCGAAGCTCATGCCGGCGATGGTGACGGGAATCTTCAGCTCGAGCGGCTTGCGGGCGAAGCGCGTTCCGAGGGTGACGTCCGTGTCGCAGCGCTCCCTGTAGCCCTCGAGCGGGTAGCGCGAGACGCTCGCTCCGAGGAACAGCAGGTCGTCGAAGTGGGGGAGGCGCCGCTTCGCGCCGAAGCCGCGGATGTCGTAGATGCCCTCGCGCGCGGCGCGCTGGATCTCCGCGATGACGGTGCGGTCGAAGAGGTACGACTCGCGCAGGCCCCAGGGAAGCTCGCGTCCGACCGGCCATCAGTACGCCCCTGCGTTGTCGACCTTGAAGTTGTAGAGCTCGCGCGCTGAGCCGTAGCGGCGGAAGGCGGCCGGACCGACGTCGTCGATCCCGGCCTGTGCGAGCAGGTCGCGAAGCTCGGCGTCGTGCTCTTCCCGGACCTCCTTCTCGACGCAGTCGGCGCCGAGGCCGGCAACGGCGCCCGCGACGTAGAGGCGCGCCTCGTAGATCGAGTCGCCGAGCGCTTCGCCGGCGTCACCGCAGACGACAAGCCTTCCCGTCTGCGCCATGAACGCGCTCAGGTGCCCGACGGAGCCGCGCACGACGATGTCGACTCCCTTCATCGAGATCCCGCACCGCGCGGCCGCGTCCCCGTGGACGACGAGTAGCCCGCCGTGCCCGGTGGCGCCGGCGGACTGGCTGGCGTTGCCTTCGACGACCACCGTGCCCGACATCATGTTCTCGCCGACCCCTGTGCTGGCGTTCCCCTGGACGCGCACGGTCGCGAGCTTGTTCATGCCGGCGCAGTAGTAGCCGACGTGGCCCTCGATCTCCACCTCGACCTCCGTGTCGAGGCCGCAGGCGACCGCGTGCGCGCCGTTCGGGTTGAGCACCCGCCAGCGGCGCGGCCCTGATGCGTCGCCGGCGAGGTCGTGAAGGCGCTGGTTGAGCTCGCGCAGGGGCGTGCCGCCGAGATCGACGACCTCGACCGCGGTGGCCTCGGCCGCCTCGGGGGTCGTCAAACCTTCGCCCGCTCCCACGCGTAGACGACTCCGGGGACGGGCTCCCAGGCGCGCGCTTCGGCGGCGCCGGGAAGGACGGCGATCGCCCGCCACTCGGAGGCCATCGCGACCCAGTCGTCGGCCTCCGCGAGCACTGCGGGCTTGCACGCGATCGGGTCACGGAGCACCGCGAAGCCTTCCACAGTCCCCACGAGGAACGTGTAGAAGCCGTCGAGGTCCGTGAGGCAGCCCTCGAGCGCCTGCTCGAGCGACGCGCCCTCGTGCAGCCGCCACGCGAGGTAGCCGGCCGCGACCTCGGTGTCGTTCTCAGTCTGGAACTCGATCCCCTCGCGGCGCAGCAGCGCGCGCAGCCGGTTGTGGTTCGAGAGCGAGCCGTTGTGCACGAGGCAGAGATCGAGCCCGGTCGAGAAGGGATGCGAGCCCTCGGTCGTCACCCGGCTCTCGGTCGCCATCCGCGTGTGGCCGAGCGCGTGGGTGCCCTCGAGGTCGGTCAGCCCGAACTGCCGGATGAACTGCTCCGGCCGGCCGGTCTCCTTGTAGATCTCGATCACCCGCCCGGCGCTCATCACGCGCAGCTCGGGGTGGGTGCCGCGAACCCACGCCTCGGCCTCCGCCGCTTCGGCTTCGACTCGCACTAGCGCGTGGCTCGCGCGGACGCTCGCCTCGGGCGTGCCGCCGAAGGCGTTCGCGAGCTCGGCGCAGAGGGCGTCCCAGTCCTGGAGCGCGTCCGCGGAAAAGAGGGTCAGCTTGCTGGAGCCGGGCGGCGCCGGATCGCGGTAGACCGCAACCCCGGCGCTGTCCGGTCCCCGGTCGCCCATCTGGGCGAGCATGGCCGCCAGGTGCTCCCCGAGGGAGTCCTCGATCTCAGTCGACTTCGCGAACAGCCCGACGATCCCGCACATATGTCCAAAAGCTACACGTGGGTAAGTAGTGAAACACCGCTTTTTCGGCCGATCTTGTCCTCGGCCATGTGTATGTTTTGAACACTAGAAGCGTGTCAGGTACTCATCGAGCTCCCACGGCGTCACCTGCTCGTGGTAGCGGCTCCACTCGTCCCGCTTGACGCGGATGTAGTAGTCGGCGTAGTCCTCGTCCCGCCCGTGCCCGAGGGACCTCGCGGACGACCTCGTCCCGCTCCAGCTCCTCGGTTGCGTCGAGCAGGTTGGCGGGCAGGGCCTCGAGGCCGCGCGCGATGCACTCTTCGGGGGCGACGGCGTAGAGGTTGTCCGCGTTGGGCTCGCCCGGGTCGATGCCGTTGTCGATCCCGTCCAGCCCGGCGGCCAGGATGACCGTGGCCGCGAGATACGGGTTGCAGGCGCCGTCGATGGTGCGGTCCTCGACGCGTCCCGGACCGGGGATCCGCAGCATCTGCGTGCGGTTGTTGTAGCCGTACGAGATCCACACCGGCGACCAGGTCGCGCCGCTCGCGGTCGTCCCCACCTTCAGGCGCTTGTAGGAGTTCACGACTGGCGCCGTGACGGCGCTGTACGCGCGCGCGTGCTTCTTGAGCCCTCCGATGAAGTGGTAGGCGGTCTCCGAGAGGCCGAGGCCGCGCGGGTCGTTCTCGTCCAGGAAGAGGTTCGTGTCGTCGTCCCAGAGGGACATGTGGAAGTGGCAGCCGTTGCCCGTCAGGTGGGTGAAGGGCTTCGGCATGAAGGTGGCGATCATGCCCTGCTTCTCCGCCAGCGTATGCACCATGTAGCGGAAGAAGATGGCCCGGTCGCAGCTCGTCAGGGCGTCCGCGTAGGTGAAGTTCTGCTCGAACTGCCCGTTCGCGTCCTCGTGGTCGTTCGCATAGTTTCCCCACCCCAGGTCGTTCACGTAGCGGGAGACAGTCGTCAGGAAGTCGTAGTGCCGGGTGAGCCCGCTGAGGTCGTAGCAGGGCTTTTCGAGCGTGTCGTAGGAGTCGGCGACCTCGATCGAACCGTCCTCCCGTCTGCGGACGAGGAAGTACTCGAGCTCGAGCCCGATCCTGAAGTCGAAGCCCTTCTGGCGCGCCTTCTCGAGCTGGCGGCGGAGGATCGTGCGCGGGTCGAAGGACCACTCCTCGCCGTCGACGTGGATGTCGCAGGCGAAGCGAGCCACCGTCGGCTCCCAGGGGACGGGTGTGAAGCTCCGCAGGTCGGGCATGGCCGCGATGTCGGGGTCGCTCGGCTCCTGGCCGAGCTCGCCGGCCGCAAAGCCGGCGAACCCTGCCCCGTCGCTCACCAGGTCGTCAAGGTTGGCGGCCGGGACGAGCTTCGCGCTCGGCCTGGCGTACATGTCGACGAACTGGGCGAAGTAGAAGTCGATCCCACGCCGCTTGGACTCCTCGCGGATGTCCTCGACCGTGGGCGCGGAAGCTTCACGAGTGGCCATGCGGCTCCTCCTTCGTCGGACCGATTTGAGCCTATCCGCCCGCCGCCGCTGCGCCGATGGACGAGGTCTACAAGCCCTGCGGCCTCGGTATGTCCGTGGACCCCAGGGTTTGGGACGGGCCGAGGGCATCTTGCAGCTTGACCATCTTCACGGCGATCTCGACCATGAGCCAGTCGTCCTTACGCAGGTCGAGCCCGGAGAGCTCACCGATGCGGCGCAGGCGCTGGCGGAGCGTGTTCGGATGCACGTAGAGGGCCTCGGCGGTCGCGCTGATGTTGCCGTGGCGGCGCAGGAACTCCTCCAGCGTGCGCAGGAGCGCCGTCTGGCGCTGGCGGTCGTACTCGGCGATGCGCGCGACCGCGTCGCGGTGGGCGTCCCGCACGCCCGAGTCGAACGGCATGCGCAGGAGATACTTGTACGGGCCCAGCTCCTCGTAGGTCATGACGCCCGGGCTGCCGTGGAGCACGGTGGTGCCGAGGAGGGCGTGGCGCGCCTCCTCGAACCCGGCCGGGAAGCTCGCGGCCCCCTGGCAGAGATTCGAGATGCCGATCGAGGCCGGCGGCTCCAGCTCTCCCTGGATCTCGCGAACCTTCTCCGCCAGGCGTTCCTGCCCGCTGGGCGGAACGAGGAGGAGGGCCCGGAGGGTGTCTTCGCGACGGTCGAAGAGGGAGCCGGGCGCGGCGGCGGCCAGCCTGCGCTCGAGCTCGTCCGAGGAGGGCGCGGCCGCGACGACGAGGTGACGCCGGTCGAGGTCGCAGCCGAGGCGGGCGGCGCGCCCTTCGAAATCACCGAGAACGGCCCCGCCGGCGAGCTGCTCGAAGAAGTCCTTGATCAGATTCTTCTCGGTCAGGCGCTCGATCAGCTCGATCTTCTTCAGCGCGACCGCAGTCTGGTTCGCGACTGCGCGTGCCAGGTCGACCTCGGAGGTTCCCTCGGCCACGAGCAGGCCGAGGAGCTCGTCGTCGGCGACGAGGGGGACGGCGACCGAGGCGGACCGCTTGCTCCGCGCGAGCTCCGGTCCCAGGCTCGCGAGGTCGATCACCGGCCGCGCTTCAGCGAGGCGCGGTGCCGAGGAACGCAGCTGGAGCTCCTCGGTTCCGTGGTCGAGAAGGTACAGGTGGCAGGACGTCGCCACGAGAAGCCTGCCGCCCGCGCTCGGTAACGGCGGGGAGCAGCTGCTCGAGGGTCTGAGCGCGGGCCAGCGACTCGCCGAGCTCGGTGAGGTGCTCGAGCTCGGCAACGCGCCGGCGCATCTCTTCGTAGAGCCGCGCGTTCTCGATTGCCCCCGCGACCAGCGAGGCGCTCGACACCAGGAAGTCGACCTCGGGCTCCGTGAACTCCCGCGGCGCCTCCGTGTGCAACGTGATGACGCCGATGACGGTCCCGTCCTTGCCCACGATCGGCACGGACAGGAGGGACTGGAAGCGCTCCTCCTCGAGCTCGGGCACGAACTTGTTGCGCGGGTCGTCCACAGCGTCCTGCGTGAAGGCGGGCTCCTTCCGCTCCGCCGCCCACCAGGCGAGCCCCTCGCCCCGCTCGAGGACGATCTCGTCGACGAAGTGGGTGTAAGGCGCGGAGGCGGCCTTGAGCACGAGCCGCTCGCCGTCGTCCTCCACGAGGTACACGAAGCAGGCGTGGACGGCGCTCGCCTCGGAGAGGAGGCGGACGACGGCGTCCAGCACCTCAGCCAGGTCGAGCGACGACCCGACCGTCGAGATGACGGCATGAAGCACCCGGCTGTCGCCGGTCTGCGAGGCTGGCGCGCCTATGGAAACGAATGGTAAGCGAATAAGAGAGGGGCCGCTCGCAGAGCAAAAGCCCTGCAAATGGGCATCGCTTGTGCCCCACTCAGGGATCCGCCCTACGGCTGCTTCCGCCGCCCAGGCGAATTTGCGCGTGAATCAAGGGCCGGACTGTCCCCGAGGCAAACGGGCGTTCCCGCTGCTCCGTTTCCGCTCGGCCAGTCCGACCCTTGCTCGCTGGGCGATTCGTCTTAGCGCTTGACGATGTTGTGGATCTCAAGGATCTCGGGCTCGCCCGAAAGCTCGATCCCAACGTCAGTCAGCACCGGCATCAGACGCTTACCGAAAGCATCGAACTGCTCACGCGAGTCCCAGATCTCGCTGACTCGGAAGTTACCCGCCGAACGGAAGGCGACGTGGTAGGCGAGTCCTTCTGGCGGCCACTCATCCAACGCCTCAAGGCGGCGGACGCTCTCGTCGTACTGCTCACTAGTCACAGCAGGCGCGGCCTTGAAGTGGGCAAGGACGCTCGTTGTGCGACCCGCGTTGCTCAGGGTCGCGGACTCAGGACTGGTGGTGGCCATTCGGCCTCCTTCGATTTGAATGCTCCTGACCGAGCCGACCTACAACCGAACACGTCGTACCGCGCTCGCCTGGCGGGCGAGGAATCTAAGCCAGAAAGCACTACGGACCGTATCACGCGACGGACGCCGAGACGACCATGACCGACGACGGAGCCGAGGGGCGCGGGACTGCGTTCAGGTGGAATGAGGACCCTGGACGAATCGCCAGCGGAAACGGCCAGCGTTTACCGCGCCTACCGCCCAGCGCGCGCCGAGCGCGGAATCAGTCCTCCAGCGGATGCAGGCGAAGCCGTGTGTGCCGGGCCAGGATCTCGAAGTCGGCGTCGGCCTGGATTAGGCTTGCGTTCGGCGGCGATCGTCGGCACTGCGACGAGGCAGTCCGTGAGCGTGCGGACCGTTTCACCCTCGCGACGGCAGGCCCGGTAGAGATCTGCAGCCGCCTCGTAATCCCCTAGCCCTTCCAGCGGGAGAATCGGAAGCGCGAGAGGCCCCTCACGTAGTCGCTGCTCCTCTCTCGCATCTCGTGCGCCCGCGAGGAGCTCCATTGCGACGACCTCGGTAACAACCAGGGCCGCACCGCCGACGACGAGCCGGCCAAGCGCGGTGTGTACGCGACTTCCAGTTCGTCGAAGCCACTCGATCCACGCTGAGCTGTCAACGACGATCACCAGTCTCTGATTCGGCTCGCGCGCATCTCTTCGAGGTCGCCTTCCCAGCCCGTGCCCTCGAGCTCCAGAATTTTCTTGTACGCGTCGGGCAGCCCCGCGACTTTCCGGAGCGCGTAGTCGATTGCCTCGCGCTTGGTCTTCAGCCCGTAGAGGCGCATGACGCGCTCCACTACAGCGTCGTCGACGACCACGTTCGTGCGACCCATGCGCTCAGCATAGCCGCCTTATACACATCGATGTGTATCAGGTTCGTGCCAGAACTTCTGCGGCGAACCTCGTTCCCGTTTCACGCCTAACGCGCTGCCGGCCGCAGCGTGCCGCCGAGCGGCTCGACGCGCACGGCGCTCGTCTTGTACTCGGGCGTGCCGATGAGGGGGTCGCCGACGTCGTGCGTGAGCCAGTTCACCTTCGCCTGCGCGAAGTGGAGCGCCATCCACACGAGGCCCGGGTAGACGCGGTCGCCGAGCTTGGCGCGTGCCTCGAGCTCGCCGCCGGCGAGACACGAGGCGCACCCAGTCGCCGTCCTCGATGCCGAGCGCCTGCGCGTCCTCGGGGTGCATCTCGACGAACGGCTCCTCCTGCTTCTGCGTCACCCCTTCCTCGCGCATGGTCATCGTGGCCGAGTTGTAGTGGTAGAGCGTCCGCCCGGTGGAGAGCACGAACGGGTACTCGGAGTCGGGCTGCTCGATGGGCGGCTGGTACTCGACCGGGTAGAACTTCCCTTTCCCGCCGGCCCGCGCCGGGTGCGGCGCGTGCAGATAGGGAGACCCCGGGTGGTCGCGGTCGGGGCACGGCCACTGGAGCCCGACCTCCTCGATGCGGTCGTAGCGGATCCCCGACCAGAGCGGGGCGAGGTCGGCGAACTCGTCCCAGGCGTCCTCGGCCGTCGCGTACTCGGGCCAGTCGGCGCCGAGCGCCTTGGCCATGTCGACGACGATGCGCAGGTCCTCCCGCGCGTTCCCGGGGCAGGGAACGGCCTTGCGCACGCGGTTCACGCGCCGCTCGGTGTTCGTGAACGTGCCCTCCTTCTCGGCGAAGCTCGAGGCGGGGAAGATGACGTCGGCGAACTTGCGGTTGGAGTCGTTGAGGAAGAGATCCTGGGCGACGACGAAGTCGAGCTTCTCCATCCCCTCCTCGACGTGGTGGGCGTTCGGCTCGGTCTGCACCGGGTTCTCGCCGATCAGGTAGAGGGCGCGGATGCGCCCGTCGTGGAGGCCGGACATGATCTGGTCGAGCCGGTAGCCGGGCGTCGTCGGCACCTCGACGCCCCACGCCTCCGAGAACTTCCCGCTAGATCTCGGGATCGTCGACCGGCTGGTAGCCGGGCAGGTAGGCGGGGTTCGCCCCAGCGTCGTTCAGGCCCTGGACGTTGTTCTGGCCGCGGAGCGCGTTCAGGCCCGGTGGACTCGTAGCCGAGGTGCCCCGTCATGAGCACGAGGTTGGAGAGCGACCAGATGTTGTCGACGGCGCAGGCGTGCTCGGTGATCCCGAGCGTGTAGAAGATGGCCGCGTGCCGCTCGGTCGCGTACTCGCGCGCCGTGGCGACGATGTCCGCGGCCGGGACGCCCGTGACCTTCTCCGCCTCCTCGGGCGTGTAGCGGGCGACGACCTCGCGGACGGCGTCGAAGTCCTCCGTGAACTCGGCGATGTAGTCGTCGTTCTGGAGGCCCTCGCGGAGGATGACGTGCATGATCGCGTTCACGAGCCAGACGTCCGAGCCCGGGCGGAGCTGGAGGTGGCGCTTGGCGAGCTTCGTCAGCCAGATCTTGCGCGGGTCGGCGACGACGAGCGTCGCCCCCTTGCGCACCGCCTTCTTCATGCGGAGCGCGAGCACCGGGTGGGCCTCGGTCGTGTTCGAGCCGATGACGAGGATGAAGCGGGCGTTCTCGATCTCGGGGATCGAGTTGGTGGTTGCTCCTCTGCCTAACGACCTGACCAGGCCGTAGAGGGTCGGAGCGTGTCAGGTGGCTTCGCAGGAGTGGACGGAGTTCGTCCCGATCGCCGTCCGCGCGAGCTTCTGGATGAGGAAGTTCTCCTCCATGGTCAGCCGCGCGGAGGAGAGGAAGCCGATCGTCTGCGGGCCGTGCTCCTCCTTCACCCGGAGGAGGCCTTCCGCGGCCACCTGCGTAGCGCGTGCTCCCACGTAGTCGCGTGGAGCTCGCCGTCCTCGCCGCGGACGAGCGGCTCGGTCAGCCGGTCCGGGTGGTGCACGAAGTTGAAGGCGAAGCGCCCCTTGACGCAGAGGTTCCCCTCATTCGAGACGTAGTGCGGCTCGGAGGTGACCTTGACGATGCGCTTCGTCTCCGGGTCGACGTTCAGGTCGAGCTGGCAGCCGACACCGCAGAACGTGCAGGTCGTCTTCACCTTCTCGAGCCCGCGCTCGGGCCGCTCGGTGCCCTCCTCGAACTTCTCGTAGATGGCGCCCGTAGGGCAGGCGGAGAGGCAGCCGCCGCAGAGCTCGCACTCCGTGTCCAGCCAGGAGTAGCCGTGCGTCGGCACGATCCGCGCGTGAGGGCCCACGGCCCTCGAGCGAGAGCGCTGAGCACTGCATGACCTCCTGCGTGTAGCGCACGCACCGGTTGCAGAGAATGCACGCGTCCGGGTCGTAGCCCATGAAGCTGGTTGCGGTCGTCGTACGGCTCCCGCTTCGCGTCGGGGAGGATGAAGGGCGCCTCCGCGCCGAGCTCCTCGGCGAGGTCGACGAGCTCGTTCGGGCGCCCGCCCGGGTCCGGGTTCAGGTGCTCGGCGAGGAGCATCTCCGTGAGCGTCTTCTGGTACTGCGGCACCGCGGAGTTCGTGGAGACCACCATCCCCTCGGCGACCCGAGTGGCGCAGGCGGGGAGCGGTCGAGGCGAGCCCTCGACGCCGACGACACACATGCGGCAGCCGCCGTAGGGAGCCAGCTTGTCGTCGTGGCAGAGGGTGGGGATGAAGACGCCGTGGCGCGCGGCCGCGTGCACGAGGAGCTCGCCCACCGGCGCGCTGACGGACTGGCCGTCAAGCGTGAACTCGACTACACGACCCACGTGGCGTATCGTAACGCCGCCCTCGCTCATGTCACACGCGTGAGCGCAGGGTCGACTTCGAGGTGCTCGCCGCGCTCGAGGACGCGGCGCAGGCGTTCGACCGCCTCGAGGACGTCGGCGAAGCGCGTGTAGAGCGGCGGGAAGCCGAAGCGGACGCTGTCCGGTCCGCGGAAGTCGGGGACGACGCCGGCGCGCTCGATGAGTGCCCGGCAGATCCGCCAGGCGTCCGGGTGGCGGAGGGAAACGTGCGCGCCGCGGCGCGCCGGGTCGCGCGGCGTGCCGAGCTCGACCCCCAACGGCGCCAGCACGTCGTCCTGGAGCTCGACCGCGTACGCGGTGAGCGCGCGGCCCTTGGCGGCGATCGCTTCGACCCCGGCCTCCGCGACGAGCTCGGCTCCGGCCTGGACGGCCACGAGGCCGAACACCTGCGGGGTCCCGGCGAGGAAGCGGGCGACGCCCTCGGCCGGCGCGTAGTCGCGGCCCATCGCGAACTGGTCGCGCTGCCCGAACCAGCCCTGAATGGGCGTGCGCAGCTCCTCCTGCAGCGGCGAGCGGACGTAGAGGAACGCGGGCGCTCCGGGCCCGGCGTTCAGGTACTTGTAGGTGCAGCCCACGGCCAGGTCGACACCGTGCTCCTCGAGCCCCACCTCTACCGCGCCGGCGGAGTGGCTGAGGTCCCAGAGGACGAGCGCGCCGCCGGCGTGGGCGGCCTTCGTGATGGCCGACAGGTCGGCGAGCGCCCCGGAGCGGTATGCGACGTGCGAGAGCACGACCAGCGCGACGTCACCATCCGCGCAAGCCTCCTCGACGTCGGCTGCCGTCGGCCCCTCGACGGGGTCCGCCTCGATGAGGCGGAGGTCCTCGGCCAGGCCCTGGAGTACGTAGCGGTCGGTGGGGAAGTTGTCGGCGTCGGTCACGACGGCGCTCTTCCCAGCCCGCGCGGAGAGCGTGGCCCGGGCCAGCTTGTAGAGGTTGACGGTCACGGAGTCCGTGACGATCACCTCGCCCGGCCGGGCGCCGAGAACGCTCTCGGCCAGGAGGTCGCCGACGCTCGCGGGGAGCTCGATCCACTCGTGCCAGCCGCGGACGAGCGCAGTCGCCCACTCGTCCACGACGGCCCCCAGCCGCTCCTGCGTCCTCGCCGGCAGGCGGCCGAGCGAGTTACCGTCCACGTAGAGCGGGCCGCCCTCCTCGAAGACGAACTCGTCCCGGAAACCGGCGAGCGGGTCGGCGCGGTCGAGCGCCTCGGCGCTCACGGGCCAACCTTTGGCCCATGAGCGTGTGGAGGGGGTGTGGGGGAACCGGGAGGTTCCCCCACTGCATCAAAGAAGGGGGCTCGTGGGGGAAACCTGGTTTCCCCCACGGGAGCGAGCCGCAGGCGAGCGACGCTCACGCCGCCGGGGACGGCTCGCCGAGCGGCGCGAAAACCTCGGGCCAGTAGCGGAAGGCGGCTCGCATGGGGAAGGGCGCGCCCTGGCCCAGGCCGCAGATGGACGTGGCCGCCATCGCGTCGAGCCATTCCTCGATCTGCGCGCGGGACATGGCCACCTCGCCTTGCCCGAGCTCGTGGAGGAGGTGGTGCATGGCGCGGTTCCCGATGCGGCAGGGCGTGCACTTCTGGCACGACTCCTCGGCGAAGAAGCGCATCGTCTCGGCGAGGAGGCGGAGAGGCGAGTAGTCCTTGGGGAAGACCTGCACGCCCGCGGAGCCGGCGCCGACGCCCCACTCGCGCAGGTCGTCCCGGGTCAGCGGCACGTCGAGGGCCTCCGGGGGGAGGATGCCGCTCGCGGCGCCCCCCGGGACGAGCGCGCCGATCTCCGCGGTAGCGCCGCCTGCGTACTCGTCGATCAGCTGCCGGAGCGTGGCGTCGAGCGGCGCCTCGTAGCATCCGGGCTCGCGCACGGTGCCGGACAGCGACCACAGGCGAACGCGCGGCCAGGCCGCTCCGCCGTTCCGAAGGATGGCCGGGATGTGCGCCAGCGTCTCGACGTTGTTGATGAGCGTGGGGCGGCCGAGGTAACCGACCTCGCTCGGGAAGGGCGGCTTCAGGCGCGGCATGCCACGGCGGCCCTCCATGGACTCGAGCATTGCCGTCTCCTCGCCGCAGATGTACGCGCCCGCGCCCACGACGAGCTCGACCTCGAGCCCGTCGAGAGCGCCCGCCTCGCGGAGCTCCTCGAGCGCGCGCTGCAGCCGGGCCCCTGCGGTCGCGTACTCCTCCCGGAGGTAGATGAAGCCTTCGGACGCTTCGGCGAAGCGCATCGCGATCAGCATTCCCTCGAGCATCAGGTGGGGCCGCAGCTCCATCACGTAGCGGTCCTTGATCGTCCCGGGCTCGCCCTCGTCCGCGTTCACGATCACGTAGCGCGGTCCGGGCTCCCTCGCAACGGCCTCCCACTTGACGCCCGTGGGGAAGCCGGCGCCGCCGTATCCGGCGAGGCCGGAGGCCTTCAGCTCCTCGACGACGCGCTCGTTCGACGGGAGCGTGCGGAGCACCTCGTAGCCGCCGCGCGCCTCGTAGTCGGCGAGCGTCTCGTCCCTCTGTGCCAGGCCGAGCGAGGCCCCGTCGTTCGTCCGGTGCACGACCTCCGGCTCCACGGTGTCGCCGCGCAGCAGCACGGGCGCGAGGTCGCAGTGGCCGAGGCACTCGACGCCCAGCACCGGCACGCCGTTGGCGTGCTCCTGCTCGCGCGCGAGGAGCTCCCTGGCGCCCAAACAGTCGCAGACCGGCCCGATGCAGACGCGCACGGCCTCCGTCGGCACCTTCAGGAAGCCGTAGAAGGAGACGACCTCGTGCACCTCGCCGCGGCGGATGTTCATGTGGTCGGCGAGCGCGTCCGAGAGCTCCGGGGTGATCGGCCCCACCTCCCGGCGCACCCGCCCGAGGTTGTCCAGCAGTTTCGTGCGCTCCCGCGGCAGCTCGGGCAGGAGCTCGGTGAGCCTCAGGACGTCTATGGTTCGATCATAGTGAACGCGATTCCGCCGTATTCGGCTGCCCGCGCCGAGGTGGTGCGGCTTCCGGGGGGCGGAACGGAGCCGGACGAGCTGGCCGTCGAGGAGCCGCTCGAGATTCGCGTGAACGGCCGGCCGGTCGCCGTCACCATGCGCACTCCCGGTCACGACGACGAACTCGCGCTCGGCTTCCTCGTCTCGGAGGGGGTCAGACCCCTGGACGTGTCCTTTCCGGACGATCTGGCCGCCAACACCGTCGAGGTGGGCGCCGAAGGCTTCGATCCCGAGCGGTTGAGCCGACACTTCTACACGTCGTCCTCGTGCGGGGTGTGCGGCAAGGGCGCCCTCGAAGCCGTCGCGGTCGAAGCGCCTGCCGTCGAGAGCGACCTAACCCTTCCCGCCGGGCTCGTCGGCGAGCTCCCCGAGCGGCTGCGGGAGGCGCAGCCGGCGTTCGCGGCGACCGGCGGGCTGCATGCGACCGGGCTCTTCGACCGCGAGGGCACGCTCCTCTGCGTCCGCGAGGACGTCGGGCGGCACAACGCGATGGACAAGGTGATCGGCTGGGCTTTCGTCAGAGGAAAGTTGCCGCTCTCCCATGAGGTCCTCTGCGTCAGCGGGCGGCTGTCCTTCGAGCTCGTCCAGAAGGCCGCGGTCGCCGGCTGTCCCGTCATGGTGGCGGTCGGAGCTCCCTCGACGCTTGCTGTCGAGCTGGCGCGCGACCGTGGGATTACGCTCTGCGGCTTCGTTCGCGACGGGCGGATCAACGTGTACTCGGAGCCGCAGCGGATCGCATGACCTTCGCGGTCGCCGCAGAGGCATACGACCGTTACGTCGGCCGCTACGGAGCGGACCTCGGCCTGGCTCTCGCCCGGGCCGCAGGAGTGCATCCCGGCCAGCGCGTCCTCGACGTGGGCAGTGGGCCGGGTGCCCTGACGGCTGTGCTGGTCGAGTTGACAGGGGCCGAGAACGTCGCCGCGGTTGATCCTTCCGAGCCCTTCCACGCCACCCTGAGGGAACGCCTGCCGGGCATCGACGCTCGCCTCGCCGCAGCGGAGGAGCTCCCGTTCGAGGACGGCGAGTTCGATGCGGTGCTCGCCCAGCTCGTCGTCAACTTCATGTCCGATCCGGATGCGGGCGTAGGCGAGATGCGCAGGGTGACGCGCGCCGGCGGAGCCGTCGCGGCGTGCGTCTGGGACTACCCGGGCGAGATGACGATGCTTCGCGCCTTCTGGGAGGCTGCTGCGGAGCTGGAGCCCGAGCTGGTCGCGGACCTTGACGAACGCACGGCGATGGCGTTCGACGAGGAGGGCGAGCTGGCGGACCTCTTTCGACGGGTCGGTCTCGCGGACGTCGAGGAGGGCGAACTCCTCGTTTCGGCCGGGTACGAGAGCTTCGGCGACCTCTGGGAGCCTTTCGCGAGCGGAGTCGGGCCGGCCGGCGCTTACGTCGCCTCGCTCGACGCGCAGGGGCGCCGGGCGCTCCGGGCGGAGTTCGAGCAGCGGCTCGGATCGCCGACGGGACCCTTCCGGCTCGGCGCGCGCGCGTGGTACGCGGTCGGCCTGGCCTGACGGGCGTCCTGCTGGTCGGCGGCGCAAGCCGGCGCTTCGGGTCCCCCAAGGCGCTCGCGCGTTTCGGCTCGGAGACCCTGGCCGAGCGGGCCCATCGACTCCTGTCCGCGGTTTGCAACGAGGTGCTCGTGATGGGGAAGCAGGCCGATGCGCCGCCGCTGCCGTTTCCGGTCCACGACGACGGGAGCGAAACCCGCGCCGCGATCGTCGGAGTGACGGCCGGGCTGCGGCTCGCCGCGCACGACCTCTGCGTCGTCGTTCCGACGGACATGCCCTGGCTGACCCGAGAGCTCCTGCTCGGACTGGCGGAGGGGGCAGCGGGCTACGACGCCGCGGTGCCGCAGACGGGCCCGCTGCCCGGTGCCTACCGCCGTTCGGCGTTGCCGGTGCTCGAGCGGCGAGTGGCGGCCGGCGAGCTCACGCTCCGGGCCGCGCTGCGCGAGCTCCGGACGCGCGTCGTCGAGTGCGACGAGGCGCTGCTCGGAAACGTGAACGTGCCCGAGGACCTCGCCGGTACGAGATGACCGCCGGTGCCGACGCGGAGCTGCTCGCCCGCCAGGACCGGCTGCAGCGCGAGGCCGGCGAGCTCGCGGAGGACCTTCGGCTGGACCAGGCTCTCGCTCGGGCCGGCCGCGTGGTGCGCGTCGGCAGCGTCGTCACCGGGCTCATGGTGTGGCGAGACCTCGATGTCGTCGTCGATGCGCCCGGCCTGTCGGCCGCAGCTGCGTTCGAGGCCATGCTGCCGCTCCTCGCCCGCTCCCGAACTGCCCGCTACGCGGACGACGCGGAAGACGCGCGGCATTACTTCGTGCTCCGGCTCCTCTCGCGCACGGGGAGCGAGTGGAAGCTCGACGTCTCCTTCTTCGTCGCCGGCGTTCCGCCCGGCGTCGCGGCCTTTCAGGCAGAGATCCTTGACCGCCTGACACCCGAAACCAGGCTTGTCGTCCTCCGCTTGAAGGACGCGTGGTTGAGAAATCCCTCCTATCCCGAGGTCGTGGGGGGTTACGAGATCTGCGACGCCGTCCTCAATCACGGCGTGCGAACGCTCTCCGAGCTAGACGCGTACCTGAGTGCCCGCGGCCTGCCCGGTAGCGTCGAGTAGGTTGGGCGAGCGGCCTCTCGTCCCTCACGCCCGAGGAGCGCGCCCGGCTGAGCGAAGCGCTCACGCGTACGAGATGAATTCCAACAAGCTGCCGTCCGGGTCGCGGAAGTAGACGCTCGTCCCGCGCCCACGGGCCCCCGGGCGCGCGACGGGGCCGTCCACGATCTCGACACCGTGCCTCCGGAGGTGCTCGGCCGCCTCCGCGGCCGTTCCGGGCCATTCGAAGCAGAGATCGCTGTTTCCCGGCCGGACGGGGTCGCGGGCGACGAGGGCGCCGGCATCGGTGCCCGGGCCGTGGACGTTCAACCGTTGGCCGCCGATCGCGTAGGCGTAGCGGTGTGGGCCGCGCTCGACGACCTCGGCGCCGAGCACGTCGCGGTAGAACGCGTGCGACCGCTCCCAGTCGGAGACGGCGATGACGACGTGGTCGAGGCGGATGCCTGTGGGAACCTCCACGCAGCTCGGAGCGTATTCGGGGTGACATGGTAAGGGCAGCCGTCGTGCTGATCGCCGCGCTCGTGCTCGCGACCGCGGCCCAGGCCAAGGGCCCGGTCTCCGTCGACGTGTGCGGCGCATCGGGCTGCGAGACCCTCGGTCCGTTTCCTGCGCACGGAGCCCCGTTGTCGGGCGTCGCCTCCGCACTCCTGAACCACGGAGACGGAGAGCTCGATCTCGCCGAGATGCCGCCTCCCGGGCCCTTCTACACCCTCGACCTTCGGGCCGGCTGGCTCGACGATCTCGACCCGTCCTTCTATGTGCCGGAGGCCCGAGCTCTTCGCTTTGGCGGAAGCTGGCTCAGGCTGGACCGCTCCGCCGTCTCCGACTTCCGCACGGCTACGGAAGGAATCGAGCCGTGGCCCTGGCTCGGTCTTAGGAGCGTGCGCCTCGGACGCCATGAGGCCGCCCGGCCGGCGCCGTACGACGTCCTCTTCCGCCGCCTCACCAGCGCCGACCCACCCCCCTACACCGCCGAGCGAATCTCCGTCGTCGCTGAGCCGAACCGGCTCGAGCGTCCCGAGTACGCAGGCACGCCGTGGACGGACCCGCGCGTGATCATCGAGTGGGTTCCCAGTCACTCAGTCGTCTACCGGGATGGTGCGTGGTTCCGGGTTCCCTCCGGCCTCGGCGAGCAGCTGGCGCGCGACGCCGGGCTCGCACCATCGGCGCCGGCCGAGTCGATCTCGTCCGAGCCGTGGGCGCTTGCGGCAGGTGCGATCGCGGGCTGCGTGCTCGCCGTTGCCGCGGGCATCGCGCTTGCCGTCCGAGTGCGGCGGCGCGTGCGCGCCGCCGTCTGATCACAGCAGTCGTAGAAGCGTCGCCGGGCTAGCCCCGTCCTGCGAGACTCGCGAGGCCGCGCGGCGCGACGACCCGCTCGCGCTCGGCGCCCAGCGAGACGAGCGCCACCTCGACCTCCAGCCGTTCCTCGACGAAGGCGACGTAGCTTCGTGCGGCCTCCGGGAGCCCGTCCGACTCGGCGACGTCGTCGAGCGGCTCCTCCCAGCCGGGCAGGGTTTCGTAAACGGGCTCGGCGTGGTGGAAATCGCTCTGGTGAGCCGGGAACTCGTCCGTCTCGCTCCCGTCGGGCAGGCGGTAGCGCGTGCAGACCGGGATCGTCTCGAAGGCGGAGAGGACGTCGAGCTTCGTCAGCGCCAGCGCGGTCATGCCGTTCACGCGCACGGCGAAGCGGAGGGCGACGAGGTCGAGCCAGCCGCAGCGGCGCTCCCGTCCCGTCGTGGTGCCGTACTCGGCGCCGAGCTCCCGCACGCGGGCCTGGTCGTCCCCTTCGATCTCGGTGGGGAACGGTCCCTCGCCGACTCGGGTGACGTACGCCTTGGCGACGCCGAGCACGCGGTCGATGCGGGTCGGGCCGATGCCCACTCCCGTGGCGGCCGCGCCTGCCAGCGGGTTGGAGGAGGTGACGAACGGATACGTGCCGTGGTCGAGGTCGAGGAGCGTCCCCTGCGCGCCCTCGAGCAGCACACCCTGGCCGTCGCGCAGAACGCGATCGACGAGCAGGGAGGTGTCCGCCAGGAAGGGGCGCAGGCGGACGGCGAAGGCCTCCATCCGCTCGGCCAGCTCCTCAACCCGGAGCGGCTCGACGCCGTGGATGCGCTCGAGCAGCTCGTTCTTCTCCGCCAGCGCCGTTTCGAATTTCTGGCGGAGGATCTTCGGGTCGAGGATGTCCTGCACGCGGATGCCGATGCGCGCCGCCTTGTCCGCGTACGCAGGCCCGATTCCGCGGCGGGTGGTCCCGATCTGGAGCCGCCCCAGCCGCCGCTCGCTCGCCGAGTCGATGGCGACGTGCCACGGCATGATCAAGTGCGCGTTTCCGGAGACGCGAAGGCCTTCCGTGGGGATCCCGCGTGCTTCCAGCTCGTCGAGCTCGCGGACGAGGAGGCCGGGATCGACGACACATCCCGCGCCGACCACGCAAACCGTGCCCGGGTAGAGGATGCCGGACGGGATGTGGTGGAGCTTGAAGGTCTCCCCGTCGCGCACGATCGTGTGCCCTGCGTTCGGACCGCCCTGGTAGCGGCAGACGACGTCCGAGTTGCGGGCGAGGAGGTCGACGATCTTGCCCTTGCCCTCGTCCCCCCACTGCGCCCCGACGATGACGGTGGCAGGCATCGACCTGGAGCTTAGAGCCGAGGCCTGCTAGCGGGGCTCGACGAGCGTCTCGAAATGAGCCGACCGCTCGTCGAAGCGCGAGAGCAGCGCCCGGGCGGCGGGCGGGACGACGGCGGCTTCGTGGTCCTCGCCCGCGAACGCCCGCAGGGCATCCCAGGATTCCCAGAGGGTGAGCGTCACGAACTCGACCTCCTCTCCGGCCTCACGCCTCAGGAGATAGGCCCCTCGGTAGCCGTCGATCCGCTCGATCCCCGGGAGGACCGTTTCCCCGGAGCAGACGCTCGTACGCCTGCGCGTTCTCGGGCGTCGCCCACCCGTGCCACAAGCGGCCGATCATGCTCTCTTCAACGTCAGTGCGCGCCCGCTTCTTCCTACGCGGCCAGGTCGGCGAACTTCGCGTAGCGCTTGAGGAAGGAGAGCTTGACCGTGTCGGTGGGGCCGTTGCGGTGCTTGGCGACGATCACCTCGGCGAGCCCCTGCTGGTCGGACTCCTCACCGCCGTAGTACTCGTCGCGGTAGATGAAGCACACGATGTCCGCATCCTGCTCCAAGCTCCCCGATTCCCTCAGGTCCGAGAGGATCGGGCGCTTGTCGTGCCGCTGCTCCACCGCCCGGGAGAGCTGTGAGAGCGCGAGGATCGGAACTTCGAGGTCGCGCGCGAGCACCTTCAGCGCGCGGGAGATCTGCGACACCTCCTGGACCCGGTTCTCGGCCGTCGTCCCCGAGGTCATGAGCTGCAAGTAGTCGACGATGAGGAGCCCGAGGTCGGGCTGCTTCGACTTGAGGCGGCGCGCCTTCGAGCGGATCTCCATCATGGTGATGGAGCCCGTGTCGTCCACGTAGATAGGGGCCTTGGCGAGCTTGTCGCAGGCGGCCGTGAGCCGCGGCCAGTCGTCGGCGGAGAGCTTCCCCGTGCGCAGGCGCTGCGACTCGACCTTCGCCTCGCTGCACATCAGCCGCTGCGTCACCTCCGACTTCGACATCTCCAGCGTGAAGAGGGCGACGGGGATGTCCTTCCGGACGGCCAGGTTGGCGGCCATGCCCAGGCCGAGCGCCGACTTCCCCATGCTCGGGCGCGCCGCGACGATGACCAGGTTGCCCTCCTGGAAGCCGGAGGTGATGCGGTCGATGTCCCGGAAGCCGGAGGGGACTCCGGTCACGTCCGCGCCGGACTCGTAGAGGTGCGTGATGCGCTCGAAGCTCTCCTTGAGGAGCTGCTCGATGTGGCTGAACTCGCCCTGCGTGCGCTCCTGCGAGAGGTCGAAGAGCACCTGCTCGGCGCGGTCGACGAGCTCCGCCGTCTCGCCCGGACGCTCCCAGCCGAGACGGGCGATCTCCCCGCCGACGCGGATGAGGCCGCGGAGCGTCGCCGTCTCCTTGACGATGCGCGCGTAGTGGCCTGCGTTCGCGCTGGCGGGGACGAGGGCGGCAAGCTCGTGGATGCGGACCTTGCCCCCGGCGTCCTCCAGCTCGCCTCGCTCGTCCAGCTCGTCGACGAGCGTGATGGCGTCGACCGGCTCGCCTTTCGTGTACAGAGCGAGCGCCGCCCGGTAGATCCTCGCGTGGCTCTCGCGGTAGAACTCGCGCCCGTCGCCGGAGAGGACCTCGCTGACCGCTGCGATCGCGCCGGCTGAGAGCATCATGGCGCCGAGGACAGACTCCTCGGCGTCGAGGTTCTGCGGGGGGACCGGTGCTTCCTGCGTTCGCATCGCGTTGGCACCGTTGGTCGCCACGGGACGTGACTGTAAAGGACTTGTGGATTCTGAATTCACAGGGCGAAAAGGCCGAATTGCAGGGGCAAGGAAACACATGTTCCCCTACGGGCCGGATGGCATGCCCAACTCGCCTCCACAGGCCTGTGGAGCGAATCTGCGCTCTACGCGCGAAGTTTGTCGCCCCCGTCCACACGCGGGTGTGGACGAAAGGGCTCTTTCCCGACGCCTAGGAGGGCTGGGCCGACGCCTAGGAGGGCTGGGCGTTCGGGTCGACGAGCTGGGGCTCGTCTTCGGCGGCGACGAGACCCTCGCCCTCGGCAAGACTCTCTTCGGCCTCGGCGGGACTCTCTTCGGCCTCGGCAGCCTCCTCGGGCTCCTCTTCGGGCGGAAGCTCGCCGCCGATCGGGGCCACGAGTGTCTTCACCTCCACGCGGACGTCCTGAAAGACGTCGACGGGGACCTCGTAGCGGCCGATCCGCTTGATCGGCTCGGCCAGGTCGATCTTGCGCCGGTCGACGCGGACCTTGCGCGTGCGCCAGAGCTCGTCGGCGATGTCTGTCGGCGTCACGGAGCCGAACAGCGTGCCCTGCGCGCCCGCGTTCACCTCGAAGCGGAGAACCGTCTTGCGCAGAATCTCGGCGATCTCCTGCGCGTGCTCGAAGCTGCGCGCTTCGTGCCGCGCACGCTCGGAGTCGCGCCGCTCGAGCTCGGCCACGCGCCCGGGTGTGGCCACCTCCGCGAGCCCCCGCGGCTGGAGGTAGTTCCGCATGAACCCGCGCGAGACGGAGACGACCTCGCCCCGGAGGCCGACCTTGTCGAGGTCCTGGAGGAGGATGACGTCCATCGTTTCCGAGGCCCTAGCCGGAGACGTACGGGAGGAGGGCGACCTCGCGTGCCCGCTTCACCGCCACAGCGATCTGATCCTGGTGGCGCCGGCAGGCGCCGGTGATCCGCCGCGAGCGGATCTTCCCCTTCTCGGAGATGTAGCGGCGCAGCTGATTGTAGTTCTTGTAGTCGACCTCTTCGATCTTCTCCTTGCAGAAGTAACAGCTCCTGCGCCGGAAAGGCCCCGCGGAGGGGGGCCCACGTCGGCGGCCCTGCTGTTTCCCCTGTGGTGCTGGCATGGTGGTCCTTGTCCTAGAACGGGATGTCGTCGTCGGCGGCGGCTGCGCCCGCGGGGGCGAAGTCGGTCTTGTCGGCGTTCACGTCGGACGACGGGATGTACTGGCCCCCGCCTTCGCCCTCCGCGCGTCCGCCGAGGAACTGGACGCTGTCGGCGATGATCTCCACCGCCTGGCGCTTGGTGCCGTCCTGCGCCTCCCACTCGCGCCAGTCGAGGCGACCGTCGATGCCCACCGGACGGCCCTTGGACAGATACTGCGCGCAGCTCTCGCCCTGGTTGCCCCAGACCGTGACGTCGAAGTAGTTGGGCTTGTCGCCCCACTCACCCGTCGCCGCGTCCTTCTGGCGTGTGTTCACGGCGACGCGGAGCTTGCACACGGCCGTGCCGCTCGGCGTGTGGCGGAGCTCGGGATCTTTCGTCAGGTTCCCGACGAGGACGACGCGGTTGATGTTGGCCATGGCGCTCTCAGCTCCCTTGATCGAACGTTTGTTCCATCCTACTCGGCGGGCGTGACGGCCTCGGCAGGCGGCGGCGCCGCCTCGCGCAGCGGTCGCGAGTCCGCAGGGCGGCGGACCGCCATGTGGCGCAGGGCGCCGTCGGTGATCTTGAGGACGCGCGAGAGCTCCTCGAGCGTCTCCCCGTCGCAGTCCAGGTGCAGAAGGTGGTAGAAGGCCTCGGGCTTGTGCCTGATCTCGTACGCGAGCTTGCGCTGTCCCCAGGCTTCCTGGCCCTGCCACGTGCCGCCGCGCCGCTCCACCAGCTCGCGCGCGCGCGTGAGAATCTCATCCTGGCGCTCGTCGGCCAGCTCGGAGTCGAGCAGAAGCATGATCTCGTATGCGGTCATCGTTCCCGGGTTCTCCTTCCCTCGGTCTAGCGGCCCCGCCTTCCTCGCGCCGCTCGGGAAACGACGGCGCCCGGCTGAGCAGGAAGTCGGTCGAGTATAGCGAGCGCACACGGCTTGCCCCGCTCCTCTCTGTCATGAGAGAGTGACGAAGGTGAAACGAAACGCCGCAGTGGCCGCGGCGGCCGTCGTGGGAGTGGCCGCAGGCGCGTTTCTCGCGCGGCTACGCAGGCGCGGGCGGCGCGCGGAGCCCGCCGAGGCGGCCGATCCCCGCGCCGAGGAGCTCCGGCACAAGCTCGCCGAGGCGCGCTCCGCCTCCGCCGAGGAGGACGAGTTCCAGGCGGCGGGCATGGGCGCGGAGACCATCGTCGACGAGCCTCCCCGTGCAGCGACCTCGCGCACCGGAGCGGAGGGCGAGTCCGTGGACGAGTTCGAGGCGATGCGCCAGCGCATCCACGCCGAAGGGCGCAAGGCCGCCGAGGAGATGCGCGAGGGCTCGGACCCCGATTCGGCCTGAGATGCTCGACAGATAGCCGCCTGTGGGCCGGAGCGAGCACGCGGTCGAGATCGAGGCCTCGGCGGCCCGGATCTTCCCCTACCTCGTCGAGCACGAGAAGCGCTTGCGCTGGATGGGCGCGCTCGCCGAGTCGGAGCCGCTCACGGACGGGCCGCCCGAGATTGGGACCCGCTTTCGGGACGTCTTCGAGAGCCACGGGCGGCGCATCGAGCTCGAGGCCGAGGTGGCCGGGTACGAGCCGGGACGGCGCCTGCAGGTCCGCCTCTCGACGCGGGGCTTCGAAGCGACGAGCACGCAGGAGCTCGAGGAAACGGACGGCCGGACGCGCCTCACGTCGGTGCTCGAGACCCAGGCGAGGTCGCTGGCGGCGCGCCTCGCGGCGGGAGTCGTCGATCGCGGGGCGCAGGCCCAGCTCGACAGCGACCTCGCGCGCCTCAAGGCCCTCGTCGAGGCCGAAGCAGCTAGCGAAGGGGCCTGAACGCCCTGACGCCGCCGGCCAGCCCGCGCGCCACGCGCCACTGGTAGCGGGCCGACTGGAGCTTGCGCCGCTCTGTCGGGTTCGTCATGAAGCCCGTCTCGACGAGGATGGCGGGGACGTTCGCCCAGTTGAAGCCCGTCATGTCGCTGCGCCGCGAGAGCCCCCGGTTGGCCGCCCGCGTCCACCAGACGAGCTTGCCCTGCACGAGCCGGGCGGCGCGGCGGCTGCGGGCATGGATGTCGCTCGTCCAACCGCGCCGCCAGGCGGGATAGAGCGTCGAGGCGCCGTGCAGGGCCGGGTTGCCGGAGCCGTCCGCATGAATGCGGAGCATGAGCGCCGCGCGGCGCCGGTTGCAGAACCGCGCACGGTCGATGTTGCCGCCGGCTCCGTACGTGAAGCGCGGGCCCGTGCGCGTCATGGCCACCCGGTAGCCGCCCCCGAGGAGCACCGAGCGGGTCTTCCACGCGATCTCGAGCACGACCTTGGCCTCGCCGGGCGCGCCCCCGCCGTCCTTGATCTTGCGAACGGACGAGCCCGGGCCGATCGGCTCCGTCGTCAGGTTCGACTCGCGCGCGTGGCCGGGGTCGAGGCAGATAAGGGGAGCGGCCGCCTGAGCGCCCGGGGGAAGGGCAAGGGTGAAGACGGCGACGGCCAGGGCGCGGCGCATCTCCGCGATCGTAGTCGCCTTGCGGCGGTGCCAGGTCTTTGTAAGGTAAGCCTTACAGCGACTGCCAGGCTTACCGAACAGGAGCGTTGAGCGGGGTCCGACGCCCTGGCGCCTGCCCAGGCCTAGCGCCGGCGGGCGCGATACTTGGGCCGGTGAAGCCGGTCCGCATCGGCTGCTCGGGCTGGAACTACCCGCACTGGCGGGAGCGTGTCTACCCCAGCGGGCTGCCGCAGCGCCGCTGGCTCGAGCATTACTCGAGGCTCTTCGACACCGTCGAGGTGAACAGCACCTTCTACCGCCTGCCCAGGCGGGACGCGGTGGCCGCCTGGGTGCAGCAGACGCCTCGCGACTTCCTCTTCGCGGTCAAGGCGAGCCGCTTTCTCACGCACATGAAGCGGCTCACGGACATGGGCCGAGGGGTGGAGCGCTTCTACGAGCGCATCGAGCCCCTGGTCGACTCGCCCAAGATGGGGCCGGTGCTCTGGCAGCTGCCGGAGACCTTTCGCCGCGACGACGACCGTCTCGCCTCGGCGCTCGAGCGGCTCCCACCAGGCCGGCACTGCTTCGAGTTCAGGCACGAGAGCTGGTTTGCGCCGGACGTGTACGCGCTTCTCCGCGAGCACGACGTAGCGCTCGTCATCGGCGATCATCCCGAGCGCCCGTTCCAGGCGCACGAGCTGACCGCGGACTGGACGTTCGTCCGCTTCCACTACGGCAGGCGCGGCCGCGGCGGCAACTACTCGGAGCGCGAGCTCGAGACGTGGAAGCGCCGGCTCGCCGCTTGGCGTACGCCGCGCGGAGGTCTTCGCCTACTTCAACAACGACTGGGAAGGCTACGCCGTCAGGAACGCCCGCCGGCTGCAGGCGCGGCTCGGCCGAGCACGCTGACCTCGTCCCGCCGGCGCAGCGCGACGAGGACGAAAGCGACCGCGGCCGCTGTCCAGACGACGGCGATTGCGGCGAGCACGGGCTGCGTGCCGAGCTCCTGGAGGGCAGGGCCCGCAACCGCGAGCCCGAGCGGCCCGGCCAGCATGCCGAGCGTCAGGCTTGCGGTGATCACCTTGGCGCGCAGGTGCGGCGGCGTGCGGGCGGTGAGGATCCCGAAGAATGGGGCTGCCGCGAGGCCGTTGCAGACGCCGAGGACGAAGAGGGCGGCTCCCGCGAGCGTCGCGGGCGTCTCGGCGACGAGGGGCCAGACGGCGAGCGCCTGGAGGAGGCCGCCGACGCAGGCAACAGGGAGAAGCGGGAAGCGCTCCACGATCCGGTAGACGACGAGGTTGCCTGCGAGCGAGCCGGCTCCCCACGAGGCGAAGAGCCATCCGGCGATGCGTGCATCCGCGCCGTAGCGGACGAAGACGAGCACGGGCACGGCGGCCACGAGAGCCTGAAAGACCATCTCGACGACCGCGTTCATCGCCGTGAGCGGCCCGAGGAGACGGTCTCGGAGCAAGAAGCGCACGCCGGCCAGGACGCCCCGCGTGTCGTCGTGCTCCGGCGCGCGCTGCCCGGAGGGGACGAAGGCGGCCACGAGCACGAACGCGACGAGGTAGGTCGCGGCGTCGAGGAGGAGGACCGTGACGGGGCCGATCAGGCCGAGAAGCACCCCGGCCACGGCCGGCCCGAGCACCAGCGTGAGCCGCGTCGCGCCCTGGAAGAGCGCATTCGCCTGCGCGAGCACGCTCTCGTCGTCGCCGACGAGCTCCGGGAGGATGATCCTCTGGGAGGAGAAGTACGGCGCCCAGAAGATCCCCAGCAGGAAGACCAGGGCGAGCAGCAGCGGGAAGGAGAGGGCGCCCAGCCAGTGGAGGAGCGGGACGAGCGCCATGATCGGTGCGCGCGCGAGGTCACAGGCGAGCATGGCCCTCCGCGCGCCCACTCGCTCGACCACACTGCCGCTCACGATGCCGAAGAGCGCGAGCGGGCAGAGCTCGACGGCCATGACGATGCCCATCCGTGCGGGGGAGCCCGTCGTCGTCAGCACGAACCAGGGCAGCGCGAGCCACGTCATCTGGGCGCCGGTCGTGGAGACGAGCTCCGCGGTGAGGAGAGCAGCCAGCGAGCGTTGTCGAAGCAGCCTCATCGCCGCGCAGAATAACATACCGTCCGTACGGTTTGTTAGATTGGCAGTCGACCCATGCCGCGCGTGAGCCCCGAGTACCTAGACACTCGTCGCGAGGAGATCCTCGACGGAGCGCGGCGCGCGTTCGGGCGCTACGGGTTCGAGGGGGCGACCGTCGTCCGCCTCGAGCAGGAGATCGGGGTCTCGCGCGGCGCGATCTTCCACTACTTCGCAAGCAAGGAGGAGCTCTTCATCGCCGTCGCCGAGCGGCAGTCGGATCGGCTCGCCCAACTGTTCGAGGAGAAAGGTCTGGCGGGAGTCGTGCGCGCGATCGCGGCCGAGGACCCCGAGTGGCTCGGCACGTTCTTCGAGGCGGCGCGGCTCGCGCGGGTCGACCCCGACTTTCGCGCCCGCTGGGACGAGCGCCGGAACGCGCTCGACACCGCGATCTCCGAAGGCGTTCGCCGCGACCGGCGGGCGGGCAGACTGCGGGCGGACGTGCCGGCGTGGGCCCTCGCCCGCTTTGTCGGCATCTTTCTGGACGGCCTCTGCCTCCAGGCGCCCACCATCGGGCTGCCGCAAGATTTAGGGCCCGTCCTGCGGCTCGCCGAGGAGCCGCTCGCGCCCCGTTAGGTTCAGCGCAACCAGCGGGGTATCGTACTGCGGTGCCGGAGCCGCCGTACCGCCCGCTCGATGCGCAGGTCGTGCCCCGCTTCGCTGGCCTGCGGACCTTCATGCGCCTGCCGGCCGTGCAGGACCTCGCTCGCGTCGACGCGGCCGCGGTCGGAATCCCCTTCGACACGGCGACGAGCTTTCGGGCGGGCGCGCGCTTCGGCCCGGAGGCGATCCGCTCGGCCTCCGTCCTCCTCCGGCCCTTCCATCCCGGCTTCGGCATCGACCTCCTCGAGAAGCTTTCCGTGGTCGACTACGGCGACCTGCCGGTTGCGCCGGGCGACACGCTGGAGACGTATCGGCGGGTCGAGGAGGCGCTCGGACCGGTGGTCGAGGCAGGCGTCTTCCCGCTCTGCCTGGGAGGAGACCACTCCGTCACGCTCGCGGAGCTCCGCGTGGTCGCGCGTGCCCACGGGCCGCTTGCGCTCGTCCAGCTCGACGCGCACTCGGACACCTGGGAGGCGTACTTCGGCCAGCGCTACTTCCACGGGACGACCTTCAAGCGGGCGGTCGAGGAGGGGCTCGTGGACCCGTCCGCCTCGGTCCAGGCCGGCATGCGCGGCTCCCTCTACGGTGCCGCCGACCTCGATGCCTCCCGGGATCTCGGCTACCGAGTCGTTCCCGCCGACGAGCTCCGGTCACTGGGCCCCGAAGGCTTCGCCGGCGAGGTTCGCAGCCGGGTCGGCGAGCGCCTCGTCTTCCTCTCTTTCGACGTCGACTTCCTCGATCCCGCCTACGCGCCGGGGACGGGCACGCCCGAGATCGCCGGTTTCACCACCCAGGAAGCGGTCGCGCTCCTGCGCTCCCTTCGGGGCCTGCAGCTGGCCGGCTGCGACGTCGTGGAGGTTTCCCCGCCCTACGACGGGCCCGGACAGCCGACGGCGCTCGCCGCGGCGAACGTGCTCTGGGAGCTCCTCGCCCTCAGAGCGGCCGGGCCGCAGCTCTCGTGAGCACCTTCATCGAGATCCCCGCGCGGGAAGGCCGCGGCGTGGAGGTGGCCGGCGGGCAGCGCTTCCGGGTCGTCGACGTCGAGGGCGGGCAGGTTGCGGACACCTTCGCCTTCTGCGCCGACGACGTGTCCGAGTTCCACTCGGCGGAGCACACGCGGGTGCACGTGAACCGGCTCTTCCCCCGGCCGGGCGAGCACTTCGTCACGAACCGGCGGCGTCCCATCCTCCTCTTCCAGGAGGACGCAACGCCGGGGATACACGACATGCTCTGCGCCGCGTGCGACCCCTGGCGCTACGAAGGGCTCGGCGTCGAGGGCTGGCACGCGTCATGTCGCGAGAACCTCGAGCAGGCCATGGCCGAGCTCGGGCAGCCGAAGGTCCAGATACCCCAGCCCATCAACCTCTTCATGAACATTCCCGTACGCCCCGGCGGCGAGCTCGGCTGGGAGCCGGCGCCCACGAAGGCCGGGGACTACGTCGTCCTCCGGGCCGAGCTCGACTGCTACGTGGTCGTCTCCGCGTGCCCGCAGGACATCGTGCCCATCAACGACAAGAACCCTACGCCGGTCGCGATCGAGCTCCTCTAAGCATCTAGCCGATCGAGCAGGCGAGTTAGCCGCACCAGCGCCGAGGAGTTAACCGCGGTCAAGACACGAGTTGGCTCGATGGGAGGGATCTCCAGCATGGCTGATGGTGGGACGTGCAGCCGCGCACACCGACCCACTCAAGGAGATCCCCCATGTCCTTCCTCCCCACCAGCATCCGTCCCTCCCGCACGATCGAGAACCCCGTCACGGGCGAGATCGTCAAGTTCCTCCAGACGGCTGCGGAGACCGACGGCAAGCTCGTCGAGATCGAGGTCACCGTCGTGCCCGGCGGCGGTGTCGCCGCTGCGCACGTACACCCGTTCCAGACCGAGCGCTTCGAGGTGCTCGAAGGAACGCTCGAGTTCCGCAAGGGCCGCCGCAAGCTGACCGCGACCGAAGGAGACGTCGTCACCGTTGAGCCCGGCACGGTCCACAGCTTCAAGAACGTCGGCGAGGAACCCGCCCGCTTCGTCACCGAGGTTCGCCCGGCGCTTCAGTTCGAGCGGTTCATCGAGACGATGTTCGCGCTCGCCGCGGACGGCAAGACGAACACGAAGGGCATGCCCAGCCCGCTGCGTCTCGCGGTCATCGCCAACGCGCACTTCGAGGACCTGCGCCTGCCCTACGTGCCGGCATTCGCGCAGAAGGCCGCGCTCGCCACCGGCGCTGCGTTCGGGCGGCTCGTGGGCTTCCAGCCCACGTACGAGCGGCAGCTCGAGCTCGAGCCTGCACCCGCTTCCGCCGGCTAAGCCGAGCGGCAACCCGCGCGTTACGAGGGCGGCCTTCGGGCCGCCCTCGTCGATTGATAGAACTCCGCCGCGATGAGTGACCCGCCTCCCGGGATCACGGTCACCGGACGCGGCTCGGCCTGGGCGGCCCCCGACCTCGCCGACTGGTCGTTCGGGGTCCAGTCGGAGGCCGAGACGGCCGGCGAGGCCCTCCGCGCCAACTCGGCCGCGATGGAGCAGGTCCTCGCCGCCCTGCGCGGCGCGGGCATCGCTGCTGAGGACCTGCGCACGGAGCGCGTCTCCGTCTATCCGCACACGGGCGCACTACGAAGCCGCCGTCGACGCCGCGTACGAGGACGCCCGCTTCCGGGCGGAGGCCATCGCTGCGAGGGCGGGGGTCGCGCTCGGCGGGCCAGTGGCGATCGTCGAAGGGGGAGGAGCGGTGCCGCTTCCCCGGGGCCTGGCCGTGCAGAGCGCCGAGGCAGTTTCTGTGCCGCTCGAGCCCGGGCTTCAGGAGGTGACGGTCGTCCTCACCGTCACGTTCGCCACGTCCTGAGGACTGAGACCTCCTGAGCCAGGCCACGCTCGAAGACGCTTCGGCGAGTAGCTCTCCCTTCGGGTTTACCCGCCGTCTTCGGCCGGCGTGAACTCCATCACCCAGTTCGTCTCCCAGGTCTCGCCCCCGTCGTCTGAGAACGCCTGCTCCCAGCGCGGCGTCGGCGTGGTGACGCCCGACCAGATGAACCGCACGAGGATGGGGCGCCCCTCGAAGACGTCCTCGCCCTCGAAGACGCCCGTGTCCCCGGAGAACGAGCCGAACACCGGCGGGTCGAGTTCACCGGAGCGGCGGCTGTCGGCCCAGTAGATCGCCCACCGTTTCTTCTCGGGGTCGAAGAAGCGGAACGACATGCCGACGAAGCCGCCGCGGTAGTCCGTGCGGAACTCGTCTTCGTTCCCCAGGCCGTCGAGGAGCGGGCGGGCGACGCTCGTCGCCTTGAACTCCTCCCACTCGTCCGACCCCGCGAGCCGCCTGCGCAGTCGGCGGTTGTGGACCTTCCACCGGCCCATCCAGAAGTCGAAGTCTCTTGCCGTTGCCTCCTTAGCCACTGCTTGGGCCATGACTGCCTCCCTGTTGCACGGCGCGTGTCGAGAACTTCACGGTAGATGCTAAATAGGGCGGTTCGCGCCCGCTATCTGTGCTTGACTTTCCCCGTGCTCGCGCCCACCTCCCGGCTGCTCGAGCTCCTCGAGCTGCTCCAGGCGCAGCCGCTCGTGACCGGCAGGGAGATCGCCGACCGACTCGAGATCGACCGGCGGACGGTCAGGCGCTACGTCGCCGCCCTGCAGGAGCTCGGCATCCCTGTCGAGGGCGAGCGCGGCGTCGGGGGCGGCTACCGCCTCCGCCCGGGCTACAGGTTGCCCCCGCTGATGCTGAGCGACGCCGAGGCCATCGTCGTCGTCCTCGGCCTCATCGCCGCTCGCCGCCTGGGCCTCGACAGCACCACGCAGTCGGTCGAGGGCGCCCTCGCGAAGGTCCACCGGGTGCTGCCCGACTCCCTGCGCCGCCGCGTCGAGGCGCTGGAGACGACGCTCGGGTTCACGACGCCGGCGACTGTCGGCGCTCCTGTGGCCGGGGAGTCGGTGCTGCTACTGGCCGAAGCGATCCGCCGGCGCCGGCGCGTCCGCGTCGTCTACCGGTCGTATGCCGGCGAGGAGACGCGGCGCGAGCTCAGCCCGTACGGCCTGGTCGTCCACTCCGGGCGCTGGTACCTCGCGGCGCACGATCACATGCGCGAGGCCCTGCGCACCTTTCGGGTCGACCGCATGCGCCGGACGGTGGTCACTGACGTTCCAGCCCTCTCGTCTCCCGCCGGTTTCGACGCTGTGGCGCACGTCAGCCGCTCACTCGCACGAGTGCCCTGGCCCTGGGAAGTCGAAGTCGTGCTCGACCTCCCGCTCGACGAGGCGGCGCAGCGCCTTCCCGCGACGCTCGCCGAGCTGGTCGACGCGGAGGAGGGCACGCTCCTGCGCATGCGGGTGAGCTCGCTGGACTGGACGGCTCGGATCCTTGCCGGGCTCGGCTGCTCGTTCACGATCCAGCGGCCGGAGGAGCTGCGCGCGAGCGTCCAGGCCCTTGCCGGTAACTTGAGCGATTGCGCCAAGGCGAGAAAGGAGAGCGAGCATGACCATCGGTGACCGCCGCGCCCGCTTCAGGCGTCTACACGCCGGAGACCAGCTGTTCGTCATGCCCAACCCGTGGGACGTCGGCTCCGCGCGGCTCCTCGCATCGTGCGGTTTCGAGGCCCTCGCGACGACGAGCGCCGGGTTTGCCTGGTCGATCGGCAAGCTCGACCAGCGAGTGTCCCGCGACGAGCTCGTCGCGCACGTGGCGACCCTGGCCGAGGCGACGCCTCTGCCGCTGAACGTCGACAGCGAGCGCTGCTACCCGGACGATCCCGGCGGCGTGGCCGAGACCGTGGCGCTCCTCGCCCGCGCCGGCGCGGCCGGCTTCTCCCTTGAGGATTACGACCCGGCCACGGACCGGATCGACGACATCGAGGTGGCGGCCGAGCGCGTTTCCGTCGCCGCGGAGGCCGCCCACCGCCTGTCCGACCCGCTCGTGCTCACCGGCCGGGCCGAGAACCACATCCGCGGCGTCGACGACTTCGAGGACACCGTTGCCCGCCTCATCGCTTACCGGGACGCGGGCGCGGATGTCGTGTACGCGCCGGGCCTCGCCGACATCGACCGGATCGCGACGGTCGTCGCTGCGGTCGGCGTGCCGGTGAACGTTCTCGCTCTGCCGCACGGACCTAGCGTGTCCGAGCTTGCTTCCGTCGGCGTGAGGCGCGTCTCGACGGGAAGCGCGCTGGCGCGGTCGGCCTACGGGGCGCTCGTCGCGGGGGCGCAGGAGCTGCTCGGCGGCGGCACTTCGCGCTACGCCACGGGCGGTGTTACGAACGAGGCGTTGGAGGCCGCTCTCGGCTCCGCGTAGACCACACCCGCGGAACCTCTACGCTCGGCCTCTGTCTTCAGAGTGATCGAGTCCAGCGTCGAGCGAACCTTCAGCACCTTCCGCATCCGGCCTCTGTTCGCGCTCGCTTGGCTTGCCCACCGCGATCCGGCTCAACCCCGTGAGGTCGCGTCGGCTCAATGTGACTGCGGCCCCAGCGGGAGAAACCCCGGTTGCGTGCTCCGGCACGCGGACTCGCAGCGCGCCGGGTAACGAGACGAACCGCAGCGGCGGTGCGAGCAAGAGCGCCTCACCGTCGAGGCCGACCGCAACCGACGCACCCGAACGGACTTCGAACTCGGGACACGACCATTCGCGCAGACCACGAAAGCGTTGCGACTGGCCGAGCGTGGCGAGGGTAGCGAGCCTGGCGAGGTCGCGCGCACCCCGGACGCGCGTCGCGAGGATGCCCAGTCGACCCGTGTCGAGGCGGGGGCGGGTTCCCGCCCCCGAAACGTGCCTCAGCTGATACGGGTTGTTCGAGACGACCACAAGCGCTGCGTCGGCCCAGGCGCTTGCGTCTGGCCCCTCGAACTGGAGATCCATCGACGTCGCGCGCGGTCCGAGCATTTCCGGCAGCATCCGCCGCCAGGTCCCCAGCTTGGCGTCGCGGTACGCATTCGACTGCACAACCTGTGCGTAGAGGCCGAACGAGGCGTTGTTGACGAAGATTCGCTCGTTCACACGGGCAAGGTCGATGCGCCGTTCGACCCCGTCGGTGAATGCATCGAGCGCCCCGACGACGTCGTCCCGGTCGAGCCCGAGATCGAGCGCGAAATGGTTGAGCGTCCCGGCCGGGACACAGACGTGCGCGACGTCGTGCTGCATCGCAACGGTCGCGACCAGCGCCTGCGACCCGTCACCCCCGGCCATCCCGATGACGTCCGCTCCGTCGGCGACCGCCCGGTTGGCGAGCTCGGCCAGGTCGTCACCGGGCTCGAGGAGGAGAGGCTCGACGCCGCGTTTGTATGCCTCCTCTTGCAGGTCGAAGCGCGCCGCCTTCCCGCCACCGGAGTTGGGATTGATGATCAGCACGCCCCTCAGACCCGGGCCTGCCGGCCGCGCCTTCGGCCGCACCCTGTGCACCGTCGTCCGGTCGTGGCGCACCGCAGAGCGGCCGGCAACACCGAATAGCGCCGCTACTCCAATGAGCACGAGCAGCGTCGGCCAATGCACGCCCACGAAATTGATCAGCCCCGCCAGCCCGAGCAAGGCGCCGGGCACGCTGACCAGACGCACCAGCCCGCGCCGAGTCAGGACAAACCATCCGAAGAACGCCAGGCCGAACACAGACCCCAGCGCGAGGAGAAAGTCGCCGAACTCGGACGCCACGGTGGAGGCGACGATCGCGAGCCAGCCGGTCATGGCTACCAGCGCGACGACCGCTGCCAACCGGGCCCGCGAGGTCGAGTGGGGACTGCTCGCGAAACGGCCCCTCCAGCCGGCCAGGGTCGAGTGCTTGCGCGACAGGAAAGACATGCACGACTCCTAACGCTCGCAGCCGGACCGACCTGTGCGAGACCGATGCCGACGCCGACCGAGTGCTAGAGCCGGAAGAAGATCGCCCGCCGAGTGCTAGGGCGAGGGCAAGGCCACCCTAGCACCTTCTCGTGTGATTCCGACTGCGAGTCAGGCGCCGCGCGGCGCGGACGCTTGCGGCTGCTTTGGCAGCAAGCGATGGCCGTCGACGACCGCGCTCGCGACGTCGACCAGCTTGCGGTTACCGGTGCGAGACTGCTCGCGCAGCATGTCGAAGGCGGTCGCCTCGTCGACCGAGTGGCGCTCCATCAGGATTCCTTTAGCCCGCTCGGTGACGGCCCGGCGCCCGAAGGCGCCTTCGAGGTCGTGGTATTCCGTAAAGCGGCGAAGGACGATGTCGATCGAGCTCTGCCAGTCCTTGGCCTCCGAATCGGTGATATAGGCGAAGACGCCGCGCTTGGACGCCTCCCTGACGAAGCTCGGATCGGGAGCATGGATCAGGGCGATAACCGGACAGGCGGCCTCGCGCACGATCTTCTCGATCAGGCCGAGTGCGTGCTCCGAGCTTTCGCCGAGCCCGACGAGCGCGACGTCGGGTCGCTCCCTGGCCGTTACCGCTCCGACGTCTTCGACCTCGATCTCCCGCGCGATCACTTCGTGTCCGAGCGCGGCGACGATCGGAGCGACGAGTGCCAGGCGATCCTTCCGCTCGTTCGCGATCAGCACGCGCAGATGCTCGGTCTCGCGATAGCTCATGCGCCGTCTCGAGATCGAGTGTAGCCCTTCGAGGGCTCTTGTGTGCCGAGCGACGCAACGTGCCCGGGAGTGCTACCGTGGAGTTGCCCTGCCCCAGCCTTAGGCGGGCACCTCATTTCCGGCTCCGACACCTGGCCGGCCTCGCGCGTCCTTGCGGTCGACGCGATCCGCCAAGCGTTAGGAGCCGTCATATGTCCTTTTCTCGCCGCAAGCATGAGGCCGGGGCCGGGATCCTCGCCTGCCTGATCGTCTTGCTCGTGATCGCGGTCTCCCCCGCGACCGCGAAGCCGATGGCAGCCGGGCATGGGCCCGGCCTCCAGAGAGACCTCGATGCGCTCGTGGCCGGCGGGGCCCCCGGAGCGATCCTGCTCGTTCGCGGCCAGCACGGCACGAAGCGACTCACGGCGGGCGTGGCCGAGATCGCGACGGGCCGGCCCATGCACCCGCGGCGACCGATACCGGATTGCCAGCCTGGCCAAGAGCTTCACTTCGGCAGTCGTCCTCCAGCTGGTCGCCGAGCGCAAGCTCCGGTTGAGCGACACAGTCGAGCGGTGGCTGCCGGGGCTCGTCCCGAACGGTGAGAACATCACGATCCGCCACCTGCTCGGCCATACGAGCGGGCTCTTCGACTACGAGAAGGATCCGCGGCGTCGTCGAGCCCTATCTCAGCGGCGATCTGGGCTCACTACTGGAGCCCGCTCGAGCTCGTCGCGATTGCCATCTCGCATGAGCCGCTCTATCCGCCCGGCGAGACGACGCAATCGACGTACTCGAATACGAACTACACCCTCGCCGGGCTGATCGTCAAGGCGGCGACCGGAAAACCGATCGAGGTTCAGATGCGTCGGCGCATCTTCGAGCCTCTCGATCTGGACGCCACCACGTATCCGCTCAGCGAGACGACCATCGAGGGGCGGCACGCGCACGGCTACTTGTTGCTGGGACCGCCTCCCCTGGTCGACGTCACGGGGTTCAGTCCGTCGATCGCCGGCGCGGGAGGCGCGCTCGTCTCCACCGTCGGCGACGTCGCCCGACTTCTACCGCGCCCTCTTCAAAGGCCGCCTGCTCCGTCACGGCCTGCTCAGAGCCATGAAGACGACGATTCCCTCGGGCAGTGATCCAGGTGCGCCCCCGGCCCGTTACGGCCTCGGACTCGAGGAGTACGCGACATCGTGCGGCGTCGCCTGGGGTCACAGCGGCGCCTTCCCCGGCTACTGGAACTACGCGTTCTCGAGCGCGGACGGGAAGCGGCAGGCCGTGCTGATGGTGAACATCGATCCGGGCGCGATTCCGGAGGCACCGGCGACGGTCTACGACCTCCTCGACAGCGCCTACTGCAGCACCGGGTAGGTTCGAAGCCCCAGCGACGACCGCGGCGGCCACGCCGCCGCGGGGACGGCGCCGACGCTCGAGAGCACCTGGTGCTACTGAGCCGTGCCCCAGCCTTAGGCGGGCACCCTCTTCCGACTCCAACACTCGGTCCTAACGCTCAACACGTCTAGGAGCCCAGGTTATGAGCCCGCTCTCCTCTTCTCTCAGACCAACGGACAGTGGCTGCCTCGCAGTCGCCCACGTCCGGCCACGTCCAGCTCGCGCCCGGCGCGATCGCGAAGATCCGCAGCCCGATCGGGTGGCGGTCTTCTCGATCATCACGCTCGGGATCTACCTGATCTTCTGGTGGTACTACGTCAACCGGGAGATGGCCGACTACGGCCGCGCGCGTGATATCGACGAGCTCGGCGACAGCCCGGGCAAGTCAACTCTCGCGCTCTTTCCCGGCGCGCTGATCGTGGTGCCGGCCATCTGGACGCTGGTGACGACGTTCCAGCGCGTCCAGGCGGCCCAGCGGCTGACCGGGCAGACGCCGATCAACGGCTGGCTCGGGTTCGTCCTCTACCTCGTGTTCTCTCCCGCGGCCTACGGCTACATGCAGAGCGGGCTCAACTCCGCCTGGAGGGCAGCCGGAAGCGTCGTCGAATCGGAACCGCGCCTCGCCGGCTGAACGAGCGCATGATGGCCGTCCAGACGAGCGCAGCGTCTCGGTCCCGGGCCAGTCTTCGGCTGGCCGGTCGAAGCTCACCCAATCTCGCCGGTGCGATTTACGGGACGATCGTCGCGACGGCCGTTGTCGCGGGGCTGGATGAAAGAAACACCGTCTCGGCGGCCCGCGCGTTCTGGATCCTGTTGGCGAGCGGGGTGTTCTTCTGGGCCGCCCATGTCTACGCATTCCTGCTCGCCGACCGGCTGCATGGCCACCACCGCATGAAACGGGATGACGTGAGTCGCGTGATGTCCCGTGAATGGCCCCTCTTGCAGTCGAGTTTCCCGCTCGCGGTGCCGCTCGCGCTAGGCTCGCTCGGCATCATCGACGGCGATTCGGCTTTGGGCCTGGCGACGTTGGTCGGCGTGGCGAGCCTGGTCGCCTGGGGCGTCCTCTTCTCTCGCCGCGAGGGCCACGGGTTCGCGGGAATCGTTGGTGCCGCGACCGCCAACGCAGCCGTCGGCCTTTTCATCATCGGTCTGAAGCTGGCCGTGACGTGAGCCTGGACCGGACATCGCCCGACACCCGCGGTTCTGCCCCACGGGGGACGCAGACAGGAGGTTGACGTGTCTCAAACCATCGCTTCTCCGGCACCCGCACGGGAGCCCGGTCTTACCTGGCAGAAGCTGATCCTCGGCGACTGGACGCGCGTCGTTCGCGATCCGCTCGACGTCTGCCGCATTCTCTTCATCACCGCCACGGTCGTGTGGGGAGTCCTCGGCCACTCCGTCACGGGCTTGGTTGCGGCGTCGGTCGTAATGCTGCTCGCCCGGGCGGTGAGTCTGCCTCGTTTCTACGACGCCAGCGTCATCGTCGTGATGTTCCTTCTCGCGTGGGGCTCAGCGCTCGGGATGTACGGGTCGTGGGGGTTCTACGACAACCTCGTCCACTTCATCGTCCCCTTGTTGACGACCGGAATGATCTACCTCCTCCTCGTTCGACTCGGCGTCTTGCCCGAACTTCGGGACCTCAAGCAGCTGCACCAGCAGGTCGGCTTCTTCCTGACCGTAATGGCGCTTGGGATGGCGATCGGGGCCGGCTGGGAGGTGGTCGAGTGGCTGCTCGACCAGGTGACCCACGTTGGGAGGGTGGGCAGCGCGGACGACACGGCGACCGACCTGATCTCAGACACGCTGGGCTCAGCGCTAAGCGCGCTCATCCTGGTTCTCTGGAGCCTTGGCGGCCATTCGCTGACACGTCGCCCCGGCGCGGAGCTCGCCGACAAGAAGTTCGGGAGCTTCCTCACGCTACGAAAGCAGTGAACCGGGACGCAGGGGTGCGCCGGCCGGTCTCCCACTGGCTCACCCCCGCGGTTCTGGCGGTCGTTTGGTTTCTCGGCGCGCTGACGCTGCTCGCGCTTCTGGACCGGCTCAGCGCCTACCTCGAGCTGCTGACGTTCTTTCGCGTCCAGTACGCGGCCCTGCTCCTGGCGACCGGCGTGATCGCCCTGCTTGTGCGCCGTCGCAGGGTTGCACTCGTCGCCCTTGCTCTCGCAGCGGTAAACCTGGCCGTCGTCGCACCGACCTGGTTCTCTCCGCGGGGGGCCGAGTCCGCGACCGGCTCGGGCTCGCTGAGCCTGCTCGTGCTCAACCTGGAAGACGGGAACCCCAGGCACGCTGACGTAGCCCGGCTCATCGGCGAGACAAACCCGGACGTCGTGGGCCTGATGGAACTCACGCCTGTCTGGGCGGACGGGCTTGCCGCGGCCCTCGATCGCTTTCCCCATCGCAGGGTGAGCCCTGAGACAGGCGCCTACGGGATCGGGCTCTACAGCAAGCTCGCGTTTCGTCAGGCGAGCCTCGAGCGCTTTCCGCGGGATGGGCCGGTCAGCGTCGTGACGCGCTTCGCGATTGGCGGAGAGGTGTTCACCCTCGTCCTCACCCACGTACATACCCCCTTCGCAGGCGACATCCACCGCCGCCAGTTCGAGGCGCTGGCAGACGCGCGGGACCGCCTCGGTCGGCGTCTCGCGATCTGCGGCGACCTCAACTCCGTTCCCTGGTCGTCGTCGTTTCGTCACCTCGCCTCATCGGGAGACCTCACGGACTCTCACCGCGGACATTGGCTCGAAGGCAGCTGGCCCAGCTGGGGCATGCTCATACGCGTCCCGATCGACAACTGCCTGATCAGCCCAGGCGTCACCGTCCTCGAGCGAGCGTACGGCGAGGACGTTGGGTCCGATCACTTCCCCTTGTTCATCCGCTTCGGCATATCCCCGACGCCTGCGGCGCGCTAGCCACGCAACGCCGTCCGACCTCGACGCCTCGTGGACTCGCAAACCCGACCCCGTGGCCGAGGAAGGAAAGTAAGCCCTCATCCGGGTCGCTCTCGGCTGGGCCGGTTCGCTGAGTCCGACGCCTCCTGCACTCCCATTGCGGCGGCCGCGCGTGACGCACACTCCAGATCGAGTTGGTGATCCTCTATGCCGCTCGCGAGCAGCTCATGGAGACCGAGCGTCCGGAGGTCGTGCAGCACGGCATCCGGGGCGGCCGCGGCCATTCGCTCAATTTCGAGCGGGTTGGCCTCGACGTGCATCCGCCCGCCGACGATTCCGAGGAGGAATCGACCCAGAATCACGATCGGGAGCTCGTGGCGCATCGCGGCCGAGGATTCGGTGGAGCCGTAGAACAGGAAGTCGGTCACGGCCGTTCAGGCTAGACGGAAGGCCGTGCATCGCGGTGCTCCGGCCGGCGAGGTGACCGGCGAGCACGCTCTGGCGCCGCGCGCGTAACGGCTAAGGAGGGGCGGGCCCCGGCTCGCCGGGGCCCGCTCGAATTGACTGCTCGTCGGCAATCGGTCAGCATCGTCTCGACCGACCCTCCCTGACTCAGGAGCCCCCGTGGAGAACAGCGCCGCCTCCGGGCGCGACGTCTTGCCCATACCCGACCGGCAGCACGTCGGACTGACCACGTACGACGCGAAGGACCCGGACACATCCTTTCCCCCGATCGAGGAGCTGCGGCCGCCGGACGGCGCCCCCAACGTGCTGGTGATTCTGATCGACGATGCCGGATTCGGCTCGTCCTCCGCCTTCGGGGGCCCGTGTCAGACGCCGACGTTCGAGCGGCTGGCGGCGAAAGGCCTTCGCTACAACCGCTTCCACACGACGGCGCTCTGCTCGCCGACCCGCCAGGCGCTCTTGACGGGTCGCAACCACCATGCGGTCGGGATGGGCGGGATCACGGAAATCGCGACCTCTGCGCCCGGTTACAACTCGCTGCGACCGAACACGGCGGCGCCGCTGGCCGAGACTCTCAAGCTGAACGGCTACTCGACGGCGCAGTTCGGCAAGTGCCACGAGGTGCCGGTCTGGCAGACGAGCCCGCTGGGGCCCTTTGACAACTGGCCGTCGGGGGGCGGCGGCTTCGAGCACTTCTACGGCTTCATCGGAGGCGAGACGAACCAGTGGGCGCCCGCGCTCTACCAGGACACGGTGCCGGTCGAGCCCGACCGCACCCCCGAGGAGGGCTACCACTTCACCGAGGACATGACCGACCACGCGATCGACTGGATCCGCCAGCAGAAGGCGCTCATGCCCGACAAGCCGTTCTTCGTCTACTACGCGCCCGGCGCCACACACGCGCCGCACCACGTCGCCCCCGAGTGGATCGAGAAGTACAACGGCAAGTTCGACCAGGGATGGGACAAGCTGCGCGAGGAGACGCTGGCCCGCCAGAAGGACCTGGGCGTGGTCCCGCCGGACGCGGAGCTCACGGAGCGCCCGGCCGAGATCCCCGCCTGGGACGAGACCCCCGACGACATGAAGCCCGTGTTCGCCCGGCAGATGGAGGTCTACGCGGGCTTCCTCGAGCACACCGACCACCACGTCGGCCGCCTGATCGACGCGCTTTCCGACCTCGAGATCCTGGACGACACGATGATCTACGTGATCGTCGGCGACAACGGCGCCTCCGCCGAGGGGACGCCGAACGGCTGCTTCAACGAGCTCATCGTCCTGAACGGGGCCTTCGGGCTGGAGACCGTCGAGTTCATGACCGAGCGGATCGACGACTTCGGGTCGCCGAAGGCGTACAACCACTACGCGGTCGGCTGGGCGCATGCGCTGGACACGCCCTACCAGTGGACGAAGCAGATCGCCTCGCACTGGGGCGGCACGCGCAACGGCACGATCGTCCACTGGCCGAACGGGATCAAGGCGAAGGGCGAGGTCCGCTCGCAGTTCCACCACGTGATCGACGTCGCGGCGACCGTGCTCGACGTAGCCGGGCTGCCGGAGCCGACGTTCGTCCACGGCGTGCAGCAGATGCCGCTGCACGGCGTCTCGATGACGTACTCGTTCGACGACGCCGGCGCGGCGGAGCGGCGCGAGACCCAGTACTTCGAGATGTTCGTCAACCGCGGCATTTACCACAAGGGCTGGACTGCAGTCACCCGCCACAGCGTCCCGTGGGTGATGGTCGACAACCCGCCGCTCGACGAGGACGTGTGGGAGCTGTACGGGCCCGACGACTGGACGCAGGCCCACGACCTGGCGAAGGAACAGCCCGACAAGCTCGCCGAGCTCCAGCGGCTGTTCCTGATCGAGGCGGCCAAGTACAACGTACTCCCGCTCGACGACCGCCGAGCGGAGCGGTTCAACCCGGACCTCGCCGGCCGGCCGCAGCTCGTCAAGGGCACGTCGCAGGTGCTCTTCGGCGGCATGGGCCGGCTGTCGGAGAACTCGATCGTCGTGCTGAAGAACAAGTCCCACGCCGTCACGGCCGAGATCGTCGTCCCCGACAAGGGCGCCGCAGGCACGATCGTTGCCCAGGGAGGGGCTTTCGGAGGCTGGACGCTCTACGCCAAGGACGGCAAGCCGGCGTACTGCTACAACCTCTTCGGGTTGCAGCTCTTCAAGGTCTACGGCGAAGAGAGGATCCCCGCCGGCGAGCACCAGGTGCGGATGGAGTTCGCCTACGACGGCGGCGGGCTCGGCAAGGGCGGCACCGCCGCGCTGTATCTCGACGGGGCCAAGGTCGGCGAGGGTCGCGTCGAGGCCACCGTCCCCATGGCCTTCTCGGCCGACGAGACGTGCGACATCGGCTCGGACAGCGGGACGCCGGTGACCGACGATCTCGACCCGAGGGAGACGGAGTTCTCCGGGCGTGTCCGCTGGGTGCAGATCGACCTCGACGAGGACGCGGAGGACGCCGACCACCTCATCTCGCCCGAGGAGCGCTACCGCATCGCGATGGCCCGGCAATAGCAAACCCGACCAAGGAGGAATCGTGGTTTTCGCAGCCGATTATCCGTTTCTCGAGGTGATGTGGACGCTGATCGTCTTCTTCGCCTGGGTGATCTGGTTCTGGATCCTGATCACCATCCTCATGGACGTGTTTCGACGGCGCGACATTGGGGGTGGGAAGAAGGCTCTGTGGGTTGTCTTCCTCATCCTTGTGCCGTTCTTAGGCGTCCTCGTCTACCTCATCGTCAACCACGACGAGATGGCCGAGCGAAACGTCAAAGAAACACGGGCGTCACAGGCTCAGTTCGACCAATACGTGCAATCTGTTGCGGGCGGTGGGGCCGCAGCCGAGATCGAGAAGGCGAAGCAGCTCCTCGACTCGGGCGCGATCTCCCAGGCTGAGTTCGACGCGATCAAGGCGAAGGCGCTGGCTTCCTAGCCGCGGCGCAACCTTACCCGTCAGCAACTCGGTCTGAGCCAAGCACTCTCCCGGCAAGCCGTCGGGGCGTTGGCCGCCTAGACTCGCGCCGATGAGCGAGGCCGCCGCTCTCGTCGAGGGGATCGCTCGCGATGGGCTCGCCGAGCTGCACACGCATCTGGGCGGGTCGGTCGATGCCTCGGTCCTGTGGACGCTCGCGCATGAGCAGGGGATCCTGCTTCCGGTGGACGACTATTTCGACTTCGTGGAGCTGGTCACCATCGATCCGCGGGGGGTGAAGGGTCTGCCCGAGCTGGACGCGATCTACCGGTGGACGGAGCTGATCCAGTCGAGCCCGATCGCTGTTCAGCGCTCGGTGCACGGCGCCATCGGGGGCGCGTACCGGACGCAGAACATCACCACGCTCGAGCTGCGCTTCAACCCCATGAAGCGAAACCGGGGCGGTGAGCGCGACCTCGACCACATCATCATGGCCGCCACGCGCGGGCTCGACCTGGCCCAGCTGGAGTACCCCAAGGTGCGTGCGGGGCTCATCCTCATGATGGACCGCACCTTCACGCGGGAGCAGAACGAGGTGATCGTGGAGAAGGCGATCCGCTACGCGGGGCGGGGCATCGTCGGTGTGGACATCGCCGGCCCACGCCCGGACGGCGGCCGCTACCCCTACCGGCAGCTGGCGCCGCTGGTCGAGGAGGCGCGCGCGGCCGGGCTCGGCGTGACCATCCACGTGGGCGAGGAGGGCGGCGCCGACGGCGTGGCCGAGGTGGGCGAGGTGGTCGAGTCGCTCCGCCCCGAGCGCATCGGCCACGGCATCCTCGCCGCCCAGGACGAGGAGACCATGCGCCTCCTACAGGAGGCGGGCACCGTGCTCGAGATCTGCCCCACTTCCAACCTGCTCACCGGCGCACTGGCCGACGAGCAGGCCCTCCGCGACACCATCCGAGCATTCACCGAGGGCGGCGTCGCCTTCACCATCGCCACCGACGGGCCCGAGATGATGCGCACCCACCTCCGCGACGAGCTCGAGCTGCTAGTGCGCATCGGCGCCCTCGACCGCAGCGGCGCACACGGCGTCAACGCGCGGGGGCACGACGCGAGCTTCTTGAGCCCGCCCCGCCGGCGATGATCACGCGACCGTCCCGCAGAAGCGCATAGCGCATACGGCGAGCGCCTGGGCACATTGGACGAGGTCGTCGACCGGTACGTACTCGTCGATCGTGTGCGCGATACTCCCTCCGCCGCGTTCCGTCGGGAACCCGCGCGGTCCGTAGGCGATCGAGGGGATCCCGGCGAGATGGGTGAAGGTCGCCCCGTCGTACCAGGAGTCGAGCCCGAAGAGCTTGCCGGGCCGCCCCGCGTCTCGCCCTGCCTCGAGCATCGCAGCGACGATCGGGTCACCCTCGGCGATCTCCATCGGCATGACGCCGTTCGGTCCCCAATCGAACTGGGGCGGATTCTCGGCAAGCCACCCGTCTTGCGCCGTCTCACGCAGAATCCACTCTTCCACCTCGCGCCGCACGTTCGAGCCGAAGCCCCGCTCATCGGCCTGCGACGGGAGGTAGAGGACAGCACAGGTGAGTTCGCAGGAGGCGGGATAGGTAACGGGCCACTCGCCGGCGGAAGCCATCGTCGGGACCAGGTCCGGCCTGCTCAAGTACCCGTGATCGAGGCCGGGGCGGCTCGACCAGTCGGACCGCAGCGTCTGCATCGCCTCGATGACGACCGCTGCCTTCTCGATCGCGTTCACCGCGCCGCCCTCGGTCCAAGCACGCTGGAAGATCTCGGCGTGCCCGGGACGGCCGGGGACGGTGACGACACCGTACTCGGAGCCTCGGCAGGCCACCCAGACCTCGAAGCCCGTGGCCTCGGTGACGATCCCGGCGTCGGCCTCAATGCCCCGCGCGACGATCGCCGAGCTGCCTGCACCTGACGACTCCTCATCGGTGTTCGTTGCGACGATCAGGTCACCCGCGAGCTCAGCGCCCCCGCCCGCGACCACCTCGGCAGCAAGCGTCATCGCTGCGATGCCGCCCTTCATGTCGCACGACCCCCGCCCGTAGAGGTTGCCGGCCCGGACCTCGGCTTTGAACGGGTCGCTCGTCCAGTGGTCGAGCGGCTCGACGGAGACGGCGTCGATGTGGCCGTTGAAGAGGAGGCTCTTACCGCCGTCCCTGCCCTTGAAGCGGGCGACCAGCTGGGGTCGGCCCTCAAAGCCGAGACCGGGGGGAACGAGCGGCTTCCCCGCCATCTCCTCCGCCGAGGGCTCCCAGAGATCGACCTCGGCGCCGGCGTCCTGCAGCCGACCGGCCAGGTGTCTCTGCAGCGCCGCCTCGGCGCGAGGCGGATCCTCTGGATTGCGTGCCGTCGTGTCGAAGGCGATGAGATCGGACGTGAGCTGTACGAGTTCGCCTCGCCGCCGCTCGATCTCGTCGGCGATCTCACGTTCGCGGTCGCTCAACGACACCGGGGAAATCTAACGTGATCCGATCGCATTGCTTGCATTACGGCTCTTGGCCTCCGACAATTGTGTCCTTGGAACGTCAGAGTCATAGTGTGCTGCGGTGACACTCGAGGCAGACGACGGCCACATCGTCCTCGCTGAGGTCACGAAGTTCTTCGGTGACCTCAAGGTGGTCGACGTCGACCTTTCGATCCACAAGGGCGAGTTCTTCTCGCTCCTCGGTCCCAGCGGTTGCGGCAAGACGACGACGTTGCGCATGATCGCCGGCCTCGAAGAGCCTACGACCGGCCGGGTGCTGCTCGCAGGTCGCGATGTGACGGATGTCCCGTCGGCCAAGCGCCCGGTGAACATGGTCTTCCAGGCATACGCGCTCTTCCCGCACATGTCGGTCTACGAGAACGTCGCCTTCGGGCTCCGGATCAAAAGGGTGGGCCGGCGCGAGATCGAGGAGCGTGTGGCCGACGTCATGCGAACCGTGCAGCTCGAGGGAATGGAGAAACGCAAGCCCATCCAGCTCTCGGGCGGCCAGCAACAGCGAGTTGCGCTCGCGCGGGCGCTCGTCAACCGCCCGGCGGCGCTTCTGCTCGACGAGCCACTCGGCGCCCTCGACCTGAAGCTGCGCAAGGAGATGCAGCTCGAGCTCAAGCACATCCAGGAGCAGACGCAGACGACTTTCGTCTACGTCACGCACGACCAGGAAGAGGCGCTCACGATGTCCGACCGGATCGCCGTCATGGATCGGGGGATCGTCGAGCAGGTCGCCGGGCCGCGTGAGCTCTACGAGCGGCCCGCGACGCCGTTCGTCGCCGGTTTCATCGGCGTCTCGAACGTCGTCCATCTGCGCCCGGATCGGGCCGACGAGGGGATCGTCGTGATGACCGTGGGCGAAGGTGAGCGTATCGTTGCGCCCTCGGGATTGGCCCGGGGCATGAGAGAGGTCCTGATCACGGTCAGGCCGGAGAAGATCAAGTTCGAGGAGGTTGGCGAGCCGGCCTCGCGCGTGTCGGCGACCGTTGCCGAAATTGTCTACCTCGGCTCGATGACGCAGTACATCGTCGAGCTCCCGACGGGGGAGCAGCTCACCGTCCACCGCCTCAACGACGAGGCGCGAGGGCGGCCGATCCAGGTTGGCGACCGCGTGACCCTGAACTGGCCCGCGGAGTGCAGCTTCGTAATCGAGCAGGCCGAGGAGGCGCTTACCGCCGCGTCAGCAGAGGGAGCGGAGGAAATCGAGGCGGTTGCCGCGGCCGCCCCAGGCAAGAAGGAGGAGTGAGGATGGACTTGGAAAGCAAAAAGCTCACGCGGCGAGGATTCGTCGCGCTGACGGGGGCGACGAGCCTCAGTGCGCTGCTCGCAGCGTGCGGCGGCGAAGGAGGTGACGCCGAGCCGGCGGCGCAGGGGACCGAGACGGCGGCCGGCGAGGCCCCGGCTGCGGTCTCCTTCGACCCCGCATCCGAGCCGGATGGGTCCATCACGTTCTTCGAGTGGGCCGGGTACGACAAGACCGCGCCCTGGATGTGGGAGACGTACACCAAGGGCGAGTACGGGCAGAGGAGCCCGCTCAAGTTCGAGTTCCTCGAGAACGACATCCAGGCGCTCGCCAAGGTGGCAGCGGGCTACAGCCCCGACGTGATCCATCCGTGCATCGCCTACTGGCCGGACTTCCACGCAGCCGGCCTGATCCAGCCCTTTGACAAGGCGCTGCTCCCGGACTACGAGGGCATCCCCGAGGCGATTCGCGGGCCGGGAGTGGGCGAAGACGGCCTCGTGTACCACGTTCCCTTCGACATCGGGTTCTCGTCCCTCGTGTATAGGGCGGACAAGATCCCGATCACCACTGAGGAAGAGTCCTGGAGCCTCTTGCTCGACTCGGCGTACGAGGGAAAGCTCGCTACGTACTCAGACCCCATCACGATCATCAAGATCGGTGCGCTCATCAATGCCGGGGAGCCGATCGACCCCAACAAGCTCACATCCGAGCAGATCGAGGCGGCGAAGGAAACGATGATCAAGGCCAAGCCGCAGATCCGGAACTTCTGGAGCGGCAACCAGGACAACATCAACGACTTCATCAACGGCAACCTCTGGGCGACGTACATGTGGCCGGACGGCTACCTGCAGGCGACTCGTCACAAGAAGCTGGAGGGCGTCGACGTCCGCTACATGTGGCCCAAAGAGGGCCGCCTTGCGTGGGTTTGCGGCTTCGTGCTCCACTCGGCCACAGAGCAGCCGGGGCGGGCAACGCTCGCGATCGCGGCGGCGAACACGCCGAAAGCCGCAGCCTCGCTCACCGATGTCTTTGCCTACGGCTCAGCCCAGCAGGAGGGCGTGCAGGAACTGATCAAGGACAAGGAGCTGATCTCGATCTTCAGCCTCGACGATCCGGCGGCGTTCGAGCCGCCGCGGGCCTGGTTCGAGCAGCCGCTTCCGAACCGGCAGGAGTATGCGGAGGCGGGCGAGGCGGTGAAGGCGGCGTAGGTCTCGCGGCGGGAGCTGCGCGCGCGGCTCCCGCCGGGCCCTGAGGAGGCAGACGAGTGGCGCAGAGAGCGACCGTGGCGGCGCCGGCGATCCGGATCGAGGACCAGGCGCGGAGCCGGCACGTCCAGGACCGGCTCGCGACGTACGCCCTGACGACGCCGGCGCTCGCGCTCCTGCTCATCTTCTTCCTCTTCCCGATCTACTTCGTGGTCCGCTACAGCGTCGGCCTGGAGCGGTTCGCGGTGAGCGAGGCGGCCGCCGAGCTGACCGGCGAGCTCGGCGGCTTCTCGACGGAGCTCTGGGGCGAATTCCTCGGCCCGGGAGTGGAGCTCGAGGTGTTTGGCACCTGGTCCGTGCACGTGCCGGTGTGGGTCGTCGGCCTCTTCTTCGCGGCCTTCGTCTTCGGCGCGGTCTTCGGACCGCGGCTGTCGGAACGCTACGGGAGCTGGATTCGGGCCGGATCGTTTCTGGTTCTGCTGGCACCGTTTCTGACCATCCCCGCAGGCAACAACCTGCTCCGCGTCGCAGAGCTCTCGTCCGAGGGCGATTTCCTGCGGCTCTTCTTCCGCTCGGTGACGATGGCGACGACGTCGGCGATCTGGGCCGTGATCATCGCGTTCCCAGTCGCCTACTTCCTCGCCTTCGGGATCAAGAAGTCGAAGTACACGTGGCTCTTGATCGTCATCGCGCCGTTCCTCACCAGTTACCTCTTGCGGATCTTCGCGTGGAAGATCATCCTCGGCGACCAGGGGCTGCTCAACAGCGCGCTCTTCGAGCTGGGGCTGCGCGACCCCGACAACCCCGTCTCATTTCTGATCTACAGCCAGTTCACGGTCATCCTCGTCCTGCTCTACGCCTGGGTGCCGTTCATCATCCTGCCGATCTTCATCGCGCTCGAGAACGTGGACCGCCGGTTGCTCGAGGCCGCCACCGACATGGGGGCGAGCAGGCTCCAGGCACTGCGCAAGGTCACTCTGCCGCTCGCCGCTCCGGGGATCGTCGCCGCCTTTCTGTTCGTCTTCATCCCGTCGATCGGCGAGTACGTCACGCCCTCGCTCGTCGGTGGCAACAACGGCTACATGTTCGGGCAGGCGATCGCGAGCCAGTTCGTGGGCGGTGCGCTCAACTGGCAGACGGGCTCCGTGCTCTCGATCTTCCTCCTCGGCGTCGTCCTCTTCCTCGCGCTGTCGACGTCCCGATTCCTGCGTGCCGGGGGAGGTGCGACGGCGTGAGCCGAGGCACGACGGACGTGTTCATGTCGAAGAACGGCAAGCGCCTGCTCGCGCTCTTCTTCGCGGGCTTCCTCGTCTTCCTCTATCTGCCGACGATCCTGCTGATCATCTTCTCGTTCAACTCGTCGACCGTGGTTGCCTTCCCCCTCGAGTCCTTCACAACGGGCTTCTACGAAGCTGCCTGGAAGGACCCCGAGATCAGGGGATCGCTGGTCGCGAGTCTCAAGGTCGCGGCGGGAACAGCGGTTGTGGCCACCGTGATCGCCGTCCTTGTCTCCTACGCGCTCGCGCGAAGGAATGTCCGCTTCAAGTCGGGCGTATCGGCCCTCGTTCTCCTCCCGCTCGTCGTGCCGACGGTCGTTCTCGGGGTCTCCCTTCTCGTTCTCTTCCGGCCGTCGGATCCGATCCTCCCCATCCCACTCGGGCTCTGGGCGGTGCTGATCGGCCACATCGTCATCGCGCTTCCGTTCTGCGTCCTTCTCCTCCTGCCGCGGATTGCGTCGATCGACGAGCGCCTCGAGGAGGCCGCGCACGACCTCGGCGCGTCCGGCCTCACGACCTTCCGGCGCGTCATCCTGCCGCTGATCGTTCCGGCCCTGCTCGCCTCGCTGATCGTCGCATTCGTCGTCTCGATCGACGAGGTCGTGGTCGCGAGCTTCCTCGTCCAGGATCAGGCGACATACCCCGTCTACCTGTACTCGGGCCTGCGGCTCTCCGGCCAGACGAGCCTGCTCATGCCGGTCGCGACCGTCATGATCGTGGTGAGCACGATCCTCATTCTCGCCGCGGAGCTGATCAGACGATACGGCGAGCGCCGGGCCGGTCTGGCGCGATGAGGCGCCTCGGCGTCACCCTGGTCGTGGCGGCCGCGCTTGGCGGCTGCCTGCGGCGGCGCCGAAGAAGACGCTCCGGTTCCGGCCCCTGCGACGGACAAGGGCCCGACCGAGGCCCAGATGGTCTTCCGTCAGAAAATCCTCGAGGAGATCAGGGACGGCAAGTACAAGTGCCATTGCACTGCCGCCCAGCGTGCGCGCGAGCGGATCGAGAAGGGGCTCGTAGACGAGCCCCCGCGAGGAGGCTAGGCTCGCTAACTGGGGTCGCGCACCAGCTCCATCGTGGAGCAGTGGATTCCGCCGCCCCCCTTCTGGATCTCGTCGTAGGGGATGACCACGACCTCGATGCCGCGGCGCTCGAGCAGCTCGGCTGCGCGCGGGTAGCGGTCGCACATGAGCACCCGTCCGGGGCGCAGGACGAGCGAGTTGATCGCCCACTCCTCCTCTTGCGGGCAGGGGATCGCCTCGATGCCCAGCTCGCGCAGGCGCTCGAGGAACCAGTAGGGCAGGCCGGGCACGTCGACGAGCGCCTTGTCGACGTCGACCATGCCGAGGTGGCCGTCGATGTGGATCGACCAGCCGCTCATCGGCACCACGATGAGCTCGATGCCGAGCCGGCGGAGGATCTCCTCGAGCTGGCGCGCACCCTCGGAGTTGCAGCGGATCGAGGTGCTGTAGGCGGCGACCTTGGGCGTCAGCTTCGCGAACGAGCCGCCCTCGACGAGCCCGGTGCCCGTGATCGTGGCGAGGATCGGCATCCCGGTCGCGGCGACGGCCTGCGTGACAAGCCGCTCTTCGCCGCGGCGCATCGCCGGGGCCATGCGCCCGATGATCGCCCCACCGGGAACCGAGAGCAGCGGATCCCTGGTGTAGACGGAGCGCGAGAGGTGCGGCGGCGACTCGCCCTCGACCGACACGACCTCGATCCCCTCGGCGCGCAGCGCGCTGACGAGGCCGTCGTGCTGCGAGTGGACCTTCTCCATGTCCGGCGGCTCCCGCGAGAGCCAGTACCACATGCCCTCGGGGTCGACGAGCGCCTGCGCGCGCTCGTTCCAGCAGTCGGCTCGGACGCGCTCCCATTCCCGGCCGGGGTTCCGGACGAGCACGACTCGAAGCGGCCCGACCTCGTCGAACGAGCCCCACACGCGGCCCCAGACCCGCTGCTGCTCCTCCGGTGCGTCGAAGGGGGGCTCGGCGATCGAGGGGGAGAGCGAGAGGTAGTAGAAGTCTGGATACGGCTCTTCGCGCTGCTTCATGGGGATACGCTCCGCTCTGCTCGATGGCCGATGCGATCGTAATCGGAGGCGGCTTCGCGGGCGTCACTGCGGCGCGCGAGCTCACGCAAGGCGGCGCCGAAACGCTCCTGCTCGAAGCCCGGGAGCGCCTCGGCGGGCGCACGTGGGCGACCCGTTGGCACGACACGGACATCGAGCTCGGGGGAGCGTGGGTGCACTGGCACCAGCCGCACGTGTGGTCCGAGATCACGCGCGCCGGCCTCGCAGTCGACGTAAGCGCCGACGCCGACGTCGCGGCCTGGTTCGTCGGGCGAGGAGCGCCGCTCGGGCACGACCGCCGAGCGCGACGCGATCGCCGAGCGCGGCTGGGACCGTTTCGTCGCCGGCGTCGAGGAGGCTCTTCCACAACCGCACGACCCGCTCTTCGCCGGCGAGCTTGCTGGCCCGCTTCGACCGGCTCACGATCGCGCAGCGGCTCGAGGAGCTCGAGCTGACCGAGGAGGAGCACGACGTCCTGGCCGCCGAGCTCGAGTCGGTCGCCCACGGGCGCCTCGACGAGGCGGGCGCCGTCAGCATCCTCCGCTGGCACGCGCTCTCGGGCGGGAGCCTCGCGCTCACCCAGTTCGCCGGGCGGACGGGTCACGCTTCGGGCGGGACGGGGAGCCTCCTGAACGCGATCGCCGCGCAGGCGCCCTTCGAGACGCGGCTTGCGGCCCCGGTCGCGGCCGTGCAGGCAGCGCGACGGCCGCGTCGAGGTGCACACGCGGGACGGCGAGAGCCTCGCGGCGGCGCGTCGCCGTCGTCGCCGTGCCCCTGAACGCGCTCGGGGCAATCGAGTTCGACCCGCCGCTCTCCGACGTGAAGCGGGCGGCGATCGAGCTCGGGCAAGCTTCGCGCGGCGTCAAGATCTTCATCCGCGCCCGCGGCGAGCCCGTCGCCCAGAACGCGATCAAGCCGGGCCACCCGTTCGGCTACCTGGACACCGAGGTCGTCTACCCTGACGGGACGCAGCTCCTGATCGGGTTCGGGCCAGATGCGCAGGCGTGCGACGCGTCGCGACCTCCCCGCTGTCCAGCGCGCGCTCGACGAGATCCTTCCCGGCTACGAGGCCCTGGACGCGACGGCGCACGACTGGCTCGCGGACGAGTTCTCGCGTGGGACGTGGGCGATCCACCGTCCGGGCTGGTACACGCATACCACGCGGAGATGCAGGCGCCCGAGGGGCGCGTCTTCCTCGCCGGCTCGGACATCGCCAACGGCTGGTCGGGCTTCATGGACGGCGCGATCGAGTCGGGCCTTCGCGCCGGCGCCGCTGCCCTTCGAGCATCAAGCACGCCCCCGCGAGTTCCCTCGAGCGGTTAGAGGCCGCCGTAGCGAGAGTCGCGCCAGGCCAGGGCGGCCTTCAGGCCGTCCGCGGCCACGATGCGGTCGAACTCGCGCTGCTCGGGGGTCTCGGCCGCGTTGAGGATCGCCGAGAGGTCGAGGTTGGCGCCCACCGCCTCCCGAAGCCCCATGGCTTCGTAGGCGCGGACGAGCGCGAGTTTGGTCAGTCGCAGGATCGGAAGCGGCGTCGGCGCGATCTTGCGCACGAGCTCCTCCGTCGCCTCCTCGAGCTGCTCGCCCGGCACGACTCGGTTGACGAGCCCCAGCCGCTCCGCCTCCGCCGCCTCGACGGCATCGCCGGTGAAGAGGAGCTCATTCGTCTTCTTCTGGCCGAGAACGAACGGCATGAGCAGTGTCACGGGGCCGGAGCCGTAGCGGATCTCCGGCTCCCCGAAGCGGGCATCCTCGGCCGCTACGACCAGGTCGCAGGCCATGGCCAGCTCGCACGCGCCCGCGAGGCACCAGCCGCGCACGGCCGCGATCGTCGGCTTGGCGAGCGCCCAGAGCTCCATCGTCATGTCGACATCCGCCGCCAGCACCTCGCGCCAGCCGTCGGCGCCCTTGGGCGGTTTGGCGACCTCCTCGGCGAGGTCGTAGCCGGCCGAGAAGGCCCGCCCGGCCCCTGTGAGCACGACCACCTTCACCTCGTCGTCGTCGAGGGCGCGCCCGAAGGCGGCGCGGAGGCCGGCGACCATCGGCCCGTTGATCGCGTTCAGCTTCTCGGGGCGGTTGAGCGTGAGCCAGGCGGCCGGGCCGCGGCGCTCGTAGAGGACGACGTCGCTCACAGGCCACCCTTTGGCCTGCGAGCGTGTGGAGGGGGTGTGGAGGAACCGGGAGGTTCCCCCACTGTCTCAAAGCAGGGGGTCCGTGGGGGAAACCTGGTTTCCCCCACGGGAGCGAGCCGAACGCGAGCGTCGTTCACCTTGCTCCTCCTCGGTCGACGACCACGAGCGCATCGACGGCGACGGCGCCGTCTGCGCCCAGGATCAGCGGGTTGATGTCAACGGCGGCGACGTCGTCGTGCTCGAGAGCGAGGCGGCCGAGCGCGACGAGCGTCGCCGCGAGCCCTTCGCCGCCCTCCTCGGGGAGCCCTGACTCAGCGACTAGCGTCCGCGCGCGCTCGAGATCGACCGGAGCGAGCGACACCGCCGGTCGTGCGGCCTCGACGCCCCGCCGCCGGGCCCGACCGCCAGCACCGGGCCGTAGTCGGGATCGCGCGCCATTCCGCAGAAGGCCTCTGGCCCCGCCGGCACCTGACGGGCGACGAGCACTCGGCCGCCCAGTCGCTGAGCCGCCGCGGCCGCCCCCTCAGGCGTGGAGATGCCCAACACGACGCCGCGTGCGATGCCCTTGTGGGCAGGCCCGTCCACCTTCACGGCGACGGGGAAACCGAGCTCGACCGCCGCTCCCGCGGCGTCGGTTGGTGAGGCCGCTCGGCGCCGGGGAGCGACAGGTACGCCGTAGCGCTCGAGCACGAGGGCCGACTCGAGCTCGGGGAGGGCGCCGTCCGCCGTGAGGAGGTCCCCGAGCTCGACGGGCGCCCCACCGTCGAGCCGGACGGGGCAAGCCGGCGTCCACTTGGCGGCTGCAGCGAGGGCCCGCGCGGCAGCACGCAGCCCGCGCAGCAGCGGCAGGTCGAGCTCGCGGGCAAACGCCAGGATCTCGGGCGGCGGGTCGCCGGTATGTGCCGTTGTTACGGCCGGAAAGACGTTTGTCCCTTCGACCGCCTCGGCCAGCGCCCGAACGATCATCGCGCACCATTCCTGCTCGCGCTCACCGCGCGAGCGGCCCAGGTCGACCTGGGCGACGAGAATGTCGAACTCCCCAGACTCGACCATCATCTGGAGCGAGCGCGGGTAGACCCGCTCGGCCTCGTCCACGGCCCAGGCGTCCAGCGGGTTTCCCGGGTCGAGGTAGTTGGGGAACTCGGCCTGAAGCGCGGCCTTGACCTCGGAGGGCAGCGGCTCGAAACGCAGGCCGGCCGCCTCGCCGTGGTCGGCCAGGAGCGCGCCCTCGCCGCCGGACTCGGAGATCGCTCCGATCCGGAGTCCGCGCGGACGCCGGCGGCGGCCGACCACCTCGAGCGTCTCGACGAGCTCCGGGAAGTCCTCCACCTCGAGCGCGCCGTACGCGCGCAGGAGAGCCGAGAACGCCTGTTGAGAGCCGACGAGGGCGCCCGTGTGCGCGAGCGCCGCCCGCGCGCCCGCCTGGGAGCGGCCGACTTTGAGGCAGACGACCGGCTTCCCGGCCTCGGCACAGAGCGCGAGCGCGGCGGCGAACGCCTCCGGACGCCTCACCGTCTCGAGGAAGACCCCGATCGCGCCCGTCCCCTCGTCTTTCGCGAAGAAGGCGAGCAGGTCAGCGGCGTCCCGACTCATCTCGCCGCCCGAGGAAACGACGCAGCGGAAGCCGACGCGCCCGCCGAGCACCGTCAGCGCCTCGCCGATCGAGCCCGACTGGCTGACGACGGAGACTCGGCCCGAAGCGAAGTCCTGCGGCACCGTGCCGATCCACGACGAAAACTTCGCCCGGCACGGCGACGCCCATGCAGTTCGGCCCGAGGACGGCGACCCCGAGCTCCTGTGCGCTTTCAGCGATGCGTTCCGCCACCACCGGGCCCTCCGCGCCCGCCTCGTTCCCCAGCCCCGGAAGCACGACCGCTCGGATCCCGGCTTCAGCGACCGCAGCGAAGGCCTCCTCGACCCGCGTGTGCGAGACGAGGAGGAGGGCCAACTCCGGGGTTTCCGGGAGCTCTCCGACAGAGGGGACACAGGGCAGGCCCAGCACCTCGCGTCGGCCGGGGTTCACGCCCCAGGCGGGAAGCCCAGCGCGAAGCGCGCTCCGCACCGGCTCGGGCGATCGCGGGGAGGCACCCACGATCGCGACCGAACGCGGGAAGACGAGCGCGCTCACGTCGCTGCGCAGTCACAGCGGCCAGTATGGGGAAAGCGCCGTGCGGACGGCGGCGATCGCGTCGTCGGCGTGCCCGGGGTCGTCCGGGAGGTAGGCGCAGGGATCCTCGAGGCCGGGATCGAGCCCGAGGATGCCGGCGAGCGTCGCGTGCAGGCAGAAAGCCGAGTACGTGCGTGCGTAGCCGCCTTCCTGGGCGAGGACGAGGCGACCGCCGCAGTGACGCTCGGCGAGCTCCCGAGTAGCCGCGCCCAAGCGGTGGAACCCCGCCATGGTCAGGCACTGGCGGCCGTTGGGGTCGAACTGATTCGCGTCCTGCCCGCACGCCACGAGCAGGAGGCCGGGCTCGAAGCGGTCGACGACCGGTCCGACGACCTCCCCGAACGCGCGCAGGTAGCCTCCGTCCCCGGTCCCGACCGGCAGCTCGACGTTCACGTTGAAGCCCGCCCCGGCTCCTGCGCCGACCTCGTCCGGTGCGCCGGTCTGCGGATGCGAGGGGCCCCATGCGCCGTGGCGCATGTGCAACGAGACGGTCAGAACATCGCTTCGGTCGTAGAAGCATTCCTGGGTGCCGTTGCCGTGGTGGACGTCCCAGTCGAGGATCGCCACGCGCTCGACGCCGCGGCGGCGCGCGTAGTCGGCAGCCAGAGCGATGTTGTTGAAGAGGCAGTAGCCGTCCGCCTGGGCGGGCTGCGCATGATGCCCCGGAGGGCGGACGAGCGCGAACGCGACCTGGGTCTCCTCGGCGAGGACGGCCTCGCAGGCGACCGAGCGTCGTTCCCGCCGCGGCGAGCGCCGCCGGCCAGGAGCCCGCGGACACCGGCGTCGACCACGTGATGAGCCCGCCCCCGTCGGCGCAGAACGCCTTGATCGACTCCACGTACGCCGGGTCGTGGACGAACGCGAGCTCCTCCTGCTCCGCGTGGCGGCCTGCGCGCCACTGCACCCGCTCGGCGAGCGGCCCGCGCTCGAGGATCGCCTTCATGTTGCGGACGCGGACCGCGTTCTCCGGGTGGAGCTCGGGCTCGGCCAAGAGCGGCGAAGGCGGATGCTCGAAGACGCCGCTCCCCGTGTCGTGCAGAAGCGCGTCTTCGTGCCAGAAGACGTCGAGCACGCCGCTCAGACCGGCGAGGGCGCCATGCCGTAGACGAAGAAGGCGGGCTCGTTGCCGACGTTCCGCAGACGGTAGCTCCAGCCGGGCGCGAGGTAGACCGCGTCGTCGGGGCCGATCTCGAGCTCACCCTCGTCCCAGGTGAGACGCAAATGCCCGCGGACGACGAAGTACGTCTCGTCTACGGGCCCGTACCACTTGTCGTCCTCGTCCGTGCGGTCCTCGGCCTCGAACGACCACACGTTCGTCTCCTCACCAGGATCCATCCAGCAGGCGCCCAGCAGGAGGTTGGAGCCGCACCGCTCGCGCGTGACGAGCCTGGCGATTCGCACCTTCGTCGGGGCTTCCTCGGCCGGGATCACCGGGACCGAGTCGAGCGGCACGACCTGCGGGCGTGGAGCCATGTTGCGGAATCCTGTCTCGTCAGCAGGTGCGCGGTCAAGGGCCGCCGCGAGCGGCCGTGACCCGGGGCCTGACGGGCGAAGGCTTCGAGAGGGACTCGCTGAAGTCGAGCTCGCGGTAAGGAGTCGAGCAAGGATGCCCTTCAGCGAGCCAGAGCGTCCTCGCGTCGAGGTCCATGATCACCGAAGCGACGGTGGCTCCCTGGTCATAGAGGTCGAGCCGTTCGTCGGGGTGGCAGCACATCCCGAGGGGGTAGTTCGCGTGGTCGGCCAGCGCCGCCTGGAATATCTCGGGGGAGAGGGCCGGCCCCGCCTCCTGAACGAGGGTGTGCAGGCGGTCGAGGCGGAAGGGGCTGTCGGGCATGGCCCAGAGCGAGACATCCTTGCCGTCAAAGGCCGGCGATCGGAAGTGGTTCGTGTGGAGAAGAACCCCGTCCTCGGGAAAGAGGAGGAAGAGGCGGGAGAAATCCCCCGGAGCGGCCTCGATGTCGACCGCGACTCCGTCCTCGTGTGCGACGAGGTAGTTCGCCGACGAGGAGCGCGGCCGGCGCTGCACGGCTACGAGCGCATCCGTGATCGTCTCGCTGTCGAGGAGTGCGCGCAGGACAACGTGGTAGGGGACGGCCGGGGTGCCCACGTCGTCGTCGGTGACGAGGGCGTTCGTGGCGACGCCGATCCCGGACGAGTTCATGCCGGTCTTCGCCAGGAGCCCTGCCTCCACGACGGTGACGAAGTCGGGGCCCTCCTCCTGGCGGACCTCGAGCACGACGACCGTCTCGAAGGAATGAAGAAGCCAGTCCCAGTTCTGGCCGACCAGAGTGTGCCCGGTCGCGCTCGCGCCGGGGAGAACAGCAAAGGCGCTGCACTCGCCGGGCGGCCGCATCTCCTCCCGCGCGTGCCTCGCCTTCGCGGCGAACATGATCTCGGTCCGGACGTTGAGTGCGAGGACGTCCTCGTACCCGACCCCCGCCCCCTCGGCGAGACCACGCATCTCTTCGAGATAGCGTGGCTCGTACTCCACGATCGCGCTCTCGAAGCGGAGCGCCTCGGCCGTCACCTTCGGCCAGTCCCACCCCGCGTAATGCTCGAACACCTTCGCGTACGCGTCGAGAGAGACACGCACGCGGTCGGAAGCCTGCTCCCCGTACGCACGTCCCCGATCGTGCGGGCCGCCCTCGACGCGGATGTGGGGGTATGTCACGCCGCGGGATCCTAGCGCTCGCGCGCCGGATCGATCGGAGCCGGGCCCTGAGGGGTGCCGCCGACGAAGTCCGAGAACCAGCGCTCGAACCGTCCGAGACGGCCGCGCTCGAAGCGGTCGATCGAGCGTTGGAGCTTCTGCTCCCGCCTCGCGCGCCGGCGCGGGTTTCCCCGCTCGGGGTCGTAGAACCAGTGCGCCCACGGTGAGCCGGGCTTGGCGAGCCGGATGCTCGAGACGAGTCCGACCAGCGGGATCAGGATCGCCACGACACCGAAGAACGGCTTCTTCTTCAGGAAGGTGATCCCCGCCAGGATCGCGTTGATGGCGATGACGACGAAGAACCCCAACCGGCTGTCCTCCTCGGAGCCGGCGTTGTCGATGTCGAACGGAGACGCGCCCACGAGGAGGAGCCCGGCGAGCGCAACGCCCATCAGCATCGCGTCGATGGACGATCGGCCTTCCTCGCTCCAGTACACGTCGCGGACATGGAAGATCATCGCGAACTCGTCGAGCGTGAACGCGGTTCCGACCCCGAAGCCTATGGCGAGCAGGCTGAGGGCGATCGCATTCTCGCCGATGGGTGCGAAGGCGAAGACGCCGCAGACCGCCATCAGGATCACCCCCGGAACCATGTGGTGCATGTGCACGCCGCCCGCGGAGGCGCTGCCCCAGCCGCGTACGCGCGCGAGGCGGGTGTAGAGCGCGTGTGAGCACGAACGTGACGAGGAAGGCGAGGAAGAGCAAGAGCATCGGCTCCTTGCCCACGTCGTAGATGTGGGCCTCGTAGCCGGGGATCCAGCGGAACAGGTTCACGGAGCCGGCTCCGCTTCGGGTCGGCTGCGGCGGAGCCGTTGCCGCCAGGTCCGTGCGGACCGCTCCGGCTGTTCGCGGGGCTCGAGGTACAGGAGCGTCAGCGTGGTGACCATGAAGGGGAGGGCGAGGCAGAAGAAGGCGACACCGAGCGCGTTGATCGTCCAGAGCGGGAAGTCGGTGAACACGATGAGGAATGCCGCGACCAGCGGGGCGAGCACCGCCCCGAGGAAGAAGAGGGCCACGTCGACGCCGGCGATTCCCCACCAACGGCCGCGCACTCGCTGGGAGCTCCGCGAGAGTGCCTCTCGAGCCTTGCACCTCCCGAAGACGATCTCCTGCCCGGCGAACGTCCAGTCCACGGCTTTCTTGATCGCGTAGGGGATCCCGATCACGGTGAGAAAGAGGCCGCCTATGGCGAGGCCGCCGAGGATCTCGACCCACAGGAGGCGCGGCACGAGCGGGACGACCTCCCGCAGCGCGGCCCACGGCGTCGCGGGCTCGCCGGCGTCGAGGCGGCGGAGGACCGCCACGATCGGAGCGCCGACGAGGGCGAGCGCCAGCGGGTAGGCGGGCGCCGCGAAGACGAAGCTGGAGAGGCCGTCGATGCCGGGATCGCCGGGCGTGAAGGCGATTTCGACTGACGTGAGGTCGGAGATCACCTGGAGGAGAAGGCCCAGGCCGATTGCCAGCAGCATGATGACCAGTGCGAGCGCCAACAGCGTCAGGGCATAGCGCCGGTAGAGGATCCCGGCCACGCGGAGCAGCTGACCGGCGGCCCGCTCCTTCCGTAGGGGCACAGCCTCGGCGGGGCGCCACCGCGTTCGGCGCAAGGGGACGACCGTGGTCGCAACGAGGCCGATGCTGATCAGACCGAGGAGCCAGAATCGGTTGCCCAGGTAGCTCGCGGCCCCGGCGAGGCTCGCGACCGTGTCGCAGAAGAAGTCGGTCACCGTCGCACCCGCCCCCTCGGAGACGGGCATCTTCGGAGTCGAGCTGCGCAGGTTCTCCATCCAGGTGAACGGCTCCTCCCACTGGCGCTTCTGGCTCGGACCCGTGATCCCGCTCGAGAGGCCTCTCGCCTTCTGGCCCCAGTGGCCCCCGGTAGTTCAGCCACGCGTGCTCGCTCGTCGCCGACGGCAGGGTCGGAACGAGAATCGGCCTAGGGCGGACGAGGTAGGACTTGCCTCGCGTGTCGTCGCACCCGAGCCCGGCGCCCTGCCGGCCGCGCCCGAGGTAGAGGGCCGACTCGTACTGGCTCGCGTGGGAGCCGGAAGCGACGTAGACCACCGGGTGCGTGGCCTCCTTCTCGAGCTTCTCGTCGTCCCAATCAGCGGTCTCGCCGCCGCCGTGCTGGGCGTAGGCGACGCGCGTCGGGCCGCGGGCGAGCGCCTCCTCGGGCGTGGACGCGTCGAAGGCGAGCTGGATCATCTCCCAGTCGCTCTCGTGGAGGTCGTTGAAGCGGTTGAACCAGTAGTAGAACCAGTACTGGAGCGCGATCCCCTGCGCTCCCCGGCTCACGCGCCAGGTGCGCGTAGGTCACCGGTTGCCGGCCGCGCGTCAGACGTTGCGAGTCGCGTGCGTACGTGCAGCCGGGTCGATACGGGTTGCCGTGCTGGTTGAGGAAGTAGCTCGCGCCCAGGCCGTGTATGTCGGACTCGCGTCGCGGCCGTCTTGACGACGTCGGACCGTCTGCCCCCGGGGAGCACGGACGAGTTGCACCTCGGGGTTCCCGAGGATGATCTCGACGGAGGTCGGGGTGTACTGCTCGCCGCCCGTGCCGCAGGGCGGGTCGTCGTTCACCTTCAGCGCCATGATCGGCGAGTAGCGGTCGACGAGCTGCTGCTCGGGAGTCGCCGGGGCAGCGCCCGCAGAGGCGGCGGCTAGGCCGCCGGCGGCTAGACCGGCGACGAGGACGGCGCCGGCTACACGTAGTGATCGCATCGGACCGGGAGCTAGTCGCCTGCGCCCGCCGCGATCACGTCCGCGGCTTGCGGTCACCCACTGAAGCTAGCACCGCCGGCAAGGTGAAGTCGACGACGATCTGGTACGGAGCGGCGCTGGCCGAACAGAAGAAAGAGGAGGGGGCGGCCATTTTGGCGCCCCCTCGATTCCTGCGGTTGAGAGTTGGTTACGGGATGAAGGTGCCCTGCGAGCCGGCCGGGGCCGGAATACTGACGTTGCCGGGCACGCTCATCGAGCCCCGCACACGGAGCGGCGCAGGGTCGAACCTACCCAGCGCTGGGCACCGACGACGATCGCGGCCCTGCCGGACACGTCGCTCGTGGGTTCCTCCACAGTTCGTGGGGAATCAGCACGCTCACGTTGGTAGTTGCTCGGGCAGGCCGAAGAGGGGGAAGAGCTCGGGCGAGCGGAAGGCGGTGATCTCCTCGATGCTCGCGGCACGCAAGGTGAGCACGATGATGCTCTCGGCTCCGAAAGCGCCCCCTTGCTCGTCCCACAGGTAGCCGGCGACGGCGGGTTGGCCGTTGGCGCCGGTCGAGAGGAGACGCCAGCGTTTGCGGGCGGAGAGTGGCCAGCCGCGGAGGAAGGTCGCGACGGCGTCACGGCCGCTGTACCAGCTCGGCCACGGTGGCATGGTCATGCGGGCGTCGTGGGCAAGCATCGCGACGACGGCATCGACGTCGTTGCGTTCCCAGGCATCGGCGAAGCGTTTGACGATCTCGCGTAGATCGGTGTCGCCGAGCGCGCGCAGCGTCGCCTGCTGCGTCTGGCCAGGGACGCGCTCCTCGACTGCCTTGTGGGCTCTCTGTAGCGCGCTGTCGACGGAGACGGGCGTGGTCTCGAGCGTCTCGGCGGTCTCCCGGGCGGAGAAGCCCAGCACGTCGCGGAGGATCAAGACGGCACGTTGCCGCGCAGGGAGGTGCTGGAACGCGGCGGCCAAGGCGAGCTCGATGCTCTCGCGCTGTTCGTAGCGCGCGTCCGGGCCAAGCAACGCGGCGTCGACTCCGAGCTCCGCGTCTGGGTAAGGCTCCAGCCAGATCGACTCGGTGAGCGGCTCGCCGAAACTCACGTGTGGATCGGCCGCTGGACCGTAGTCGATCGGGAGCACGCGCTTGGGCCGCTTCTCGATCGTGCGCAGGCTTGCGTTGGTGGCGATCCGATAGAGCCAGGAGCGAAGCGAGCTTCGACTCTCAAAGCGGGCGAGTCCGGTCCAGGCGCGGAGCATCGTCTCCTGCAGCGCGTCGTCGGCGTCGGTGAGTGAGCCGAGCATCCGGTAGCAGTGCGCGCGAAGCTGGGCCTGGTAAGGCCCGACGAGGAGCGCGAAGGCCTTCTCGTCGCCCGCCTGTGCAGCTTCGAGCAGCTGACGCTCGTCGCTCATCGCCTCGGCGCCCAGAGCGCAACCTCCCCTGCTTCCGGGCTGGAGACGACGCTGCGCCAGCCCGACGGCCCTTCCCGCGGTTCGAGGAGCACGATCGCTCCGAGCTCGCGGGCGCGCTCGGTTGACCGGTTGACCCGGTCGACCTCGACGTAGGGAAGCCAGAGCGGCCGCCGCGTGCAGCATTCGACGACCCCGCCGCCCAGGTGCGCACCCGTGTCGAGCGCCAGGTAGGAGCCGGCTGCGGCTCGGACCACCTCCGGGCGCCAGTACAGCAGCTCTGCGTAGAAGGCGCTGGCCCGCATCTGATCGGGCGTGTGGAGCTCGAGATGCACGACGGGTCGCGGCGGTATCTGGTTCGCGCTCACATCAGTCGCCTCCAAATCGCAGTCGTCAGTTGCTCTCGTACTCGTCGTGCCGGCGGATCCAGAGCTGCCACGCCTCGCCCTCGTCGCGGCCCTTGGGTGCGTGGTCGAGGATCGGGTAGTAGCCCATGAGAAACTCCAATCCGCGCCACGTCGTCGAGTAGGCGTGGTAGACGGCACCGTCGTCGTGCACGAACGTGCTGAAGCCGGGGCTCTCGGTGAGGTAACCAACGACGTCGGTGCCCGTCGAGCCGGCGTTGTGCTCGACGATCGGCGGTAGCCCGGTCCCCGTCCCGGGCCTCGTCGCGAGCCCGGTCGGCCTCATCTGCGCCACAGCCTCGCGGGCCTGTTCCTCGGTGTGCGAGAAGCCGAGGTCGAGGTTGAAGTCGGTGCGCGCAGTCGAGACCCAGGGAAGACGCCAGCCCATGCGACGCTTGTAGGCCTGCAGCTTCTCAAGCGGTGCTTGTGAGACGAGCAGGAACGTCACGTCACGAGCGTGCAGGTGCGGGAGCACGCCGTTGACGGTGTCGGCGATCGACGAATTGACCGGGCAACCAGCCTGATAGCTCGGGCCGAACATGAAGTGGTAGACGAGCAGCTGGGATCGCCCGTCGAACAGCTCGACGAGCGCCTTCTCGCCGTCGTCCGTGTCGAAGAGGTAATCCTTCTCCACCGGGACCCGGGGCAGCTCGCGGCGCTGTCGGGCGATCTCGTCGCCGAGTCTCGTGTGCTCCTTCTCGCGGACCAGGAGCTGCTCGCGTGCGGCGAGCCATTCTTCACGTGTTCCGACGTTGTGAACAGTCATCGTGTCTCCAATCGCTTGCCGAATCTTCAACCTTCGCCCCTCGGTGCTCATCTCCGACCTCCTCTGCGTCTCGTGGAAAGCCGCGGCTTTGCGCGCGGTCTGGAAGCAGAGATCCAAGACTGGGCTGAAATCCATCGCTCCCACCGAGCCACGGCCAATCGGCCCAAGCTCAATCGCCTGCGGCGTCGCTCGGGGTCGTTCCTTGCCAACGCAGGTTCCGTCTACGGTCCCACTTGGCGGCTTTCTGCCGCACGATGCGCGCTTAGGAATTGCGCTCGGCGCGCTCAAGCTCGGTCAAGGCGGCTCTTCAGCAGGCGGTCGAGCGTGCAGGCCGCCTACTCCTCGTCGCGGCCGCGGTAGGCGGCTCGGTTCGTAGTGTGACTGGGCGGGGAGAGGAGCTCAGGAGCTGGGCTCAGCTCGCCGCTTTCTTCACGAGCGCGCCGATCTTTGCCTCTGCGGCGGCGGTCAACTCCTTCAGCGCGAAGGAGGTCGGCCACATGGCGCCTGCGTCGAGGTTCGCCTCGTCGCTGAAGCCGAACGTCGCGTACCTCGATTTGAACTTCGCCGCGCTTTGGAAGAAGCAGACGACCTTGCCGTCCTTGGCATACGCCGGCATCCCGTACCAGGTTTTCGGCGAGAGGGATGGCGCGCTGGCTTTGACGATCGCATGAAGCCGCTTGGCCATGGCGCGATCCGGTCCCGGCATCTCGGCGATCTTCGCGAGCAGGGCGCTCTCCCCGTCCGCCTTGCGCGCTTCCGCCTTCAGCTCTTGGGCGCGCTCCTTCATCGCGGCGCGTTCCTCGTCCGTGAATCCCTTGGACTTCTTGCCGCTCGCGGTGGTGCCCTTGGCGGACTTCTGCGTGGCTTTCCTTGCGCTCATCGCTCCCTCCTGTGGAGACTCTCCCATGTCCTACCCCGCTCTTCCTCCCGCAGAGTTGCGGTGAGATGCGCTAAGCGGTTCTTGAGCGGAGCGGCGCAGGAGTCGAACCTACCCAGCGTGGGGCTGCCACGCCTCACCGGTTTTGAAGACCGGCTGGGCCACCGGGCCCGTGCCGCTCCGGAACCAGCGTAACAAGCGGAATCGTGCAGCTTAGGTGCTTTCGGGGGGTCGGCGGCGGAGCGAAATCCGCAGGCCCTGCGAGGCGCGTATCTCCCTCTCGGAGCGCAAGCCGCCGCTCTCTTCCATCGTCGAAAACACCTTCGTCGTCCGGGGGTCGACAGCGCCGGCAACGTCTCCGCGCCCAGCAACTCCTTCTCCATCGTGGTGGACGACTGTATGTAGCTCAGCGCGTACGGGCCTTGCGGCGTAGCACCCGCTCGTCGCCGACGCGCCGTGTGAGGCCGTCGGCGTCGAAGCGCTCCAGCAGGAGCTGCGCCTGCTTGCGGCCCGTGCCCAGCAGGTCCCGGAAGCGTGCGAGCGTGATCGAGCCGACGTTCTCGCACTCCTCCACGAGCAGGCGCCGCGCCTCGTCGTAGGCGGCGGCGCCGAGCGCGAGCCCGTCACCGAGGCGGACGAGCCGGCCCGCGCGCTCGAGGTAACCGGAGAGCTCCCGGTCTTCCACCTTCACGGGCGTGAACCCGGCCGCCTCGAGCTCGTCCTCGAGCTCCTCGGCCGCTTGCGCCCGCTCGCCCAGCTGCGCGGTCGCGCCCGGCGCGTACGCCTTCGCGCCGCGGCGCTCGATCGGGAGGAGCGGGAGCACTGCCGAGGCCCAGGGACGCCGCGGGAGGAGCTCGGCCACGGGCACGCCGGGGTCGAGCGGCGAGCGCGCGGCCCGCTCGTCGAGCTCACGGACGACGCCGAGCTGGATCTCCTCCAGGCGCTCGGGGGTGAGGTACCAGTCGCCGGCGCGCACCGCCCGGCGCAGCCCGTCCTCGAGCTCTTCGGGCCTGAGCAGGGCGCGGCCGGCGAGCGCCTCCCTCCGTACCGGCTCGGGCGACGACGAGAGCGCCGCGTGGACGATCGAGGCGGGGTCGCCGCGCTCGAGGAGCTCCAGCCGCTCGGCGGAGGTCTGCCGAGGAGGCGCCGGATCCAGGACGAGCCCGCCGCCCAGGGTCGTCCGCTGCCGCAGGACGACCCGGTCCCCGCGGGCCGCCACCACCGGAGCGGCGAGGCGGAGCTGAGCGTAGCGCTCGCCCACGCGGACGAGCTGCGCGAAGTGCCCCGATGTCCCGTGATGCACGTGCAGCCGCATGCCGTCTTGCAGCGGCTCCAGCTCGTCGAGGACCACGTCGAGCCGGTAGCTGAGCGGGTACATCCCGGGCTCGACGAGCACATCGCCGCGGGCAAGGTCGGTGCGCTCGGTCCCCGGAAGCGCGACGGCCACGCGCTGCCCCGGTTCCGCCCGCTCCACTGGGCGGTCGTGCACCTGGACGCTCCGCACCCGGACCTCGAGGCCCGTCGGCTCCGTCCTGAGCTCGTCGCCCTCGCCGATCGAGCCCGACCAGAGGGTCCCGGTCACGACCGTGCCGATTCCGCGCAGGGTGAAGACGCGGTCGACGAAGAGCCGGGTCGCTCCCGACGCGCCGCGGCGCTCGATACGGCCGGCGACCTCGGCGAGCGCGGCGCGGAGCTCGTCCAGCCCTTCACCCGTGCGCGCGCTCGTCGCCACGACCGGCGAGCCGGGAACGAGATCGCGCGCCTCGTCGAGCGCCAGCTCGCGGGTTTCCTCGTCGACGGCGTCCACCTTGGTGATCGCGACGACGCCGTGCTCGATCCCGAGGAGCCTGAGGATGGCCAGGTGCTCGTGTGTCTGGGGCCGTGATCCCTCTCCTGCGTCGATGACGAGGAGGTAGAGATCGATCCCCGTCGCGCCGGCGACCATGTTGCGCACAAAACGCTCATGCCCCGGAACGTCGACCAGGGAGAGCCGGCTTCCGTCCGGAAGCTCGAGCGGCGCGTAGCCGAGATCGATGGAGATGCCGCGCTCGCGCTCCTCCGGGAGACGGTCGGTGTCCTTCCCCGTGAGGGCGCGCACGAGCCAGGTCTTGCCGTGGTCGATGTGCCCGGCCGTGCCTACGGTCAGCGGCATCGCGCCTCGATCAAGCCGTCCTCGATCCTCACGGGCTCGAAGCCGGAGCCGGTGAGCAGCGCGCGCCACTGCGCCTCGTCGCGCTCGCGCCCGTCGAAGAGAGCAAGCATCAGCAGGTCGAGCCATTTCGCCCCGTGCGGCTCGTTTCCGGGTGGGACGACGGTTTCGAGGACGACCAGTCGAGCGCCGGCCGGCGCAGCGGCGCGAATCGTGCGCAGGATCGCTGCCGCGCGTTCGTCGTCCCAGTCGTGGAGGATCGTGGAGAGGACGTAGACGTCGCCGGGCGGGGCGAACTCGAAGAAATCGCCGGCCACGAAGCTGCAGCGGTCGCCGAACGCTGCCTCGTCGCGCGTCGTCTCCGGCAGGTCGAACACGACTCCTCGGAGGCTGGGCTGTCGGCTCAGGAGCCCGAGAAGCAGCGACCCGTTGCCGCCGCCGACGTCGATGACGGTCTCGTCGCCGCGCCAGTCGAGTGCCGCGAGCCGCTCGATCCTCCCCTCGCCGCCCTGAACCATTGCCCGGTCGAACGCGGCCCGCTCCGATGGGTTCTCGGCGAGCCAGCTCCAGAAGTCGGTCCCGAACATCCGCGGAAAGGACGGCTCGTGCGATGTCGCGTCGAGCGCGCCGACGGCACGGTGCCAGGCACCGCCGAAGAAATGCGCGAAATCGTCCCAGCCGTCACCACGGCCGAGCACCTCGGACGCATCGGTGTTCCGAAAGACCCCACGCTTCTCCTCCGCGAACACGCCGTCGCTCGCGAGGGCGCGCATGATGCGGTACAGGACGTCCGGGTCGGCACGGACCTCGCCCGCGACGTCCTCGACAGGACGCGGGCCGGAAGCGAGTGCATTTGCGACACCGAGGTCGGCGACAAGCCCCAACGCCCTCGTGGCGAGGGCGCCGCGAAGGAGGGACCAGACGCGGTCCTCGGGCTCGAGCTCGCTCACGCGCGTGAGGCGCGTCCCCGTGCGGCCGTCACGGCGGCGGCGACCTCGTCCACCTCCGCGTCCGTGAGCGTGCGGCAGTCGAGGAGCAGTCGGTTGGCCCGGACGATGCCCACGACCGGCGGCTCGCCGCGCCGGAGCGGCTCGGCCAGCTCGACCTCGACCGCGCAGGCGTAGCTGGGGATCTCGGCCAGCGGCAGCGCCCCGCCGCCGGAACGGGCCACGGTCTCCTCGACGCTGCCGCCCGTCAGCGCCGCCAGGCGCTCAGCCCGCGCCCGCACGGTCTCCGAGGGCTCCTCGAGCATACGAAGCACCGGGAGCTCACGGTTTCCCGCCCGGTAGAGGAGGAGCGTGCCCTCGAGCGCGGCGAGCGTGAGCTTGTCGGCCCGCAGAGCGCGCTGGAGCGGATGGCGGCGCATGTGCTCGATCGGCTCGGCCCGTCCCACGGCGATGCCCGCCTGCGGCCCGCCCAGGAGCTTGTCGCCCGAGAACGTGACGACGTGCGCCCCCGCCGCGATGCTCGAGCGCACCGTCGGCTCGTCCCCGGCCTCCACGAGCGCGCCCGAGCCGAGATCGTCGACGAGCAGGAGCCCGTGTCGTTCGGCGAGGCGACCGAGGTCGAGCGACCGCGGCTGCTCCGCGAAGCCCACGATGCGGAAGTTGGACTGGTGCACCCGCAGGAGGACGGCCGTCCGCTCCGTGATCGCTCGCTCGTAGTCGGCCGCGCGCGTTCGGTTCGTCGTTCCCACCTCGACAAGCTCGGCTCCCGACCGCGAAAGGACCTCCGGGATCCGGAAGCCGTCTCCGATCTCCACGAGCTCCCCGCGGGAGACGATCACCTCTCGCCCTTCGGCAAGCGCCGCCAGCGCGAGGAGCACCGCCGCGGCATTGTTGTTGACCACGAGTGCCGCCTCCGCCCCGGTCAGCTCGCGCAGAAGCGCTGCCGAGTGATCCTGGCGGGACCCGCGCACCCCGGCGTCGAGGTCGTACTCCAGGTTGGAGTAGCCCGCTCCGACCGCGCGCACGCGCTCGAGGGCGGCCTCCGCCAGCGGCGCGCGCCCCAGGTTCGTGTGCACGATCACGCCTGTTGCGTTCAGCACTCGGCGAAGGTTCGGACGCGTTCGGGCGTCCAACTCGTACTGGACGCGCTGGACGATGTTCTCCACCTCGTACCCCGCTTTGATCTCCTCGCGCGCCCGCGTGAGAGCGGAGCGCGCCGCTGCGAGCACGGACGGACGGCCGTGGTGCTCAGCGAGCGCAGCGAGCTCCTCGCGGCCCAGGAGCTCGTCGACGGAGGGCAGGTTGCGGAGCCGGTTTTCGTTGGTCACGGCCGAAAATGATAGTGCCCGGCTTTCCTTGTAACCTCTCGCCCTGATGACGGACGTCACCGCCCCTCTCTCGCGTCCCGTTCGCCGGAAGAGGAGCCGGGTGGGCGTCGTCCTCGTCGCCCTCTCCCTGCTGCTCGTCCTTGCCGGATCTCTTCTCTTCGCGCGCGCGATGATGCTCCGCGACTCGGTCCTCCCGGGCGTGAGCGTGGCGGGGACCGACGTCGGCGGCCTTTCGCGGGCCGACGCGCAGGCGCGCCTTGCCGCGGAGCTGGGGGGCCGCCTCGAGCGCCCGATCACGGTACAGGTGGCGAACAAGAGCCTTGTCGTTGCGCCCGACGAGCTCTGGCGCCTCGACGTCGCCGCGACCGAGGAGCGTGCGTTCAGCGCCGGCCGCGACTCCGTCGTCTCCCGTCTCGGCGCGCTCGTCCTTCCGTCCGCCTTCCCACAGGAAGCGGAGCCGGCGCTCGAGCTCCAGCCGGCCGGCCGGCGGGCGACGGCCAAGGGTCTTCGCGGGATCACGCGCCGGCCCGTGGACGCGAAGCTCCGCATGGAAGGCAGCGAGGTCGTCCTCGTCAGGGCCCGATTCGGCACGGCCGTCGACGTGAACGCCTTACTTCCGCGGCTCGAGGCGGCAGCGCTCGGAGGCTCGAGCAGAGTCGTCGCCGACGTTGCGGGCGTCCGCCCCAACCTCACGACGGCGGAGGCCCAGGCCGCCCAGGCGCAGGCGCAGACCATCGTCTCGGCGCCCGTCTCGATCCGCTTCCGGGGGAAGAAGGTCGGGGAGCTCGGCCCGCGCGCCCTCGCTGGGCTCGTGCGCTTCTCCGCCGTCGAGGGCTCCTTCCGGGTGGGGCTCGACCGCGACGCGCTCGCCGCGCAGCTCGCGCCCATGATCGAGGCGCGCACCCGCGAGCCCGTCGACGCCCGCTTCGAGGTCGTAGGGAACCGCGTGCGGGTCATTGGCTCCCGCCCGGGCACGACGCTCGCACCGGAGAAGGCGCAGGCCGCGGTACTCGGCGCTGCGCTTCGGCCCGGCGACCGCGCGGCCACGGTCGTCGTCACGAAGCTTCCCGCCGACCTGACGACGAGGGACGCGAAGGCACTCGGAATCCGGGAGCGAGTCTCCACCTTCACGACGGACATGGGCGAGTCCTCCGCGAACCGCATCTGGAACGTCCATCTTCTCGGCGACTACCTCGACGGCACGATCGTCAAGGCGGGCGAGACCTTCTCCTACAACGAGTCCATCGGCCCGCGAACCGTCGAGCGCGGCTTCCGCGAGGGCCAGATGATCTTCGGCGGCGTCCTCATTCCCTCGATCGGCGGCGGCGTCTGCCAGACGGCCACGACGATCTTCAACTCCGCCTTCGAGGCGGGGCTACCGATCAAGGCGCGGACGAACCATTCCTTCTACATCAGCCACTACCCGATGGGCCGTGACGCGACGGTCTCGTGGGGCGGGCCCGAGTTCATGTTCAAGAACGACCTCGACCACGCGCTCCTCATCGACGTCACGTACACCGACGCCACCTTCACGGTCTCTCTGTACGGCACGAAACAGAAGCGGAAGGTCGTATCGACGACGAGCGAGCCCACGAACTACACGCAACCGCGCCTCCAGTACGCCGTCGATCCGTCGGCACCGCCGAACTCGGTGAGCACGGCCGCGGGCGGAGGCCCCGGCTTCGACGTGAACGTCCATCGCAAGGTGTTCGAGAAGGGAAAGCTCATCCGCCAGGACGACTTCTTCACTCGCTACGTCCCCCAGAACCCGACGGCCATCTACGGCCCCGGCCGTACGCCGCCCGGCCCGTTCTTCTACCTGCCCTCGAGCTAGTGAGGCCCGAGGCGGCAACTCTTCGGCTGGCGCTCTTCCCCCGCTCGGGGGTCCTGACCGACGTCGTCCTCGTTGCCGCGGGCGCGGGTCTCGTCGCCCTGGCGGCGCAGTGGGAGATCAAGCTGTGGTTCACCCCGGTGCCGATCACGGGGCAGACGTTCGCCGTCCTCCTCGTCGGGGCGACGCTGGGATCGCTGCGAGGGGCCGCCAGCTTGCTTCTCTACTTCCTCGTCGGCCTCGCCGGCGCTCCCGTCTACGCCGGCGGCGAGGGCGGCTGGGAGTGGGTGGAGGGCGCGACCGGCGGCTATCTGGTCGGCTTCATCTTCGCAGCCGCGCTGACCGGCTGGCTCGCGGAGCGCCGCTGGGACCGCCGCTTCTCCTCGGCGGTGGCGGCCATGCTCACGGGGAGCGTCCTCATCTACGCCTTCGGGCTTCCCTGGCTCGCCCGCGTAGCGAACACCGGGGTCGAAGAGACGCTCGAGCTCGGGCTCTACCCCTTCGTCGTCGGCGATCTCCTCAAGCTCTACCTGGCCGGTGCGTTGCTGCCGGCCGCCTGGCGCCTCGTCCAGCGGGCCCGCGGGTAGCCGAACCCGCTACTGCGCGTCGGCCTTGGCCGGGGAGGCCGGCGTCTCCGCGCTCCGGCGCTTGTAACCCCGGACCACGGTCGCAACCGCCTCCCCGGGGTCGTCCGTGACGACGATGACGTCGTCGTCCTCCGGGGAGATCATCCCCTCTGCGAGCAGGCGCCCGTGGATCCAGTCGAGGAGGCCGCGCCAGTAGTCCGAGTCGAAGAGGACGACGGGGAAGTCGAGGATCTTCCCGGTCTGGATGAGCGTGAGCGCCTCGAACAGCTCGTCCAGGGTCCCGAAGCCGCCGGGGAAGATGACGAAGCCCTCCGCGGCCTTCACGAACATCGTCTTGCGGACGTAGAAGTGCCTGAAGGTGATGTCGACGTCCAGGTACGGATTCGACTCTTGCTCGTGCGGGAGGACGATGTTGAACCCGACGGACAGCCCACCGCCCTCCCTGGCTCCGCGGTTGGCCGCCTCCATCACGCCGGGGCCCCCGCCGGTGACGACGACGAACCCTGCCTCGGCGAACCGGCGGCCGACCTCGCGACCGGCGCGGTAGGCCGGATGATCTTCGCCGACCCTCGCCGAGCCGAAGAGGGTGACGGCCGGCCTGGGGAGCTCCTCGACGGCCTCGAACCCGCTGTGGAACTCGTCCGCGATGCCGCGGACGTGCAGCAACGCAGCAACGTCGGTGCTCTCGAGCATCTCCCGGTCGTCCACGGCGTTAGAACGTGCGCTCGACGTGCGTCGCGCTCATGCCCAGGGCGAGGAGCGCGGCGAGCGCGACGTACGTGACGCCGGTGACCACGCGCTGCCAGGGCTTCACGCGGTAGTAGGCGGCGGCCGCCGGGTCGTTGCGCGCGCGCCAGCGGTTCCACAGCTCCCAGCCTCCGAGGAGGAGCACGAGGATGAGGATCGGGTTGGGCACGACGAACACGAGGACGAGCAGGACCGCCAGCCCCACTGCCCAGAAGGCCGGGTGGACGGCTGCGACCGCGCGGCCGCCGTCGAGCGGGACGACCGGCAGCAGGTTGAACAGGTTGAGCAGGAAGCCCGTGAAGGCGAGGGCGACGAGGAGCTCCGAGTCGAGCGCCTCCCCTGCGATCCAGACTGCGAGGGCGCCCAGGCTGCCGAGGATCGGCCCGGCGAGCGCGACCTGCGCCTCGCGCCAGGCGTCCTTCGGCATCTGCTTCATGCCGACGACGGCGCCGAGGAAGGGGATGAAGAGCGGCGCCGAAGCGGGCACGCCTTGGCGGCGCAGCTCGAGCACGTGCCCGAGCTCGTGCACGAGCAGGAGCAGGACGAACCCGGCCGCGAAGCGCCAGCCCCAGATCCAGGAGTAGGCGGCGACGGAGACGAGCATGGAGGCCGAGGTCGTGAAGATCTTGAACTTGAAGATCGCGAGCCCGACGGTCTTGAACTTGAAGAGGAGATAGCCGAGCGCGGCGATGGGGGCCCAGAGCTTCCGTCCCAGGTCGCGCCAGCGGCCCTCCGGCTGGATCGGCTCGTAGTCGCGAAGCGGCTCGGGCTCGCGGTAGGGGAGCGTGGGCTCCTGCGGGGGCGATGCCTGGCTCACGAACCCATGGTAGCCGTGCCCCCGTGTTACGCCGATCGGCCGCAGCCTTCTACGAGCCGCGCCCGATCCACTCCTCGCCGCCCTCGTATACCTCCTTCTTCCAGAGCGGCACCTCGGTCTTGAGCGTGTCGATCGCCTCCCGGCAGGCGGCGAGAGCTTCGTGCCGGTGGGGGGCGGAGACGGCGATGGCGACGCTGGTCTCGCCGATGCCGACCCGGCCGATGCGGTGCGTGATGGCCACGGCGCAGAGGTCGTGTTTGGCCAGGAGCGACTCGGCGATCTCCTCCATGACCTTCTCGGCCATGCCCTCGTAGGCTTCGTACTCGAGGTGGAGCACCGTGCGGCCGCGCGAGTGCACGCGGGTCGTGCCCAGGAAGGTGGCGACCGCGCCGGCCCGCTCGTCCGCGACCTCGGCGACGACTGCGTCGATGTCGACGGGATCCTCGGTGAGGCGAAATGCGCCCCCCGAAACCGGCGGGATCAGGGCGACCTCGTCGCCGTCGGCAAGTTCGTGCGCGGGCCCGGCGTACTCCTTGTTCACGGCGTAGAGGAGGCCGGCGGGCTCCTCACCTAGCTCGAGCGCGGGCCACACGTCGCCGGCCCGGGCGCCCGCGGGCAGCTCGAGCCCTCGCTCGGCAACGCCGGCTCGTTCGCGGAGCCCGGCGAAGAGCTTGACGGTTACCCGCATTCGCTCGAGCCTATCTTCAGGAGCGTTCGCGTCCACGCCTGCGCGGGTCGTACCATGCCCTTGTGGCAACAGCACAAGACCGGCGCGAGACCGACTCGGGCATCGAGATCAAGCGCGTCTACGCCGAGGAGGACGTCGCCGGGCTCGAGCTCGAGCCGCCTGGCGAATTCCCCTTCACCCGCGGCCCGTACGCCGACATGTATCGCGGCCGGCCGTGGACGATCCGCCAGTACGCAGGCTTCGCCTCCGCCGAGGAGTCGAACGAGCGCTTCCGGTATCTCCTGGAGCGGGGGCAGACTGGGCTGTCGGTCGCCTTCGACCTGCCGACGCAGCTGGGGATGGACTCGGACGACCCGCGAGCAGTCGGAGAGGTGGGCCGCACCGGAGTGGCAGTCGATTCCCTGGCCGACATGGAGATCCTCTTCCGGGGGATTCCGCTCGGCGAGGTCTCCACGTCCATGACCATCAACGCGCCCGCGGCGCTGCTCCTCCTCCTCTACGAGCTCGTCGCCGAGGGCCAGGGCGTCCCCGGGGAGCAGCTGCGCGGCACCGTCCAGAACGACATCCTCAAGGAGTACGTGGCCCGCGGGAACTACATCTTCCCGCCCCGGCCGTCCATGCGGATCACGACCGACCTCTTCGCCTACTGCCACGAGCGCCTCCCGCGCTGGAACACGATCTCCATCTCCGGTTACCACATCCGGGAGGCGGGCTCGACGGCGGTGCAGGAGCTCGCCTTCACGCTCGCGCACGGAATCGCCTACTGCAGCGCGGCAATCGACGCAGGACTGTCTCCGGACGAGTTCGGGGCGCGCCTCTCGTTCTTCTTCAACGCGCACAACCACTTCTTCCAGGAGGTGGCGAAGTTCCGGGCCGCGCGGCGTCTCTGGGCGCGCATCATGAGCGAGCGCTTCGGCGCCACGAATCCCCGTGCCCAGGCGCTTCGCTTCCACGCGCAGACCGGCGGCTCGACGCTGACCGCGCAGCAGCCCGAGAACAACGTCGTCCGCGTGGCGATCCAGGCGCTCTCGGCCGTCTGCGGGGGCGCCCAGTCGATCCACACGAACGGTTTCGACGAGGCGCTGGGTCTTCCGACGGAGAGGAGCGCGCGCGTAGCGCTCCGCACCCAGCAGATTCTGGCGCAGGAGGCCGGGGGCACGGACACGGCTGACCCGCTCGGCGGCGCCTACTTCCTCGAGGCGCTCACGCGCGAGCTCGAGGAGCGCGCCTGGGAGTTGATCGCGCAGATCGACGAGCTCGGCGGCGGCGTCGAGGCGATCGAGCAAGGCTTCACGCAGCACGAGATCGAGGAGGCCGCCTTTCAGTTCGAGCGCCAGGTGGAGAGCGGCGAGCGCGCCATCGTCGGCGTCAACCGCTTCCAGGAGGAAGAAGAGGAGGCGATCGAGCTCCACCGGCTCGACCCGGAGGTGGAGCGGCGCCAGGTGGAGAGGACGCGGCGGGTACGCGCCGAGCGGGATGCGGCAGCCGCGAAGGCCGGCCTCGCGCGCGTGAGCGAGACGGCGCGCGGGAGCGGGAACCTGCTCCATCCCATGCGGGAGGCGCTCGCGGCCAGGTGCACTGTCGGGGAGATCTGCGACGCGCTCCGGAAGGAGTTCGGGACGTACGACGCCCATCTGGCGCCGTGACCGCCGCGAGCGGGGAGATCGTTCTTCGCCCCTTCACCGAGGACGACGTGCCGTCGTTGGCCGCGGCGCTCGAGGACGATCCCGACATCGACCGGTGGACGCGCATTCCGTCGCCGTACACGGAGGCGCACGCGCGCGAGTTCATCACGACGACCGACGAGGACGCGTTCGCCATCGTCGAGCGGGAGAGTGGCGAGCTCCTCGGAGGCATCGGCGCGAGGCGCCACGACGAAGGAGTCGTCGAGGTCGGGTACTGGGTCAAGGCGGAGGCACGGGGGCACGGGGTGGCCACCAAGGCCCTCGTACTCATGGCCGCCTACGCCGTCGAGGAGCTGGACGCACGGCGAGTGCAGCTGACGACGGATCCTGCGAACGTGGCTTCCCAGCGGGTCGCGGAGAAGGCGGGGTTCCGGCGGGAGGGAATCCTGCGCTCCTACCACGCCTTCAAGGGCCGGCGCCGCGACGCCGTTATGTTCTCGCTGCTTCCCGAAGACCTCTGAGCCCGCCCTCGGCGCCTGGGCCCTCACGCGGGTCGAAGCGGCGCGAGGGGCCGGCCGAGCCTCCCTCCGCTTCCAGCATAGGACGAGAGCTCGCACCCGTGGTGCGCGGAGTGTGCCGAGTCTGTAGCGAGCCGAAGTAAGCTCCGTCCATGGCGAAGGCCGAGGACCTCGAGTCGACGCAAGCGAAGCTCGCGGCCCTCCAGCGCCTGGGCGACGAGGCGCTGCACCCCGGCGACGAGAAGGCGGTCGAGCGGCAGCGCTCGCGGGGCAAGCTGCTCGCGCGCGAGCGGCTCGAGAAGCTTCTCGATCCCGGGAGCTTCGTCGAGCTCGACCGCTTCGTCCGCCACCGCAATCCGCACTTCGGGATGATGGAGCGCCGGCCGTGGGGCGACGCGGTCGTCACCGGGTACGGGACGATCTTCGGGCGCAGGGTCTTCGTCTTCTCGCAGGACTTCACGGTTTTTGGCGGGACACTGTCCGAAGCCTTCGCCGAGAAGATCTGCAAGGTGATGGACCTCGCTCTCAAGTACGGCTGCCCGCTGATCGGCATCAACGATTCGGGCGGCGCGCGCATCCAGGAGGGCGTCGTCTCGCTCGGTGGCTATGCGGAGATCTTCTGGCGGAACGTTCAGGCCTCCGGGGTCATCCCACAGATCAGCCTCGTGATGGGCCCGACCGCGGGCGGCGCGGTCTACTCGCCCGCCATGACCGACTTCGTCCTCATGGTCAAGGAGAGCTCGTACATGTTCATCACTGGACCCGAGGTGGTGAGGACCGTGACGGGCGAAGAGGTCACCTTCGAGGAGCTCGGCGGGGCCGACACGCATGCCTCCAAGTCCGGCGTCGCCCACTTCTCGGCCGACGACGAGGAATCGTGCCTCGAGGACGCCCGCTACCTCTTCTCCTTCCTCCCGCAGAACAACGTCGACCCACCGCCGTACTTCGAGCCCTCCGACCCGGTCGGACGCGAGGATGCGGAGCTGGACGCGATCGTCCCCGACGAGCCGACGAAGCCGTACGACATGAGGGACGTCGTCGGCCGCGTGGTCGACGACGGCGAGTTCCTCGAGGTGCACCGGCTCTGGGCGGAGAGCATCCTGTGCGGCTTCTCGCGGCTGGGCGGGCACCCGGTCGGCGTCGTGGCCAACAATCCGCGCGCGCTCGCGGGCACGCTCGACAGTGACTCGTCCGTCAAGGGGGCGCGCTTCGTGCGCTTCTGCGACGCGTTCAACATCCCGCTCGTGACGTTCGTGGACGTTCCCGGCTTCCTCCCCGGCACGGCCCAGGAGTGGGGCGGGATCATCCGCCACGGCGCCAAGCTCCTGTACGCCTACTGCGAGGCGACCGTGCCGAAGATCGCCGTCATCACGCGGAAGGCGTACGGAGGCGCATACGACGTCATGAGCTCCAAGCACATCCGCGCCGACTTCAACTTCGCCTGGCCGACGGCGGAGGTGGCGGTCATGGGCCCCGAGGGTGCGGTCAACATCGTCTTCCGTAAGGAGCTCGAGGAAGCGGACGACCCCGACGCCCGGCGCGCAGAGCTGATCGCCGACTACAAGGCGCAGTTTGCCAACCCGTACACGGCCGCCGAGCGCGGGTACGTGGACGACGTCATCGAGCCGAGGCGCACGCGCGCGGTGCTCAGCGACGCGCTCCAGACCGCGCTCACGAAGCGCGAGAAGCGCCCGGCGCGCAAGCACGGCAACATCCCGCTCTAGATGTTTGATCGGGAAGTGTGGTGCCGTCGGGGGCGTCCGTGACCGAGCGTGAGGCCGCGATCATTCCGAGTTCGTACCTGGAAGGTACGGGCGAGGAACGAGGGTGGTCTCAGGCGCTGTGTCAGGGGCGTCATCCGGCGGTGCCACGGTTTCCGGTCAATTTCCGGTCAAGCATCTAGGGACCTGCCTGCCGCTGGCCGAAGTCCGGGCGCTCGTCTTTACTTGTGGCACACGCCCGCCCTTCTGACCGCGCATGCACCTTCCGAGGAACCTCCGCCGCCTCCGTGGCGACGACATCGCCGTCGATCTGGGCACGGCGAACACCGTCACGTTCGTGCGCGGGCATGGGATCGCGCTCTTCGAGCCCTCCGTCGTCGCCATCGACGAGACCACCGGGAACGTGCTCGCTGTCGGCACGGAGGCGCGCCGCATGATCGGGCGCACGCCCGCGACGATCCGGGCCACCCGGCCGCTGCGGCACGGCGTCATCACCGACTTCGAGGTGACGGAGGAGATGCTGCGGCACTTCATCGGCCGCACGATCGGCACGGCGCGGCGCCATCCCCGCGTCATCCTCTGCGTCCCGAGCGGGATCACCGAGGTCGAGCGGCGAGCCGTCGAGGAGGCGACGCTCGGCGCCGGCGCCCGGGAGGCACGGCTCATCGAGGAGCCGATGGCGGCGGCTATCGGCGCCGACCTGCCCATCGCCGAGCCGAGGGCGAACATGATCGTGGACATCGGCGGCGGGACGACCGAGGTAGCCGTCATTTCCCTCGGCGGCATGGTGGTTTGGGAGTCGATCCGCGTGGGCGGCTACGAGATGGACGAGGCGATCGTCGACCACGTGAAGAAGCAGCACGGGCTCCTGATCGGTCAGGAGCGCGCCGAGGAGGCGAAGATCGCCATCGGCTCCGCGCTCGAGCCCGGGGACTCCCCGGCGGCTGACGTGGCCGGGCGGGACGGGGTCACGGGCCTCCTCCGTCGGCTCTCCATCTCGGCCGAAGAGGTGCGAACCGCCCTCGAGGGGCCGGTGCAGCGGATCGTCGACGCCGTCAAGGACACGCTCGAGCGAACGCCGCCGGAGCTCGCCGCCGACGTTGTCGAGCGCGGCATCGTGCTTGCGGGCGGCGGCTCGCTGCTCCGCGACGTCGACGAGCGTATCCACCTGGAGACCGGGCTCCCGGTGTCGATCGTCGACGAGCCGCTCACCTGCGTCGCGGTCGGCGCGGGGCGCAGCCTGGAGGAGTTCGAGGCGATCTCGCGGGCGCCGATCGGGCCGCCGCGGCGGCACTGGCGCCACCTGGGCTAACCGCGACTAAGCTGTCTCGGCGACGGCGACGAGCTCGAGGTGGCGAGGCTGGTCGAACTCCGCCTTGAAGGCGGCGACGACGCCGGGGTCGAACTGGGTGCCGGCGCACCGCTCGAGCTCGTCGATCGCGCGCTCGTGCGAGAGACGCGAGCGGTAGACGCGGTCGGTGGTCATCGCGTCGTACGCGTCGGCGACGAAGAGAATGCGGGAGCCGAGCGGGACGTCCGTGCCGCTCTTGCCCTCCGGGTAGCCGTTGCCGTCCCAGCGCTCGTGGTGGTAGAGGACCCACGTGGCCACGGGCTCGACGCCGAGTGACTCGAGCATGCGAAAGCCGATCTGCGGGTGTCGCTCGAGAACGAGCCGCTCGGCCTCGTTCAGCGGGCCCGGCTTGCGGAGGATCTCCTCGGGGATGGCCAGCTTGCCGAGGTCGTGCAGGCTCCCGGCGAGGCGGGTCAGCTCGATCGCCTCGGAGTCCAGGCCCATGCGCTTCGCCACTCGCGCGGCGAGCTCGCCGACCATGTACGAATGGCTGCCGGTGTAGGCGTCGCGCGCGTCCACGGCATGCGCGAGGCTTGCCGCGGCGCGCAGGCGGGCGGCCCGGTCGGGGCCCTCGGCGAGGCGGCGCAGCTCGACGAGCTCGATGAGGTCGGGGCGATAGACGCGAACGGTGTTCTTGCCCTGCTCCTTGGCGAGGTAGAGGGCGCCGTCGGCGACGCGCACGAGGTCGCTGCGCTCGACGCCGTGCTGCGGGTACGTGGCGACTCCCGCGGACATGCGTCAGCGTCCCGTCGAACTCGCACGTCTCGCCTATCCGCTCGATGACGGCCTTCGCGATGGAGAGCCCTTCGTGCTCGTCCCGGCGGGGGAGGAGGAGGGCGAACTCGTCGCCGCCCACGCGGAACGCTTCGCCGCCCTGGCGCAGGCGGGCCGCCACCTGCGCCAGGACGCGGTCACCGACCGGATGGCCGCAGCGGTCGTTGATCGTCTTGAAGTTGTCGATGTCGAGGAGGCAGAGCGTGACCGGGAAGCCCTCGGCGGCAGCCCGGTCGAGGTCGCGTTGGAGGCGCTCCTGGAAATGGCGGTGGTTGCCCAGCCCGGTGAGCGGGTCGGTGAGCGCGAGCCGCATCGCCTTGAGCGCGCTGTAGACGGAGCGCTGGTAGAGGGCGATGGCGACGAGCGGCCCGACGAGCGCGGTGGCGAGGAGCGGCGAGCGCTCCCACAGCACGGCCAGCATCAGGCTGACCGAGGCCATGATCGAGAAGGGCACGGCGGTCGAGTAACCGGAGCGGCGCAGCAGGGGAGGAACGGCTCGCGCGCCCAGCGGCGATCACGCCGGCGATCAGGACGATGTTGACGGCGTAGAACGCGAGCGCGGCGGCGACGACCTCGAGCAAGAGCCCGGCAACGCCCGCGTCGCTCCCGTCGATCCTGGTGGCGGTGGCCGCGGCTCCCGCCGCGGCCCCGGCCGAGCGCGTAGACCGCCGCTGTTGTAGACGATGCGGATCGGCGGGTGCCGGCGCTGCAGCTCCACGAGGCTCAGCCGCGAACGCGACGAGCACCGCAGCCGCCCAGCCGTAGATGACGGCCGCGCCGACGATGAAGACGGCCGCCAGCGAGATGCCGCCCGAGGAGATGCCCTCGAGCGGGCACGGGGTGGGCCTCGACGAATGTCGCCGCGGCGGCAGAGCGCGAGCACTGCCGAGCAAGACAGCCGAGCGACGGCGCCGGAGCGCCGAAGGACACGCGCCGCGGCCACGAGGGTCGCGGCGGCCGCCGAGCGCGACCGGCCCGAGAACGGCAGAAGCCGGGCGGTCTCTCGCGAGATCGAGGACGCCCGGCCTTCGCCGGACCCGACACGCTCTCAGGCGAGCGAATCGGGATTACGCTCACGCGTCGGCTACCAGCTCCAACCCTCGCCCTCCGCAAGGAAGGAGGCGAGGATTGCGGCGGTGACGGCGAGATACGCGAGCTTCGCTTTCCAGTGCAGCATGTGCTTTCTCCCTGTTGATGAACCTGGACCGTGCAGGATCGGTACTCGGCGCCGAAGGGGGGCCATCATCCCTCGGAGGGATTTTCCACACTTTGGGCCTCCCTCGCTAACCTCCCGGCAATGGAGCTCGAGATCACGCCGGAGCCGTCGCCCGGAGGAGCGCGAGGCGCTCGAGCGCGCGCTCGCGCGGCTGCTCGAGGAGCCGGCCGGAGCACGCGAGAGCGCCTGGTGGCGCGAGGGCATCCGCGAGAGCCTTCAGTCCCGAAGAAGAGCCCGCTTGACGGCCACGCGCCAGCCGGCGAGAAGCCGCTCGGCCTCCGTCCTCGGGCAGCGCCGGCTCGTAGCGCGCCGCCTGCCGCCGCGCGCGGCCACGTCCTCGGGCTCGACCACACGCCGACGGCGAGGCCGGCGAGCGCGGCCGCGCCGAGCGCGGTCGTCTCCGCGCTCCTCGGGCACCTCCACCGGAACCCGGCGAGGTCGGCCTGAAGCTGCATGAGGAAGCGGTTCTCCGCCCCGCCGCCGTCGGCGCGCAGGACCTCGAGCTCGACGCCCATCGCGTCGAGACGTCGCAGCACCTGGTAGGCGATCGCCTCGAGCGCGGCGCGCACGAGGTGCTCGCGCCGGGTGCCGCGCGAGAGGCCGGTGACAGCCCCGCGCCTCCGGCTCCCAGTGCGGCGAGCCGAGGCCGGTCAGTGCCGGGACGAAGTAGACGCCGTCGTTCCCGTCCAGCGAGCGTGCGAGCGCCTCGCTCTCGGCCGCGTCCGCGAGCAGGCCGAGGCCGTCGCGGAGCCACTGGAGCGCGGCGCCCGTCGACGAAGACCGAGCCCTCGAGCGCGTACACGCCGGTGCTCGTCGCCGAGCCGCCAGGCAACCGTCTGCACGAGGCCCGTCGCGCGGCTCGCCGGGCTCCGTCGCCGACGTTCACGAGCACGAAGCTCCCCGTGCCGTACGTGGCCTTCGCCTGCCCCGGCCGGAAGCAGGCCTGGCCGAAGAGCGCTGCCTGCTGGTCGCCCGCGAGGCCCGCAATCGGGCACGCGGGCGCCGAGCAGCTCCGCCTCGCCGACGATCCCGCTCGAGGGGACGACCTCGCGGGAGCACGGCCTCGGGCACGCCGAAGAGCTCCAGCAGCTCGGCGTCCCAGGCGAGGTCGCGAAGGTTGAAGAGCAGCGTGCGCGACGGCGTTGGAGACGTCGGTGGCGTGCACTTCGCCCGCCGGTGAGCTTCCAGACGAGCCAGGAGTCCACCGTTCCGAACGCGAGCCCTGAGGCGTCGCGCTCGGAGAGGATCCACTCGAGCTTCGTCGCCGAGAAGTACGGATCGGGGACGAGCCCGGTGCGGTCGCGGACGAGGTCGGCGGGCAGCTCCTGGCAGCGCTCGGCCGTGCGCCGGTCCTGCCACACGATCGCGCGGTGCACCGGCCGGCCGCTGCGCCGGTCCCAGACGATCGTCGTCTCGCGCTGGTTCGTGATCCCGACGGCCGCGAGGTCGCTCGCCGCGATCCCGGCGTCGCGGAGCGCGTCCTCCGCGGCGCCGAGCACGGACTCCCAGAGCTCCTCCGGGTCGTGCTCGACCCATCCCGGCCGCGGGAAGTGCTGCGGGCACCTCGCGGTAGCCGCGCCCGCGGGGCCGCAGGTCGTCGTCGACCACGAGGCAGGTCGTCCCCGTCGTGCCCTGGTCGATCGCCAGGATCACGAGCGGCTCAGAGCCGGAGCTCGTAGGTCTGAAGTACGAACCAGGGCGCGAAGCCCTGGCGGCGCAGGAGCCTGAGGGCCGGCACGTTGTCGGCCTCCACGGCGAGGCCGAGCGTCTCGCCGGGGTGGTCGGCCCAGTAGTGCTCGAGCGACCGCCTGAGAGGAGGAACGCGCCGATGCCGCGGCGAGCGCTCGCTCCTCGGTGACGCCGACTGGTAGCCCAGCGGTCGCGCGGGATCGATGTTGAGCGAACGCCGAGCGGGCGCCGCCCGCTCGGCGAGGTAGACCGTGCCGCCTTGGGCCAGGCCCTCCCGCCAGCACTCGTCCGGGAAAACGCCCCTCGGGAAGCACTCGCGGTAGAGGGCGAGGCCGGCGCTCGAGGTCGTCGGCCTCCGCGGCGAACGTCGATGCCCGGCGGGCCCTCGGCGACGGCCCGGTGCTCGGCCCGGGCGAGGCGGAATACGGCCTTCGCGGCTCCGCGCGCGACAGAAGCCGACGCTGCTCGAGCAGCATGCGCGGGCGGTCAGGTTGCGCGCTCCGACCGTGCCCACGACGAACGTGACGCCGGCGTCCCGCGCGCGTCCGGAGCGAAGCCTCGAGGAGCCCGTGCCCGAGCCTCTGCCCGCGGAACGCCCGGACGGCGACGAGCGGGCCGAAGAGCTCGGCGTGCTCCAACCCGCGCTGCGAGCTCGACGCCCCCGAAGCCGACCACGCGCGCCTTCCTCCTCCTCGACGAAGAGCGTCTCCTCCGGCGGCGAGTCCCAGTCGGAGAGCTCGCTCTCGAGCTCCTCGCGGGTCGACCAGAGCGGGTTTCCGACCTGCTCCTCGGGACGGTTCAGCGCATGGCGCGAGAGCTCGAGGACGGCGGCCGCGTCGGCCGCGCGAGAAGCTACGCAGGCTGCTGGCCACGGAGCGACGCGGGGGCGCTGCGGGCGTAGTCGAGCCCGGAGACCCAGGTGAGGGCGAGCGCGACGAGCCCGGCCCACCAGGCGACGTCGTCGGAGAACGCGCCGCCGGCCGCGAGCCCGCCGAGCCCTGCGGCGACGGCCTGCGCCCACGTCTTCAGCTTGCCCAGGTCGCGGGCGCTCATGACGACCCCGCGCTCGAGCGCGGCCAGGCGGAGGCCGGTGACGAGGAACTCGCGCGCGATGATGGCCGCCACCATCCAGGCGGGAAAGACGCGGTCGACGAGCATGACGAGCGTCGTGAGCACGAGGAGCTTGTCGGCGACGGGGTCGAGCAGCCGGCCGAGATCCGAGGTCCGCCCCGTCCGTCGCGCCCACCAGCCGTCCACCCAGTCGGTCGCCATCGCGACGGCGAACACGGCCGTCGCCCAGTAGTCGTGGTCGGGAAAATCCCAGGCGAAGAGGACCACGACGACCGGGACGGCGAGCGCGCGGCCGACCGTCAGCTGGTCGGCGAACGTCATAGCGGGCAGAATACGCTCCGTCGTGGCTCCGTTTGCCAAAGTCCTGGTCGCCAACCGCGGCGAGATCGCCGTCCGGATCTTCCGCACGCTGCGGGAGCTCGGAATCGGCACGGTGGCGGTCTACTCCGAGCCCGACCGCGCGTCCCTGCACGCCGCCGTCGCCGACGAGGCCTACCTGATCGGACCGGGGCCCCCGGCCGAGAGCTACCTCAACCAGGAGCGGCTCCTCGAGACCGCGCTGCGTGCGGGCGCGGAGGCGATCCATCCCGGGTACGGCTTCCTCGCTGAGAACGCAATCTTCGCGCAGGCGGTCGCGGACGCCGGCCTCGCGTGGATCGGCCCGCCGCCCGAGGCCATCGAGGCGATGGGCTCCAAGGTGCGCGCCCGGGAGCTCATGCAGGAGGCGGGCGTTCCCGATCATTCCGGGGACGACGGAAGCGGTGCAGTCCGTGCAACAGGTGCGCAAGATAGGCAACGAGATGGGCTGGCCGGTGGCGATCAAGGCGTCCGCCGGGGGCGGCGGGAAGGGGCTGAAGGTCGTCGCGTCGGCGGAGGAGGCAGAGCGCGCGTTCGCCTCCGCCCGACGCGAGGGCGAGTCGTACTTCGCCGACGCCACCGTCTACGTGGAGAAGTTCCTCGAGGACCCGCGGCACGTCGAGGTCCAGGTGCTCGCCGACTCGCACGGCAATGTCGTCCACCTCGGCGAGCGCGACTGCACGATCCAGCGCCGCCACCAGAAGCTCGTCGAGGAGACGCCCTCGCCCGCGGTCACGCCCGATCTGCGCGAGCGCATCGGCGCCGTCGCCGTCGAGGCCGCGCGCGCGGTCGGCTACCGGAGCGCAGGGACGATCGAAGGCCTCCTGGATCGCGAGGGCAACTACTTCTTCCTCGAGATGAACACGCGTATCCAGGTTGAGCACACGATCACCGAGCTCGTGACGGGGATCGACCTCGTCCGCGAGCAGGTGCTGATCGCGGCCGGCGAGCCGCTCGGCTTCGAGCAGGCGGACGTCCGCTTCTCGGGGCACGCGATCGAGTGCCGCATCAACGCGGAAGACGCCTCGGATGGCTTCCTTCCCGCTCCCGGGGTGATCGGCCGCTACCGCGAGCCGGCGGGCCCAGGCATTCGAGTCGATTCCGGCGTCGCCGAGGGCTCGGAGGTGGTCGGTCTCTACGACCCTTTGATCGCGAAGCTCTGCGTCTGGGACACCGACCGCGAGCGAGCCCGGCGGCGAACGCTCCGCGCGCTCGACGAGTACGTAATCGAGGGTGTGACGACGCTCATCGGTTTTCACCGCGCGCTGCTCGAGCACCCCTGCTTCGTCCAAGGGACGACGTGCCACGGCATCGTCGAGAGCGAGGAGCTCTCGCGGCGTGCCCGCGAGCTCGCCGCGACGAGGTCAGTGTCGTCGCCGAGCGCCACCCGCCTGCGGGAGGAGGTCGTGGGGATCGAGCTGGACAGCCGCCGCTACGAGGTGAAGGTCCTGCGCGCCGAGCCGCCCCACGCCGAGCTGGCCCGCAGACGGCGCGAACGCGCCGGCGGCGGGGTCCACCACGCGGCCGCGAAGGAGGCGGTGGTCAGCCCCATGCAGGGCACGGTGCTGGCGGTGGAAGTGGAGGAGGGGCAGGAGGTCTTCGCGGGCGAGGTCATCTGCGTCGTCGAGGCCATGAAGATGGAGAACGAGATCACCGCCCACCGGCACGGGCTCGTCACCGACCTGTCCGTGGCCGCCGGCGAGCCGGTCAAGACCGGCCAGGTCATCTGCGTGGTCGCACAGCAGGGTGAAGCCGATGCCGAGGCTTGAACGGCACCCCGAGCTCGTGTAAGGGGCGCCTTACATTCGGCTACGCTAGGGCCGTGGCCGTCAGCGTCCCGGCAAAGACCAGGGTGAGTGGACGCGCACTCTGCGCGAACGTCTCGTCCGAGTGCGCGGAGCCGCTCGCGGCGACCGCCAGCCGTATCGACCACTGGATCCTCGTCGAGTACCGGGGGGCGTGGGACCGCGACGTGCTCGGCGGCAGCATGCTCTCCGCCGAGCTGAAGGCGCACCTGCGCGATCAGCTTGCCGCGCTCCCGAAGGCCCGCCTCCTCTTCGTCAAGAAGCCGGAGCGGCGCGCCCACCGGCGGCGGCAGCTCTTCTTCGGCTGCTCGAGGCCGGGCCAGGAGCGCTTCTTCGCCCTCGAGTTCGAGCGCCACGACGACCTCGTCGGGCTCGATCTCGCCGCTGCGCTGGCCGGCGGGGAGACGGTCGCCGAGCCGCTCGAGCATCCCCTCTTCGTCGTCTGCACGCACGGAAAGCGCGACCCCTGCTGCGCCAAGTTCGGGAGGCCGCTCTACGACGCCCTCCGTCACGAGACGGAAAGCGATTGGGTCTGGCAGTCGACTCATGTGGGCGGGGACCGCTTCGCCGGCAACGTCGTTGCGTTCCCGCACGGCGTCTACTACGGGCGAGTCGGGCCCGGCGACGTCTCGACCCTCCTCGACGAGCATGCCGCCGGCCGCCTCTGGCTCGAGCGCTACCGCGGCCGCTCCGCCTACTCCTTCGCCGTGCAGGCGGCCGAACGCAACGTGCGGGTGGAAGAGGATCTCCGGGGGCTGGACGACCTTGCGGTGCTCGGATGCCGGGCCACTCGGCAACGGCTGGCAGGTGCGCCTCCGCGACCCCGCCGGAGCCGTCCACGAGGTCGACGTGGTCGAGGAGCAGGGCGAGGAGGCCGTCTACCTCACCTGCGGCTCGGCTGTGGCGCAGCACGCTCGTCGCTACGTCGCCACGGGCCGGCGCGTCAAGCGCCGCTAACGCGCAGGAAGCCCTCGCGGACCAACCGCCGCACGAGCACGAGCCGGCCCTCGGCGTCGAGGTCGCCGGGCAGGTCTGCGGGCCGGAAGGCCTCCTCGGACTCAGCGCAAAACGCGACCTCGGCCCGGACGCGGGCAGGAAAGCGCACCTCCTTGCCGTCGAACGCGAGCACGATGCCATCGCCCTCCGCGCGCACGTCCGCGATGACGGTCGGCCGCCGCTCCAGAGGTGTCTCCTGCCCGAGCGTGGCCAGCGCGCGAAGCTGGCTCAGCTGCCCGTCGAGCAAGGGCCGCCGAGTGGAGACGAACCGCTGCCGCCGGCGCCGCGCCACCTGGTCCGGGTCGAGCCGCTCGCGCAGGCGCTCGACGAGCTCGTCTCCTCCGATCCCGTCCTCGGTCACGGCGCGGCGGAACTCGACCTCCTCCCGGCAGTCTGCGAGGGCGGCCTCGAAGGCGTCCATCCAGGTGTACGTGCTCACGCCGACCGTGAGATGGAGGGAATCCGTGTCTGACGTCGCCGCCTGGTGCAGCCAGCCGCGCGGGAGGTAGAGCGTGTCACCGGCGCGGAGCGTCAGCTCGTGCGTGGGCGGCCCCGCCTCCCCGAGGTCGCGTGAGTACCGCTGACGCTTGAGCGGAAGCTCGAGCAGGGGCTCGTGGATGGTCCAGCCCTTCTCGCCGGCGACCTGGAGGACGAAGACGTCGTGCGTGTCGTGGTGCAGGGCGAAGCCCTGCGATCCGCGCGGCGTGTAGTAGGCGTTCGCCTGGGCCGGATGCCCGAGCGCGCGCTCGAGGTCGCGGCAGAACGCGGCCAGTGGCCGCCAGAGGATGTGCAGCGCCTGCAGGACGATGGTCGCGCCGGCCTCCCACTCCGAAAGGACGCGTTCGACGTCGGCGACGGCGGTCAGCGGGGGTCGCCACGGGATGTCCGACGTGTACTCGCCGACCGGGATCTGCCCGCCTTCCTTGACCAGGCGGAAGGCCGGGTAGCGGATCGCCGTGGAGCAGATCAGCCGCTCGACGTCGGCCTCGGAGAGAAGGTCGTCGTAGCGACCCGGCTCCCCGCGTTCGACCACGAGCGGCTGCTCCTCCCAGTGGGCGGCGAAGAACTCTTCCGCCGCGACGGGTTCCAGGCAGCGCGCGAGCGCGCGCCCGGCGCTAGGACGGGTCGGTGTCGTCCGAGTCGGTATCGGTGGCGTCGGTGTCGTCGGCGTCCGTGGAGTCCGTGTCGTCGGCGTCCTGGTCGTCCTGGTCCGTGTCCGCCGGCTCGTGGCTCTCCGTGCCTGTCGTCGTGAGGATCTCGTCGTCGCGGAGTGTGGACATCTGTCTCCTCCTCGCTCGTGGGACCAGGCTAACGCTACAGCGTCGTCCGTATGCCCGAAACGCCCACGTCGCGAACGGGGAGGCAGCTAGACTCGCCCGCGGCCGTGGATCTCTACGAGTACCAGGGAAAGGAGCTCTTCGCGCGCTTCGGCATCCCCGTGTCCGAGGGACGGCTCGCGACCTCGCCGGCGGAGGCGCGCGCGGCGGCCGAAGAGCTCGGTGGGCAGGTAGTCGTCAAGGCGCAGGTGCTCACGGGCGGACGCGGGAAGGCCGGGGGCATCAGGCTCGCCGACACCCCGGCCGAGGCTGAGGCGCAGGCGGAGGCGATCCTGGGCATGGACATCCGCGGCCACACCGTGCGGCGGCTCTGGATCGAGAAGGCATCGGACATCGCCAAGGAGTACTACCTCTCGCTCACCTTCGACCGGGGCGAGAAGAAGCCGCTCTTCATGTTCACGACGCAGGGCGGCGTCGACATCGAGGAGGTCGCCGAGAAGACGCCGGAGGCGCTCGCGAAGCTCCACGTCGACCCGCTCGTCGGCTTCCAGCCCTTCCAGGCGCGCTGGCTCTGCTTCACAGCCGGAGTCGACGACCCCGAGGAGCAGAAGCAGGTGGTCGCGCTCGCCGGCCGCCTCTACGAGGCCTTCGTCGGCTGTGACGCCATGCTCTGCGAGGTGAATCCGCTCATCGTCACGCCCGCAGGCGAGGTGAAGGCGCTCGACGCCAAGTTCACGGTCGACGACAACGCCCTCTTCCGCCATCCCGGATATCGCGGAGATGCGGGACGTCGAGGCCGCCGACCCGCAGGAGCGCCTCGCGCGCGAGAAGGACGTCACCTACGTGAAGCTCGACGGCGACATCGGCATCCTCGGGAACGGCGCCGGGCTCGTCATGTCCACGCTCGACGTGATCGACCAGGTGGGCGGCCGCCCGGCGAACTTCTGCGACCTGGGGGGCGGCGGAGACGCGGAGGGCGTGGTGGCTGCGCTCGAGGTGATCACGTCGGATCCGCAGGTCAAGGCGATCCTCTTCAACATCTTCGGCGGCATCACTCGCTGCGACGAGGTGGCGCGCGGAATCCTCGAGGCGCTCGACCGCATGCAGATCGACCACCCCATCGTCGTCCGCCTCGACGGGACGAACGCGGAGGAGGGCCGGCGGCTGCTGGCCGAGGCTCCTGCGGAGAACCTGTACGTCGAGGAGACGATGCTCTCGGCGGCAGAGCGGGTTGTCGAGCTGGCCGGAGCGCGATGACCGACGTGTGGAGCAAGCGGGCGGAGGCGTACCGCCAAAGCGAGGCGCACCGGGAGGGAGACGGACCTCGATCTGATCGTCCGAGTGGGCCTCGGGGGCCCGTACCGCGCTCGACGTCGCCACCGGCGGCGGCCACGTGGCCCGGCGCCTGCGCGAAGCCGGGCTCGACGTCGTGACCTGCGACCCAGCGCCCGGCATGCACCCGGACGTCATCTGCCGCGCGGAGGACCTGCCCTTCGCCACCGGCAGCTTCGATGTCGTCGCCTGCCGCGTGGCCGCGCACCATTTCGAAGACGTGGAGACGGCGGTAGCCGAGATGGCCCGGGTCAGCCGGCGACCGAGTCCTCATCGCTGACAACCTCTACATGGGGCCTGCCGCCGAGGAGGCAGACCGCGTTCGCGATCCGTCGCACGTCCGCAACTACTCGGAGAGCGAGTGGCGGGCGCTGCTCGAAGGATCCGGGCTCGAGATCGAGGAGGTCCGCCTGCTAGAGCACCCGATCCTGTTCGAGCCCTGGCTCGAGCGAGCCGGGTGCGAGGGCGAGGCCGCCAAGCGCGTGCGCGAGCTCCTGGAAGACCGGATCGCCGGCGACCGTGTCCGGCTCGAGCGCATCGCCCTCAAGGCGCGGAAGGCGAGCCTTTAGGTGGCGATCATCGTCGACGGCTCGACCCGCCTCGTCGTCCAGGGCATCACCGGCCGGGAGGGCTCCTTCCATGCGACGCGCAACCTCGCGCTACGGGACGAACGTCGTCGCCGGCGTCACCCCCGGCAAGGGCGGCACCGACGTCGAGGGCATCCCCGTGTTCGACTCCGTGCGCGAAGCGATGGCGGAGACCAGCCCGAACACGGCGATGGTCTTCGTGCCGGCGCGCTTCGCGGCTGACGCCATCTACGAGGCGGTGGACGCCGGGTCGGCGACCGTCATCTGCATCACGGAGGGCATCCCCGCGCACGACATGCTGCGCGTCTACACTACGTCCGCCCGCGCGGGCTCACGCTCGTCGGCCCAAACTGCCCCGGCGTCCTCTCGCCCGGGAAGGCAAACGTCGGGATCATCCCGGCGGAGATCTTCCAGCGAGGGCCCGTGTCGGCCTCGTGTCGAGATCCGGCACGCTCACGTACCAGATCGGGCACGAGCTGACACAGCTCGGTATCGGGCAATCGACTATCGTCGGAATTGGGGGGACCCCGTGGTCGGGTCGTCGTTCATCGACGTCCTCGCCCGCTTCGAGGCCGACCCGGAGACCGAGCTCGTCGTCATGGTCGGGCGAGATCGGCGGCGCCGAGGAGGAGAAGGCGGCCGCGTTCATCGAGTCCGAGATGACGAAGCCGGTCGTGGCCTACATCGCCGGCTTCACCGCCCCGCCGGGAAAGACCATGGGGCACGCGGGCGCGATCATCTCGGGCAGCGCCGGCACGGCGCGGCGAAGAAGGAGGCGCTCGAGGCGCACGGCGTGCGAGTGGGCACCAATCCGACCGAGGTCGCCCGCCTGGCCGCCGAGGTCGCCGGCGCACGCAGCCTGAGACGCGACGGCCGGCCCGAGGCCGCCCCGTCAATTCCTTCCGAGTGCGTCCCGGAGCTAGCTCGAGCGGACGCGCGCCAGCACGTGGCTCGTCGCGCCCGCGATGATGCCCACGAAGCCGAGCGCGAGGACGCCGAGCAGTGCGAGACCGACCGAGGCCGAGTACTCGTCCGGATTCGGAAACCCTGGAACCAGGAAGTCCGCCGCGGTCGTCCCTCTCCACGCCGCCGGCCTTCGCCAGCTGGTCCGTGGCGTCGCGCGCCCGCAGGCCGCTGCTTGATCGACTGCACCTCGCGTTGCATGGAGGCGGCGCGCTCCGCGGCGGCCGCGGTGAGGAAGATGGACGAGCCACCGCCGCCTCCGCCGCCGGCCTGCCCATTGCCGCCTCCACCGCCGGCCGGATTCGAGCCCCGCGGGCACTTCTCGGTGCCGCGGACGACCGTGTTCTGGCCGGGACTCGTCCCCGAACCGGTCGCCGCGCTCGGGGCCGACCCGGTGCCGCCGCCGGCGCTCGAGCCACCACTGCCGCCGCCGGTGGCGCCGGAGACGGTGTCGGTGACGGGCTTGGGCGCCGCCCGCGCGGTCCGCGCGACCCCGCGCACGGTGTTCGCGACGCCTGAGACCGTCTGCGTGACCGGCTTGGTCACCGGCTTCACCGTCTGCGTGACCGGCTTGGTCACCGGCGCGACGGTCTGCGCCGCCGAGGCAACCGCGGTCTGTACGGTCTGAGTGACGGGCGCGGTCACCGTCCCCACGGTCTGGACGACGCCGCCCAGCGCCTGGGCCGACGCGGACGAAACGACCGTCAGGAACGCTCCGACCACCGCCAGGAACAACCATGTTCGCTGCCGCATGTGTCTCATCCCTTGAGAGATTCCTCCGCTGCCGGAAACTTGCGCCTTCCCCGGTGCCTCGGAGCAGCGGCGCCCGCGGGCGCGATCAGTAGACTCGCCCCGTGGACGTGATCTCCTTCGCCCGCGGCATGCCCGGCCCCGACCTCCTTCCGCTGGAGGAGTTCGGCGACTGCGCGCTGCGCCGCTCTGGAGCGTGACGGCGCCACGGCGCTGAACTACGGGCCCACTTCCGGCTACGGGCCCTCTGCGGGAGTGGATCGCCGAGCGCCACGGCGTCGATCCCGGCCGCGTCGATCGTCACAAACGGATCGCTCCAGTCGTTCAACTTCGTCCTCCGCGAGTTCGTGGAGCGTGGCGCGCGCGTCTTCGTCGAGGCGCCCTGCTACGACCGCTCGCTCAACATCCTGCGCCGGCTCGGCGCCGACGTGGAGCAGATCCCGCTCCGCGACGAGGGCATGGACGTCGACGCGCTCGCCGAGGCGCTCGGCGTGCTCCGCCGGCACTTCGCTCGTCTACACGATCCCGACCTTCCAGAACCCGAGCGGCCGCACCCTCTCCGAGGAGAACCGCCTGCGCCTGCTCGCGCTCGCCCGCGAGCACGGCGCAACCGTTCTCGAGGACGACCCGTACGGCCTCCTTCGCTTCGAGGGGGGGCCCCTCCCGCGCCTCTTCGAGCTCGCCGGCGGAGAGGGCGTGATCTTCCTCTCCTCGTTCTCGAAGACCGTCGCGCCGGGGATCCGCGTCGGCTACCTGCTCGCTCCCGAGGAGCTCGTACCGGCGATCGACGCTCTCATCCTCGAGAACTACGTCTCCCCGGTCTTCTTCGTCCAGGCGGCCCTCTACGAGTTCCTCCGGCGGGACAACTTCGATCGGAACGTCGACGAGATCAGCTCGGCCCTCCGCGCCCGCCGCGACGCCATGCTCGAGGCGCTCGAGCGCGAGATGCCGGAGGGCACGAGCTGGAACGAGCCCGAGGGCGGGTACTTCCTCTGGGTCGACCTTCCCGCGGGCCTGCACGGCGCCGAGCTGCTCGCCCGCGCGGGCGAGGCGGGCGTGACCTTCGTCCCCGGATCCGACTTCCACTACGACGAGGGCGGGGAGCGGTCGATCCGCCTCGCCTTCTCCTACGCGAAGCCGGACGAGATCGGCGAAGGAATCGCCAGGCTCGGGCGCCTAGTGCGCGAGGCAGCCGCGGTCGCCGCGTGACGGACCGCTTCGCGGCTCGCTCACGCCGTCGAGACGGCTATGACCGCTTCGAGGTCTCGCGCCTGGACGAGCTCGAGCGAGTCGAAGGCGAGTTCGTCACGCACCCGGTGCGCACGCGCTTCGGGATCACGTCTTTCGGCGTCAACGCCTACAGCTCGCCGGAGGCCGGCGGGCGGGTCATCGAAGAGCACGACGAGCTCGGCGTCGGTGCAGGCGGTCACGAGGAGCTCTACGTCGTCCTCACCGGCCGGGCGAGGTTTACGCTCGACGGCGAGACAGCACGATGCGCCCCCCGGCACGCTCGTCTTCGTGCGCGACCAGGCCGTGCGGCGCGGGGCCGTGGCCGAGGAGGCCGGGACCACCGTCCTCGTCGTGGGGGGCGTCCCCGGGCGAGCGTTCGCGCCTTCGCCCTGGGAGGCCTGGCTGGAGGCGTACCCCTCCTACCGGCGGAAGGAGTTCGGCCAGGCTCTCGAGATCATGCGTGGCCGACCTCGCCGAGTATCCCGACAACGCCGAACGTGCTCTACAACACGGCGTGCATCGAGGCGCTGGCCGGGGAGCACGACGCCGCTCTCGAGCACCTCGGGCGGGCCGTCGAGCTCGAGCCGCGGGGGCGCGAGTGGGCGCAGTCGGACGCGGATTTCGACGCGATCCGCGACGACCCCCGTTTCCCGCGCTGAGGACCTTCAGGCGGCGGCGTGGGCCCGCGCCTGAGCGTGCGGGACGAGCTTCGCCTGCGGGGGTGGAACGAGGCGGGAGGCCGAGGCCGGGCGGAACGTCGGACACGGATGGTCGTCTGCTAGAGCGCAGAGCCCCGCCTGGCGAAAAAAGCAGTCATTGCAGGTGATTCTGTCGCCGTTTGGCCATCAGGCGGGGGAGCGCCCATCCTAGGAGGCGCGGCCTTCCGGGTCAAGCGTTGCCCGGACGAAAAACACGGAATTTCCGCAAGGTTTGTGGAAAACGTTACCAGTCGAGGACAACGGCTATCTTGCCAATGCTGACAACGCTTCGTCGAAGTCCGAGACGGCTACGATCCGCAGGCCGTCGGCATGCTTGCGTGCCTCGGCGGCGTTCGCGTCCGGGACGAGGAAGACGTCAGCGTCGGCCTGCCGGGCGGCGATCGTCTTCTGCTCGATCCCACCGATGGCGACGACGTCGCCGTCCAGGGTCAGCTCGCCCGTCGCGACGATCGTGCGACCCCGGTCGACGTCCTCGCCGAGCTCGTCCACGATGTCGAGCGCGAAGGCGAGCCCGGCGGAGGGCCCGCCGATCGAGCCGGCGTCGATCTTCGACGTCCACGGGAAAGCGAAAGCGGGCGTCGTCTCGCACCTGGATGCCGACGACGGCGCGCTGCGGGTCGTCGGGGGCCGCCCGGGTCCCGACGGTGACGGAGCGTTCCTTGCCTTCCCGGCGCACGCGCAGAGCGACGTTCTCGCCGGGCTCGGACGTCCTGCATCGCCTCCTGGAGGTCGGCGGTCGTCCTCACGGCCTCGCCGTCGGCCTCCAGGATGACGTCGCCGACCTCGAGCTTCCCGTCCGCCGGGGCGTCGGGCACGACGAGCACGACCTGGGCGCCCATCGGGGTCACGGCGACCTCGCGGCCAACCGCGCGCAGGGCGACCGTCGTGGCGATCTCCTGCGAGCGGTCCATGTCCTGGAGGCTGCTCGCCCGCCGCTCGCGGTCGCTGACGCCGGCCGGGTTGAGGGCGCGCTCCGGGACGAGCGAGGCGCCTTCGTGGATCTCGGGAAAGAGCCGCTCGAAGATGCTCGCGCGCGCCGACGCGGACGTCGACCATGTAGATGCCCGAGTTCCGCATCTCCGCGCTCTCGCCCGGGACGGAGATCAGCGCATCGACGGGGCGCGCGCTGGTCCGGGAGGACGATGTAGTGGTTCGACGGAAGGAGCCAGAGCACGCCGAAGACCGCCGCCGCAAGGAGCAGGACGGCGACCAGCGACGCCGAGGAGGCGACGATGCCGCAGCACGCCGCCGATCGTAGCCCGCAGGGTGAGGCCTAGGCGCCGGTGAGAACGGAGACGACGTCGCGCACGGCGCTCGGCGGAGGCCTCGAGCGCCGCCCGCTCGTCGTCACCGAGCTCGAGCTCGACGATCTCTTCGATCCCGCCTGCGCCGAGGCTTCACGGGCACGCCCATGTAGAGGTCTTCGATCCCGTACTCGCCCTCGAGGTACGCCGTGCAGGGGAGCACGCGCTTCTGGTCGAGGATGACCGCGTCGACCATCTGCGCGGCCGCGGCCCCGGGCGCGTACCAGGCGGACGTGCCGAGGAGCTGACACGAGCTCGCCGCCGCCCTTGCGCGTGCGCTCGACCATCGCGTCGATGCGCTCGTCCGAGACGAGCCTGCGCAGGGGGACGCCGCCGACTGTCGTCGCGCGAGACGACGGGCACCATCTGGTCGCCGTGGCCGCCGAGCACCATGGCGGTCACGTCCTTCGCCGACGCGCCGGTCTCCTACGCGATGAAGGTCCTGAAGCGGGCCGTGTCGAGGATGCCCGCCATCCCGAAGACGCGCTCGCGGGGCCAGCCGGACACGTTCTTCGCCACGTGGCACATGGCGTCGAGCGGGTTGGAGACGACGATGAGGATCGCGTCCGGCGAGCGCTCTGCAGCCTCGCGCGTGACCGAGCCGACGATGCCCTCGTTCGTCGTCACGAGGTCGTCGCGGCTCATGTCGCCCGTCCGGGGGACGCCGGCGGTGACGACGACCACGTCGGAGCCCTCGGTCTCCTCGTACCCGTTCGTCCCGACTACGGTCGGCTCGTAGCCGAGGACGGGGCCGGCCTGGTCGATGTCGAGCGCCTTGCCCTGGGGCAGGCCCTCCTTGATGTCGACGAGCACGACGTCGGCGTAGTCGCGCCGGGCGATCTCCTGTGCCGCCGTCGCGCCCACGTTCCCTGCGCCGACGACCGTCACCTTGTGCCTCACACTCGTACCCCCATCTCTTCGATGACGGCGTCCGCGACCTCGCTCGTTCCGACTGCGGTCGGGTCGTCGCGCGTCGGCTTCATGTCGTAGGTGACGTGCCTGCCCTCGGCAATGACCGCGCCGATCGCGCTCTCCAGGCGCTCGGCCGCCTCCCGCTCCTCCAGGTGCCGGAGCATCATCACGCCCGAGAGCATCATCGCCATGGGGTTGACCCTGTTCTGGCCCGTGTACTTGGGCGCGGAGCCGTGCGTGGGCTCGAAGACGGCCGCATGCGTGCCGAAGTTCCCGCCGGGCGCCAGGCCGAGGCCTCCGATGAGGCCGGCGGCGAGGTCGGAGACGATGTCCCCGTACAGGTTCGGGCAGACGAGCACGTCGTACTCCTCCGGGCGCTGCACGAGCTGCATGGAGAGGTTGTCGACGATGCGGTCCTCGAACTCGATGTCGTCGTTCTCGGCCGCCACCTCGCGCGCGACCCGCAGGTAGAGCCCGTCGGTGAACTTCATGATGTTGGCCTTGTGCACGGCCGTCACCTTGCGGCGGCCGTTCCGGCGCGCGTAGTCGAAGGCGAACTCGACGATACGCCGTGTTCCTGCCACCGAGATCGGCTTGATCGAGATCCCCGAATCCTGGCGGATTCCGGGCATAGGAACGCCGCGCGAGCCATTCGCGGCAGCTCGAGGGCATCGGCCGTTCCCTCCTCGAACTCGATCCCGGCGTAGAGGTCCTCCGTGTTCTCGCGGACGACGATCAGGTCGACGTCCTCGTAGCGCGAGCGGACCCCGGGATAGCTCTTGCAGGGCCGCACCTGCCCGTAGAGGTCGAGGGCCTTCCGCAGGGCGACGTTGACGGAGCGGAAGCCCGTACCCGACCGGAGTCGTGATCGGCCCCTTGATGGCGACGCCGTTCGCCTTGATCGACTCGAGGACGTGGTCGGGCAGCGGGTTGCCGCCGTACTCGTCCATGACGTCGGCGCCGGCCTGCTGGACGTCCCACTCGAAGTCGACGCCGGTCGCCTCGAGGACGCGTCGCGTTGCCTCAGCGATCTCGGGCCCCGTCCCGTCGCCGGGAATGAAGGTCACCCTGTGGGCCATGGGCACGGACTTTACCGAGGCTTCCTTCCTACGGTTCCGGGTAGATTGCGGGGCGTGAACGAATTCCGTCCAGGGCTCGAAGGCGTCGTCGCCTTCGAGACGGAGATAGCGGAGCCGGACCGGGAGGGCGGCGCTCTCCGCTACCGCGGCGTCGACATCGAGGAGCTCGTCGGCCACGTTCCGTACGAGAAGGTCTGGGGCCTTCTCGTCGACGAGAGCTTCGAGCCGGGGATGCCCGACCCGGAGCCGTACGAGCCGAAGAACCTGACCGGCAACGCGCCGTCCGACCTCCAGGCGGAGACCGCGCGGCTCGTCCAGCGAGTGGGAGCTCGGCAAGCTCGTCGACATCGACGACGAGCAGGCGCGCGACGACCTCGCGCGGCTGTCGGCGGAGATGATGTCGATCGTCGCCAAGTCCGCGCGCCGTCCACGACGGTCGAGAGCCGGCTCCGGACGACGTCGTCGAGCAAGGCGAGACAGCGGCCGAGAAGTTCCTGCTCCGCTGGCGGGGCGAAGCCGATCCGGACCACGTCAAGGCGATCGACACGTACTGGATCTGCACGGCCGAGCACGGGCTCAACGCGTCGACGTTCACTGCGCGGATCACTGCCTCCACCGGTGCCGACTGCGGGGCGGCCATGTCCGCGGCGGTCGGCGCACTCAGCGGGCCGCTTCACGGCGGCGCGCCGGCCCGCGTGCTGCCGATGCTCGACGAGGTTGCCGCGCTGGGTGATCCCGAGGCGTACGTGAAGGACCTCCTCGACCGACGCGGGAGGATCATGGGCTTCGGCCATCGGGTCTACCGGGCGGAGGATCCGCGCTCTCGCATCCTCAAGCGGACGGCCAAGGAGCTCGGCTCGCCGCGCTTCGAGGTTGCCGAGGCGCTCGAGGAGGCGGCGCTCGAGCAGCTGCGCGAGTAGCAAGCCGGACTACGTGATCGCAACGAACGTCGAGTTCTACTCGGCGGTCGTCCTCGACGTCGCCGACGTCCCGCCTGAGCTGACGCCCGCGATGTTCGCCTGCGCGCGAGTCGCCGGCTGGTCGGCGCACATCCTCGAGGAGAAGCGTACGGGGCGCCTCATCAGGCCCTCGGCGAAGTACGTGGGCCCGCCCGCACGGTCCATCGCCTCGGTCGGGTGACGCTCGCGGAGGCGGTCGCGCGCGCGGCCGAGCTCTCCGACGAGCGCGCGCTCGCGGACCTGCGCCGCTCGGTCGACGACGATCTGGAGGCCTCCGCGCGGAGTGCCGACTACCGGGAGCGGGCGCTCGCCTATCGCGCGATCGGGCAGCTCCGCTTCAACCAGAAGACGGAGCTCCTCCGCCGCGGGCTCGAGGACGCGAGCCCGGCGGCCCGGGGCTCGGCGCTCCTTTCGCTCGAGCTGCTTTCGCGGACGCAGCCCGGGCTCGTGAACTCCTCGCGGCCGCTCCTCCACACGCTCGCGAACGAAGACCCGAACGAGGCGGTCCGGCGCCTGGCCGTCCTTTCCCTGAAGAACGGCTCCCCCCAGTCAGACACGATCACGCTGCTCGCCCACCTGGCCGAGGAGGCAGAGTCGACGGAGCTGCGGGCGGCGGCCGCGGCGCGTTCACCGCGACGCTCAAGCGCAAGGCGGCGGCCCGCTAGGGCCTCCCTAGCTCGGGCAGCTGCAGGCGCCGCGGCGGCGGATGACGCCGCAGGCGGGGCAGCGGGTCTGCCGGCGTTGCTCCAGCAGGTTGAACCTGGCGGCGAGCCACACCATCGCCACGCCAGACCGCTGAAGAGAGCGATGACTCCGAGGACGTTTGAATCGAAGCTTTCCATTGGTCTTTCAGGTTCTTCGCTCGCGGCGCGCGTGCGGGTGCGCGCGAATAGTACGTGTCACGTCTCGCGCCGGTCCGAAACATGGGTGTAGAGCTCGGTCGTGCCCAGGTCGGCGTGGCCGAGCATCTCCTGGACGCTGCGGAGGTCGGCGCCGCCCTCGAGCAGGTGCGTGGCGAAGGAGTGGCGGAGCAGGTGGGGGTGGACGCGGGCCGGGTCGAGCCCGGCCTTTCCGGCGAGGCGGCGGAGGATGAGAAACGCGCCTGCGCGCGTGAGCGCGCCGCCCTGGGCGTTGAGGAAGAGCTCGGGTCGGTGGCGCCGGTCGAGGTACGGGCGCCCGCGGGCGAGGTAGCGGCGCAGGGCCTCCGCCGCCTGCGAGCCCAGCGGGACGACCCGCTCCTTGTCTCCCTTGCCGACGCAGCGGACGAGCCGGCTTCCGGAGGTCGACTGCCGCCGCGCTCGAGCCCGACCGCCTCGGAGACGCGGAGGCCCGCGCCGTACAGGAGCTCGAGGAGCGCGCGGTCGCGGAGTGCTCGCGGGCTCGACGCCGTTGGCGGCGTCGATGAGGCGCTCCACCTCCGACAGGGAGAGGGAGCGCGGCAGCCGGGCGCGGCGGCGGGGGAGGTCGACCTCCGCCGCCGGGTTGTCCGCGCCGCACGCCGAGCGCGACGAGATGGCGGTAGAAGGAGCGCGCGGCCGCGGCGCGGCGCGCGATCGAGCTCGGCGCCTGCCCGCGGCCGCGCAGGTCGGCGAGCCAGCCCTCGATCTGCTCGGACGACGCCGCAGCGGGCGTTCTCGCCCAGGAACGCGCCAGGTCGGCGAGGTCGCGCCGATAGGCGTCCACCGTCCGCGGCGCCCGCCGGGCCGCCAGGAGCGCGAGGAACCCCTGCACGACCGGATCGGCCATGTCCATGTGCCTGGCACCGGGACGTGTCCGCTCGGGACCGGTCCCGGGGTCTGACCCCTGGACATGTCCCTTCTGGCCCTGTCCTGTGGACGGTTCCTGTGGACGGCTAGGCACGGGGGTGGGCCCGGTCGTAGACCTTGCGCAGGCGGCGGGCGTCGACGTGGCTGTAGACCTGCGTCGTTGAGAGCGAGGAGTGGCCGAGGAGTTCCTGGATCGTGCGGAGGTCGGCGCCGCCCTCGAGCAGGTGCGTGGCGAAGGCGTGGCGCAGGCGGTGCGGGTTGGGGACGAGCCGGCGGAGCGTCGACGTGTCGAGAGGGCGCCCGCGGGCGGAGAGGAAGAGCGCGTCGACGGCGCCGCGCGCGAGCTCCGGGCGGCCGTCCTCGAGGTAGAGGCGCAGGCGGTACGCCGCCTCCTCCCCGAGCGGGACGGCGCGCTCCTTGCCGCCCTTGCCGCGGACGCGCACGAGCTCCTGCTCGAAGTCGACGTCGGCGAGCGTGAGGTCGACCGCTTCCTGCGAGCGCAGCCCCGCCGAGTAGACCAGCTCGAAAAGCGCACGGTTGCGAAGCCCCAACGGCCCGTCCGCGCCGAGGGCGGCAAGCAGGTTGTCGGTCTCCTCGGGCCGGGGAGCGTGCGGAAGCCGTCGCCGGCGCCGGCCGGAGAGGGCGAGGTCCGGGACGCGGCTCGGCCCGAGCGCGGCCCGGAGGAGCGAGCGGACGGCCGCGAGCTTCCGCGAGATCGTCGTGGGGGCGAGCTTGCGCGGCTTTCTTCCCGGCCGGTCGGCGCCCAGCTCGGCGGCGTACTCGGCGAAGGCCCGGGCATCGACGCTCTCCAGCGAGAGCCGGTGGCGGCGCAGCCAGGAGGCGAAGTCCTCCAGGTCGGCGCGATAGGAGCGCCGAGTCGCCGCGGACAGCGACTGGCTGCGAAGAAAGCGCTCGATGGCGGTGTGCGCGTCGGTTGCCACGCTCCCGTGTTCCGCCCCGCACCTAGCCTTTCCTGCCGATGCTGCTCTCGCCTTCGCGCGCGCGATCTCCTTCTGGCCAGCTGGAAAGCCGATCCCGAGCTCGTCGCCAGGACGCTCCCACGGGGTCTGCGGCCGGCTCCCGTGGACGGGAGCCACCTCGTCACCATCGCCGCGCTCCGCTACTCGCGGGCCCAGCTCGGCCGGATGCCCGTCGCGCCCTTCTCGCAGCTGAACGTTCGCACCTACGTGGAGCACGAGGGCGGGCCCGCCGTCTACTTCCTCATGACGCGCGTCACCCTCCCCGGTATGGGCGGTGCCTTCCTGGGCGCGCCGTACCGCCCCGCGAGGATCCGTGTTCGGCACGGTCTCGTGGAGGCGCCCGGCCTCGGCGTCTCGCTTCGCTACGAGGTCGCGGGCCCCGCCGAGCCGAGCGAGCTCATGGGCCAGCTCGTCGGGCTGTACGAAGCTGCGGGCGTGCGCGCGTTCCGGATCCGCCGCGCGCCCGCCGAGTGGCGCCGAGCTCTCGCCGACGGCCCGGTCCAGGCCGACCCGCTCGTCGCCCTCGGCTTCGACGTGACGGGGCCGCCCGAGCTGCTCTACGCGGCGGACGCCGCCTTCGAGGCCGAGCTACCGCCCCGGCGAATGTGACTCCTCCGCCCGCCTGCGGGGACTAGAGGCCGGGCGGGCGCTCGAGCGCCTCGGCGCCCGTGCGCGCGCGCAGCCAGTCGTCGATGCTGTCCCAGGCGGCCGTCGAGACGGCCTCGCCTCCCCGACCGCGCTCGATCCGCACCGAGTAGACGTGGCCCTCGGCGCAGCGGAAGAGCTGCTCGTCGAACGTCCGCCGGCCCCAGAGCATGCCCGCCCGGCCGGCGTAGCGCGGGCCGACCGTCGTCGCCGGCGGGGCGGCGCACGCGGGGCAGGTATGCCGTCCGGGCTCGAAGGGGAGATCCATGGTGTGCAGGAGAAAAGCCGGGGGCATACGATACGGGCCGACATGGCGATCACCGAGACGACCGGCCTCGGGGCGCATGGGATGGAGCCCCGCAGTCAGGTCTTCTGGAACCCGACCACCTCGCTCCTCTACACGCACGCGCTCGTCCGCGGCGACGCGCGTTTGGCGGAGGGCGGGCCCCTCGTCGTCGACACCGGCCGGCACACGGGCCGCTCGCCCCAGGACCGCTTCATCGTGCGCGAGCCGGGCTCGGAGGACCGCATTGCGTGGAGCGAGATCAACCAGCCCATCGAGGAGGAGAGCTTCGAGGGTCTCCGCGAGCGGCTCGTCGCCCACCTCGAGGAGACCGACCTCTACGTGATCAACTCCTACGCAGGCGCCGACCCCGCCCACCGGCTGGCCGTCCGCGTGGTCACGGACTCCCCGTGGCACGCCCTCTTCGCCAAGACGCTCTTCATCGACCCGCCCGAGGAGGAGCTCGAGGAGCACCGGCCGCAGGCGCTCGTCCTCCACGCGCCGAGCGTCGTGGCCGACCCCAGTGTGGACGGCACCCGCAGCGAGACCTTCATCCTCCTGCACCCCTCACGGGGGGAAGTACTCGATCGGCGGCACCGAGTACGCGGGCGAGATCAAGAAGTCCATCTTCACGCTGATGAACGACCGACTCCCGCTCGAAGGCGTCCTCCCCATGCACTGCTCCGCCAACGTGGGCGACGACGGACGGGTGGCCATCTTCTTCGGCCTCTCCGGCACCGGCAAGACGACGCTCTCGGCCGATCCCGAGCGCCGCCTGATCGGCGACGACGAGCACGGCTGGGGCGACAACGGCATCTTCAACTTCGAGGGCGGCTGCTACGCGAAGGTGATTCGCCTCTCGCCCGAGGAAGAGCCCCAGATCTACGAGATGACGCGGACGTTCGGAACCGTGCTGGAGAACGTGATCATCGACGACCGCGGCGTCCTCGACCTGGACGACGATTCGAAGACCGAGAACACACGGGCCGCCTACAAGCTCGAGCGGATCTCGAACGCGCTCCCGGAGAAGCGGGCGGGCCACCCGAGCTCGGTCGTGCTGCTGACCGCGGACGCTTTCGGGATCCTGCCCCCGATCGCGCGCCTGAGCCGCAATCAGGCGCTTTTCTACTTCCTCTCCGGCTTCACGTCGAAGCTCGCCGGCACGGAGATCGGCGTGACGGAGCCCCAGCCCACCTTCTCCACCGGCTTTGGAGCGCCCTTCCTGCCCCAGGCCCCGTCGGTCTACGCGGCCATGCTGGGGGAGAAGCTCGACGAGCACCGAGCCGCCGTCTGGCTCGTGAACACGGGGTGGACCGGGGGGCCGTTCGGCGAAGGGAGGCGCATGCCCATCGCCGCGACGCGTGCACTTCTCCGCGCAGCCCTCGAGGGCGGGCTCCACGGCGTCGAGTACCGCACGGACGACCTCTTCGGCTTCGACGTGCCGGTCGAGGCGCCCGGGGTGGACGCGAGCCTCCTCGACCCGCGCTCCACCTGGCGCGACCCCGAGGCCTACGACGCCAAGGCGCGTGAGCTCGCGACGATGTTCCGCAGGAACTTCGCCAAGTTCGAGGACGCCGGGGACGAGATCGCCCAGGCCGGGCCCCGCGTCTAGACACCAAGCGGCTAGTTGCAAGACCGGGGAACCGCGACGACAATCAGTCTCGGTTGGCCGAACAGGAGAAACGCGGCTCGGATCTCGGAAGCGCCCGGCCCGCCAAGCTCGCTCCGCCCGAAGTCGCCCCTCCGCTCCTCCCGCGACCCGAGCTGGAAGCCCGCCTGGACGAGGCGCTCGGCCGCCGCCTGGGCGTGGTTACGGCGGGCGCCGGCTTCGGCAAGTCCACGCTTCTCTCCACCTGGGTGACCGGCCGGCACGCCGCCTGGTACACGGTCTCGCCGGAGGATGCGGAGCTCGGAGCGCTCGTGCGGGGGCTCGTGGGCGCCCTCCGCCTCCGGGTTCCAGACCTGCCTGCCGAGCTCGTCCGGGCGGTAGGCGGATCGCGGGGGCCGGAGGCCGACGCGGACGCGCTCGTTCGCGCCGACGCGTCCGCCGGGCTCCTCTGCGATGCGCTCCAGGACCGTCTCGGACGCGACCTCGTCCTCGTGCTCGACGACCTGCAGGAGCTCGCCGGCGCGCAGGCGTCCATCCGGCTCGTCTCCGGGATTTGCCGGCAGGCGCCGGCCTTCCTACACGTCGTCCTCGCCACACGGGACGACCTGCCTTTTGCGGTCGAGCGCCTGCGCGGCCAGGGACAGGTGCTGGAGATCACCGCCGGCGAGCTCGCCTTTACCCGTGACGAGACGGCGTCCTTCCTCCGCTCCGCGCTCGGCGAAGACGGGACGGAGCTGGGCGCGGCCGTGCACGAGGCCACCGGAGGCTGGCCTGCGGCCGTCCGGCTCACGCTCGAGACGCTCCGCGGCGTCTCGGAGCCGGAGCGCCGTCGCGCCGTCGACCAGCTGCGCCGCCCGGGAAGCCCGCTGTTCGCGTACCTGGCCGGAGAGGTCTTCGAGCAGGAGGGCGAGGACGTGCGCGAGCTGGTTCGCACCGTGGCCCCGTTGCAGCGCTTCACGGCAGAGCTGTGCGAGGACCTGGGGGTTCCGAGGGCCGGTCGGACATTGGCCTCGCTCGAGAGGCGGGGCCTTTTTGTGGAGCCCGATCCAGGAGCTACCGGCTGGTACTCGCTCACGGGCCTCGCGCGCGAGTTCGCGCTCCAGCATCTCCGCCTGCCCGCCAACGATCTCGAGGCCGTGCACCTACGGGCAGCGGATTGGCTCGAGACGAACGAGCACCTGGAGGAGGCGCTTCGGGAGCGGACGGCCGCGACAGACACAGATGGGATCGCGCGCCTCCTGACCGAGCGGGGCGACGCGCTGCTCGCCGCGGGGGCTGTGGAGACCGTTGTGCGGGCGGCCGAGCTCCTTCCGCCCTCGAGCCGTGCCGCCACGATCGACCGCATCGCCGGCCAGGCTCTGCAGATCCGCGGCGACTGGGAAGGGGCGCTCGTCTGCTTCGAGCGCGCCTCCGCCGGAGCGAAGCGCCTCGATGCCGCGATCGCCTGGCGGATGGGGCTCATTCACTACATGCGCGGGGAACTCGACGAGACGGCGGCAGTCTTCGAACGCGGCCGGCTGGGGTCGGGCGAGCCGAAGGACGACGCTCTCCTGCTCGCGTGGCAGGCGAGCGTCCACTGGCTGCGGAGCGAACTGGAGGAGGCCCGCGCGCAGGCGACCAGGGCGCTCGAGATCGCGACCGCGGCGGCCGACTCGCAGGCGCTGGCGGCGGCGCACACGACTCTGGCCATGGTGGCGGCGCTCGAGGGCGACCGGGGCGCGAACGAGGCGCACTACCTGCGCGCGCTCGAGCATGCCGAGCGCGCGGGCGACGTGCTCCAGATCATCCGCGTGCGCGCCAACCGCGGCTCCCATCACATGGAAGAGGGCGAGTACGAGGTTGCGATCGGTGAGCTGGAGATCGCGCTGCGCCTGGCAGACCTCGCCGGCTTCGCGTTCTTCCGCGCCCTCGCGCTTCACAACCGCGGCACTGCGCGCCTGCGGCTCGGGCGCTTCGAGGAGGCGATTGCCGACCTCCGCGCCGCGCAGGATGTGTACCAGCGAATCGGCTCGCGGGACGTCGCGTACCCGCTGTCCTCGCTCGGCGACATCCATCGCGAGCGCGGCGACCTCGCGCTCGCCCGCACGGCGTACGAGGAGGCGGTGCGCCTGGCCGATGAGGCCGGCGACCTGCAGGCGCTCGTCCCCGCCCTCGCCGGCCTCGCCCGCGTGCTCGCCTCCGAGGACCCGCGGGCGGCCGCAGCGCTTGCCGACCGCGCGGTCGCGCTGGGACCAGGCATGGGGCACGTCGAGGCGCTGCTCGCCTCCGCGACGGTCTTGCTCGAGACAGGGGAGACCGAACAGGCCGGGGACCGTGCCGCCGAGGCCGAGACGGCCGCGTGCGGCCGCCGCGACCGGGCCGGCCTTGCGGAGGCGCTCGAGCTGCGCGCCCTGACCACGTCCGAGCCCGCAGTGGCGGCCGGCCGTGCGGAAGAAGCTCTGGCCGTCTGGCGCGAGGTCGGCAACCCGTTGGGCGAGGCGCGGACACGTCTCGTCCTCGCGCGCATTCTCGGCCCGGGGCCCGGCGAGGGGCTGGCCGCGGAGGCCGAGACGGCGCTACGGGCGCTCGGTGCGCGCCGCCACGCGGCATCGGCCGCCGAGCTCAGGGCCGACTGGAGCGCGCGCCAGGCCCCTGCGGTGGCCATCGAGTCCCTCGGACGCTTCCGGCTCCTCCGGAACGGCGAGCCCGTCCTCCCGGGTGAGTGGAACTCGAAGAAGGCGCGCGACCTCTTGAAGCTCCTCGTCGCCCGCCGTGGGCACCCGGTGCTCCGCGAGCTGGCCATGGAGACCCTGTGGCCCGAAGGCAACCCTGCCAAGCTAGCCAATCGCCTCTCCGTCGCCCTCAGCACCATCCGCGCCGTGCTCGACCCTGAGAAGCGCTTCGACCCGGACCGCTTCCTGCGCGCCGATCGCAGCGTCGTCGCGCTCGAGCTCGAGAACGTGGAGGTCGACGTCGAGGTGTTCCTCGCCCAGGCGGCCGCCGGATTCGAGCTCCTTCGCGGGGGGCGGCGCGGCGTGGCCCGCGAGCGGCTGACTGCCGCCGAGGCCCGCTACACCGGTGACTTCCTCGAGGAGGACGTGTACGAGGACTGGGCGGTTCCGCTGCGGGAGGAGGCCCGCGCGACCTACATCCGCATCGCCCGGGCCCTCGCCCAGGACGCCGCCGCGGCCGGCGACCACGACGCCGCTGCCCGCTACCTCCTTCGCGCCCTGGAGAAGGACGGCTACGACGAGGCAACGCACCTCGCGCTCGTGGCGGCGTTCCAGGCCGCCGGTCGGCACGGTGAGGCCCGGCGCGCATTTCGCACCTACTCGGCGCGGATGGAGGAGATCGGGGTGGAGGCCTCCCCGTTCCCGGGCACGAAGCGAACCCCGGTTTAAGCCCGCTTTAAGAGCAGCGGAAGCCCTCGGCGGCATCATGCGAACGATGGAGACTTTCGTCGTGCGCCTTTGGGTTCCCGGAGGGGCGGCCTATGCGGCTGAGCCGTCTCTCCGGGGTTTCGTCATGCACCCGGCAACCGGGCGGGAAGACCCCTTCGTGGGCCCCGACGAGCTGCTCGCGTTCTTCGAGGACGCGACTCAGAAGGACGAGAGCGAGCCACTCGTCCGCCCGGCGGACGAGCGGCGGCCCGCCTGACCGGCTCACGCGTCCGGTAGAGCGGGGCCAGTGCGCCGGGCCCGCGGCTGCATCGTGTAGCGTCCGTTTCGGTGGAAGCCAAGCACGACGTCCTCATCGTCGGTGCCGGCTGTGCCGGCATGCGCGCCGCCATCGAGGCTCACGATGCCGGCGCGGACGTCGCGCTCATCTCGAAGATCCACCCCGTACGCAGCCACTCGGGCGCGGCCGAGGGGGGCATCAACGCGGCGCTGGGCAACGCTTCCGACGACAACCCGGAGAAGCACGCGTTCGACACCGTCAAGGGCGCGGACTACCTGGGCGACCAGGACGCGATCGAGGTGCTCTGCGACGAGGCGCCCGGGGACGTCTACGAGCTCGAGCACTGGGGCGCCGTCTTCTCGCGCACCGAGGACGGTCGCATCGCGCAGCGCCCGTTCGGTGCGGCCGGCGAGCCTCGCACGGCCTACGCAGCCGACATCACGGGCCACGTCCTCATCCACGTGCTCTACGAGCAGGTGATGAAGCGCGACCTCCTGGTCTACGAGGAGTGGTTCGCGTGGCAGCTCGTCGAGGACGAGGGGCGCTGCCAGGGCGTCATCTGCTGGGATCTCTTGAACGGCGGTCTGAAGACGATCGGGGCGAAGACGGTCATCCTCGCCACCGGCGGCGCCGGCCGCCTCTACACGGGGACGACGAACGCCTACGCCTGCACCGGTGACGGCATGGCCATGGCGCTCCGGCTGGGAGTGCCCCAGAAGGACATGGAGATGATGCAGTTCCACCCGACGACGCTTGCGCCCACGGGTGTCCTCATCACGGAGGGCTGTCGCGGGGAAGGCGCCTACCTGCTCAACTCCGAAGGCGAGCGCTTCCTCAAGGACTATGCCCCGAAGGCGATGGAGCTCGCGAGCCGGGACGTCATCTCCCGCGCCGAGCAGACGGAGATCGACGAGGGCCGCGGCGTGGACGGCAACGTCCTCCTCGACCTGCGCCATCTCGGTGCCGAGAAGATCATCGAACGGCTGCACGGTACGCGTGAGCTCTCGATGGTCTTCGCCGGCGTCGACCCGATCCACGAGCCGATCCCCGTCCGCCCGGGCGCCCACTACCACATGGGCGGCGTCGACACGGACCTCTGGGGCAAGACCTCGCTCGAGGGTCTCTACGCGGCCGGCGAGGTGGCCTGCGTCTCCGTGCACGGGGCCAACCGGCTGGGCGGGAACGCCCTCATGGAGACGATCACGTTCGGGAAGCGCGCCGGGCGCGCGGCCGCTGAGTGGGCGCTCACCCACACCACGGTGGCCGTCCCGGAAGCCGCAACGACCGACGCCGAGCGGGAGCTCCGGGAGCTCCTCGACCGCGACGAGGGCGAGCGCCCGCACGCGATCCGCGACGAGATGGCCCGGACCATGCATGAGAACTTCGGCGTCTTCCGGCGCGAAGACCAGATGCGCCGCCAGGGGGAGATCGTCGCGAGCCTTCAGGACCGGTTCGAGCGCGTCGTCGTCGAGGACAAGGGCGACGTCTTCAACAGCGACCTCACGCAGGCGCTCGAGCTCGGCTTCCTGCTTCAGCTTTGCGCCTGCATGGTCGAAGCGGGCCTGGCGCGCAAGGAGAGCCGCGGGGCGCACGCGCGCCCGTACGACTACCCCGACCGCGACGACGAGGATTTCATGAAGCACACGATGGTCACCTGGGTCGACGGAGCGCCGCAGCTCACCTGGGCGCCCGTGCGGATGACGAAGTGGCAGCCGGAGGAGAGGACGTATTAGGCACTAATGGACGTCGCCCTCAAGATCTGGCGCTACGACGCGGAAAGCGGCGAGAAGGAGCTCGTTGACTACGAGGTCGAAGCGCCCGAGTGGGTCACCCTCCTGGACGTCCTCGACCTGATCAAGGACCGGGTCGACGGCACGCTCGCCTACCGCAAGAGCTGCCGCATGATGATCTGCGGCTCCTGTGGGATGCGCATGGATGGCGCCGCGGTGCTCGCCTGCAAGACGCGGATGAAGCCCTATGCCGACGGCGGCCACGTTCCCGTGATCTCCGCGATGGGGAACATGCCCGTCCTCAAGGACCTTGTCGTCGACATGGGCCCCTTCTGGGCGAAGGTGCAGAACATGAAGCCCTGGCTCGACACGGGCTACGAGGAGATCCCGGAACGCGAGTTCCGCTTCTCGCAGGAGGAGATGAACCCCATCCACAAGGAGGCGCTCTGCATCATGTGCGGCTGCTGCGTCTCCGAGTGCAACTCGATGGAGTCCGACCCCGAGTTCTTCGGGCCGGCCGCGCTCGCCAAGGGCTTCCGCTTCGTCGGCGACCCGCGCGACCAGGCGACGGTCGAACGGCTCGAGCACTACAACGACGAGCACGGGATCTGGGATTGCACCCGCTGCTACTTCTGCAACGAGCGCTGCCCGAAGGGCGTCGACCCGCGTGACGCGATCGCCAAACTCGGCGCCGAATCGATCAAGGCCGGCATCGATCGCGACATGGGCGCGAAGCACGCGCAGTGGTTCGTTCACTCGGCGAAGACGACCGGCTGGCTCCGGGAGACCGAGCTCGTGCCGAAGACCCAGGGAGTCGTCTCCGCGCTCAAGGAGATGAAGTTCGCCCTCAACCTCTTCCGTCGGGGCAAGGTGCCCCTCGTTCCGCACGTTGCCGACAACGTGCAGGAGGCGCGCGCCCTGCATGAGGTCGTAAGAGCTCAGGGGCGCGACGGCGCCGCCGGGATCGTCCAGGGCGAGCGTGCTCTCGCGCGCATTGAAGAGTTGGAGGAGGAGGAGGAAGAGGAGCGGCAGTGAAGGTCGCGTACTACAAAGGCTGCCTCGCGTCGCTCTCCGCGAAGGAGCTGGACACCTCCACGCAGGCGCTTGCGCCCAGGCTCGGGATCGAGCTCGACGAGCTGGAGGCGGTCACGTGCTGCGGCGCCGGAGACATCCACGAGGCGGAGCCGGACTACTACCTGCACCTGAACGCGCGCATCCTCGCGTACGCGGAGGCAACCGGGAACGAGACGCTGATGACGATCTGCAACGTCTGCACGCTGAACCTGCGGCAGGCGAACTGGCAGCTCGTCAACGACGAGGCGCTTCGCGCCCGCGTGAGCGACAACCTCGAGCGGGTCGGAGCACCGCGCTACGACGGTACCGTCGAGGTCAAGCACCTTCTCTGGCTGATCGCGGAGGGCGACGGCTACGAGAAGCTGAAGGGTGTGGCGCACAAGGGCCTCAAGGGCCTCCGCGTCGCCCCGTTCTACGGGTGCCAGATCCTGCGCCCCTCCAAGCTCCTCGGCTTCGAGGACCCCGACCGGCCGTGGTCGCTCGAGGCGATCATCGAGGCCTGCGGGGGCGAGCCGGTCGACTATCCGGCCAAGGTCAAGTGCTGCGGCTTCCCCATCATCCAGGCCCGCGAAGAAACCGCGCTCGGAGAGCTCATCCAGCCGATCGAGCAGTCCATCGAGGCGGGAGCGGACGTGATGGTGACGCCCTGCCCGCTGTGCCACCTCTCGTTGGATGCCTGGCAGTCGAAGCTCGAGGCGCAGACGGGAAGGCGGTACCAGATGCCTATCCTGCACCTCTCGCAGCTGATCGGAGTCGCGGCCGGCCTCGAGGAGTCGGAGCTCATGTTCCGGCGCCACGTCGTCCCGGTGACGCCGGTACTGGAGAAGGTCGAAGCTCCCTAGGCGCTGTCCCGGGAAGGGTCCGGCCCGGTCTCCTCGGATAGACCGGGCCGGTGGTGCCCCTCCACGGAAGAGACGCCTCCGGGCGTAAGAACCTGCGGCTCCCTACAATCTTGGTAGTGCCCACGCGACTCCTGGTTCTCGCCCTCGGGGCGGCCGCGGCCGCCGCTGCGGGCCTCGTCGCCTTCCGTCGGAGGGCCGGGCGCGGCGACGCCGCCTCGAACGGCGGGCGCGAGCGCACCGAGCAGCTCCGGCGCGAGATCGAGCAGGCCCGGGAGCGGCTGCGCGAGGATCTCTCTCGCGCGCGCGGCCCGGAATAGATGCTCTGACCGGGAATTGACCGGAACCGTGGCACCGCCGGATGACGCCCGTGACACAGCGCCTGAGACCACGCTCGTTCCTCGCCCGTACCTTCCAGGTACGAACTCGGAATGATCGCGGCCTCACGCTCGGTCACGGACGCCCCCGCCGGCACCACACTTCCCGGCCAATCATCTAGACAGGTGCGCATCGCGCTCGGCGCCGCGGGAGCGCTCGCCGCGGGGGGTCTTGCCTGGTCGCTCTACGAGTCCCAGTGGGTGGAGCTCGTCGAGCGGGACGTTCCCCTCCGCGGGCTTCCCCCGGAACTGGACGGCCTACGTGTTCTCCACCTCTCCGACTTCCATCTCGGGACGGTCTCCTTCAACGGCCGGACGCTGGGGAAGGCGGTCGACTGGGCCAAGGGCCGGGAGGTCGACCTCGCCGCGGTCACCGGAGACCTCGTCAGCCGGCGCCGCGGTGAGCGCACTCTCCTCGAGGCGCTCGGCCGAGTGGAAGCGCGCTACGGCGTTTACGCGGTTGCGGGCAACCACGACGTCGCCACGACCCGTGACCCCTTCTCGCAAGCGGCCGACCTCAGCGGAGTGAACCAGTCCGGGGCCCGGCTCCTCGAGCACGAAGGAACCGAGGTGGAGATCCGCGGCCGCCGCGTTCAGATCGTGGGCGCCGACCCGGGCCGGCGCTGGGCGCGCCTGGATCCCCTTGCCGACCCCACCGCCGACCTTCCGCGTCCTCCTCACCCACTTCCCCGACCCAGTCCTGGTCCTGCCGCCGGGCGCCTTCCACCTCATCCTCGCGGGCCACCTCCACGGCGGCCAGATCTGCCTGCCGACTCCCCGCGGAAAGATCCATCTCCAGCACGTGCGGGCTCCCTACTGGGAAGGTCTCTTCGATCTGCCCGCCGGGATGCTGCACGTGTCCCGCGGGCTGGGCACGAGCTTCGTCCCCTTCCGTTTCCTCGCCCGGCCCGAGGCGACCGTATTGACGCTCAAGACGCGAGAGTAGACTCCGAGCCGGCATGGCGTCCCGGCTCGAGGCGGTGACCGGCGTGTCGATCGTCAACGCGCCTTCGGTCTGCGTCGACTGCGTGTTCTGGCAGACGCGCGGACAGCGCTCGACCGCGAAGGAGCGCTGGGCGGAGCGGGTGGAGGAGGCCTGGGGCCCATGGGGGACTCTCTATCACGGAGACGGCGACCGTCTGCTCGGCTTCATCCAGTACGGGCCGGCCGAACAGTTCCCCCGCGCCTTCGAGTTGCCGGCCGGGCCCCCGACCGAGGGAGCGGTGCTCGTCACGTGCGCATACCTCGTCGACGCGCGCGCGCCGTGGATCCTGCAGAGCCTCTTCCTCGCCGTCATCGGTGAGGCCCGCGACCGGGGCGTGAAGGCGATCGAGACGTTCGGCTACCGCTATCCGGAGGGCGAAAGCGCCTACGAACGCTTCCTCGTACACAAGACGATCTTCCCCGCCGACTTCCTGGCCGACTTCGGCTTCTATCCGGTGCGTTGGGAGGGGGACGTCGCGCTGGCCCGTCTCGAGATCGGCGGCCTCGTTCCCGTCGAGGAAGGGGTGACCTCCAGAGCCTGGCGCCGCGTCAAGGAGACGCTGGTCCCGCCCCGGTGCCGCAGCGGCCCTGAACCAGTTAGGCTGGAAGGGAACTAGCGCGAGGGAGGTTGACATGCTGCCCACCAAGGACCGCGCCGACGACATCCGCGAGCTGGAGGAGCTCTGGGCGGCGCCGACTGCGCCGGAGCGCCCGTTCGCGCGGGAGAGAGGCTCGCGGCTGGCCGCGCTTCCGCGGATTCCCGGCTGGGTGCTCGCGGCCGGCTGGGTCGGCTTCTTCGCCATGGTGCTCACGCTCGAGCCGATGCCGGCCGAGAACATGCACACACCCCTCTGGGGCGAGCTCCTCGTCGGCGCCCAGCTCGTCGCGCTCTTCCTGGCCGCCCTCGTCGGCGTCGCCTTCGGGCGTTTCGGATTCGGCTCTGCGGTCGCTGCCGGCGGCCTGGGCATGGCGATTGCGGTGGCCTGTACGGCGACCGGGCACCACGCGGGGAACTGGTGGCTGGCGGAGCTCGGCGTGACGGCTGCGCTGACCGGTCTCGCCGCCGGTGGGCTGGCTCGAGCGTCTACGCGGCAAGTAGCCGCCGGGCGAGCAGGAGGTCGGCGATCTGGACGGCGTTCAGGGCCGCGCCCTTGCGCAGGTTGTCGCCACGACCCAGAGCGCAAGCCCCCCGTCCTGCGCCGCGTCCTGACGGATCCGGCCCACCAGCACCGTGTCGCGGCCCACCGCGTCCTTCGGCGTCGGGAAAGTCCATAAGCTCGACCTGGGGCGAGGCAGCGAGCGCCTCCGCGCGCCTCGTCCGGGCGACAGCGGCTCCTCCGTCTCGACCCAGACGGCCTGCGCGTGGCCGACCAGCACCGGGACACGCACGCACGTCGCGTGCAGCGGCAGGTCGGGCAGGCTCGAGGATCTTGCGGGTCTCGGCGCGGAGCTTCCACTCCTCGCTGAACTCCTCGCCGTCGAGGTCCCAGTCCATGGCGAGGTCGCCTTCCGCCGGGCGCAACCGCCTGCAGGCGCTCGATGCCGGCGTCGCCGGCGCCGGAGGCCGACTGGTAGGTCGCGAGCCGCACGCGGGCGAGGCCGGCGGCCTCGCGCAGCGGCTTGAGCGCGCAGGTGAGCTGCATGGCGGAGCAGTTCGGGTTGGCGACGATCTCGTCGCCGTCGAGCACGTCCTCGTTGACGCCGACGACGACGAGCGGCACGCCCGTCGGTCAGGCGGTAGGCGTCCGACTTGTCGATGCACGACCGCGCCGCCGCGGACGGCGTGGGGGACGAGCTCGCGGCTCGCTCGGTGCCGACCGAGAAGAAGCAGAGGTCGAGATCGCCGGCGGCGAGCGCGTCCGGCGATCGCCTCCTCGACCGAGCAGCTCGTTCTCCCCGAAGGCAACCGGACGTCCCGGCTGAGCGGGCCGAGGCGAACGCGCGCACGTCCTCGAAGCCGCGCTCGGCCAGGAGCTCGAGCGTGACGGTGCCGACGGCGCCGGTTGCTCCGACGACGCCGATCCGAGGGTCCGCTAGGCATGCTGGCGCTCCGCCTCGGGCGAGGAGAGGTCGAAGGCGTCGTGCAGGGCCTTGACGGCGCGCTCGACGTCGTCGCTGACCGACGTAGAAGGCGATCTTGATCGGGGACGTCGCGACGAATCGGGGATCGACGCCGAGGTCACGGAGCGTCGCGAAGGTCCGGGCGGCCACGCCGGGGTGGCTCTTCATGCCGGCGCCGACGACGCTCACCTTCCCCAGGTCGTCGCGCTCCGACCAGAGCACGCCCAGGCGTTCGAGCGCGGCGGCGGTCTCCGCGCGGTCCTCGAGCGGGGCGGAGAAGACGATCTCGGAGCCGATCTGGATGATGGTGTCCACGTTGATCGAGGCGGCCGCCAGCGCTTCGAAGAGGTCGGCCGGGCGTGCGTCTCGCCGACGGTGTAGACCGCCTCCTCGAGCGTGTGCGTGACGCCCGAGATCATCGCTTTCTCCAGCATCCGTTCGTCCTCCTCCCTGATCCACGTGCCCGTCGTCGTCCGGTGAAGGTCGAGCGCACGTGCAGCTTGACTCCGTGGTTGCGGGCGAACTCGACCGAGCGTAGCTGAAGCACCTTGGCGCCCGAGGCCGCCATCTCGAGCATCTCCTCGTAACTGACCGCGTGCAGCTTGCGGGCGCCGCGGGACGATGCGGGGGTCGGCCGTGAAGACGCCGTCCACGTCGGTGTAGATCTCGCACGCGTCCGCACCGAGCGCCGCCGCGAGGGCGACGGCGGTCGTGTCCGAGCCTCCGCGCCCGAGCGTCGTGATGTCGAAGTCGGTGGAGACGCCCTGGAAGCCGGCGACGAGGACGATCCGGTCCTGGTCGAGCGCCTCGTGGATGCGCCGGGCGCGCACCTCGACGATCTTCGCCTTTCCGTGCACCGTGTCCGTGACGATGCCCGCCTGCGAGCCCGGTGAGCGAGATCGCGTCCAGGCCGAGGTCGGAGATGGCCATGGCGACGAGGGCGCACGAGACGCGCTCCCCGACCGAGATGAGCATGTCGAGCTCGCGCGGCTTCGGGCGCGGCGAGACGTCGTGCGCGAGCGCGACGAGCTCGTCCGTGTGGTGGCCCATCGCGGAGACGACGCCGACGACTCGCCCGCCGGACCGCTTCGCCTCCACGAGCCGCCGGCGCGACGCCGCGGATCTTCTCCGGATCGGCGACGGACGTGCCGCCGAACTTCATCACGACGGTGCCCGTCCGGGCCGGCGGCTCGGCCGGAGCGACGGCGGGGACGGTCTCGAAGGCGGTCTCCGTCACGGCTCCGATTGTAGGCGGCGCTGCGGTCCGCGCCCGGGGCCGCCGCGGTCCTCCCTCCACTTCGAGCATAACGCTCGCGGCCGCGCGGGTAGCGCGCCAATCGTGCCGGGAGAGTCACGAGCAACCGGCCGCCGGAAACCGGCCCTTAAACGCTGAACCGACCGACCCGAAGGCCGCCCGGTTCAGCAACGGCACTCTTACATGGACGCGCGGCGATGTCAAGCCATCTCGTTCAGTCATGTCGCGGCGGCCGGCGAGTGCGCGTCCGAGCGTGACTTCGTCCGCGTACTCGAGGTCGCCGCCGACCGGCAGACCGCTGGCCAGCCGCGTGACGCGGGTGTGGCCGCGCAGGCGGTCGGCGACGTATGCGGCCGTCGCCTCGCCGGTCATGTTCGGGTTCGTAGCGAGCACGACCTCCTCGACGCCGTTTCGCTCCACCCGGCGCACGAGCTCGTCGATGCGCAGGTGCTCCGGCTCGACGCCGTCCAGGGGCGAGAGGGCGCCGCCGAGCACGTGGTAGAGGCCGCGGAACTCGTGCGTCCGCTCCATCGAGAGCACATCGGCGGGCTGCTCGACGACGCAGATGACCGAGCGGTCGCGGCGCGCGTCCAGGCAGATGACGCAGAGCTCCTCCTCGGTCAGGTTGCCGCACTCCCGGCAGAAGCCGATGCGCGCCTTCACCTCGCGGATCGCCTCGGCGAGGGCGAGCGCCTCCTCCTCGGAGACACGGAGCATGTGGAAGGCGAGCCGCTGGGCCGTGCGGGTCCCGATGCCGGGCAGGCGCGAAAGCTGCGCGATGAGGTTCTCGACGACCGGGCTGAACACAGCCCGTGAATTGTGCCTAGTGGCCCGGGAGGCCGAGTGCCTAGAGGCCCGGGAGGCCGAGTCCCTTGAGGCCGCCGGCCGCCCCGCCCAGCTTCGACTGCGCCAGCTCCTGAGCGTTCCGGAGCGCCTCGTTGACCCCTGCGAGGACGAGATCCTCGAGCGTCTCGGGGTCGTCCGGGTCGATCGCCTCCGGGGCGATCTTGACCGCGACGATGTCGCCGGCGCCGGTGGCCGTGACCGTGACCATGCCGCCTCCGACTGACGCCTCGACCCTCTCGTTGGCCAGCTCCTCCTGGGCCCTGGCCATCTCCTCCTGCATCTGCTGCACCTGCTGCAGCATCTTGTTCATGTCCATGGGGCTCGTATCTTCCTTCCCGACCTCGCGGGCGTCGAAGGTCCTCTTCATCAGGGAAATGATCTCCTCTTCCGTGGCCGGCTCCTCCTCAGTCCTCCTCATCTTGTGGCTGTTCGCCTACCTCGAAGGCGAGCGCGAGGCGCCGCCCGGTCACCTCGAAGAGCACGTCTCCGAGGATGTCCGCGTTCTTCGGCTCCTCGGCGAGGTTGCGGTGGAACGAGGCGGCCGGCGGGAACTCGAGCACGAGGCGGTCGCCTTCGAGCGTGACCGGGCGCGCCTGCGTGAGAACCGAGTGTGTGGGGATGGAGCGCTCGGACACGGCCGGAAGAATTGTCGCCTGCCATGCCTGCTTGAGCTCCTCCAGGTCGAGCTCGCCCGCCGGTGAGGCGGAAGCGGAGGAGTCCGGCGCGGGAGGTGACTCAGGCTGCTTGGCCTCGGCGCGCACGGGCTCGCCACGGAGCCGGGTCTCCAGCTGCTCGATGCGGAACGAGAGCGACTGGGCGGATAGGTCGGCGCCGGGTCGCGTTACCTTCACGAGCGCGAGCTCGAGTGGAAGCCGCGGATCGCCGCCCTGGCGGACGTCGTCCACGGCGACGGCGAGCAGGTCGATCAGCCGGACCACCTCGGACTCGGCGAGCTGGTTCGCCTGCGAGCGGAGGCGTTCCCGCGTCTCCGGCGTCACCGGAAGCGAATCCGGTACCTCGCCCATGTGGTGTACGAGCAGGAGGTGGCGGAGGTGCTCGAGCAGGTCGGTGACGAGCCGAGTGAGGTCCTGGCCCTGGGCGGCGAGCTCCTCGACGAAGGCGAGGAGACCCGCGGTGTCCTTGTCCACGACCAGGTCGCACATCCGGAAGAGCGCCTCCTCCTCGACGGCGCCCAGGAGCTGGAGCACGTCCTGCACGGTGATCGTCCCCTCCGTCGCCGCGGCGAGCTGGTCGAGCGTCGAGACGGCGTCGCGAAAGCTCCCCCGTGCGCTCCGCGCGATGAGCGACAGCGCGGCGTCGGGAACGTCGATCTGCTCGCCGTCGGCCACGTGCCGGAGCAGCCTCTGCAGTTCCGCGAAGCGCGGGCGGGCGAAGAGGAAGGTCTGGCAGCGAGACCGGACCGTGGGAATGCACCTTCTGCAGTTCGGTCGTGCAGAAGACGAAGACGAGGTGCGGCGGAGGCTCCTCGATGAGCTTCAGGAGCGCGTTCCAGGCTGCGTCGGTGAGCTGGTGCGCCTCGTCGAGGATGTAGACCTTGTGGCGGCCCTCGGCCGGCTGGAGGACGACGTGCTCGCGGATCTCCCGGACGTCGTCGATCCCGCGCTGGCTCGCTGCGTCCATCTCGATCACGTCGAGCGACGTGCCGGCGGCGATCGTGACGCAGGAGTTGCACGTGCCGTCCGGCTTCGTCGTCGGGCCCTGCTCGCAGTTGAGCGCCTTGGCGAGGATGCGGGCGAGGGACGTCTTCCCGGTTCCGCGCGGACCTGCGAACAGGTACGCCTGCCGCACCTGGTCACGCTCGATCGCGTTTCGGAGCGTGCGGACGACCGCCTCCTGACCGACGACCTCGTCGAAGTCCTGCGGTCGGTACTTCCTGTAGAGCGCCGTCACGAGTCGTCCATCGTAAAGGAGGCGGGGGACGTTCCCTGGAGCTCACTGGAACCAGGTTCCTCAGCCCGGTCGCGCACCTGCCGTCGAGGAAGCTCTCGAGGCGGTGCCCGCGACGCTCGCTCGGGCCAGGTCAACCCGCGGCACCTGGGAGAAACTGCTTAGCGCTGCTTCCTCCCGGACCTGACGCGGTTCACAGGCTCCCAATGCGCGGAACCTGGCCGTCAACGCTTGCATCGGCAAGCCCTTTCCTCGATTGCCACCCCCTCGGGAAGGAGTTCGGCCCCGCTAGAGCGGATTGCGGGTTCAGGGAACCGCTAGCTCCCCGCTTAGCGCGACCGGGCCCGACGATGGTAGCAATCCCGACCTTGGTATCCTCGGCTCGCGAGGGCGCATAGCTCAGCGGGAGAGCACCCGCTTCACACGCGGGAGGTCCGTGGTTCGATCCCACGTGCGCCCACTCACGCCTGCACGTTGCGCGAAACCCGCATGGTTGAGTGAGCGAGGCGTGCGATGTGAGCCTGAAACGCGATCCAGTGCTGTCCTCGGTGCTCCCCTCGGGACGAGGCGATGCTCAGCTGGTCGTGTGGACACCCTGAGCCGAACGGGGAAGACTACGTCTCGTGGCCGCGCCGGCCGAGCAGACACCGCTCCGGCTCCGTGCACTCGACCGGCGTCATTGCGTGTCCGCCGTAACCGGCTACCGGTCGAGCATCTGCGACGCGGACATGCTGGTCCGCGAGCGGCTGGGCAGCGTCCACCGCGCGCGGCCGGATAGGCTCCTGACCTCGGCTTCGCTGAGGATCGCCGAAGGCCGCAGCCAGTTCGTCGTACGAGGCGGTGAGTGATCCACTCCGCCGCGCCGGCTTGGGTGCGGAAGCGGCTCGCGGCGTCGGCTCGCACCTTCTCGGCGACGGCGCGGAACCCCGGTCTGCTGCGCGCGCAGCTGGCGTTTGCTGCTACGTGGACGGCGGAGGCGGCCTTCACGGTTGCGATCGGCGTGGTGGCCTTTCGCGACGGCGGCGCCGCGGCCGTCGGTCTCGTAGCCTTCGCGCGCACGGCACCGTCTGCGCTTCTCGCGCCGGTTGGGACGGTGTTCGCGGACCGTTTCCCGCGCGACCGGGTGCTGATGTGGTCATGCCTCGTCCGCGCCAGCGCAACCGGCGCGGCTGCGACGGTGCTCGCCGCCGGCGGGCCGAAGGTGGCGGTCTACGCGCTGGCGGTCATCTCTACGGCCGCCTTCAGGCTTTTCCGCCCGGCTCACTCGGCCTTGCTCCCGTTGCTGTGCAACACACCGCTCGAGCTGAGCAGCGCCAACGTGGTTCGCGGCTTCCTCGACTCGCTCAGCACGCTCCTCGGCCCGCTCGCGGCCGCGCTACTTCTCGTTCTCAGCGGTCCGGTGGCGGTGTTCGTGACTGCCGCCGTCGCGGCGCTCGCGTCTGGCATGCTGCTGCTGCGGCTGTCGTATGAGAGGCCGCCGCGCGGGCGGGCGGAGCCGCTGCGGCGGATCGCGCACGAGACGGTGGAAGGCTTTCAGGCGCTCGCGCGCTATCGGGACGCAGGCCTTGTGATCGGACTAGCGCTCGTGCAGGCGCTGACGCAGGGGTTTCTCTACGTGTTCGTGGTCGTCCTCGCGCTCGAGCAGCTGGGGATGGGAGCCCCCGGGGTCGGCCTGCTGACCGCAGCCCTCGGCGCCGGCGCCGTGGCGAGTTCGCTCGGGGCATCGATGTTCGTCACCGGCAGGCGGCTCGCAGCCCTCGAGGGTATCGGCGTCATTCTCTGGGGCCTGCCTCTTACCCTGAGCGGAGCCCTTCCCTACCAACCGGTGGTAGTGGGCTTGATGTGCGTGATCGGCATCGGCAACGCGCTCGTCGACATCGGTCTGCACACGCTGCCCGCCCGCCTCGTGCCGGAGGAGCTCCTCGCCCGCGTGTTCGGCGCGAAAGCGAGCCTGACCGCGTTGGCGATAGCCGTCGGCGCGTTCACCTGTCCGTTCGTCATCGAGCTGCTTGGGATCCGCGGCGCACTGATCGTGCTCGGGCTCGTCGCGCCCACGGTCGCGGCGCTTGCCTGGCGGCGCCTACGCGCGATCGACGCCGCGATCGCGCACCGGGATAAGGAGATCGATGTTCTCAATGACATCGCTATGTTCCGCCCGCTGCCCATGCCGGCGATCGACGAGCTCGCGCTCCACCTCGACCGCGTCGACTTCCCCGCAGGCGAAGACGTCGTCGTCCAGGGCGAGTACGGCGATCGCTTCTACGTGATCGAGGCCGGCGAGGCCGATGTGATTGGCGACGGCCGCCTGATTCGCACGCTACGGACGGGCGACGGCTTCGGAGAGATCGCCCTGCTCCGCGACATGCTGCGCACGGCAACGGTGCGCGCGCGTACGCCGCTCCGGCTCTACACGCTCGACTGCCACCACTTCCTTTCTGCAGTGAGCGGCTACGAGTCGAGCGAGCGCGAGGCGGACGCGCTGGCGCTCGATCGGCTCGAAGCCTTCAACCCCGCGCACTGAGCCACTGGCAAGATGCCTTCGCCCTCGGCGCGCAGGCGATCGCACTCCGATTGTCCGACCGGGTCATGTGTGACAGCATTCGCCGCCCGTGCACCAACGATTAGGAGGGGCCCGTGGCGGCCACTACCAAGAAGCCAAGCAGCACTACCAAGCAGGCAAGCAGGACGACCAAGAAGGCAAGCACTACGAGGAAGCCAAGCCGGCTTTCCGACGAGGAGCTCGAGCAGCTGCTGGACCTGGTCAAGGACGCCGACAGCGTCGAGTTGAAGCTGACGGTGCCGGAGTCGAATCAACGCTCGACGGTAGCCGCGCTGGGCATGGACCCGCTCGACGCCCAGATCCGGCAGGTGTTCTTCTTCGACACGCCGGATCTGGCCTTGAACAAGACAGGGGTGGTGGTGCGGGCGCGAAGGGTGCAGGGGCGGGGAGACGACTCGGTCGTGAAGCTGCGGCCCGTCGTGCCCGATGAGCTTTCGTCTGAGCTTCGGAAGTCACCGGGCGTGGTCGTGGAGGTCGATGCGATGCCGGGCGGTTACGTGTGCTCCGCGTCGTTCAAGGGCAAGCTCGGTAGGACCGACGTCAAGCAGGCAGTGGCAGGGGAGCAATCGATTCGCAAGCTCTTCTCGAAGCAACAGCGCGCGTTCTTCTCCGAGCACGCGCCCGAAGGGATGAAGCTGGGCGACCTCTCGATCCTCGGGCCGATCTTCGTACTCAAGTTGAACTTCAAGCCCAAGGGATACGACCGCAAGATGGTTGCCGAGATGTGGCTGTACCCGGACAACTCGCGGATCCTCGAGCTTTCGACGAAATGCGCCCCGCGAGAAGCGCTTCAAGTCGGAATGGAGACTCGTCTGTACTTGAAGGATCGGGGCGTCGACGTGGGCGGCGAGCAGCAGACGAAGACGAAGACCGCGCTCGACTTCTACGCTCAGGAACTCCGCGGGTAGCGCGCGGAGGGCCACTGATGCCGACGGGTCGCTCGGCCCCGAGAGGCATTCGCCATGTGCGCCAACAGAGCGAGCCTCCTGCTACCGGCTGAACGCTTCCCTTGCTTGCTCAGGGCGCTTGCGGCTCGGGGCGAAGAAGCCAGGTCGGTGGCGAGCCGACCGTCGCTGTGCTCTGCGCCGCCGATCTCGCCGCTGCCGCCGTGAGGAAGGGGTTGGGATTGGCGGGACAGACCGTTCCGACAGGCGGCAGCGTGCGGTCGAGGAGGTACGCGTCGATGAACTCCATCGTGCACTCGCTCCGGGTGTATGCGGTATGGCCCCAGCCCGCATAGCTCAGCAGGCGGCTGTTCTTCAGCAGCCGGCTCGTTGCTCGGGCACCCGTGTCGTCGGTCACGCCGTCGAAGAAGTTGCCGACGACCAGGACCGGGGCGGACGTTCGCGCTGTCCACGGCCCGACGTAACGATCCTCGGCAACCGGCCAGTCCGTGCATCCGGCGTTGAACCACCACCAGAACGGACCGAAACGCGATCCCGCCCGAGCGTAGACATCGATCGCACGAAACTCCCGGAAGCTGCCTGGGTACTGGGTGTCGGCACACTGGTTGCCGTAGTAGGAATCGAAGCCGTTCTCGTAGTCCGCCTCTTGCAGCCGGCGAGTGCCGAGCTGCTCGAGGAGGGTACGGCGGACGGTTCTCACCTGCGTCCGGGCCGACTGGTCGCCAAGAGCCGCGTCGGCAAGGAGGTCGAGGAACACCGCGAAACCCTCCGGGCCGCCCCAGACCTCGGGGGAGTACATGGCGCCGGCCGCATCGCCGATCAGCAGGTCGTACGTGTACAGGAACCCGTCGCCGAGGTCGATCGGCTCCTCCTCGACGGAGCGGGCGAGGGCCTCCCAGCGCTTGGCGGTATTTCGCCCGGCTGCGAAAGCACACTGCGGCCCGGCCTCCCTGCACAGGCGGAGGAACTCGTCGAATTCCTCCTGGGTGGCGATCCGGTCGGAGCGGATCTGCCAGCCGCTCGACCAAAGCCGTGGATCCAGCACGCCGTCGATCGCCAGCGCGCGGATGTTCCTCGGGAAGAGGTTTGCGTACGTGTTCCCGATGTAGGTGCCATACGAGAACCCGAGGTACGTCAGCTTGCGATCGCCCACTGCCCGGCGGAGCAAATCGAGATCCCGCGCGACATCGGCGGTGCTCATGTGCTCGGCGATCGCCTCACCGCGGGTGAGACACGTGTCCGCAAGCGAAGCGAAATGGTCGTAGAACGGCCGGTACTGGCTGCGTTCGTACGGAAACACCGGCACCGCGAAGATGAACGAAAGAAGATCGTCTTCGCTGTCGAAGCAGTGGAGAGGGTCCGAAGCGCCTACTCCGCGCGGGTCGAACCCGACGACGTCGAACCGCCCGTCGAGATTGGCGTGCAGAAACTCGCCGAAGCCGTCGAGTACGAAACCCACCCCGGAGCCCCCAGGCCCGCCAGGATTCACGAACACGCTGCCGACCCGGTTCGCGGGGTCGCCGGCCGGCACGCGAGCAAGCGCGATCTCTGTCGTGGGGCCTCTCGGTGAGTCGTAGTCGAGCGGCACCTCGGCGGTCGCGCACTCGATGCCGGGGAAATCCTCGCCGCAAGGCTGCCAATCGAGCGCCGGCGTCGGCAGTCCCTGACCCTCTGCTGTCTCGCCTGCGGCGGCAGCCGGTGCAGCAGTCGAAGCCGCGAGCAGAACCGCCACCGCAACCGCCAAACCCCATCTGCGGAGACTGGGGGACGAGACCCGCAAACCCACCTCCCGGTCGACGAGTGCGAGCTTATACCGCCGCGCGACGCACTGCACGCGGCTGTGGTGCTCCTCACCGAGCGAGCCCGTCAACGAGCGCGTCGACCAGCGCACGCGCGATCCTGCCGTCGGCGTCGAGCGTCGGATTGAAGATCGTGATCTCCAGACCGACGGCGCGCGGGCTGGCCACCGCTGCGCGCAGCACGGCGCTGAGCTCGTCCCAGCGCAACCCGCCCGGAAGGCGGTAGTCGACCGCGGGCATGATCGAGTCGTCGAGCACGTCGGCGTCCAGGTGGATCCAGAAGCCGAGGGGGCCGTCCTCGCGCTCGAGGTGCGCGAGCGCCTCGCGGATGGCCCGCTCGACTCCTAGTTCGCGCACTGTCGCCAGGTCCAGCGCACGGAGAGTCGGTGGGAGCGGCTGACTGCCCTCGGCAGCGGCGTGCTCGGCATCGCGGAACGCGAACACCAGTGCGTCCTCGTCGCGCACCAGCGGACGCCGGCCCTCGAGGTTGGCAACGACGGCCGGGCCGCGTCCGGTTACCAGGGCCAGGTCCATCGACGCGGCCTCGCCGGAGGGCTCGGCCTCGGGCTGATAGAAGTCGGCGTGCCCATCGACGAACAGCAGCCCGTAGCGGCCGCGGCGTTTGAGGGCGAGCGCATTCCCGAGCAGGATGCTGCAGTCACCGCCGAGCACGAGCGGGAACTCGCCCTGCGCGAGCACTACCTCAACGGCGTCGGCAAGCCGGGGTGAGTAGTCGCGCAGGCCGCTCGGGTTGAGCAGCCCCGTCTCGGGATCGATCTGCGGATCGAAGGGCGGGGCGGCCAGTTGGAGGGCGCGTCGCGCGCCGAGGCGCTCGGCGAGCCCGACAGCGAGAAGGGCGTCGGGCAGTCGCTCGACCCCCGGAGCACGCAGGCCGAGATGAGACGGTGCTTCGACGATCGCGAAGGTTGCCACGCACCCGTTCCCCGGGCTCGAGGATAGTCGTGATGAAGCCTCCTCGTGGCAGGATCCCCGTGTGCGAAGAATGGGGGTCGCGGAGCGCCGAGCCCGGCTGGCCCGTCGTCACCGCTTGGCGCCCGAGTGTCGGGCCGGCGACGTTCTCGAGGCGGCCCGGAGCATGGCCTGTCTGCACGGAACCGACCCGGCGACGGTCTACCTCTCCGCTTTCGTGCGCGTCGAAGCGATGACGGTGGCCGACCTCGACCGTGCCTTGTACGTGGAGAGGTCGCTGGTGAAGCACCTGGCCATGCGCCGCACCCTCTTCGTCTTCCCGAGGGCGATGCTTGCCTTCACGCAGGCCGGCGCGAGCAACCGCGTCGCCGATGTCGAACGGCGCAGGCTCGTCCGCGACGTCGAGAAGGCAGGGCTGCACCGGAACGGCGAGCGCTGGCTGTCCGAGGCTTCGGAACAGGTGCTGGCGGCGCTGTCGGACGGGCGGGAGGCCACGTCGTCGGACCTGCGCGACGAGATCCCGTTGCTCGAGGGCTCGATCGCTTATGGGGAAGGGAAGACCTGGGGCGGCCGGGCGTCGCTCGGCCCCCGTGTGCTGACGACGCTGTCGGGGGCGGGTCACATCGTGCGGGCGTCCAACGACGGCGCGTGGACCATCTCGCGGCCGCGATGGGCCTCGATGAAGGCCTGGCTGGGGGAGGAGATCACGCCGCCCTCGGAAGCGGAGGGCGTGGCGAGGCTGGTCGAGGAGTGGCTGCGGGCCTTCGGGCCCGGAACGGTCGCCGACATCAAGTGGTGGCTCGGCTCGACCGTCGGCGCGGTGCGGAGGGCGCTAGCGGACGTTCGCGCCGTCGAGGTCGATCTCGACGGCCAGACCGGTTACCTGCTGCCCGACGACCTGGAGGCGGCTGAGCCGGTCGAGCCGTGGGCCGCTCTCCTCCCGCCCTTGGACCCGACCACGATGGGCTGGTTCGAGCGGGACTGGTACCTCGGCCAGTACAAGGCGAAGCTCTTCGACACGACCGGCAATGCCGGACCGACGATCTGGTGGGACGGGCGCATCGTGGGCGGCTGGCGCCAGACCGACACCGGGGAGGTCGTCCTGCAGCTGCTCGAGGACATCGGCTCGGAAGGGCTGCGGGCCGCGGAGCACGAAGCGGAGCGCCTGACCGACTGGCTGGGCGGGACACGGGTGTTACCGAGGTTCCCATCGCCGCTTTCGAAAGTTGGCGTGTCCGCGGCCGGTGTACGATCGAAGCCTTGAGCGTCTTCCAGGACATCTCTGCGATCGGCCCGCAACAGATCTGGGACGGAGTCCGCGGCCGCGTCGTCCACGGCGAGCAGCTGACCATGGGCGTGGTCGAGCTCGATCCAGACGGGGTCGTGCCGCTGCACAGCCACGAAAACGAGCAACTGGGGGTCGTCCTCAGCGGCAGCCTCACCTTCCGGATCGGAGACGAGGCGCGCGAGCTCGGTCCCGGGGGGACCTACCGGATCCCGGGCGGCACTCCGCACGAGGCCAAAGTCGGGCCCGAAGGAGCCGTCGTGGTCGACATCTTCGCTCCCGTCCGGGAGGACTGGAAGATGCTCGAACGCCAAGAGCCGGGCCGTCCGCGCTGGCCGGAGTAGCGAGCAGGTGGCGACCGGGCAGCGGACTCGCTGGGACGACCTCTTCGCGGCGCGTACGCGGGCAGGTGCCGGCGAGGGGCTGATCCAAATCTTGGCGCTCGCGGGCGCGCGGGACGTGATTCCCTTCGCGGGCGGCGTCCCCGACCCGTCCACGTTTCCGGGCCCGGCCCTCGCCGACATCCTCCGCGAGCTGATCGAGCAGGAGGACCCCTCCGCGTTCCAGTATTCGCCTACGCCTGGCCTCCCGGGGCCACTCGACTTCGTTGCCGGGCGACTCGAGCGGCTGCAGGGCCGGCGCCCCGAGGAAGGCGAGCTCCTCCTCACCACCGGGGCGATCGAGGCGCTTCAGCTCGTCGGCAAGGCGTTCCTCGAGCCCGGGGACCGCGTCTTCGTCGAGGAGCCGACCTACCTGGGCGCGCTCATGAGCTTCCAGAGCTTCGAGGCACAGGTGACGGGTGTGCCGCTGGACGACCAAGGTCTCGACGTGGACGAGCTCGAGCGTATGCTCGTGGAGGCGCCGAGCCCGAAACTCCTCTACACGATCCCGGACCACCAGAACCCGGCCGGGGTGAGCCTCTCGTCGGAGCGCCGGCGCGCGCTCGTCGAGCTGGCCCGTCGACACGGGCTCCTGATCGTGGAGGACGTCGCCTACCGCGACATCTCGTTCGCGGGCGAGCTCCCGCCGACCCTCTGGAGCGTCGCTCCCGACGTCGTCGTCCAGGCGGGCACGTTCTCGAAGACGTTCGCGCCCGGCTTCCGGCTCGGCTGGGCTGCCGGCCCTCGCGAGGTCGTCGCCAACCTGGTGTGGGCGAAGCAGACCACCGACCAGTGCGCCGGCGGCCTCGGGCAGCGCCTCCTCGAGGAGTACGGGCGGCGCGGTCTCCTGGACGAGCAGGTCGAGCGCTCCTGCGCCCTCTACCGTCCGCGTCGGGACGCCATGCTCGCGGCACTGGAGCGCGAGGTCGGACCGGCGGCGACGTGGACGCGGCCCGAGGGCGGCTTCTTCACGTGGTTCGAGCTCTCGCGAGGCGCGGACGCGTCCACGTTCGCCGAGCGCGCGCTCGCCGCCGGCGTCGCGGTCGTGCCCGGGCCCGCCTTCTTCGCCGCGGAAGGCGGCGAGCGGCACCTCCGTCTGTCCTACAGCCGGGCCACCGAGGCCGAGATCGACGAGGGCATCGCACGGCTCGCCGCCCTCCTCTAGATGGTTGACCGGGAGTGTGGTGCCGTCGGGGCGTCCGTGACCGAGCGTGGTCTCAGGTGATGTGTCAGGGGCGTCATCCGGCGGTGCCACGGGTTCCGGCCAATTTCCGGTCAATCACTTAGCCTCTCTAGCTCGATGGTTTCTATGCCCGCCAGCGCGCGCGAGCTCCTCACGTCGGACGCCCTCGCCCATCTCGTCACGCTGAACTCGGACGGAAGCGCACAGGTCACCTGCATTTGGGTGGGGCTCGACGGAGACGACATCGTGTCGGCCCACCTGCGGCGCGACCTGCAGAAGCTGCGCAACGTCGAGCGAGATGCACGCGTGACGCTTTCCGTCGAAGGCAGCGGGATCAGCCCGCCCGGCCTCAAGCACTACCTCGTCGTCCACGGCCGCGCGCGAATCGAAGAGGGCGGCGCCCCAGAGCTGCTCCAGGAGCTGGCGCGCACGTATCTCGGGCCGGACGTGAAGTTCCCTCCCATGCCCGATCCACCGCCCGGCGTCCGCATGTTGATCACCCCGGAGCGCCTCGGCGGAGTCGGTCCGTGGACGGACCCCGCTTGAACGCCGCGCAAGCCTCTGTCACCATCAGAGGACTCCGGGGGGCCGTCGAGGTTCAGGAGGAGAGACAAATGGCAGGACGGCTGGGGTCGGGACTCGCTCTTCGGACGGCGCTCGTCGCCGCGCTGGCACTCGTAGCGCTCGGCGGTGCGGCCGCCGGTGCCGACGCGGGCACGGCATGCATCGAACGATCCCACGGCCCCGAGGTTTGCCTCGACGTGAAGCACAGCCCGGATGCCGTCACTGCCTCGCGGCCGGGTGCGCCTGCCTACGCGTCCTTCACAGCGACCGTGGCCAACAACTCCAAGAACACGGTGACGCATGTGAAGCTGGAGGTCTCCCGGGTCGGAACGGACACCGCCACAGGGTTCGCGTTCTTCTCGGCCGCTTCGAGCGTCGGAACCTGTTCGCACGATGCGAAGTCGGCAAAGGTCATCTGCTTCCTCGACAAGCTGAGGAGCGGCCAGAGCGCCCAAGCAAAGCTCGCGCTCGCAGTCCCGCAGACGCCTGGCGCGGCGCGACTCGATTTCACCGCCTCCTTCGACGAGGGCCCCAGCGACCGCCCGGACAACCAGGGGAAGCGGGATACGGTGACGGTCACCGAGGTGACGACCATCCTGCCGCGCGGGGCCAGGGCGAACTCGTTCGTCCCCGAGGGCGCTAACCTCGATCTCGAGATCGACAAGAATGTCCAGGAGGGAGGCGTCGAGCTTCCGCCGCAGGACTTCTCGACGACCGCCGCACTCCAGTTCACCGGCACGAACGTGATTCCGTTCAAGTGCCCCTTCATATGCAGGGGCGGGGACTGGGTCAGCGCGGCGATCCCGGGGAGGTTCGATCCCGCCGCCGAATTCGACCTCTTCTGGCACGCGAGCCTGGTCTCGCCCAAGCAGACAGTCGAGAACTTCGTCGTCTACTACATTCGCGCCCCGGGCGCGAAGGTCGAGATCATCAAGGCCCGCTGCGACAGCAAGCTCTCGGTGATTCCCTGCCTCAAGAACGTGAAGAAGTTCACGTGGGGGCCGCTCAAGGGGAGCTTCTCGGCCACCGTTGTCCGCATAGATAACGGCCACATGCGCTAGACGACGCTAGGCGGCCGTAGCGAGAGCACGCGCCGTCTTCTCGGCGGCGACCAGGTTCCCCTTGCGGCTGAAGAGGTCGAGTGCCGCCTCGAGGGATGCGTGGGCCTCGGAGTCACGGCCGGCCAGGCGCTGCACTTCGGCCAGATCGACGAGTGCATCGGCCTCGATCACCCAGGCATCCGTGGCGTGCACTCGCTCGACTGCCTCACGGGCAAGAGTGAGGGCCGTGTCGAACTCGCCCCGCCGGGCCAGCACCTTTGCCTGTCCTGAGCGCCAGAGCGACTGCGAGGTGACGTCGTCTTCGGCGGCCAGCTTCTCGGCCTCCCGGCCGAACGCCTCGGCCTCCTCGTAGCGCCCCTGAGCGTAGACGGCGCGACAGAGTTCGCCGGCCACGGTCGAGAGGAGGTACTTCTCGCCCATCTCGGCCAGCTCGTCGTAGTCCGCGCGCAGATGCCGCTCCGCCGCCGCGGGGTCGTCGGCCAGCATCTCGATGCCGCAGGAGTCGAGGGACGTTGAGAAGGCGACCACGCTTCTGCCCAGCTCTCCGAGCGTCTGCCGGGCCTGCGCGGAGAGCTCGCGCGCACGCTCGAAATGCCCGTGCATGGCCTCGAGCCGGGCGAGGATGCTGAGCACGAGCCCCTCCGAGCGGCGGTCCCCGTCGACCTCCGCGATGATCTGCCGGCAGCGGCCGATCGCCTCTCCGACCGGGGTCGGCCCGTACAGACATGCTCCCGCGTGCAGCGTCGCGGCCCGCGTCCCCTGCCGCTCGTCGCCGGCGAGCCGGGCGTACTCGACTCCCCGGCGTGCGGCCTCGGCGGAGGCGGCATAGCGGCCCGCCGTGCCGTGGGCCCAGGCGAGAAGGCGGTAGGCCTCGGCGAGAAGCGTGTCGTCCTCGCACTCCTCGAAGATCGGTATAGCCTCCTCCGCCTCGCGTACGAGCTCGTCCTCGCTCCAGCCCTCCGCGTAGTTGCTGCGCACGAGCAGGCGCATGAGCGAAGCTGAGGCGGCGAGGGCGGCATCGCTTCTCGCTTCGGCGGCGGCGATCGCCTCCTCCAGGAACACCTCGGCCCACGCGAACTCGCCCACCTCCATGAGCGCCTCGCCGAGGTCGGGCAGGAGGGCGAGCCGGGCGGGGTCGTCCTCCGGGAGCACGCCCGCGGCCCGCCGCAGGAGGTTCGCGGCCGCCGGCATGTCGCCCCGGGCGAAGGCGCGGCGCCCGGTCGAGGCCAGACGACCGGCCGCTCGCGCTCCCAGCTCCCTTCCGTGCTCGTCGAGCGGGCCGAGCTCTTCGAGATAGCGGTAGGCCTGCTCGAGGTGATAACCGAGGATCTCCTCGTACTCCCCCGCGCGCACGCGCTCCCGGTTGACGCGCTCCGCCCAGTCCACGAAGCGCTCGTGCAGCGTGGCGCGCGCGCGCTTCAGGAGCCTCCCGTACGCGGCGTCACGGACGAGGATGTGCTGGAAGCGAAAGCCGTGCTCGCCCTCGAAGGCGGCCGGGTCGGGCAGGATGAGCCTTTTGCGGACGAGCCCGGCCAGGCTGCTCTCCACCTGGCCTCGCTGGGCGTCCTCCACGAGCTCCTCGACGGCGTTCTGCTGGAAGACCTGGCCCACGACGGAAGCCGCCTCGACGACAGTGCGCTCCTCGGGCCGCAGCGCGTCGAGGCGAGCGGCGAGGAGAGCGTCCAGCGAAGGCGGGACGGACATGCTCTCGAGGTCTCCGACGGGCACCCAGTGACCGTTCTGCCGGCGGAGGAGCCCTTCGTCTATCAGCATCGAGAGCAGCTGCTCGACGAACAACGGGTTTCCCGCCGCTGCCTCCACGATTCGCTCCCTCGCTTCCTCGGCCAGGCCGGCGGCGCCGAGCAGGTTGTCGACGACGAGCGCGGCCTGGGACTCGGAGAGGCCCTCCAGGTGGATGACGAGCGAGCTCCCCGTCTTGCCCCAGTCAGCCCGGATCTCCATGAGCTCGTGGCGTGCGAGGCAGACGAGGAGGATAGGCGCCCCGCTGGCGGTCTCGTTGACGTGATCGACCAGGTCGAGGAACGTCGCCTCCGCCCAGTGAATGTCCTCGAAGACGAGGCCGAGCGGACGCTTCCGGCCGAGGATCTCGAAGAGCTTGCGTGCACCCCAGAGCAGCTCGCCGACGGGAAACTGGGCCTGCGACAGGCCGACGGCCGCCGCGACGCGCTCGCTGACCTCTTCGTCGTCCTCCGCGACGGCGGCGAGCTTCGCGTGTGCCTGCTCGGTCGTGTCGGTGTCGACGATCTCGGCGGCCTCGCGAACGGCCTCCACGAGGGGCCAGAAGGTGATTCCCCGGCCGTACGGAAGGCAGCGCCCGCGGAGGGCGAGGGTCTCGTCGGGCAGGGAGCCCAGGAACTCCCTGAGGAGGCGCGACTTCCCGACGCCGGCGTCGCCGAGGACCGTGACCATCCGGCAGGCCCGCTCGTCGTTGGCCCGGCGGAACTCGCCCGCGAGCAGATCGAGCTCCCGGTCCCGTCCGACTATAGGCGCGTCGCGCCGTCGCTCGGAGCCGTCGCCCTCGCGCACGGAAAGCAGCCGGTACGCGGGGACGGGCTCGGACTTTCCCTTGAGCTCGATCGGCGCGTCGAGAGCCGCGACGTCGACGGAGTCCCGGACGAGGCGGTAGGTCAGGTCGCCGATCAGGATCTCCATGTCGCCGGCCGCCTGCTCGAGGCGAGCGGCCACGTTGACGGTGTCGCCGACGACGAGTCGCTGGCCGGCGCTCGGGTCGCCGACGACGACCTCGCCCGTGTTCACGCCCGTACGGCTCACGAGCCTCACACCCCAGTTGCGCTCGAGCTCGTCGTTCAGTCGCTCGAGCTCGCGCTGCATGTCGATCGCCGCCCGCACGGCCCGGAGGGCGTCGTCCTCGTGCACGCGCGGGAGGCCGAACACCGCCATGACGGCGTCCCCGATGAACTTCTCGGGCGTGCCGCCGTGGCGTACGAGGACCGTCTTCATCTCCTCGAAGTAACGGGTCATCACCTCTCGAAGCGACTCGTTGTCGAGGATCTCGCCCATGTGCGTCGATCCCTTGAGGTCGCAGAAGATGACGGTCACCGTCTTCCGTACCTCCGGCGCGGGCGCAGAGGGGGCGAGCTCGGTGCCGCAGAAACCGCAGAGTCGGAACCGCTCCGGGTTCTCTTCCCCGCAGTTGGGGCACACCTGCATGCTCCGAGCTTACTCCGGCCGTCGCCGGCGAAATCCGCGCTCGGCGGTCTCCCGTAGAGCGGGGTGGGAGGGGTGTCCTTCTCGCCGACCGCGGAAGGAGTATGTCCATGCTCGGAATCCGACGGCTCTTGGTCGTCGTCGCGCTCGTCGCGCTCGCCGTGGTGGCCGCGGCCCCGGCGGCAGCCGAGGACGAGGCCGTGACCAAGTGCGCCGCGTTCACGGTGCTCAAGCCCGGGAACGAAGTGCGCCCGCCAGACACGGACGATCCGGTCGAGTCGCGGGCGACCGGCGCCGCCTTCGTGGCGATCAAGGGGACGAAGCTGTTCTTCACGGTCGCCATTTCGAACCCGGCCCGTGAGACCTTCATCGCCGGCCACATCCACCAGGCTCCGGCGGGCCAGAACTACGGGATCGTCGTCCCGCTCTTCGACGGCTCCTCGAGCCCGCGGATCTTCACCCAGGTCGGCGTGCTCGACATCGGTGCTGATTTGGCCGCGGCGATCTGCGGCGACCTCGCGGGTTACTACGTCAACTACCACACGACGCAGGACCCGCAGGGCGCCGTCCGCGGTCAGCTGGGCTAGCGGCCAACCGGCAAGCGGCACGAGAGAGCGGGGGGCGCACGCCCCCCGCTCTCGTTGCCCCGCTCGTCGGCTAGTGCGAGAGACCCAGCCGCTGGCGCCGGACGAGGAGGGCTGCTCCGGCGGCCAGGAGGAGGAGAACCGAACCGCCGGCCGCGACCGGCCAGAGTGGGAACGGGCTCTTGTCTCCGGCGGCCGGCACCGGGTCAGCTGGTGCGGGCGCTGCCGGCCCAGGGGCAGCTTCCGGCGTGCCGACGAGCCACTGGCCGCCGACCGGGTACGACCGGTCGGTCACGCCGTCGAAAGCCACCACCGTGTACCAGCCGGCCTCGGGGAAGACGACCCGTACGTCGTACTCGTTCGGGAACCTGGTCGGACTGGCCTGGAACGTGGTCCGTTCGCCGGTGTCGATATTGCGGATCGGTCACGCCTGGCTCGGCGCGCGCGCGGGACTCGGCGCTGTCGAAGATGACGAGGAGCCGTCGGGGTCCAAGGCTCCCCGGGCTCCAGCCCCACCGGCGTCGAGCTGAGCTCCACACCCTTTTCCTTCGCGAGCGCCGCCCCGCTCAGGACGCCGGCGGCCAACGCCGCCAGAACGAGCACACCCAGGAATCGTCGCATCCAAGCCTCCTCGTCTCTTTGCGATCTCTACACCGGCGGGTCCGGCGGGGTTCCCGGCGGGGTTCACCTTCTACGGAGTGCAGCGATCGCTGTCCGGGCAGCGCGCGAGCACCCTGATGGTCGGAACCTCGCCCGTGCGCCGAAGCTGCAGGAGCACGGAGGCGGCGTTGTTGGCGTAGTCGCTCTCACGCAGCGCCCGGTCGGGGTTGGCGCGGTGCACGAGCAGGTAGCGGCCGGGCGGCACCTGGGTCACGTCGACGAACTGGCCCTCGAGCCGGGGGACGTAGTCGTCGCCGTAGCCCGGTGAGATGCCCTCCGCGACTGCCAGCAGCCCCGGGCCGCCCCGCCCGCAATTCTGCGTCCAGACTGGTTCCTCGGGCTCGTTCTCGATGCGGACTCGCGAGTTGCTGTCGTAGCGGTCGCCGAGGCAGAACCCCGTTTTCCTGTCGGGCGTGACGACTCTCCCGTCCGCAGCGCGGCGGAGCTCGTAGCGCTCGAAGCCGAGCAGGTGCCAGTGTGCATGAGTCTCGGAGCGGACGTAGCGCAACGGCATGCGGACCGCGATGCTGCCCGTGGAGCCGTCCGCGCGCCGCACGAGCTGGCGGACGGTCATGGTCCGCGTCTGGCGGTCGGGCCGGCTGCCCTCGATGAGGAGCGGCCCCAGCCCGACATTGTCCACCGCTGAGGCGAACGTGAGGCGGTACGCGTCGCCGATCTGCTCGACCGAGAGCGTCGAGGGAACGGCCTGGTCGAGATCGGGCAGCTGCTCCTCGGAGTCCTGGTCGCGCAGCACGAAGACCCCCGCGGCCGCGAGACCGACCCCGACCAGGGAGAGGACGAGAACGAGAAGCCAGCGCATCGTCCACTCCTCCCTACGCCGTGTGGTCGGAGCGCCCGTCGGCGCGCGCGACCCGGTTCTTGCCTTCTGACTTCGCCTTGTAGAGAGCCCGGTCGGCTTCTGCGAGGAGCTCCTCTGCGCTCCCTGCCGCGGGGAAGGACGCGACGCCGAAGCTCGCCGTCACAGGAGCGCGGTCGCTCCGGATCTCGGGCACGCGCAGACGGGCAAGCGCAGTCTGCAGGCGGCGCGCCAGCCGTTCCCCTCCGTCCAGTCCCGTCTCGGGGAGGAGGATGGCGAACTCCTCCCCGCCGTAGCGCACGGGCAGGTCGAAGTCGCGCACGTTCTGGCGCAGCACGTCGGCGAACCTCCGCAGCACCCGGTCGCCGACCGCATGACCGTGCTGGTCGTTGATCGCCTTGAAGTCGTCGATGTCCGTGAGCACGAGCGCGAGCGGGTCGCCGAAGCGCTCTGCGCGGCGCACCTCCGTGGCCAGGGTCTCGGTGAAGCGCCTTCGGTTGGCGAGCTGAGTGAGCTCGTCCGTGACCGCCTGCTGCTTCACCGTCCTATGCAGGCGTTCGTTCTCGAGCGCGATGGACGCCTGGGACGCAAGCCAGTGGGCCATCTCCTGCGCCCGGCGGTCGAAGCTGCCACCCGGCGCGGGGTAGAGGAGGAGCACGCCGAGCCCGTCCGTCTCTTCGCCGAGCCTGACTTCGAAGGGCTTACCGCCGCTTTCCGGCTCTCCCGCCTGCGTGATCTCCGTTCCGCCGCTCACGATCCGGGCCCCGACCGCGCCAGTGCCGTCGACGGCACTCTGGGCGATGACGGGCAAGAGCGCCTCGGGGTCGTGTGTAGCCGCGAGCGCGTCGCCGACGAGCGCGACCGCCTCTCGCACGCGCTCGCCTGAGTCGTCCCCGTCGCTCGCCCGCCTTCGAGCCCAGTCCCCCGGGGCAGCCGCAGGCCTGGAGTCTCGCCGCCGCAGCAGCCAAGAGACCGCCCACGCGAGCAGCCCGACGCCGGCGACGATGGCCAGCGTGACGAGGAACGTCCGCTTGCGCGTGTCGCTCGCGGCCTGCTGAATCGGGTCGTTGGAGGCGAGCGCTGCAAGGCGGACGTCGCTCGCTTCGAGGAGAGGAGAGGAGATGAACCGGAAGCTCTCGCCGGCGATGTCCGTACTCCCCGAGTCCCGGTCCGGGACGTCTCCGGTCAGCGGCGGGGAGGCCGCTGTGATGCTCGTTCCCTCGACGATCGCGATCGCGTCGTCCTCCACGAGGCCGGCGGCCTGCGCGAGGTCGTCGGCCAGCTCCTCGTCGAGCGGGACGCCTGCGACGACGGTGCCGAGCGGGCGGCCGTCGTCGGCGCTGACCCGGGCCGTCCGTTGCGCCGGCCAGTCCGCCTGCCCGGCGAGGGGTGTCCCGTCCGCCTGGAGCAGGGCCACGTCCCCCTCCCGGACGACGATGGCCTCGGCCGCGGCGCGATCACCCGCATCGAGAACGCGCTGCACCTCCAGGTCTCGGGCTAGTCCGATGGCGCGTTCCTCCGCGTCCGTGAGCGCCGCCTCGAACTCCTCGTTCGCGGTCCGCAGGTTTGCCATCAGGCGCGCGTCCGTCGTCTCGCGCTCCTGGCGCTCGGCCACCACGCCGGCGGCCCAGGTGGCAGCGGCGACGGTCAGCGCGGCGAGCAGGAGGAACCAGAGCGCGGCCGCGAGCCGGCCGCGCCCCGCTCGCGCTGGAAGTCTGGCCAGGGTCGCCGTCTGGGCTCCTCTCCTCGTGCAAATTCTAGAAGGTGGACGGGCGGACGCCCGTCGCGATGAGCAGAAGGACGAAGGCCGCGACCGCCAGGCGATAGACGACGAAGAGGGTGTAGTCGTGGCGGCGCACGTAGCCGAGGAGCGCCCAGATGGCAACGAGCCCGCTGACGGCGGAGGCCATCGTGCCGACGACGAACGGTCCGACCCAGCCAGCCGGAAGGTCGCCGAACACGACGTCCGTGAGCCCTTTCCAGAAGACGGCGCCGAACGTGATCGGGACGAGCAGTAGGAACGAGAAGTTGGCGGCCGCCTCCCGCCCGAGGCCGAGAAAGCGAGCCGCCGAGATCGTGATCCCGGAGCGCGAGACTCCCGGAGCGAGCGCCAGGGTCTGAGCGAGGCCGACGCCGGCCGCGGCCTTGAGGTCGAGGTCACTCGATCGTCCGGCGGGCGGGGCGGCGGTCGGCGATCCAGAGCACGATCGCGAAGACGGCGAGCAGGATGGCGATCTGCCACGGCTCGCCGAGGTTCTCCGCGATCGCCTCCTCCGCGAGAGCGCCCACGACGGCCGCGGGGATGGTCGCCACGACCACGAACCAGGCCACGCGCTCGTTCGGCGTAGCGATGCTGCCGGCGGCGGAGGCTGCTGAGCCAGGCCTGCAGGAGATCGAGCGAGTCGGCGTCGGAAGTAGCCGACCACCGCGACGAGCGTCCCCAGGTGCAGTGCGACGTCGAAGGTCTGGTTGAACTCGTCGTTGGCCTCAAGGAACTCCCACTCGAAGAGCCACGGGACGAGGATCAGGTGCCCGGAGGAGGAGATCGGCAGGAGCTCCGTCAAGCCCTGGACGATCCCGAGCACGAGCGCCTGCCAGTCCGAGAGCGCGCCCGCGCGTTCGCCCGCGCGGGCGACTGCAAGTCCGACGGCGACGGCGAACGCCGCGCCGGCGACGACGAGGATGCCGACGCGACGCACCGAGTCTCTATCCTATGCGCGCCCCGGTGAGCGACAGCGAAATCATCCTCGGCCTCTTCGCGCTCGTCCTCGTCGTCTTCAGCCTGGTCGTCGCGCTCGTCATCCCTCGGCGCGACCCTGATTTCCCGGGGCGGAAGCTACGCACTCTTCATCATCGTCGCGGTCCTGCTCGTCGTCGCCATGCTGGCCGCGGTCGAGGTATTCGGCGGCGAGGAGGAGCAGGGAGAGGAGGCGCGGCGACCGAGACAGCGGGCGGTGCCGGCGGCGGGGCACGGGCACCGGTCAGACCGACACGGGCGGAGGCGGCGGAGGACGGGGCAGGGCGACCCGGCCGCCGGCCAGGAGGTCTTCGCCTCTGCCGGCTGCGGGACCTGTCATACGCTAGAGGAGGCGGGCACGGCCGGCACCGTCGGGCCCGACCTGGACGACAGCCAGGTCGACCTGGAGCAGGCGACGGCGCAGATCACGGACGGTGGCGGGGGCATGCCCGCATTCAGCGGACAGCTGAGCGAAGAGGAGATCCAGAACGTCGCGGCCTTCGTGGTCGAGTCCCAGGGGTAGAGGCGGAGAGGCCGGTCAGGCCGGCCGATAGCTCATGAGGACGATGCCTGAGCGGAAGGGCGTGGCCTTCACCAGCCGTAGCTTCGTGACCCCGGTCGCGCCGGCGAACAGGCGCTCGCCCCGTCCTAGCACGACCGGGTAGACGAACAGCCGATACTCGTCGACGAGCCCGGCCGCGATCAGGCTGCGAACCACCGAGATGCTTCCGGTGACACCGATCTCCTTGCCCGGCGCGTCCTTCAGCGTCCTGACCTCCTCCTCGAGTGGGCCTCGCAGGATGGTGCTGTTCTCCCATTCGGGATCTTCCAGCGTGCCGGAGACGACGTACTTGGCCACGGCGTTGAGGTGCTGCGTGATCCCCGTCTGGTCGTCGACCTGCTGCGGCCAGTAACCGCGAAAGCTTTCGAACGTCACACGGCCGAGCAGCAGCGCGTCCTCGACCTCCATCTGCCGGTGCAGGGCCTCGAGGACGTCCGAGTTGTCGACCCCCTCGTCCCCGGCGGGATCGAACCAGCCCCCCGTCGCGTCGATTACCCCGTCGAGAGTGATGTTCTCGGTGACCACTAGCTCCATGAGTGCCTCCCACAGCTGAGACTGCTCGCGGCCACTGAACTCATCGGCCCGGGCGCGGCGAGGCGGAGAGGGCGGGATTCGAACCCGCGACCCAGCTTTCGCCGGGTACGCGATTTCCAGTTGGCCGGAGGCGTTTCGGCCGCTTTCGCCCAAGCCGGGAGAGCGCCTGCCTGCAACGATCACTACACGTTCGCCTCGAGTACGGGCCGGGCACGAGTTCGCGCACGCACCACTCGCACGCAGACGGCCGCGACCACTCATCCCGCCGCGCCTGGAGCTCGGCCTGTCTCGCCAGCGCCCGCCGCTCACCGTGGCACCGAGCGCAGATGCAGTTGTCGTCGTGGGCAACGAACCCCAACGAGACACTACCGCCTCGACCCGGCGCAATCCCGATCCTTGCGCCCGCAAGCGACTGTCACAGCCGAAGTGTCGGAGAAAACGGATGACTGGGCCTCACCCGGCGGCCGCTCCATCAAAAATGCGGGCTCGAAGCGGCGAACGCCGATACGCCAGCGCTCGAGGCTTGGGCCTCACCGGCGGCGGCGCCGTCAAAAACTCTCCGCCGGGCCAGCGCCTAGAAAATCGGCGCGACCCCTCGCGTGGACGTCAGACAACCTGCCGGTACTCTGCCTTCATAGCATGGCTACTGGGAAACGAAAGGCAGTATGACGATGACTCTTTCTCCGTTTCTCACCGCTCTCGGATCCGAAGGTCCCCCAGCCGACCGAGCGAAAGATATGGACCTGTATGGATGGCTGATTGGAAGCTGGGAAATGGACACGGTCCGCCACCTCGACGACGGCACAATTCAGAAATCGAATGGAGAATGCCATTTTGGCTGGGTGCTCGAAGGCCGCGCGATTCAGGACGTCTGGATCAGGCCCAAGCGCCCTGCGCGGTCCACGATGTATGGCACGACGTTGCGCATCTTCGATCCTGGGATCGGCGGCTGGCACATCATCTGGAACGACCCGCTCAACCAAGATCACTCGCGCCAGATCGGGCGGGCCGAGGGTGAGGACATTGTCCAGCTCGGCAATGACTCGCGCGGCCTGAAAACTCGATGGCGTTTCACTGAGATCACTGCCAACAGCTTCCATTGGATCGGCGAGGAAAGACTTTCCGAGAGCGACCCTTGGCGAACCACGTATGAACATTTTGCCCGCCGAACAAATTCCTGAAGCTAGCGGTATCCGCTTAACGAGAACGAGGCCGGGAACGGCTCGCTCAAACCCGTCCAGCGAGTGAACCGGCCCACCTGTCGGGTGCGAAGGAGTCCGGCGTCGCCCCGAAAGGCCGTCACCCGAAGAAAGGCGCAGTGGGATACTGCCCGGCGATGTCGCATCAGGAGTATCTGCTAGGCCGACCAGCCCTCGGAGCTGGAGCGCCTGCAGCTGCAATCCCGCGTCTGGGAGCCCGCCGGACGGCAGCTCCTGTCGAAGCTCGACGGCCAATCCGGCGGACGCGCCCTCGACGTGGGCTGCGGGGCGTTGGGGTGGCTCCGGATCCTCAGCGAATGGGCCGGTTCCTCCGGCCAGGTCGTTGGGCACCGACATCGACGAGAGCTTGCTCGATGCCGCTCACTCGTTTCTGAAGGCAGAAGGGATCTCGAACGTGGAGCTCGTCGTCGACGATCTGTTCGAGAGCAAGCTGGAGCCTGACTCATTCGACTTGGTCCATGCGCGCTACGTGATCGCCCCGCTGGGTCGCGGACGTCGAGCAGGTGGCCTCGTTCCGGCGGTTGGTCAGACCCGATGGCCACCTGGCTCTGGAGGAATGGGACCTGGGCTCGTGGCACTTCAATCCCCCTGCCCCCGCCGCCGAGCGACTGATCCGACTAATCTCGGACATCTTCGCCACGCTCGGCGGCGAAGCTGGGCGGAGCCTTCCCGATCTGCTCCGCGAGATCGGGATCGACGAGCCGGAGATCGACGCAGCACGTCATCGCGCTCAAGCCGGGCCACCCCTATCTGCGTCTCCCGCTTCAGTTCAGCGTCGCGCTCGAGTCGCGGCTCCTGGAAGAGCTGAGTGAGGATGAGCTCGGTTCGCTCCGCCGAGAGGCCGAGTCCGAGCTGGCCGCGCCAGGGAGATGGGGCACGACCTTCACCCTCATCCAGAGCTGGGGCAGGCTCGAGGACTGAGCCTGGAAGTCCATGGATGGGCGGTCGTTCGGCCACCGCCGCACCTAAAAGCCGACCTGAGCGACACGGCCTTGGCTTTGCCTGCTCGCTCTTGAAGCGAAAGGCACGAAGTGGACGAGCCGGCCCGACCTCGCCCGCTCGACGGCACTGAGCGCCTCGCGCAGGTCGTCGCTGACGCCTTCGTCTAGCTCCTCGG
>CAWBAC010000007.1:0-262510 GCA_963786755.1 uncultured Actinomycetes bacterium | reverse complement strand
GTGCCCAAGTCCAACTGCCCGTCCTGTCGGTTGCACACCACGGGTGGAGACGTTGCTGAGATCAAGTCGGCGGTGGCGGGCCGGTCGGTGCTGCGCTGCGGGGACCAGTTGGAGATCGCGGAGAGCGCGCAGCGTCTCCTCCGCGAACGCTTCGCGGCGGAGCACGTAGCGCTTGCCGTCAAACGTCGCCCGTTGCCGGGCAGAAACGACCAGCCGGAAGAGTGTGACGATCTGCGCTCCTTCAGAGCCGAAACTCCCCGCGACCCTCTCGCACCTGAAGCCGATTCCCGTCCGGATCCTGGAACCTCGCGACCCAACCCCAGGGGAACTCGAGGACCTCGGGTGGCTCGAACTTCACTCCGCGCGACTTCAGCGTCTCGAACGCCATCCGGATTTCCTCCACCTCGATGGTGTAAACCGCGGAACCCAGCTCGGCCTTGGCGGGTGTGCCTGGCCACAGAACGAGATCGAAGTCCTGCCCCTTGACGCCGACGGTCAGGAATCGCGGTCCGTCGGGTGTCGGGAAGTCACCCCGCTTCTCGAGGCCGATGACATTCGTGTAGAAGTCGAGCGCCTTGTCCTGATCGCTCACCAACAGCGCCACGTACACCACTTTTTTCAGCATCGTCGTTCCTCCGTTCTTGGTCGTCGACTCCTTGGGTGTCGATGGTGGGAGCTGCCGTCTGGGACGGCTCACGTTCCTCCTGCACTGATGACGGGTGGAGCGGGGCCGAATGTGACAAGACGCGCCCCGGTCTCCCTCGCGCGTTCTCGCCGTCGCATGCGAGCACGACCACGGCAAGCGCGACTTCGCGGCGAGCGTCTCGCGCGTCCCCGGCGAGTGCTCGGGGGCTCCTCGAGGGTCAGGGCGAGCCGAACCCCGGCGGCTCGCTGCTTCCGTTCGCGGCCTTTTCTCGGATGCGGGCGCGCCGTTTGCCGAGGTCGGCCGCGAGCGCGCGGGCGGTCGCGACGACCTCCGCGACGAGGGTCGCGAGGTGCTCCGAGCCGGTGCCGGGGTGCAAGATGCAGGCGCGCAGCGTCTCGCGTCCCTCGAAGACGGTACCGGAGACGAAGGCGCGACCCCGCGCCTGAACAGCCTCGGGCAGCGCGCGGTTTACGTCCTCAAGCCGGGCGGGCGGACAGGCCGCCGGGCGCGCGCGGAAGGCGACGATTGAGGTCTCGGGCGCGGCGGCCAGCTCCAGCTCGGGCTCGCGCTCGACCAGTGTCGCCAGCTCGCGGGCGAGCTCGTTCGCGCGCGCCACCTGGGCGGCGAGGCCGGCGCGTCCGCGTGCTGCGATCGTCGCCCAGGTCTTGAGCGCGCGAAACGGTCTCGTCTGCTCGAGCCCGTACTCGGCGAACGTCCCCACCGGCGCGCCCGCGCCCTGGCGCAGGTACGGCGGGACGAGGCTGAACGCGTCGCGCAGGTCGTCGCCGCGCCGAACGAGCGCGCAGCCGGCGTCGATGGGAACGCCGAGCCACTTGTGCGGGTCGAGGGCCAGCGAATCGGCCCGCTCCATGCCGCGAAAGCGGGCCGCGATCACCGGGTCGAGCACGCCGAACGCGCCGTACGCGCCGTCGACGTGGAACCAGAGGCCCTCCGCCCCCGCGACGTCGGCGAGCGCATCGAGCGGGTCGATCACGCCTGCGTTGACGGTCCCGGCCGAGCCGACGAGCAGCGCGGGAACCGTGCCGCTCGCGCGATCCGCGGCGATCGAAGCGCGCAGCGCGACCGCGTCGAGCCGGCCTCTGTCGAGCGGCACCTCGCGCATCGCCCCGCTGCCGAGGCCGAGCAGTTCGAGCGCGCGACGCACGCAGCTATGGGCCTCGGCCGGCACGTAGGCGACGAGCTGGGGGGCGCCTGCGAGGCCGTCGCGACGCACGTCATGGCCGACGGCCGCCAGCGCACGACTGCGAGCGCCGGCGAGGCAGACGATCGTCGCGGCAGACGCGCCGCTCGTGAGCAGGCCGGCGCCCGGCGCGTGCGGGAAGCCGACGAGCTCGGCCAACCAGCGCACCACCGCGCGCTCGAGGTAGACGTCGGCATGGTCGCCGGCGACGACGCTCGGGTTCATCGCGGCCGCCGCCAGCGACGCGACGACCCCGGCGGGCGAAGGCGGCGGGTTGACCCAGCCGAAGAAGGCCGGGTGGCCATTGCCCATGGCGTGCGGCAGGACGTCGCGCAGCGCCGTCGCCACCAGGTCGTCGAGCGTGCCCGCGTGCTCCGGCAGGGGCAGGTCGAGCAGCTGCTCGCGCAGGGCGTCGGGGAGCGGCTGCCAAACCGGGCGCGACGGCAGCGCGGCGAGGTGGTCAGCGACGCCGTCTACCAGCGCGTGCGCGGCGCGGCGAAACGCTCGCAGCTCGCCTTCGGACACGTCGCAAGCATAGGTTGCGTGCCTTTGTCGCTGCGCACGCGGGAACGGGGACGCCCCCGAAGGCCTCGGGGGCGCCGCGCGCGACCGCCGGCGAGATCTCGCCCAGGCGAGCGCTCATCCTTGTTGCCGAAAGCGTGTCTGACCGATTGGGGTGGGCGCGGATTCTGCTCTCGCCCTCTGAGGTTACGATCGCGCGATGGGAGAAGTCCTCACAGGCGCCACGGGGGCGCGCACGAGGGTCTGCATCGTCGGAGCCTCTGGGAAGCTCGGGCGGTACATGGTGCAGCACGCGCTTGACCGGGACTACGAGGTGGTCGGCGTCTGTAGGGAGGAAAGCGTTGAGAAACTCGACGCGTTCAAGGGGCGCATCACCGTCGTTCCGGGAGCGACGGACGACCCGGAGGTCATCAAGCGCGCGGTCGCGGCGTGCGACGGGGTGCTTGTTGTGCTCGTCCCGCGAGGAGTCCACGGGTACTCGACGGGGACAGCCCAGGCGGTACTCGACCACGCGCCTGCGGGTGCACGCCTTGTGTTCTCGTGCGGGTGGCACATCACGCTCGACGGCAAGGACGTGTACTCGTGGAGGCTGAAGGCGCTGGTGAAGGTCGGCGGCTGGGTCGGGCGGATCACTCGCTTCGCGGACCTGGACGACCAGGTGGAGGCGTGCCGGAGGGTGTTCGCCAGCGACACGCGGTGGACCGTCGTGCGCGGGAGCGACCTCGAGGAGGGTGAGAGCCAGGGCCTGCCGGTATGGAGCCGCCACGTGGGCGACCCCATCCTCGAGAGCAACATCACGCGCCGCGTGGACTTCGCCCTGTTCATGGTGGAGGCTCTCGAGAACGACGAGCTCATCCACGAGGCTCCTGCGATCGTCGGGCGCCAGACGCCCTCAGCGCTCGCCCACGCCGAGAGCGAATGAACGCTCATGCAGCCGCACCGCGGGCCGGCGCAAAAGATGCTGACCCCGGCGGCTGGCTGCTTAAGCCAGCTCTTCGACCTTCTCCTTGATCGCTTGCTTGATCGCCTTGATTCCCTGCGAAAGCCCAGCCAGTAGGAGAACCCTACGACTTCGGGCCCGGTCGGGACGCCACCCACTCGGCCTCGCTCACCGGATCCCCGCTGAGCAGAGTGGCGCCAACCGACTCTGCAAGCCGGGCCGTTGCACCTGCTCCCGCCACCGATAGCGGCGACGTCTTCGCGAGCTCGGCGAGCTCGCCTCGAACCCGGGAAAAATGTCGCGGCGTCGTCGCGCTGACGACCACCAGCGTCGGCTCGAGCGCCTGCGCCGTATCGACAAGCGTCCCGAGCGGCGTGTCCGGTCCGAGATACGCAATGCGCCAGCCGCGTGCGTGCAGCGCAAGACCGAATGCGATCAGCGGCAGGTCGTGTAGCTCGCTCGGCGCGCAGGCCAAGACGGCAAGGGGACCCGCGCCCTGTCCCCAGCCCCGGGCGAGGCCGAGCAGGCGCCCACGCACGACGCTGGTCGCAAAATGCTCCTGCGCGACGCTCGCTGTACCTGCCTCCCAGCGTTCGCCGAGGTCGTGCAGATAGGGGATGAGAAGATCGCGCAGGAGCGCGTCGAGGCTCAGGGACGCGAGCGCCCGGTCGAAAGCCGCCTGGGCTGCGGGCTCGTCGAAGCGCTCGAGCGCGTACGCGAGGGAGCTCGGGTCGGGCACCGCCACGTTCGTCGCGGGGCGCTCGTCGCTCGCCCCCTCGAGCACGAGTCGGGCTGCCTCGGCTGCGGACAGTCCCTGGCTCTGGTAGCCGCGCATGCGGCGAATTCGTTCCTCGTCCTCCTCCGAGTAGAGCCGGAAGCCGCCGGAAGACCGGGTTGGCTGCAGCAGGCCGTAGCGGAGCTCCCACGCGCGTAGGAGCTCGCGGCTCACGCCGACGCGCCGGCTCAGCTCGCCGATTCGCAGATGCCCTTCGTTCACGGCGCTCACCTTACGGAACCAAGACGATGTTTACACACACGCTTGACAGGATAATCATCTTCTTGTACAAAACATAGACGTAACTTAGACAGAGGAGGAAAGACGTGAAGAAGATGGATGTCGTCGCGGCGGTGCTCGTGATCGTCGGCGGTCTGAACTGGGGCCTCGTCGCCCTGGCCGAGTTCGACCTCGTCGCGACGATCTTCGGGCTGGAATTCGGGGAGGCGAACGCGGCCAGCCGCGTCGTCTACGGCCTTGTGGGCCTCGCCGCCGTCTACCAGATCCTCCAGCAGGGTGCCATTCGACGCCGCTGGAGCCGCGACCCACACGTCGCGCCCGCTTAGTGTGGGGGAACTCCTGAACCGGCCGGCCCGCCCGCCGGCCGGTTCTCTCTTATCCACCAGGCCGAACGTCGTGGTCGAGTCGGAGCAGTCGTTTGCTCTGCCTTCTCCCGCGGTGCCGATGAGCCCGTCAGGCGCGCAAAGACTCGGATGGGCCTACTGGGAGGAGGTGGAACGAACGACGAGGGGTCTCGTACGAGCTCGGTCCACTGGCGGCGGCGTCGAGCTCCGGCTGCTCCGCAACGGGCCCCTCCTTCTCGGCTTCGGCCTGCCCGAGGTCGAGGTGGGCCCTGCGTCGGTCAACTGCTCGTACGCGATCGTTGGGGGCCTCCTCGCGCGAGCGGAAGGAGGCGTGCTCGCGTTTGCCCAGGAACGGGCGCGGCCGTGGTGCCTCCGCACGTCGATCCGCGGCTTCATCCCGCGCCTCGGCGCGCTGCCTGGCCGGCATCGCTGGACAGGCTTCGTCTACGTCCAGTTTCAGGCTCGTCTTCACCGGGCCATCGCGCGTAGGTACGTCGCACGCCTCGTCCGGGAATCTCGCCTGTGAGAGTCGTCGTCCTGGGTGCGAGCGGCGTGATCGGGCGCGCGCTCGTGCCGGAGCTTGCCTGCGAACACGAGATCGTCGCCGTGTCGCGGCGTCCGCGGGAGCCCTCCCGTGGCCGAGTGCGCTGGGTGGCAGCCGACGTCACCCGGCGTCGCGTGCTCGAGCCCGTGCTGCGCGGGGCGGACGTGGTCTACCACCTCGTCCACTCGCTCGGCACGAAGGACTTCGAGGAGCGCGACCGGCGAGCCGCAGAAACGGTCGCCGCAGCCGCCGACCGGGCCGGGGTTCGCCAGATCGTTTTTCTCGGCGGGCTCGGGGACGATCGCGAGGACTTGTCATCGCACCTGCGCAGCAGGGCGGACACCGCCGAGCGCCTGGCCGCCGGGTCGGTCCCTGTGACGACGGTCCGCTCGGGCGTCGTCGTCGGCGGTGGCAGCGCGGCCTTCGAGACGATCGTCGCGCTGGTCGATCGCCTGCCGGCGATGATCTGCCCCCGCTGGGTGACGACGAACACGCAACCGATTGCGCTCGCGGACGTCGTGCGGTACCTCGCCGGGGTGGGCGGCCGCGAGGAAGCTCTCGGCGAGGCGTACGACGCGGCCGGGCCTGAAGTGATGACGTACCGGCAGATGATCGAGCGAATCGCCCGCCTGCGCGGTCGCCGGCCTCTCATCGTCGAGGTGCCCTTGCTGACGCCACGCCTGTCCTCCCTTTGGCTCCATCTCGTCACCCCCGTGAAGGCGGGTGTCGCGCGACCTTTGGTCGACGGCTTGCGAAACGAGACGGTTGCCCACGACGAGAGGATCCGAGCCCTCGTGCCCTTCGAGCTCACGCCCTTTGACCAGGCGGCACGAACTGCACTCGCCGGCGAGGGCCAGGATTGAGAACGGCCCGCCCGCAGAAGCGCCGGACGGGCCGCTCAAGTGTTCCCACTCAGGGAATCAGCACTTCATCGATGACATGGATGACACCGTTCGAGGCGGTCACGTCGGCGTGCACGACCTTGGCGTCGTTAACCTTGACGGTCCCTTCGGTTGTCTCGAGCTGGACGAGCTTGCCGTTCAGGGTCTCGGCCGAGCTCAGCTCAGCGACGTCGGTCGCCCGCGCCTCACCGTCGACGACGTGGTAGAGCAGGACTGCCTTCAGCGCCTCGGGATCCGCCGCCAGTGAATCGAGCGTCTCCTGCGGCACCTTGGCGAAGGCGTCGTCGGTCGGTGCGAAGACCGTGAAGGGGCCGTTGGCCGAGAGCGTCCCAGCGAGGCCGGCCTGCTCGACCAGAGATGTCAGCGTCGTGAAGTCCCCGGCCGCAACGGCCGTCTCGACGATGTTCTCCTGTACCGCTTCCTCCGTCGTGGTCGCCGCCGGCACGGCGGTCGTCGCCGCGCCATCCGATGAGGAATCGCCGCCGCCGCCGCAGCCTGCGACTGCGAGACCCACCGTGGCCAAGCCAATCGCGCCCACGAGCCGAGCCGAGCGCCATGTTCCAAGCTTCTTCACCTGCGCCTCCTTTGTCTACTGCTTGTCCAGCGTCAGACCAACTCTATACAGACTCGGACATAGTGTCAAGTGTTTGTAGAGAGTAAGATCTAAGACCGACAGAAGACGGCTCACCGAGCGCGTGCCAGTAGGCTCCTCGCGATGCTCCTCCTGGGCGCGCTGCTGGTGCTCTTCTTCGCGCCGTCGCCGTGGAACGTGATCGGGCTCGTGGCGGGGCTCGGGCTCTGGCTCGGCGAAGTCGCCTTCTTCTACCGAACGGTCCGCGGGAGGAAGGTGCAGATCGGCGCCGAGACGCTCGTCGGCCGCCGCGCGCAGGTGGTCACGCCCTGCCTCCCTGAGGGCCAGGTGCGGCTCTCGGGGGAGTCTGAGATCTGGCGAGCGCGCTGTAGCGAAGGGGCCGCCCAGGGCGAGACCGTACGCGTCGTCGCCGTCGACGGCATCACCCTGGTCGTCGACGGAGAGGAGGTCTAGGCTCGCTGCACCCGGCGCGAGCTCGTGATCAGAGGCCGGCGATTCCCTCGCCGAGCAGCTTGAAGCCGATGACGACCAGGAGGACGGCCATGATGACGGCGTTGTTGTGCGCCATCCAGTCCTTCAGCCGCTCCAGCAGCGGGCCGGCGCGGTCGCCGAGCGCGAAGTAGATCACCACCGGCGCGGCGACCCCGATCGACGCGATCAGGACGAAGACGATCAAGGCGACGGCCTCCTCGCCCGCGGAGATGCCGGCCTTCGCAATCGCTGCGGCGCCGGCGACGATGAGGAGCAGGTTCTTGGGGTTGAGCCCTGAGAGGAGCACTCCGGCGCCGGCCGCCTTCGGGGGCGTGAAACGGTCGAGGGCGCTCATCCACTTCGGGGTCTCTGCCTCCTCGCCTTCGTGAGGCCGCCCGCGAAACTGCTTGAGCGCCAAGAGCAGCAGGAGCACGCCGAGCACGAGCTCTAGCACGGAGACCCAGGTGGCGGGCTCTCCCTCCTCGGTCGCGTCGGCACCCCCCGCGATGAGCAGCATGATCGTGCCGACGAGGGCGACGCCGACCCACCAGCCGACGACGAACGCGGGGCCGTTCACACGGCCGCGGGCCGTGACGAGCATCAGCACGACGGCGATGATCGGGATCGGGCTGATGGCCACGCCGATCGCACTCGGCAGCATCTGGCCTATCGCCTCACTCATCGCCCGCTCCTTTCTGGATCGCGTCGACCGCGGCCTGCACGGTGGGGTACGTGCTTCACCGTGCATGTCTCCTTCCGCGAGCCGCAGCACGTCGCGCACTTCGCCGATGTCGCGGGCAAGGACGAGCTCGGATCCCGCGCCGCTCCAGGTCCTCGGCGACCTCGGCGCAGCATCTGCGCAGCAGTCATGTCGATCCCACGGGACGGTCTCGGCATCGAGCACGATCGCCTTCGTCCCTTCCCGTCGCGTGCGCGCGGATCTGCTCGGCGACCGCATCCGCGTTGGCGAAGAAGAGCCCGCTTTCGACGCGGAGGACGACGACGCCCGGCACGGACTCGTTCTCGGGATGACGCTCGACGTCGACGTACTGGTCCGTCCGTGCCCGGGACACGTCCGAGGACGGCGACATGTGGCCTCGAGGCGCGGTAGAGCAGCAGCAGAATCGAGACCACGATGCCGATGAAGAGACCCCGGCAGCGTGTCGAAGACGAGCACGCCGAGGAGCGCCGCGACCGCGGCGACGAAATCGGGACGGGCGGCGACGCCGGAGACGAGCCCCACCCGCACGCGTGCGGAGCCGGTACAGCCGCACGAGCGAACGCACGTCCACGAGCTCGACGAGTGCGGCGATGACCACCGCGGCGAGCGTCGCCTCGGGAAGCTCCTCGAACAGCCCGGTCAAGAAGAGCAGCGTCACGATCGTCAGCCCGGCCACGACGAGGCCCGGATACCTGTGACTTCGCGCCCGGCCGAGCCGTTGACGGCGGTCTTCGAGAGGCTTCCGTTCACCACCATGCCGCTCGAGAGGCCTGAGGCCGACGTTGGCCGCGCCGAGGCCGAGAAGCTCGCGGTTGGCGTCGATCTCGTAGTGGTTCTTGACGGCGTACGTCTTGGCGGCACCGAGGCCCTCCGCGAAGCCGATCGAGCATGATGCCGAGGGCCGAAGCGGCCACGTCGAGATAGCGGCTGGTGTCCGACGTCCGGCAGCCCGAAGGACGGCAGGCCGCTCTCGATCTGGCCCACGATGACGACGCCGTGTTGCGTCGAGGTCACCTACGTCGCGCTCCGGTTCGACAACTGGAAGGTCGTCTTCATGGAGCAGCGCATCCGCCGGGCACGCTGCAGCTCTGGGCTGAGCCCTTCATCACGTTGCGGCTGCCGAAGCTCTACAACCTGCGCACCGACCCGTTCGAGCGCGCCGACATCACCTCGAACACCTACTACGACTGGCTCATCGACCGCGCCTTCATGGTCGCTCGCGCTCAGTCGATCGTCGTGCCGAGTTCCTCGCGACGTTCAAGGAGTTCCCGCCGCGTCAGAAGGCGGCGAGCTTCACCATCGACCAGGCGATGGAGAAGCTGTCGAACGGCGCCTGCACCGTCGGGCGCATGATGACCGGATGCCGCTGCCCGTCCTGGAACGACACCGCCACACGACGCGGCGATCGTCGAGTTCGTCGAGCCGTGTCGCCGAGCGGCCGCGCGACCGTGCCGCCCGAGGAGCGGGTCGCCGTCTTCGACAACGACGGCACGCTCTGGTGCGAGAAGCCGATGCCGATCCAGGTCGACTTCCTCTTCCGGCGGCTGGCGGACGATGGCGGAGGCGGACCCGTCGCTGCGCGACCGCCAGCCGTGGAAGGCGGTCGTACGAGAAGGACTACGCGCTGGCTCGGCGGGGCCATCACGAAGCACTACCAGGGCGACGACAGCGACCTGCAGGTGATGGCCGGCGGTCTCCTCCAGGCCTACGAGGGCAGCACGATCGAGGAGTTCGAGGCGATCGCCGGAGCGTTCATGCGACGGCGCCAGCACCCGACGCTCGACCGGCCGTACCTCGAGTGCGCCTACCTGCCGATGGTCGAGCTGCTCGCGCTACCTGGCGGCGAACGGGTTCACCAGCTACATCGCCTCGGGCGGCGGCCGCGACTTCATGCGGCGCGATCAGCCAGGAGCTCTACGGGATCCCGCCGGAGCGCGTCATCGGCAGCTCGGTCGCGCTCGAGTACCGAGAGGACGGCGGCGGCGGCGCCCAGATCGTCCACACGGCGAAGCTGGACGTCTTCGACGACGGGCCGGCGAAGCCGGTGCGGATCTGGAGCCGCATCGGCCGCGCGACCAATCCTGGCCGGAGGGAACTCGAACGGCGACATCGAGATGCTGCAGCACGCCGGCGGCCCGGACCGGCCCGCGCTGCGCCTGCTCGTGCTCCACGACGACGCCGAGCGCGAGTTCGACTACACCGCCGGCGCGGAAAGGGCGCTGGAACGGGCCCAGGCGCAAGGCTGGACGGTCGTCAGCGTCAAGAACGACTGGGCGACTGTGTTCGCCGCCGCCGGCGCCTAACCGCGCTCTGCGCCGCAAGGGAATCGCGCGGCTCCGGGGAATCTCTAGGGGGCAGGCAAACCGAAAGGAGCCGTTAGATGACCCAGTACGACACAGAACGTGGACCGGAGCCGCCCGAGATCTCGGGATGGGCGGTTGGAGGAATCGCGTTCGCAGCGACGCTGATGATCTTGATCGGCATCTTCCAGGCGATTGCCGGACTCACCGCGATCATCAACGACGATTTCTACGTCGTGACACAGAACTACACGTTCGACCTCGACACGACCGCGTGGGGATGGATTCACCTGATCCTCGGGATCATCGTCGCACTCGCGGGCTTCGCCCTCCTCGCCCGCCGACCATGGGCGGGGGTCGTAGCGATCACGCTCGCCGCGCTCAGCGCGATCGCGAACTTCTTCTTCATCCCGTACTACCCGTTCTGGTCGCTGCTCCTGATCGCGCTCGCCGTCTTCGTGATCTGGGCCGTGACCCGGCCGGGCGCGCTTCGCGCCTGACGAAACCCGCTCCGGCCGGTGAAAAGAGAAGGGACGGCGCTCGGCCGTCCCTTCTCGTTCGCTGCTTCTGGAGCTTCCGCTAGTGGACCCAGACCCGATAGGTCGTGCGGTCCTTGGAAACTCCGAGAACGTCGATGCGGAGCCCCGAGCCGGCCGTCTGCACGCTGGCCTGTGGGATCCGCGCGTCCCAGTACCTCGTCGGCGAGGAGTCGTGGAAGCGCGACACCGGCGCAGCGTTGTACCGCTGCCGCAGCAACTTCTCCTTGCCGTTGCGCTCGACGATCTGCGAGAGCCTCACCGAGTGCCTGTCGAGGCCGAAGGTCGAGTCCCACGTCTGCCAGCGCGTGCGCCAGTAGGTCTCTCCGTCGGGCATGACCCGCGGCGCCGGGTGGCTGTCGACGGGCAGGATCTGGCCGAAGCCAGGGTGCTCGGACGTGTTGTTGTCCGTGTACGCCGAGTTCCGGTACGTGATGAGGAGCCCGTCGGCATAGCACTGCTTCTCCAGGAAGTTGCCGACGACGAAGTTGTACGCGCCGCAGAGACTGACGTCGTTGCGGACGTACGAGCGCGACTCCACCAGGTAGTAGTGGAAGTACGTCGCCGTCACCTCACCGTTCTCGACCTGGGTGAAGCCGTCGAGCGTCCAGGCCTCCGGCGTCGAGCCGTCGTCCGTGAAGACGCCTTCGAGGGCGATCGAGTCCACGACGAACCCCCGCTGCGCCACAGCCCCGTCCGACCAGTAGCGGAAGCGGACCGCCGTCGTTCCGGCCGGAATGACGTAGTCGCCGTCGACCCAGCCGGCTGAGGTGCCGGTGATCCCGTGGCCGAAGTTCTGGCCGTTCGGGTTCGTGTCGGTGGACAGGTTGCCGTCGACCGGGGCCCAGGTCGTGCCGTCGAACGCCTCGACGTAGGCGTAGTCCCAGTCGGTCTCGATGTCGTACCACGTGCGGAACGTGAGCGGAGTCGGCGCCGCGAGGGGCGTTCCGAGCTGCCGCGTCATCGCACGTCGAGGTTGTCGCCCGACCCGGAGTAGTAGTAGAAGGGGTCGGAGCCTTCGGGTGCGACGATCGTCGTCGTCTTCTCGTAGTCCGGAAGGTTGACCCGCAGCGCCTGGTCGCCGTGACGGGCGTTCCCCTCCGCGGGCCCGAGGTCGACGGTCTTGTCGTCGCCCAGGGCGGCTAGAGCGAGGTCGCCCTCGAGCCAGCCGAGCACGAGCTTCTCCCAGGCGCCCATGTGCACGGGCTTGGTGTCGATGGCGTTCGGGTCGTTCGAGGCCCACGAGCCGCTAGACATGAGCGTCCAGAAGCCCGTGCCGTTCTCGCCGCCGGCGGTGTCGTACAGGTCCGGCAGCCCCAGGTCGTGCGCGAACTCGTGGGCGAAGACGCCGACCGCGCCGTTCTCCGGCTCGATCGTGTAGTCGCCCACCCAGAGGCCGGTGCCAGGCACGGGGTAGCCGCCGAGCTGGCAGTCGGCCGGGCCTTCGTCCTCGTTCATGTTGGCGTACCAGCGGTGGCTCCAGATGGCGTCGCCGCCCTGCGCGCCGCCGCCGGCCTCCTCGCCCTCGCCCGCGTGGACGATCTGGAAGTGGTCGACGTAGCCGTCGGGCTCGTCGAAGTTCCCGTCGCCGTCGCAGTCGTAGCGGTCCCACACGTCAACGACCGCGGGATCCCAGTTGATGTTCTCGTTCGTGCTAGCCGTCGCCAGCAGGGCGTCGCGGACGACGCGATAGACGGGGCCGTTCAGGTCGTCTCCGCCCGGTCCGCTCTCCTCGCTGTTCGCGCCGTAGGCCGACTCCGGCTGCCCGACCTGCACCCACTCCGAGACCTGGCCCTCGACCGTGTAGCGCCCGGACGAGAGCTGGAGGTAGAAGTCGCGCATGGACGGCATCCCGTAGGACGCGCCGCCGGGCGCGAACAGCAGGTCGCGATAGTGCTGCGGGCTGAAGTCGGGAGACCAGTACGTCGTGTTGTCCACCGAGCGGTCGGGCTGGGGGATCTGGCCTTGCTCCGGATCCGTGAATTCGGCGAGCAACGTGACGATGTGGTCGGTGCCGGTCGTCTCGTAGTCGACGAACACCCCGTTCGGGAGCCTGACGCGCCCGTTCTCGTTTGGCTTCGCCTTTCCGCGCGCGACCAGGTCGGCCGCCGCGGCCTTCGCGTCCTGCCACTTCTCAACGAATGTGGGCAACGGCTTCACGTGGCCCCTGGCCTGCCTCTCCCCCGGCGCAGCGGACGATCCCTCCGCCGGGACGGCGGCCCCCGCGGCCGCAGCGACGAGGCCGAGGGCCGCGGCTGCCGCCGCGAGAATCCCCATGCGTCTCTTCACGCTCGTACCTACCTTTCGTAAGTCGAGTCGGCCGGCTTCCCTGGGCCGGCACCCCTCCGGGGCGGAAAGGTAACACCTCCCTTCGCGACCTGTCGCACTTGGAGGATCGACCGCGGTGTTCTAGTGTCCTGGGAGTCGTGCGCATCGAATCGTCGGTCACGGCCATCTCGTGGATTCCTTCGGAGGCGATCCAGGGCCTCCCCAAGATTCCCTTCGAGCTGGGCATCGGCCACTACGACGACCCCCCGCCGGACCGTCTCGAGGAGGGTGACCTGGAGCGTCTGCGCGACGCAGACCGCTTCCGCGAGGCCAACCAGTTAAAGGCGTGGATCGAGGTCGAAGGAGGAGACGTGGTCGACCATGGCCAGGAGGGTGACGGTCTGGTCGCCGCGACGACGTTCCGCGTCGGTCCGAAGGACGTCGTCATCCCGGGGGTCGGCTTCAGCGTGCTGCGCCCGGAGCCCGAGGTGGGGGAGGCCGGCGTTCGCTTCGTCCAGACGGTCGGCGGCCGAGCCGGCTTTCCCGCCCCGCGGAGAGTCCGGGGCAAGCCCTTCTTCCGGATCCAATCGGCCACCGCCTGGACGACGCTCGCACTGACGATCTACGCCGACGGGTCCTCGGAGCACGAGCTCGTCGGCGCGAGCACGTTCCCCCGCCACTGGATCTACGACGATGACGGCAGCCTCGTCCAGAAGGCCGGAACGATCGACTTCAAGACCTGGTATCGGGAGGCGCACGGCGAGCGCACGCCGTGGGGCGACGAGGAATCTGACGCGTTCGTGGCCGAGGCGGAGAGCGCGCTCGAGCGGCGCTTGTCGCGGGATCTCATGCAAGCCGGCGCCGTGCCCGAGCGGCGGAAGCTGGAGCCCGACGAGACGCTCGTGGAGCAGGGCGAGCCCGGCGAGGATCTCTACCTGCTCCTCGACGGCGTGCTCACCGTCGAGGTGGACGGCGACGAGGTCGCCGAGCTGGGGCCAGGCGCGATCGTCGGCGAGCTCGCCTCGCTCGAGGGCGGCCGGCGAATGGCCACGCTCCGAGCGCTGACGAAGTGCCGGGTCGGCGTGATTCCAGTCGATCGGCTCGACCGCGCGGTCCTGGAACAGCTCGCAGTCGGCCGCCGGCCCCAGAGCTGACGGGCCGTTCCTGAAAACAGTCGGAGCCGAGACCTGGGCTGCGGCGCCCCTAATCTCGACTCCGGAAGGCCCTGTTCTCTCTTCGGGCGGGGATTCCTTGTCTGTGGTATGCATCCGGCGTGTATGCAAACGTGCATAATGCAGCGGTGCATATGAAGGTCAACCCCTTCACCTTCGGGGCGCTTGCCCTCGACGAAGCGTTCACCGACCGCGAGCGTGAGCTCCGCGAGCTCAGGCGCGACATCGAGAACGGCCAGGACGTCCTTCTCTACGCCCCGCGCCGCTACGGGAAGTCGTCGCTCGTTCTTCGCGCGGCGCAGAAGGCTCTCGCCCGGGGCGTCCTTGTGGGCTACTGCGATCTCATGAAGACGCCGACGAAGGAGCGGTTCGCCAGCGCGCTCGCGAGGACGATCCACGCAGACATCGACTCGGCGGTCGGCGGGGCGCTCGACCGGGCGGCAGCCCTCTTCCGGGGCCTGCGGATCACCCCGACGATGGAGGTGGATCCGGCGGACGGCTCGCTTCGCTTCAGCTTCCAGGCGGGCCGGCGCAAGACGGACATCGACGAGACGATCGAGCGGCTGCTCGAGCTTCCGGGCGAGCTCGCCGCCGAGCGCGGAAAGCGGGTGGCCGTCGTCTTCGACGAGTTCCAGGAGATCGTCTCGCTCGACAAGCAGTTCCCCAACCTCATGCGAGCTGTCTTCCAGACGCAGCCCGAAGTGGCCCACGTGTACCTGGGGAGCAAGCGGCACATCCTCGAGCGCATCTTCAACGACCGGAACGAGCCCTTCTGGCGCAGTGCCAGGCAGATGGAGATCGGGCCCATCGCGCCGCGGGCTTTCGGTGCGTTCATCCGCGAGCGGTTTGCCGAGACCGAGCGGGCCGTCGACGACGACGCGCTCGCCCGCCTCCTCGAGGCGACGGGAGGCCACCCGTACGCGACGCAGGAGCTCGCCTACTTCGTCTGGGAGCTCGTTCCGACGGGACACTACGCCCACCGCTCCGATGTCGAGGAGGCGCTGGGGAAGGTCGTGCGGACCGAGCACAACCACTTCAACCGGCTGTGGGAGGACGCGACGCACAATCAGCGCCTGGTCCTCGTCGCGCTCGCCGAGGAGTCCACGGCGGCCCCCTACTCCGAGGACTACCACGGACGCCACGAGCTGCCCGGAACTCCCACGCTCCAGCGGGCGCTCGGGGCGCTCGTGCGCGACGACCTCGCAGGCCGGAACGACGCCGGCGAGTACGCGGTCATCGAGCCCTTCCTCGCCGAGTGGCTGCGTCGGGAACAGCGGGAGTACGGGCTCCCCGAACGGCTACGGGCGGGCCGCGAGTAGCCTCCTCCGCGTTCGGGGCCATGTCGGGCTCGGGCCGGCCGGGTCCGAAGTGAACATGTCCGGGGTCTGACCCCGGACATGTCTTCTGCGGCCGTTGCTCTCTACGCCGCCGGGTTGGTTCTCCACAAGCCCTCGAGCCCCGCAGCGGCTTTCCCCAGGGTGGGGAAGCAGAACCCGTCCCTTTAGGACATGACAGGGGTCAGACCCCGGACAGGTCCCCGAAGGACATGTCCGGGGTCACACACCGCACCTGCTACTCGCGCTTCTGTACGAAGGGTGCGCCCCTGACAGGCGCGGACGCTCCCTCCAATCAGGGCATGGAAGAGGTAGTCCCGCTCACGCTCTCCCTGGAGCCGCTCGACGACCATCTCATCGTCGAGCCGGTAGACGAGGACGTCGAGACGCGGACCGGCCTCATCATCCCGCAGAGCGCCGAGGCCGGCGCGCGCTCGGGCATCGTCACGGCCGTGGGCGCCGACGCAGGCGGGATCGAGCCCGGCGACAAGGTCCTCTTCCCCAAGGAAGTGGGCTACGACGTCCGTCTCGGGGGCGTCGCCGTCAAGGTGCTCCGACGGAGCGATCTGATCGCCCGCGTGCACGACTGAGGGCCTCGCCGCCGGTTGCAGGAGGCGCAGGGACGTTACAACTCGGCGCTCGCGCGGGATAACCCGGACATGCCCCGCGCGATCTGGTCGGGCTCGGTCGCCTTCGGGCTGGTCAACGTGCCCGTGCGGATGTACAGCGCCGTCGAGGAGCACAAGCTCCATTTCCGCCTCGTGCACGAGCCGGACGGGAGCCCGATCGGCTACGAGAAGGTCTGCAAGGCGGAAGAGCAGCCCGTGCCCGACTCGGAGATCGTGAAGGCGTTCGAGGTGGAGAAAGGCGAGTTCGTCTACATGACCGACGAGGACTTCGAGACCGCGGAGGCCGAGGCGCAGGGCGGGCGCACGATCGACATCCGCATGTTCGTGCCCTACGAGGAGCTCGACCCGATCTACTTCGAGCGCACGTACTACCTCGGCCCGGAGGAGGGGGGCGAGCGCGTCTATGCGCTACTTGTCAGAGCGCTCGAGGAGACGGGGCTCGCGGCCGTGGCCAAGTTCGTGATGCGGAACAAGGACAATCTCGCGTGCCTGCGGGTGCGCGACGGAGTGCTCACGCTCGAGCGGATGCACTTCGCCGACGAGGTGCGGCCGGCGGACGAGCTCGCGCCCGAAGGCGTGAGGGTGCAGAAGGCCGAGCTGGACATGGCGAAGCGCCTCATCGGCGAGTTCTCGGGCGACTTCGAGCCGGAGCGGTTCCACGACACGTACCGAGACAAGCTCTGCGAGATCATCCGCGCCAAGCAGAAGGGCGAGACGGTCCCCGCGGCCGAGGTGGAGCAGCCGGAAGCGCCTACCGATCTGATGGAGGCGCTGCGGGCGAGCGTCGAAGCCAAGCGAGGAAGCCGGAGCACGCACCGGAAGGAGCGGGACGGGCTGGACGGGCTCTCGAAGGAAGAGCTCTACGAGCTGGCAAAGAAGAAGGACATCCCGGGTCGGTCGGACATGTCCAAGGACGAGCTGGTCGAAGCCCTAGCGGCCGCCGCTTGACGTGCGCGCCGTCTTCGCCATCTATCTCGTCTCCATCGTCGGCGGGCTCGCATTCTTCTGGGCGGTCGGGCTCGCGCACCGCTGAGACATGCGGTTCCTCCGCGAGAACTCGCTTGCCCTGTTCTTCGGCGGCATCTTTCTCATCACCCTCGTGGCCCAGTCGGTCGTCGGCCAGCACGCCTACAACGCTGAGGCCGCCTCGCACGGCGAGCCCGGGTACTCGTACGTCCGCTACGTAACGTCGTCCGACTTCGGCGAAGCTGTAATGGAGAACTGGGAGTCGGAGTTTCTCCAGTTCACCCTCTTCATACTCGCCACGGTCTGGTTCGTCCAGAAGGGCTCGCCCGAGTCCAAGAAGCTCGAAGAGGCCGGTCTCGGCACGGAGGAGGAGCACCGCGTCGGCCACTTCGCGCGCAAGGACTCCCCGGCCTGGGCGAGGGCGGACGGGTGGCGACGGCGCATCTACGAGAACTCGCTCCTCATCGTGATGGGTGCAATCTTCCTGGGCGCTTGGCTGGGACACTCCTTCACCGGCTGGACGGACTTCAACCAGGAGCAGCGCGAGCACGGCGAGGCGGCAGTGTCGTACCTCGCCTACCTCCAGCGGCCGGGCTTCTGGGAGCAGAGCTTCCAGAACTGGCAGTCCGAGTTCCTCGCCGTCGGCGCCATGGTCGTACTCTCCATCTACCTCCGCCAGCGAGGCTCGCCGGAGTCCAAGCCGGTCGGCGCTCCCCACGGAGAGACGGGCTCGACCGGGTAGCCCTGGCCCGAAGGGCCATGTCCCGGCGCCAGGCACAGGGACATGGCCGCCGCGGACACGTCAGCTCCAGCCGAGCTCGCTGAGGCGGTCTTCGTCGATCCCGAAGTGGTGCGCGAGCTCGTGGAGGACGGTGATGCGGATCTCCTCCTCGAGGACGGCCGGGTCGTCGCCGAACTCGTCCTCGAGAGGGAGGCGGTAGACGGAGATCTTGTCCGGCAGCGCGCCGGCGTAACCCTCTCCCCGGTCGATCAGCGGGATGCCGTGGTACAGGCCGAAGAGGTCGGGGTCCTCCCGGTTCTCGTCCTCGACGACGATCTCGACGTTCTGCAGCGCTGCCCGGAGCCGTGACGGAAGCGACTCGAGGGCCTGCCGGACGTGCTCCTCGAACTCATCCCGGTCCATCAGTAGAGGGGCCTCACGGGGCGTGGCCGCCCCGTCGCGAACAGCTTCACGGTGAGCAGCCCGAAGGCGATCCCGCCCAGGTGCGCGAAGTAGGCGACGCCGCCTCCCGACTGGGGCTGGACGAACGAGAGCCCGCCGATGAGCGCCTGGTAGACGAAGTAGACGCCGAGGAAGATCCAGGCCGGGAGAGGGAAGAGGAAGAACGGCAGCACGAGGGTGAGCACCTGGCTGTGCGGCACGAGAATGAAGTACGCGCCCAGAACGGCGGAAATCGCCCCGCTCGCCCCCAGGTTGGGGATCCGCGCGTCCGCCGCCGTGCCCCAGTTGAGCGTGACGAACGTCTGCGCCAAGGTCGCCGCGAGGCCCCCGAGGAGGTAGAAGAGAAGGAAGCGGACGCGCCCGAGCGTGTCCTCCACGTTGTTGCCGAAGATCCAGAGGAAGAGCATGTTTCCGAGCAGATGGCCCCAACCCGCGTGCATGAACATCGACGTGAAGATCGTGACGGGCCAGTCCTCCCCGACCTGGGGGCAGGAGTCCTCGACCTCGCAGGGGTGGTAGGCGGCCTCGTCGACCGCCTGGAGGAAGCCAATCCCCTGACCAGCGTCCTCGTAGAACACGAAGACGAGGACGTTGACCGCGATGAGTCCCACCGTGAGCACCGGGAAGCGCCTGGTGGGGACGTTGTCCTTGAGCGGCAGCACGGCTACGGGATGACGAGCGCCATCAGCGCCTTCTGCGCATGCAGGCGGTTCTCCGCCTGGTCCCACACGGCCGAACGCTCGCCGTAGAGCACATCCTCGGTGATCTCCTCGCCGTAGTGCGCCGGCAGGCAGTGGAGGACGATCGCGCGGTCGCTCGCCGCCGCCACGGTGCCGGCGTCGATGCCGAAGCCTGCCAGGTCGCGGAGGCGACGCTCGCGCTCTTCCTCCTGACCCATGCTCGTCCACACGTCCGTGTAGAGCACGTCGGCGCCCTCGGCTGCGGCGCGGGGGTCGTGCACGAGCTCGACCGCGGTGCCCGCGACCTGCGCTGCCTCGCGCGCCCAGCCGACGACGGCCTCGGACGGCTCATAGCCCGTAGGGGTTGCCGCGACGAAGTCGAGGCCGAGCTTGGCGCAGGCGACCATGAGCGAGTGGCAGACGTTGTTCCCGTCTCCGAGATAGGCGACGCGCACGCCCTCGAAGGTGCCCAGCCGTTCCCGGATCGTCATGACGTCGGCCAGCGCCTGGCAAGGGTGGAACTCGTCCGTGAGCCCGTTGAGCACCGGGATGTCCGCGTGTTCGGCGAGCTCGTCGACGTCGGCCTGGGAGAAGGTGCGGATCATGATCCCGTCGAGGTAGCGGGAGAGCACGTGCGCCGTGTCCTTGATCGTCTCGCCCCGCCCGAGCTGGAGGTCGGAGGCCGCCAGATAGAGGCCCGTGCCCCCGAGTTGCGCGATTCCGACCTCGAAGCTGACCCGGGTGCGGGTGGACGGCTTCTGGAAGATCATCCCGAGCGTTCGCCCTTGGAGGTGCGCATGGGGGATCCGCTCCCGCTGCTCCACCTTGAGCCCATCCGCCAGATCGAGCACCTGCCGAAGCTCGTCGGGCGCCCAGTCGTGCACGCGTAGGAAGTCGCGCCCCTTCAGGTGCTCCGCAAGCACGGGCGCATCCTAGCCGGGCACATACTTGACATCATACGACTAAGGTTTTATCATGGCATAGTTACCAAATCCGAAAGGAGGAGTTTGCGACATGGCACTTGTGCGTTGGGAACCGTTTCGTGAGCTCACCGCCCTTCAGAACGAGATGAGCCGGTGGATGAACCAGGTTTCCGGGGGCGGAATCGCTCCGGGGAACGGTCAGACCTCGACGTGGCTTCCGGCCGTGGACGTCTGGGAGACGGAGTCGGAGCTTTTGCTCTCGTTCGACCTTCCGGGTATCCCGGAGGATCAGATCGCCGTCGAGCTCGACGACAATGTGCTCACCGTCAGCGGCCGGCGGGAGCGGACGGCGGAGCACTCGAACGACCGCTATTACCGCTTCGAGCGCCGCTACGGCTCCTTCTCGCGCAGCGTGACGCTGCCGGCAGGCGTGAGCGAGGACGCGATCAAGGCCGACTACACGGACGGCGTCCTCGAGGTCCGCGTGCCGAAGCCCGAGGAGCAGAAGCCGAAGCGCATCCAGATCGGGTCGCAGGGCGCCATCGAGGGCACGAGCACTCGCAAGTAAGAGAGCGCAACGCGAGCGCTCACGAACGGGAAGCCGGGACGACCTTCGTCCCGGCTTTTCCTTGCTCGACGGCCTCCGCGCTCGTGATCAGCGCTTCGCCGCCGGTCTTCTCGACGAAGCCAAGGGCCGCCTCGACTTTCGGCCGCATGCTCCCCGCCGGAAGGTCGGCGAGGAGTCCCGTGTCCCGGCCCGGCGAAAGCTCGGCGACGGGCTCTTGCCCGTCGGTGCCGAAGCGGCGGTAAACGGTCGGTACCTCGGTGAGGATGACGAGCCGGTCGGCGCCGAGCCCCTCGGCCAGGAGCGCCGACGCGCGATCCTTGTCGATGACCGCGTCGATGCCGTCGTAGCGGTCCTCCCGGCGGACGACAGGAATGCCCCCGCCGCCCGCGGCGACGACGAGCGTGTCGGAGTGCAGGAGCGTTCGAACGGCCTCGAGCTCGAGCACCTCGAGCGGGTGGGGCGAGGGGACGACACGCCTCCAGCCGCGCCCGCTTATCTCCCGGAGCGTCCAGCCGCGCTCGCGTTCGAGCTCCTGGGCCCGCGAGGAGTGGTAGAAGGGCCCGATCGGCTTCGTCGGGTTCTCGAAGGCGGGATCGTGTTCGTCCACGACGACGTGCGTGGCGACGACGGTCACAGGGCGCCCGGCGAGAGGACGTAGCTCAGCCGCGATCAACGTCCCGACCTCTGCCTGCGTCTGCGCGACCGCCACCCAGAGGGGAAGCGGAGGCGCCTCGACGGCTCCGAGCTCCTGGCGCAAGAGCTCGTTGCCGACCTGCGGGCCGTTCCCGTGGGTGAGCACGACCTCGCCGCGGAGCAGGGGAGCGATGGCGCGGAACGTGGAGGCGAGGTTGGCGCGGTGCTCCGCCGCCGTCCCGCGCTCCCCAGCTGCGAGGAGCGCGTTCCCGCCCAACGCGACTAGCGTCAGCACGACCGCCCTCCTGCCTCGGGTCTACGCCGGCGTGGGCACGGCGTCGATGATCCCACGCGCGGCGAGGATGCTCGCGATCGTGGGCTCCCCCAGCTCCTGGAGCTCGTAGGTCACGCGCAGGGCGGGCTTGTCTATGTCGATCACTCGCCGCAGGTCGATCGGCGTGCCGATGAGGACGAGGTCGGCGTCCGAGCGGGCGATCGTCTCGCGCAGGTCCTCCATCTGCTTGCGGCCGTAGCCCATCGCGGGCAGGAGCTCCGAAACGTGTGGGTACCGCGCGAACGCCTCCTCGATGGATCCGACCGCGAAGGGCCGCGGGTCGACCAGCTCCGCCGCGCCGTGCTGCTTGGCGGCGAGGACGGCGGCGCCGTACGTCATCTCGCCGTGCGTCAGGGTGGGCCCGTCCTCGACGGCCAGGACGCGCTTGCCGCGGATGTCGGCCGCATGGCCGCTCTCGACCAGGAATGGGGAGGCGGCGCGCACGATGTCCGCATCCGGGTTGACCTTGTGGATGGAGTCGAGGACGGACTCGACGCCCTCCGGCGGGGCCGTGTCCGTCTTGTTGACGACGCAGACGTCGGCCATGCGCAGGTTCGTCTCCCCCGGGTGGTAGCGCAGCTCGTGCCCGGGCCGGTGCGGGTCGCAGACGACTACGTGGAGGTCCGGCCGGATGAACGGCGTGTCGTTGTTACCCCCGTCCCAGACGATCACGTCGGCCTCTGCCTCGGCGCGCGAGAGTATGGCCGCGTAGTCGATTCCGGCGAAGACGAGGTTGCCCGCGGCGATGTGCGGCTCGTATTCCTCGCGCTCCTCGATCGTGCAGTCGGCCGCATCGAGGTCCTCGTACCGCTCGAAGCGCTGGACGGCCTGGCGTGCGAGGTCGCCGTAGGGCATGGGGTGACGAAGCACGGCGACGCGCTTACCCGCCTCGTGGAGCACGCCCGCCACGTGCCGCGTGGTCTGGCTCTTGCCCGAGCCCGTGCGCACCGCGCAGATTGCCACGACGGGCCTGTCTGAGGCGAGCATGGTCCGCCGTGGCCCCAGCAGCGTGTAGTCGGCTCCGGCCGCCAGGGCGATGGAGCCCACGTGCATGACGTGCTCGTGCGTCACGTCCGAGTAGGAGAAGACCACCTCGTCCACCTCCTCCCGGCGCACGAGCCCGGCGAGCTCCTCCTCGGGCACGATCGGAATTCCCTCCGGATAGCGCTCGCCCGCGAGCGCAGCCGGGTACACGCGGCCCTCGATGTCCGGGATCTGTGTCGCCGTGAAGGCCACGATCTCGACGTCGTCGCGGCCGCGGTAGACGACGTTGAAGTTGTGGAAGTCGCGGCCGGCGGCGCCGGCGATCACGAGCTTCCTCACGCCGCGACCTCCTCGCGGATTCGCTCGGCGACCGCCGCCAGCTCGAGCTCTGCTCCGGAGACCTCGTCCAGGAGCTCGTCGGCTGTCGGCCGCTGGCCCTCGTGCCAGAGCTCCCGCAGGAGGGACCCGGCCTCGCGCCGCGTGAACCAGGCGCTCCCGAACTCCTCGCGCAGGAAGGTCTGGAGCTGCGCGTGGAACGCCCACGCGCGCAAGTAGCTTGACGCGTAGAACCCGGCGTCGACGTCTGCGAGGAAGTCGCTGGGGGAAGGCTCTATCTTCGTCGCGTCGGTCAGTCGCTCCACGTAGCGGGCGCGCATCGGCTCCAGCTCGGCGCTGCCGTGCAGCTCGAGCTCGTACAGGAGCTTGCCGGAGTAGCGGCGAACGAAGTAGAGGAGGCCCGCCGCCGCCTCGGCCGAGAAGGCGTCGGGGCCGGCGAAGTCGAGCCGCCGGGAGAGCCACGCGGGATCGTTGACGAGGTGCTCGAGGAGCATCGCCCAGCCCTCCGTGACGGCGTTGTCGCCGAGCCGCCGCGCCTCCACCGGGAGATCGGCCGCCGTGTGCGCGAAGTGCTCCGCGTGCCCCGCCTCGTGGAAGAACGCATGCCAGTCGTCGGGGCCCCCGATCGGCTGGATCACGAGCATCACACGCTCCGGCACTTCGATCGGCGCGCAGAAGGCCCGGGGGGTCTTCTGCGGCCGGGGCTCGATGTCGAGGTGCACGTTCTCCTGCGCCCGCAGGTCGATCCCGAGCCCCGAGAGCGTCCACTCCAGCGCCGGGACGAGCCCTTCGGCAGGAAACCCCTCGTCCCACTCGCTCGCGCGGAACAGACGCGGAACGTCGGAGCGCCGTGCCTCCTCGAGGCTCACGCCCACGCGGCGGCGGAAGAGCGGATCGAGGACGGCGACGTAGAGGTCCTCCGTCTCGTCCAGGAAGGCGCGGCACTGCTCGGCCAGGGAGTCGAGCGGGAAGTCGAAGCGCTCGTAGAGCTCGCGGTAGCTGGCGGCGCCGAGCCGGCGCGTTCCCTCGATCCGCGTCTCGGCCATGGTCACGTGGCGGGAGACCAGATGCTCCTCGCTGAGCTCGATGCGGGCCGCGTCGAGGCTCGCGCGGCGGTCGGCGTCGGGCTCGTTGGCGATCGCCGGGCGGAGCATGCGGAAGGGGATCTCCTCGCCGTCCGCCTCCGCGGTGAGCGTCGCCTCGAGGCCTGCGATCTCCTCGGCCTCCGCGCGCGTCAGGTTGCCCAGATAGCCCTCGCAGGCGAAGCGCCAGAGCTCGAGCTCGCCGCGCGTTCCTTCCTCGGCCGCTGCGCCGATGCGGGCCGCCGCGTCGAGTGTGGTCAGGTCGGCGAAGCGCTCGTAGATCGGCTCGAGCTCGAAACGCTCCTTGTGCCCGGCGAAGTGGAGGTAGTACTCCTCGTCCAGGGCGGCGATGAAGCGGTCGGCCTCATCCCGGTAGGCGTCGAGATCGCTCCTGGGAGGGGCGGTCGCCATGCGGTGGCGTAGGATAGCGGCCCGTGCGCGAGATCCAGCTGCAGACCGAGCGACGGACGCAACTCGTGAACATCACGGAGCAGGTGCGGGACGCGCTGGAGGCCCGCGACGCGTCGGCCGCGGTCGTCTATGTGCCGCACACGACCGCGGGCGTCGTCGTCAACGAGAAGATCGACCCCTCCCTCCTCGTGGACTTCGAAAAGGCTTTCGAGAAGATCGTCGGCGAAAGGTGGGGGTGGAGGCACGTGGACGCGGACGGTCCCAACGCCCCTGCGCACGTGCGCGCCTCGCTCGCGAGCACGCAGGTGCTCGTCCCGCTGCGCGACGGGGACCTCGCGCTCGGCACTTACCAGGGCATCTTCTTCTGCGAGTTCGACGGCCCGCGCTCGCGGAAGGTCTACGTCTCGACGCTGGGCTAGTAGGGGCGGCCTTCGCCGCCCATGCCGCCACCCTCCAGGCCCTGCCGCTCCTCGGCGCTGCGCCGCTCGGCCTCGCGGAGCTCCTGCTCCGCGCGGCGGCGTGTCTCCTCTTCCTCGGCGAGCTCGTCCGGGCTCTTCTGGCTCGGTCTCAACCAGCGGCGAAGCCTGTCGAACATGGCGCCGTGAAGATACTCCGGTAACGTCGGACTCGCAATGGCCGCGCCCGTGACGAAGGACCAGGAGCTCGAGCTCCGGATCGACTCGCTCGCCTACGGCGGCAACGGCGTGGCGCGGCTGAACGGCTTCGTGGTCTTCGTCCGGCGCGCGCTGCCGGGCGACACGGTTCGCGCACGTGTGACCAAGGTGAAGCGGAACCATGCCGAGGCGGTCTCGCTCGAGGTCGTTGAGGCGGGAGCGCCGCGCGTCGAGGCGCCGTGTGCGCACTACCCCGACTGCGGCGGCTGCCGCTTCCAGGATCTCGCTTACGACGCGCAGCTCGCCGCGAAGGCCCAGCAGGTGGACGACGCGCTTGCGCGCATCGGCAGGCTCCAGGGCTTCGAGCCCGAGCCGGCTGTCCCGGCCGAGTCCGTCTTCCACTACCGGAACAAGCTCGAGTACTCCTTCACAACCCTGTCCGGGGGCGAGGTCGGTCTGGGCTTCCACCGGGCAGGCCGCTGGGACGAGGTACTCGACGTGGAGCGTTGCTGGCTCACGACGGACCTCGGCAACGGAATCCGCGAGGCGGTGAAGGAGTGGGCGCGCTCCGAGGATCTGCTCGCTTTCGACCAGGATTCCCAGAGGGGATACCTCCGCCACCTCGTTGTCCGCGAAGGGCGCAACACGGGGCAGGCGCTCGTCGTTCTAGTCACGGCCCCGGGCGAGCTCGAGGCAGCCGACACGCTGGTCGAGGCGCTGCGCCGCTTCCCGGAGGTGCGCTCCATCCACTGGGCGGTGAACGACTCTCCGGCCGAGGTGACGAACGTGCCCACGACGCTCCTCTGGGGGGAGGAGGCGATCGAAGAGGAGATTCTCGGCTTGCGCTTCCGCATCCGTCCCAATGCGTTCCTGCAGACGAACACGGCCATGTGCGAGGTGATCTACGGCCTCGCGCGCGAGTACGCGGGACTGACTGGAGAGGAGACGGTCTACGACCTCTACTGCGGGACGGGCACGATCGCGCTCACGCTTGCGCGCGAGGCGCTGACCGTGTGGGGAATCGAGGCCTCGGAGGAGTCGGTGGTCTGCGCCGTGGAGAACGCCGAGCTGAACCGGATCCCCAACGTCGCGTTCTTCGCCGGCGACGTCGCCGCGGACATCGACGAGCTCCGTGACCGTGCCGGGCCGCCCGACGTCGTGGTCGTCGACCCTCCCCGGGCGGGGCTCGCCGGAAAGGCGCTGCGCCGGATCGGACGTCTGGAAGCGCCGCGGATCGTGTACGTCTCCTGCAATCCGACGACGCTCGCCGGGAACGTGAAGGAGCTTGCCGGCGAGTGGGGCTACCGCCTGGAGCGTGCGCGGCCGGTGGACATGTTCCCACACACGCCCCACGTCGAGACGGTGGCGCTGCTCACGCGCTAAGCCGTCCGTTTCGGACGTGTCCGGGGGTCTGACCCCTGCCATGTACGAAAGGGCCGGTTCCGCCGTCCCCAGGGTTGTGGAAAGGGCCTTGGCGCCGACGACGCGTGTGGAGGAAAACGCGCCAGAGTGTGCCGCGCTCGGGGCTCGAAGGGACATGTCCGGGGTCAGACCCCGGACAGGGCCTGAAGAGACAGGCCCGGGTCAGACCCCCGGCCGCGTCTCGCGGCTGCCCCGGAGGCTGCGCCATATGAGGTCGGCGTTCACGAGGACGAAGGCGGCCGAGAGGAGGGGCAGCGCGGGGAGGCCGCCGATCTCGCCGGCGACGGCGATGGTCAGCGTGAGCCCGAACGAGAGCGTCATCGCTGCCCACGTGGGGAGCGTGCGCAGCCCGAAGACGAGGGTCGCCCCGAGGAAGAGGGCGAAGAAGAGCACGTCCGGGAGTCCGAGCTGGGCCGAGTTGTGCTCGCCGGGCAAGGGGAATGCGATGGAGAGCGCGTCGAAGACCTGCGGCTGCTGCTCGACGATCACCTTGGTTGGCCCGCGGAAGACCGAGTAGATGTCAACAGGCACGATCAGGAGGGCGACGAGCAGCACCCAGCTGACCGCCTCGAAGAAGGTCAGGAACCACCAGCCCGCCGCCGTGACCGCCGCGAACTTGACGAAGTTCGCCGCCACGTCGAGATCTCCGTACTCGAGGAGCGCCGTCAGGAGGACTAGCGCGGCGACCGCCGCGCCCAGCGTCCGGGAGTCGGAGGCCCGCCAGAGAGGGAGCGCCAGGAGCGTGAGCACGAAGAAGCCCGGAATGAGGACGAGCGCGACGAAGGCGACGTCGCCCCAGGTCGGGAGGTCGGGGAGCCGCTCGGAGACTGCGTAGTAGACGGAGAGGGCGGCGACGACGCCTAGTAGGGCGGCAGCTCGGACCACCAGGGCCCCAGCGCCTTGAACGCCTCCCAGAAGGCCCGCTTGGCGGGCGCCTCGTCCAGAGCCGCGTCGATCTCCGGCACCACCAGCCCGTCGATCGTCGGGGTGAACCGTTGGATCTCCCCCGGCTTGTCCTCGAGCTCGTCGGCGAGCGGGAAGCTGACCGCGTTCAGGCACGTCCGAGCATCTTGCCCCATTGCGACCACGATCTTCGGCTGGACGACGTGCAGCTCACGCGCGAGCCAGCGCTGGACGTCCTCGTCTGCCGCCCCTTCGAACTTGACGCAGTTCGTGCCGTAGATCGCCATCGGGTCGATGTGCAGACGCTGGATCGACTTCAACACCGCCTGCCCGGCCCGACCGAAGAAGGCCACGCCCTCGTGCACCTCCGCCGTCTGCGGCGCGTGCTTGAGCAGGAAAATGTCGGCCAAGGGATGGCCCGAGCCGAGCACGGGCACGCGCTCGGGGCCGGCCGCCTGGGCGATTTCGTGGCCGAGCTCGTTGATCTCGGCGACCGCCTTCTTCAGGTAGCGCTCGGAGATGTCGTCGGAGGACACTGGCACGGGGGCTGCGGACGTAGTTCGGGAGGTCCTAGCGCACCCCTGCCTTCGCGCGCCGCTCGCGCGCTTGGGCGACCCACTTGAGCCCCTGGAGGTAGGCGAGGGACTTCGGCCGCCGAAGGATCTCGGCGCTCCGCAGGCCGATGAGGAACTCCTGCGGCGTCTCGAAGGAGCGCATACGCACGAGCCCGGTGCCGACGCCCTGGAGGACGTGCGCGTCCGAGCCCGCGCCCATGGTCAGGTTGTACTTGCGCGCGAAGCGGAGGGCCTCGTTGTTGAAGCCCTCGAAGAGGAGGCGCGCGTTGTAGACCTCGAAGACGTCGATCTCTGGCAGGTGGCGATGCAGGGTGGGCGCGTCCGGGATCGTGTGCAGGCGGTCGAAGGGATGGGGGAGGTAGACGATCCCGTCCTGCTCGCGAATGGCCGCGATCGTGTCCCCCATGGACATCCCCCGCGGGACCTCCTCGCTGAGGAAAAGCCCGATCACCTCGCCTGCCGTCGTCTTCACTTCCTCGCCGGGGATGACGGTGAGGGCGCGCCCGCGCGCGAGCTCGACGGCTTCCCGCGCGCCGGCGAAGACGTTGTGGTCGGTGATCGCGATCGCCCCGAGACCCTGCGCCTCGGCGTAGTCGAGGAGGTCGGCGACTGGCACCGCGCAGTCGTGCGAATGCTCCGTGTGCATGTGCAGGTCGCAGAGCACGTACGGCCTGTCGGGGAGCGGATCGGCGGCCTGGGTGGCGCGGCGCCGCTTGCGCAGGACCGAGCCGTACAGGCGCTCGAGCTCGTCGGCGAGCCTCGGGGCGCCCTCGGCCTCGCCCGCCCGGCGCGCCGCGGCCACGCTCTGGCGCCGCCAACCGCCGTCCTCCGCCAGACGGGCGAGCTCGGCCCCGATGAGCTGTGGCTGGGCGTCCGACCCGGGAGGATTGACGAGGGGGACGCCGGAGGCCTGCGCCTCGAGCACGACCCGCGCGCCGTCGCGAAGCGCGGGAACGAACCCCGCGGCGCCGGCGAGCTCGCGGGCGCGTGCCTTGGCGTCTCGCGCGGTCCGGACGGTGACGCGGCCGCGGACCGCCCGTGGCACGTACGGGCGGCCGCTCAGCGGCCTCGTCCGCAGGATGACGAGCTCCCAGTCCGGGAGCTCCCGAAGGGCCCGCAGTGCCGCCCTCGTACGGGGGACCTCGTCGGGGCGCCACTCGAGCACGAAGCGCCGCCGTTCCGCCTCAGGGTGGAAGAGCTCTAGGTCGATGCCGGCGGGGACGACTCGGTAGTCGCCGGGGAACCGAACAGCCGCGGCCTCGGCCACGTCCGCGCTCGTCGCCGTCAGCGCATCGAGCCGGGCGAGGAGGCGCTCGCGCTGCTTCCGCCCCGGCGGGTAGCCCAGCCGCTCCGCGGAGTGGAAGGTGGCGATCGCGAGGCCCCGCGCGTCCCGAAGCGCAAGGTAGGAAAGGCTCGGCAGCCCCGGCTCGTGCCCGTGCACGACGTCGAAGCGGTCTCGCGTGAGCGCGAGCTCGAGGTTGGCGTGGACGCCGAGCGGCACGCCCAGGCTGCTTCGCCGCGACACGGGCAAGGCCGGGCCGAGGGCGACGACGCCTGCGAGCGGCGTGCCTTCGCTCCCCAGTTGCCTGAGCGCTCGCCGTCCCGCGGCCAGCTCGCGCGCCCGGCTGGAGGGCGCGAGGACGACGACCTCGTGGCCGCGCCGCTCGAGCTCCGCGCTTGCGGCGGCGACGTGCTCGTTCACCGGGTGCGGCTGCGACCAGGCGAACGGGGTCACCATGCAGATGCGGAGTCCCACTGCCTCCTCGATTCTACGGCGAGCCTTGAACGCTGCTGCGTCCCGCTGCTACCGTCGCGGCAGCCAGCGTCCGGAGAGGAGCAGCCATGTGTCTTCCAGGCACCGTCGAGACCGTTCGCGAGCGGATCGAGGGCGAGGGAGCCCCGCGCGTCGACCGGCGCGCCGTCCTCCTTGGCGGCGCGGGAGCAGCCCTTGCCGCCGTCTTCCCGACCGCCGCCGATGCCCAGAGGGGCAAGAAGAGGAAGCGCTTCAAGGATCTCACGCACACCTACACGGCCGGTTTTCCCGTGTTCGTCACCGGGGAGGAGCCCGAGCGGGAGACGATCGCCGACTACGCCACTTCGGGCTTCTACGCGCAGAGGTGGACGTTCGGCGAGCACTCCGGCACGCACATGGACGCTCCCGGCCACTTCGTCCCGGGCGCACGGCTCTCCCCGGACATCACGCTGCGGGAGCTGCTGATCCCGATCGTCGTCGTCGACATCTCGCGGCGGGCGGAGCAGGACCCGGACGCGATGGTCGAGGTTGACGACCTGCGCCGCTTCGAGCGGAACCACGGCCGCATCCCGAAGGGCGCGCTCGTGGCCATGGACTCGGGCTGGGCGGACAAGGTCGGCGATCCGCTCGCTTTCAAGGGCGGCGACGCCTTCCCGAACTACCACTTCCCCGGCTTCAGCGTCGAGGCCGCCCTCTGGCTGGCGGAAAGGCGCGACGTGACCGCCATCGGCGTGGACACCATGAGCCTCGACCCGGGCAACTCGCTCACCTTCCCTGTGCACGTCGAGTTCCTCGCCACCGACCGCTACGGGCTCGAGAACCTGAACAACCTCGACCGGATCCCGCCGCGCGGCGCGACGGCGTACGTAGGCCTGATCCCGTGGGAGGAGGGCTCGGGCGGCCCCTGCCGCGTGATCGCCACCTGGTAGCGGCCCAAGGCGCCCGCGAAAGCTAGGCCTTCGCGGGTGCCTTCGCCTGCTTGCGCGCGTTCTTCTTGATGAAGTCCTCGACGAGTTCGTAGGCGTCGTCGTCCTGGATCTGCCGCGGGGGCGACTTCATCAGGTAGGCGCTCGGGCCCTCGAGGGCGCCGGCGATCCCGTTGTTCAGCGCGAGCTTCGCCAGGCGGACCGCGTCGATGACGATGCCGGCGGAGTTGGGGGAATCCCACACCTCGAGTTTGAGCTCGATGTTGAGCGGCACGTCGCCGAAGGACGTTCCCTCCATGCGGATGTACGCCCACTTGCGGTCGGTCAGCCACGGCACGTAGTCCGACGGCCCGACGTGCACGTTCCCGGCACCCATGTCGTAGTCGAGCATGGACGTCACGGCGTTCGTCTTCGAGATCTTCTTCGACTCGAGCCGCTCACGCTCGAGCATGTTGAGGAAGTCCGAGTTGCCGCCGACGTTGAGCTGCATCGTGCGGTCGAGGTGGACGCCGCGCTCGCGGAACAGCGACGTGAGCACCCGGTGGGTGATCGTCGCGCCGACCTGCGACTTGATGTCGTCGCCGATGATCGGCAGGCCGTGCTGCTCGAACTGCTTGCCGAAATAGCCGCCCTTCGCGATGAACACCGGCATGCAGTTCACCATCGCGCAGCCGGCCTTGAGGATCTGCTCCGTGTACCACTTCGTGGCCTCCTCGGAGCCGACCGGCAGGTAGTTGACAACCACGTCCGTATTCGTCTCGCGCAGGATCTCGACGACGTCGTCGGTGTCGCCCGGCGCCTTCTCCACGACCTCGGAGATGTACTTGCCGAGGCCGTCGTGCGTCATGCCGCGCGAGACGGTCACGCCCGTCTTGGGGACTTCCGCGAACCTGTACGTGTCGTTCGGATGCGCCCAGATCGCCTCGGCGAGGTCCTTGCCGACCTTGTCCTTCGTGACGTCGAACGCGGCCGTGAACTCGATGTCGCGCACGTGGTAGCCGCCGAGGTCGACGTGCATGAGCCCGGGCACGAAGGTGTCCGGATCGGCGTCCTTGTAGTACTCGACGCCCTGGAGGAGCGAGTTGGCGCAGTTGCCCACGCCGATCAGGGCGACGCGGACCTTGTCCTGCGACCGCACCCTGCCGTTCGTCTTGCCGTTGGTCTCTGCCATGGGTTCCTTTCCTTGCAGTTCGTCCGAGAGCGTGTCCACGACGAGCTGGTTCGTCGTGCTGGCGGCTGCCCGGGCCTCGTCCCGGAGGGCGCTCTTGAGCGCGGGGGGCACGCGCAGGAGGACGGCTCCGCTCGCGCCTGGCGTGGACCCGCCGCGGCGCCCGCTCGGCTCGAAGGGCACGCCGAAGCGCTCGGCGAGGATGGAGACGGCGACGTCGTTCATCGTCCCCTGCCGCCTCGCCACCTCGCGGGCGAGCCTCCGCTTGAGCGCGCCGGGCATTCGGACGAGAAGGCTTGTTTTGCTAGCAGCCATGAGCTGCTAGCAGAGTATCAAAGTGAGCGCATCTGCGAGCGAACTGATAGCACTCGCTGCAGCACGGTAAGCCAGGCGGTCGCGGTGAGGAGGGCCATCGCGCTCGGGAGGATCAGCTCGTGCAGCGGGGCGAGGACAAGCCCGGCCGTGATCACGACGACGCGCTCGGCCCGGCTCCCGATACCAACGTCGCCCTTGAGGCCGAGCGCCTCGGCGCGTGCGCGTGTGTAGCTGACGAGGAAGGAGCCGGCGATCGCAGCGAAGGCAAGGGCGACGCCCCACTCGCTCCCCTCTCGCATGAGCACGAGACCGATCGCGCCGATCATGAACCCTTCGCCGACGCGGTCCACGGTTGAGTCGAGGAAGGCGCCGAAGGGAGTGCCCTTTCCGGTTCGGCGCGCGAGCGCCCCGTCGAGGATGTCCAGGATGGAGCCCACGACGAAGAGCGCGGCCCCGGCGAGGAAGAGCCACTCCGAGACGTACTCGAACCAGACGACGACGGCGCCCGCGATGCAGAGCGCTACGCCGGAGACGGTCAGCACGTCCGGCGTCAGGCTCGTCCGCTCGAGGCCGGCCATGGAGCGTGTCGCCAGCCGGCGAGCCTCGTCCTGGTAGGTCCGCTTGACGCGCTCGGCTGTCGGCTGGCGGCTCACGCCCGCGCCGAGGCTAGCACCCTAGATGCCTTGACCGGAAATTGGGGGCGCTAGCAGCGCCGGATCGGGTACAGCGCCGGCGTGGCGGAAAAGCGGCCGCACTGCGACCAGGCGACCATCGTGCCGGCGAGGAGGGCGACGCCGATCCCGGCGGCGACGTCGAGCCAGAAGTGATTGCCGGTCGCCATGACCGAGAACCAGACCCACGAGGGCCAGAGCGTCCAGAGCACCGAGAGCCAGCGGCTCGAGACGAGCGTCGCGAGGGCGAAGCCGATGATGAGGGCGTCCGCCGCGTGCACGCTCGGCATCGCCGCGTACGGATTGGAGGCGAGCTCGACGAGACCGCTCCCGTGGTTGAGCGAGGCGGCGGACGCGAGCGTGTCCACGAAGCCCACCTCCGGGAACATCCGCGGCGGCGCCGTCGGCATGAGGACGTAGCCGACCAGGGCGATCAGGTTCGCGGCGAAGACCCAGTTCCGCACCGCGATGAACGACTCGTTGCGACGGAAGTAGATCCAGAGGAGGGCGAGCCCCAGCACCGGGAACTGGGCCAGCCAGTACGTGGTGTTGACGGCCGCGAGCGCGGCACCGCCGCCCTCCAGGACGACGTGCTGCAGATCCAGCTCGAAGAGCGAGTGCAGCGCCCGCTCGGCGTCGATGACGAGCCGTCCGTTCTGGAACGCCTCGACGGCGTTCTGGTCGGCGAGCCCGCGAGCGACCTGGTAGACGAGCCCAAAGCCGACCCACAGACTCAGCTGGAAGAGGAAGTCGGTCCAGCCACGAGGTGGTCTCAAACTCCCGCCCATGGCAGAAAGTCTACCCGTGGGGGTGGTACGGCTAGCCCCCAAATTTGCGGTCGGGAGCCTCATCCCCCTATATACGACATCTCCACCCGTGGCAGGTCGGCCGTCTCGGCCGTCCTGAGCTCCGAGTAGCGGTCCTCCCGCGCCCCCCACACGGCCCCAACGGCCGCCGAGAGCTCCTCGTCGGTGGCGCCGCTCCGCAGCAGGGCGCGGAAGTCGTGCCCGGCCGTGGCGAAGAGGCAGGTGAAGAGCTTGCCGTCGGCCGAGAGGCGCGCCCTCGTGCAGTCGCCGCAGAAGGGCTGCGTCACCGACGCGATGACGCCGATCTCGCCGGCGCCGTCGCGGTAGCGGTAGCGCTGCGCCACCTCGCCCCGGTACTCCGCGTCGATCGGCTCGAGCGGGTGCTCGGCGTCGATCGCGGCGACGATCTCCTTCGCCGGGACGACGTCGTCGAGCCGCCAGCCGTTGGTCGCCCCCACGTCCATGTACTCGATGAAGCGCAGGATCACGCGGGTGCCACGGAAGGCGCGGGCCATCGGGAGGACGTCGCGCTCGTTGACGCCGCGCTTGACCACCACGTTCACCTTCACCGGCTCGAGACCGGCTGCCTGCGCCGCCTCGATTCCGGCCAGGACGCGATCGACCGGGAAGTCGACGTCGTTCATGCGCCGGAACGTCTCGTCGTCGAGCGAATCGAGGCTGACCGTGATGCGTCGCAGGCCGGCGTCCGCGAGCGCCTGGGCCTTGCGGCCGAGGAGCGCCCCGTTCGTCGTCAGGGTGAGGTCGAGGCCCGGGATGCGGGCGAGCATGCCGACCAGCGTCTCGAGGTCCCGACGCAGCAGCGGCTCGCCGCCCGTGATCCGGACCTTCTGGAGACCGTGGGCTGCGAACACGCGCGCGAGGCGCTCGATCTCCTCGAAGGTGAGCAGCTCGGCCCGGGGCAGGAACGGGTAGTCGCGCCCGAAGACCTCCTTCGGCATGCAGTAGACGCAGCGGAAGTTGCAGCGGTCCGTGACCGAGATGCGGAGGTCGCGGAGCGGACGCCCGAACGTGTCGAGGAGCTGGCCCATCAGGCCAAGCCTAGCCCACGGGTTTTCGGCCCGCGCACGGCGGGAACGCTGCTTTGCACCGTGGAGGTGGCCCCTGGGGGTCCGGGGCGCCTCCACCTCGCTTACAGTCCTCGCCCCGGGTCCATCAGCGACGCTAATCGAGTCGCGCGGGAATCCGACTTGCGCTGATTGTTTCGGGACGGGCAGGATCGTCGGGTGGCGCCGCAGCTCGGACCCAGGGTCTGGCTCGCCCTGGCGACGATCTACGTCGTCTGGGGCTCGACGTTCATGGCGGTCACGATCGCCGTGCGTGACCTCCCTCCACTCCTCTCCATGGGCCTCCGGCACCTCGCCGCCGGGACGATCCTTCTCGCCTGGGCGCTTCCCCGAACCGATCTGAGGGACGACCCGGTCGGGTGGCGGCAGGTCGGGGCCGGGTTCGTCCTCGGCGGAGCGCTCTTCCTAGCCGGTCACGGTGGCCTCGCGTGGGCGCAGCAGACCGTGCCCTCGGGCGTCGCGGCGCTTCTCATCGGGAGCATCCCGCTCTGGATGGCGCTGCTCGACCGCGTCGTCTTCGGCAAGCGCCTGCATCCGCTCGCGAACGCCGGGCTCATCGGCGGCTTCATCGGGCTCGCCTTCCTGTTCGACCCCTTCGGCGAGGGCTCCGTCGACCGGACCGGCGCCCTGGTCGCGCTGTTCGCCGCGTTCGCCTGGGCGGCGGGCACCCTGTACGCGCGCGGCGCGGCGCTCCCGAAAGCACCGCTCGTGTCGGCCGGCCTGGGCGCGCTCTGCGGCGGCACGCTCCTCGCGGTCTCCGCCGCGCTGGCCGGCGAGCTCGACGACGTCCGCTTCACGGCCGACGCCCTCGGAGCGGTCGCCTATCTCGTCGTCGTCGGCACGCTGATCGGCTTCACGTTGTACGTCTGGCTCCTGCGGGTCGCGCCGACGTCACTCGTCTCCACGTACGCGTACGTGAACCCGATCGTCGCCGTCCTTCTCGGCTGGGCGCTGCTCGGCGAGGACGTAACGGTGCAGATGCTCGTCGCCGGCGCCGCCATCGTTCTCTCCGTCGCGCTGATCCTGCGCACGAGCGGGGCGGCCCTCGAGCCGGGGCGGGGCGTCCTGCGCCGGCAGCCGCTGCGCGGGGAGGTAGGTTCACCCCGCACTGAGTCCGTCGGGTAGAAACGCTCCGTGGACCAGACCGAGGCCCCGCTCGCGGACGCCGCGGCCGCCTTTCTCGCGGACGGCCGCATCACGCCCTTCACCACGCCCGGGCACAAGCGGGCCGCCGCACCTGGCGGACGACCTGCTGCGGCTCGACCTGCCGCTCTCGTCAGGCGCCGACGACCTTCATCTCCGGAGCGGCGTCCTCGGCCGCGCGGAAGCGCTCGCGGCCGACCTCTGGGGCGCAAGCTACTGCCGCTTCTGCGTCAACGGCTCGACGCAGGGGAACCAGGCGCTCGCCCTAGCCCTCGGGCGGCCGGGGGACCGCGTCGTCGTCTCGAGGAACATGCACAAGTCGGTCTTCGCCGGCCTCGTCCTCGCCGGGCTCATGCCCGTGTGGGTGCGGCCGGACATCGACGAGGAGACCGGGCTCGCGCTCCGCATCCCGGCCGGAGCGCGTCGCCGACGCGCTCGCGGCCGAACCGGAGGCGCGCGCCGTCTTCCTCGTGGAGCCGTCGTTCGTCGGCGTGCTCTCGGACGTGGCGGCGATCGCCGAGGCCTGCCGCGCCGCCGGCGTGCCGCTGGTCGTCGACCAGGCCTGGGGCGCGCACCTCGGTTTCCATCCAGGCCTGCCGCCGCACACGCTCGCCCTGGGCGCCGATGCGCTGGTGACGTCGGCGCACAAGACGCTCGCCGCCTTCACCCAGGGCGCGTATCTCCTGGCGCGGTCGGGCGCCTCGACCTCGGCCGCCTCGACGAGGCCTTCGAGGCGCTGCACACCACGAGCCCGTCCGCGGCGATCCTGGCCAGCCTCGACCGGGCGCGCCGGATGCAGGCGACCCGGGGCCAGGAGCTTCTCTCGCGTACGCTCGAGCTGGCGGCCCGCCTGCGGCGGGAGCTGGAGTCGGTGGGCGGGCTGGCCGTCGTCGCTTCCGACGATCCGACCAAGATCGCCCTCGCCCTCGCGGGGACCGGCGCGAACGGCCTCGAGGTCGAGGACGATCTCTTCGCGGAAGGTATCCGGCTCGAGCTCGCCAACCGCGACCTGCTCGTGCCGCTTCTGACCATCGGCGACACGGAAGAGAGCGTCGAGCGGCTGGCCGGCGCGCTCGCTTCGCTCCCTCGAGCGCCGCCGGGGCGAGCCCCGGAAGCCGGGTGCCGCCAGCGCAGTCTGGGCCGTGCAGCCGGAGGTGGCGCTCGGCCCGCGGGAGGCCTTCTTCGCCCCCCGCGAAGCCGTTCCCGTCGCGGAGGCACCGGGGAGGATCGCGGCGGAGACGGTGGCGCCGTATCCCCCCGGGATCCCGGCGATCGCCCCGGGCGAGGTCGTCACCGCCCCGCTCGTCGAGGCGCTGCGCGAGGCGGCCGCCGCCGGCACCCGCCTCGCCTACTGCGCCGACCCGAGGCTCGACACGCTCCAGGTCGTCGCCAGGTCCTAAGGGGACATTGGCCGGGGTCTGACCCCTGACATGTCTCTGCGGGGCGTGTCTGTGGATTCGCGGTTGTGGAAACCCGCATGCGAGCGTCGTGATCATCCACACCCTCCCTCGCGGCGTGCCGTGCCGTCTTGACGTAGGCGTCTGTTTCGGACCTGTCCGGGGTCAGACCCCGGACAGGTCTCAAGCGGCCAGGTCCAGGGGTCTGACGCTGTCCCGCGATGCCTGCACAAATCTGCTATAAATGCGCTTAGATTTTCTGAGCTAGTCAGACCAGCGAACGAAGCGGAGGAACCAAGACTATGGCACGAACGATCGGCATCGATCTCGGCACCACGAACTCGTGCGTCGCCGTGCTCGAGGGCGGTGAGCCGACCGTCATCCCGAACGCCGAGGGCGGGCGCACGACGCCTTCCGTCGTCGCGTTCACGAAGGACGGCCAGCGGCTCGTCGGCGCGCCAGCCAAGCGCCAGTCCGTCACGAATCCCCAGAACACGGTCTTCTCCATCAAGCGCTTCATGGGGCGCAAGTACTCGGAGGTCTCCGAGGAGATGAAGATCGTGCCGTACGAGGTCGTCGCGGGCCCGAACGGCGACGCCCGCGTGAAGGCGGGCGACAAGGAGTACTCCCCGCCGGAGATCTCGGCGATGATCCTGCAGAAGTTGAGGGCGGACGCCGAGGCTTTCCTCGGCGAGACGGTGACCGACGCCGTGGTCACGGTCCCCGCCTACTTCAACAACGCCCAGCGCGAAGCGACGAAGGACGCCGGCAAGATCGCCGGGCTCAACGTCCTCCGGATCATCAACGAGCCGACCGCTGCCTCGCTCGCGTACGGGCTCGACAAGGAGTCCGACCAGACGATCCTCGTCTTCGACCTCGGCGGTGGGACGTTCGACGTCTCCATCCTCGAGCTGGGCGAGGGCGTCTTCGAGGTGAAGGCGACGAACGGCGACAACCACCTGGGCGGCGACAACTTCGACAAGGCCGTCGTGGACTGGATGGTCGCGGAGTTCAAGCGCGACCAGGGCATCGACCTCGCACAGGACCGCATGGCGCTCCAGCGCCTGTACGAGGCCGCCGAGAAGGCCAAGATCGAGCTGTCCTCGACCACCTCGACGCAGATCAACCTGCCGTTCATCACGGCGACGCCGGAGGGGCCGAAGCATCTCGACCTCCAGCTCACGCGCGCCAAGCTGAACGAGTTGACGCACGACTTGCTCGAGCGCGTGGTCGCCCCTACGAAGCAGGCGCTCGCGGACGCGGGCCTCGACCCGGCGAAGATCGACCACGTGATCCTCGTGGGCGGCATGACGCGCATGCCGGCCGTGCAGGACAAGGTGAAGGAGCTCGTCGGGAAGGATCCGCACAAGGGCGTGAACCCGGACGAGGTCGTCGCCGTCGGCGCGGCCATCCAGGCCGGGGTGCTCAAGGGCGAGGTGAAGGACATCCTCCTGCTCGACGTCACCCCGCTCTCGCTCGGAATCGAGACGAAGGGCGGCGTCTTCACGCAGCTGATCGAGCGCAACACGACCATCCCGACGAAGAAGTCGGAGACGTTCACGACTGCGGAGGACAACCAGCCCTCCGTGGAGATCCACGTCCTCCAGGGCGAGTCGGAGATGGCCGCGTTCAACAAGACGCTCGGGAAGTTCCAGCTCGTCGGGATCCCGCCCGCGCCGCGCGGCCTGCCGCAGATCGAGGTCGCCTTCGACATCGATGCGAACGGGATCCTCAACGTCTCGGCGAAGGACCTCGGGACGGGCAACCAGCAGCAGATCCGCATCGAGGGCGGCTCCGGGCTCAAGGAGGAGGAGGTCGAGCAGCTGATCCGCGAGGCCGAGGCGCACGCCGACGAGGCGCGCACCATGAAGGAGCTGGCCGAGGCCAAGAACCAGGCCGAGACGCTCATCTACTCGACCGAGAAGAGCCTCGACGAGCACCGCGAGTCTCTCGACGAGGAAACGGTCTCGCAGATCCAGTCCCGCGTCGAGGAGCTGCGCGGCGTTCTCGACGGCGACAACGCGGCCGAGATCCGCACAAAGTCCGAGGCTCTGATGGAGGCCTCGCACCGGCTCGCGCAGGCCGTCTACGAGAAGGTACAGGCCGAGCAGCAGGCGACCTCGGGTGCAACCGCCGGCGACGGCGCCTCGACTGATGCGGAGGAGGAAGTCGTCCAGGACGCCGACTACGAGGTCATCGACGACGAGGCCAAGCAGACCTAGGCCGGCGATGACCGAGAAGTCGCCGACCACGGCCGAGCTCGAGGAACGGCTGGCGCAAGCCGAGGCCGAGCGGGACGAGTATCTCGCCGACCTCAAGCGCCTCGCTGCCGACTTCGACAACTACCGCAAGCGGGCCACGCGCGACCGGGAGAACCTGGTCGCGCGCGCCCACGAGCGGCTCGTCAAGGAGCTCCTGCCCGTGCTGGACGACCTCGAGCGCGCGCTCGTGGCTGCGGCCGAACACGAGGAGGCGAAGCTCGAGGAGGGCGTGCGCCTCGTCCATCGCGAGCTGCGCGACGCGCTGGCCAAGGAAGGTCTCTCCGAGATCGAGACGGACGAGAAGTTCGACCCGCACGTGCACGAGGCGCTCCTCTCGCAGCCCTCCGACGAGGACGAGGGCGCCATCGTCGAGGTCATTCAGAAGGGCTACCGGCTCGGCGACCGCGTCCTGCGGCCCGCCCGGGTCGTGATCTCGCAGGGGGCTCCTGAGGCTCCGGAGGCATGAGAGATCTGTACGAGATCCTGGGCGTTCAAAAAAACGCCTCTGAGGCCGAGATCAAGAAGGCTTACCGGAAGCTCGCGCGCCAGTACCACCCGGACAACAATCCCGGCGACGCGGAGGCCGAGGAGCGCTTCAAGGAGGTGCAGGGCGCCTACGACGTGCTCTCCGACCCCGAGAAGCGCAAGCAGTACGACCAGGTCGGCCCGCGCATCTTCAGCGGCGCTGGCGGTCGCGGTGGGGACTTCCAGTGGACCGGGAACGTCGGCGACCTGGGCGACCTCTCCGACCTGCTCGGCGGTCTCTTCGGCCGCACGGGCGGCGGAGCGCAGGGGGGCAGGCGCTCGCGCGGGGAACGGGGCACCGACGTTGGTGTCACGATCAACCTCTCCTTCGAGGACTCGCTCCGGGGCCTGACAACGAAGATCCCGGTCGAGCTCGACACCGTCTGCCCGGCGTGCAACGGCTCGGGCGCGGAGCCGGGGACTTCGCCCCAGATCTGCCCCGAGTGCCGCGGGCGTGGGGTCACCGCCGAGGACGAGGGCTTCTTTGCCTTCTCCCGCCCCTGCCCCCGCTGCGGCGGCAACGGCACCGTGGTCGAGAAGCCCTGCCGTGAGTGCAAGGGCTCGGGCCGCACCCGGCGGACGAAGCGCTACACCGTGAAGATCCCCGCGGGCGTCAAGGACGGCACGCAGATCCGCCTCAAGGGCAAGGGCGGAGCGGGAACCGGCGGCGGGCCGCCCGGCGACCTCATCGTCACGACTCGGGTTGCCGCCTCGCCGCTCTTCGAGCGCAGGGGCACCGACCTCGTCATCGAGGTGCCGGTCACCTTCGCCGAGGCCGCGCTGGGCGCCGAGGTCGAGGTGCCGACGCCCGAGGGCCGCATCTCGCTCAAGGTTCCGGCGGGCACGCAGGACGGGAAGCTCCTCCGCGTTCGCGGCCAGGGAGCCCCCAAGCTAAACGGCGGCGGGAAGGGCGACCTGCTCGCGCGGGTTCGCATCGCCGTTCCCGCGAAGCTGACGAAGGCGGAGCGCGAAGCCCTCGAGAACCTCCAGAAGGCCTCCACCCGCGACGTTCGCGAGAAGCTGAGGACATGAAGATGGACGACCGCCCGCGCTACATGATCAGCGTTGCCGCCGAGCTCGTGGGGATGCACCCGCAGACCCTGCGCATCTACGAGGCGAAGGGGCTCGTGCGGCCGCGGCGGACGCCGGGGAACACGCGGCTCTACTCCGAGAGCGACCTCGAGCGACTGCGCCTCATCCAACGGCTGACGACCGAGCTCGGGCTCAACCTGGCCGGCGTGGAGAGCGTCCTTCGCCTCGAGGACGAGCTCCAGCGGCTACGCGGCCGCGTAGCCCGCCTCGAGCGGGAGATGCAGGAAGCGGTCCAGCGCGTCCACCGCCAGTACAAGCGCGAGATCGTCCTCTACCGCGATCCCGACGACACCCTCCCGGAGAGAAGGACATGGACTTCAACAAGCTGACGATCAAGTCCCAGGAGGCGATCGGCGCCGCGCAGGAGCTCGCGCGCAGGAGCGGCAATCCCGAGATCTATCCCGAGCATCTTCTGCTCGCGCTCCTCGACCAGGAGCTCCCGCGCACCCTGGTCCCGTCGGCCTCCGCTCTCCGCGCAGAGGCGGAAGCACGCGCTCTCGGCCAAGCCGGCCATCGAGGGAGCGGCGCAGCAGCCGCGTGTTTCGACGGCCTTCTCGGACGTCCTCGACCGGGCCTTCGAGGAGGCTCAGGCACTCGACGACGAGTACGTCTCGGTCGAGCACCTCCTCCTCGCGCTGGACGTGCTCCCGCGGGACGAGCTCCTCGCGCGTATCAAGGAGGTGCGCGGGTCCCAGCGCGTGACGAGCCAGGACCCGGAGGGCACCTACCAGGCGCTGGAGAAGTTCGGGCGCGACCTCACCGAGTTGGCGGAGAACGGAAAGCTCGACCCGGTAATCGGCCGGGACGAGGAGATCCGCCGGGTCATCCAGGTGCTCTCGCGCCGCACCAAGAACAACCCCGTTCTGATCGGGGACCCCGGCGTGGGGAAGACGGCCATCGCCGAGGGCCTCGCGCAGCGGATCGTGGCCGGCGACGTTCCCGAGGGCTTGAAGGGCAAGCGCGTGTGGGCGCTCGACATCGGTGCGCTGCTGGCCGGCTCCAAGTATCGGGGCGAGTTCGAGGAGCGCCTGAAGGCCGTGCTCAACGAGATCAAGGAGTCCGAGGGCCAGATCGTCCTCTTCATCGACGAGCTGCACACGATCGTCGGCGCCGGCGCCGCCGAGGGCGCCGTCGACGCGGCCAACATGCTCAAGCCGATGCTCGCCCGCGGCGAGCTCCGCGCCATCGGCGCGACCACGCTCGACGAGTACCGGAAGCAAATCGAGAAGGACGCTGCGCTCGAACGCCGCTTCCAGCCGGTCTTCGTCGGCGAGCCCAGCGTGGCGGACACGATCGCCATTCTCCGCGGGCTGAAAGAGCGCTACGAGGCCCACCACGGCGTACGCATCCGCGACGCCGCCCTCGTGGCCGCGGCCGTCCTCTCCGACCGCTACATCTCCGACCGCTTCCTCCCCGACAAGGCCATCGACCTCGTGGACGAGGCCGCTTCGCGCCTGCGCATGGAGATCGACTCGTCGCCGCTCGAGCTGGACGAGGCCGAGCGGCGCGTGCGCCAGCTCGAGATCGAGCTCGCCGCCATGGGCAAGGAGTCGAAGGACGTGCGCGAGCCCGTGGAGCGCGAGCTCGCCGATGCGAAGGCGAACCGGGACGAGCTCGCCGCGCGCTGGGCGAAGGAGAAGGAGGTGCTCGACCGCGTCAAGGAGATCACGCAGCAGATCGACGACCTCCGCATGGAGGCGGAGCGCGCCGAACGCTCGGGCGATCTCCAGCGGGTCGCGGAGATCCGCTACGGAGAGCTGCCCGCGCTCGAGCAGGAGCTCGCCGAGCGCGAGGAAGCCGACTTCGAGCCGATGGTCAAGGAGGAGGTTGACGAGGACGACATCGCGGCGGTTGTCGCGCGGTGGACGGGGATCCCGGTCGACCGGCTGCTCGAAGGCGAGACCGAGAAGCTCATCCACATGGAGGAGCGCCTGCACCGGCGCGTCGTGGGCCAGGACGAGGCGGTCGAGGCGGTCGCCAACGCTCTACGGCGGGCGCGCACGGGGCTCCAGGACCCGAATCGCCCCATCGGCTCCTTCGTGTTCCTCGGCCCCACCGGCGTGGGCAAGACGGAGCTCGCCCGCGCCCTCGCCGAGTTCATGTTCGACGACGAGCGGGCCATGGTGCGCCTGGACATGTCCGAGTACCAGGAGCGGCACACCGTCGCCCGCCTGATCGGCGCCCCGCCCGGGTACGTCGGCTACGAAGAGGGCGGCCAGCTCACCGAGGCCGTCCGGCGCCGCCCGTACTCAGTCGTCCTCCTCGACGAGATCGAGAAGGCGCACAACGAGGTCTTCGACGTCCTCCTCCAGATCCTCGACGACGGGCGCCTGACCGACGGGCACGGCCGCACGGTCGACTTCCGCAACACCGTGATCATCATGACCTCGAACCTACGCACGCCGGAGGCGATGCGCGAGGTCTTCCGTCCGGAGTTCCTCAACCGGATCGACGAGATCGTCCAGTTCCAGCCCCTCACCCGCGAGCAGCTGGGCGAGATCGTCGAGCTCCAGCTCGAGGAGCTGCGCGCCCGTTTGGCCGAGCGCGGGCTCGGCCTCGACCTGACCGACGCGGCGAAGGAGCACGTCGCCGAGGCGGGCTGGGACCCCACGTACGGCGCGCGACCGCTCAAGCGCGCGCTCCAGCGACTCGTGGAGAACCCCCTCGCGCTGCGCCTGCTCGAGGGCGACTTCTCCGAGGGCGACACGGTGCGCGTGGATGTGCGCGACGGCGAGCTCGTCTTCGAAAAGGCGGCCGCTCCCGAGCCCGCCGCAGCGCTCTAGAAGCCTTCCGCGGGCTCCGCTGCAAAGGCCGCGTTCCGCCGCAAAGGCTCCGCCCGGACGGCACGCCATGCCTCGCGCCTCTCACGGTTCCCTTGTGTTTCACGCGCACAAACTCCTGCGCGCGAAGAGACCCAGGTCTACCGTGGAACCTCCCGCGCCGGATCCCTCTCGGCGGCTTGTGCGTGTGGAACACAAGCGATTCGGACGAAGCGCGTCCCGGGAGCGCCTCCCTGGGGCCCGCCCCTCGGCGTCACGCGGCTACGGTTCCGCGCGTGAACGGCCCGGTCGAACGTCCCCTCAGACTCGCCGAAGTCCTCGCCGAGACCGTCCACGTCTACCGGCAGCGCGTCCGGGCGGCGCTCGCGCTGGGCGCTCTCTACACGCTCGTCCTCGCCGCGGCGGGGGCCGTCCACCCGGTCGTCTACTACACGGCCGCTTCGTTCATGGTCGTCGTTACCTACGGGGCGGCGACGCGCCTCGTCGCCGGAGACTCGTTCCGCGAGGCCTGGGCGCAGGTGGCCGTTCGGCTGCCCGTCCTCGCTGTGCTCGCGTTCGTCGTGGGGGTGCCCTTCGTGCTCGCCAGCACCTACCTACTGCTCCTCATCCTCGCCGCTCTGTGGCTCGGGCTCACCGGCTTTGCCGTACCGGTCGCGGTGACCGAGCGTGACGAGGCGCGGCCCGGCTGGCTCGCGAGCGTCGCCTACGCGCTGGAACGTACGGTCGTCCTCGCAAAGGCCGAGTACGTGCATGCGGCCGGTGTCGCCGCGGCGCTCCTGCTCATCAACTTCCTCGTCGCGATCGTCCTCGGCGGCGCCCTCGTCGGGTTCGCCGACAACAGCCGTACCGTTGCCGCGCTCCTCGCGCAATTCGTCCTCGCCCCCTTCTTCTTCCTCGGCCTCAGCGTTCTCTACTTCGACCAGCGGACCAGGGTGGCCGGCCGCGCACCGCCGTCGGCCTAGATGCTTGATCGGAAATTGACCGGAAACCGTGGCACTTTCCGATCAACCATCTAAATGCGCCGGGCGCTATTCTCGCCCGGCCAACTGAGCGAGGAGCGAGGATGCCCAAGTACCTGATGCTGTCCACCCTGAGCGAGCAGGGCCTCCAGACCCTGCGCGCCAATCCGGCGCGCGTCGGCGAGGTGAACAAGGACGTGGAGGAGCTGGGGGCGACCGTCCTCCACCAGTGGTTTCTCCTCGGGCCGCACGACTTCGTGAACATCGTCGAGGCCGCGGACGCTTCGGTGATCGCGAAGGTCTCGATCGCGCTGGGCGCGCGGGGGAGCGTGCACACACAGTCGTACGAGATGCTCGAGGTTGACGCCCTGCTCGAGCTCCTCACCGAGTAGGTGGCTTCCGAGCCGCCGCGGCTGCCTGACTGGCTGGCCGCCGAGGTGGCGGCGTGGCCCCAGGATGCCTGGGGCGCGCATCAGACCCGCATCCTCCTCCGGGACGGGAGCGTGATCGAGCCCGTGGCGATCCTCCCCAGCGGCGACATCGTGGGCTGGGCCTCGGCCGGCGACGTACCGTTTGCGGCCGAGGACATCGTCGCCATCGAGCGCCTGGACGAGTAGACCTTCGCGGCGGCTCAGCCGGCCGCCGTGAAGACGTAGTCGCTCTCCTGCGCGCCCACGTGGCAGCTCCAGCAGACGGAGCCGCTCGCAATCTCTCCGAAGCGCGCGGACTCCGCCTCGCGCGTGAACTCGACGAAGACCCAGTCGTTGTGCTTGGGATCGGCGCCGCGGCGCTTGCGCATGACGGCGATGAGGCCGATGAAGTCGGCGCCCGGCCGCACCGCCTCCTTGACCACGATCGTCCCGTTCGGGAAGCGGCCGTCGGCGCGCTGGGGCTTGGATGCGTAGACGTTCTTCGTTCCCTCGTGGGGGTCGGAGTCCCGCCGCGGAATGGGGGCCTGGTTCAGCTTGGGCCAGCTCCAGTAGCCGGCGACGAAGGCGGGAGTGCCCGGCGGGGCCTTCGGCTTGGGCTTCGCGGCCGGGGGCGGAGGCGGTGGGGGAGGCGGGGGCACTGGCGGCGCGGCCTCGATCGTCGTCGGCGCCGAGGTCGCCGTCTCCGGCGGCTGGGCGGGCTCCTGCGCTTCGGGCTCGGACCCGCCGCACGCGGGAGCCAGCGCGGCGGCGAGGAGGGCGAGCAGGAGGATCCGCCTCACTGCTGCCCAGGCTAGCGCTGCCGGCTTACGGCGCCCTTAAATCCACTCTGTCACTCGAGCTGCGAGTACGCGACGGCCACCTCGGCGGCCAGCGCCGCGTTCTCGACGATGAGCTTCCTGTTTGCCTCGAGCGTCTTGCCCCCGCTCGCCTCGTGCAGGTACGCGAGCACGAACGGGGTCAGGTCCTGCCCGCCGACGCGCTGCCGGTTGGCTTCGGCGACGGCCTCCTCGATGAGCGGCTCGACGTCGAGGCTGTCGTCGGGGGGCCGCGCTAGGAGAAGAGCAGAGTGGCGGCCGAGCCGCCAGTGGTACTGGGCGATGCGGGCGACGTCCGCCGCCGTGTCCACACGGGCGGATACGCGCGGGCCGCCCTCGCTCCGGTAGAAGAGCGGGAGCTCGTCGGTGTGCCAGCCGAGGACCGGGATCCCGATTGACTCGAGGAGCTCGGCGGTGGCGGGCACGTCGAGGAACGACTTGGCGCCCGACGCGACGACGAGCGCCTCGGTGCGGGCGAGCTCGGCGAGGTCGGCGGAGATGTCGGCGCTCCCGGCCCAGCCGCGGTGGACGCCGCCGATGCCGCCCGTCCCCAAGAAGCCGATCCCGACGGCGCGGCAGACCGCGAGCGTTCCGCCCGCCGTCGTGGCCCCGAGTGCCCCCTGCGCCGCGCAGGCGGCCAGGTCACGCGGGCCGACCTTACGCGCGTCCGGGGTGTCTCCAAAACGCTCCAGCTCCTCCTCGGTCAGGCCGACGAGGATGACGCCGTCGACGACCCCGATCGTCGCCGGTACCGCCCACGCCGCGCGGACGCGGCGCTCAGCCTCGGCTCCCACCACCGCGCCCTCCCCGCGCGGAAAGCCGTGCGAGACGAGGGTCGTCTCCAGCGCGACCACCGGGCGACGGGCCTCGAGCGCGGCGCGCACCTCCGGGTGCATGCGAAACAGGTCGGCCATCGACTCAGGGCATCCCGCCCATGGTGGCGACGCAGCGGGCGGCGGCCTGCAGGGCGAGCTCCGGCCCGCCGAGGAGGAAGCCGGCCGCGAAAGCATCGCCTGCCCCGGTCGTGTCGACGACGTCCGCAGGTTCCGCCGGGTATGCCTCCTCGCGCCCACCCGTGCGAACGAGGCAGCCGCGCGGGCCGAGCTTGACGACGACCGTCTCGGCGTCGAGTGGGCCAGCGAGCTCCGCCTCGTCCTCGTTGGCGAAAACGAGGTCCGGGCCCAGCGCCGAGAGGAGAGTGCGGAAGGCGGCGACGCCGGCCGTCTCGATCGCCGTCGTCGAGGAGAGATCGACGCTGACTCGAGGCGCGAGCTCCGCAGCTGCCAGCGCGGCCCCGCGGATCGGCTCCTGCACGAGGCTGTACCCGGGCAAGTGCAGCCGCTCACAGCCCTCGAGCCACGCAGGGTCCAGCTCGTCCGGCCGGAGCGCGACGGCAACGCCGCGGTCGCTCAGCATCGTCCGTGCGCCGTCCGGGGTGGCGACGGAGACGACCGTGCCCGTGCCCAGCTCCTCCACGGGGCCGGCGAGCTCGACGCCGCGGGCGGAGAGCTCCTGGCCGAGCACGCGGCCGGCCGGATCGCGGGCGCGCTTCCCGACGTAGCGCGCGCAGCCGCCCAGCGCGACGACCCACGCCGCCACGTTCGCGGCCTGCCCGCCCACTCCCACGCGCGTGCGCCCATAGGTGTCCGTATCTTCCGCGATCGGGCCTTCCAGGCGCACAATGACGTCGAGAAGCAGGTCGCCGAGCGTGCAGATCACGCGTCGAGCCTACAATCGCAGGGATGGACGGCGATCGCGGCAGGCGCGTGCGGAGCTTCCTCATCGGCGGCCTTGTCGGCAGCCTCGCGGGCGCGGCTGCCGCGGGGCGCATGAAGGTGAAGCGCGAGCCCGCGAGGCGCGACACGCCGGACGGGCTCGCCGCCTTCGAGCAGGCGCCCTGCTACCGCGAGGTCGTCGAGCGGGAAGCCGCCGACAAACGGTAGCCGCGCTCAGCGAGGAGCTCGAGCGCCCCCGTCGCCGTTCCCAGGTTGACCCACGCGTCGCCGATCTCCATCTCCTGCGCCATCAGCTCGACCCGTATCGTGTCGTGGAGGAACGCCGAGACGCTGCCCTCAGGCTGCTCCGTGCGGAGGACGAGGAACGGGCCGAAGGCGCGCGCCTCGAACCCGGCCCCGGGCGTGCGCTCGGCCACTTGCAAGCGCTCCCGCCGCCGGTCGAGCTCGTCGGAGGCATCGAGCACCCACACGCCGCGGCCGAGGGGCCCGCCAGCCTCCTGCAGCGTCTCCAGGGCGAGGGCCGGGTCGGCGCGCGGGACGAAGAGCGCCCCGAAAGGCGCTCCCTGTCCCCAGGCGTCGAGGTATGTCGGCTCGTAACCGAAGAGGACGTCGTCCGCCCGCGACGTGGACGCGAGCCAGGCGGCCGCCTCCGCCCGCGCCTGCTCCCGGGCCGCCGGCTCGCCGCCGTAGAGCCAGGGCGTCTTCGTCCACCCCCAGGCGAGCTGGGCGGCCACGAGGCCCGCGACGCCGAGCGCGAGCAGGAGCGGCCCGGCCCTCCGCGCCCGCCGCGCGACTTCGAGGAGCCCGGCCGCGAGCGCCGCGGCGAAGAAGGGAAGGACAAAGATCAGATGGCGGGACTCGAGGTGGAGCCCGGAGCCTGAGCGGGAGACGAGCAGCGCCAGGGCGGGAACCAGGGCGACTGCGGCCACGAGGAGCGCTGCCTCCGGCCGCCTCCGCGCGAGCGCGACCAGGCCGGCGAGCGCGACGAGCGCGGCGGGAACGGCCACGAGCTCCCACCCGGCCGTGAAGTCCTCGACCGCCCGCCACAAGTAGCCGAGCACGTCGAGCGACCCGAGCTCCGAGTCACCCCCCTCTCCGACGCCGACGTCGAAGCGCGAGGCCAGGTGCAGGTACGTCCGCCAGAGTGGCGCCGCGAGGAGGAGCACGGCGCCGAACGCGAGGAGCGGCCCGTGCAGGCCGAGGGGTCGCCGCAGGCGCACGAGGCCGATCCAGAGCGCCTGCGCCCCGAGCGCGAGGGCGCCGTAGGGCTGGGTTGCGACCAGGGCGAGACTCGCAGCGGCCCAGGCCGTCCAGCGCCACGCGCTCCCGCGCTCGACGGCGCGCACGAGGAGAAGGAACGAGAGGACGCTCGTGAACAGGAAGAGGCCGTACATCCGCGCGTAGACCCCGTGGAAGAGGAGCATCCAGCTCGCGGCGGAGAGCAGCGCCGCGAGGAGCGCCGTGCGCCGGTCGACCAGGCGGGCTACGAGCGCCGCGATCAGAGGGATGCTGGCCACGGCCAGGACCGCCGAGAGGACCCGGAGCGCGGTCAGGCTCTCGTCCGCGAAGAGAGCGAGGTGGGCGAGCACGAAGTGGAGCGGGGCGCCGCCCCGGTCACCCAGGACCGTCTCCAGGAGCTCGCCCAGCGGACGCCGGCTCACGAAGAAGACGAGGGTCTCGTCCTCGTGCGGCGGCCAGACCGTCAGGCGCAGGAGGAGGAACAGGCCGGCGGCCGCCGTGATGGCTGCGACGCCGAGCCGGTAGCCGGCGAGCGCGCGCGCCGCCGGCCCGGAGCGGGCGGAAGGCGCTGGCACTCTCTCGGCGCGAGTGCCGGAGGCGGCCGTCTCCCCTGCTAGCATCTCTCCCTGCAAACGCGGCCCTTCTCTACGATGCCGATTTACGAGTACCGCTGCCCACGAGGGCACACTTTCGAACTCTTCCAGCGGATGACCGACCCGCCGGCATCAGAGTGCCAGATCTGCGGCGCCAGCCCGGTCACGAAGGTCCTCTATCCGGCCGCGATCCACTTCAAGGGCTCCGGCTTCTATTCGACGGACTACGGGCGGGGGAACCGGCGCGGGACCTCCCAAGACGGCGACTCGGCGGGCGGCGAGAGCGGGGAGAAGAAGGCCGATTCCGGGGAGAAGAAGGCAGCCTCGGAGAAGAAGGCAGCGGCCGAGTCCTCCTAGGAGGCCCGCTAGCCGGGCAGGCAGCCCGGCCCGAAGAGACCCGTTCCCGGGCGAGGCGGCTGTGGCGCGGTCTCGCCGGTGATCATGGAGATCACGGACACGTTCTCCTCGCTCCCGAGGATGACGGACTGGCCGCCGATGTTCGCGATCGTTCCGCCGAGGCGGCAGCGGATCGTCCCGCTTTCCGGCGTCCGGTACTTGACCCACCCGAGCTGGATGAGCTCGTTGGCGGACAAGTCCGTGGCCAGGGGCTTCACGAGCTCGTCGCCGATGAACGGCATGCGCAGGAAGGTACCGAAGCTCGTGATCTCGTCGGCCGTCGCCTGCAGCACCTCCTGCTGGCGTCCGCCGCGCGTGATGTCGTTGTCGGCCGGATCGAGCTGGTTCTCGCGCACGCGCGCGTAGACGAGCGCCTTCCTTCCGTCCAGCTCCTGCTGGCCCTGGGGGAAGCGCCAGCCCGGCCAGCGGTCGCAGCGGGCCTGCGTCGCGTATGGGCAGTCGAACTTGTTCGAGAGGATGGGCTTGTCGACGTTCACGGTGATTCCGCCCAGCGCGTCGATGACCTCCTTGAAGTCGTCGAAGTCGAGGACGACGACGTGGTTGATGCCCAGGCCGGTGAGGTTCTCCACCGTGCGAACGGCAAGCCTCGGCCCGCCGAACGCGTGGGCGGCGTTGACCTTGTCCGCCCCCTGTCCGGGGATCTCCACGCGCAGGTCACGCGGGATCGACAGGACGGCGATCCGGTTCTCGTCCGGGTCCGTGCGGACGACGAGCATCGCGTCGGTGCGGAACGGGCCCTCGCGGCCCGGCCCCTCGTCGGTGCCGAGCACCAGGATCGTGCTCGGGTTGGAGAGGAGCGACCCCTCCTGGGGCGCCAGGACGTTCTCGACGCGGGGATCGAGCCGGTCGTTCGCCTCCTGGACGCCGCTCCGGAAGGCGAGGTAGCCGAGGACCGCCCAGGTGACGACGAGCGCGAGCGCGAGCAGGAAGACGAGCAGGCCGATCTTGAGCCAGCGGCGGCCGCGGCGCTTCGGCCGGGCCGGCCGGCCCGCGTACGGCTCGCGTCCGTCTGTTCCGCGACGCGAGGTCTTCGTGCTCTCCGGGCGGATCGGGCCCTTGGCACGCCCGCCCCGGTAGACGCGGTACGGCTTGTCCTTGGGTGCCACAGCGACCGACTATCGTAGCCAGCGACGTGAGCGCCCAAGACGTCATCGGCCTCGACCTCGGCGGGACGAAGCTGCCTCGCCGGGGTCGTCGACCGCGAGGGCGTCGTCGTCCGGCGCACGGTCCGGTCGACCGATGTGAGGAGCGAGGAAACCGTTCTCGAGCAGGTCGAGGCAGCGATCGAGGAGCTGGCCGGCGAGGGTCTTGCGGCCCTCGGCGTCGGGATCCCGTCGGCGATCGACCAGCGGGTCGGGCGCGCGGTTTCCTCGGTCAACATCCCGGTCGCCGACGTCGACCTGCGCGACGACCTCCGAAGCAGGTTCGGCGTTCCCGTGAGGATCGAGAACGACGCGAATGCGGCCGCCCTCGCCGAGCACCGCTTCGGCGCCGGGCGCGGCAGCCGGCACATGATCATGCTCACGCTCGGCACAGGCGTGGGAGGGGGCCTGATCCTGGACGGCGAGCTCTACCGCGGGGCCGTCGGAGCAGCAGCCGAGCTCGGCCACATCACGATCGACGCGGACGGTCCCCCGTGCCAGGGGACTTGCCCCGGGAGGGGACACCTGGAGTCACTCGTCTCCGGCACCGCTGCGGACACGCTCGCGGAGCGGCGGGCGCGCGAGCGTCCGGACGGTGATCTCGGACGCGCGGCCGCCGAGGGCCGCACGGTAGATGCGCGGCTTGCGGTCGAGCTGGCCCAGGCGGGGCCGGGCGACGCGCGCTCCGTTCTCGATGAGGTGGGCACCTGGCTGGGAGTCGCGATCGCGAACTTCGTCAACGTGTTCAACCCCGAGCTCGTCGTCGTGGGCGGGGGGTTCTCGCGCGCTGGGGATCTCCTGTTCGAGCCGGCGCGCCGTGTCGTCGCCGAGTGCTCCCTCACTCCGGCCCGGGACCTCGTGCGCATCGTGCCCGCGCAGCTCGGCGTCGAGGCGGGCCTGATCGGCGCGGCCCTCGTCGGTCACGAAGCGCTCCGCGCCGCGCGCGGCTGATGCCGCTCGTCGTCTGCCCGACCCCGATCGGAAACCTCGAGGACGTCACCCTGCGCGCGCTCCGCGAGCTGGCCCAGGCCGATCTCGTGCTCTGCGAGGATACGCGGCGGACGCGCGTGCTCCTCGACCGACACGGCGTTCGCGCGCGGCTCACAAGCCTCCACCGGCACAACGAAGCGCGGCGAACGGCGGAGCTGCTCCCGCGCCTCGAAGCGGGGCACAGGATCGCCCTGGCGAGCGACGCCGGGCTCCCGGGAGTGAACGATCCGGGCGCGCGCCTCATCGCGGCTGCGCTCGAGCGGGGCGTCGAGGTGGTCGTGCTTCCGGGGCCGTCGGCGGTGGAGACGGCGCTCGTCGCGAGCGGGTTGGTGGGCGAGCGCTACACGTTTCTCGGCTACCTGCCGCGAGGGGAGGCTGAGCTCGCCGAGCTCTGGGCGGAGCTCCGAGCCTGGAGCTGGCCTGTCGTCTCCTTCGAGTCGCCGCGCCGCCTCCCGGCGAGCCTCGCAAGCCTGGCGCGGGCCGATCCCGACCGCCCCGTCGCCGTCTGCCGGGAGCTGACCAAGCGCTTCGAGGAGGTCGTGCGGGGATCTGCGCAGGAGCTCGCGGAGCGGTTCCGCGAGCCCCCGAAGGGCGAGGTCACGCTCGTGATCGGCGGTGGTCGGGCGACCGATGCCGGGGACGATCGCGAGCCGGACGCAATCGCGGCCGTCGCCGACCTCGTCGCCGAAGGGCTCCCCCGTCGCCGCGCGTCGGACGTCGTCGCTCGCCTGACCGGACTCCCCCGGAACCGCCTGTATCGAACGTCTCTGTAGTCAAAATTGACAACGCCCGCTCGCTCTGCTAGGTTGCGCGTTCGCAAAACTGACAACAAGGAGGCAGGCAATGAAGCGCGTGGTCGCCCTGCTTCCGGTCTTGGTCGCGCTCCAGGTCGGCGTGTCGCCCGCGCTCGCCTGGACCTGGCCCGTTGACGGGCCGGTGCTACGACCCTTCGTCCTCGGGGACGATCCCTACGCCGCGGGACAGCATCGCGGCATCGACGTCGGCACTCCCGCCGGCGAGCCGGTGCACGCGCCTGAAGGCGGTACCGTCAGCTTCGCCGGGACGGTGCCGAGCGGAGGCCGGACGGTCACCGTTCGCACGGAGGACGGCTACTCGGTCACCCTCGTCCATCTCGGCTCGATCGCGGTCGCGACCGGCGCCGCCGTCTCCGAGGGTGACGCCCTCGGGACGGTTGGCCCGAGCGGAGACCCCGAGCACGCGATCCCATACGTGCACCTCGGCGTTCGGCTGACCGCCGACCCGACCGGCTACCTCGATCCGCTCGGGCTCCTCCCGGCGCGCGCGGGTGAGCCCGCGTCGGAGCCTGTGCCTGCTCCCACCCCTGAGCCTACGTCGGTTCCGACCGTTCCGGCCGAGCCCGTGCCTCCCGCGGCCGAGGTCGTGCCGGCGGCGCGTGAGCCGAAGTCGCAGCCCGAGCCGAAGCCTGTGGCGGTGCCCGCACCCGCCGCCCAGCCGGCGGCTGAGCCGGCACCGATGCCTCCCGCCCAGCCGGCGCAGCCCCTCCCCGCACAGGAGCCGGCTGCCCAGGCAGCGCGGCCTCCGTCGGTGCGGCCCCCCGAGCCGAAGCCCGTCGTCACGCCGCCTCTCACCGCGAAGGAGCCTGCTCCGGCCGGGACTTGGTCCGCGCCGGTGGGAGGTACACCGCCGGCGGCGGAGGAAGCCCCGACCGCCGTGCCGGAGGCGCACATGCCCGAGGGCAGGCGCGGCCGCGGCCTCGATGCAGGCGGAGAGGGCAGGACTCCCGCCTCCGCCTCCGAGCCCGAAGGGACGCCTGCGTCGACCCCGAGGGTTGCCGCCGTGCCTTCCGAGGCCGACGAAAGTCGGTCCGGGCTGCGCGGCCTCGAGGTCGCCGTCGCTGCGGGCGCGGCACTCGCGCTCGCTCTCGCAGGGCGGGCAGCCCTAGTCGTACGCCGCCGCGAGCTCGGCGATGCACTCGCGGCAGACCGCTCTTCCGCGGTGCTCCTCGACGGCGGTCGCCCTGCCGCAGAAGACGCACAGCCAGCTCGGCTTGCTGAGGACGATGCTCTCGTTCTTGACCGAGATCTCGAGCGGATCCTTCTCGGACAGGCCGAACCGCTTGCGGATCTCGATCGGGATGACGATGCGTCCGAGCTCGTCGATGTGCCGGACGATCCCGCTCGTTCTTGCAACTCGTTTCGAGCGCCGGGCTGCGCTCATCGTTATCGCACCCCCCGTCGTTCAGGGGCCGGACGGGTCTCTGTCCGCAAGCCTGCCGGCCCTTTCCTAGTGTGACTTCCCAACCCCTTCCGTTCGAAACAGGCTTGCCGAAGGGTATCGGGCGCGTCCGTATGATGGCCGCGCATGACCTATCCCGAGCCCGATCGCATCCTCGTCGCCGTCGCCTGGCCCTACGCGAGCGGTCCCCGCCACATTGGGCACGTGGCCGGATTCGGTGTTCCGTCCGACGTCCTCGCCCGCTATCACCGTCTGAAGGGCAGCCGGGTCCTCATGGTCAGCGGCACGGACGAGCACGGCACGCCGGTCATGGTCGCCGCGGACGAGGAGGGTGTGTCCCCGCGGGAGCTCGCCGACCGCTTCAACCGCGTCATCCGTGAAGACCTCAGGGACCTCGGGCTCTCCTACGACCTCTTCACGCGCACGACGACGCGAAATCACTACCGCGTCACGCAGGACGTCTTCCGCACGCTCTACGACCGCGGCTACATCTTCGAGCAGACGACGAGAGGAGCGTTTTCGGCCACCACCGGCCACACGTTGCCCGACCGCTACATCGAAGGCACGTGCCCGTACTGCGGCTATCCCCACGCGCGGGGGGACCAGTGCGAGAACTGCGGTCGCCAGCTCGATCCCGCTGATCTCATCGAGCCCCGTTCGCGCACGGACGGCGAGCCGCCCGTCTTCAGGGACACCGAGCACCTGTTCCTCGACCTCCCCGCGTTCCGGGAGCGGCTGGGCGAGTGGATCGGGGCGCAGGGTCACTGGCGCCCGAATGTTCGCAACTTCTCTCTCAAGCTCCTCGACGACCTGAAGCCTCGTCCGATCACGCGCGATCTCGACTGGGGTGTCCCGATCCCCGTACCCGGCTACGCGGAGCGAGACGACAAGAGGGTCTACGTCTGGTTCGACGCGGTCATCGGGTATCTCTCCGCGAGCATCGAGTGGGCGGCGAACCGAGGCGAGCCGGACGCGTGGCGCGAGTGGTGGCAGAACCCCGACGCCCGCCACTACTACGTGATGGGCAAGGACAACATCGTCTTCCACACCGTGATCTGGCCGAGCCTGCTCCTCGGCTACGGGGCGGGCGGTGAGTTCGGTGCGGGACGGGGAGAGCTCCAGCTTCCCTACGACGTGGTCGCGAGTGAGTTCCTCACGATGGAGGGGCAGAAGTTCAGCTCGAGTCGCGGAATCGTCATCTACGTGCACGAGGTCCTCTCGCGCTACGACCCCGATCCCCTGCGCTACTTCCTGATCGCGGCCGGGCCCGAGACCCAGGACACCGACTTCACGTGGGCCGAGTTCGTCCGGAGGAACAACGACGAGCTTCTGGCCAACTGGGGCAACCTCGTCAACCGAACGCTCACGAGCGCGTACCGGAACTTCGGCTCCGTGCCCGAGCCCGGCCCTCTCACGGAGGCCGATCGAGCGGTGATCGAGGCAGTCGAAACGGGCTTCGACACCGTAGGTCGCGCGATCGAGCACGCCCGGTTCAAGGCTGCGCTCGCGGAAGTGATGCGGCTCGCGACCGTCGGCAACCAGTACTTCAGCGAACAGGCCCCCTGGACGTCGCTCGAGCACGACCGGGAACGCGCCGGGACCGTCCTCTTCGTGACGCTCCGCGTCGTCGACAGCCTGAAGACTCTCCTGACCCCGTTCCTCCCCTTCAGCTCCCAGACGCTGCACGAGCTCCTGGGGTACGAGGGCATGATCGCGGGGCCGCTCGAGTTCCGCGAAGAAACGGAGGACGACGGCAGCACCCACGAGGTGCTCACAGGCGACTACGACGCGTGGGTCGGCCGCTGGAGGCCGAGCGAGCTTCCGGCCGGGCAACAGCTTCGGAAGCCGGGGCCGCTCTTCCGGAAGCTCGATCCTGAGAGCGTCGTGGCAGAGGAGCACGCTCGCATGGAACAGGCCGCCGCCGCCGCAGCGTGATCGACACGCACGCGCACCTCGACGCCTGCGACGACGCAGCCGGGGTGCTGGAGCGCGCCCGGGCGGCCGGGGTCTCCCCGGTGATCTCGGTGGGAACGGGAATCGACTCCTGCCGAGCCACCCTGGGGCTCTGCGAGCGGGAAGACGGCGTTTACGCCGCACTCGGCATCCACCCCCACCAGGCCGGCGAGGCGACCGGCACAGACCTAGCCGAGCTCCGCAGCCTGCTCGGCCACCCCCGAGCCGTTGCAGTCGGGGAGACGGGGCTGGACTACTTCCGCGACTACGCACCCCGCGACCGCCAGGCGGCGTTCTTCCGCGCGCAGCTCGAGCTCGCGGCCGAGCTCGACAAGCCGGTGGTCGTCCACTCCCGGGCCGCCGCGGCGGACACGGCGGCCGCGCTCGCCGGGGTCGCCGTTGGCCGGCCCGTGATCCTCCACTGCTTCTCCTCCATGCAGCTGCTCGAGCCGGCCCTCGACCAAGGCTGGTACGTGTCCTTCGCAGGCAACGTCACGTACCCGAAGGCCGGCGAGCTCCGCTGGGCGGCGGCGCGCGTGCCCGCCGATCGCCTCCTCGCCGAGACCGACACCCCCTACCTCGCGCCCCAGTCCGTTCGCGGCCGACCGAACGAGCCCGCGCACGTTCTTCACACCCTCGCGGCCCTTGCGGAGGAACGCGGGGACGGTGTGGACGAGCTCGAGCGGACGATCGAAACGAACGCAGCTGCAGCCTTCGGCCTCCCCACGACATGAGCGTCGCTCGCCTTCGGCTCGCTCCCGTGGGGGAAACCGTGTTCCCCCCACGTGCCCCCTTCTTTGACACAGTGAGGGAACCTCCCGGTTCCCTCACACACCCTCCCCCCGCTCATCGGCCGAAGGACGGCCCATGAGCGTCCCCTTCTCGCAGAAGCGCGAGCTCGGGCAGCACTTTCTCGTCGACGAGAACATCCTGGGCGTCATCGGGCGCTTCGCCGAGCTCGGAGCGGAGGACGTCGTGCTCGAGGTCGGTCCCGGCCTCGGGGTGCTCACACGCTACCTCGCCGACCGGGTCGCGCGCGTGCATGCAATCGAGCTCGACCGGAGCCTCGAGCCGCACCTCGGCGAGCGCCTCGCCGGCCACGAGAACGTGGAGCTCGTCTTCGCAGATGCGTTGGCCGTCCCGCTCGACGGGCTCGATCCGGCGCCGAGCAAGGTCGTCGCCAACCTCCCCTACAGCATCGCCACGCCGTTCGTCGTCGAGAGCCTCGGCGCGCCGACGGTAGGCCTCTGGTGCGTGATGGTGCAGCGCGAGGTCGGCGACCGCTTCTTCGCCGCGCCGGGCACGAGGGCCTACGGCGCCGTCTCGGTGCTCGTCCAGCTCACGACCGAGCGGACGGGCTTCCGCGCGGTAGCCCGCACGTGCTTCCGCCCCCCGCCGAACGTCGAGTCGGCGCTGGTTGCCTTCCGCCGCCGGCGGGCCTGGGGCACCGAGCTCGCTTCTGTCAAGGAGGTCGTGCAAGCCGCCTTCGCCCACCGCCGCAAGACCCTAGCCAACTCGCTGGAGCTCAGCGGGCTCGCGAGCCGCGAGCGGGCGGTCGCGGCCCTCGCCGAGGTCGGCCGTGCGCCCGGCGTGAGAGCCCAGGAGCTTCCGCCGGAGGACTTCCCGCGTTTTGTGGAAGCGCTCGCATGAGGCCCCTCCCGGCTCCGGCAAAGATCAACCTCGCGCTCGTCGTCGGGCCGCGGCGGGCCGACGGCCTCCACGACGTTGCCACCGTGCTCCAGCGGGTCGACATCTGCGACCGGATCGAGCTCGAATCCGCACCTGCCCTCTCCGTCGAGGGCTTCCGGGACGACACGCTCGTCCGTTCCGGGCTCGAGCGCCTCGCGGAGGATGTCGGCGCCGCGCCTGCGTGGCGCGTTCGCATCGCCAAGAGCATTCCGGTCGCGGGAGGGCTCGGCGGCGGCAGCTCGGACGCAGCGACGGCCCTGCGGCTTGCGAACGAGACGCTGCCTACGCCGCTCTCCGCGCAGAGGCTGGCCGCCCTCGCCTTTGGCCTCGGCGCGGACGTCCCTTTCTTTCTCGAGCCCGGGCCCCAGCTTGCGGAGGGGGCGGGCGAGCGCCTCACGCCGCTCGAGCTCCCGCAGGACTACTGGATCCTGGTCGCGCTGCCACGCCGGTTAGCCAAGGGGTCGACGGCCGCCGTGTATCAGCGCTTCGACGAGCTGGGCGGCGGCCCCGGCTTCGAGGAGCGGCGGCGAACGCTCCTCGAGGCGCTGGCCGCAGTTCGCCGTCCGCGCGACTTCGGGGCCTTCCCCCTCAACGATCTCGCCCTAGCCGGCGGCGGCCGCGAGCTTGCCGACGAGCTGCGTGCGGCGGGCGCCTTCCGCGCCGACGTGAGCGGCGCCGGCCCGGCCGTCTACGGGCTCTTCCATCGCCTCGAGCAGGCCCGCGCGGCGACCCGCGCAGTCCGGCGCCGGGCGGCCACCTGGATCGCCGCGCCCGTTTGGTAACGTCGAAAGCGGTGACCACCTACCCCGTTATCGAGCAGGGCGAGAGCCGCACGGGCCGCTGGCTGCGGCCGCGGCGCCTGCGGATCGCCCTCCTCATCGGCGTCGTCGAGACGCTGCTCGTCCTCCTGGGCGGGCTCGGTTGGTTCTGGGTGCTCGGCGCCGCCGTGCTCGCGGTCGCGTTCCATTTCTTCGTCGGCCGCCGCGCCCGCTTCCAGACCGTGCGGGAGGTCTCCTGGACGCTCGCCGTGTCTCAGCTCATCGCGGTGGTCGTGCCCATCCTCTGGGAGGTCGTCAAGTTCGTGGCGATCATCGTGCTCGTCCTGATGGCGCTCGCGCTCCTCGCGATGCTCCTCCTCGACCGGCGGCAGTAGGCTGTTCGCAGTGGGGCGTAGCCAAGTGGTAAGGCAACGGGTTTTGGTCCCGTGACCGGAGGTTCGAATCCTCCCGCCCCAGCCATAATCATTCGCCCGTGAGCTCCACTCCACTGGCAGCGGTCGTGATGGCAGCAGGCCTCGGCAGGCGCATGAAGTCGCGCCGCGTCAAGCATCTGCACCCGCTCCTGGGCCGGCGCCTGGTCGACTGGGCCGTCCAGGCCGCGCTGGAGGTCGAGCCGAGCCCGCTCGTCGTTGTCACGTCGCCGGAATCGAGACAGGAGCTCGAGGGGACGCTCCCGGAGGGCGCCGTCCTCGCCGTGCAGGAGGAGCCGCGCGGGACCGGCGACGCCGCCGCCGCGGCGCGTCCCGCCCTCGAGGGGTTCTCGGGCGACGTGCTCGTCCTTGCCGGCGACGCGCCGCTTCTCTCAGGCACCGACCTGAGCGCGCTGCTCGAGACGCACCGCGCCGAGGGGGCCGCGGCGACGGTCATGTCCTTCGAGCTCGAAGATCCGGGTACCTACGGTCGTGTCCTTCGCGACACGGAAGGGCATCTGCGGGCGATCGTGGAGGCGGGCGACGCGGACCCGGAGGAGCTGGCCGTGCGCGAGCTCAACTCCTCCATCTACGTCTTCGACGCGGATGCTCTCTGGGGGGCGCTCGGACGCATCGAGGCGCACAACGTCCAGGGCGAGATCTATCTGACGGACGCGGTCCGCCTGCTCGTGGATGACGGGCGACCCGCATCGGTGTACCGTGCGGGGGACCCCCGTGCCGGCGAAGGCGTGAACACCAGGGCCGACCTCGCAGTAGCAGGAGCGCAGCTCCGCGACCGGATCGTCCAAGGCCACATGGAAGCGGGCGTGACTGTGGTCGATCCCGCCTCGACCTGGATCGAGCCGGACGTCGAAATCGAGGCGGACGCTGTCATCCATCCCTTCACGATCCTCCGCGGCCGCACCATCGTGCGCGCCGGTGCCGAGATCGGGCCGCACGTCGTTGCCGTCGACGCCGAGGTCGGGCCGGACGTCCTCGTCGGGCCCTTCTGCTACCTGCGGCCCGGCACCGTCCTCGAGCGGGGCTCCAAGGCGGGTACGTTCGTAGAGATCAAGAATTCCCGCATCGGGGAAGAAACAAAAGTGCCGCATCTCTCCTACGTCGGCGACGCCGACATCGGGGAGGGAACGAATATCGGCGCCGGCGCCATCACGGCAAACTTTCCCCACGAGCCCGGGCAGCCCAAGGGCCGCACGACGATCGGGCGAAACGTCAGGACCGGCATTCACAATGGTTTCGAGGCCCCGGTGACCATCGGCGACGGCGCGTGGATCGGAGGCGGCTCGTACGTGACCGACGACGTGCCGCCCGACTCCCTTGCCGTCGCGCGCGCACGGCAGGTGACAAAGGAGGGGTATCTCCGTGGACGCGACTGAGCTCGCCTTGCCCGGGCTGGAGCTGCCGCCCGAGCCCACCCCGCAGCCTCGCGGCGAGCGTGGCCGCTGGATCGAGCGGGGACCGTCCGGAAAGCTCATGCTCTTCTCCGGTCGCTCGAACCCGGTCCTGGCCGGCAAGATCGCCGACCAGCTCAACATCGAGCTCGGTGACGTCGAACTGAAGACGTTCGCCAACGGCGAGACGTACTGCCGGTACCGCGAGTCGATTCGCGGCGCGGACGTCTTTGTCGTCCAGTCGTGCCACGGGCTGGAGACGAACAATCACCTCTGGGAGCTCCTGACCATGCTCCAGGCGGCCAGGCTCGCCTCCGCCAACCGGATCACGGCGGTGATGCCCTGGTACCCCTACTCGCGCCAGGACAAGAAGTCGTCCCCCCGCGAGCCGATCACAGCCAAGCTCGTCGCGGACATGCTGGACGTCGCCGGCGCCGATCGCATGCTCACGATGGACCTGCACGCGGGCCAGATCCAGGGCTTCTTCCGCATGGTGGATCACATGACGGCCCTGCCGCTCTTCGCCCGTTATTTCCGCGAGACGCTGGGGCTCCACGGCGAGGGCGTCGTCGCCGTGTCCCCCGATCCCGGCCGCGCGAAGATGGCGAACAAGTTCTCGCAAATGCTCGAGGCGGACTTCGCGATCATGAACAAGAGCCGGCCGGCCCACGACGTCGCCGTGGTGACCGAGGTCATCGGAGACGTCGCGGGCAAGGTCGCGATCCTGACCGACGACCTGATCGTCACGGGAAGCACGCTCATCACGGGCGCCGCCGCGCTCAAGGAGGCCGGCGCCACCGAGGTTTACGCGTGCGCTACGCATGGGCTCTTCCCCGAGGACTCGCTCGAGGAGCTCGCGGCAAGCGAGCTCAAGGGAATCGCGCTCACGGACACGGTCCCGGTCAACGAGCTTCGCCGGCCCAACAAGCTGACCGTCCTGACCGTCTCCGGCATCCTCGCCGAGACGATCCAGAACGTCTTCTCCGACGAGTCGGTCTCGGCCATCTTCGCCGGCGAAAACCAGCTCTTCTAATCGGAACCGGATAAACAGAGGGATCGCGCCGACTTTCTACCCAAACTTTCTACCCATCGATCACAGCGGGCCGTCCTTCCAGGGCGGCCCGCCCCGTCTCAGGGACCGACTAGACGAGAGGACGCGAAGGCGGGAAACTGCGTCCCGATGGTTCGGTCACGTCACACTCCCAAACCATCTAAGGAGGCTCTCGAAGATGCCGCAGCTCAACGCGATCGGGATCGTCGTCTCCGACATGGGGCGCTCGATCAGCTTCTACCGGCTGCTCGGCCTGGACGTTCCAGAGACACCGGGCGAGGGACACGTCGACACGTTCCTCCCGAACGGGGTGCGCTTCATGCTGGACACGGAGGACACGGTGCGCAGCTTCCGCCCGGAATGGACGCGCGCGACGGGAAACCAGGTCGGCCTCGCGCTCGAGTGCGGGACTCCGGGCGAGGTAGACGAGGTCTACGAGCGCGTCACGGAGGCCAGGTTCCACAGCAAGAAGGAGCCATGGGATGCCTTCTGGGGCCAGCGGTACGCGCAACTGCAGGACCCCGACGGCGTCCCCGTCGATCTCTACGCCCCGCTCTGAGTTTCACCCGCAATCCTGGTAGACGTCAGGAGGTCGCCCGCGTCGCCCGAGATCGATCGAGGACGCTCAGTTCGTGTCGAGCTTCGCGGCCCGTCCTCTGCGGTCTGCGGCGTTCCGAACTCCAGAGATCTCCGGTCTGGCGGGTCGTCGATCTTCGGCAGGAATCGTGCACGTCGTCGATTCCGAGACCGAGGACGGGATCCGGGTGATCGCCGTTCCCCCTCGGCCGCTGCCGAAATGCGCGGCCCCTATCAGCGGACGGCGTTCAAGGGCATGGGCGACCTCGGCTTCTGCCAGCCGTGTGTGGGCCTCATCCCGGCGACGGCCACAGCAAAAAACGGCCCTTCGTTTTGCTCGTCCGCCTGCGGCGGAGCCGCTGCCTTTAGCCGTCGGCTTGGACGTGCTGGGTGATACGGAACGGGCCCGAGCTGCGAATACCCCGTAACCGGAAACCAGGCACGACGCAACTCGTGCGGCGGGCCGCGATCACTTGGAGGAGCAGAAGATGCGCAGGATCATCGGAACAATGGGAGCGACCCTGGCGGTCGCGCTCCTAACGCCGACCTTGGCACTCGCCAGCAGCCACAGAGAGGCGCCCCGCATCCAAGAAGATCAATTTGCTGACAACACGGACGTATACGCCATGTCGGTGGTGGTGGCCGCACCGCTCGCGGCGTTTCTCCTTCATCTTGCAGGCCGCGGCCTGCGCGCTGCGCGGGAGCGAGCGGCTGGAACGGGCCGCCGTCCTGACCGCGGGTGACGGTCGAGAAGAACAACGCCTTCGTCGCCGCTCATGGTGTTGCAGAAACAGCACGAAGACGAAGACCGATCGTGTCGCTTTCCACCGAGCAGCATCCCGCCGTCCGTGAGGGGTGGGGGTTGGCCCCGACGACCCCCCTCCGTGGTCCCGGAGGGTGCTGACTTCGTGAAAAACACTCGGCCGTGAAACGAGAGGAACGATAGGAACTAACGTCCGGGATCAGTTCTACCCAATTGGGGTGATCTCAGCGCACCTCCGCTCACCTGAACGTAGTGTTCATGCGGGTACAGCACCGGCAAGACCCCCCCTCGGAGACCCAGCTCTTAAGTCGCCTAGCGCTCCTTCTTCGTCCAGCGGCCACCCGCCGACTGCGGTGGCTTCGCGCTGAACACCTCGACACGAACTCCGTCAGGATCGAAGACGAAGAAGGCGTAGTAATCGTCCAGGCCGCGATCCTCCTCCGGCGGGAAGTGGATGCGCGCGCCGCAGCCGAGGCAGCGCTCATACGCCGCATCGACGTCCTCGCGCCGTTCCACCTCGAAGGCGAGGTGCTCGATCCCGACGTCGTAGTAGTGATGCTCGCCGCCGTCCGCCGGGCGAAGCCCGAGGTTCTGCTCGCCGAAGCGAAGGTACACGACCTCCTCGGTGCCGCGATAGCTCGCGACCCGAAGGTCCTCTTCGAGGCCGAGCGGGCCGAGCACCTCGAGATAGAAGGCGAGTGAACGCCCGACATCGCGGACGCAAAGGTCGATGTGTTGGATTGCCGGCGCCAGCATTCGCGCGGAACGAGCATTTTCGGTCGGGCTAGGCGCGGAATCTACATGCTGGGCTTCGCTAGACTTGCCGGCCGGACATGGCCGGCGAACGGGTCAAGCTCGGGGTCAAGCCCCGCGACAGTGGCGGCAGCGCGCACGCGCGCCGGCTGCGCGCGGGCGGATTCGTCCCCGGCGTGCTCTACGGCGGCGGCAAGCAGGCGCATCCCTTCGTGGTCGAGGAGCGCGAGCTTCGGCGAGCGCTGACCGGAGGCCACGGGCTCCACGCGATCCTCGACGTCGTCTTCGATGGGCAAAAGACGGCGCACCACGCCGTGCTCAAGGAGTACCAGCTCGATCCGACGCGGGCGAGCCTCCTCCACATCGACCTGCACGAGGTGCGCCTCGACCGTCCGATCCAGGCTCAGGTGGTCGTCGAGCTCGTCGGCGAGTCCGAAGGCGTGAAGGAGGGTGGCGTGCTCACCCAGGTCGCCCGCGAGGTGAACGCGGAGGCGCTCCCGATGGACATCCCCGAGCACCTCGAGCTGGACGTCTCGGGCATGGCCATCGGGGACAGCATGCGGGTTGCCGACCTGCGCGTCCCCGAAGGCGTCACGATCCTCGACGATCCGGAGGAGACCGTGCTCGCCACGGTCACGCCGCCGACGAAGGTCGAGCTTCCCGAAGAGGTCGTGGAGGAGGAGGAAGCCGAGTTGCTCGAGGGCGAAGTGCCGGAGGAGGAGCTTCCCGAGGGCGAAGCGCCCGCCGAGCCGGAGGCGGAGGCAGCCGGCGAAGAGTCCAGCCCCGAAGGCTAGGCCTCGATGCGCTGGCTTCGTCGGGGCGAGGACGCCTCGACACTCGACCTGCTGGTCGCGGGTCTCGGCAACCCCGGCCGCGAGTACGCCCGTACCCGGCACAACGTCGGCTTCATGGTCTGCGACGCGCTCGCGCGCAGGTACGGTGCCTCGTTCCGCTCCAAGTTCTCCGCGGAGCTGGCCGAGCTGCGTCTCGACGGGCACCGGCTGGCTCTGCTCGAGCCGCAGACGTACGTGAACGAGTCGGGCCGGTCGGTGGGGGCGGCGGCGCGCTTCTTCAAGGTTCCGCCGGAGCGCGTGCTCGTCCTCCATGACGAGGTCGACCTGGAGCTCGGGCGGCTGCAGGCCCGCCTCGGCGGCGGCCTGGCGGGCCACAACGGCCTCCGCTCGGTAGCGCAGCACCTGAAGACCCAGCGAGTTCCTACGACTCCGGATCGGCGTCGGCCGCCCGGAGCGGGGCGACCCCCGGCCGGTGGCCGATTTCGTGCTCTCCCCGTTCGCGGACGAGGTGGACGTCGACGAGCTCGTGGGGCGCGCCGCGGACACCGTGGAGACGATTGCGCGGGACGGTCTCGAGGAGGCGCAGCAGCGCTACAACGAGCGGCCGTAGCCCGGCTCGCTCGGGCAGGAATCGTCACGCTCTTGTCGCGTTCGTCGCGCCACGCGGGCGGATTGCAGCGATAGGCTGGAACTGGAGGGAGGCCCGCGGCGGCCCCGGGGCAAGTCCAGCCCCCGGCGTCCCGTGCACCGCGCAGCTCAAACGCCGGCGAGCGCCGTCGGGACGTGCTCCTCGTCGATCCGCACACGCACGAAGAGGCCGCCCGCGGGCGCGCGGCCGTACTCGACCCGCAGGGCGTCCGCGGGGACACCCGCCAGCACGTCCGCGTGCCGTTCCCGCCAGCTTCGGAACGCAGCGTCCGCGCCCGGCGGGTCGAACGACGCGACCAGCGTCGGGCGTGTGCCGATGGGGAGAAGCTCGCCCGGCATGGGGAGATCCTACGGTTCGGCCCGCGGGCTACGATGGCCGTCCGCGGAACGGCCAGTTCCGCCCGTCGTCATGGACCAGCTCGCACGCACCGACCGGCCTGCCCTCGGCATCCTCGCCGAGGAGCTAGCACAGACCGAGCGCCTGCAGGAGTTCGCAGCCGCACCCGCGGCCGCGCGCGTCTCCGAGCCGCTTCTGCCACTCTTCTTGGCCGCGCTCTTCCTCGCGCGCGGGGGACCGCTCACGATCGTCCTGCCGGACGACGCCGACGCGCGGGACGCCGCCGAGGGCGCCGCCTGGTTTCTGGGCGAGGAGCGCGTCGGGCTCCTCGCCTCCCGCGGCGTCCGCTGGGGCAGCGGGCTCGAGCCCCCTCCGCACCTCGTCGGCGAGCGGGCGCGCGCCCTCGAGGTGCTCGCGGCGGGCGGCCTCGTCTGCGCGTCCGCGGTCGGCGCCGCCGAGGGGCTACCGCCCGCCGACGCCCGCCCGGAACCGATCCGCCTTCGCCCCGGCGACGAGCCGGGCGCGGAGGCGCTCGCCGAGCGCCTGGCGCTCGCCGGCTACGAGCGGAGCGACCAGGCGCAGGAACGCGGTCAGTTCGCCGTCCGCGGCGGCATCGTCGACGTCTTCGCCTCGACCGGCCGGGAGCCGGTGCGGATCGAGCTCTTCGGCGACGAGATCGAATCGCTCCGCGCGTTCTCGCCGTTCACGCAGCGGACGCTGCACGGGCTGGAGGAGGCCGTGATCCACCCCGCGGCCGAGCGACGCCTCGATCTCGCAGAGCCCCGGCTCGGCGACGAGGAGGCCGGTGAGACGCCGCCTGTCCCGGAGGACCTCGTCCGGCCGCTCCCCTCGCCCGACCTCGTCTGGCACCGAGACGACGTGGAGGCGGCGGTCCGCGAGGAGCTCGGCAGAGACCTCGATCTCGAGACGGGCGTCGAGCTCTCCGAGCTGCCCGCCGGGCAGCCGTACGCGTTCGAGGCGCAGCGCCCAGCCGTCGCCGCGCGCGGCCTTGCGGAGGCAGAGCGGGACCTGCTCGCCTTCGTCCGCGGCGGCAGCCGGGTGATCGTCTCGTTCGCGCACCTCGGCGAGGCGCTCCGTACGAATGCGCTCCTGCGCCGGATCGAGCCGGTCGTCCTCGAGCCCGGCGATCCGCTGCCGGAGGATCCCGCGCTCGTCTTCGCCGTCTCGCCGGCGAGGCGCGGCTTCGTCCTGCGCGACCTCGGCTTCGCGCTCCTCCCGGACACGCAGGTCTTCCGCAAGCGCCCGCCTCGCGCAGACGTCCGTCTCGGGCGCGCGCTCCAGAGCTTTGCCGACCTCCGCACCGGCGACTACGTCGTCCACGAGGACCACGGCGTCGGCAGGTTGCTCGGCTTCGAGACGAAGACGGTCGCGGGCGTCACGCGCGACTACCTCTTCCTCGCCTTTCGCGGGGACGACCGCCTGTACGTCCCCCACGAGCAGATCGGCAAGGTCTCCCGCTACGTCGGGGCCGACGGCCACGTCCCGGCGCTCTCGAAGCTAGGTGGGAAGGCCTGGCAGACGATCAAGTCGCGGGCCCGAGCCGGCGCCCGCGAGCTGGCGGGGGAGCTCCTCGCCCTCTACGCGCGGCGCCAGCGCGCCGAAGGGGTCGCGTACGAGGTCGACGGCGACCTGGTCGAGCAGCTCGAAGCGAGCTTCGCCTACGAGGAGACGCCGGATCAGCGCGCGGCCATCGAGGTGGTCAAGGAGGACCTCGAGACGCCGCGACCCATGGACCGGCTCGTGTGCGGCGACGTCGGCTACGGGAAGACGGAGGTTGCCGTCCGGGCCGCGTTCGCGGTCGCCGCCAACAGCCGCCAGACGCTCATGCTCTCCCCGACGACGATCCTCGCGCAGCAGCACTGGAACACCTTCCGCGAGCGCTACCGGGACCTGCCGGTGCGCGTCGAGATGGTCTCGCGCTTCCGAAAGCCCGCCGACGTCAAGCGGATACTGGCCGACTACCGGGAAGGGAAGGTCGACGTCCTCATCGGGACGCACCGGATTCTCTCCCGAGACGTCGTCCCGAACGAGCTCGGTCTCGTCGTCGTGGACGAGGAGCAGCGCTTCGGCGTCGCGCAGAAGGAGCTGCTCCGCCAGCTCCGGCTCGAGGTGGACGTGCTCTCCCTCTCGGCCACCCCGATTCCGCGCACCCTGCACATGTCACTCGCCGGCCTGCGCGACATTTCGGTGATCGAGACGCCGCCGGAGGGCCGGCGCCCGATCCGGACTCACGTGGGCGAGTACGACGAGGAGCTCGTGCAGCTCGCGCTGCGCCGCGAGCACGAGCGCGGCGGCCAGTCCTTCTACCTGCACAACCGGGTGGAGACGATCGACGAGGCCGCCGAGCACCTGCGGCAGCTCTGCCCCGAGCTGCGCTTCCTCGTCGCGCACGGGCAGATGCCGGAGCGGGAGCTCGAGCGCCACATGCTCTCCTTTCTGGCCGGCGACGCCGACGTGCTCGTCTCGACGACGATCATCGAGTCCGGCCTCGACATCCCGCAGGCGAACACCCTTGTCGTCGAGCGGGCCGACACGCTCGGGCTCGCTCAGCTCTACCAGATCCGAGGGCGGGTAGGCCGGAGCGACGTTCCCGCCCACGCGTACCTCTTCTACCCCGACGGGCACGAGCTGACCGCCGAGGCCCGCGCGCGCCTGGCGACGCTGGCCGACCACACCGAGCTGGGGGCCGGCTTCGCCATCGCGATGCGCGACCTCGAGATCCGGGGCGCCGGCGACCTACTCGGTGCGGAGCAGTCGGGCCACGTCGCCGCGATCGGCTTCGAGCTGTACGTCGAGCTCCTCGGGGAAGCAGTCGCGGAGCTGAGCGGCACGCGGCGGGCCGTCGCGCGCCCGGTGCGGGTCGACGCGCAGATCGACGCGTACGTCCCCTCTGACTACATCGCCGCCGAGGCGCAGAAGATCGACCTGCATCGCCGGTTGGCGCTCGCCGAGTCCGAGGACGAGGTTCGCGAGCTGCGCGCGGCCACGGAGGACCGCTTCGGTCCGCTGCCGGGCCCCGTCGAGAACCTCTTCTCCATCCAGGAGGCGAAGCTCCAGCTCGCTCGCATCGGCGCCGACTACCTTGTCTTTCGCGGCGGGCGCGCGGTCGTGGGGCCGCTCGTGCTCGGGTCGTCCGAGCTGCGCGACCTTCGGTCCTCGCTCGACACCGCCGTCTACTCGAGCGCAGCCCGCGAGGTCTCCCTGCGCGGGGAGCATTTCGACGCGGCGCGCCGGCTCGTGGCTGCTATCCTCGAACTTCGGCTGGCGGTCTAGCCGACGTTTTTTATGCCCTCTGCGATTCGGATTCCGGCCCTTCTGGTGGCGCTTGCCCTCGCTCTGGCAGTCGCTGCCTGCGGAGGCAGCTCCGAGGAGTCCACGCCCGAGGTCCCTGAGGACGCAGTCGCGCTGGTCGGCGACGCGGAGATCGCGAAATCCGAGTTCGACCAGGTCCTCGCGCAGGCGAAGACGACGTACGAGGCCCGCGAGCAGGAGTTCCCCAAGCTCGGGACGCCCGAGTACGAGCAGCTGAAGCAGGCGATCGTCCGCAGCCTCGTCGAGCAGAAGCAGTTCGAGGTCGGCGCCGAGGAGCTCGGCCTCTCCGTGACCGACGAGGAGATCGACAAGCGCCTCGAAGAGCTGAAGAAGCAGTTCTTCGAGGGCGATGAGAAGAAGTACGAGGCGGAGCTGAAGAACCAGGGCCTGACCAACGAGCAGGTGCGCGAGGACCTCCGCGCCCGCCTCCTCTCGGAGAAGATCTTCAAGGAGGTCACGGCCGACGTGAAGGTCACGGACGCCGACATCAAGAAGTACTACGACGAGCAGAAGTCGCAGTTCACGACGCCGGCCTCACGCCAGGTGCGCCACATCCTCGTCGGGTGCAACAAGCCGGCGGCCTGCCGCCGGGCGCGGGCCGAGGCGAACTCCCTCTACCAGCAGATCCAGGGTGGCGGAGACTTCGCTGCCCTCGCCAGGCAGAATTCGGACGACCCGAGCTCCAAGGCGCAGGGCGGCAAGTTCACCGCCCAGAAGGGCGGGACCGTGCCGCCGTTCGACCGCACGGCCTTCGCGCTCGAGACCGGCGAGGTCTCGAGGCCGGTCAAGACGCAGTTTGGCTGGCACATCATCGAGGCGCTCAAGGACGCTACGCCCGCGCGGACGAAGCCCCTCTCGGCTGTAGAGAAGGACGTCCGCCAGACCCTGCTCCAGCAGAAGCAGAACGACACCATGAACAAGTGGGTCGAGGATCTGGCCAAGCGCCTCGACGACGACGTCGCGTATGCCGCCGGGTTCAGGCCGCCCCCGCAGCAGGCGACCACCGGCCAGACCCCCGCCACGACTCCGACCGAGTAGCCGGGTGAGCGGCGGCGACGGCCTCCCTCAGGCGTTCGTCGACCTGCAGGAGCTGGCCGAGCGGCTGCGACGCGACTGTCCCTGGGACCGTGCCCAGACGGCCAGGACGATCGTCCCGCACACGGTTGAGGAGGCCTACGAGGTCGCGGACGCCGCCCTTGCCGGAGACGACGCGAAGCTTGCCGACGAGCTCGGCGACCTCCTCTTCCAGACGGTCTTCCTCTCGCTTCTGCTCGAGGAGCGCGGCGCATCCGACCTCGCCCGGGTGACCCGTGGGATCCACGAGAAGCTCGTGCGGCGACACCCGCATGTCTTCGGAGCGAGCGGCGAGCTCAGGTCACCAGGCGAGGTGAAACGGCGCTGGGAAGAGCTGAAGGCCGACCAGGAGGGCCGTGAAGGGATCTTCCACCACGTTCCGGAGACGCTTCCGGCCCTTCTCCGCGCCCGCAAGGTGCAACGGCGGGCGGCGACGGTGGGCTTCGAGTACCCCGACGTCGCGGGCGCCTTCGGAGACTTTGAGAGTGAGGTCGCCGAGCTTCGCGAGGCTCTGGCGGTCGCGCCCGAGACGGCCGCGGAGACCGAGCCCGACCCACACGTGCTCGAGGAGGTCGGCGACGCACTCTTCGCTGCGGTCAACGTGGCGCGGCGCCTGAACGTCGACCCGGAGCTCGCGCTCCGCACGGCGAGCCGGCGCTTCGTCGAGCGCGTGGAAAAGGCGGAGGAGCTGGCCGCGGACGAAGGCGTGGAATGGACGGCCCTGTCCCTGGAGGAGCAGGATCGCTACTTCGACCGGGCCAAGGAGGTCCTGGCATGAAGATCGCCGGCGTCCACGCGCGCCAGATCCTCGACTCGCGCGGAAACCCGACCGTCGAGGTGGAGGTGCGGCTCGACTCAGGAGCCATCGGCCGCGCCGACGTGCCCTCCGGGGCATCCACCGGACAGTTCGAGGCGGTCGAGCTTCGCGACGGGAGCGAGGCATACCTGGGCAAGGGCGTCTTGAAGGCCGTCGAGAGCGTCAACGGGGAGATCGCCGCAGCCGTCCAGGGGCTGGACGCCGCCGACCAGGAGGCGCTCGACCGGCGCCTGATGGAGCTCGACGGGACCCCGAACAAGGGGCGGCTGGGCGCGAACGCGATTCTCGGCGTCTCCCTCGCGGCCGCGAGGGCGGCCGCCGCCGAAGCCGGCAAGCCGTTGTACGCCTGGCTGGGCGGGGACGCCGCGCGCGTGCTTCCCGTGCCGATGCTGAACGTCGTCAACGGCGGCGCGCATGCGGAGAACGCCCTCGACTTCCAGGAGTTCATGGTCGTCCCGGCGGGTGCCGAGACCTTCTCGGAGGGGCTGCGCATCGGCGTCGAGACCTTCCACCGTCTCAAGGAGCTGCTGCACGAGCGCGGGCTCGCCACGGCGGTCGGGGACGAAGGCGGTTTCGCGCCGGACTTCGGCTCTACCGAGGAGGCCCTCGACGCCGTGCTCGAGGCGGCCGGCCGCGCGGGGCACCGCGACAAGATCGCGCTCGCCCTCGACCCCGCGACCTCGGAGCTCTTCGAGAGCGGGAGCTACCGCCTCGAGCGGGCGGGCACGGAGCTCGACTCGGATGGGCTCATTGCGCTCTGGGGTGAGCTCGTGGACCGCTACCCGATCGTGTCCATCGAGGACGGCCTGGCGGAGGACGACTGGGAAGCCTGGTGCACGCTCACCGAGCGGCTCGGCGACCAAGTGCAGCTCGTCGGCGACGACCTCTTCGTCACCAACGTCGAGCGCCTCAGCAAAGGGATCGAGCGAGGGGTGGCCAACGCGATCCTCGTCAAGGTGAACCAGATCGGGACGCTCACGGAGACGCTCGGGGCCATCGAGCTTGCGCGGGAGAACGGGTACGCGGCCGTCATCTCGCACCGCTCGGGTGAGACGGAGGACACGACGATCGCGGACCTGGCCGTCGCCACCGGCGCGGGGCAGATCAAGACAGGCGCGCCCTCGCGCACGGACCGGGTGGCCAAGTACAACCAGCTCCTGAGAATCGAAGAGGAGCTGGGCGCGGGGGCGGAGTATCCGGGTTGGGCCGCGTTTCCGCGCGCCGGAAGGGTGAGCGCGAGCTAACGTGGGGGGCGTGGGCCGAAGCCTGCGCCGCACGAAGATCGTCTGCACCATCGGGCCGGCCTCGTCGACGCCTGAGATGCTGGAACGCCTCGTCGCGGCAGGCATGGACGCTGCGCGGCTGAATTTCTCCCACGGCACGCACGAGGAGCACGACGAGCGGGCCCGCCTCGTCCGCGAGGTGCAGGAGCGGGCCGGACGCCCGCTCGCTCTCATCGCGGACTTGCAGGGGCCGAAGCTCCGCGTGGGCGACCTCGAGGCGCCCATCGTCGTCGTGGAAGGGGAAGAGGTCATCCTCAGCGGAGCGCCTGACGGCGACGCCGGGGCTCTGCCCATCAGCCCACCCGTCCTGCCCAAGATCCTGGAGCCCGGGCACGATCTCCTCATCGACGACGGCCGTGTTCGGCTGCGCATCGAGGAGGTGGACGGCCTGCGCGCGCGGGCGACCGTGCTCGTCGGCGGCCCTGTGGAGTCCCACAAGGGGGTGAACCTCCCCGGGGTCCCGGTGCCGATTCCGTCGCTCACGGAAAAGGATCTCGGCGACCTCGAGTTCGCGCTCGGGCTCGGCGTCGACTACGTGGCGCTCTCGTTCGTCCGCCGGGCGGCGGATCTGCGCCGACTGCGGGAGCTCCTGCAGGCCGCCGACTCGACCGCTCTCATCATCGCCAAGATCGAGAAGGGAGAGGCGCTCGAAGAGCTCGACCAGATCGTCAGCGCGGCCGACGCGGTCATGGTCGCGCGGGGAGACCTCGGCGTCGAGATCGGCCCGGCCGCGGTGCCGCTCGTACAGAAGCGAATCATTCTCTGCGCCCTCGAGCACGGGAAACCGGCAATCACGGCGACCCAGATGCTCGAGTCCATGCTGGGCCAGCCGGAGCCCACGCGCGCAGAGGCGAGCGACGTGGCCAACGCGATCCTCGACGGCACCTCGGCGGTCATGCTCTCGGGCGAGACCGCGGTGGGTCGCTACCCGATCGAAAGCGTGCAGTACATGGACACGATCTCGCGCGCGGTGGAGCCGAGCCTCGCCTACCGCCACGAGCTCGCCCAGGCGGCCGACCAGCCGTTTCCCACGGTCGGGGAGGCCATGTCGAACGCTGCCTGCGACATCGCCGAGGTGCTCGGCGCCGCCGCCATCCTCGTCCCCACGTACAGCGGCAGGACGGCGTCGGCGGTCGCGCGCCACCGCCCACGGCGGCCGATCGTGGCCGTGACGCACAAACGCCACGCCGTGCAGCAGCTGGCCATCGAGTGGGGCGTGGTCCCCGCGGAGATCATCGAGTGCCGCGACGTCGAGGACCTGTGGGCCCGCACCCTCGAAGCCTCGCGCGCGACCGGGGTCGTGGACCCGGGCGATCGCGTGGTCATCACCGCCGGCACGGCGGTCAACGTCCCGGGCACGACCAACGTCATCAAGGTCGAGACGGCCTAGGGCCTCGGCCCTCGCCGGCCATGTCCTCTTCGGACCTGGCCGGGGTCTGACCCCTGGCATGTCCGAAAGGGCCGGCTCTTCCGTCCCCAGGGGTGTGGAAACGCCCGCACTGCCTTCGGCATCTGTGGACGAAAGTGCGCTGGAGTGTGCCGAGCTCGGTCCGCCGGGGACATGTCCGGGGTCAGACCCGGGACATGTCCATCCCGACCCTTCGCGGCCGTCCATGTCGTCCTGCCGCTGGGAGGAGGCCGTGGGCTGCGGTCGAAGTTGGCATGCCCATGGCTGCTCGGGGTCGTCGCCACACACGCCGTCCGTCCGCTGCCGCCCGCCGCCCGCGGCGGCGGCCGTCGCGCTCGGCGCTTGCGCTTCGGTGGATCGGCGCGATCGTCCTCGTCGTGATCGCCATCGGCTACATCCACCCCCTGCGCAACTACTTCGACGCGCGCGCCGAGGTGGAGCGGCGTAGCGCGGAGGTCGAGCGCCTCGAACAGGCGACCGCCGGGCTCCGGGACCAGCTCGCCCGGGCCGAGACGGACGCCTTCGTGGAGCGCGAGGCCCGTCGGCTCGGGCTCGTCAAGCCCGGGGAGCGCCTCTTCATCGTCGCCGGCGTGCCGGAATGGCGCCGCGCAGGCGGCAACTAGTCCCCTCGGGGGCCGCCGATACCATGAGCCCGTGGACGACCAGGCCGTGGTCTCCTGGCAGCTTCGCCGCCCCGCCCGACCCTTCCGGCGGGTGGCCGTCCGCTGCCCGTACGGTTTCCCGGCGGTCACGGAGCAGGCGCCCTTCGGCCCGGACGGCGAACCCTTTCCGACGACGTACTACCTGACCTGCCCCTGGCTCGTCGCCGCGCTCGCGCGGCGGGAGGCGGAGGGCGGGGTGGAGCGCTGGTCGCGCGAGGCGGCGGTCGGACGCCGGGCTGGGCGCGAGCCTCGCCCAGGCGGACCGCGAGCAGCGGGAGCTTCGCCCGGAGCTCGACGTCGGGATCGGCGGTACACGCTCGCCCGGGGAACCTGAAGTGCCTCCACGCCCATGCGGCCTTCGCGCTCGCGCGCCCGGGCTACGAGCTCGGCGAGCGCATCCTCGCCGAGGTGGATGAGGTCTGGTGCCCCGACGCACGGTGCGAGGCGGCCGCCTCCGGGGAACCGTCGTCCTGATGCTCGAGAACGCCCGCTACCAGTGGGACGAGGGCCTGCGCCGGCTCGAGGAGGTCGGTCCGGAGACCGCCCGCTACCGCCATCTGGCCGAGCTCGTGGACGCGGTCAGGGACGAGCTGCGGCGGCGCGTCGGCCAGACGTTCACGCTGGCCGACCTTGCCGGGACGTACGACCGCTCGGAGGACTGGGTGCGCGACGTCGTCGTCCGCTCCCTTCGGCCGCGCTTCCGCGCGGGGCTCAAGGACACCGCCCTCGTCAGCGACGCCGCGTTCGCGCCAGTATGCGCGCGGGGCGACCGACTACCGTCCGTGACGACCCTCGGGCCTCGAGAGGCAAGCCGGCCGCGCCCACGCCGTCGGCGGGGACGCGGCATCGTCGCCTGGCTGCTCGGCCTGCTCGTCGCTGCCGGGGTGTTCTTCGCCGGGCCTCGCCGTCGGACGGGCGCTCGAGGAGGCGCCGCAGCCGGGAGGCACGCAGACGCGCGTGCGCACGCTAGAGCCCCTGACCGTCGCCCCGCAGGAGCGCACGGTCACGGTCACCACCACCGCGGGGTAGCTCACCGCCACAGTAGAATTTGGTAGATTTCACAGGGTTCCGTAATGGCGACCGACCGAGCAGGGAAGCGCGCACAGGGACCGGGGGGCGGCGACTGGCTCACGCTCGGGCCAGGCGGCGACATACCTCGGCGTGGCCCAGAGCACGATCCGCAAGTGGTCCGACGGCGGGCGCCTCCCCGCCTTCTACACCCCCGGCGGGCACCGGCGCTTCCGTGCAGCGGCGACCTCGACGCGTTCCTCGCCGGCTCGCGCGGGGCTCACAGGCCGAGGCCGAGCCGCTCGTGCTCGTCGTCGACGACGACGAGCGCCTGCGCGAGATCATCCGCGTCAACCTCGAGATGGAGGGGCTACGCCGTGCGGGAGGCGGCCAACGCCGAGGAGGGTCTCGCGGCGCTCGACGACGGAGCCGCCGGACCTCATCCTCCTCGACGTGATGATGCCGGAGGTGGACGGCTGGGAGATGCTCCGCCGCGTGCAGGAGCGGCACGGGGTCGGCGACGATCCCGGTGATCATGTTCAGCGGCAAGCTGGACAAGGCGAACGACAGCCGAGCGAGCGGGGCGCGCAGGCCTTCATCGGCAAGCCCTTCGACCCGCAGCAGCTGATCGACGCGACGAAGCAGCTCCTGCGCGTCGTAGACCTTGTTCGAGCCGCGACCGCGACCTCTTCGTGTGGGTGGTCGAGCACCGCGTCGACCCCGCTCGACTGGCTCTTCGTCTCGCGCTCTCCGCGGCCGGCTACGCCGGCCTGCTCTGGATCGGGCTGGCCGCTGTGCTGGCGCTCGCGGCGCGCCGCTCGGTCCTCGGCGTGACCGCGCTGACCGCGGTCACCGTCTGGGCGGCCGACCTCCTGACGCTCGCCCTCAAGGCGCTCGTCGGACGCCAGCGGCCCTACGAGACGTCCCCGAGGCCGACCCGCTTCTGCGCGCGGACGTCGGGCTGTCCTTCCCGTCGGGACACGCGGCGACGAGCTTCGCCGGCGCGGTCATCCTGGCCTACTTCTTCCGCCGGCTCGCGCTGCCCCTCGTCCTGCTCGCCGCCCTCGTCGCCTTCTCGCGGGTCTACGTCGGCGTCCACTACCCGCTCGACGTCCTGGCCGGCGCCGCGCTCGGCACGCTGGTGGCCTTCGCCGTGCTCGGAGTGCTCAGACTTCGTCCGCGGACTTCAGCAGGCCGGCCACGATCAGGAGCAGGGCCGCCAGCAGGCTGATCCAGATTCCGATTGAGCGGCTCACGGCCGGCTCGAAGCCGCTCGGGGATGGAGATCAGCCGCGACGATGACGAGGACGGTCGCCGTGGCGCCGATCACCGCGACGACCATCCCGCTCGGCACGCTCGGAGGCAGCTCGACGCCGAAGATGCGCAGCGAGAGGACGAGGAGCGCGGCCAGGCCGGCGAAGAAGACGAGCTTGCCGAGCGTGCCCGTGTGCCAGCCCGTGACCGAGAGCGACGCCGCGGAGGTCGCCTCGAGATCGTGTACCAGCTCATGAACGGCGCAGAGAGCAGCACGATGCCGCCCAGCCAGGCGAGCAGCTCGCCGGGGTTGCGCAGTCCCGCGGGCGCCTGCGGCTTCCTCCGGGCGGCGGGTTCCGCCCCGCGGCGCGCGCCACGCTCCGTCTCCATCAGATCCCGAAGAGCGCCTGGAGGGTGTCCCAGATGGCCAGGCTGATGAGCGCGGCGACGAAGAGGAGTGCGAGCAGGAGGGCGAAGAAGCGCAGGCGAGCCCGCTTCAGCTCATGCTCGTGCTCGAGCCGCGCATTGCCGGCGGGCACGCTCGCGGCGGAGCGCTCGCTGCAGGTCGCGGGGATCCGTCGGGGGCGCGTCGGGCCTGGGCGCGTCCACGGACACCCGTCGTGGTGCGGGGGCGGCCATGGCACGCGATTCTTGCCGCTCTGGCCGGCTTCCGCAAGCTGACAGGCTTTCGGGCCGAGGCCGGCGCGACGCCATAATGCATCCGTGAGGGGCGCCGCCGATCCTCTGCAGCAGGCCCGGCCGGCGCTGACGGCGTCGGAGGAGGACGCGCTCGGCGCGTTCGCCGCGGCGGCGCTCGAGCTCGTTCGCGGCGAGCAGCTCGATCGCCCGCTGCTCGCGCTCGTGCGCGCCGTCTCCATCGCCGCCGGGGCGCAAATCGGGCTCGCGCGCCTCTGCGACGCGCGAGGCGAGACCCTCGTAGCGCGCGCGGTCCACGCCGAGTCGCCGGCGCTCTCCGCGGAGCTCGAAGGAACGCGGCTCTCGGCGGCGGAGCTGGGGGCGGAGGAGCTCGTGTTCGCATCCGCACCGGGCGATCCCACGGCGCCGCCCACGCTCCGCCGTGCAGCCGCGCGCGCAGGTGCGACGGCGGTCCTCGTCGTGCCCGTCGAAGCGGACGGCGAGATCGTGGCCACGCTGGAGCTTTTCAGGCTCCGGCCTGCCCTTCTCGCTCCGGGAGCGCGCCCTTGCCCGGGCGGCGGCCGCGCACCTCGCCGTCGCCGCGCGAGCGGAGCGGGCCGCGCGAGTCGGGCCCAACGGGAAGCCGGAGCTCACGCAGGCTTCCCTGGAGCTCCTCGGAGAGGTGCTCGCTGCCGGGGCTGACGAGACCGAGACCGCCGAGCAGGTCGTGCGGCTCGCCGTCGAGGCCACGGACGCGGCCGGAGCTGCTCTCTGGCGGATGGACGGCCGCGTGCCGCGGTCGCTCCTCTCCGTGCACGGTTTCGGCGGGCGCCCGCCGGATCTTTCCGTCGGCCCGAGGGCGTCCGCGCGCGCTCGCCGAAGGCCGGGGCGAGGCGGAAGAGGTGGGCGCCGTGGCGCGCGGTCGCGCTCCCGCTCGGCGAGCCTCCCGCCGCGCCGCCCTCCAGCTCTTCTTCGCGGACGACGTGCCCGAGCGAAGACGAGCTCGAGCTGCTGTCGCCCTTCGTGTCCCGCGCCGCGCTCGCTCTCCGGCGCAGCCGCCGGGTCGGCCTCATCGCCCTCGCGCTCAGGCGCTCGCAGACGCTCGTGGCGGTCGTCAGCCAGGCGATCGCCCAGCTCTCGCTCGCCCACACGCTCGAGACCGCGGTCGAGCGGGTCGCCGAGCTCACTTCGAGCGGGCACGTGGCCGTCTACCTCCGCGAGGGCGAGCGGCTCTCCGCCGCCGCCTCGCGGGGCCTCGTCCGGCTGTCACACCGACCTGGCCGAGCGCCTGCTCGAGCTCGCGCTCGGCCCCTTCCGCAGCCGCGGCTACCTCTTCGTCGAGGACATGCGGCTCGATCCACGGCTCGCCGGGCTCGAAGGCCTGCTGGAGGACAGCGGCATCCGCCGAGCCCTCTTCATCCCGCTGATCGTCCACGACGAGGTGATCGGCGCCCTCGCCGTCTTCAACACGCGCCCGCGCCCCTACCGCGAGGGTGAGGAGGGCCTCCTGCTCCCGCTCTCGAGCCAGCTGGCGGTCGCCGTCCAGAACGCCCGCCTGCACGAGCGGACGAAGGAGCTCGGAGCGAACCTCGAGCGTACGCTCGACTCCGAGCGGCGGTCGGCGCGCCAGCTGCGCGGCCTCTACGAGATCTCGCAGTCCTTCGCCGAAAGCCTCTCGCTCCAGGCCACGCTCGACGCGGTCGCGCAGACGATGGTCGAGCTGTTCGGCCTCGACGCGGCCGCCATCCGGATGCCGAACGAGCGCGGGGAGGCGCTCGAGACGCGGGCCGTGCACGTGGCCGACCCGAAGGCCAAAGCCGCCGCCGAGGCGCTCCTGGCTCGCCCGCAGCCGCTCGGGTCGCCGGTCGCCAGCCGGATCATGCGCTCGAAGCGGCCCGTCTTCCTGCGCCCAGGGAAGGGGAGGGGGGCTGCGAGCGGCGACGCCTTGCTCGACCCCTTCTTGCAACAGGGCTCGACCGCCGCCGTCCTCCCGCTCGCCACGCCTGCGGAGGTGCTCGGAACGCTGACGCTCCTCTCGCTCGACCCGACGCGGCCGCTCGACCGGCAGACCGTGGACGCGGCCGCCACGATGGCGGCGCAGGCGGCGCTTGCCATCGACAACGCGCGCCTGTACCAGCAGCAGAAGGACTTCGCCGAGACCATGCAGCGCTCGCTCCTCCCGCGCGCGGTGCCGGCGGTCCCCGGGCTCGAGGTGGGGCACGTCTACCAGTCCTCCGCGCGCGTGGACGTGGGCGGCGACGTCTACGACTTCCTCAGGCTCGACGACGGGCGGCTCGCCGTGGTAGTCGGCGACGTGCTCGGCAAGGGCATCAAGGCCGCCGCCGACATGGCGCTGGCACGCTTCAGCTTTCGCGCCCTTGCCCGAGCGCATCCGGAACCGTCCGAGTTCCTGGCCGAGGTGAACGAGGTCGTCGTCGGGGAGATCGAGCCGGCCAAGTTCATCACACTGATCTACGCGCTCGTGGACCCGTCCGCGCGCGAGGTCGCGTGGGCGAGCGCAGGGCACCCGCCGCTTCGCGTCGTCCGCCCGGACGGGAAGGTCCTGCCCGTCGAGGCCCGGGGGCTTGCGCTCGGGATCGAGCCCGGGCAGGAGTACCCGGCCGAGCGCGTCGCGCTCGAGCCCGGCTCCGACGTCGTCCTCTACACGGACGGCGTCCTCGAGGCGAAGCGGGAGGGCGAGCTCTACGGAGAGGAGCGACTCGACGGTCTGCTCGCTGAGCGCCGCGACCTGAGGGCGCAGGAGCTCGCCGATGCGATTCTCGCCGACTGCCGCGCGTTCGCGGGCGGCGACCTCGACGACGACTGCGCCGTCGTCGTCATCAAGCTGGCACCCTGAGGGCGCCGGCTCATGGACGCGGCAACGACGACGACGACGACGGCACTCTCCGGGGCGGCTGTGGGCCGGCTTCGTCTCAGCGTGGTCGTTCTCGCGGCCGGCGCGGGAACGCTCGCGACCGAGATCGCAGCCTCCCGTCTCCTCGCCCCGTACTTCGGGAGCTCGACGATCGTGTGGGCGAACATCATCGGGCTCATCCTCCTCTACCTCTCAGTCGGCTACTGGCTGGGCGGAAAGGTGGCCGACCGGCGGCCGGACCCGCGCCTTCTCGGTTGGATGATCGTCGTGGCGGCGCTCGCAGTCGCCGTGACGCCGTTCGTAGCCCGCCCCATTCTCGACCTCGCCCTCCGCGGTCTGGACGCCGTGTCGGTGGGCGCGGTCGTCGGCTCCTTCTTCGCCGCCCTCGCGCTCTTCGCGGTGCCCGTCACGCTTCTCGGAGCGGTCTCGCCCTTCGCCATCCGCCTCTCCCTCGGCAATGTCGGCGAGGCCGGCACAGTGGCCGGGCGTCTCTACGCGCTCTCGACGGTCGGAAGCATCCTGGGGACGTTTCTTTCCGCGATCGTGACGATCCCGCTGATCGGGACGCAGCGGACGATGCTCCTCTCGGCAGCTGTCCTCGTGCTCGCCGCCGCTCTCCTCCTCGGCACCCGCTGGCAGCTTCTCACCCTGTTCGTGGCCGGACTCCTCTTCGTGCCGGCCGGGACGATCAAGGCGAGCCCCGGGCTCCTGTTCGAGACAGAGTCCACGTACCAGTACATCCAGATCGTCGAGCGCTCGGACGGCTCGCGGGCGCTCAAGCTCAACGAGGGCGTCGCCGTGCACTCCGTCTGGCACCGCGACTCGGTGCTCACCGGCGGCGTCTGGGACACCTTCCTGCTCGTGCCGCCGCTGCTCGAGCGGCCGGTCGAGAGCATGCTCGTGATCGGGAACGCGGGCGGTACCGTCGCCAGGGCGTTCGGCGAGCTCTACCCAGAGGTCGCCGTCGACGGCATCGAGATCGACGCAGAGGTCAGCGAGGCGGCGCGCCGCTGGATGGGTCTCGACGACAACCCGCGGCTCGACGTCATCACCGCGGACGGCCGTCCGTACCTCGAGCTGACGGACGAGCGCTATGACATCGTCGTCGTCGACGCCTACCACCAACCGTACATCCCCTTCCAGCTCGCGACGAAGGAGTTCTTCGAGGCGGTCCGCGAGCACCTGAACCCGGGCGGCGTCGTTGCGCTCAACGTCGCCTCCGTGCCCGGGGACGACCGCCTGCCGCAGGCCGTCGGGAGCACCGTTCTCTCCGTCTTCCCGCAGGTGTGGCGCTGGAGGCCGCTGCGCTTCAACCAGCTCATGCTCGGCTTCGACCGGCCGGTGGCCGCGGAGCAGCTCCGCGACCGTGCGGCCGAGGCTCCCGCGCAGGTGGGCCCGCTCGTGCCGCTCTTCCAGTCCGGCATCGAGCCGGTCCGGCAGACGGAGCGTCCGTTCACCGACGACCGGGCGCCGGTGGAGTGGGTGACGGACCAGATGATCGTCGACTACATCGCCGAGGGCGGCTCGCTCGACGAGGAGTACCTGCCTACCCGTCCTGATTGACAATCCGCGGGGCCACGAGCGCTCCGAGGATGATCCCGGCGGCAGCCAGCTGAGCGCCGGCGGAGATGCCGCCTTCGCGGTGCCAGCCGCCGAAGCGGTGGCTGGGAAAGAGCTTGCGCCCGCCCGGGCGCGGCAGCCCGACCACGTGCTCCATGTCCGGAACGGAGGCGGCCACGGCGCCCAGAACGGCCGGGTGTAGCGGCCCGCGGGCGGCAGCGAGCACGAGGAGCGCCGCGACGCCGCTGACAATCTCGAAGCGTCTCGAGGGGATGTCCCGATGGGGGAGCAGGTCGCCGGCGGCGTGCGAGACCGCCCCGAGCGCCAGCGCGCGCGGGCGCGTTCCGGCGACGGCGCCGACGAGGCCTCCTGTCGCGATGTGAAGGGTGACGATCATCGAGTGCGAAGGAGGCGCGGAAGGAGGGCGAACGAAGCGTTCAAGATTCCGCGAAGGATTGTCGCCGCTTCCCCGTCTAAGATGCTGATGACCATGCGCCGCGCGTTCGTCCTCCTGGCCCTCGTGGCGCTCGGCGCCGCTGCCCCGGCATACGCTCAGGGGCCGGAGCCCGTCGTCCCGGCGGGAGTCACGATCGCGGGTCTCGCCGTGGGCGGGCTGACCGAGTCGAAGGCGACGGCGGCCGTCCAGGCGAGATTCGACGTGCCGCTTGCGATCCGGATCCGCCGTGCCGGCGCGAACGTCCTGCCGGCGACGCTGGGCGCACGCGCCCGCGTGTACGTCGCGGTGCAGGCCGCCCTCGAGGCGGCGGAAGGGGCGGCGGTGCCGCTCGAGGTCGTCCTCAACGAGCGAAAGCTTCGCGGCTGGATAGCAGGGCGGGAGCGCCGCTTCTACCGCGCGCCGCGCAGCTCGGCCGTCGTGCTGCGCGACCTGACTCCGTGGGTGACCGAGTCCAAGCCCGGCCGCCGGCTTCTGCCGTACTACTCGCGCCTGAAGATCAAGCACGCGCTCAGGCACCACCTGCGTGGCCCGGTGCGGCTGGCGACCCGGGACCTCGCCGCCGCCCGCACGCGCTCGAACTTCGGCCCGGTCGTGGTCATCCGCCGCGGGTCCAAGCGCCTGATCTACTACAGCGGCTCGACGGCGAGCGGCATGCGCGAAGTGGCCAGGTTCGGCGTGGCGACGGGCATGGCCGCCTATCCGACGCCGCTCGGCCGCTTCACGATCGTCACGAAGCAGCGGCATCCCTGGTGGTACCCGCCGAGCGCTGGGTGGGCGGCGGGCGCGAAGCCGATCCCGCCGGGGCCGGGCAACCCCCTCGGCACTCGCTGGATGGGTCTCTCGGTGGGGGCGGTCGGCATCCACGGCACGCCCGACGCGGCCTCGATCGGCTACTCGGCCTCGCACGGCTGCATCCGTATGCGCATTCCCAACGCGGAGTGGCTGTTCGACCGGGTTCGGTTCGGCACCACGGTCTTCATCGTCGGGGCTTAAGCGTCACCCGGGTACACTGGGACGCGGTTCATGGCGCGCCGCGTCAAGATTGTCCTGCAGGCGGCCGCCGTCGCGGTGGTCGCCCTCCTCGTGGTGCTCCTCGGCTGGCGTGTGGCGCAGCAGGAGGAGGGCCGCGGCCTCGACGACGCCGTGGCGGGGGGCGAGCAGCCGACCGCGCCGGACTTCACGCTGGAGGCGCTCGACGGCGACGGCACGATCTCGCTGAGCGACTACCGCGGGAAGGCGGTCGTCCTCAACTTCTGGGCCTCCTGGTGCGGCCCGTGCAAGACGGAGGCGCCGCTCCTCCAGAGTGCCTGGGAGCGCTACCGCGACCGCGGCCTCGTCGTACTCGGCGTCGACGCGCAGGACTTCAAGACCGACGGGCGGCGCTTCGCGGAGCGGTACGGGCTCACGTACCCCATTGCGCACGACCAGGACGGCGTCACGCTCGGGCGCTACGGATACAGCGCCTTCCCCGAGACGTGGTTCGTCGACCGGCAGGGGCGGCTCGTCGGCGAGCACATTCAGGGCGAGTTCAGCGAAGACCAGCTGGAGGAGAACATCCGGCTGGCGCTCGAGTCGTGACGCGCGCGCTCCTCTTCGGTCTCCTCCTCGCGCTCGCGCTCGCGGTCGCCGCGCCGGTCGCGGCGAGCGAAGAGAAGCCGACCCTGGCGGAGCTCGAGCGGGAGGTCATCTGCCCGACCTGCCACACGACGCTCGAGCTCTCCGACGCTCCGGTGGCCGACCGCATGCGCGCCTTCATCCGGGAGCGCATCGCCGCCGGTGACACGAAGACCGAAATCAAGGCGAGCCTCGTCGAGAGCTTCGGCGAGGGCGTGCTCGCGGCACCTCCGCGCGAGGGCTTCAACTGGCTCGCCTGGATCCTTCCGCTCGCGGGCGCGGCCGCAGCGGTCGTCGCTGTCGGCGTCGCGGCGCGGCGGTGGGTGCGGAGGACACCGGAGGAGCAGCCGCTCGATCCGGAGCTCGAGCAGAGGCTCGACGACGAGCTCGCCCGCTTCGATCCTTAGGGAGAAGATGCTTGACCGGGAATTGACCGGAAACCGTGGCACCGCCGGATGACGCCCGTGACACGTCGCCTGAGACCCCGCTCGTTCCTCGCCCGTACCTTCCAGGTACGAGCTCGGAATGATCGCGGCCTCATGCTCGGTCACGGACGCCCCCGCCGGCACCACACTTCCCGGTCAACCATCTAGCCGATGGAGGCGAAGATCCCGCTCGCCTTCGCTGCGGGCCTCGTTTCCTTCGCCACCCCCTGCGTGCTGCCGCTCGTGCCGGGCTACCTCTCCGTCGTCTCGGGCCAGGAGGTCGGGGCCGGCGGGCGCCGCGTTCTCCTGGCCAGCCTCCCCTTCGTCGCCGGGTTCACCCTCGTCTTCGTCGCTCTGGGTGCGGCCGCGGCGGCCGCCGGAGGGCTGGTGGGCGAGAACCGCCGCCTTCTGCTCGCCGTCGCGGGGCTCTTCGTCGTCGTGCTCGGGTTCGCTCTCATGGGGCTGCTCCCGCTCCCGTGGCTCGAGCGGCTGGCCGCTCCCGGTCTCGTCGAGAACGCCCGCGGGAGCGGCTCGGCAGCCCTCCTCGGCGCCGCCTTCGGGGTCTGCGCCGCCCCTTGTATCGGGCCCGTGCTCGGCTCGATCCTCGCGCTCGCGAGCGAAGGCCAGACCGTCGCCCAGGGGACGATCCTGCTCCTCGTGTACTCCACCGGGCTCGCGCTCCCGTTCCTCGCGATCGGGCTGGGCTTCGACCGGGCGCTCGGGGCGTTCCGCTGGCTGCGCGACCGCTACGGCGTACTCCGTTTCGTCAGCGGAGCGATCCTCGTCTTCATCGGGCTTCTCCTCTTCTTCGACCGCTTCTGGTGGCTCAACGTCGCCGTGAACCGCGTGTTCGAGTTCTTCGGCATCGGCGTGTGAAGATCCGGGAGGCCCGGCCGGAGGACGCGGAGGGCCTCGTGGCCTTGCTCGCCGACCTCGGTTACCCGGATGCGCCCGAGCGGGTCGCTGCTCGCGCCGAGCGCTTCGCCGCCGATCCGGACTCCTGTCTCCTCGTCGCCGAGGAGGAGGGAAGCCTCGCCGGGCTCGCCTCCGCGTCGGTGCTCCCCCTCGCGCACGAGGACGGAAGCTGGTGCCGCCTCTCGGCGCTCGTGGTCGCCGAAGGCCGGCGGAGGAGCGGGATCGGCCGCGCCCTCGTGGAGGCAGTCGAGGCGTTCGCGCGCTCGCGAAGCTGTGCGCTCGTGGAGGTGACGAGCGGCGAGCGCGAGGAGCGCGCAGCCGCGCACGGCTTCTACGCCGGTCTCGGCTACGAGCAAGTCTCGAAGCGCTACCTGAAGCCGCTCGTCCCCTAGGGCCATGTCCGGGGTCTGACCCCGGACATGGCCGGAAAGGCCATGACCGGGCCTGACCCCGCGCCTGCCGGAGAGTGCGCCTGTGGACGGCGGTCACGCTCCGGAGCGGCTTTCCACAGCGACAGGACCCACAGGCTTGTCCCCTCGGGACATGTCAGGGGTCAGACCCCGGCCAATGGCCGAAGAGGCCTAGATTCTCACGCGGCCGAGGTGGGGAAACCGGGCCGCCTCGACCTGAACGAGGAGGTCGGCGACGTCGACGCCTCTATGCTCCGGTGCATACGGGCGCAGGCGGCGCTCCGCCTTCTCGAGCTGGCGCTCGCAGCCGACGCGATTGCCGCGTCCCGCCTGGTACCAGGCGACGGCGACGTGAACGAGGCCCTGGTAGAAGTCACGCTCCTCCGGCGCGGCCGCGCGCCAGACGTCCTCCAGAACCTCGTGAGCGGCGAAGTACTCGCCCCGGCGGATCAGCTCGAGCCCGCGCTCGAGGTCAGAGGACGACCTTCACCTCGCCGTCCTCGACCACGACCTCGAACGTCTCGAGCACGAGTGCGCGATCGAACTCGTTCTCGCCCGTCCGCACGTCGTACTGCCAGCCGTGCCAGGGGCATGTGACCACGCAGCTGGAGAGCTCGCCGTGGCCGAGCGGGCCCTGGAGGTGGAGGCACTGGTTCTGGGCGGCGTAGAACGTGCCGTCCACGTTGAAGAGGGCGAGCTCGCGATCGCCGGCCCGGACGACGCATGCGCTCCCCGGGGGCACGTCGCCCGCGCGGGCGACGGTATGCAGCTGCCCCACCGCCATCGGGCGCGAACGGTACCAGCGGTGCGGCTTTGAACGCGCCCGCGAGGGTGGTAGTCTCCGCGCGTGCCGACGATCCTGCTGGTTGGGGTCGATGTCTTCTTCCGAGGCAAGCTCGATGCGCTCCTGGAAGGGAGCCACAAGCTGACCAGTACCGAGAGCATCGACCCTCCGGACCTCGTCATCTGCGATCTCGCTCGCGTGGACGCCGACGAGGTGGCCGAGACCTATCCGGACGTGCCCATCCTCGGGTACACGAATCACACGGACACGGCCGGCCTCCGCGCCGCCCAGGCGGCGGGGCTGGACCGGGTCGTCGTCCGCTCCGCGCTCGCCGAACGGGCCCCTCAGCTCGTCGACGAGCTCGTTGCGTAGACTGGCCGCGTGACCTACATCATCGCCGAGCCCTGCATCGACATCAAAGACCTCTCCTGCGTGGACGTCTGCCCCGTCGACTGCATCCACGAGGCCAACCGCATCCTGGTCATCGATCCCGAGGAATGCATCGACTGCGGCGCCTGCGAGCCCGAGTGCCCGGTGGAGGCGATCTTTCCGGAGGATGCGCTTCCGGAGAAGTGGGATCCGTTCGTGAAGGTCAACTACGCCTACGGCGACGGCATGGACGTCGTCAACCAGCTCGTCGACGAGTACGCGACCGAGCACAACGTCCAGAATCCGCCGCTGGACCAGCGGTAGCGGACACGCGTGCAGTCCCCGGCTGACGCCTTCGCCGAGCGCCTCTTCGGCGCGACACTGGGGGCCTACGAGATCCTGACCGTCTACCTGGGCGACCGCCTTGGTCTCTATCGCGCGCTCGCCGACCTCGGTGCTGCAACGCCGGCGGAGGTCGCCGGGGCGTCTGGCACGCACGAGCGCTACGCGCGCGAGTGGCTGGAGCAGCAGGCAGTGGCGGGAATCCTGGAGGTCGAGGACGCGGCCGCCGCGGCGGAGGAGCGGCGGTACAGCATCCCGGCCGGGCACGAGGAGGTGCTCATCGACGAGGAGAGCCTCTCCTACCTCGTTCCTCTGGCCCGCTACGCGGTGTCCTTCGCGTCCGCGCTCCCGTCCGTGGGCGAGGCCTTCCGAACGGGAGACGGCGTGGACTGGACCGCGTACGGGCGGGAAGGCCTCGAGGCACAGGAAGGCGCCAACCGGCCGGTCTTCCTCCACCTGCTCGGCTCGGAGTGGCTGCCGGCTGTTCCCGACGTGCACGCGCGGCTCCGGGCCGATCCGCCCGCCGCGGTCGCGGACGTCGCCTGCGGCGCCGGCTGGTCGAGCATCGCCATCGCCCGTGCCTACCCGAAGGTGACCGTGGACGGGTTCGACGTCGACGAGCCCTCGGTCGAGCTCGCGCGCGAGAATGTGGCGGCGGCCGGGCTGGACGACCGCGTTCGCGTCCACCTGCGGGACGCGGGCGATCCCGAGCTCCAGGGCCGCTATGACCTCGTCACGGTGTTCGAGGCGGTACACGACATGTCGCGGCCGGTCGAGGTCCTGCGCGCGCTCCGCTCGCTCGCCGGCGAGGAGGGCACGGTGCTGGTGATGGACGAGAAGGTGGCCGACGCCTTCACCGCTCCCGGCGACGAGGTCGAGCGCCTCATGTACACCTACAGCGTTCTCTGCTGCCTGCCCGTCGGAATGGCGGAGCAGCCGAGCGCCGCGACGGGAACGGTCATGCGCACGGACACGCTGCGGCGCTACGCGCGGGAGGCCGGGTTCGCTGACGTCGAGGTGCTCCCCATCGAGCACGAGGTCTTCCGCTTCTACCGGCTCCAGCAGTAGGAGTGACCGGCCTGACCGAGATCCGGCCGGGGCTCCTGCGCTGGACCGCCCCCATCCGGAGTGGGAGCCCGACCCGGAGCCGGACAGCCCCGCAGACTGGCCGCAGGACGTCGGCTCCGTCGCGTACGAGGCTCCCGACGCCTTTCTCCTCGTCGACCCACTCGTCCCCGACGCCCTCTGGGACGAGCTGGATGCCCGCATCCGCCGCCACGGGCAGCACGTGGTCGTGCTCACGACGATTCAGTGGCACCGCCGCAGCCGCGACGAGGTCGTCGCGCGCTATGGAGCCTCGACGTCGCGGGCTCGCGCGAACCTTCCGCAGGGGGTGGAGATGGTCCCCATCGCCGGCGCGCGCGAGACGATGGTCTGGCTGCCGGAGCAGCGCGCGCTCGTTCCCGGCGACCGCCTGCTCGGCAACGACGCGGGCAGCCTTCGCCTGTGCCCGGAGAGTTGGCTGCGCTATCTCCCCACGACGCGGAAGGAGCTGCGCGAGGCGCTGCGGCCGCTCCTCGACCTGTCGGTAGAGCATGTCCTCGTCTCGCACGGCGAGCCGGTGCTCGAGAACGGGCGCGAGGAGCTCGAGAAGGCGCTCAGGCAGGAGTCAGCCTGAGCTCGCGCGGGATCCCGCGCTCGAGGCTCAGGGCGAGAGCTCCGGCGGCGAGGCACGCGAGCGCGGCGAGGGGCCAGAGGGCGAGCGGCGCCGTGGCGAGGATGACGCCTCCGACTGCCGGCCCCAGGAGGAAGCCGACGTCCCAGGAGTTCGCCGACACGGCCATGTAGCGACCGCGCAGCCGTGCCGGCGCCAGGTCGGCCACGAGCGCGCCTTGCACCGGTCCCTGGAAGCACTCGCCGAGCCCGAAGACGACGGCCGAGAACGCGAACACTGCCGCGGCCGCGGCCGCTTCGAGCCAGAGCCCGCCCGCGAGGACGATCAGCCACGCGGCCGCCCAGAGGGCGGTCATCGCCGCGAGGGCGCGCATGCGCCGTCGGCCCTCGAGCAGCTTGGCCAGGGGCAGCTGCGCGATCACGATCACCAACGTGTTCAGGAAGAAGATGACCCCGATCGCCTTCTCGCTCACGCTCGCCTCGTTCTTGGCGAAGACGGGTAGGAGCTCGAAGACTGCGTAGCCCGCGGCGACGAAGACGACATTCACTCCGGCGACGCCGAGAAAGACACGATCCCGGAGCACGTCGATGTAGCCGCCGGCTGCTCGCCCCGGCTCCCGCGGGGGAAGCTCCGGCTCGGGCACGAGCGGGAGGACGGCCACGAAGACGAGGAAGGTCGCAGCGTCGATCACGAACAGCACCGTAAAGCTCGTCGGGTCCGCGGTAGTGGCGATGAGCCCGCCGACGAGCCCGCCGAGCCCGATGCCGAGGTTGCGGGACACCCGCTGGAGAGCGAACGCGCCGTGACGCCGTGCCTGCGGGGTGAGCCCGGCGAGGAGCGCCGACTGGCTCGGCCAGAATCCAGCGTTGCCCACTCCGGCAACTGCGCTCGCCAGCACGGCGTGCCAGGCCTCGCGGATCAGCGGGTAGCTTCCGAAGCCGATCGCCAGGAGGACGAGCGAAGCGGCGAGCGTGATGCGGCCGCCGACGCGGTCGACGACGATGCCGATCAGCGGCCCCGCCAGCAGCCCCGCGAAGCCGGCGGTCGCCAGGATGAGGCCGGTCGTGTCCAGCCCGAAGCCGCGAACGTTGTGCAAGTAGATGGCGATGAACGGGTACGCGATGCCGTTCCCGAATGCGTTCGCCAACCCGCCGCCGTTCAGGATCCAGACCGGACGCGGCAGCCTCGGGTCGAGGCTGCGGATGTAGGCGGAGAGGGCGCTCAACCCTCGCTCAGCGTCGCCCAGACCTCCAGCTTGGCGCGCACGCGCCCGATCACGTCGTCGGTGTAGTGGCTCGTGGAGGCGTGGCCGCCGAGGTCGGCCGTGCGCACCCCTGCCGAGACGGCCTCGAGCGCGGCCTCGCGCACGGCCCGTCCGGCGGCGCGCGCCTCGTCGTCGTCGATGTGCGACAGAAGCGCGGCCGAGGCGAGGATCATGGCCATCGGGTTGGCGACGTCCTTGCCCTCGAGCGCGGGCGCCGTGCCGTGCGCCGCCTCGGCCACGAGGGCGCGCGGCGTGTAGTCGGGATTGAAGGCGACGAGGAGCGACTCGGAGCCGGCGATCGATCCGAATAGGGGCAGCACGAGGTCGGAGAGGATGTCGCCGTCCCGGTTGAGCGCAGGGATGACGAGCGCCTCCCCTGCCGACCCGATGAGGAGCGCGAACGTGGCGTCGATGAGCTGCGGCTCGTAGGGCACGTCCGGGTGCCGCTCCGCCGCAGCGTCCATCTCCTCCTTGAGGAGGCCCTCGTAGACGGGCGAGACCGTGTACTTCGGCCCGCCGAAGACCTTCGCCTTCGTGCGCTCGGCGTGCCGGAAGGCGAACTCGGCGACGGCGCGGCAGATGCGCCGCTCGATCCGCATCGTGCGGAAGGCGACCTCGTCGTCACCCTCGCCCTCGCGCCATTCCTTGGCGCCGTACGCGTCGCCGACCGCCATGCGCACGACGGAGATCGGAAGGTGCGCCCCGCCGACGGGGACGACGCCGGGGATGCGCCGGCCGGTCCGCACGATCACGTGGCCGCCGATCTCCTCCCTGAGGATGCGGTTCGGGCTGCCGACGTCCCCTGCGCTCTCGGGTGTGATGGTGGCGGCCTTGAGTCCGAGGCCGGCTTCGCGTATCGCGGCCGCGGCCTCGAGGACGACGCGGTTCTCCGTCTCGCGCCGCGAGGCGAGGGAGAGGTCGAAGCGCGGAAGTTCGAGCTCGAGCCCGATCACATCGGGGGCGAGAACGCGCAGCGCTTCCTCGAGCAGCTCCTGCCCGGTCTGGTCGCCCTCCAGCACGACGATCGTGCGCGTCTCCATCGGGCGCGAGTGTAGCCGGGCGGCGGCTCGGGTAAATGTGACGCGCTGGTAAGCTCGCGGCGTTCGACTGGGAGGGAGGACCTTGGCCGAGGTTACATTCGAGAACGTCGGCAAGATCTATCCGGACGGGACGCGAGCCGTCTCCGACATGGACCTGGCCATCGAGGACGGCGAGTTCATGGTCCTCGTCGGGCCGTCGGGGTGCGGCAAGACGACGGCTCTCCGCATGGTCGCCGGGCTCGAGGACATCTCGGAGGGCGTCCTCAAGATCGGCGAGCGCGTCGTCAACCACGTTCCGCCGCGCGACCGCGACATCGCGATGGTCTTCCAGAGCTACGCGCTCTACCCGCACCTCTCCGTCTACGACAACATCGCCTTCGGGCTCAAGCTCAGGAAGGAGAAGAAGGACGAGATCGACCGCCGCGTGCAGGAGGCCGCGCGCATCCTCGGCCTGGAGCCCTTCCTCAAGCGCAAGCCGCGCGCCCTCTCGGGCGGCCAGCGGCAGCGCGTGGCCATGGGTCGCGCCATCGTGCGCCAGCCGCAGGCCTTCCTCATGGACGAGCCGCTCTCCAACCTCGACGCCAAGCTGCGCGTCCAGATGCGGGCGGAGATCAGCCAGCTCCAGGACGACCTCGGCACGACGACGATCTACGTGACGCACGACCAGGTGGAGGCGATGACGATGGGCGACCGCGTCGCCGTCATGCGCAAGGGCGAGCTCCAGCAGGTCGCGCCCCCGCAGGAGCTCTACGACCACCCGGTAAATCTCTTCGTCGGCGGCTTCATCGGTTCGCCTGCCATGAACATGGTCGAGGCGACGCTGGAGCGGGCGAACGGCGGCCTGGCCGCCCGGATGGGGAGCCAGCGACTCGCGCTCGGCGAGGAGACGCTCTCAGCTCACCCCGGCCTCAGAGCGTACGAGGGCCGGAACGTCATCGTGGGGATCCGCCCCGAGGACCTCGAGGACGCCGAGCTCGCGAGCGACATCCCGGCCGACCGGCGCCTGCGGGGCAAGGTCGGGCTGCGCGAAGCGCTCGGCGCAGAGATCATGGTGCACTTCACCGTGGACGCGAGGCCGGCCCTCACGGAGGACGTGCGCGAGCTCGCCCAGGACCTCGGCGACGAGCGCGCCGTTCAGCAGGACGAGGTACCTGGGGAGACCACGATGGTCGGCCGCTTCGGCGCTCGCTCGGGTGTGCGCGTCGGGAAGGAGGCCGAGGTCTCGGTCGATACCCGGGCACTGCACTTCTTCGACCCCGACACGGGGCTCGGAATCTACGACGAGCAAGTTTCAGAGAAGGGGGAAGGATGACGCGTCGAGTGACACTCTTTGCGCTTCTGGCGCTGCTGCTGGCCGTGCTGACAGTCGGCTGCGGCGGCGACGACGACGACGGCGGCGGGGAGGAGCCTGCTGCTGGGGGCGAGACGGCGGCGACCGAAGAAGGCGGAGAGGAGGTCTCCGGCTCGATCTCCCTCATGGGTATCTGGGTGGGCCAGGAGCAGGAGTCCATCCAGGCCGTCCTCGACGGTTTCACGGAGGAGAACCCGGACGTCGACGTCTCCTACCTGCCCGCCGGCGACGAGATCGTGACCAGGCTCTCGACGGCCATCGAGGGTGGCAACCCGCCCGACCTGGCGACCGTCGCCCAGCCGGGCACGATCGCTGACTTCGTGGACCAGGGTGTGCTGCAGCCGCTCGACTTCGCGGAGCAGGCCGCCCTCGACAACTTCGGCGAGTCGGTAGTGGGCGTGGGGAGCGTGGAGGACACGCTCTACGGAATCCTCTTCAAGGCGGCCAACAAGTCCACCGTCTGGTACAACGTCCCGGCGTACGAGGACGCGGGCGTCGAGCCGGCGGAGGATTGGGAAGCCTTCCTCACTAACGGCGAGACGATCAAGGCTTCCGGGGTGCCCGCATATTCCATCGGCGGCGCGGACGGCTGGACGCTCACCGACCTCTTCGAGAACATCTACATCCGCACGGCGGGCGCAGACATGTACGACCAGCTCGCCGCCCACGAGATCCCGTGGACGGACCAGTCGGTGAAAGACGCGCTCACGGAGATGGGGAAGATCATCGGCGACCCGGACAACATCGCCGGCGGAACGGAGGGCGCGCTCCAGAGCGACTTCCCGACCTCTGTCACCCAGGCCTTCTCGGACCCGCCGGAAGCGGCCCAGGTCCTCGAGGGCGACTTCGTAGGCTCGGAGATCCTGAACGCCACGAACGCGGAGCCCGACACGGGCTTCAACGTCTTCCCGTTCCCGGCCATCAACGACTCGCCGCCCTCCGTTGTGGGCGGAGGCGACTTCGTCGTCATGTTCAACGACTCACCGGCGGCGCAGGCGCTCGTCGAATACCTCACCACTCCGGAGGCGGCGCAGATCTGGGCCGAGCGGGGCGGCTTCTCGTCGGCGAACGTGAATCTCGACCCGGGCGTCTACCCGAACGAGATTCAGCGGACGACGGCGAGCGCGATTGCAGACGCTGCGGAGGCCGAGGCCTTCCGCTTCGACCTTTCCGACCTGCAGCCCTCCGCCTTCGGCGCCACGGTCGGCCAGGGCCTGTTCAAGCTCTTTCAGGACTTCCTGGCCAACCCAGACGACGTCGACGGCATCACCCAGCAGATGGAAGCCGCCGCCGCGCAGGCGTTCGGCCAGTAGCAGGGACCGCTCGTGAGCGGTGCGAGCGTCACGGCGGAGCCCCCGGCCCAGGGGGCTCCGCCCACGGGTCAGCCCGGAGCGTGGCGGAAGTACGCGGTCGTCGCGGGCTTCCTCGCCCCGGCCGTGGTCTTCCTCGGCGTCTGGATCGTCTATCCGGCGATCTATACGGTCGCCCGCAGCTTCTTCGACGAGGGCTGGGGAGACTTCGTCGGGTTCGACAACTACGAGCGGCTCTTCACGAGCGACCGCACGGTCACGGCGATCAAGAACAACGCGATCTGGGTGCTCGTCGTGCCCGCGTTCGTGGTCGCAATCGGGCTCATCTTCGCCGTCCTCACGGAGCGCGTGCGCTGGTCGGTCGCGTTCAAGACGGCCGTCTTCATGCCGATGGCGATCTCCGCCTTCGCCGCGGGCGTCATCTGGCGGATCATGTACCAGCAGGATCCCGACCAGGGGGCGGTCAACGCGGTGATTGCCGTGGGCAAGGACTTCGTCGACCCAGCAGGCGTCCTCTCGGAGGCGCAGCCCTCGACCGAGAACCTGACCGGGGGCGAGCAGGGCGGGCTGACGCTCGACGAGGCGCTCCAACCAGGGGCCGTCGCCTCCCTGGGGCTGACCGGCATCCGAGAAACCGAGGTTCCTGACGACGCGGAGCAAGCAGTCCTGCCCGAGGCGCGCGACGGCGGCATCACCGGCGTCGTCTGGCGGGACTTCAAGCCCGGCGGAGGCGCGCCCGGCGAGGTCGAGTCGGACGAGGTCGGCCTTCCGGGCGTGACGGTCGAGCTCAAGGATGCCTCCGGGGAGACGGTCGACACCGCGACGTCGGAGGCGAACGGGACATTCGCCTTCGAGGACGTCGCGGCAGGCGAGTACCACGTCGCCATCGGCCCGGAGACGTTTGCCGAGCCCTTCAACGGCGTCGCTTGGCTGGGCGAGAAGCTCATCACGCCCTCGCTCCTCATCGCCTACATCTGGATCTGGGCCGGCTTTTCCATGGTCATCATCGCGGCCGGCCTGTCCGCCATCCCGCGGGACGTGCTCGAGGCGGCGCGGACGGACGGCGGCTCCGAGTGGCAGGTCTTCCGCCGCGTCACGGTTCCGCTCCTGGCGCCCGTCCTCACGGTCGTCTTCATCACGATGCTCATCAACGTCCTCAAGGTGTTCGACATCGTGATCGCGCTCGCGCCCGGCTCCGTGCAGGACGACGCGAACGTGATCGCGCTCGAGATGTGGCGTACGGCCTTCGGCGGCTCGCTCGACTTCGGCTTCGGCTCGGCGATCGCCGTCTTCCTCTTCGTGCTCGTGATCCCCGTTCTCCTGCTCAACGTCCGACGCTTTCGGAGGGAGGTCTAGTGGCAACCGCCGCGGCAGAGGCCGGTCCGGTTCCCGTCGTCCGCGAGAGCGTCTCCTCGAGGATCCTCCGCGTCCTCGGAAGGGCGCCCGTCCACCTCATCCTCGTCGTCGTCGGGCTCTTCTGGCTCGTGCCGACGTTTGGGCTCTTCATCACGTCGCTGGTCACGCCCGAGGACATTCAGGACCGAGGCTGGTGGCATTTTCTCACCGAGCCGAGCGAGCTCACGTTCGAGAACTACCGCAACGTCTTCGACACGGAGGCCTTCTCCGAGGCGCTCCTCACGACTGTCTGGATATCGGTCGGAGCCACGGTCGGCACGGTGCTGGTGGCCGCCCTCGCCGGCTACGCCTTCGCCTGGCTCGACTTTCCCGGGCGGGACTGGATCTTCATCGTCGTGATCGCCCTGCTCGTCGTCCCGCTGCAGATGGCGCTCATTCCCATGTTCTCGCTCTACAACACCGTGGGGATCTTCGACACCGTCCTCAGCCTGGTGCTCTTCCACATCGCGTTCGGCCTCCCGTTCGCGATCTTCCTGCTCCGGAACTTCTTCATCGGAATTCCGAAGGACATCCTCGAGTCGGCACGCATCGACGGCGCGTCCGAGCTCAAGATCTTCATCCGGCTCATGCTTCCGCTCGGCCTCCCTGCGATCGCGTCGCTGGCCATCTTCCAGTTCCTCTGGGTTTGGAACGACCTGCTGGTCGCGCTCACGTTCGGCCGCGAGACGCAGCCCATTACGGTGGCCATCTTCTCCCAGCTGCGGCAGTTCGGGGCCAACATCGAGCTGATCGCGCCGGCCGCGTTCATCTCGCTGGCGATTCCACTCGCCGTCTTCTTCGCCTTCCAGCGCTACTTCGTCCAGGGCCTCCTCGCCGGCTCAGTGAAGTAGGTCGTAAGCGTGTCGGAACAGTGCGCGATCGTCGGCGGCGGCCTCGCCGGCTTCGTCGCGCATGCAACCCTCCGCCATGGGGGGCTCGAAGCGGCCGAGATCGCCGTGTTCGGAACGGACGTGGATCCCGCGGCCGCGTGGAGGGAGCGGGCGGCGTCCATCCGCCAGCAGCTCATGCGCTCGGAGAGCAACGGGCACTGCCTGCCGACGTCCTTCCCCGGGCTGGCCGTGCGCGCCGCGCGGCGGCGGCGCAGCCTCGTTCCCCTCGTTCGGAGCGTGTGCGACCGCTATCACCCCACGGTGGCCGAGTTTCTCGACCACGTCGAGGAGCTTCGCGCCCGTACGGGGTGGGACGAGAGCGTGCGGAGAAAGCGGGTCGCGGGCGTCAGGGCCGTGCCCGGCGGCTTCGAGCTCGACGGGCACGGCGTCTTCCACCACGTCCTCCTGGCGCCCGGCCATCCCGGACTCAACGTCCCGCCCGAGCTCGAGCGCGATCCGCGCGCCGTGCACGCCTACCGGCCCCACGCGTACGCAGCTCGCGTGACGGTGATCGGCGCCGGCATGGCCGCCGCGACCGAGTGGCTGAACGCGCTTGCGGCGGGGAGCGAGGTGGTCTCCGTGCGGCACCGGGAGCCCGAGCGCCGCCCGCTGAACCTGCGGCGCGAGCTCTTCACCCGCCGTGGTCTCGCCGCCTTCCACCAAACGGCCCCGGTCGAGCGCGTCCGGCTTCTGAAGGACCTGTCGGCGCCTTCCTATCCGCCGGGATGGAGCTGGGACGAGCCGATCGCGCGGGCCGAGCACGAGGGCCGCTTCCGCGTCGCCGCGGAGGCGAACGGCGCCGAGCAGATCATCTGCGCGACGGGGTTCCGGCGCGGCTTCCGGCGCGATCCCCTGCTGTCCCGCCTCGCGGACGACCACGGCCTCCACACAGCCGCCGACTGGATCGTCCTCGATCCCGACTCCACCGTCCCCGGGCTCACGGACGGGACGCGGACGCTCGCCCTCGCGGGCGTTCCCGGCCAGTGGGCGTACCCCGGCGCCGACACGCTCGTGGGCGCGAAGTACGCGGCCAGACGCTTCCTCCGGAGGGTTCTCGCATGTCGTACACGCTGAGGGGACGCCTCGAGTCGCGCCTCGCCGCCGCGCTCCTGCCGCTCGTGGCGGCCTCCGTCGCCACCCTCGTGCTCCGCGAGTGGTGGCCGGTGGAGCTCGCCGGGCTCATGCTCGGGGTCGGGCTCGCCCTCGACCTCGTCTATCACCGCGCCTTCCTCTACCAGCCCGGCTGGCTCGCGCTCCCCCTCGGCCTGCTCGAGCTTGCCATCCTCGTGGGCCTCATGCGCGGGCTGGCGATCGAGGCGCCTCTGCCGGCCGCGCTCGCGCTCTTCGCCGGCTCCTGGCTCGTGGCGCAGGTGCTCGGCCACGCCGTCTTCCCGCTCCGCCGCCTCTCGTACGGCGAGGACGGTGGAGAGCTGGGCCGGGCCGGCCCGGCGGTCGCGCTCGTCACGCTCGCCCTGGTCGCCTCGGTGGGGGGCGTCGCGTGGGCAGCACAGCCGCAGACCGTGCGCCTCGCGGCCGGCGTGCACGACGGCCCGCTCGTTCTCGACCACGCCCAGAAGCTCGTCGGCGAGCCGGGCGCCGTCGTCCGCGGCGGCATCCTCGTCACGGCCGACGACGTCACGGTGCGCGACGTCGCCGTCCTTGCCGGCGAGCACGGCATCGAGGTCGACGGCGCAGAGGACGTCCTACTCGAACACGTGCGCGTGCTCGGTGCCACTCTGGACGGGATCAACGTGCGCCGCAGCTCGGTCACGATTCGCGATTGCGTCGTCGCGTCCCCCGGCGGCGAATATGCGCAGGGAATCGACGTCTCGTTCGGGTTCGACCTCGAGCCGACGCTGATCGAAGACTGCACGGTGAGTGGGGGTCAGGAAGGCATCGTCACCCATTTCGCCCACGTCGTCGTGCGCGACAACCGAATCGAGAACACAACGCTGCGCGGTATCACGCTGACCGAGATGTCGATGGGAACCGTCGAGGAAAACGAGGTTCGCGAAGCGCTCGGCGTGGGGATTTTCTGCGGCGACTATTCCCATTGCGAGATCGAGGAGAATTTCGTCTCCGGGACGCGTCCGGACCTGGCTTCAGGAGACCTCACGCGTCTGGGGTACGGGATCGTCGCGCATTACGGAGCAAAGGCGACGGTCGCTGACAATAGGCTCGACGGAAACGCGCGCGCAACAGGCTCCTTTTCGCGCGCGCGCATTTCCATCGAGTAGAGTTCGGTCGTTCACTCGATCAGGAGGACTCCATTGGCGCGAAAGACCATCCTCGTCTGCGACAACTGCGGTAAGGAAGTCGGCGAGGGAAAGGGCGCGAGCCTGCGCCTCACCTATTCCGACGCCCGCCGCGGCGCCAAGGCCGCGGATCTCTGCGACGATTGTGCGGGCAAGATGCCCGGTCGCCCGGCCGCCCGCCGCGGGCGCAGGCCCAAGGCCGCCGCCGCCGCTTAGGCCCGCCCGCCATTCCGCGCCGGTCCCCGCGCACACAGGGCCGACCGGGGCGAGGGCTAGAATGTGTCGGTGCCGCTGGCTCTGCTGGTCGGCCCGGCGAACGCGGGGAAGGTTGCGCGGCTCCTCGACCTCTATCTGGAGGCGCTCGACCGCGAGCCGTTCCTCGTGGTCCCCAACCGGGCGGAAGTCGAGCGCGTGGAGCGCGATCTGCTCACGCGCTCGTCCGCGCTGCTCGGTGGGACGATCGGCACCTTTGCCGATCTCTTCGAGCTGATCGCGCGCGCCGACGGCGACCATCGGCCGGTCGCCACCGACGTTCAGAGGTCGCTCGCGCTCCGCAGGGTCGTCGCCGAGGCCGAGCTCGACGGCCTGGGTCGTTCGGCCCGCTTCGCCGGGTTTACGGACGGCTTGCTCGGCGCCATCTCCGAGCTCGAGGCAGGGCTCGTCCGGCCCGAGGACGTCAAGGGCGACCTGGCCCATCTCTATGCCGAATACCGGAGAGAGCTCGACCGGCTCGGCCTCTGGGACCGCGACCTCGAGCGGGCGCATGCCGTGCGGCGGGTCGAGACTGAACTCGGCGCCTGGGAGGGCAGGCCGGTCTTCGCGTACGGATTCGAAGACCTCACGGGCGCACAGTGGGCTCTTCTGCGTGCGCTCGCAGGCCGCGCGGAGGCGACCGTCTCGCTCCCCTACGAGCCCGGCCGTCCCACCTTCGCTTCGCTCCAGCGGACGGCCGAGGACCTCGGCCGCCTTGCCGACGGGCGGATCGAAGAGCTTCCGCCTGCCTACCACGAGATCGCGCATCCCGCGCTTGTCCACCTGGAGCGGGCGCTCTTTACAGACACTCCGCAGGCGGATTCCCCGGCTCTCGAGGGGGCGATCCGCTTCCTCGAAGGCGCCGGCGCCCGAGGCGCGCTCGAGCTTGTCGCCGACGAGATCCTGCGGCTGCTCCGAGACGGGGCCGCACCCGAGGAAATTGCCGTCGTCTGCCCTTCTCTCGAACGCTGGCGGGCGCCGCTCGAGACCGCGTTCGCGACGCTGGGCGTCCCGTACGCGTTCGAGGGCCGGCTGCGTCTCGCACAGACGGCCTTCGGGCACGCGCTTCTTTCGGGCCTGCGCTTCGCTTGGGGAAGCGGCGAGCGCCGCGACCTCTTCGGCTTCCTCCGCTCGCCCTACTCCGGCGTGACGCGCGCCCACGCGGACTACCTGGAGGGCCGCCTGCGCGGCCTGGGCGTGCGCACGAACGTGGAGGAGCGCACGCTGGAGCTGCGCGGCTCCCCGCTGCCCGCGCTCGCGAACGTCCGTGCGGTCGAGACCCCGCTGCAGGCGGTCGGCGTTCTCAGCGGCTTCATGCTCCGGGGCGCGTACGGCCTCGAGGCGCCTCCTGTCGGCGAGGCCTCGCGCCTCGACCTGCGGGCGCACGAGGCGGTGGCCGGGCTGCTGCGTGAGCTCGAGGGCTGGGAGGAGCTGGCCGGCGAACTCGGGCGCGAGGAGATGCTCGGCGCGCTCGAGCGCCTCACTGTGCGGCCCCCGGGGGCGGGGGACGCGGGCCGCGTCGCCGTCCTCGACCTCTTGCGCGCGCGGACGCGCCGCTTCGAGACGGTCTTCGTGCTCGGCCTCGAGGAGGGGACGTTGCCGCGGCGGGCGCCGGCCTCGCCCTTCCTCGACGACGAGGAGCGCAGGGCGCTCGACGAACGCAGGAACGCCCGGCTCTCCCGCCCGGACCCCGTGGGGCGCGAGCGATTCCTCTTCTACGCGGCGTGCACACGGCCGTCCCGGCGCCTCTACCTGGTGCGCGAGGCGGTCACCGAAGACGGCAGCCCGCGCCAGGCGAGCCCCTTCTGGGAAGAGGCGCGCGGGCTCTTCGAACCGGGGGAGGTCGCCCGCTGGACGCGTCGCCGCCCGCTGTCGGCGCTCACGTGGACGCTCGACGAGGCGCCCACCGAGCGGGAGCGCCTGCGCTCCCTCGCCGCCCTCGCGACGGCGGACGCCGAGGCCGCTGAAGGCCTTGCGCGGGCGAACGGGTGGGAGCGGCGCCACGAACGGGCGCGGCGCGCCTTCCAACGTTCCACCGCACTCGTCAATCCTGCGGTCGTCGGCGCGCTCGCCGCCCGCACGTCCTTCAACGCCACCGAGCTCGAGGCCTTCGCCTCGTGCTCGTCCATCTGGTTCGTCGAGCGGGTGCTCTCGCCGAAGTCCATTGACGCCGAGGTGGACGCGAAGCTCCGCGGCTCGCTCGCGCACACCGTGCTGCACCGCTTCTACGCGGGCCTCCCGAAGGAGCTCGGGAGCGAAGGCGTGCAGCCGGAACGGGTCGAGGACGCCGTCCGCTACATGAGGCGATGCCTGGCCGAGGCGCTGGGCGGGGTGCGCCAGGAGCTGACGGACCTCGAGCGGCGCGAGCTGGAGGGTCAGCTGGGGCGCGACCTAGAGACCTACGTCCGGGCGGAGGCAGAGGCCGAGATGCCGCTCGTGCCGCGGCGCTTCGAGGTCTCCTTCGGCTCCGAGCGCTCCGCGCCCGAGCTCCAGCGGGGACTCGACCTCGGCGGGCTCACGGTCTCCGGGAAGATCGACCGCGTCGACGTCGATCCCTACAGCGCGCGCGGGATCGTCCAGGACTACAAGTCGGGCCGGACCGCGTACTCGGCGGCCAAGATCGAGTCCGAGCTGAAGCTCCAGATCCCGCTCTACATGCTCGCCCTCCGCGACCTCGTCGGAATCGAGCCGCTCGGCGGCGTCTACCGCGCCCTCTCCGGCGGGCGTGAGCCGCGCGGCCTGCTCCGTGCCTCGGCGAAGGACGACGGGGTCCCCGGCTTCTCCGCGAACGACTACAAGGACGACGACGAGTTCTGGGCGCAGATCGACCGTGCCGTCGAGCACGCACGCGGGTTCGCAGATCGGATCCGGGCGGGAGACGTCCGCCACGACCCGCTCGGTGACGCGGGCTGCCCGTCATGGTGCGAGCTCGCGCCCATGTGCCGGGTGAAACGCCCATGAACGTCGCTCGCCTTCGGCTCGCTCCCCACGTTCATGGGCCGAAGGGCGGCCCATGAACGTCCTCGAGACTCGCACGCCGAACCCCGAGCAGGAAGCGGCGATCGCGGCCGGCGGCGTCGTGTTCGTCTCCGCCGGCGCCGGGACGGGGAAGACGACCGTGCTCGTCGAGCGCTTCGTGAAGGCCGTCTGCGAGCGGGGCCTCGACGTCGACTCCCTGCTGGTCATCACCTACACGGAGAAGGCGGCGGGCGAGCTTCGCGACCGTATCCGCGCGCGCCTGGCCGAGCTGGGCCGCCCTGACCTCGCCCGCGCGCTCGACGCCGCCTGGATATCGACGATTCACGGCTTCTGCCACCGGCTGCTCCGCGCCTACCCGTTCGCGGCGGGGATCGATCCTCGCTTCCGCGTGCTGGACGACAGCCAGGCGCGGGTGCTCGCTGGAGAGGCATTCGAGCAGGCCCTGGGCGGCTTCCTGTCGGCGGGCGGGGTGGAGCGCGGCGCCCTCCTCGTCACCTACGGCGCGCGGGCGCTCCGGCGCATGCTCACGGGCGTCTACGAGACCCTCCGCTCGGCCGGACGCCCGCTCCAGCTCGAGCTCGGCGCCCGGCCCGGCCTGCCCGAGCGCGTCGAGGAGCTCCGGGAAGCCGCCCGCTGCCTGGCCGGCGACAAGGAGGCGGGGGAGACGGCGCGCGCCACGGCTGAGCGCGCGCTCGAGGTACTGGAGCAGCGAAGCTTGCCCGAGCGCCTGCTCGACCTGGGCGAGCTCCGGGCCCGCGGCGAGCACGCCGCGAGCTACGAGGAGGCGCGCCGCGGGGTGGAGCAGGTCGCGCTCGACGAACTCGCCGCCCGCGATCGGGACCTCCTCCAGGAACTGCTCGAGGCCTTCGCGCGCGAGTACCGGGCGGCGAAGGAGCGGGAGTCGGCGCTCGACTTCGAGGACCTCCAGCTCTCCGCGCGGGACCTCCTGCGCGACGACAACGCGGTGCGCGAGCGGGAGGCCTGGCGGTTCCGCGCGATCATGGTGGACGAGTTCCAGGACACGAACCGGCTCCAGTGCGAGCTCGTCGACCTGCTCTCGGACGGCCCGGACGACAAGGAGCTCTTTTTCGTCGGGGACGAGTTCCAGTCCATCTACCGCTTCCGGCACGCCGACGTCCATGTCTTCCGGGAGCGGCGGGCACAGTCGACGGGCGTCCTCGCCCTCACCCAGAACTACCGCTCACGCCCCGAGGTGCTGGACGCCATCAACCACCTCTTCTCGGCCGATTTCGGCTCCGGCTTCCAGCCGCTCGAGGCCGCCGGGCGCTTTCCCGACCCCGTGTTCGGCTCCCCCGTCGAGCTCCTCGTCACGGACAAGGCCACGTATGCGGGGACGACCGTCCATTGGCGGCGGGCGGAGGCGCGCCACATCGCCCGCCGCGTGCGGGAGCTGGTGGACTCTGGCGCGGCGAGCCCGGGCGAGATCGTTCTCCTGTTCGCGGCGGGCACGGACGCTGAGTGGTACGAGGAGGAGCTGCGCAGCGCCGGCTTGCCGACCTACCGCGCCACCGGGCGCGGCTACTTCGGTCAGCAGCAGGTGGTCGACCTCCTGGCCTACCTGCGCCTCCTGCACAACCGGTACGACGACGAGGCGCTGGTGACCGTGCTCGCCTCGCCGCTCGTCGGCGTCTCCAACGACGCGCTCGTGCTCCTGCGCCGCGCGGCGCCGAAGCGACCTCTGTTCACGGCGTTCGAGCGCGGGCTCCCGGATGAGCTTGCGGAGGACGACCGGCGGCTGTGCCTCGCGTTCCACCAGCGTTACGAGCGCCTTGCCGGAGTCGCGCACTCGCTCTCCCTCGAGCGGCTCTGCGAGCAGATCGTGTCCGAGCACGACTACGACCTCGCCGTTCTCGCCCAGTGGGACGGCCGCCGCCGCTACGCCAACATGCGCAAGCTGGCCCGCCTCGCGCGCTCGTATGAGGAGCTGCGGGGCCCCGACGTCGAGGGCTTCGTCCGCTTCGTGCGCGAGCAGGAATCGGTGGGAGCCCGGGAGCTCGAGGCCGCTGCCGAGGAGGAGCACGCAGATGCGGTCCGCCTGCTCACGATCCACTCCGCCAAGGGCCTCGAGTTCAAGGTCGTCGTCGTCGCCGACGCGGGCCGCGACCGGGCCGCACCCTCGCCGGACGAGATCCTCTGCCTCCCCGACGGCCGCTTCGGGTTCCGCGTCGCCGACCCGGAGACCGGAGTGCGCCGCCCGGCCTTCGAGTACGAGGCCGTCCGCGCGGCGGCGCGGGCCGAGGAGCAGGCCGAGCGCCTGCGTCTCTACTACGTCGCCATGACTCGCGCGATCGACCGCCTGATCGTCTCGGGAGCCATCGACCCCGGGCGGCAGGCGGAATCGCCGACGCCCATCGGCTGGGTGCTCTCGCGCCTCGACGCCGGCGAGCTCGAGGCAGCCGGCGACGGCACGGTCGAGATCGAGCGGGACGGCGCGCGCCTGCTCGTCCGCGTAGACCGCTACCGGCCGCCCCCCGATGGCCCTGCCGCCGCCCCGCAGGCGGGGAGCGGAGACGGCCAGCTCGAGCTCTTCGCCGGGGCCGACTTCCCGCCCCTGCCGCCGCCGGCCCCGCGGCTGCCCGAGCTCGCGCCCGTCCCGGCCCCTCCGCTTCACCGCGTTCGCCGGCTTTCCTACAGCGCCCTCGCCCTCTTCGCGCGCTGCTCGTACCGCTACTACGCCGAGCGTGTCTCGGGCATGCGCGCGAGCGACGCCGGCGGCTCGGTCGCGGAGCAGGCGGGCCTGGCCGCGACGGAGATCGGCGACGCGGTGCACCGTCTGCTCGAGGCGGTGGACCTAGCCGTGCCGGAGGCTCCCGACGTGGAAGCGGTCCGCGCCTGGTACCCGGCCGTCACGCCGGAGGAGCTGGAGCGCATCCGCGGGTTCGTGGCCGCTTACTGCGAATCCGACCTCGCGCGGCGAGTCGCGTCCCTCTCCGGCGCGGCCGCGGAGCGCCCGTTCGCTTTCCTCCACGACGGCGTTCTCCTGCACGGGCGCATCGACGTCTTCTGGAGCGCGGGCGGGCGTGCCCTCGTCGTCGACTACAAGACGAACACGCTTGCCGAGGGCACTCCCGAGGAGCTCGTGAAGGCGGACTACCGGCTGCAGCGGCTCGTCTACGCGCTCGCGTGCCTCCGCACTGGCGTGGACGAGGTGGAGGTCGTCTACTGCTTCCTGGAGCGGCCCGACGCGGTGGTCTCGACGACGTTCCGGCACGAGGACGTTCCCGCGCTCGAAGCCGAGCTTTCCGAGGCCATCGGCCGCATCCAGGCGGGCGACTTCCGGCCCACGCCGGGCGAGTTCACCTGCGCGGGCTGCCCGGCGCTCGACCGCGTCTGCGCGGGCCCGCGACTGCTCGCCCACGCGCCGGTCGACGCGGTTGGCGCGTAGCTACGTCCACGAGGCGCGGCGGCGCGTCGGGCCGAAGCGAGAGCGGATACGGCCCGTGATCGAGGGGCTCGCCGCCGAGCACCCCGACGCGGACATCGCCCTCCGCTTCCAGGACGAGCTCCAGCTACTCGTGTCGGTTATGTTGTCGGCACAGACAACTGATGTCACGGTGAACCGTGTGACCGAGGAGCTCTTTCGGAAGTACCGGACGCCCGAGGACTACCTGGCCGCGCCGCCCGCCGAGCTGGAGGCGGACATCAAGCCCACGGGCACGTTTCGCCAGAAGGCGCGGAACCTGCGCGGAACAATGCGGATCCTCCTCGAGGAGTTCGACGGGAAGGTTCCGACCAGGATCGACGAGCTCGTCCGCCTTCCCGGCGTCGGGCGGAAGACGGCGAACGTCGTCGCCGCCGAGCGCGGCGCCGTGCAAGGGATCGTCGTCGATACGCACGTGCGCCGGCTCTCGCAGCGCCTCGGCTTCAGCAGGGAGGAGGACCCGGTGAAGATCGAGCGCGACCTCGCCCGCCTCGTCCCGCGGCCCGACTGGGCCCGCTTCCCGCATCTGCTCATCTGGCACGGCCGCCGCGTCTGCCAAGCGCGCCGCCCTCGTTGTGAGGACTGCGTCCTCACCGACCTCTGCCCGGCGAGCCGCGTCTAGGCGGCGTCCTACCGCGGCGCGAGGGCGACGAGCAGGCCGCCGTCCTCGTCATACGCGGGGAAGAAGTCCACGCGGATGGTCTTCTGCACTCCGACCTTCGTCTTCAGGGTGAGCCGCTGGTCGAACCGGCGCACGCCCCATTCGAGCGCGAGCGCGGCCGGGCTCTGCTCCTCGCCATTCTCCTCGAAGAAGACCTCCATGACGTCGTGGCCGAGCAGGTCGCCCTCGCTGTACCCCGTTAGCTCGAAGACGCCCTGGCCGACCGCGATGATGCGCGCCTGCCGATCGGTGACCACGAACCCGGTGCCGGGCGACGGGTAGTAGTCGTCCATGATCTCGAAGAGGAAGCCGAAGCCGCAGCTGGTGCAGGCGACGGGCTGGTGCGTGAAGCCCTCGCGGCCGTCGTCGTCCACCGACCGCCGCCTGCAGTTGGGGCAGATGAAGTAGGCCACGGACGCTAACGCTAGCCGGACCGGCTACACACGCGGCGCGGCGAGGGCGTCCGCGAGGCGGCCGCGCTCAGCCGCCAGCCAGCGCTCGGCGTCGAGCGCGGCCATGCAGCCCGACCCGGCGGCCGTTACCGCCTGGCGGTAGACGTGATCCTGGACGTCCCCCGCGGCGAAAACGCCAGGGACGTTCGTCTCCGTGGTCTTCCCTTTCGTGACGATGTAGCCGTTCTCGTGCATCTCGAGATGGCCCTGGAACAGCTGCGTGCTCGGATCGTGTCCGATGGCGACGAAGAGGCCGTGCGCGGGGATCTCGGTCGTCTCGTCCGTCTTCACGTTCCTGACGACGACACCGGTCACCTGACCGTCGTCTGCTCCGAGGACCTCCTCGACGACCGAGTCGAGGACGAACTCGATCTTCTCGTTCGAGCGGGCGCGGTCCTCCATGATCGGCGAAGCGCGAAACATGTTCCGGCGGTGCACGACGGTCACCTTGGAGGCGAACTTCGCCAGGAAGACCGCCTCCTCCATGGCCGAGTCGCCGCCGCCCACGACGACGATCTCGTGGTCGGCGAAGAAGGCCGCGTCGCAGACCGCGCAGTACGAGACGCCACGGCCCTGGAGCTTCCTCTCCGACTCGAGCCCGAGCTGCCGCGCGTTCGCGCCCGTGGCCACGATCACCGTCTCCGCCCGATACTCGTCGTCACCGACCCAGACGCGGAACGGACGCTCGGAGAAGTCCACCTTTGTCACGTCATCGGTGACGAACTCCGCGCCGAAGCGTTCGGCCTGCTTGCGGAAGTCCTGCATCATCTCGGGCCCGAGCACGCCTTCCGGATAGCCCGGGTAGTTTTCTACGTCGCTCGTGATCATGAGCTGGCCGCCCCAGGAGACGCCCTCGATGACGAGCGGATTCATGTTCGCGCGCGCCGTGTAGAGGGCGGCCGTGTAGCCGGCCGCTGCGCCTCCGATCACGATCACCTCGCGAATGTCGTTTGCGTTCACGAATTCCTTTCTCGTTTCTGGATTACTCCCCATCTTCTTAAACGACGAGCGCCTTCCCACGCTTCCGGTCGTGTTACCGTGATCGTTCGGACGGAAAACTATAGGGGGCGGGCGATGGCGCGAACCGTAACGTGGGACGAGCTGCGGGACCTGGCGGGCTTCGAAGCGGAGAAGGGATGCGCGATCAGCCTCTATCTCGACCTCGATCCGCACAGCGTGCCGACGGTCGGCGACGCCGCGACCCGGCTGAACTCTCTCCTGGACGAAGGCGCGCGCGCCGACGGGGCCAACCGCCGCGACCTCTCGCACGACCAGCGTGGAGCTTTGCGCGCCGATTTCGAACGGATCCGGCGTTTCTTCGAAGCGGAGTTCAGTCGCAACGGCGCGCACGGTCTCGCGATCTTCTGCGCAGGTCTGGACAACGTCTGGCGCCCGCTTCCCCTCACCGAGCAGGTGTCGGACGAGATCAAGATCGGCCACTCGCTGTACCTTGCTCCGCTCGTGCCCCTCGTGGGTCGCGGCGAGGGAGCACTCGTCGTCGTGGTCAGCCGGGAGCAAGGCAGGATCTATCGCCTGCAGGCCGGCCGCCTCCAGCCGGTCGCCGACCACTTCGACGAACAGCCGCGCCGCCACGACCAGGGCGGCTGGTCCCAGGCCCGCTTCCAGCGCCACGTCGACGAGCTCGCTGAGGAGCACCTCCGCCGGGTCGCTGACGAGGTCGACCGCCTGGTGCGCCGCCTCCGCTCCGCGCAGGTGGTCGTCGTCGCCTCGGAGGAGACGTGGGCCGAGTTCTCCGAACTGCTCGCCCAGGAGACTAGGGCGGCCGTCGCCGGGGTCGCACAGGCTGAGGCCCACGCTCACCCGCGGGAGTTGCTCGAGGCCGCAGCTCCCGTGCTCGAGCGGTGGCGCGCCGAGCGCGAGCGCGAGGTCGTGGAGCGCTGGCGGGACGAAGCAGGCCGCGACGGGAGAGCGGCCGCCGGCTGGCAGGCCACGCTCGAAGCCGCCTCGGACGGCCGCGTCGAGATCCTCCTCTTCCAGGAGGGCGCGCGGCGCGCCGCGCGGCGCTGCCCCGCGTGCGGCCGGATCGCCGCCGACGAGAGCAAGTGCCCGCTCGACGGGACGCAGATGGAACACTCGCCGGACGGCCTCGACCTGGCCGTCCACCAGACCCTCGCCCACGGCGGCACCGTCTGGGCAGTGCGCCACCGGCGCGACCTCGATCCCGTCGACGGGGTCGGCGCGCTGCTGCGTTACTAGGCTCCTAGGCGGTCGTCGCGGGGGTCTCGGCCGCCGCTTCCGGCTCGGCCGAAGGCAGTTCGGCCAGCGGGAGCTCGAAGAAGAATGTCGAGCCCTCGTGCTCGCGTGAGGCGACCCAGATCCGGCCGCCCATTCTCCGGACGAGCTCCCGGGAGATGTAGAGCCCCAGGCCGGTGCCGCCGACCCCGCGGGTCAGGTTGGGGTCGAGACGGTAGAACTTCTCGAAGATCCGCTCCTGCTCGCTCGGCGGGATGCCGAGGCCCTCGTCGCGCACGGCGAAGAGGACCCGGTCTAGCTGCTCTTCGAGGGAGACATGGACGGTGCCTCCCGTGGGCGAGTACTTGACCGCGTTCTCGATCAGGTTCGTCAGCACCTGGCGAACCATGTCGCCGTCGGCGGCGACCTGGGCGAGGCCGTTACGGGAGGCCAGCTCGACGCCGATGCCGTCCGGGAGGTGCGCGCGGGCTGCCTCCACGGCCTCGCGCGCCAGTGCGTCCGGGTCGCAGCTCTCGACGGCGAGCTGGAAGGTCCCCGAGTCGAGTCGGCTCGCCGCCAGCACCTCGTTGACGATGCGCGCGAGCCGGTCGGCCTCGTTCGCGATGACGGCAAGGAGCCGCTCCCGCCTCGTCTCGTTCAGCTCGATGTCGCCGCGCCGCAGCGTCATCGCAGCGCCGTAGACGGCCGCGAGCGGCGTGCGCAGCTCGTGCGAGACGGTGGCGACGAAGTCGCTCTTCAGCTTCTCGACGGCGCGCTCCTCGGTCAGGTCCCGGAACGCATACACGATCCCGTCCGGGAACTCGACCGCGGAGATCGAGATCCACAGCTCCCGATCGGCCAGTTCGAGCGGCACGGTCTCGGAGCGCCTCGCGGCGAACGCCGGGGCGCTGGCGTGCGGCACGAGCGGCCCGACCTCCTCCCAGTTCGGAAGCGCGTGCTCGGGCGGCCTCCCGAGCACGTCGAGCGGCTGGATGCCGGTGATCTGCGCTGCGGCGGGATTCCAGAGCCCGACCTTGCCCTCACGGTCCACGAAAAAGACGCCGTCGCCGATGTGCGCGAGCACGCGCGCTGCGCGCTCGCGCTCCTCGACCACCTTCTCGCGCAGCCGGGCCCGTTCGAGCACGTCCGCGGCCTCGTTCCCGATCAGCTCCGCGAATGCGATGGAGACGTCGTCGAAGCGCCGCGGCTCGCCGAGTGCGTAGAACGTGAGCGTCCCTACGGGCAGGTCCTCGTAGCGGACCGGGACGACGAGGGCGCTCCCGGCGCCGATCGCGCGCGCGAGCGTCATCTTCAGCTTCCGCTCCCCCTCGACGTCGTTGACGACGATCGGGCGGCCGCTCTTCAGGAGCCGCTGGTTGAAGCGGTCGCTGACCGGCACGTCGAAGGTGCGCCAGGAGTCGTCCGGCATGCCGCTCGCAGCCTTTCCGTGAAGCGCCTGGCGCTCCCGATCGTAGAGGAGAAGAATGCACGCGTCGGCGCCGACCACCGGACGCGCTGCGTCGAGGATGGCCGCGCCGATCTCCTCGACGTTGCCGCTCTCGGAGCTGAGCCGCGCGATCGCAGTCAGCGCCTCGAGCTCGCGGATGCGCCTCGGCTGGTCACGGCTCTCCCGGAAGCCTTCGCGTCCCCGCCGGGTGACCACCGTGAGGACGAGCACGGCCGCGACCGCGGCCGTCGCGGTCGAAACGGCGACGAACGCATCCATCTCGAGCGCGCGCCGCCCGCTGAAGGCGGCAGCCGCCAGGAAGACCTCCTGCGCGGCCAGGCCGGCGAGCAGCAAGGAGACGGCGAACGTGACGAGGCGACGCTCGAAGCGGCGCTGCCGATACCACATGACGAAAACGACGCCGGACAGCCCGAAGAGAGCGATGCCGAGCCACAGAAAGAACCAGGCGATAGCCACTGCCGCTCCTTCGGAGTATAGGAAGCGCCCGTTGGGGATAATGACTCCAGGCATGGCCTCGCTTGCTCGCACGATCCTCGACGAGCACCTGGTTCGCGGGGAGCTCCGGCCGGGGACGGAGATCGCGCTTCGCGTCGACCAGACGCTCGCTCAGGACGCGACCGGGACGATGGCGTTCATGCAGTTCGAAGAGTTCGGCGTCGAGCGTGTCCAGGTCGAGGCCGCGGTCGTCTACGTCGACCACAACATCCTCCAGATCGACTTCAAGAATCCCGACGACCATCGGTTTCTTCAGGCGATGGCGGCGAAAGTGGGCGCGTGGTTCTCCCGACCGGGCAACGGGATCTGCCACTACGTGCACTGCGAACGTTTCGCGGCGCCCGGGAAAACGCTGGTCGGCGCCGACAGCCACACGACCCAGTCCGGCTCCTGCGCCATGATCGCGGTCGGCGCCGGCGGGCTCGACGTCGCCGTCTGCATGGCGGGCCATCCCTTCGAGCTGCCCTGCCCGAAGATCGTCGGCGTCCACCTGGAGAACGACCTCGCGCGCCCGTGGGTGGGCGCCAAGGACGTCATTCTCGAGCTCCTGCGCCGGCGCGGGGTGCGCGGAGGGCGTGGGTGCATATTCGAGTTCTGCGGGCCCGGGACGGAGGCGCTGACCTACACCGAGCGCGGCACGATCGCGAACATGATCGCCGAGCTGGGGGCGACCGGCGCCGTCTTCCCGGCCGACGAGCACACCCGCGCCTGGCTGGAGGAACAGGGCCGTGGGGATGCGTTCGTCGCGCTCCCGACCGGCGGAGCGGGCGACTTCGACGAGGAGGAGGAGATCGACCTGGCGGACCTCGGGCCGCTGGTGGCCAAGCCGTCGAGCCCCGGCAACGTCGTTCCCGTCGAGGAGGTGGCGGGAACCGAGCTGGCCCAGATTTGCATCGGCTCCTCGGTGAACTCGTCCTACGAGGATCTCGCCGTCGTGGGGGCCGTCCTGCGCGGCTCGCGTGTCTCGGAGCGCCTCGTCTCGGCGACGGCGACCCCCGGCTCGCGCCAGATACTCGACCAGATCACGCGCAGCGGCACGTACGTCGACCTGCTCGCCGCTGGCGTGCGCATGCTCGAGCCCGCCTGCGGGCCGTGCGTCGGCATGGGCCAGGCTCCGCCTTCGGGCGCGGCCTCCCTCCGCACCTTCAACCGGAACTTTCCCGGTCGGAGCGGCACGCCGGACGACCAGGTCTACCTCTGCTCCCCGGCCGTGGCGGCGGCCTCGATGCTCGTGGGCGCCATCGCCGATCCCCGCGCCCTCCCGGAGGCGGAGCTCCCCGAACGGCCCGCGGCCCGGCCCGAAGTCGTGCAGAGGCACATCCTTCCGCCGGCCCCGGCCCAGGAGGCGGCCGGGATCGTGGTGCCGCGCGGCCCGAACATCAAACCGCCGCCCGAGCAGAAGCCGCTGCCGGACACGCTCGAGCTCCGTGTGCTCATCGTCGTGCCGGACGACGTCCCCACCGGCGAGCTCTCGCCGGACGGCGCAACCGTGATGGCCTACCGCTCCAACGTCCCCGCCATCGCCGAGTTCACCTTCCAGCATCGCGACAAGGATTTCCCGCGGCGCGCGAGGGAGTGGGGCGGAGGCTTCATCGTCGCCGGGCACAACTACGGCCAGGGGTCGAGCCGCGAGCACGCGGCGCTCGCGCCTGCGCAGCTCGGGGTGCGGGCGGTGATCGCGAAGAGCTTCGCCCGCATCCATCGCCGCAACCTGATCGCGCAGGGGATCGTCCCCCTTCTCTTCGCCGACGAGCGCGACTACGATCGTGCCCAGGTGGGGCAGACCTGGCGGATTGCCGGCCTCCATGGGATCGTCGAGGGCGTCGACGAGCTCGACGCCTGGATCGACGGCACTGAGTCGGTCACGCTGACGCACGACCTCCTGCCGCGGGAACGCGAGATCGTCGTCGCCGGCGGCCTCATCCGCTACCTCCGCGAGGGGGCGCCCGCCCTCGCCTGATCCCCGTCCGCTCGGCCGCTACGCGGCGTCGAGGGCGCGCGGTATCTCGGCCAGCTCGACAGCCTCGACCGGGGCAGGCGGCAGCTCGCTCTCGGCTGCCCTCTCCAGCTTCGTCTCGAAGCGGCCGAGGCGCTTCTCGGCGTCGGCGAACTTCGACTGGGCGCGCCCGATGTGCGTGCCGACGAGGTCGAAATCCTCCTTGAAGCGGCCGAAGTCCTTGCCCAGCTGGGCGCAGTACGCCATGACCTCACGCGCGTGCTCCTCGATCTGGAGCCCCTTGAACCCGAGCACGACGACGAGCAGGTACGCGTGCAGCGTCGAGGGGGAGACGGGGATCACCTTGCGCTCGAGGGCGTAGGCCAGCGGGCTCGAGCTGCCGCCCAGGCGGTTGCAGACGAGCTCGTAGTAGACCGCCTCGGCAGGGAGGTACATGAGCGCGAACTCGTACGTGCCCTCGTCGGGGCGGATGTACTTCTGCGCGACGGCGTCCACGTGCGCCTTGACGTCGCGGCCGAACTGCTTCGCGTGCTTCTCGCGCTCGGCTTCGCTTTCCGCCTCGAGGACACGGTGGAAGTTGTCCAGCGGGAACTTGGCGTCCACGGGCACGAGAGCGCGATCGAGCCTGATGACTGCGTCGACCCGCTCGCCGCCCTTGAAGCCGTACTGGAGCTCGTACTTGTCCGCCGGGAACGTGTCTGCGAGCAGGTTCGCGAGCAGGAGCTCGCCGAACCCGCCGCGGGCCTTGGGTGGCCGCAGCGCCTGCTCGAGGCGCGCGAGGTCGCGGGCCCGTTCGAGCATCTGCGAATTCGCCTCCCCGAGCTGGCCCAGGCGCGTGTGGATCTCGGTGGCGACCTGGTTCGCGCTCTCGAGCCGCGTGTCAACGCGGCGGTCGAGCTCGCCGAGACGCCGGTCCATCGTCTCGACGACGCCGGCGAGGCGGCGGTCGACCTCTGCGTTCCGCTCGGCCAGCTGCGTGCCGCTGTCCGCCCGCAGGCGGGCGAGCTCGCTGCGCACGAGGCGACCCAGCCAGACGAGCCCGGCCGCGAGGGCCGCGGCGAGGAGGACGATGAGCGCAAGTGTTGCCATGGACCCACGAACGCTACTCGCCGGGTCGGACGACACCGGTTCGCGGGCCTCCCGGACGGGGCCTAGAGCCGCCGGCCCCTTAAATGCCAAATCCGGCGAGCCCGAAGGCTTACCGGATCTGGCGAGGCAGAGCCTATAGCGGGGACGAAGCGTCCGTCAAGCGGATCCCGAGCAAACCTTCGCAAAGAGCGGCTTTTTCCCCTGGGGAGCCCGGGTACGCTAGCGCTCGTGGGCGTCGCTCGCCTTCGGCTCGCTCCTGTGGGGGAAACCATGTTTCCCCCACGTGCCCCCGCGAAGTGCAGCCTATGAGCTGGGCGCGGTACTTCGACGAGCGGGCCGAGACGATGCCCGCCGCGTGGACGCGCCGCCTCGAGGAGGAGCTCCTCGCCGAACAGATCCTCCACTGCTGGGAGCGGGCGCCCTTCTACCGGCGCAAGCTGGCTGAAGCCGGAATCCGGCCCGAGCACATCCAGAGGCTCGAGGATCTCCGGCTCCTCCCGCTCACGACGGCCGACGAGCTGCGCGAGTCGCAGGCCGCCTCCCCGCCCTTCGGCGAATACGTCTGCGCGGAGCCGGTCGACGTGGCGCGTGCGGTGCTGGGCCTCGACGAAGCGGGGCGGCCCCTCCTCACCGCGTACACCGAGCGCGATGCCGAGCAGTCCGCGCGCGTCGGCGCTCGGGCGCTCTGGGCGGCGGGCGCGCGGCCGGACGACACGGTGCTCCACTGCCTCTCCTACGGCGGCGGCCGGGAGGGCGTGTGCGAGCACGACGCTCTGGAGGCGACCGGCGCCACAGCGGTTCCGCTCGGGCCCGGCGAGACCAACCGCGTCCTCGAGCTCTGGGAAAGCCTTGCGCCGACGGCGGTCCTCGCGCCACCGGCGTTCGCCCTCGATCTGGCGAAGGCGGTGCGCGAGCGGGGGCTCGAGCCGGGCGAGCTCGGCCTACGCATGCTCTTCGTGGCGGGCGGAGCGGGAAGCGGGCCGGTGGTGGACGTCTGGGGCGCCGCGGTGGGAGACGTCTACGGGCTCCCGGAGGTGTGGAGCACGGTCGCGGGTGGGTGCGAGGAGCGCGCCGGGCTCCACTTCTGCGGCCAGGGCTCCACGCTCGTCGAGCTCGTCGGGCCCGACAGCGACCCCGTCGAGATCGAGCCGGGCGCGGAGGGCGAGCTCGTGTTCACGCACCTCGACCGGGAGGCCTCGCCGCTCCTGCGCTATCGCTCGGGGGACGTCGTGACCGTCGTCGGAGTCGAGTGCGACTGTGGCCGCACCGGCGTTCGCTTCCGCCTCCCCGAGAACGGCTAGCCCTTCCTCGCTCCGCCCGGGGTCAAGCGCCCTCAGGGCAGTCGAAACAGGCGGATCCTCTCCGCCGCACGCACGACGTCGAGCGAATCCATTCGCGCGCCGTCCTTTCCTGGGCCGCCGTCCAGGCGGTCGTGCCACAGGTCGGCCGCGAAGAGCCTGTCTGCGCCCGCACCGCCTAGGAGCGTGTCCCTGCCCGTGCCTCCGGCAACCGCGTCGTTTCCGCGCCGGCCTCGCAGAATGTCGGCGCCCTCGTTGCCGAAGACGTAGTCGGCGCCGGTGTTCCCCTCCACCTCATCCGCTCCCTTGCGACCGGAGAGGTAGTCATCCCCCGGGCCTCCGCGCAGGATGTCGCCGCGTCCGCCCCCCTCCAGGAGGTCGCGTCCCGGTCCTCCGAGCAGCCTGTCGGTGTCCTCGTTCCGTCCCCGACACCCGAACGAGTTGATTTCACGGTCGCCGCTCAGAAGGTCATTGCCGCGCCCTCCCCGCAGCAGGTCGCGGCCGCAGCCCCCTGAGAGCAGGGAGCCCCCTTGCCCGGCAAGGAGGGTGTCCTCCCCGTATCCCGCCTTGACCACGTGGAGAAAGAGACCGGACGCTCGCTGGAGGCCGCTGAGGTCCGCGTGGTCGTCACGGTCCCGAAGCTCGATCCAGAGCTGCTCGCCTCCGTCGGGGTCCGGCGTGGGACACCGAGCTCGGACGGCGCTCTCGGCCACGCACGGGGTGCTCGCGGAGATGCTCGCCCCAGTGTCGTCGAAGACGTACCACCCACCTGCCTCGGTCACGGTGAGGACGTTGGTCTCGCCGAGGGCGGCCGTGTAGCGGAGCTGCTTCGAGTCGGCGTCGAAGAAGAGCGAAGCGCCGGGCGCCGGCGCGCTCAGGACGAGAGCGGCGAGAAGGGTCGCTCCTACGCTTGCCAGACGCACGGACCTCTGGGGCAAGTATCTCTCGTCTCGCCGCAGGGCGCCGGTCGAGTGGGAACATACGTTCGCTATGCTGGCCGGAGCGAGGAGTACTCTCAGGCGCCCACGATGCAGGCGTTCTTCGGTCCCCGCGGGCGGTTGGCCGCCGCGCTCCCCGGATTCGAGCCCCGGGCCGAGCAGGCTGCGCTCGCGCAGGAGGTCGCCGACGCCCTCGAGCGCGGCGAGCACCTCCTCGCGGAGGCGGGCACCGGTATCGGCAAGAGCCTGGCCTACCTGATTCCGGCGCTCGACTCGGGCAAGCGCGTCGTAGTCGCCACGGCGACGAAGGCCCTGCAGGAGCAGCTGCTCACGAAGGACATACCGACTGCGGCCAAGGCGCTCGGGCGCGAGGTCCGGTGCGCGGTGCTCAAGGGGCGCCAGAACTATCTCTGCCGCCGGAGTCTGCACGGGCTCGAGCTTCTGGGTGGCCAGGCCGGCGCCCTCTTCCGCACCCCCGAGGACGCACGTGAATGGGAGGCCCTGCGCGACTGGGTGGAAACGACCGAGACGCGGCGACCGCGCCGAGCTCCACTTCGAGCCGCGCGCGAGCCTCTGGAGCGAGCTGGCCGTGGGCGCCGATCGCTGCGCCGGGCGACGGTGCGCGTTCCTCGGCGCGTGCTTCTCGGAGCTGGCGCGCGAGCGCGCGGGCGAGGCCGAGCTCGTCGTGGCCAACCACGCGCTCTACTTCGCCGACCTCGCCGTGCGCAGCCGCTCGGACGGGCCCGGCGTGCTCCCCGACCACGACGCCGTGGTCTTCGACGAGGCCCACCGGCTCGAGGATGCCGCGGCCGCGTGGTTCGGCGGTCGCGTCTCGCTCGCAGGCGTGCGCCAGCTCCTGCGCGACGTCGAGCGCGCCTGCCGGGAGACGGGGACGACCGTCCCCTCTCGGGCCCTGGCCTCGGTCGACCGCAGTCCGCGGAGGAGCTCCTCGCCGGGCTCGACCCCGGCCGCGGTCGGCGACGCCTGACGGAGCGGGAGGTCGATGCCGCCCTCGAGCCCGCCTCCGAGCTCGGGGCGGCGCTCGAGCAGCTGGCCGAGGCGCTCCGCGGGAGCGGCGAGGACGAGGATGCGCTCGCGCGCCGCGCGCTCGGCACCGTGGACGACCTGGACGCCTGCCTGGCGATCGACGACTCGAACGCCGTCTCCTGGGCCGAGCAGGGCGCGCTCGCCTGGGCGCCGATCGACCTCTCCGGCCTCCTCCGCGAGGCGCTCTGGGAGCGCGAAACGGTCTCGGTTCTCGTCTCGGCAACGCTCGAGGCGCCGTTCCTGCGCCGCCGCCTCGGGCTCGACGAGGCGCGCGAGATCGCCCTCGCCTCGCCTTTCGACTTCCGCGAGCAGGCCCTCGTGTACGTCCCTCGGGCGCTTCCGGAGCCGCGCTCGCCGGGCTACCACGCGCGGATCGCCGACGAGGTCGTCTCCCTGTGCCGCCTCTCCGAGGGACGCGCACTCGTGCTCACCTCCTCGTATCGCGCGCTGGACGAGCTCTGGGACCGCGCCGCGGTGCGCCTTCCGTACACGACGCTACGACAGGGAGAGGCGCCGCGAGAGCGCCTGCTGGAACGCTTTCGCGCGGAGGTCGACTCGATTCTCTTCGCCACGTCCACCTTTTGGCAGGGGGTCGACGTTCAGGGCGAGTCGCTCTCCCTGCTCGTCATCGACAAGCTTCCGTTCTCCGCGCCCGGCGACCCACTCGTCGAGGCGCGCTGCGAGCGCATCGCGCGCGAGGGCGGGGACTGGTTCGCGGAGTACGCTCTGCCCGCGGCCGTCCTGCAGCTGCGGCAAGGCTTCGGCCGCCTCATCCGGGGCCACGGCGATCGGGGCGTCGTGGCGATTCTCGACCCCCGGCTCCACACGCGCGCGTACGGAAGGCGCTTCCTCGAGGCGCTGCCCCCTGCGCCGCGGGCCGCTGACATTGGCGCCGTTGCCCATTTCTTCGGCGGCGGTGTAGAAGCGACTGCTTGATACCTTTTTCCTCCGTGGCCAAGAAGAAGAAGAGCCGCGTCCCCACCCCTCCCAAGGCAGCAGGAACGCGCACCGTCCAGGCGCCGAAGGCGTACAAGGCACCGCACGATCCGCGGCGCACCCGCATGCTGTTCATCGCCGCCGGGGTGGTCGTCGCACTCGCCGCTGCAGGCGTGGGGCTCGGCATGGTGTTGAGCGGCCGCGGGGGCGGGGCGATCGAGGCTTCGGAGGTGTGCGAGTTCCAGACGTTCGACGCCGTCGGCCGGGACCACATCGACCAGGCGCCGGATCCCTCCGTGTACAACTCCACACCGCCGACGAGCGGACCGCACTACGCGCAGCCGCGGGCGCCCGTGATCTGGAACGTCTACACGGAGCCGCTCGACCAGGTGTCGCTCGTGCACAACCTCGAGCACGGCGGCATGGTCGTCCAGTACGGAAGCGGCGTCTCCGACTCGACAGTGCAGCGGCTGACGCGACTGGTACGGCGAGGATCCGAACGGCATCGTGCTCGCCCCCTCCCGCCAGCGACCGAGGAGGAGAGTCCCGAGCTCGCGGATCAGATCGCCGTCACGGCGTGGACGCACCTGATGACGTGCAACGCCTTCGACGAGGCCGCGCTCGACGAGTTCAAGGACGAGTACCGGGGCCCGCAGGGCGATGCCCCGGAGAAGTTCCCGCTCGACCTGTTACAGCCCGCGTCGCAGTAGCCTCTCCCTGAGCCGGGGTGGCGGAACGGTAGACGCGGGGGACTTAAAGTCCTCTGGGCTTCGGCCCGTGTGGGTTCGACTCCCACCCCCGGCACTGGAAGAAATGCCTGGAAGGAAGGCTCTTCCAGCTCACCGAAAGCATGCGTGAAGCATGAAAACATCATCGGATGCATCTGCGTCTCGGCTGCTATGGAGCTTAGCTCGCGGATAGTCGACGCCTCGGGCGCTGTGTCGCCTAATGACTCGGCTCGCGACTCGGCTCGCGAACCCATTTGGCCGGCCCAGACACCGAAGGAGATGACCTTCGTGGGAGTACGCCTCTCGAATGACGGCGCTACGAGTGCCAGAAGAGTTGCACCGGGCTCGCCTGCCGCAGTACCAGCCGGCGAACTCGTCGAAGTCCTAGTCCGTCCAGTCGACGATCCGCGAAGGCGCTCCCTGCGGGCGTCTTCACCCGGGTGAAGTCGGCTCGCGGGTGAGGACATGCGGCCGCCCAGGGCGCAGTATGGCTGCCGAACGTGTGTCTCAGAAGCCATCGTTCCGCGGAAAGGAGGCAAAAGACATGGCATCGCAAGACTCATGGAGTGGGTGGATCGTCTTCGCCGGCATCGTGCTCTTGATCGTCGGCTCGCTCGACGTGATCCAGGGTTTCGTCGGGATTATCGAAGACGAATACGTCGTGGCTACGCCCGAAGGCCTCGCCATCTTCGACGTGACCGCGTGGGGCTGGATCAATCTCCTCTGGGGCAGCCTGCTCGTCCTGGCCGGACTCGCCTTGTTCGGTGGGGCAGGCTGGGCACGCTGGCTCGCCATCATCGGCGTGAGCGTCAATGCGATCGAGCAGATCGCGTTCATGGCGAACTACCCGCAGGCGTATCCCCTCTGGAACATCTTGATCGTCACGCTCAACTTCGTCGTGCTCTACGCGCTCACGGCACGCTGGCAGGGCTTCAAGGAATCCGTTAGGGAATCTGCAGTCTGACGGGCTGACTCCGAACCGGATCGAGGGTGCGGCTCACGCTGTTCCCTCAATCCGCGTTCGCGTCGGGACATGCCGAGTGCGTGCGAGCAGCTCTACTAACGCGCGATCGCGAGGACAAGCGTCAGGCGTCGCTGGGGCCGCCGGCAACGGCGCTGGTGACTCCGGGGAAGGCTTCTCCTCGATCTCCTCGGGTGAAGCGCGGTCTGGATGGGTCTTGCCGCTCCTCGGCGTCTGGGGCTGCTGGCGGGAACGTTCCTCCCTCTCGACGCGCGCTGAGGCTGCGACGGCTCGACGCTCTTCACGGGCCGAGACGCGGCGTGATCACATCAGACCGCCACGGTTGCTCTCGCGACAGCCGGCGACAAGCGGGCGCTCGGACTACCCGAACTGGCGCGCGCCTGGTCGGCCTGCTACGCGTGCTCGAGGGCGACGATCGCGACCGAGACTGCGAAGCCGAACGTCGTCAGCAAGCCGACCGACTTGCCGCCGCACTTGAACGCCTCGGGCATCGTCGGGCTGCTCGTTGGCGAAGGATTCCACCCAGAGTTGATCGACCGCGATCGCCGCCGCCTCACCGAGGATGGCGTGGATCTCGTTGTCGGTCGGGAGGTCTTCGCCTTTGGTGATGCCCACCGCCGCGAGACGGCCGAACTCGGTGTGGAACTCGCTCGCGAGGGCGTCCTCATTGAGGATCTGGTGCAGCAGACGCCAATAGTCGAGACCGGTTTCGTGGACGGCCGACGTCATTGCAAACGTTGTGGCGGTGTGGGTCCACGAACTCGGTCGCCGGGAACGTAGCTTCCTGGCCGAGAGGGTAGGTCCGAATCTGCTGCAACACCTCGAACGCCTGTTGCGTCTGCCCGCGTGAGGGCACGCACCGGATGACAGCCAGCACGTGATTGGTCGGCGAAGCCACGTGGAAGTAGCCGCTGTCGGGCACATCCACGGTGGTCGCAGGACCGGTGATCAGGTAGCGGCCGCCGTTGCCTTGGTCGGGGCCGGGCAAGCCGACGTTGCCCACCTCCCGGAAGTAGATGTCGTCGAGCACGCCCAGGATGCGGCCGGGCGGCGCGTCAAGCACGATCGGCTACTCGGTCGCGTCGATCAGCAACACCTGCGTACGGCGTGTCGGAGTTGGCCGTCAGCACGTTGGCCCGCGGAGTTCCCGAGGGCACGATGTGCTTCTGATTGGGCACGGAGCCCAGCTCGATACCGTCAATGAAGAACGACGACGCCGACACGGCGGGATAGAAGCGGTCCGCCTTGACTGCCTGGTTCAGCAGCAACCCACGACGGATCGTGGCCGCCTCTTTCTGCGATGGGTACCGCTCGCGACGATCATGCGTTGATGTCACGTGCGTCTCCGGCCTCTTGGTGTCTCAAGGTTGTCATCCCGTATGCCTCCGGTCGGTGATGGCGCCGAACAGACCCGCGTCCTCGGAAACCACTACGCAGACGGCGCGATCGCCGGATGCGGCTGGAGCGGCCGGCGCGCTTGCACCGACCGCTCCGATCTGCTGCTCAGGCATCAACTGCGCTGGCAGCGATCTGCTCGCGGATCTTGTCGTCGGTCACCGGGAGGAGCTTGTGCTCGTCCGCGAAGTGGGCCTTTGCCGCTTCGAAGAGCGCGTCGTCGTCCGCCGCAGTGATGGTTTGGCCGCACTGTCCGCAGGTAAGGGCTCGCGCCATCTCGACATCTCCTTTCGACTGCCTGACTCAGCTGACAGGACAAGCTCGCACGCCCGCGGCCTGCGGCGCATCACCTGTTCTTCCGGATCACCCGGGTGAACTGAGCTCGCTCAGACCGACTCGACGAACCGCGAAAGCTGTTCTGCGCGCTGGTCGAGTGGGGCCGAGGAGCGCGTGGCCCGGCGCGCTACGATGCCGTCTCGCTCGAGGTGGCCTTGACGTCTCGATGCTTGTCCCACAGCCCCGCTGCCCATCGGTGCGGGCGCTGTTCAGGTGCCGGCGCGCTCTCGAACTTGGGCGCGGCATCGCGCGGGTGGGCGGTGAACCATGCCGCGTAGCGCCCTGCGAGCGGGGTTGCGGTCAGGCCGTGCAGGAGGACCGAGAGCCCGATCGTGAAGAAGATCGTGTTCAGCAGCACTGACTCGTTGGCGAGGTCGGCTTCCTCGACGAGGATGACCGCGAACACGATCGAGGCCAGCCCCCGGGGCCCGAACCAGCCGAGGAAGGCGACCGTCGGTCGCCTGGCACCGGAGCGGAGCATCGCCAGGCCCACGGGCACCATGCGAACGAGCGTCAGGCTGAGCAGCGCGTACAGGACGATCTCGGCGGTGAGGTCGTCGAGCATGGGCACGAGCATGACCGCACCGAAGAGGACGAAGGTGACTGCGCCGAGCAGGCCGCCCGTCTCCTCGAGGAAGCGTGTCACCTCGCCTCCGACCTCGTGACGCAGGCCGCCAAAGACAGCACCGCCGACGAAGGCGGCGATGAACCCGCTGCCATGCATCCACACGGCCAGCCCATAGGCGAGCGCGGCCCCGGCGACGGGGACGACCTGGAGCCAGATCGAATCGAGGAGGCGGCGGGGGACGCCTACCCTGACCACGAGTGCGGCTGCAAGTCCCGCAACCACACCCCCGACGCATCCGTAGCCGATCTCCTCGAGCACGAGCTGCGCCGCCGCCCCGTTTCCGATCGCGCCCTCCTCCGCCTCGGCGACCGCGATCGCGATCAGCAAGAGTGGCACGCAGATGCCGTCGTTGAGCCCGCTCTCCACGTTGAGCCCCTGACGGACGCGTGAAGGAACGCGGGGATCGGTGACGACCGCCTGCCCCAGCGCGGCGTCCGTGGGGGCGAGCACGATCGCAAGCAAAAAGGCCTCGATGAGCGCGAGCTCTCCCAGCACGGCGACACCCGCGAGAGCACCGGCCACGATCGTCAGCGGCAGCCCGATCGCAAGCAGGCGAAGAGGCACCAGGTACTCGCGGCGCAACGCTGCGAGGTCGATCCGCGACGCATCCGAGAAGAGCACAACCGTCAGCGTCGCCTCAGCCACCCAGCGAACCGACTCGCTCCCGATCGTCGCATCGAGCCAGCCCAGAGCCTCGCCGCTCACCAACATGCCGCCTGCCACGAACACCATCGCAGAGGTGACCACAGACCCCGAAAGCCGTCGCGAAACCGCCGCGTACGCGAGAACGAGGAGCGCGATCGCGACGAGACCCGAGCCGCCCAACCCTCAGTCCCCACCGGTGGTGGGCTCGGGACGGCCCTGAGCTCGTAGCTCGAGGTTCGAGGTGTGGGTGATCGGTGTCGTGACCAAAACGCTCCTTTCCGGTTCCCAGGCCGCGGAGGGTCTCGGACCCTCGTCGTTTGGGTTGCGTCCGGTCGGCCGCGGCTGGTCCCTGTGCGGGACCCGCCGCTTCACAGCAGATCTCTAGCTGTCGAGGATCTGCCTCTTCTGCTCCGTGAACTCCTCCTCGGTGAGAGCACCAGAGTCCCGCAGCTCCGCGAGCTCCTCGATGTCATGGACCTTCTGGTCCATCGTCGGCGGCGCCGGGGGCGGCGGCGCGGCGGCCTCCGGCTCGTACTGCGCCTCCTGCTCGTACTGGGCCTGCTGCTCGTACTCGGCTTGCTGCTCCGCCTCTTTCTTGGCATGGTGGTGCGCGATCATGGCGCCTCCGGCCACGGCTCGGCGCCTCGTGCGACGTCTTCCTGCTGGTGGCATGACTACCTCCTACGGTTTGGATTCCTAGTCGTGGGTTTCCCCCGGCCGTCATCGCGCGCCGGCGCTCTGGAGCCTGCTCCCGACGCCTTCGATGAGGAGGCCGGCGCCGCTCTTGACCGCATCCTTCGCGTTGCCGTTCTGCAGCGAGCCGCCGACCGTGCCCGCCGTCTGGACGAGCGTGGCCGCGGCGCCCTTGAGCGCGTCGCGCTTGTCCGGGTCCTGGAGCATCTGCCCGACGGTGAGAAGCAGCTGGTCGAGCCCGGCCTGCACCTGCGGCGAGGAGAGCAGCGCCGGCTCCGAAGCCCTGCAGCGCCCCGGCCGCCTCCTGCAGGTTGCCGGCCACGGCCGGATCCTTCAGCTTGTCTCCGAAGACGCCGACGACGAACACCTGCGACATCGCCGCAGCCCCCTGCAGAGCCTCGGTCGGGCTGGCCTTGCCGTCCTGGACGGCCTTCGTCCCGAGCTTGGAGGCCGCCGCGTCGATGAACAGCCCCGACGCCGCCGCCGCCATCTGCTGGACGTCCGGCTTCTGGAGCTCACTGCCGAGGGTGCCGCCGACCTCGACCATGGACCCGGCTGCGGCCTTGAAGTCGTGGCGCTCCTTCGCTTCCTTCAGGGCCGGGAGGGCTCCCTGCACGGCCGCCTGCGCCCCGTCGCGGACGGCGTCGGAGCGCCAGGCCGCATCACGGACCATCGACGTGATCGTGGTGAGCGCGGCCTTTGCCTGCTCTGCCTGGGCCGCGTCGGGCACAACCTGGCCGATCAGCCCGGCACCGAGAAGCTGGACGCCGTCCGTGAGCGTGCGGATCGCATGCGTCACGTCGCCCGCCGCCTTGCCGAACTGCTGCGCGCCGACGAGCGCCGAGACGGGGATGTCCGTCGTCATCAGGTCGCCGAAGGCTTCCTTGAAGTCCTCGATCGTGTGCCGCTGCACGTCCTCCGGGGTGAAGACCGGGCCCGGGATCTCGATCGCCTGGACCTCGGCGCTCAGCAGGTCGTGCTTCGTGTAGCGCGGGGTCGGGACCCGGAACGAGGTCGGGATGTCGCCGCCGCCGCCGAGCATGGCGCGAAGCTCCGACGGGGTGAAGGACCGGGTCCCCTTCATGTTGGCCGAGTCGGACACCGCCCAGTCTCGCGTCCAGACCGCGTCCTTCGTGACGTTGACGACGACGCCGTCGGGGGCGCCGAAGCAGAACAACCCGTTCCAGTGCTGCCGGATGCCCGCCAGGCACTCGCTCACGAGGTCGCGATCGAAGGCCATGTGCGTGACCATGCCGATGCGGGGATTGACCTGGTCGATCATGTAGCCCGTTGCGTAGTGGTCGGTGTGCACGATGTCGATCGTCGAGTTGTAGATCGCCGCCGGAATGCCGGTCTTCTGCTCCATGATCGTCCCGATGTCCGGCTGCAGCTCGGTGACGAAGACGTCGACGCCCTGCGCGTACTCGATCGTGTTCGTGTCGGGCCGGCCGTCGCCCGTCCACACGAAGCTGAGGCCGTTCCAGTCGAGGCGGTAGGCGGACGCGCCGTCCATGTTGTGCGAGCGGCGCCAGTGCCGGACCGTGACACCGTTCTTGTCGTAGCAGATGCCGTTGTCGTCGGTGTAGTCGAACTCGTTGACCTCGACCTCGTAGCCGTCGCCGATCGGGCTCGCGTTGAACGACTTCGTGTGCCAGTGGGTCATCTTCTTCATGCCGTCGATCATGTGGCCGATGCCTTCGTCCTTCGTGCGGCCCGAGGGGCCGTGCACGCGGAGCGGAGTCCACCGCGCCGCCCACGGGGCGAAGCAGAAGAGGTAGGGCAGCTCGCCGTAGTGGTCGACGTGGAGGTGGGTGAAGAAGATGTCGTTGATGGCCTGGAGCGGCACCTGCGCCGCGAGGATGTTGCGCAGGGAGCCTGGACCGAAGTCGAAGAAGAAGCGGTCGCCGTTTCCGAGCTCGACGCAGATGCAGGTCGCCGCCTGGTCGCGCTTCGGGGGGAACGGGCACGAGCCCATGAACGTGATCCGCATCTCGTCCGGCCCGATCTCCTCCGACGTCGGAAAGAACGTGCTGTTGCTGTTCAGGTACGGCGTCGGCTTGAAGTAGGGCGGTAGCGAGACGCCCTGGCCGCCGCCACCGCCGTACGGGCTCGCGGCCGGCGGGGACTTCACCGCCGCCGCCTTCTTGGCAGCGGGCTTCGAGGCCGCGGCGGACTTCTTCCGCGTCGTTTGCTTGGGCTTTGCGCGCTCTCTTGCCATGTTCTCGTCCTCCTCCGTCGTTATCGAGTCTCTGGATCTCGTCTCAGGCAGCCGCCACACACGCAGCGAAGAGCTCGTGCAGTAGGTGCGGGTCGGTACCGTCGCTGCGAGCCGATGGCGACGATCCGTGTGCGTCGCGGCCGCGAGCCCCATTCGTCGGAGAGCTCGACTTCGGCGCGCTTTCCCACGACCTGCAGCACCGCCCGCCGCTCGGGAGACTCGAGCGAATGCACGACGCCCTTCGCCCGGTAGATGCCGACGGGTAGTCGCGAGGCTGCTTCTCGGAGCGCCTCGAGCGACAGCGGCCGGTCGGTCTCGTAGCTCCACGTGCTGAAGGCGGACGAATGGTCGTGCTCGTTGTGCTCGCTCGTGGCCGTGGCTGTGCGCCTCGTTCTCGAGCCGGGCCGGATCGAACCGGCCGGCCGACAGGAGGACCTCGAGCGGCACGTCGCAGTGGCTCGCCTCGAGGACTCGCACGCGGTGGAAGTGCTCGTCGAGCCATGAGTAGATCCGCTCGAGCTGGGCGCCGTCGACGAGGTCGACCTTGTTCAGGATCAGCATGTCGGCGCACGCGATCTGCCAGAGCTTGAGCCGCTCGACCTCGGGCGCGGCGAAGACCTGCTCGGCATCGAGGACGCAGGTGATGCTGTCAAGCCGGATCCGGTCCCGGAACCTGGCCATCGAGAAGGTGACCATGATCCCCGAGGGGTCGGCGACCCCGCTCGCCTCGAGCAGGATGTACTCGGGCTGCTCGGGCCGCTCGATCGTCGCGATCACCGACTCGATCAGGTCGTCCCGGATCGTGCAGCACACGCAGCCGTTCGCGAGGCTGATCACGTCGCTCTCGACGCCGACGACGAGCTCCGCGTCGATGTTGATCGACCCGAAGTCGTTGACGAGCACGGCCACGCGCAGCCCGTGGTCCCCGTTCAGGATGCGGTTCAGGAGCGTGGTCTTGCCCGCGCCGAGGAAGCCCGTGAGGACGGTCAGCGGGACGGGCGCGCTGATGTCGTCGCCGCTCCCGTCGACGCGCCGGGCCGACGGATCTCGGCTGTCCGATCCCGTCTCTCGAAGATCCACGAGCTCAGCTCGCACTCTGCGCCTCCTCGCGGGCCAGGACACCGATGGCGATCAGGTCAGGGATCGTGATCCAGGCGTCGCCGAGCGGCATGCCGCCCTCGCGACGATGGCCTTACGCAGCGGGATCGCCCAGCGGTGCTCGACTAGGAGGATCGCCGCAGCAGTGTCGTTCGGGATGCCCTCGAGCACGTCCCAGTCGCCCGGCTCACCGAGCGCGTGCCCGCCGCGCCGATCCATCTCCTCGGCGCCGAACGCCGCCCCTCTCTCGATGCCCTCCTCGCCGTCGGCGCCGAGACCGATGAGCGCGCCGACCTTGGCGCCGAACTCCTCGGCCTCCTCGGGCGTCAGGCCGGTGAACTGACGCGTCTCCACCTCTCCGTTTGCGTCCTTGTGCACGACGACCGCATCGACGACGCGGATGATGTCGGCGTCCGCGAGCTTCTTCAGCTCGCCGAGGATCGCGCCTTCGAACTTGGGCTGGTCGAATCCGAAGGCAAGCATCTGAACCGGTCCGATCTCCATGGAAAACTCCCTTCTGCCCAGTTGATCGCGCGTTTCTCAGGGCGACGCTAGCGCCCGAGAAATCGAGGATCATCGCCCACAAGCCGAGTTCACCCGGGTGAACGGCGTGCTGGGGCGATGTGGCGAGGACCGCGCTGCCTCAGGATCTGGCGATCAGGAGATGAGCGCGCGGAAACGCATCCGAGCGGTCAAGTGCATGGATTGCGAAGGCGTACTGACGGCCGAGGACGACGCTGCGCTGGTCGACGCCCTCGGCAAGCACTACATCGACGCGCACCGGCGACTTCCGATGACCGAAGACCGGATCCGCGAGCACATCGCCGCTCAGGCTCGCAATGCCTGAGTGGCCTCGCTTCACCGGCCGTCGACAACGCTCACCCGGGTGAACTCGAAGGACGGGCGATGTAGGAGCGCGCAGCCGCTTCCAGCATGGCGCCCGACATGCCGCTGGCACGGCGTCGGCGCCCGGCCGACCCGGCAGCGAGAAGACGGGAGCACGACGATGGCAGTCGATCTCGAGAAGCAGGAGGGCGAGACGACGCTGAGTGCCGCTTCGACGCTTGCCGCATAGGGAAGCCTCGAGCTCGGGCTCGTCATGCTGGCCGGCGCGCTCGGCGCGATCGTCGGGGACTCATCGCTGTTCTGGATCGCCCGCAAGAACGCCGACAGAGTGCAAGGGCAGCTCGACAAGGCGCTGGAGAACTCGAAAGTTCGGGCCCCTTGGGACGCCCTCGACCGCTCTCCCGGCCTCTTGATCATCGCCGGGCGCTACGTACCAGGGATGCGCTTCGCCGTCAACGCATCCATGGGGCTCTCCGACATCCCCTACCGCCGCTTCCTCCTCTGGTCGGTCATCGGCGGAGTCCTGTGGTCGGTCTACACGTGCGCGCTGGCCTACAACGTGGCAACCACGCTCTCGGGCTATCCGCTCGCGTCGCTCGTCATCTCCTCGGTCATCACGTCCGCTGCGTTGGCGGCGATCTACTTCGTCGATCGTCGCCGGAGGAGAGGCGCGGACGAGCCGCGGAGCCGGCGATCCCGTCCAGCACGGCCGGATCTGACGAGTGAGGACACAAGAACACTCCCCCTCGAGCGAGCTTCCGTCGTGATGAGAAAAGCCGAGCCGTTGGAAGGAAGAGCCGATGAGCGACGAAGAGGATCGACGACCCGATCTCGCGGACGATCGCGACGAGGCCCCTGACGCAGGCCGCTTCGATCGCGTGCGCGCCAGGCTCACGGCCGCGATGGCGAGCGCGAAGAGCGCGAGCGAAAGACACGTTTCGGTCGCGGTCCCCTTCCACGCAGCGGAACGAAACCGGCGCGTGGCGGCGAGCGTTCTCGCCGGAGGGATCGCCTATCGGCTCTTCCTGTGGTTGCTGCCGTTCGGCTTGATCGTCGGAGGCGCGCTGGGCCTTATGAATGCGGACAGCACCGAGGAAGCTGTTGAGGGCGGTGGCCTTCCGGCGGCGGTCACCAATGCGATCGGCGACGCCGCGCGTGCCGCGGACTCCGATTGGTGGTGGCTCCTCGCGGTCGGCGTGCCCTTGCTCCTCTGGGCGGGATACACGGGCGCGAAGGCGGTGCAGCTCATTCATTCGCTCGTCTGGGACGAGCCTCCTCCGCGGACCAAGCCATTGAAGGGGTCTCTTGCCTTCACCGGCACGCTGTGTGCGTTCATGGCCGCAGTCGCACTCACCTGGTGGCTCCGCGAAGAAACATGGATCGTGGGTCTCCTCGCCGCCACGCTCACCATCGCACCGCTCGCGGGGCTGTGGCTCTGGGCCTCTCTTCGCCTTCCGCACGGGGACGCTTCCTGGCGCGCACTGCTGCCCGGAGCTCTCGTCGTCGCGATCGGGTTTCAGGTGCTCCACGAGCTGATCGTCAGATTCCTCGTGCCGAAGCTCGAGAAGTCGACGTCGCTGTACGGCGCTCTCGGCGCCGTGACGACGCTCCTCTTCTTCATGTACATCGTCGGGAGACTCGTCGTCACCGCGCCCATTCTCAACAGCTCGCTCCACGACGAGCTCCGCATACAGGGCGATGAGGCCCGGGACGACGGGACGACCAGTCCGGCGGGGGCTTCACCCGGGTGAACACGCCCGCCGGGCGATGCGCGCGTACGGGCGTAGCGCGATCCTCCGAGTCGGCACTGTCGGCCGGCGTCACCCGGCGGGTCCCACCGGTCCCGCCGGTCTCCTCGATGCGCAGGCCGAGCGCAACAGTCGACACGACGGAGGTGTTCGCATGGTGAGGCAAGCTCGCCTGAGACCCGGCCCCGGCGGCCCCGGTCGCCCCGGCCCCGGCCCCGGTCGCCCCGGCCCCGGCGGTCCGGGCCGTCCCGGCCCCGGCCCCGGTCGGTCCCGGCCGTCCGGCCCCGGCCCCGGCGGTCCGGGCCGTCCCGGCCCCGGACGCTGATCAGGAACAACTGAAAGGAGGCCACCCGCCGGTGGCCTCCTCATGTACGACCACATATCAACGACATCCACGTGGGAGGGACGTCACGATGGCGACCGCAACGAGGAGTACGTCGGGACTTTCCAACGACCAGCTGATAGAGGTCCTCGAGCACGTCAAGGGCGCCGACAGCGTCGAGCTGAAGCTGACGGTGCCGGAGTCGAGTCAGCGCTGCGACCGTGGCTGCGCTGGAGATGGATCCGCTGGACGCGCAGATCCGGCAAGTCTTCTTCTTCGACACGCCCGAGCTGGCGCTCAACGAGGTGGGTGTCGTCGTACGGGCGAGGCGGATCCAGGGCAAGGGGAACGACTCCGTCGTGAAGCTGCGCCCGATAGTGCCCGACGCACTGCCGAAGGAGCTCCGGAGGTCACGCAACCTGGTTGTCGAGGTCGACGCGATGCCGGGAGGATTCGTCTGCTCGGCGGCGCTGAAGGAGAAGCTTGCCCCGAGAGACGTCCGCGCCACCATCCTCGGTGGAAAACCGCTCCGGAAACTCTTTTCGAAGGAGCAGCGCGAGTTCTTCACCGCGAACGCCCCCGACGGTGTCGAGCTGGACGGGCTCTCGCTCCTGGGGCCGATCTTCGTTCTCAAGCTGAAGTGGAGCCCTTCGGACTTCGGGCGCCCTCTGGTCGCCGAGCTCTGGCTCTACCCGGACGGCTCGCGGATCCTCGAGCTCTCGACGAAATGCGCCACGACCGAGCTGATGCAAGTCGCGGCCGAGGCACGCGCGTTCCTGGCCATGAAGGGCATCGATCTCTCGGGCGAGCAGCAGACGAAGACGAAGACGGTGCTCGAGTTCTTCGCGAACGAGCTGACGGCGGCGAGCGGCTAGGATCCCAAGGGTCGATCGCCGACGAGCTCGGCGGGCTGGCTGGCGTCGCCAGAGCTTGGCGGGTCACGACGAACCGGCGGAGGTGAGTACGCCGTGACACAGGTCAGGATTGGTGGCTGTTGAACGAGCCGGCTGCGTTCTCGTCGAGTGGTCACGAGCCCACGTCCGCGGGGTGGCGACAGCGTCACGGAGTGCCCTGGTGGCAAGCGGTCGCGGCGGTGGCGGCGGTGCTTGCGGCGGCCGTCGCCGTGTGGGCGACGCTGACCGCGGATTTCCTCGCCCATCCCGGGTGGTTGGCTGCGCAGAAGGCCGACATCATCCTCGGGCCCGTGTTCGTCGGCCTGTATTGGGTGCGGGTGCGCCCGCAGAGCCGCTTTGGGCCGCTGCTGATCGCCTTCGGGTTCATCTGCGCGGTTTACATCCTGCACTCGTCAACCAACCCATGGCTGTTCGGTTTCGGCGTGCTCTGGGAGCCCGTGATCGCCGTCGGCACTCTCGCCCTGATCCTGACGTTCCCCAACGGGCGCTTGGACGGTCTCATCGCGAAGCTGATCCTGTTGAGCTTTGGGGCGATGGGCCTGCTGGTTGTCGCCCTCGTCTTGATGCTGCCGCAGCTCGCTCCCGGCGGTTCGATCTCCGGCTGTCGTGCGGCGTGCCCGGAGAACGCCCCGGCGATCACGTCGAATGTCCCGCTGGCGGTCGATCTGAACGAGATCGTTCGGATCGGGGCGATTACCGTTGCGCTCGCCACGGCCGCCCTCTTGCTCTGGCGGATCGTCACCGGCACGCCCCCACAGCGCCGCGCGCTGGCGATCGGCACGCCGGTCGCGTTGCTGTTCCTCCTGGTCCAGGCCATCTACCTGCTCCCCTACGCCTTGGGGGTCGAACCCTCGTCGCTGGACACCTTCCTCCAGTGGACATTCGCGGTAGCTCGCTCGTTGATCTGGTACGGCTTCCTGTTCGCGCTGATCGCCGCGCAGCTGTTCGCGGGACGCGCGCTGCACCGGATGATCCGTCAGTCGCTGCGGCGCCCTTCGCACAGCGAGCTCGAGGCGATGCTGCGTGAGCCGCTCGGTGATGCGAAGCTGCGGCTGGTGTTCCGGGATCCTAGGACCGGAGCCTGGGCGGACGCGCGAGAGCCAGGGCCGGGAGAGAGTCTGACCATCGTCGAGGGCGAGGGGGACGCGGCGGTCGCGCTGCTGCACGACGTGCAGCTCAACGACGATCCGGAGCTGCTGCAGGCCGCCGGCGCGGTCGCTCTGCTGGCGGCCGAGAACGCCGAGCTGGACGCTGCGTGGAACGACGCCCTGGACGAGTTGCGGCGCTCGCGCATGCGCATCGTGCGCGCCGGCGACGACGAACGGCGCAAGCTCGAGCGTAACCTTCACGACGGCGTGCAGCAGCGCCTGGTCGGGGTCCGCATCAAGCTCGGTCTGACGGGTGAGCGTGCGGACGACCTGATCCGCGGTCAGCTGGACGGGATCGGCGTGAGCGTCGACGAGGCGATCGACGAGTTGCGCGATGTTGCACACGGGCTTTATCCACCTGTGCTCACCGACCAGGGAGTCGTCGCCGCGCTCGAGTCCGCAGGCCGGCGGGCCGGCGTCCCGCTAAAGGTCCGAGCCGACGGCATCGGCCGCCACCCCGCGGAGCTGGAGTCCGCGGTCTACTATTGCTGCCTGGAGGCGATCCAGAACGCGACCAAGCACGGTGGGCCCATGGTGCATATCTCGGTCGCGCTGGGCGAGGACGCGGACGAGCTGAGATTTGACGTAGCCGACGACGGCCCGGGATTCGACTCCTCAGACACGCACGAGGGCACCGGGCTGCAGAACATGCGCGATCGCCTCGGCGCGCTCGATGGGCGCCTATCGATCGTCACCGCGCCAGGTGAGAGCACCGTCGTGTCGGGCTCCGTCCCTTTGCGCGACGACACGGGCCACCGGCGAGCGAGCGTCGTCGGCAGGTCTGACCGCGCAGCGCCCGCCTGATCGAGACAAGCCCTCAGATCAACGCGAGCTCACGAGCTCGTGCAAGAGCATCCTCGCGAGAGGAGGCGCCCAGCTTGCGGTAGATCGACTTTGTATGGGAGTGGATCGTGTTGTACGAGAGAAACAGCGCGAGGCCGATGTCACGCTTCGTCCGCCGCTCGTCCAGAAGCCGCAGCACATCCAGCTCGCGGTCGGTGAGCTCGTCGGCCTCACTCGTCCTGCGGATTGGCCGGCCGAGGATCACCTTCGTCTCCTCGAGACGCCGACGGAGGATCCCCGGATCGACGCTTCCTTCGACGATGCAGGCCGCCTCCGCAAGGAGCTCACGAGCTTCATCGGGTTGCCCGAGTGCGCGCCGAACCGGTGCGAGCGCTAGCAGGCACTCGGCGACGACAAGAGTGTCTTGCCGGAGTCGCACTCGCTCCAGAGCTTGTGTGAGTACCCGATCGGCCTCGTCGAGCTCGCCTCGGTCGGCCTGCACGCGGCCCAGAACGACATGCGACACGGCGAGATGGCTGAGGCCAGGGACTCGCCTCGTCTCGGCGACCTCGAGGGCGGCACGCGCGTGTTGCTCGGCCAAGTCGGGCTTTTCCTCGGCCAATGCGATCGCCGCAAGCACGGATCGGGCGTCGGAGGCAGTCGTCCAGATCCCAAGCTCCGGAGCGTCGTCGGCTGCTTGCTTGACGAGCGACCTTGCATCGAGTGGGTCACCGGCGAGGTAGCACGCCCAGCCGAGGAACACCCGTGCAATGGTCTGCCAGACAGCAGTGCCGTCAGCCTCGAGCTCGAGACCGCGGCGCGCCGCTCGCAGCTGCTCGGCAACGTTACCCCCGGTGAAGCTGGCCCGGACCAGGCTGGCAGCGGCCTCGACAGAAGCCGCTCCATCCGGAAGGGGGCCGAACCACTCGGCCGCGCGAGCGTCGCGGATGGCGTGCAGCGCCCGAGGGTGATCACCGACGAGCCGGAGCAGCCAGGCCCGGGTGACGCAGAGCGCGGCGTCCGCTCGTAGAACTTCCGTCGGGAATTCGTCGATCCAATCGAGGATCGTCCCCGGTGCCTGCGAGGCGGCGAGCGACAGCCAGCTCGCGGAGATGAGCCTGGCAGCATCGTTGTATTCGCGTGCGGCCAGTGCCTGGTGGCAAGCCTCGTCGACCAGGTGTTCGCCCGCCAGCCAGTCGAAGGCGCGGCGCCTGAGCTCGGGCACCCGCTCGGGAGATCGAAGCGTCAGCTCGCGGTAGAGAAATTCCCGGAAGACCGAGTGATAGCGGTACCATTCGCGGCGTTCGTCGAGTGGGCTGAGAAAGAGATCTGCTTTCTCCATCTCGGACAGGAGTTTGATCGACCCCTCGCGCCCCAAGACCGCGTCGCAGAGGTCGCCGGACATGCGCTCGAGGATTGACGTGTCCAGGAGGAACGCTCGCCGGTCGGAGTCGAGCTCGTCCAGCACGACCTCCGTGAGGTAGTCGACGACGAACCGATTCGAGCCGCCAAAGCGTTCGAGGAAGCCCTCACGATCGTCGCGGTCGCGAAGCGACCGGCCCGCGAGAGCAACGACAGCCGGCCAGCCCTCGGTTCGTGCGTGCAGCAGCGTCAGGGCTTCGGGCACGAGATCGAGTCCCAGAGTCGCGTTCATGAGCGCGTCCACCTCATCAAGACGGAGAGCGAGCTCGTCCGCACGCAGCTCGCGCAGGTCCCCGTTCGCACGGAGCCGGCCGACGGCGAGAGGGGGATCCTGGCGCGAAACGACAGCGAGCTGGACACTCGGAGGCATGAGCTCCAGGAACGAGCCGATCGACGCGTGGGACGCTGACTCCTTCACGAAGTGATAGTCGTCGAGGACGATGACGAGCTCACGGTCGACCGTCTCGAGTGCTCCGGCGACGTGGGCTGCCATCATGCTCGTCCCGGCCTCGGCCAGCCAGGACTTCAGGCGCTCCGCCGTCGGCGCAAAGGATGGCTCCGCGCGACCAACGGACTCGACGATGTGGCTCCATAGCACCGACGGGTCGCCCATTCCCGACCCCAGGGTCACCCAGGCGAAGCGCCGGTCATCGAGCTCGTTCCACTGGCCGGCGAGCGTCGTCTTCCCGTACCCTGCCGGCGCGACGATCAGCACGAGCCGTTCGCGCGATTCGACGAGCGGCGCCGTGAGCCGCGCCCGTTGAATCCGGTCGGAACGCCCGGCGCGAGGGCCCCGGAGCTTCACGTCGAAGAGCACGGTGCCGTTCGGCGATCCGATCGACGTTCGTTCTCCCACATCCACTCCGGTCACCGCGCACATCCCGGCCCTCCTCTACTCGGCGGGCCCCGAGGTCTAAGCTCGTCGCCCGGGATAGCACGAATCTCCCTGACGAAGCGATCCTCCTCAATGGCGGGTGCACCCCAATGGGCATGGTGAGGGCATGCGGACCCCGGGGGGTGTGCGCCTGCGTGCGCCGCTCTCCGGAAGCAGCCATCCGCGGCGGCGAGTCACCCGGGTGAACGCCCCCGATGGGCGATGCCCGCGAGACAAGGAGCGCCCATGATCCCCTTATGGAGCCGTCGGAACCCGGCGGGAGGATCGGCCGAGCAGCACCGGCGGGGAGGCCCGGTCGCGTCTATTCCATCGAGGTCCGCGGGAAGTTGTGGACCTCGCCCATCGAGGGCATGACCGTCGAGAACCGCGGCGACGTGACGATCATCCAGGGCGAGATCATCGACCGGTCTCATCTACAGGCCGTCCTCGATCAGCTCATGAACCAGGGCTTCGAGCTGATCAGCGTCAATCCGGGCCCTCATTCGACCCCAAACGGGTGATTTGCCGCGGTCGCTGGCTCTCTCGCCGGTCGACGGTCGGCCTAGCCGCTCGGGCGGCTTTGCCCCTCGTCACCTTCTTCGGCGAGGAAGAGCAGTGCGGCCTTGACGCGCTTGCTGACGTCCTCGGCGTCGCTGAGTCCTAGCTTCAGGAAGATCGAGTTGATGTGCTTCTCGACCGCGCGCTTCGTGAGTACGAGCGACTCGGCGATCGCGCTGTTGCCCTTTCCCTGGGCGATCTGGCCGAGAACCTCGACCTCTCGTGGCGTGAGGTCGGCGAGCCTTGAGGTGGCCGCGCACGACTGGGCTGCAACCAGAACGTCCACGATCGTAGGGTCGATGACCGAGCCGCCTGTCGCGACCGTCTGGATCGCAGTTACCAGTTGCTCTCGATCGTGCACCCGCTCCTTGAGGATGTAGCCGCGACGCCGCGATCCGTGCTCCAGGAGCGCCAGCGCATAGCTCGGCTCGGCGTACTGGCTGAGCACGATCACTCCCACATCCGGGTGCGTCCTGCGCAGGGTCGTCGCAACCTGAATGCCCTCGTCGCTCTGAGAGGGCGGCATGCGGATATCCGTGACGACGACGTGCGGACTCGTGGTCTCGACCGCTTCGACGAGTGCTGGAAGGTCCGCGCACGACGCAACGACCTCGACCTCGTTCTCGCCGGCGAGCACCTGTTCCAGCCCTTCTCGGACCAGCAGGTTGTCATCGGCAAGAGCAACCCGGATCGGCACGGAGTCCATCATAAGGTCGGCGGCTGGCCGGACCATCGCGCGGGCATCACCTCACAGGCCGGCGCGCTTCACCTGCTGAACCACTGGCCGGATCGAGACCGAGGGATCACGCCGAGGACGGTGGAGCCCTCCCCTGGCGCGGATTCGATCGTCAGATCGCCGCCGACTGCGGCGGCGTTCAGCGCTTGGCGCTCCCTGAACGCGGCTGGCTGGGCGAAAGCACTTCCATGCCCGACACGCGACATCAGGCCACCTCGGCTTTCGGAACCGTCAGCCTGGAAAACGATACCTAAGGCCCGGCTCCGTGAGAAGCCCGACAGTCCGGGTCACCGTGCGCCTCCCAGAGCCGGCGCAGGGCGAGAGATCCGAAGTCTTGCTTCCGGATCAGCGCCTTGGCCCCGCAGCACCCCACTTCCTGGGGCAGCTCGGACGCATCGTCGATGGAGATCAGGACGACGACCCCTCCCGGGTACTCCGTGCTGAGCCGGCGGGCTGTCTCGATCCCATCCATCACCGGCATGCGGACGTCCAAAAGGATGAGCTCCGGCCTGAGGCCGGCCACCAGTGCCAGTGCTTCCTCACCCGAGGCAGCCTCGCCCATCGGCTCGAAGCCGGGGGTCGCGCCGACCACCTCGAGCGCAACGCGCCTGAAGTGGGTCTGATCGTCGACGACCAGGACGCCGACACGCATCGGTTCCTGAAGGGGCACTGAACCGACAGCGTGATCTCTGGCACGCGCGTGGGCAAGGGCGCTCGCAGGTGTCGCGCAGAGTGGCCGCCCACCCTTCTGCGTGGGGTGCGCGCACCACGAGAGTCCATGCGTGCTCATTGTCCTGTGGTGCCCGGTCGTTGTCGAGCGTGGCAACTCCGACCTGGTCGACGGGTGGAGACCCTGGTGGCGCACTCAGGACGCGGTTCCACACCGCCCGAGGGTCGCCACGATTCAGCCCGGGTTCACGCCGGCGCCATGGTGGAGCCCCTCGGAAAGTGGCAGCCGAGGAGATTCACCTGACGTCAGCCTGGCCTACCGTCCGTGTATCGCCGTCCCCGACAAACGCCGCGGTGTCAGCGAACGGTCCGAGAAGGTTGGCGTGGTGCTCCCGTTTGGCGGCGACCTCTACCGTCCCACCCTCGGCGAGTACCAGAGAGGCAACGAGAGGAGCGTCTCCGAGGCGGTGAAGCTTCTTCCGCTCCTGTTCATCGGCGGGACGGGCCGATGCGTCGGCGACCCACACGAGCTCGCTCTTCCACGGCGCCGTGCTTCCCGCCCAGGCGAAGACGTCGGAGACCCAGACGCCGTGCCCCGAAGTCCACCTCTTCTTGTCCGTGGGGCGGAACTTGCACGGCACGTTTCCCGGCCGATTCGTCAGCGAGCGGTTGCGGAATACGAGTGCAAGGATGCCGCAGGCGCACAGCCAGAGCGGCACGCCCAGAGCCACGAGAACCGCCCAGATCACGGCCGCACCTGATCGGCGGCCTGAAGCACTGCTCGACCTGAGGTTCGACGCTGCCGCCACGCCATGCCGATCGCTCCCATGCCGGTCATCGTGCCGGTGGCAGCGGCAAGAGGCATCACCCGGAGAGCGAGTTCACCCGGGTGAACGCGGGGACACGGGCGATGTCCTCGTCGCGTGCGACGTGAGCCAACTCACCCGGGTGACAGGCGCCGCCGGGTGATGACAGTGCGCCTCCCAGCGTCAACGATCGTCCGAATGGGTGTTCCCGACAAGGCGGCCGGAAGACGGAGCTCGAGGACGCGTGCGATCCTGGCCTGGGCCCTGCTCGGACTGGGGACTTTGATCCTCCTCGTCGGCTCGCTCACGGTCTGGGCGAAACGGCAGGCGCTGGAAACCGATGCTTGGGTCGAGACGAGCTCGCAGCTGCTCGAGGACGACGAGGTCAGGGGGGCGCTGTCCGTTTACATCGTCGACCAGCTCTACACGAACGTGGACGTCGAGGCTCGGCTCGAGCAGCGACTGCCTCCGGACCTCGACGGGCTCTCCACGACCCTCGCCGGCGCCCTGCGTGAGCCTGCGCAGCAGGCCGTCGACGAGTTCCTCCAGCGACCGCGGGTCCAAGCCCTCTGGGAGGATGTCAACCGGGAGGCGCACGAGGCGCTCCTACGGGTCCTCGAGGACGAGACGCGGGAGGGCGTCTCGACCGAAGGGGGAACGGTGACGCTCGACCTCCGCGTCTTCTTGGTCAACGTCGGCGAGGAGCTCGGCTTCGGCGAGGAGCTCGAGGCGCGACTCCCTGAGGACGCGGGCCAGGTGACCGTGCTCGAGTCGGATGAGCTCGAAGCCGCGCAGAACGCCGTGAAAGTGATCAAGGCCTTGAGCTGGGTCATCATCTTTGCCGCCCTCGCCGCCTTCGCCGGCGCCATCTGGCTTGCACGAGATCGACGCAGGATGCTGCAAATCGTAGGTGCCGTTTTCCTGCTCGTCGGGATCCTCCTCCTCGTCATCCGGAGCGCTGTCGGCTCATATCTCGTCGACGCGCTCGCAGAGGGCGAGAGGCCCCGCGAAGCGGCTGGATCGGTCTGGACGATCGGCACGAGCCTGCTCGCGACCGTCGCCTGGGCCCTGATCGTCTACGGAGCGGTCATGGTATTCGGCGCACTGCTGGCGGGACCCTCGCGCGCGGCGCGGCGCGTGCGCGGCGCAATCGCTCCGACGCTCCGCGGGCGGCCGGGAATCTGTTGGGCGGCGCTGGCCGGCGTCTACCTCCTCCTCATTCTTTGGGGCCCGGTGCCCGCGCTGCGAAACTGGATCGGCGTGCTCGTTCTTGGCGGTCTCGTCGCCCTGGGGTTCGAGGCGTTTCGCCGCCTGGCCGTGCGAGAGCTCGAGGCCGGAGAAGCGCCGCTCGAAAGGGTCGCCCCGGCCAGATCACCCTCTGCGGCCGGGTCCTGACAAGAGCCACCGGCCGGGGGCGGATCCGTGTCACCCGGGTGAACTTGGCTAGTGGGTGGTGTGTCCACTTGCACAGAGTGGCACGCTCGCGGAGCACGGATGAGCTCTCGCCGGGCTGTCGTGCCATCGCAACCGAGCCTGCGCGAACCAACGGATCAGACCCAGCGAAAGGAGCAGCGAATGTGGTGGTGGATCGGAATCGGCGGCGTCGTCTATTTGATCATCCTGTTCACACTCGGTCTCACGACGCTCAGAAAGGGACACGGTTGGATGTTCTTCTTCGGGATCTTCCTCCCAGTGTTCTGGCTGATTGGGGCGTTCATGCGACCGGCGCGTGAGGAGTACGCGTGAACCCTGCCGGGTAAAGCGCGAGGGGCTCAGATCGGCGCCACGAGTGCGTCCTTGCTCGTGGCGCCGGCTGTGTAGGGCTCGAGGAGGCGCTGGCCTCCGATTGTTCCTTCCGTGGGGTCTTTGGGGGCCGGCGGCGTGGTGACGGAACGACCACCCGGGCCTAAGTCAGGATTCCGACGGATTCGACCGGTCGCCTGCACGTCAGCCGTCAGCCGACGTCGTGCGTCATCTGGTCGATGCAGACCGTGACCGCGAGGATCAACGCGTCGTCCTGGTCGGAGGCGATCTCGACGCCGTAGGTGTCCCGCACACGGAACCACCGCTTCGATACCTCGGCCACTTTCTCGCCGCCGCGCTCGATCTTGTACTCGTGATCGACGATGTTGCCCTTCGCCTCCATGTCCTCGCCGTCCTCGACGTCGATCGAGAAGCGGTCGCGGAGCGGGCTGACCAGCGCCTTCTTAACCGTTGCCACGGTGCGGCCCCCGCGCTCGACCTCCATCTTGTCGCGCACGCTGAGCTTCTTCTCCTGGATCGTGAAGAGCTCCTCGCCGCCGGGCGTCTCGAGCACGAACGTGTCGCGGATACGGACCGCCTTCCCGTTCACTTTGAAAACCCGGTCGCCGCCGTCGGTCTCGATCCAGTAGTCATCGCCGATTGCGAAGAGCTTCTCGCGCATCTGGTACTTCGTTCCGCCGTCATCGTGACGGCCTCTCAAGCGCGGCATGCAGACCTCCTCCGTTGGCCGATCAAGCCTATTCGACCGGCAGTCGTGACGAGGATCGTGGAACAGCACCCTCGCGTGCGCGAGCGTTACTGTCGCTAGCAGGCAGTCGGGGATAATCGCGCTCCTGTAGTCACCGGCCCCCGCCCCAGCTTGGCCCTAGCGGTGCCGACGCGAAACGCGCCGAGCAGTGCGCCGACTGATCCGTCGCCCGACCCTACGGGTCCTGAATATCTGCTTCCCTCCGATCTGGTCTCCGCGGCGCTATTTGGCGCTCGCGGCCGGGGCCTTCGTCTCCATCGCGTGGAGCTCCTCGGCTTCCTCGGCGGACACGAGCCCGATCTCGACGAGGTCGAGCGACCCCGAGCTCGACGAGGGCTGCGCGTTCGAGGAGCTGATCTCGTTCCACGGCGGCATGGGCGGGCCGCAGACGCGGGCGTTCATCCTCCATCCGGTCGGCTTGCCGGTGCCGGACGAGCCGATCGTCGGGGCCGCGCACGTACACGAGGTGCTCGCGGGCTGGCGGCGCACGTTGCAGAGCGAACCCCACTCGGTCGGCACCAGATCTCATGCCGATCGGATAATGCGGCCCGGCACGGTCCCCTGGACGATCCTCGGATCGGTCGTCCGCTTCGGCGTCCGCAGCGACTGATGACCGAGGCCGGGTGCGCGTACGGTGCGCGTACGGGTTTGCCTCCAGCAGGCCTGATTTGTAGCAAATTGTCTCAAATGGAAAGTGCCCTCTCTGCAGGCACTTTCCGCGAACCGCGACTCGGCGCAACCTGCCCGGACGGACTTAAAATCCTCTGGGCTTCGGCCCGTGTGGGTTCGACTCCCACCCCCGGCACTCCCGAAAGTACCTGGAAACAGGCCGGTTTGGACTAGAGTTCGTCCGACTGTGCATGTAGGTCGGCAAAGGGTGTCTCATGGGTCGCCCCGCCTGTCCTCGCGCCAGCCGAGCGCTTCGAGCTCCTCGATCTAGCGGCTGATCTCGCGGGGCGGCACCCGGGGCAGGCTGACTGCAATGCGCACCGATCTCAACCTCATCCCTTCAGGCTACTTGCCTCTGAGTGGAGCCAGGTCGCTGATCTGAGGCTGGCTGGTGTGCTGCGGCCGTCGGGCTCTCGCGAGTCGAGCGCCAGGCCAGTAAGCTGGCTGAAGCTGGAAGGCGCGGTACAGGGCGAACGCCCGGCCCAACCAGGGGCCCGCCCGCCGGGTCGCGGTGGGGACGAGGAGGCAGAGATTAATGGCCAAGCATCAGAACATCGCCGAGTGGCACGGCAAAGGATCTGGTCGACCGAGACGGCGAGAAGATCGGCAAGCTCGAGGACGTCTACGTCGACGTCGAGACCGACGAGCCGATGTTCGGCACCGTCAAGGAGGGCCTGTTCGCACGCCACTTGACGTTCGTGCCGCTGCGTCGGCATCACGATCGGCCCCGACAACCTCCAGGTGACGGTCTCCAAGGAGCAAGTCCAGGACGCCCCCAACATCGAGGTGCACGGCGACGAGCTCTCCCAGACGGGAGAGTCAGCCCTCTATCACCACTACCAGCTCAACTACACCCCGCCCGAGACGGAGAGCGGCCGCCGGCTCGCCCGCCGCTAACACTCCACTGTCGCCGACCTTCCTCGTTATCTCCTGGGAGCGCACCGGGTGCTGAGGACTCGCGTGAGCTGAAGAGCCTCGCGGATCAATCCGTCTCGCCCAGCCCAGCCGTTTGGCTGGGGTCGCCTTTCGCGGTTAGCTCCCGAAGTGGCGTCGCGGTCCCGGGGAGGGCCGCCATGCCAATCGAGACACAGCGCCGTGGCGTCGTCCCGTAGCACGCCCCCGCTCTGCTGGAGGACCGCCTGAGTGAGGTGCTGCACCGCCTCGCGGGGGTGCATGTCCCTGCTGGCGGTCAGGATGGCGGCTATGTTCATGCGCGCGGCGTCGCGCTCCAGCATTCCGTCGGTGACGAACATTAGCCGGTCGCCCACCTTCAATGGCAGCGCTTGCACCCGGTAGCCGCGTCCGCGCAGCAGCCCGAACGGGGGGTCCGCCTCCAAACGAACTTGCTCGACCTGCCCGGCCCGAAGCCGTAGCGGAGGGGGATGACCGGCGTTGACGATGCCCGCCGTCGCACTGGCCAGGTAAATCCGCACGAGCAGGCCGGTGACGAACTGGCCGTCGCCGGCTTGCTCGGCCAGCGCATCATTCGCCAGCCGCGCCTGCTCGGCCAGCTCAACCCCTCGCCGGCGCGCGTTGCGTAGACCTCCGACCAACACGGTGGCCAACAGCGCAGCATCCATCGTGTGGCCCATCGCGTCGGTCATCGACAAATGCAACGTGTCTCGCTCCAGCGAAAAGTCGAAGGTGTCACCGCCGACCTCACCCGCCGGTTGCAGCCACGCGGCGAGCGTGAGCTGCCCGGCCTCGCACGTAAAGGCTCCAGGCAACAGCCGATGCTGGATCTCCGCCGCCAACGACAGCGGCACCGAGCGCTGTCCCCACTCGAAGAGATCGGTGTACCGACGGTTCGCAATGACCACGTAAGCCAAGAAGTGCGCCGCCAGAGCGACATCGGCCACCGTCTGCTCAACCGGGAAGTCCTCCAGCCCCAGCTCCAGAACACCGACCGCTTCACCGCGGCTGGTAACCGGCGCGAACAACCGAGCGCCTCGATCCTCGGCGATCACCTGGACGGCCTGGGCGGCCAGCGCCCGCCCATGCGGTGTCCCAGCCAATGGCACGCGCTCCGCAGTCTCCTTCCCGTGCAATCGCAATGCCCCTTTCCCGCCCGAGTGGCCCAGTCGGATCAGCGACCGCCCACTGAAGTCGGCGATCAAGAAGCTGACTTCATGGGCATGGATCGCTTCCGCCAGCGTGGCGGCGAGCACATCAGCCGCCGCGACCGGCGGGGCCGCCTCGACCGCCGCCAGCAACGAATTCAAGTTCAACGACGATTGCCGACTCTCACCCACGTCGCCCAATCTAACGCGACTGTCCGTCAGCGCCGCGCTTCGTTGCCAGCCTCGTCCCAAACGACCAAAAGGGGTTCCCACTCGGCTGAGGCGCGACCATGTACTCCTGCGGGCTCCTCTCCATCGACTGTCTGTCTCGGAAGATTGACCGCACTCAAAGACGTCGATCAGCCCACTGCACCCACGCTGGAACCCGCTGACGCTCCAACCCTGGGAAGTCCTGCCCTGCGCGTGGCGCCACTAACGTTCTCGGCGATGCCGATTCCGACGTATGAAGGCCGGCGAACGTACTTCTTTTTCGCCGATGTCGAGCCGAAGGAGCTGATGACGTTCGGCGTCGAGGCGGGGATCCAGCTCGACGACGACTCGACGCTCGAAGTCCTGGGGCATGCTCTTGTCTACTGGGCGATCGCGGAGGAGCGGGACGTGTTGACCCTGCGCGCGTTCGTCCAGGACGTCTTCGACGTGACGCTCGCGATCTACGCGCTCATCCGCCTCGACCGGGGCGACCGGCGCGAGGCGCTCCGGCTGCGCGCGGAGGTGCACTCGTGGCTGGAAGTCCGCGGAGTGGAGGCTCGCGCGAACGTCGTCGGAACGGTCCACGAGCGTTATGAGGTCGGCGCCGTCACGGAGCTGGACGGCCCGCGCGCCCGCGACTTCACGACCGCCGCGAACGCCGCGTGGCGCTTCGTTCGTGAGCCGACGCTCCGGCTCGCGTTCAAGGATCTCGGTTTCAGCCTCCGCGACCGCGGCGACGACGCCTTCCTCTACGCCTACCGGGCCGTAGAGAACGCGCGCCGCTTCCATGCGGCCAAGGTCTCGGCGACGGAGACGATGCCCGTCTGGCCGCCGCTTCACGCCGCGCTCGGGACGAGCGAGGAGCAACTCCAACCGCTCACGGACGCCGCGACGTCGATCCGCCACGGCGACACGAAGAGCGCCGCTCTCGCCGCCGCCCGCGTGAACCGCGACGCGACCCTCGTGCTCGCCGAAGACGTCCTCCGCCGACTCGCTCAGCACGAGAGCGTGAGCTGGTAGCCGACCCGGGCCCGGTGCCCTCACTCGCAGCGCGGCCAACGCTTGCGCCTACCTCGGGAAGCGTCGCCGGCCCTGGATCAGCGCGTGGTTGAGAATCGACTCGTCGTCGTCCTCACGCGCGACCACGACGACCTTGTTCCAGACGCCCCGATAGACGACCCGCTCGCTGTACATCTGAGTGCGAAAGCGTTCCTTGTAGACCCCGGGAAGCGTGTCGCCGGCGCCGTACATGCGCCGCCCCCCGTCGCTACCACGGATGACTGCGACGAGCTCGCGCGTCTCCTCGTAATCGTCTGCTGCGACAAACTCGGCCAGCGGTTGCTGCGGAGATCCACTGCTCAGGAAGGCGACAACGTACTTTCGGTCGCGCCCCCACCTGTTGCTGCGAATCGTCTCGCCGAGTCCGATGTGAACGGCGCCTTCGGCGCGCGTCGTGCCGAGGAAAACGCGGTAGCGCGAGTAGCGATCGCGCTCTTCCGGCCACTGATACGACTCGCCCTCCCGCTCCCGCACGAGGCGCCAGTCGTCTGGGAGATCCGCCCTCCGCCCGCGGGCGGGAGCGGCCGCTTTGCCGGAGGCACCATCGGCACCGACAAGCGCTGATGACCGGATTGTGGAAGCCTGCCTGCGCAAGGTGAGTCAGAAGCGGGCCGAGTTCCCGATCCGGAACGTGCTCGAGGGTGACCGAGAATGGGCACATGGCGTCTTCTACTTGCTAACGTATAAAAACGTAGCCATGTAACTCTACGTTGTCAAGAAGTCTGCTATACTACCGATGCGCCAGAAAACCCAGACGGAAGCCGTCGAGGCTCCGAACCCGCTCTTCGACTGTCACACCGGGCCTGAGTGCACTAGGAGGGCTCAACCGGGTTCTCCACACTTGAACGAAGAGAGAGTTGGGAGCATCACATGCATGCAACCGTTCGACGTTACGAGGGAATCGATCAGGCTCGCACAGACGAGCTGGTCAAGAAGTTCGGCGAGAGCCTGCTGCCCCGCCTGAGCGAGATGCCGGGCTTCAAGAGTTACTACCTCATCGAGGCCGACAAGGGCGTCATGAGCTCCGTCGGCTTCTTCGACACTTCGGCGCAGGCCGACGAGTCGAGCCGCGTCGCAGCCACCTGGGTGCGCGAGGAGAAGCTGGAGACGGCACTTCCGAATCCGCCGAAGATCACGGGCGGAGAGGTGATCGTGCACAAGACGAACGGATTCGTCCGGGCGTAACAGCCTCGAGGCCGTTCGATGTAGGAAGGAAGGCCCGCGTTTGCGGGCCTTCTTCGTTTGTACGAGCGATGCTGCGGGCAAGGGCTTGACGCGCGTGTCGCTCGTCTGAATCATCCTCGTCACGGCGATCCTCTGGGCTTCGGCCCGTGTGGGTTCGACTCCCACCCCCGGCACCTAGAATCGAGCGCTAGAGGATCGCCAGCGGGTTGACGGGCGAGCCGGTTCCACCGGGGATGCGCAATGGGCCGGCCACGAAGAGGAAGTCCCAGCGCTCCGCTCGTTCGCAGGCGGCCAGGAGGTCCTCGAGCTGCAGGTAGTCGAGCAGGTGGACGCCCATGGCGTTGAGCGCCAGGACGTGGATCGGGAAGTCGACCCCCTCGGTGCTGCTGGGCGCGGTGTCGCTGTTGCCGTCGCCACCCAACGCTGCGACGCCGCGTTCGGCTACGAACGGCATCGCTGTGGGATGCAATCCGGACTTGAGCTGGGCCGTGGGCCACGGCCCGAGTTCGCTCAGGCGGCGGGAGTGGCCGGTGCGCACCAAGAGCACGTCCCCCTCACCGACGGTGACTCCCTGCTCACGCTCGGCGGCCTCGAGGTCCTCGCGGAAGAGGTGCTGGCCGGGCTCGAGCCAGGGCACCCCGCGGAGACGAGGGATGTCGAGCAGCACGCCGCGTCCGACTAGGCCGTTAGCGAGGACCTCGATCGAATCAGCCGTCGCCCCTCGGGCCGTCACGGCGTTGGCCGGAGTCCCGTTGTAGAGCAACCCGTCGTAGGCGACGTGGCACAGCGCGTCGATGTGTGTGTGGCCGTCGTGGTGGTAATCGGCGCCAACAAAGTCCATGGCAAACCGCAGCTCCCCGGGCCCGTCGTCGTCGTGGCCTTCGGTCGTCATGAAGTGAACCGCGGGGTCGGGGTTGTCCGCAGCGGCCTCGGTGTTCAACGGCAGGCTCAGCGTCACGCTGGTGCCCTCGCGCACGAGGCGAGCGGCCGCAGCAACCCGTTCGGGCACGAGCCGATTGAGCGCTCCTCTCTCATCTCGTTCGCCCCACCGGCCCCAGGAGCTCACCCTGCGAAAGAGCTCGCTGAACTCCTCGGCCGTGACCTCGACGGGTACGGGACTTGGGTCCGTCATCGGCCACTGGAGGATATGCGCGGAGCCCCGGGGCGGCCGAGGTCGAGCAGGTCCTGGAGTGCCGCCTTCAGTTCGTCGACGCGCTCGTTGTCGACGCGGTGCCGCACGAGGCGGTCGAGCTCACCGAGCACCTGGTCGGCAATCGGCTCGAAGGCGCGGCTTCGCGGCGTGAGGAAGATCAACGAGGCGCGACCGTCGCTCGGATCCCGCCGCCGCTCGACGAGCCCGTCGCGCTCGAGGCGGCGCACCATCTCCGTCATCGTCTGCTTGCTCAAGCGCGCCCGCCGTGCCAGCTCGCCCATCCGGAGGCCGTCCTCCTCGAACAGCGGCAGCAGGACGGACCCGTACGAGGGTCGTACGTCGCTGAAGCCGGCGGCCGCAAAGCGCTCCGCCAGGAGCTCGTTCCAGCGCTGCGTCGCCTTCGCCAGCAGGAAGCCGAGGTCGTTCCGGCCGACCGTTACGAGAACTCCCTGCGGATGTTGTCGAGCTCGCGAAGGAGCGACCTGTACTGCGACTCGAACAGCTCGTCCGGCGTTCCCGCGGCCTGGAACATGGTGAAGCTGTAGGCGCTTCGTCCGCCCGGGAGCTCGACGACCCGCGTGGGGAAGTGGGCGAGCTCCTCCTCCGTCGGGCCGGCGTACATGTCGATCACGCCGGTCTCCGGATCGGCGTCGATGACGAAGTAGAACTCGCCGAGTCCGTTCACGACCTTGGCCTTGCCGTGCTCGTACTTCAGCTCGCGGGCGAACTCGGTCGCCCAACTCGGGAGGTTCTCGATTCTCGCGAGGTAGTCGAAGACATGCTCCTTGGGTGCGTCGAGAACTGCAGTGACGGTTCGGGCTTCCACATCGGCCTCCTCAAATTAGTCCGTATACGTACTAAAAGATATCATGCGGAGCCAGGCAGAATCGCGGCGGTGCTTCTCGTTGCCGCGATTCTGCTGGCCGTCTTCGACGTCGTCCCCGACAGCTGGGACGCTCTCCTCATCGGCCTCGCGGCGGTGGTGGAGATCGCGGAGACGCTCTTCTGGGTCTGGCTCTCGCGCCGCGGGCGCATACGCATGGGGCCCGAGACGCTGGTCGGAGCGACCGCCGAGGTCGTCGCGCCGTGTCGCCCCGTGGGCCAGGTACGCCTGCAGGGAGAGCTGTGGCGTGCGCGCTGCGAAGAGGGCGCGGATGCGGGCGACACCGTCCTCGTCCGCAGCCTCGACGGGCTCACCCTCCTCGTGGAGCCGGCTGCGTAGACTGAGCCCGTGGCCCAGGTGCAGCCAGCGACGGCCGCCCCGGGCGGGGATCTTCCGCCGGAGCTCGAAGACCCGCTTTTCCGCCAGGCGGTCGGCCAGTTCGACCAGGTCGTCGAGCGGGCCGGCGTCTCGGATGCCGTCGCGGAGGTGCTCCGCTATCCGGAGCGAGCGCTCTCCACCTCCGTCCCCGTCCGCCTCGACGACGATTCGGTGAGCGTCTTCCCGGGCTACCGCGTCCAGCACTCGAGCGTCCTCGGCCCGACGAAGGGCGGCATTCGCTACGACGAGGCCGTCACCCTCGGCGAATGCGCCGCGCTCGCCATGTGGATGACCTGGAAGTGCGCGCTTCTCGGTCTCCCGTACGGGGGCGCCAAGGGCGGCGTGCGCTGTAACCCACGTGCGCTCTCGGCCGGGGAGCTCGAGCGGCTGACGCGCCGCTTCACGTCCGAGCTCCTGCCGATCATCGGGCCTCAACGCGACATCCCGGCCCCGGACATGGCCACGGACGAGCAGACGATGGCCTGGATGATGGACACGTACTCGATGCAGGTCGGCTACGCGGTGCCGGAGATCGTCACGGGCAAACCGCTGTCCGTCGGCGGCTCCGTCCTCCGGCCCGAGGCGACCGGTATCGGGGTCGTCATGGTGGCCGAAGAAGCCGTGCGGCGGCTCGGCTGGCGGCTCTCCGGCTCGGCATGCGTCGTCCAGGGCTACGGCAAGGTCGGGGCCGTTGCCGCGCACGAGCTCGCCGGCCGCGGCGCGCGCGTCGTCGCCGTCTCGGACATCGGGGGCGGCATCCACGCGCCCGGCGGGCTCGACCTGGCGGCCGTGGACGGTTGGCGCGCCGAGCACGGCGACCTCTCCGAGTACCCGGACGCCGACGCTCTCACGAACGCCGAGCTGCTCGAGCTCCCCTGCGACCTCCTCGTTCTGGCCGCTACCGAGAACCAGGTCACCGGCGAGAACGCGGGACGCATCTCAGCGCGCCTCGTCGCCGAGGGAGCAAACGGCCCGACGACGCTCGACGCCGACGCCATCCTCGCCGAGCGCGGGGTGCCCGTGCTCCCGGACATCCTGACGAACGCCGGCGGGGTCGCCGTCTCTTACTTCGAGTGGGTGCAGGACATCCAGCGCCTCTTCTGGGACGCGGAGGAGATCCGCCTCCGGCTCGGAGACCTCATGCGCGGCGGCGGCCCAGCGCGTCTGGTCGCTTGCGGACGACGAGAGCATGCCTCTGCGGCGCGCCGCGCTCGTGCTCTCCATCCGCGAGGTCGCGGAGGCGCTCGCGGCGCGCGGGATCTACCCGTGATCGTCCGCGACGCCCTGCTCCATCCACGCGTGCTCGAGCCGAGCGCGCCGGCCCAGGACGCCGCGGCGCTCCTCGCGAAGCCGAATGTGGAGAGCGTGCTCGTCGTCGACGACGGCCGTCTCGTCGGCTGCGTGACGACCACCGGCATCGTGGCCGCGGTGGCGGAGGGCCGCGACCTGCGCGACCTCACGGCGGGTGAGCTCTGCGACCCCGAGGTGACGACCGTCGGCCCGGACACTCCGCTCGAGGAAGCGCTTCACCTCATGGCCGAGCACGGGCTGGAGCGGCTGGCCGTCGCCGAGAACGGGCGCCTGCTCGGCGTCCTGCCGCGGGAGCCGCTCGTCCGCCGTCTGGCCGAGGACGAGCCGCCGCCTCCGGAGGAGGAAGGAGCGTGACGGCAGCCGAGCTCATCGCCGAGCTGCTGGGGCCGGACCCGCCGGTCGCCGTCGAGCTTCCGGACGGGACGGTCATCGGGCCTACGAGCGGAGAGGCGCGGCTCGTCTTCCGCTCGCCGGACGCGCTCCGCCGCCTCCTGACCGCTCCGGGCGAGCTCGGTTTCGCCCGCGCATATGTCGCCGGCGAGCTCGACGTCGAAGGCGACATCTACGCAGCGCTGGCCCTCCACGAGAGGTTCTCGGGCCTCCGGCTCACGCCGCAGCAGCTCGCTCGCGAGCGCTCGGCTCGTGCGCCGGGCGGGCCTGCGGCCGCTGCCGCCGCCGCCGGAGGAGGCGCGCCTCCGGGGCCCACGGCACTCGCGGCAGCGCGATGCCGCCGCGATCCGCCACCACTACGACGTCTCCAACCGCTTCTACCGGCTCGTGCTCGGCCCCTCGTTGACCTACTCCTGCGCAGTCTTCGCCGAGCCGTCCCTGACGCTCGAGGAGGCGCAGGCGGCGAAGCACGAGCTCGTCTGCGCCAAGCTCGGGCTGGAGGAGGGGATGCGCCTCCTCGACGTCGGCTGCGGCTGGGGCTCGTTCCTCATCCACGCGGCCGAGCGGTACGGCGTGAGAGGCGTCGGTGTCACGCTTTCTCAGCGCCAGGCGGAGCTTGCCGAGGAGCGGGTTGCGGAGGCGGGGCTCGCCGAGCGTGTGGAGATCCGGCTCGCCGACTACCGGGAGCTCGAGGGCGAGCGATTCGACGCGATCGCCTCGATCGGCATGTTCGAGCACGTGGGCCGGGAGCAGCTCGCGCTCTACTTCCGGCGGCTGCGCGAGCTGCTCCGGCCGGGCGGCCGTCTGCTCAACCACGGCATCAGCCGCCCGCCCGGCCACCGGCCGCGCTTCGCGCGGCGCGGGTTCGTCGACCGCTACGTTTTCCCGGACGGGGAGCTGCACGAGGTCGGATCGGTCGTCTCCACGCTGCAGGAAGCCGGGTTCGAGGCGCGTCACCTGGAGAGCCTCCGCGAGCACTACGCGCTCACACTGCGCCACTGGGTGGCCAACCTCGAGGCGGGCTGGGAGGAGGCGGTGGCCGAGGCCGGCGCCGCCCGGGCGCGAATCTGGCGCCTCTACATGGCCGGCTCGGCGCTCGGGTTCGAGGCGGGGCGCCTTCAGGTGCACCAGATCCTGGCGGTGCCGGCGGAGCGCGCGCCGAGCGGCATGCCGCTCCGGCCGGGCTCGTGGGAGCGCGTCGCGGACGCGCCTCCCGTCGGTCGTCAGCAGCAGGTGTAGGCGCCGGGCGGGGCGTCGCCTTCGAGCGTCTCGGGAAGCTCGGCGGCGGCCAGCGCGGCGCCGTGCATGTTGTCCTGCTCCGACACCTCGAGCTCGTCCACACCGAAGCGCGCGAGGGCCTCGCGAACAACGAGCGCGCCGGCGAGGATCACGGGCGCGCGGTCCGGGTGCATCCCCCGGAGCGCCCGGATGTCGAAGACGTTCATGGTGGACAGGCGAGCGGTCTGCTCGCCGACCCACGCGGCGCGCACGCGGTGGCCGTGGACGACCTCCGGCAGCTCCTCGTCGAGGCCGAGGTCGAGCGTTGCGAGCGTCGTGACCGTGCCGGCTACGCCGACGGCGACCTGGGGTCGGACGCCCTCGGGCACCTCGGCGAGCAGCGTGCGCACGTGTGCGGCGCAGGCGTCCACCTGCTCGGCGCTCGGCGGGTCGCCGGCGAGGAAGCGCTCGGTCAGGCGCACGCAGCCCAGGTCGAAGCTCTCGTGATACGCGACGCCTTCCGGCCCACCGAGCACGAGCTCGGTCGAGCCGCCGCCCACGTCCAGTACGAGCGTCCTCTCTTCGACCGCGCGCCCGGCTGCGACGCCGCGGAAGGTGAGGAGAGCCTCCTCGTGCCCGCTCAGGAGGCGAGTCGAGAACCCGTAGCTCCACTCCACCTCGCCGAGGAAGGCCTCGCCGTTCTCGGCGTCGCGAACGGCGCTCGTGGCGAAGGCGAGCGTGCGCTCCGCACCAAGCGCTTCGATCGCTCGGCGGTAGTCGGCCAGGACGTTGCGCACTCGGGCGAGCGCGGTGGGGAGCAGAAGACGGCGGGCGTCCACGCCCTCGCCGAGCCGCGTGATCGTCAGCCGCCGCTCGAGCTCGGAAACGGCGCCGTCCTGGACGTCGGCGACGAGCAGACGCGTCGAGTTCGTACCCAGGTCGACGACGCCGACGCGAGTCACTTGCGCAGGTAGCCCTTCCGCACGCGCAGGGCCCCGCGGCGGGCGTCCCCGAGAGCCCAGGCGAGGACGCCGAGCTGGGCGACGGAGCGCTCGAGATCGTCGAGCCGGCGCTGCACATCCTCCGCCCGGGCGCTCGAGCGCTCGAGGCGCTCCCCGAGCACCTCGGCCCGCAGCGCCACCTCCTCGGCTCGGGCGGCGATTTCCTCTCCGGACGTGAGCATCCGCTGCACGCGGCCCAGGGCCCAGACGCCGAAGACCGCGGCGCCCAGCAGCGTGAGGGCGAAGAAGCCGAGCGCGATCCACGTCCACCACGGCATCCGCGGGATGCTATCCTTGGCGCCGCGACGCGGGGTGGAGCAGTCAGGTAGCTCGCCGGGCTCATAACCCGGAGGTCGCGGGTTCAAATCCCGCCCCCGCTACTGAGAAAGGCCCTGCTAGGCAGGGCCTTTTGTTTTGCTCGGTAGCGCGCACCGCGGGCCGTCACGACAGTCTGGCAACGCACGAGCAGGCAGAATCCGACTGAGATGGCCAGCGGTCCGAGTCCGGAAACCCCGCTTCGCGGCTCGTGCCTGTGCGGCGGCGTCCGCTTCGAGGTGACGGCGCCATTCCTCTGGGCCAATCATTGCCACTGCTCGCGCTGTCGGAAGCACTCGGGTGCGTTCGGCGGTACGCAGGGACGAGTCCCGCGCGAGGGCTTTCGCCTGCTCGCCGGTGAGGAGTTGATCCGCGTTTTTCGGCCGGGCGGCGGCCGCGTAAAGGCCTTCTGCTCGGTCTGCGGCTCGAGCCTGTTCGGCGGGGAGTGGCCGGAAGGCGACGAGGTCGCAATCCGGCTCGGGTCGCTGGACGGAGATCCCGGCATCCGCCCGGGTTTCCACGTCTTCGTGGCCTCGCGGGCGCTCTGGGAGGAGCTCCCGGACGACGGGTTGCCTCGCTACGACGAGGCCAATCCGGAAGCCTAAGCCTAGGGGCCGGGAAGGTTCGCCGCGCCCGACGGCTGGGACTCCTGGGCTTCCAGGGAAGACGGTGGGCGCGTGGCCCGTCATGAGAGAAACCCCTGGAGGGAGGAACCTGGATGGAACACGTCGAGTCGGCAATCGTCGGTGGCGGGCAGGCCGGACTGGCCACGAGCCGCGAGCTTGGACAAGCGGGAATCGAGCATGTCGTGCTGGAACGTGGCCGTATCGGCCAGTCGTGGCGGAGCCTCTGGGACAGCTTCTGCCTCGTCACGCCCAACTGGACGGTTCGGCTGCCCGACGGCCACTACGACGGGAGCGATCCGGACGGCTTCATGGCGCGCGAGGAAGTGGTCGACCATCTGGAGCGCTACGCGGCGCGGCTGGACGCACGGGTCCGCGAGCGCGTAGACGTCGGCTCGGTGGAGCAGCACCGCGCCGGCGGCTTCGTCCTGCGCACGTCGGCAGGAGACCTGCGGGCCGACACGGTCGTCGTCGCCACCGGCGCCTACCAGCGCCCGCACCGGCCGCCGGCCGCCGCCACGCTGCCGGACGACCTCCTCCAGATCGACGCCGCTGCGTACCGGAACGAGCGAGCGCTGCCGCCGGGCCGCGTGCTCGTCGTCGGAAGCGGCCAGACAGGCTGCCAGATCGCCGAGGAGCTGCGGGAGGCGGGCAGAGAGGTCTTCCTGGCCTGCGGTAAGGCGCCGTGGGTCCCACGCCGCCTGGGCGACCGAGACATCGTCTGGTGGGCGCTCGAGACGGGGTTCATGGAGATGACGCCCGATTCGTTGCCGACTCCGGCCGCCCGGCTCGCCGCGAACGTCCTGGCCAGCGGCCGTCTGGGCGGGCACGATCTACACCTGCGGACGCTCCGTGCCTCGGGGGTCACGCTCCTGGGACACTTCCTCGGCGTGACGGGCAACCGCGCGCGGTTCGCACGGGACCTGGGCGAGACCGTGGCCTGGGGAGACGAGCGGCGGGAACAGTTCATGAACCTCGTGCGCAAGCTGGTCGCTGACCGCGGGCTCGAGCCTCCGCGGATCGACGAGCCTGCGCCGTTCGACCCGCGTGCGCCCGACCGGCTCGATCTCGCCGGCTTCGGGGCGGTGATCTTCGCGGGCGGGTTCCGGCCGGACTACTCCTCGCTGCTGCCGTGGCCGCAGGCCTTCGACGAGTTCGGATTTCCCCTGCAACGGGACGGTGCGAGCACCGTCGTCCCGGGGCTCTCCTTCGTCGGCGTCCACTTCATGCGCAAGCGCAAGTCGGCCACTTTCGCGGGCGTGGGGGAGGACGCGGCCGTAGTCGCGCGGCAGATCGCCCATCGCTTCCGCGCCGCGGCGTAAGACTCGTAGCGCGTAGTCTCGAGCCGACCATGGAAGCGAACGCGGACGCGTTCGTGCTCGCGGCGACGAGCCGCCGCTGCGCGCGGGCCGAGGCGATGTTGAAGGCCCGGCCGGAGATCGAGGAGGACCCCTGGGCGCAGCTCGTCCTCGGCCGCCGGTGGGACAAAGATGCGAGCGCAACGGGCGGGCCGCGCGGCTGGGCCCCGCTCCTCTACGTCTGCCACTCCTGCTTCGGCTCGGCGTCCTTGGCGCGCGAGCTCCTTGCGCGCGGCGCCGACCCCAACGCCTCTTTCGAGAGCGAATACGGCCGCATGTCGGCCCTCTACGGCGCTGCCGGCGTGCTCCACGACCCCGAGCTGACGCGCGCGCTGCTCGAGGCAGGAGCGAATCCCGACGACGGCGAGTCGCTGTACCACGCGACCGAGGCCAAGAGCCCGGATTGCTTGCGGCTCCTGCTCGAGCACGGGGCGACCACCTCGGGAACCAACGCGCTCGCCCATGCTCTCGACGACGAGCGCCTCGAGCATGTCCACCTCCTGCTCGCGCGCGGCGCGGACCCCAACGAGGGCGCAAGTCTCGCGCACGCCGTCCGGCGCGGTCGCGGCCCCGAGTTCCTGCGCCTGCTCGCCGAGCACGGCGCCGATCTCGACCGGCCCGGCGGTGAAACGTGGCGCGGAGACGTGCCGCTGCGCACGCCGTATCAGCACGCAGTTCTCCGCGGCCGCGCCGACGTGGCGGAGACGCTCGCAAGCCTCGGCGCGTCGACCGAGGTGGACACGCAGGACCTCGCGGTCGCCGCGGTGGCCCGGGGGGAACCGCCGGCCACGCCTCTTCCGGACGCACCCGATCCCGACGCGCAGGAGGTGCTGATCCTGGCGGCCCTCGAGGGCCACCTCGGCCTGGTCGTCGAGCTCGTCGGCCCGAACTTCCGCGGTGTCGTCGGCGGCTCGCCCGAGGGAACGCTCCTCCACCACGCCGCCTGGATGGGGAACCCCGAGCTCGTGCGAGAGCTACTCGCTCACGGCGCGGATCCGAGCTCGCGCTCGAGCGCCGACTTCGACACGCCGCTCGCCTGGGCAGTGCTCGCGTCGCAGTATTACGAGCTTCCCGAGCGGGACTATGTCGCCGTCGTGGAGCTCCTCGCCGCTGCGGGCAATCCCATCGAGCCGCGCTTCGTCGAGGTTGCGGTCGGACCGCTACTCGAGTGGCTGGAGGAGCGGTCTCAATTCTGAGTCACTGGCCCACGTAACGAACGTTGCGTACGGGTGCCCGTACCGCCGGAAGCCGGATAGCCGCATTTCGCTCAGTTTCCGCGGATGCAACCGTCCTCTTAACCAAACAGTTAGAGGAGACGTGATGAACAACCCAACGCTGATCGCTGAAAGGCTCTCGGGCATCGGCGCCCTCCAGGGACGGGTCGAGGGCGAGGTCGTGAGCCCCGGCGGCGAGGGGTGGGACGAGGCGCGGCAAGCCTGGAACCTCGCCGTGGACCAGCAGCCGGCGGCCGTCGCTTTCCCCGAGTCGGTGGACGACGTGGCGGCCATCGTTCGCTTCGCGAGCGCGCACGGCCTGCAGGTCACCGCGCAGGGAACCGGCCACAACGCCGGCCCCTTCGCTCCGCCCGGTTCGCTCGGGAGGGTGATCCTGGTGAAGACCTCACGCATGCGGGGCGTCGAGATCGACCCCGAGGCGCGCCGCGCCCGCGTGGATGCCGGCGTCCTCTGGGCCGAGGTCACGGACCCCGCTGCCGAGCATGGGCTCGCAGCCCTGGCCGGCTCGTCGCCGGACGTCGGCGTCGTCGGCTACTCGCTCGGCGGCGGCGTGAGCTGGCTGGCGCGCAAGCACGGCTTCGCGGCCAACAGCGTCCTCGCGGTGGAGATCGTCACCGCGGACGGGCGGCTCGTCCGGGCCGACCGCGAGAACGAGCCCGAGCTCTTCTGGGCCCTGCGCGGGGGCGGCGGCGCCTTCGGCATCGTCACGGCGCTCGAGTTCGAGCTCTATCCGGTCGCCGAGGTCTACGCCGGCGCCATGTTCTGGCCCCTCGAGCGTGCCTCAGAGATCCTCCACGCCTGGCGTGAGTGGACCCGCACCGTTCCGGACGACGTGACGTCGGTGGGCCGGATCTTGCAGTTTCCGCCCCTGCCGATGGTGCCCGAGCCCTTCCGGGGCCGTTCGTTCGTCCTCGTCGAGGCGACGTTCGCCGGCGACGAGGCCGAAGGCATCGAGCTCGTGCGGCCGCTCCGCGAGCTCGACCCCGAGATGGACACGTTCGCGACCATTCCGACGGCGGCGCTCGACAAGCTGCACATGGATCCCGAGGAGCCGATCCCCTACATGGGCGACGGCATGCTGCTCGCCGAGCTCCCGGAGGAGGCCGTCGACGCGCTCGTCGCGGCGGCCGGGCCGGAGTCGGGCTCTTCACTCCTGTCGGTCGAGGTGCGCCACCTCGGCGGGGCGGTTGGCCGGCGCTCGCCCAAGCACGGCGCCCTCGACGCCTTCGACGCGAAGTTCGCGCTGTTCGCGGTCGGGTTCGCGGCGGACGTCGAGATGGGGGCTGCGACGGATGCCCACGTGCAGGCGGTCAAGACTGCGCTGTCCCCGTGGGACGCCGTGCGGGAGTACCTGAACTTCATCGAACGGCCCTCCACCGGCGAGCTTTTGCACGGCGCCGAGACCTACCGGCGGCTGCAGGCGGTCAAGGCGCAGTACGACCCGGAAAACCGCTTCCGGGGGAACCACCCGGTCTCTCCGGCCGAGTAGCAGGACATCCGGCCTCCGCGCCCGAGCTGGGCGCGGAGGCCGGCTTCTCGGTTCCTTGACGCTCGCTTAACGGAAGCGGCGGCCATCCTCCCGCGTCTTCAGGTTAGGAGCAAGCGAGGGTGAAGGTGGGAGGAGCTATGACGAAGCATCGACGAAGGACTCGAGTCCTTCGACGTCTGGCGCTCGGTCTGGCCGTGGCGGTGGTTGCGGTCCCGAGCGCGCAGGCGCAGATTCACGAGCGTGAAGGTTTGGACGCCGGCGGTGCCAACGCGAAGAGCGTCACGGACTATCCGTCCGACGCTGCGGCAGCTGCCATCCAGGGCAATGGGTCCGTGAGGAGCATCACGGACTACCCGTCCGACGTCGCGGCAGCCGCCGCGAGGTCGTACGGCCCCTTGTTCCAGGGCCAGGCGTCTGCGGACATCAGTGTGCCGGCCGCGCGAGCGTGGCCGGGCGTTTCGCCGACCTTCGTGCCTTACGAGCCGGCGCCGACGGCCGTAGTTTCGTCGCCCGGCGGCTTCGACTGGGGCGACGCTGGCATCGGCGCGGGCATGCTGCTCGCGTTCACACTGCTCGGGGCGGGCGCGCTGGTCGCCACCCGCCACGTGGGCGGCCACGCGACTGCCTGACCGTCGGGACCGTGCTGCCGGCGTGAGCGGGTCCTGTGGGGCTCGCTCACGCCGGAACGCCGAGAGCCCAGCCTGAAACCGGCGCCGACTTGACCGGTTCGGCGCAGGTTGAGACGATGGCCCCCGACCGCGTGGGAGGGACATTTTCATGAGCTGGAACACGGATCCAGACCGCGGGCGCCGGCTGGTCGAGGAGGTGCGCTCCGGGCGGATGACCCGTCGCCAGCTCGTCCAGCGCGCCTCGATCCTGGGGCTGTCGCTGCCGGCGATCAGCGCGCTCCTCGCCGCCTGCGGCGGGGACGACGACGAGGAGGCGACCCCCCCGGCCGAGTCCGCACCGGCTGAGACCGGCGAAGCGTTCAAGGTTGGCTTCATCTACATCGGCCCGCCCGGCGACGCCGGCTGGACCTTCCAGCACGACGAGGCGCGGAAGTTCCTCGAGGAGAACGCCGAGAACGTCGAGACGACCTTCCTCGAGAACGTCCCCGAGGCGAACGCAGGCCCGGCGATCGATCAGCTCATCTCGCAGGGCAACATGCTGATCTTCGCGACGAGCTTCGGCTACGGCGACACCGTGATTCAGAAGGCGCGCGACAACCCGGAGGTGCTGTTCGAGCACGCGACCGGTTTCCAGCTCGCCGACAACGTCTCGACCTACTTCGTCCGCCACTGGGAGCCGTCGTTCCTGCTCGGCGTCATTGCCGGCCACGTCTCGGAGTCCGGGCGGCTCGGCTACGTCGGCTCGTTCCCGATTCCCGAGGTGATTCGGGACGTGAACTCGTTCACGCTCGGGGCCCAGAGCATCAACCCGGACGCCACGACTCAGATGCTCTTCATCAACACGTGGTTCGACCCGCCGACCGAGCAGCAGGCGGCCCGCTCGCTGATCGACGGCGGAGCGGACACGCTCTTCGGGATCACGGACAGCCCGAACGTCCTCCAGGCGGCGGCCGAGGAGGGGGCTCTGGCCGCGACCTGGAACTCCGACATGGGGCGCTTCGGGCCGGAGGCGTATCTCTCCTCGGTCGTGCTCAACTGGGGCCCGCGCTACGTTCAGCGAACGGAGCAGGCGATCGACGGCACGTGGGAGTCCGAGGACTGGTGGGGCACGCTCGCCGAGGACGCGGTGCAGCTCGCGCCGTACGGCGAATCCGTTCCCGACGACGTGCAGGCGGAGGTGGACGAGAAGCTCGCCGGCTTCGAGGACGGCTCGTTCAACCCGTTCGTCGGCCCGATCGCAGACCAGACGGGCGAGGTGCGGATCGCGGACGGCGAGGAGGTCACGTTCGAGCAGTTCGTCGCCTGGGACTGGTTCGTCCAGGGCGTCGAAGGCAGCCTCGAATAGGGAGGGTCGAGTGAACTACGAGGAGTTCCTGCGGCGTGTGCCGAAGGTCGAGCTGCACTGCCATCTCGAGGGGACGGTCAGGCAGGCGACGTTCGCCGACCTGGCGAAGAAGCACGACGTCGCCCTGCCCACGGACGACGTCGACAAGCTCTACGACTACGACTCGATCTACGAGTTCCTGAAGATCTTCGGGATGGTGTCCTCCACGCTGATCGACCGAGAGGACTTCGCGCGCGTTAGCTACGAGACGCTCGAGGACGGCGTCAACCTCGGCAACCTGAAGTACCGGGAGATGTTCTTCAACCCGACGCTGCACACGCGTCGCGGCGTCAAGTACGCCACCGTCGTCGACGGGCTCGTCGACGGGATCCGCGCTGCGGAGCAGGACCTCGGAGTCCGCTGCCGCCTGATCGCCGACGTCTACCGGCAGGACCCGCCGGAGATGGCCCGCGAGATGGTCGAGCAGGTGCTCGCGCACCGGCCTGACGAGCTGATCGGCCTCGGCATGGACGGCGCCGAGGCGCCGGACCCGCCGGAGAAGTTCGTCGAGTCCTATCGGCTCGCAGGCGAGGGCGGCCTGCGCCTCACCGCCCACGCGTGCGAGGACGCCCCCGCCGAGAACATCACGACCTGCCTCGACGTGCTCGGCTGTGAGCGAATCGACCACGGCTACCACATCCTCGGCGACGAAAGGGTCGTCGAGCGCTGTCGGGGACGAGGGCATCACCTTCACCGTGTGCCCGACGGCGACGGCCGTCTGCTACTTCGACCCGAACGACTACACGACCCACCCGATTCGAGAGATGGTCGCCAAGGGCCTGAAGATCGTGCTCAACTCCGACGACCCCACGATGTTCCACACGGACGTGGGCACGGAGTACGTGAAGATGACGGAGGCAGCGGACTGGAGCCCCGAGCAGGTGCGCGACTTCGTCCTCAACGGCGTCGACGAGGCGTGGCTGGACGACTCCGACAGGGCCGGCCTTCGCCGCGAGCTCACCGACGAGCTCGACCGGCTCGAGGCCGAGTTGGAACGCTGACCTACCGCTCGCCGCGCACGTAGGGGAGCCCGAGCGCGTCCGGCGCTCCGAGCCGCCTGCGCAGTCCGAGAGCCGTCACGACGATAAGGACGGCGATCGTGCCCACGTAGGGGATCATCCCGAGGATCGTCGCGGGCACGTCGACGCCGATGATCTGTGCCCGGAAGGCGAGCACGTCCAGGGTGCCGAACAGGAAGGCGGCGGCAAGCAGGCGAAGCGGCCCCCACATCGCGAAGATGACGAGGGCGATCGCGATCCACCCGCGCCCCGCGGTGATCCCCTCGCTCCAGCCGGGCGACTCCGCGAGCGAGAGCGTGGCGCCGGCGAGCCCTGCCAGGGCGCCGCCGAAGGCGACCGCGCCGTACCGGTACGCGGCCACGGGCACGCCCATCGCGTCGGCGGCGGCCGGGTTCTCGCCCACCGCGCGCAAGTGCAGGCCGACGCGGGTCCGGCTGAGGACGAACCAGACGACCGGAGCGGCGACGTACCCGACGTAGACGAGCGCGTGGTGCTCGAAAAAGATGTCGCCGAGCTCGGGTATGGAGGAGAGGAGCGGCACCGCGTGGTCGGTGAAGGTCGACTCGGCCGGGACGCCCACGACCGAGCGGCCGATGATCGCCGCGAGGCCGGTGCCTGCGATCGTGAGAGCGAGCCCGCTGAGGATCTGGTTCGCGCGGACGGTGACGGCAAAGAAGGCGTGGACTGTCGCGAGCGCGGCTCCGATCCCGACTGCGGCGAGGGCGCCCTGGCTCGCGGACCCGGAGGCGTCCATGACGACGAAGCCGGTGGCAGCGCCGACGAGCATCATCCCCTCGACGCCGAGATTGATGACGCCGGCCCGTTCGGCCACGAGCTCGCCGAGCGCGGCGAGGAGGAGCGCGGCCCCGGCGCTGACGGCGGCGGTCAAGAGCGTGATCAGGGTGATGAGGGCTCCTCCGTGGGCACGACCTCGGTTCCTGCGCGGCGGGGCAGCAGGGTGCGCAGGGGAGAGGAGGCGAGTCTCGTCCCGGCCAGCGCGCAGAAGATGGTGACGCCCTGGACGAGCAGCACGAATGCCTGCGGCACGCCTTCCGTCTGGAGCGCCAGGCCGCCGACCACGAAGCCGGCGAAGAGGAACGCCACGACGACTGTGCCGACGATGCTGGTCCCGGCGAGGGCCGCGATCGCGATACCCATGAAGCCGTACCCGGGGCTGATGCCCTGGCGCAGCCGCCCGAACGTCGTCGAGACCTCGATCATCCCGGCGATGCCGGCGATCGCGCCGCCGACGAGCATGACCACGAGAACGTTGCGGGCGATCGGCATGCCCAGGGCGCGTGCGGTCTCGGGGCTCGCGCCGATCATGCGTACCTCGAAGCCGAAGCGCGTGCGGTTGAGGACGAAGAGCAGCGCGATCGCGATCGCGAGCGGGAAGAAGACGCCGGCGTGGAGCTTCCCGACCGAAGGCAGCAAGGCCGCCTCGGAGAAGAGGTTCGTGACGGGAAAGTTCAGGCTCGTGGAGGCGGTCGAGCGCCACGGCCCGGTGACGAGGTACGCCACGGCGAGGATGGCGACGAAGTTGAGGAGGAGAGTCGTGATGATCTCGTTGACGCCGAGGAACGCCCGCGGCGCGGCGGCGAGCCCCGCCCAGAGCGCGCCCGTGACGATCGAGGCGATGACCATCGCCGGTAGGAGCGCGCCGGCGGACCAGCCCCCGAAGGTGAGCGCCACCCAGGTGGCGCCGATCGCTCCGGCGTGCAGCTGGCCCTCGGCGCCGATGTTCCAGAGGTTCATCCGCAGCGGCAGCGTTACCGCGAACCCCGTGAGAGCCAGCGGTACTGCTTTCAGAGCGGTTTGCGTGAGCGCGAACTCGGAGCCGAACGCGCCCTCGAGCAGCGTCCGCAGGACGTTTCCCGGAGACTCGCCGATCGTCGTGAGCAGTAGCGCGGAAAGGACGAGCCCGACGGCGACCGCGCCGATCTGGATCGCCACCGAGCGCGCCAGCGCAAGGACTTTGGTCACGCGCCCTGCCCCGCCATCCGCAGGCCGATGTCGTGGACGTCGAAGTCGGGAGCCGAGAAGACAGCGTTGATCCGTCCGGCATGGATGACCGCGATCCGGTCCGAAAGCGACAGCAGCTCGTCGAGGTCCTCGCTGACGAGCAACAGGGAGCGTCCGGCCTCGCGCTGTTCCAGCAGAAGCCGTCGCACCGTCTCCGCCGCGCCGACGTCGAGCCCTCGCGTCGGCTGCGAGGCGACGAGGAGGGCCGGGTCGGCGGAGAGCTCGCGCGCCAGCACCAGCTTCTGGAGGTTGCCTCCCGAGAGGGTGGCCGCCGGCGCGTCGAGCCCTGCGCCGCGGATGTCGAAGCGGCTCACGAGCTCCTCGGCCGCGCGCCGGGCCCGGCCGGGCGAGAGGACGAAGCGACCGCCCAGCGACTCGTCCCGGTAGCTCCTTGCAACGAGGTTGTCGGCAAGCGAGAGGCCGGGCGCGATTCCCTGGCCGAGCCGGTCCTCGGGCACGTAGCCGATTCCGGCCTCGAGCCGGCGCCGAGTCGGCCAGCGCGTGATCTCCCGCTCGTGGAAGAGCACCCGCCCGTCCCGGGCATGACGGAGGCCGACCAGGACCTCGGCGAGCTCGCGCTGGCCGTTTCCCGCGACGCCCGCGAGCCCGAGGATCTCGCCTTCGCGCACGTCGAGGTCGACGCCGCGCAGGACCTCGACGCCCCGCTCGTCCTCCGCCTCCAGGCCGACGACGCGGAACGACGATCCGACCGGCCGCCGTACGCGGACCTCGGACGGCGCGGGCGCGGCTCGGCCCCGATCATCAGCCGAGCGAGCTCACCAGCTCGTCGTCGATCGCGTCGGAACCGTCGCGACGTTTCGGCCGCGACGCAGCACGGTGACACGGTCGGAGGCAGCGAGGACCTCGTCGAGCTTGTGCGTGATCAGGACGACGCCGCGCCCTTCGGCGGCCATCCGGCGCAGCGTCCCGAACAGCGCCTCGGCCTCCTGCGGCGCGAGCACGGCAGTCGGCTCGTCGAGGACGAGCACGTCGGCCCCGCGGTAGAGGTTCTTGAGGAGCTCCACCCGTTGCTGCTCGCCGACTGTGAGCTGCCAGACGGGCCTCTCCGGCCGCACCTGGATCCCGTACGAGTCCGCGAGCTTCGCGATCTCCCGCTCGAGCGGCCTCCGGCGGATGAGGCCGCGCGGCGAGTGCCAGCCGAGGGTCAGGTTCTCCGCGACCGTGAAGCGGCGGACGAGCTTGAAGTGCTGGTGCACCATCCCGATTCCGCGGTCGATCGCCTGCCGCGGAGAGCGCAGCTCGACGGGCTCGCCGCGGATCTCGATCACGCCCGCGTCGGCCCGATAGAGCCCGGCGAGCAGGTTCGCGAGCGTCGTCTTGCCCGCGCCGTTCTCGCCCAGCAGCGCGTGCACCTCGCCGGCACGCAGGTCGAAGTCGACGCCGTCGTTCGCGCGCACGCCGGGGAAGTCCTTGACGATCCCGCGCATTGCGACGAGAACGGCCGGCTCGGGCACCGCCGCTCTATACCACGAACGGGCCACCCGAACCGTGGAAGTGACCGAAGAGGAGTCCGAAGCGGCCGCTACGGTCCGGCGTCGTACGCCTCATCGACGCCGGCTGCGAGGTCTTCTACACCGACCGGCTCAACCTCAGGCGGCAACCGCCACGATCGCGTCGACGACGATCGGCACGTTGAACGGAGATGGACCTTGCCCCGGGCCTGATCGCGCATGACGTCCGGCGTCGCCCCACAACTCGAAGATGAGGTCGCTGAAGCCGTCGACGACCTTCGCGTTGTCCCTGAACCCCGGCGCGGTTTGGACATAGCCGACAGCGCGCAGCCACTGGGCCACGCGATCGAGCTCGCCGAGCTCGTGCTTGAGGGAAGCGAGAATCGAGAGGCCGGTCAGCCGAGCGGCTTCGTATCCCTCCTCCAGGGTCAGGTCGCGGCCCACGACGCCTTCGACGAGCACGGTGGACCCGTCAATCGCGGTGTGCCCCGCGATGTACCCGATTCCTGAGTGGACTTTCACCAGCTTGAAATTGCCTGGCGGCTTCATCGGGGCGGGCAGCACCAGGCCCAGTTCCTCCAGCCGCGCTTCGATCCGGCCCATCGCGGCGAGCATACGAACGCCGTCGAGATGGTGCAAGCCATCGCCGTAAACGGACATGTCCGAAGTCGCCGGTACGGTCCGGCGCCGTGCGCCTCATCGTTGCCCGCTGCGAGGTCGTCTACACCGGCCGGCTCAACGCCGTGCTTCCCGAGTCGACGCGGCTCCTCATGCTGAAGGCGGACGGCTCGGTGCTCGTGCACGCGGACGCGGGCGGGTACAAACCCCTCAACTGGATGACCCCGCCGACGGTTGTCGAGGAGGAGGGCGACCCCATCGAGCGCCTCGTCGTTCGCAAGCGCGCCGGGAGGACCGAAGACCGCCTCGAGATCCGCGTTCTCGAATTGCTCAGCGACGTCTCGCACGAGATGGGCGAGTCCGCGGCGCTCGAGAAAGACGGGGTCGAGCGCGAGCTCCAGGCCGAGCTGGCCGCCCGCCCGCAGGCGCTCGGCCCCGCGCTCAGACTCGTCCGGCGTGAATGGCCCACGGACATAGGCCCGGTCGATCTCATGTGCCGCGACGGCGAGGGCGAGTGGGTCGCGGTCGAGGTGAAGCGGGTGGCCACGATCGAGTCGGTGGAGCAGCTGGCCCGCTATCTCGAACGCATCCGGAGCGACCCGGCGGCTGTCGGCTGTCGCGGGCTCCTGGCCGCCCAGCGGTTCCGCCCCCAGGCGCTGACGCTGGCGGAGGCGCGCGGCATCGGCTGCGTCGAGGTCGACCTCGAGACGCTGCGCGGCGAGCGGGAGCCCGACCTCACGCTCTTCGAAGAGTAGGGCTACAGACGGTCGCGGAAGGCGACCTCGTAGGGCTCCGTGCCCTCGACGCGGACGCCCATTGTGACGCTGAGCTCGTCCCGCATCTTGAGCCGCCCGTGGCGGCTGCGCTCGACCGCGTCCCAGTCGGACCAGAAGGTGATCATCCGGGCCAGACCGCTCTCCTGGTCGGTGAGGATCAAGAGGCCCTCGTAGCCCTCGAACTCGCGCATCCACGGCTCCATGGTCTCGCCCACCAGCCGGGCCGTCTCCGCCATGTCCATGTCTGCTGCGCTGAAGGTCGACATGCTTGCGAACATCGAGATCCTGGAAGGAAGCTTACGCCGTCGGCGGGGCTTCGCCTGAGCGCTCGGGGACGAGGCCGTCGGAGAACGAGACAGTGCACTGCTCGTTGCCGAGCACGTCGATCCCGACCGCCGCGGCCATCTGCTCGCGCATGCGCGCGCGCGCGAGACGCGTCTTCTCGGCCGCTTCGGGACTCTCCCAGAAGGTCATGGCGTAGGCCATGCCCGTCTCCTCGCACGTGAGGATCATGAGCCCGAGGTAGCCCTCGAACTCGCGCAGCCAGGCCGCCATCGACTCGCCCGCGGCCAGTCCGGCCGGGTCGAGCTCCACGCCCTCACCGTGGAATGTCGACACGCTTGCGTACATCAGCCCCTTCCTCGCTCGGTCCGAGCGGGAAGCTTACGCTTCCCGGGCCATGGAGCCGCTGGTAACCGTCCTCCTGCCCGTCGACTTCGTCGCCATCGCGTGGTTGACCGGGGGACCCGCGCGAGGCGGAGCGCCTGGCGCCCGCCCCGCCCGTGGCCGAGCGAGGCCTCGCGGCGTGCGGAGGCCTCGGCGGCCTCGGAGTAGGGCCCTGCGGCTGGAATACTGGTCGCGAACCCGAGCGTCTCGCCGGCGAGTACCGAAGGAAAGGAACCGATGAAGCTGGAAGGCATCCACCACGTGACCGCTATCACCGCGGACGCGCCGCGCAACGTCGACTTCTACGCGCGTGTTCTCGGCCTACGCCTCGTGAAGAAGACCGTCAACCAGGACGACCCGACCGTCTACCACCTGTTCTACGCCGACGAGGAGGGGAGTCCCGGCAGCGACATCACGTTCTTCGAGTATCCCGGCCTGCCGCGCGGGCGGGCCGGAGCCGGCATGGTGCACACGGTCGCCTGGCGGGTCGGCTCCGAGGCCGCGCTCGACTTCTGGGTCGAGCGCCTGGCCGCGGAGGGAGTCGAGACGGAGCGTGAGGCGGACCGGCTCCGTTTCGCCGATCCCGAAGGGCTCACGCACGAGCTCGGCGTCGTCGAGACGGACGACCCGCCGCTCGTCGCCCGCCATCCGGACGTCCCCGTGGAGCACGCGCTCCAGGGCTTCGACGGCGTACGGGCCCACAGCTCCGACCCAGGGCGAAGCCGGGGCTTCCTCGAGGAGACGCTGGGCTTCGCGCCCGAGGACGGCGGCTGGGAGGCGCGCGGGGACCGGCGCGGCTCGTTCTACGTCTACGACGAGCCCCCTGCCGAGCGGCCGCTGGGCGGGGCCGGCACCGTGCACCACGTCGCGTGGGCTTCCACGCAGGAGGAGCACGAGGCGTGGCGTGACCGGGTCGCCGGCGCGGGAGCGCAGCCTACCCCGGTCATCGACCGCTTCTACTTCCGTTCGATCTACTTCCGGGAGCCGAGCGGCGTTCTTTTCGAGATCGCCACGATCGGGCCCGGCTTCACGGCCGACGAGCCGCTGGAGCACCTCGGCGAGTCGCTCTCGCTCCCGCCGAACTTCGAGTCCCTCCGCGACCGGCTCGAGGAGGTGCTCACCCCGCTCCCCGATCCCCGGCCGGAGCGTGCCGCACGGTAGGTGCCCGACTATCGGCGTCCGCTCGAGTTCGGGGCCAACGTCGACCCGACCGCCTCGGAGCTGCGGCTCGCGCGCGACGTGGCGGCCGTCGCGGAGGCGCGCGGGCTCGATCTTCTCGGCGTTCAGGACCATCCCTACCAGTGGCGCTTCCTGGACACGTGGATGCTCCTGCCGACGCTGCTCGCCGAGACGGAGACCGTGCGGGTCTTCCCCAACGTCGCCAACCTGCCCCTTCGCGGGCCGGCGATGATGGCCAAGGCGGCGGCCAGCCTCGACGTTATCTCCGGGGGGCGCTTCGAGCTCGGTCTCGGCGCCGGCTCCTTCTGGGAGGCCATCGCGGCGATGGGCGGCCCGGTACGCCGTCCGGCGAGGCGGTCGACGCCCTCGAGGAGGCGTTCCGGTCATCCGGCTGTTCTGGAGCGGGGAGCGGACGATCACGTTCGAGGGCCGCTTCTACTCCGTGCGCGGCCTCCATCCGGGGCCGCCCCCCGCGCATCCGATCGGGATCTGGCTCGGTGCTACTGAAGCCGCGCATGCTCGGGCTCACCGGCCGGCTTGGCCGACGGCTGGAGCGTGTCCCGCCCGTACGCCCCTCCGGAGGAGATTCGCGACCTTCAGGCACGGATCGACGAAGGCGCGCACGAGGCCGGCCGCGACCCAGCCGAGATCAGGCGGCTCTACAACCTTGTCGGCACGATCGACGACGTCGGCCGGCTGGGTGAAGGAGCTGACCCGCTTCGCGGTCGACCTCGGCCTCGACACATTCGTCTTCTGGCCGGCCGACGATCACCTCCGACAGCTCGACCTGTTCGCCGCCGAGGTCGTCCCGGCCGTTCGGGAGGCGGTCGAGCGTGAGCGCGTCTGACCCGGACTTCGCGCCTGACCAGCGTCCGCATCCGCGGGTTCCGCTCGGTGCGCGACGCCGCCTTCGAGCCGCAGGCCGATCACCGCTCTCGTCGGCGAGGCACGCGCGGGCAAGTCGAACATGCTCGCCGCCCTGCGGGCGCTTCTCGACCCGGAAGCGCCTCGGCTCGCTCCCGAGGACATTCTCGGCGGACGGCGACGGGACGATTCACGTCGAGGCGCGCCTCGAGAGCGGCGCGCAGATCTCCCTCGGCTGCCGGCCGCCCGAGGACGCGGTCTTGCAGCGCGACGGGGCGCCCGCGGTCGTCTACCTCCCGGCTTCGCTCAGGAGCGGGCAGCTCATCGGGCGCTCGACAGCCGGCACACGGCCGCCGCCCAGGTGCTCGAGCGCTTCACGCGCGTGCTGCGGGAGCCTGACGAGCGGCTCCGGGGCCGGCCCGGCGCTCGCTTTCTGCGGGCCGTGGAGGACGTGGTCGAGGCCGGCCTCACCAGCATCCTCCTGCTCGTCGAGGAGCCGGAGCTCTTCCTTCGCCCCCAGGCCCAGCGCTACCTCTACCGCCTCCTGCGCTCGTTTGCACTCGCCGACAACCAGGTCATCTACTCGACGCATTCGCCGGCGTTCCTCAACGTCGGCCGCCTGGAGGAGCTCGTCCTCGTGGAGCACGGTCGCCTGCCGGGACCCGGGTGACGCAGCCCCAGCCGCTCGACGCCGACGACGTCCTTCCGGGTCGTCAGCGAGTTCGACGCGGAGCGGAACGAGCTCTTCCTTGCGCGCGCGGCGGTGCTCGTCGAGGGCCGCACGGAGAAGCTCGTGCTTCCTGCCGTGTTCCTCACGCTCGGATACGACGTCGACCGGGCTGCGATCAGCGATCGTCGAGTGCGGGGGCAAGTCGAACATCCCGATCTTCGCCCGCATCTGCCGTGCCTGCGGGGTGCCGTGCGTCGCCGTCCACGATCGGGACGCGGAGCCCGGCGAGGATCCGATTCCCGCCGAGATCCGGCTGAACGCGCTCATTGCCGAGATGGTGGGTGTCGAGCGGACGGTCGAGCTCGCGCCCGATTTCGAAGGAATCGCAGGCCTTCGAGGCCACTCCAACAAGCCGGAGCGCGCCTGGCGGCACTTCTCCGCTCCGGGCGCGGAGGTCCCCGAGCCGCTCGCGCGGGTCGTCCAGCTCGCCGTCCGGGCGGCCGGGTCCTGAGCGCAGCGGATCGTCTAAGGTTCGCCTCTCCCGCGGCTCCGAAGCGCTTGCAGTCCGCGGAGCGGAGACGCTCCACGGAGGGAGCCGGGGAGGGTGAAGCGGGCCGCAGCTTCATCCGAACCGGCTCCCTACGTGTTCGCTACTGCTTGTTCCCGCGCGCGAAGACCACCAGGAGGCTGAGCCGCTCGTACGACGTGAACCGGTGCTCGGCGTGCGCGGCGACGAATGCCGCCTCGCCTTCGCGGAGCGTCCACCTCCGTGCCTTCGACGTCGAGCGTCCCCGTGCCCTCCAGGACGACGTACACCTCGTCCTCCTCGTGCGGCTGCTGGCGGTCCGGCTCGGGTGCGACGAGCACGTAGACGCCGACCTCCAGCCCGGGCGACTCGTGCACGACCTCGTAGCCGCCGTTCGCCTCGACCAGGCGCCGGTTCGCCTCGGCGACCTGAAAGCGGTGCTCCGGCTTGATCACACGGTCGCCTTGCGGAACTCCGGGATGATCTCCGACCCGTACGTGCGCAGGATCTCCTCCTGCCCGTGGGTCATGAGGTAGATGTTGAAGTGGTTCACGCCGACCGACTCGAGCTCCTTGAGCTTCTCGCGGACCGCCTCGACGGAGCCGATCACGGAGAAGCGGTCGCAGATCTCGTCGGTGACGAACTCGCCGTGCGCGGCGCCTTCCCGGCTGTGGTCCTTGTAGTCGTAGAACTTCCGCGCCTTCACGTACTCGGTCAGCTCCTTGGGGATCTCCGAGTCTCTCGCCGTAGCGCTCGATCAGGTCCATGACGTGGTTCGAGACCATCGCCGGGAACCAGCGGACGGCGTCGCGGGCCTCCTGCAGTGTCCTCCGTGACGATGCTCGGCGCGCAAACGAGGCACTGAAGCTCGTCGGGATCGCGTCCGGCCTCCTCGGCCGCGGCACGGGCCTGGTCCATGATCCACTGAATGATGATCGGGTCCGCGAGCTGGATGATGACGCCGTCGCCGACCCGTCCGGCCACCCCGAGCGCCCGCGGCCCGTAGGCGGCCACGTACACCGGGATGGGCTCCCGACCCTTGGCCCATTCGAGCTCCAGTCGCTTGCCGTTCCAGTCGACCTTCCTTCCGTTCATCAGGTCCTTCATCATGCGGAGCGCCGCCTCGAACTCAGCCATCTTCACCGGCTGCTGGCCGATGACGCGGCGCGCGGAGTCCCCGCGCCCGATGCCCAGCACGGCGCGGCCGCCCGAGATGTCGTGGAGGGTTGCGTAGGCGCTTGCCGTCACCGTCGGCTCTCTCGTCCCCGGATTGGTGACGCAGTGTCCGAACTTCATGCGCTCGGTGTTCAGGGCGAGCAGGGTGAGGAGCGGGTACGCCTCTTGCCAGAGGATGTGCGAGTCGTAGGTCCAGCCGATGTCGAACCCGTTCTCCTCGGCCAGCTTCATCAGCTCGACGAACCGCGTCGAGGGAGGGTCGGGGAGAACGGTGACGCCGAAGCTGAGCATTGATCCTCCTGGCCGAAAGACGGGAGGCCGAATTCTACGCCGCGGGGAGCGCCGCTCCAACGCGGCCGCCGGCCCAGGCGGCGACGGCGTGCACGACCTGCACCAGGTCGGGTTTGGGAACGCGGTTGGAGAGGCGCACCCAGTCGGCGCGGAAGCGCTCGGCGGATCGAAGGTCAGCACCTCGATCACCGGGATGCCGGCTCTCGGAGAAGCGCCGCCTGGGCTCGCGGCCGAGCAGGCGTCCGCGGAAGACGACGGCAACGTCGGCCTCGACGTCGGCGGACTCGAGCGGGCGGCTGCGCGCGTCGACGGAGTACCCCGCCTGCTCGAGGAGCGACGACGAACTCGGGCTGGCGGGCGGCGAGAACGAGCACACAACCCGACCGTGCGACCCCATGGCGGAATGGTCCCCGGCCCGCGCGCGTTCAAAGCATCAGTCTTGGGTACTCTCGGGGGTATGAAGATCGAGACGCTCGACCACGTCGCCCTCTGGGTCGCGGACCGCGACACGCTCGCGGACTTCCTGACCGGCCACGTGGGCATGCACGTCATCGACCGCACCGACCGCTTCACGCTCGTCGGCTCCGACGCCAGGCGCGGCAAGCTCACCCTGTTCGCCGCCGAGGGCGAGCGCGACCCGGGCGTGCTCGCGCGGATCGGCCTTCGCGTCCTCGACCTCGAGGAGGCGCTCGCCGAGCTGCCCCGGAGCTCGCGGTCGAGCGGCCCGACGGACGCGGCCTCCTTCGAGGCCCCCGAGCGCCTCCGGCTCGCGCTCGTCGAGTCGAGAGGGCGGCGTCGCCTACGACCTCGACCACGTCCTCTTCCGCGTCCCCGACCCGGAGCGAAGCTTCGCGGAGCTCTCCGAGCTCGGTTTCGTCGCCGAGGACGGGCGCCTGCAGGTCGGGGACGCCTACGTGGCGCTCGAGCAGGGCGACTCCAGGCGAGAGCGAGACGGCCGCTCCTGAACCACCTCGGCCTCCGCGTCGAGTCGGCGGACGACCACATCCGCGAGGCGGAGGAGCCGCGGGCTCGAGATCGCCGACGTCGTCGACGGCGCGAACACGTACGCCGTCTTCGTCTGGGGCCCGGACCGCATCAAGCTCGAGTACGTCGAGCACAAGGCGAGCTTCTCGCTCGTCTAGCAGGCCCGCTCAGATGTCTCATCTGGCCGTGTCCCGGGGCCTGTCCCCGGGGCCTGTCCGGACGATGCATGTCTGAGCTCGTCGTCGCCGGCGCGGGCATGGCCGGGCTGGTGGCGGCCGCGCGGGCGCGCGAGCTCGGCGCCGCGGGTCACGGTCTACGAGAAGGGCGACCGGCCGGGCGGGCTCGATGCTGCTCTCGAGCGGGTTCGTCTGGCGCTACCGGGACTGGGAGCGCTTCCGCGCCGAGTGCCCCGGCGGCGACCCCGAGCTCCAGCGAGTCGTCTGGGAGGGCTGGACGACGCGCTCGCCTGGCTCGAAGGGCTCGGCGCGCCCGTCGTGGCGCGCGAGACCGGGAATCCGCTCACGACGGGGCCCGCTTCGACCCGGCGGGCTCACCGAGCGCTGGCCCGCCGAGCGGGGGAGATCCGCCTCGCGAGCCGCTCACGGAGCTCCGCCGGACGGGTGCCCGTCATGCTCGCGACCGGAGGCTTCCAGGGCGACCGCGAGCTCGTCCGCCGCCACATCACGCCCGAGGCGGAGAACGCTCGTCCTGCGGGCGAACCCGTGGAGCACGGGCGACGGCCTTCGGCTCGCGCTCGAGCGCGGGGCCGACGCTCTCCGCCGGCCTGGAGGAGTTCTACGGCCGCAACCTCGCGGCTGCGCCGCAGGATCTCGGCCGCCGACTTCGTGCCGCTCGCCCAGGTCTACGCGCGCCTTGCGAAGTGGAGAACATGACGCGGCGAGCGCTATCGAGGCGCGCACGTGGTCGGAGATCGACGTCGTGCAGTGGACGGCGCGCCAGCCGGGCGCCCGGGCCGCTACCTCGTCGCCGACGAGGCGCTCGGCCAGCGGGTGCGGGAGCGGACGGTGGGAGAGATGATCGAGGCGGCCCGGGCGGCCGGCGCCCCGGTCGAGCGCCGCGAGGCGGTCAGACCGCCGTCGATGTCGTCGCCGGGATCACGACCACGCTCGGCGGGATCACAGATCGACGCGCGCGCGCGGGCGGCGGACGGCCTCTACGCGGCCGGGCCGGACGCCGGCGGCATCTCGACGGGCGGCTGGGCGAGCGCGCTGGCGTCCGCGCTCGTCCTCGGCAAGATCGCCGCCGAGGACGCGCTCAGCTGACGGCGCGCTGGAGGTAGGCGCAGGGCCGCTCGTCCTCCGGCAGCGGCGAGGGCCCGATCTTGCCGACGGTGAAGCGGACGCCGTTGTCGCCGAGCTCGACCTCGCTCCCGGGCTCGGGCGGCTCGCCGTCGCGCTCGACGAGCTCGTAGCCCGAGGGCTTCGAGACGAAGAGAAGGTGCTCCCTCGCCATCGGCGCGCAGTCTAGCCGCGGCCGCGGAGTCTACCGCTCGCGCCGCCGCGACGTAGGAGGGGACGATGACCCGGACGAGCGTCCCGGCCTGCCTCGCCGTGCTCGACCGACAGGCGGCCGTTCAAGACCTGGACGCGCTCGTCGATCGCCTCGAGGCTCGCCCGCCGGCGCTCGCCCACTCCGTCGTCGGCGATCTCGAGCTCGAAGCCGCCGTTCTCGAGCGCGCGCATCGTCGACGTCGATACGCTCGGGCCGACGCCGCACGGCCTGGTTCAGCGACTCGCGGATGATCTGGTAGAGCGCGACCTGGGCCTTCTCTCGCGAGCCGCTCGCCCGCCTCCACGTCGGTTCGCGACCGTGATCTGCTGGGAGTCCTCGATCTGGTCGCCGAGCGCGCGCACGGCCGCGTGGAAGCCCTGGTCGCGCAGCACGACCGGCTCGATCGCGAAGGAGAGGTCGCGCAGCGTGCGGATCGTCTCGCGCTCCTTGGAGAGCGAGCTCTCGATCACGCGCTCGGCGTCCTCGTAGCGCCCGTCCTCGATCGCCGCGAGCGCGGCGTCGTGCATGAGCGCGATCCCCGACATCGACTGCAAGCGGGCCGTCGTGGAGGAAGAGCGAGAGGCGGCGGCGCTCGTCCTGCTCCGCCGTGATCAGGCTGCTCCGTCAGCCGGGCCCGCTCGGCCTCCCGCTCGTGTGCCTCAGCGAGCAGCCGCGCGTTCTCGAACGCGCGCGCCGCGAAGTCGGCGAGCACGGTCGCGCGCATGTGATCCCAGCGGTGAAACGGCTCCGAGCGCTCGAGCTCGAGCGCCCCGATCCGCTCGCCGCGGTTGGCGAGCGGGACGAGCATGCGCTCGCCCACGGGGCCGTCGCCCTTCGCCGGGGCCGCGTCCGGCGGCACGAAGCGCGCGCGCTCGGCGTCGAAGAGCTTCCGCGCCTCGTCGCAGGCACGATCGAGGATCTCGGGCGCGTCGAGCGAGCTCGAGACCGCGCCGATCGAGTCCACGAGCGACTCGAGGAACGTCGCCTGGGCCTGGAGCTCGTCCTCGGCGGACTCGTGCCGGCGGCGCTCGGACACGATCAGGTAGAGGGCGAACAGGCCGAAGAAGACGGTCGAGACGATCAGGCCGCCGGCGGCGAGCCGGTCGTTGTCGAACGCGAGCCCGAGCTGCGCCGACGAGCGCCGCGAGCGATCGTGCAGGCGACCAGCAGGCCGCGCCCAGCGATCTAGTCGATAATCGACTCGCGGAGGGCGATGGCGACGGCATGGGTGCGCGTGTCCGCCTCGAGCTTGGCGAGGATGTGGCGGACGTGGCTCTTCACCGTCTCCTGGCTGATGAAGAGCTGCTCGGCGACGTCGGCGTTCGACATGCCGTCGGCGAGCAGCTGCAGGATCTCGCGCTCGCGCTGCGGTCAGCATCTCCTCGCGCTCGCGCGTGAGCAGGGCGGGCATGAGCGCCGGATCGACGTAGCCCTCGCCGCTCGCGACCTTCTCGATCGCCCGGAGGAGCGTCTGGTGGGGCGCCTCCTTGAGGATGTAGCCCTTCGCGCCGGCCTCGAGGCCGCGGCCGAGCAGGCTCCGCTCGCCGTAGGCCGTGAAGATGAGCACGGCGGTCTGGGGCAGGCGCTCGCTCAGGATCTTGGTCGCCTCGAGGCCGTCCATTCCCGGCATGCGGACGTCCATGATCACGACGTTCGGACGCCGCCGCTCTGCGACCGCGACCGCGCTGGCGCCGTCCGAGGCCTCCCCGACGACCCGGATCTGAGGCGCGCGCGAGAGGGAGAGGCGCAAGCCTTCGCGCACGACCTCGTGGTCGTCGGCGATGAGGACAGGTGATCTCCTTCGTCACGACGGCTGGCCCTCCGAAGGCACGATGATAGTGCGGGTGCAGAGACCTCACAGCTTTGGAGGGGCTCCTCGTCGATCCGGTCGACGGCGCCGCTTCGCGGTCGCGTCTACCGATCGAGGGAGGCCGGCATCGTGCCGTCGAGCGGTGGCGAGCGGCCCGGTCGAGCCGCTCGATCTTCCCGGGCTTCGTCGACCTCCAGGTGTATGCGCCGGACGGCGTCGCGGGCAGGGCGTGACCGGCTATCTCCTGGCCACCCGCGAGGTCGCGGAGCCGGATGACGCCGCTCTGCCTCGGGCTCCACCTCGAGGGACCGTTCCTGAACCCGGACGCCGCCGGCGCGATCCCGGTCGACGAGCTCACGCCGGTCGACCTCGACGCGCTCGAGGACTGGCTCGCGAGCGGGCTCGTCCGTCTCGTGACCATCTCGCCCGGAGCTTCCCCGGGCGCGCTCGAGGCGATCGCCGCGCGTCGCCGCGCGCGGGGCGGTCGCGGCGGTCGGGCACACGCACGCGAACGGTACACGACCGCGAGCGGCCTCGACGCCGGCGCCCGCTTCGCCACCCACCTGTGGAACGCCATGGCGCCGGTGCGGGCGCGCACGACCGGGCCCGGTTCCCGAGCTCCTCCTCGACGAGCGCGCCGTCCTCGGCCTGATCGCCGACGGGCGGCACCTCCACCCGCGCACCGAGGAGCTCACCGTTCGCGTTGCGGGCCCCGAGCGGATCGCGCTCACGAGCGACCTCGTGCCGGCCGCCCGCGCAGCGCCCAGACGGGACGCTGCTCGGCGGCGACCGCTGCGGCGCCGCGCTCGTCGGCCGCATGGCGCGCTTCGGCCTCGCCGAGGCGGCGGCGATGGCGAGCCTTGTGCCCGCCCGCGTCTCTCGGCCTCGCCGACCGCGGACGGATCGCGCCCGGCTACCGCGCGGATCTCGCCGTCCTCGCCCGCGGACTTCGCGCCGCTCGAGACGCTCGTCGGAGGTTTGAGGATCTGTACGCGTGCGCTATCCTCGACGTGCAGTTGGACGAGCTTCCGCCTAGTACCCGCGCCCCGGAGAGCGGGGCGTGACCGTCATTCGCTTCCAGGCTCACTCCTCGCGTGGGAAACCATGTTTTCCCCGCGGGCCCCCTTCTTTGATGCAGTGAGGGAACCTCCCGGTTCCCTCACACACCCTCCCCGCGCTCACGGGCCGGTGGGCCCGTGAGCGACTCCCTTCGCATCCTCATCATTCTCCTGCTCGTGCTGGGGAACGCGGTCTTCGTCGCGGCCGAGTACGCGACTCGTGACGGCGCGCCGCGGCGCGGCTCGAGGAGCGGGCGAAGCAGGGCAGCCGCCAGGCCGAGGTCGCGCTCCGGCTCATGGACGAGCCCGTGCGCTTCATCAGCACGGTCCAGGTCGGGATCACGGTCTTCAGCATCCTGCTCGGCGCCGTCGGCGAGCCGCTCCTCTCCGACTACTTCGACCCGTGGCTCTCCCGCGACGCTGGCGTTCGTCGCTCTCCTTCCTCGTCCTGACCTACCTGAGCGTCGTCCTCGGCGAGCTCGTCCCGAAGGCGATCGCCCTCCAGCGCGCGGAGCGCCTCGCCGTCTTCCTCGCCGGCGCCGCTCGAGTTGCTTGCGCGGCTCACGCACCCGCTCGTCTGGGTGCTGCAGAAATCGGCGAACGGGATCTCGCGCCTCTTCGGCGTCCGGTCCTGCGCCGGCCGGGCTCACCGCTGCACTCCGAGGAGGACATCCGCCTGATCGTCGCGCAGACGGAGGAGATCGAGGAGGCCGAGGAGGAGATGCTCTACAAGGTCTTCGACTTCGCGGACAAGGAAGCCCACGAGGTGATGGTGCCCCGGCCGGAGGTCGTGGCGCTCTCGGTCGACCTGCCGCCGCAGGACGCGCTCGCCGTCGATGATCGACTCCCCGTACACGCGCTATCCGGTCTACCGCGGCTCGCTCGACGACGTCCTCGGGATCCTCCACGTCCGCGACCTCTTCTCGGCGCTCTACGCCCAGGGCATCGAGCAACGTCGAGATCGAGCTGCTTCTCCGCCCGGCCTACGTCGTGCCCGAGACGAAGGATCTCGCCTCGCTCCTCGCCGAGTTCCGGCGCCAGAACCAGCACATGGCGCTCGTGCTCGACGAGTACGGCTCCTTCGAGGGCATCGTCACGCTCGAGGACCTGCTCGAGGAGATCGTGGGCGAGATCGAGGACGAGTACGACCTCCCGGACGAGTCGGTCGAGCGGCTCGAGAACGGCCGCATCCGCATCCACGGCACCTTCCCGATCGACGACTTCAACGAGCAGTTCGACCAGGAGCTGCCGCAGGAGGACTACCACACGATCGCCGGCTTCGTCTTCGGCCACCTGGGCCGCTCGCCCGAGGAGGGCGACGAGGTCGAGCACGACGGCCTCCGCTTCGAGGTCGTCGAGGTGGACGGGCCGCGCATCGAGCGGCTCGAGGTCGAGTTCGCCCCAGAGGAGCCGAGGCCGAGGCCGATGAGAACGGCGGCCCTAGATCAGATGCTTGATCGGAAACACCACACCTCCCGATCAACCATCTAAGAGGCCGGCGAAGGCGAGCGCCTCCTCCAGGGGCGGCATGCCCTCGTCTGCCCCCACGGCGGTGGTGGCGAGCGCTCCGAGCGCGTTCGCGCAGCCGGGCGGCGTCGCTCGAGCGGCCAGCCGGCGAGGATGCCGTAGAGCAGGCCGGCGGCGAAGGCGTCGCCCGAGCCCGTGCCGTCCACCGCGTGCGACCGCGAACGGCTCGACGGGGCCCTCGAAGCCGTCACCGGCCGCGTAGCAGCCCTCGGCTCCCCGAGGTGATCGCCGACCGTGCGCGGCGCCCCGCTCGCGCAGCCAGGCCGCCGCCGCGGCCGGCTCCTCCTCGCCGGAGAGCGCCCGCGCCTCGGCCAGGCTGGGGGTGAAGAGGTCGGCGTGCGGGAGGCAGGGAGGACGCGCTCCCAGCCGCCGGTCGCGTCGAAGACGGTGTCGACGCTCGTCACGAGCCCGCGCGTCCGGGCCTCGGCGAGCAGCGCTCGCGGCCGGCTCGCCGTCGAGCTCGTGCATGACGAGCGCACCCGCGAGATGGAGTGCCCGCCCGGAGAAGAGGTAACGCGCGGTCGAGCTCCTCGGCCCGCAGGGCGGCCGTTCGCGCCCGGAAGGTGGAGGAAGGTGCGCTCGCCGGCCGAGTCGACGAGCACGACTGTCGCGGATGTGGCGCGCCCGGGTCGAAGAGCACTCCGCCGCGGTCGACGCCCCGCTCGTCGAGGAGGCCGAGGAGGAAGTCGCCGAACGCATCGCTCGCCGACCTTTCCCGCCACGCCGGCGCTGAGGCCGAGCCGGGCGAGTGCGCTCGCCGTGTTGAGCGCGCACCCGCCCCCGTGCAGCGAGACCTCCTCCACGAGCCCGAGCGAGCCGCGCGCGGGGAGCTCGTCGACCGGCCGCGCGATCGCGTCCGCGACGAGGATTCCGAGGCATACGACGTCCATGGAGCGGGGGATAAGGTATCCCGGTGACGAGGGCATGAGGGCCGACTTCGTCCAGGACGTCCAGGCGGCGCTCGGGCGCTTCGGGGGTGATCACCGAGCCCGAGCAGCTGCGCACCTACGAGTGCGACGGCCTCACGGGCCACCGGGTCGTCCCCGGCCTCGTCGTGCTGCCTGCGAGCGACCGAGGAGGTGCAGGCGGTCGTCCGGCTCTGCGCCCGCGACGGCGTCCCCTTCGTCGCGCGCGGAGCCGGCACGGGCCTCTCGGGCGGCGCGCTCCCCGTCGCCGAGGGCGTGGTCGATCTCGCTCTCGCGCATGAATCGCATCCTCGAGGTCGATCTCGACAGCGGCGCGCGTCACCGTGCAGCCGGGCGTCACGAACCTCGCCGTCACCGAGGCGGTCGCGCCGCACGGCTTCTACTACGCGCCCGACCCCTCGAGCCAGCAGGTGTGCACGATCGGCGGCAACGTCGCCGAGAACTCGGGCGGCGCCCACTGCCTGAAGCACGGCTTCACGGTCAACCACGTGCTCGAGGCCGAGGTCGTCCTCCCCGACGGGGAGCATGTCCGCCTGCGCGCCGGCGATCGAGGACCCGGACCTCCTCGGCGCGTTCGTCGGCTCGGAGGGCACGCTGGGGATCGCCACCGAGCTCGTGGTGCGAGTGCTGCGCGGCCGCGAGGCCGTGCGCACGCTGCTCGCCGGCTTCGACTCGACCGACGGCCGCCGGCGCTGCCGTCTCCGACGTGAGTCGCCGCCGCGCATCCTTCCCGCGCGCGATCGAGATGATGGACCGGCTGACGATCGAGGCGGCCGAGGCGGCCGTGCATCCCGGCTACCCGGACGTCGGATGCCGTGCTCATCGTCGAGCTCGACGGCCTCGCGGCCCAGGTCGAGGAGGATCTCGCGGCGGTCGAGGAGATCTGCCGCAAGGCGGGGGCCGTGCGAGATTCGTGTCGCCGCCGACGACGCCGAGCGCGCCCTGCTCTGGAAGGGGCGCAAGTCCGCCTTCGCCGCGATGGGCCGCGTCAGCCACGACTACTACGTGCAGGACGGCGTCGTTCCCCGCACGCGCCTGCCCGAGGTGCTGCGACGCATCGCCGAGCTCGAGCGCGAGTACGGCCTGCGAGTCGGCAACGTCTTCCACGCCGGCGACGGCAATCTGCACCCGCTCGTCCTCTACGACGCGCGCGAGGAGGGCGAGCCCGAGCGCGCGCAGGAGCTCGCGGTGGCCATCCTCGACGCGTGCATGGAGGCGGGCGGCTCCCTGACCGGCGAGCACGGCATCGGCGTGGACAAGGCCTGCGCGATGCCGCAGTATGTTCGGGCCCGACGACCTGGAGGCGATGCAGCGGCTGCGGCGCGCGCTTCGACCCGGCCGGCCTCGCCAATCCCGGGAAGGTCTTCCCGACTCCCCGCCTCTGCGGCGAGGTGCCCGGGCCCTACCGCGCTCACCCGCTCGAGAAGGCGGGCCTTGCCGAGCGCTTCTGCGCCGAAGGCACCGTGTCGATCCAGCCTCGATCGAGGAGGCCGCGCAGCTCTTCGAGCGCGCCGCCCGGGAGGCGGGCGAAGGTCTCGATCGAGCGGGACGGGGGCGAGCTCGTCCTCATCCACGCGCAGGCTCAACCGCGTGCTCGAGCACGAGGCGGGCGACCTCACGGCCACCGTCGAGCCGGGGATCTCGACTCCCGCGCTCAACGACCGCCTGGCGGGCGCACGGGCAGATGCTCGCCCTCGACCCGCCCGGCGGACCCACGGTCGGCGCGGCGATCGCCGGCGACCTCTTCGGCCCGCGCGCGTTACCGCTACGGGCGCCCGCGCGACCTCGTCCTCGGCGTCACGGTCGTCCTGCCGACGGCACGGTCGCGAACGCGGGCGGAAAGGTGGTGAAGAACGTCGCCGGCTACGACCTCGGCAAGCTCTTCTGCGGCTCCCGCGGTCGGCTCGGCCTCATCGCCCGCGCGAGCTTGAGGCTTCATCCGCGGCCGGCGACGACGAAGACGGTCGTGGCCGAGGTCGGCGGGACCGGAGGACGCTCAGCGCGTCGCGCGCGAGCTCCTCCATTCCCAGCTCGTCCCCAGCGCCGCCGACCTCCTCTGGAGCCCGGAGGGGTCGCGTCTGGCCGTGCTCTTCGAAGGCGGGGAGGGCGCGGTCGCGGCGCAGACGGAACGCGCGCGCGACGCTCTTCGGTGGGAGTGAGGACGACGGCGTGTGGGCCGAGGTGGAGCGGGCTCAGCTCGCGGCCCGCGGCCGCCGCTCCTTCGCCGCCGGCTCCGTGGCCGTCGAGCTCGCAGGAATGGAGCGGGCGCTTGTTCGCCTCGGGCCCGTCTGCTTCGCCTACGTCCCCGACGAGACCGCCGTCGAGCCGTCGCCGCTCGTCGAGCGCGTGCGCGCCCAGTTCGACCCCGAGGGCGTGCTCGCATGACCGGGATCGACCGCGAGCTCGTCAACGCGTGCGTCCACTGTGGCTTCTGCCTGCCCACCTGCCCGACCTACGGCCCGCTCTGGCAGGAGGAGATGGACTCGCCGCGCGGGCGCATCTACTTGATGGAAGCGCTCCTCGACGGCACCGTCACCATCAACCCGACCGTCGTTCAACACTTCGACCGCTGCCTCGGCTGCATGGCCTGCGTCACGGCGTGCCCCTCGGGCGTGCAGTACGACCGCTTGATCGAGCAGACGCGCGCGGTCGTCGAGCGCGAGTACGACCGCCCCTCCGGCGACCGCGCTCTCCGCGCCCTTGTCTTCTCCGTCTTTCCCCACCCGCGCCGGCTGCGCGCCGCGCTCGCGCTCGCCCCGCTGGGGCGGCGCCTGCCGCTCCCGCGGCGGCTCCGGCCGCTCGTCGAGCTCGCGCCGCCGTGGCGCTCGGTCGAGCGGACGCCGGAGCTGACGCAAGCGCAGGGCGAGCGGACGGCCCGGGTCGGGCTGCTCGCCGGTTGCGTACAGCGCGTCCTCTTCGGCGACGTGAACGCCGCCACCGCGCGCGTGCTCGCGGCCCACGGTTGCGAGGTCGCCGTCCCTCGGGGCCAGGGCTGTTGCGGCGCGCTCGCGGTGCACGCGGGGCGGGACGGGGAAGGGCGCGAGCGGGCCCGACGCACGATTCGCGCCTTCGAGGACGCCCAGGTCGACTACGTCGTGACGAACGCCGCCGGATGCGGCTCGGTCCTCAAGGAGTACGGGTTCCTGCTCGCCGAGGACCCGGAGTGGAGCGAACGGGCGGCGTCCTTCGCGGAGCGCGTGCGCGACGTGTCGGAGCTCGTCGTCGGGCTCGAGCCGCGCATGGCGCCTCGGCCACTCGCCTTCACAGTCGCCTTTCAGGACTCCTGCCACCTCCGCCATGCCCAGCACCTCACGGCTGAGCCGCGGGCGCTCCTCGACGCCGTCCCGGAGCTCAGCCGCGCCGAGCCGGCCGAGCAGGACATCTGCTGCGGGAGCGCAGGCATCTACAACCTCGTCCAGCCCGATGCCGCGCGCGAGCTCGCAACGCGGAAGGCGGAGAACATCCTCGCGGTCGAGCCAGAGGCGTATGCGAGCGCGAACCCGGGCTGCCTCGTTCAGGTGACGACCGCGCTGCGCCGGGCCGGCCGGCCGCTGCCGGCGTTCCATCCTGTCGAGCTCCTCGACGCGTCTCTGCGCGGAGTCGGCAGAGACGAGCTGCTCGCGCACGCGCGCCGCTAGTGACACAATGCCTCGGTCGGCGGAACGCAATCGGGGAGGCGACTTGAGTGGACTCGAGGACATACTCGGCGGGATGCTTGGCGGCGGCGGACAAGGCTCCGGCGGCTCGGGTGGAGGCGGGCTCGGCGACATGCTGGGCGGGCTCATGGGCGGAGGCGGAGGCGGCGGAGGCGGCATGGGCGCCGGCGGGATTGCCGCCCTCGCGGCTACGGTGGGGCCGCTCCTCATGAAGGGCCTCAGCGGCGGCGGTCTGCAGAAGATGCTCGGCTCCCTCCAGGGCGCGGGCATGGAAGACAAGGCTCAGTCGTGGGTCTCGAGCGGCGAGAACAAGCCGATCAGCGCAGGAGAGCTCGAGAAGGTGTTCGGCACCGACGAGATCGACAAGGTGGCTGCCGCTACCGGGGCCGACCGCGAGACGGCGGCGAACATGCTCGCGCAGGCGTTGCCGCAGGTGGTCGACCAGGTGACGCCGGAGGGGAAGATCCCCGACCAGAGCCAGTTGGACGCTGCGCTCGGCAAGGTCCTCGAGGGCAAGTAGCCGGCTGAAGAAGCTCCGCGAGCCAAAACTAGGTCACATTCGTCCAAGACCGGCCGCGCGGCGCCGCGTAGCCTTCCGAGCGTCGTGCTGGACCACATCTACATCCCGGCGAGCGACCTGGCTTCCTCGCAGAGCTTCTACGAGCAGGCGCTGGCGCCACTCGGGCTCGAGCCCCTGATCGCCCGCCCCGGGGTGGTGGGCTTCGGCGCGAACGGCAAGCCGGAGTTCTTCCTCCGAGAGGGAAAGGCGCGCGACCTCGTGCATGTCGCCTTCCGAGCGGCCGACCGGCCGACCGTGGACGCCTTCCACGCTGCCGGCCTCGCCGCCGGCGGCCGCGATAACGGCGCGCCGGGGGTGCGTGACGTCTATCACCCCAACTACTACGGCGCCTTCGTGCTCGATCCGGACGGCCACAACGTCGAGGCCGTCTGCCACGACCCGGCCGCGGTCTGAGCTCAGGGCGACGCGGCGCCGACGGCTCCCTCGGCGAGGAAGTCGAGCACGATGCGGTTGAACTCCTCCGGCCGCTCGAAGGCGGGGAGGTGCTTCGCGCCCTCCATGACCATCTTGCGCGCGCCGGGGATGCTCTGCCGCGAGCCGGTCGGCGTTCTCCTGCATCTGGGCGATGTCCTGCTCGCCGACGAGCACGAGCGTCGGGACGGCGATCTCGCCGAGCCGCTCGTGCGCCGGGGGCTCGATCCAGCGACCGGGCCGGGTTGCGGCTCCTGCTCGTAGGCAGCGACGTCGACCTCGAGGGAGCGCCGCTGCATCGCCGCGATGCGCTCCCGCCGCGCGGGATCGACGTCCCCGACCCACATGCGCAGGTTGAGCTCGACCGCCTCGTCGAGCTTGCCCGCGTCGAGGAGCGCTTCCTCCTCGGCGTCGTAGGCCGCCACTTCCGGCGAGGGCTCGCGGCCGCCGAGGGCGCTCCCGACGAGCACGAGCGCGGCGACGCGCTGCGGGTGAGCGACCGTCAGCTCGAGCGCCACCCGGCCGCCCAGCGAGTTCCCGACGAGCGCGGCCCGCTCGATTTCCAGGTGGTCGAGAAGCGCGCGTACGTCGTCCACGCACGAGAAGGGCCCGCCCGGAAGGGGCGTCTCGCCGAAGCCGCGCAGGTCGGGGCGGAGCGACGCGGTAGCGCGCGGCGAAGGCCTCGACCTGGTCGTCCCACTGGCGCCGGTCGCCGACGGCGGAGTGCAACAGCACGACGGCCGAGCCGTCGCCGGCCTCGTCGTACGCGAGCTCGGTCCCGTTGACTGCCGCGACGGGGCTAATCGGGCTCGTGCTTGCTCCTGGCGGAAGCGGCGTGCGATGACCTGCAGCAGTGTCCAGGCCACGCTGCGGGTGATCCTCTACGAACGGGCGAAACTCCCACGGGGTCATGCCGTAGCAGAGGAGGTCTGTCGCGGCCGTGATCGAGGCCGAGCGCACGCCGTCGTCGATGAGCGCGATCTCGCCGAAGTAGTCTCCCGGGCCGAGCGTCGTTCGCTGCTCGCCCCCCACGCTGACAGTCGCGTTGCCCTCTGCGATGACGAAGAAGCCGGCGCCGGTCGCGCCCTCGGTCGTCACCTCCGAGCCCTCGGGGAAGCGGCGCTCGTGCAGCTGGCGGGAGAGCAGCTCGAGCTCGCGGTCGGGCAGCTCGGCGAAGAGGGGCACACGCTCCGCAGAGCGTCGATCGGCGCGGCCATCGCGCGGATCATAGACGCGCCGGCAGGTCCGGGGCGAGACGGCGGCGAATCCCGCTTCCGTGCGCTCGCAGGCCGCCCTCTACGCCGAGATCGACCTCGAGCTCTCCTGGTCGGAGGCGGAGCTGCCCGAGCGCGAGCGCACGAAGCACGTCCACCGGCTGCATCCCTACCTGGGCAAGTTCGTGCCCCAGCTCGCGGAGGCGTTTCTGCGCCGCCACGCGCGGCCGGGGCAGCTCGTCTGGGATCCCTTCGCCGGCTCGGGCACGACGCTCGTCGAGGCCAACGCGTTCGGCGCGCGCGCGGCCGGCTGCGACGTCTCCGCGTTCAACTGCCTGCTCACGCGCGTGAAGACGGCCGGAGTACGAGCCGGCCGAGCTACTGGCCGACGTCGTCCTGCTCGCTGGCGCGGGCCGGGGGCCGGCCTCTGCCGCGACCGGCCGAGCCGCCTCCCCTACCTTCGGCGGTGGTTCGCGCCGCGCACGCTCGCTGAGCTGCTCGCGTTCCGCGAGCGGATCGCGCGGCACGGCCTACCCCGACCTCTGGCAGCGTCGTCCTCTCGCGCGCGGCCCGCTCGGCGCGGCTCGCCCGGCACGACGACCTCGACTTCCCGGCCGAGCCCGCCACGGGCCCGTACGCCTGCCACAAGCACCGGCGCACGTGCCGGCCGGTCGGCGAGGCTGCCAAGTTCCTGCGCCGCTACGTGCGCGACGCCGTCCAGCGGGTCACGGACTTCGGCGAGCTGCGCGCGCTGCTCGGACGCCGACGTCCTGCACGGCGACGCGCGCGACGCTGGATCCGCCCGAGCCGGTCGACCTCGTGGTCACCTCGCCGCCCTATCCGGGCCTGATCGACTACCACGAGCAGCATGCGTACGCCTTCGAGCTTCTCGGGCTCGAGCGGCGCGACGAGGAGGAGATCGGCCGCGGCGTGGCGGGCTACTGCGAGGGCGTCGCCGAGGTGCTCCTGCGCGCGCGGAACGCCCTCCGCCGCGGCGGCAGGTCGTCGTCGTCGTCAACGACCGGCGCGGGCTCTACGACGGCATCCTCGCCGAGGCGGGGCTCCGGCTCGAGGCAGCGGTGCTCCGGCACGTGAACCGCCGCACGGGGCGGCGCAAGGGCGAGTACTTCGAGGAGATCCTGGTCGCCTCGCCGGCGCTCAGGCGTCGGGCTTGACGGCCTCGGCGCGGCGGCCGAGCTCCTCGATCTTCCCCTGGGCGGCGTCGAGCTTCGCCGAGGCAGACGCGGTAGAGCTCCTCACCGCGCTCCCAGAGCGCGACCGCCTCCTCCAGCCCCGCCTGGCCGCTCTCGAGCTGGGCGACGATGCGCTCGAGCTCGCGCCGCGCTTCCTCGAACGTGGGCGTGTCGGTACCGGGCTCGGCGTGCTCACGGGCGCGTCTCCTCGACGCGGCGCCGAAGCCGCCCTCGGCGACCTCGACGTCGACGCGCGCGCCCGGTGCGAGGGCGGCCGCCGAGCGCACGATGCCCGTGTCCGTCCGGACGATGGCGTACCCTCGGCTCAATGTTGCCTGGGAGACAACGCACGCAGGCGTCCGGCCAGGCCCTCGAGGCCCGCCCGCTTCCGCTCGAGCAGGAGCGCGGGCGCGCGGCCGAGGCGGTCGCCGTCCTGCGGCGAGCCGGCTGCGGGCGTGCTCGACGAGCCGGCGCGTGTCGCGGGCAAGCGCGGCGTGGAGCCGCTCGAGCCGCTCGCGCAACTCGCGCTCGTCGGGGACGACGAGGCGGGCCGCGGCCGTCGGGGTCGAGGCGCGGGCGTCGGCGGCGAGATCGCAGAGCGGCGTGTCCTGCTCGTGCCCGACGGCGGAGACGACGGGGACCGGGCAGGCGGCGAACGCGCGCACGACGCGCTCGTCGCTGAAGGGCAGAAGATCCTCGAAGCTCCCGCCGCCGCGCGCAACGACGACCACGTCGACCTCCGGCTCGCGGCAGAGCGCGGCCAGCGCGGAGGCGATCGGCCGCCGGCGCCTGCGGGCCCTGGACATAGGTCTGCGCGACGAGAACTCGCGCAGCCGGGAAGCGGGCGGTGACCGCGGTGACGAAGTCGCGCTTCGCGGCGGCCTCGTTGCCCGGTCAGGAGCCCGATGCGGCGCGGCATGAGCGGGAGCGGGCGCTTGCGATCCGGCGCGAAAAGGCCCTCCGCGGCGAGCGTCGCCTTGAGGCGCTCGATACGGGCGAGGACGGCGCCCAGCCCGAGCGGCTCGATGGAGAGCGCGCGCAGCTGGAAGGTGCCGCGGGCCTCGTAGATCTCGGGACGGCCGAAGACGTGCACGCGTGCGCCGTCAGCCAGTTCGAGCCGCAGCGCGTCGAAGCCCCCGCGCGGCATCGTCACGGGCAGGCAGGCGCCGTCCTCCAGGTCCTTGAGCGTGAAGAAGACGCTCTGCCAGGCCCGCTGGCGGCGGAGCTCGGTGATCTCGCCTTCCACCCAGACGGTGGGCAGCCGCGCGATCCAGGAGGCGACCCCGCGGTTGAACGCGGACACGGTGTAGACCTTGCGGTCGCCGTAGAGGATCGGCTCGACCTTCACACCGCGAATCTAGCGCGCCGGGCCGCGCGCAATCGTGCAGGAGCGGTGAAGGCCGCGCCTAGATGCTTGACCGAGATTACCGAAAACCGTGGCACCGGCACCACACTTCCCAATCAACCATCTAGAGCAGGATCTGCGCGGCGATCTCGGGCGTGCACCCGCTTCGGCCCACGAGCTCGACCGCTTCGTGCAGGTCGGCCGCGCTCTGGGCGACGCGCTCCGCGAGCGGAAGCGGGTAGCCCGCCTCGATCAGGACGTGCAGGCGCCAGCTCTCCACTTTTCCGCGCTCGTCCTGTTCTCGTTCTTCGAGGAGGCTCAACTGGTCCACGCCGGGTCGGTTCTTCCTCGTGAAGACGATTCCTGCCGGGAAAGGTTGGAACCGTTCGTCCATGCGGCCTCCCTGTATCCATGCGATTCGCCCTTCTTCAGGAGCCTCTATTTCGTCTCGCGGGTGGTCCCGGTGTGGTCCCGCGACGTTGTCAGCGGCGGAGACGGAACCCGTGGCATCCTGCCGCCCGCAGAAACGAGGGCGGCGCCGCTCGGCAACGCAGGACGACGCCGCCCGACACCGAACGAATCGGGAGGTCGTTCGATGCAAGCCCAGGCTGTCGCTCTCACCCCCGTCGAGATCCTCGAGCTCCTCGCCGAGCTCCAAGAGATGATCGAACGGGCCCAGAACGCGACCGCCGGCGCATTGGAGCTGTGCGAGCGGATCGAGCGCACGGCCCGCTTCAACATGGAAGGCGGTACCTCGTACCTCTTCCAGTACGTCGGCGCCGAAGCCGAGGTATGTCGCGGCGATCTGGCCGGCGAGGGCTACTCAGGCGGCCCGCAGTTCGAACGTGCGCTCGACGCCGTTGCCCTCATGCGCGACGTGGCTGAGCTCGCCGCCCGCCGCTCGGGCTAGCGCACTGAGATCCAGGAGGCGCCCCAGGCACCTCCGAGCCACGGGCCGCCTGTCGAGGAAATGGGCGCGCCGCGGCCTGGAACCGCCCTTGGACCCGCTTGCGCGCAGCCTTCGTCGATACCGGCGCCCTGGCCAACGAACCCGCGCTGCCTAGCCGTTTACTGGCCAGTACCGGGCTGCCTTGTGGATCAGCGTGACGAATGTGAGCTTGGCTTCGCCGACCCTTCCGGTCACCTCCCAGCAGCCCTCTGTGGGGAAGAGGATCCCGGTCGCCTGGAAGCCGCTCGTGCCATAGCCATCCGGTATACCCGCCGTCAGGGGAGGAGCTTTCCCGTCCAGCCGTCGGCCGGTGATCGTCAATTCCCCTTTCACGCCTCGCCACCATGGCCACTTCATCCTGATAGAGCCGTCCGCTTCGATGTAGTCAGGCGTGGCGATGACGACGTTATGCGGCCACATCGTCGTCCACAACTTGCCGTTGCCATGATTTGCACCGACATCGTTGTCGACGCGGGGCATGATTGCCGTTGGGAAGAGTCAGCGGGCAAGTTTCCGTGGTCGCCAACGCCGGGGCTGCGACCGGGGAGGCTGCGCTGTTCCTCTCGACCGTGGAGAGAGGTTCGGAGGTGTCCGAGCCGCCAAAACAGCCGGTGAGGATCAGGGCTGCCGCGCTCACACCGACGCGTAGTACGTTCACCACAGTCGTTACACCTCAACGGAGTCGTTCGTTCCTGACAGCCCGCACAGGGGGAAGCTCACCCCGTCCAGGCGGGCGCGCAGGAAAACAGAGAAATTCGCACGCACCGCGAGCGTGTGCCCCTTCCGGTTTCGTGCCTGAGGGGGGTGAGAGGGGGGTGCCTACCCCGGATCGCACTTTCGGCATGGAGCCCGTACGCTTGGCACCAGGCTGTGGCTGTCCGACCAAGGGAACGAAGTGAGTAGGCGTCTTGTCCTTTCGACTCTGCTGGTCGTCGTCGGCTCCGCTGTGTCCGGTTGTGGCGGTGAGGAGGAGCAACCGGGAAGCCCGGAGGTGTACGCGCGAATCGAAATGACTGAGAATTGCGGCGCGTTGCAAGAGACGTACGAGCGGGCGGCCGGCAACAACGAGACAGCTGAAGAGGGATCGGCTGAATTCGATGTGACCCTCGGCTACATGCAGGCGGCGCTTAAGCGGATGGAGGACCTCGGCTGTCCGTAGCGCGCGCGCCGCACGAGGCCACTGCACCAACACCCGCCGACCGGAGTGGCCCGACCTATCCCCCAGTGGACGGGGGGCCACATCCGGCGGCAGGGTGTTGAGGAGGCGGCGTTGCCTCTCCTGCTCTGACAGCAACGCGTTATCGAGTTTGTCAGCCGCGCGGTTGGAACCGCATCGGGGGTTCCCCCAGTTTCGAATCAGTGCCCGGATGAGGGCTAGGCTGTACCTCAGCCGGTGCGCCTGAGAGGCTGGAGATCGTTGGTTCCCGCAGTGGCCGTGGCCGCGGGAGTGGTGCTGGCACTCACACTCGTCTGGTTCTGGATTCTTCCCTTGGAGTAAAGCCTGACCCGGCATCTTTAGACAGTCGCACCGCCGGATGAGGGCCACCCAAACCCCAGGGTTCTAGTAAATGCGATTCAGCGCGCTAGGTCCCTCCAGGCTGCCGCTTCCCGTCCGGCGCTCCACGGCTTGCAGCCGTTCGCGTGCGCGGCTGGGCGGGAGTTGTCGGGCGTGTCGGGAGGGTGGAGATCGCGGAGAGCTGCGAGCGGGATTTCGCTTCACGTGGTGCCCCCGGATCACTCTGGCGGAGAAAGGCGAATGCGCTACTCGCGCTCGGTCGCGCGCATGGCGCGCTCGAGGGCGCCCAGCTTCGTCTCGAGCTCGAGCTCGACCTGGGCCTCGAAGGCCGAGATCCGCTCTTCGGCAGCGGCGAAAGCCTCGTCCAGGCGTTCGGAGACGAGGCGCAGCCGGTCGGCCGCCACCTCGTGCTGGGCCTCCGCGGCCCGGCCCACGTCGGTCACGCGCCGCTGGACGCGGTCGCCGGTTTCCCGCGCGAGCTCGGCGATGCGGTCGGAAACCTCCTTCTCGGCCTGCCGAACGAACTGCTCGATGGACTTGTCGAGTTCACGGGAGAGGCGTTCGGCCGATTTCTCGCGGGAGGCGCGAATCTCGGTGTCGAAGCGCTTGTCGGCCTCTTCGCTCAGGCGGGTCGCCGCGCGGTCGAGGGCCCGTTCGAGCTGAGCGAGGTGGCGCCGCTGGGCCTCGTCGAGCCCCGCGACGAGCCGCGAGCGCGCCTCGACCTCCTCGCGCTCGATCTGCTCGCGGAGGGCGCGCTCGCGCGTGCGCAAGCGCTCGCCGACCTCGTGGAGGGCGCGGCGGCGTTCGGCCGAGTGCGTGTCGATTTCGTTTCGGCCCTCCTCGAGCGCCTGCGTCGCCACACGCTGAAACTCGGCGCGGAGCTGAATGAGGGCCTTGCGCTGCTCCTCGCTGACTGCGGCGAGCCGCTCGGCGTCGGCGCGCAGGGTCGCATCGTAGGCGCCGAGAGCCTCCCGCTGGCGCTTGCCCAGTTCGGCGAGCTGCTGCTCGAGGTCGCGCTGGCCGCGGTCAAGGTCGGCCGCCCAGGCCCGGAGGCGGCTCTCCAACCGCTCCTGTGTGCTCGAGACCGCCTCCGTGAGCTCGACGCGGGCCCGCTCGGCCTGCCGCGCGACGACGTCTCGCCGTTCCTCCGCCAGCCGCCGCTCCTGTTCTCCAAGGACGTAGGTCGCGTTGGCCCGCTCGCGGGCGAGGGTGCGCTCGAGGTCGGCCTGACGGCCCTCTGCGTGCTCGTCCAGCCAGGCGTCCAGTCCGGTGCGGGCACGCTCGCCCACCTGGTCCAGCTTCTCGACACGGCGCCGGCCGCGGGCGAGGGCGGCGAGCGCGATCTCGGCCAGCGCGGCGAGCGCGAACCCCCCGGTGAGGACCAGGAGCACCTCGGTCTCTGCGAAGGACTCGACGAGGTTGATCCCCAAGGCGACGGCGGAGAGCAGCGCCAGGACGCCGAACGCGACCGCGGCTCCGAGCAGGAGGCGTGGAGGAACTCGCGCGAAGGCGACGCCCGCGACGGAGACGGCGACTGTCGCGAGAGCGAACGCGAAGACGATTTCGAGGGCGAGCGTCATCGCGTCATCCTAGGCTTGCGAGCGTGGCCGAGCCGGCGGTCGTGGCCGTGGTCGCGGACTCCGCCTTTCGCAGGGCCTGGAAGCGGCGCAAGGCACCCACCGCGACGCGCCCGGCGAGCACGTCGGAGGTGCTGCCGACCCCGGGGCCTCTCCACGTCATCACGGCGACGACGTACGAGCCGCCGCGCCAGAACACGATCCCCGCATCGTGGCGGGCGTTCGTGATCCAGCCCGCCTTGTGCAGGACCGGAACCGTCGGGCGGAAGGAAGCGGCCGAGCTTCCCGCGGTCGCCGACGTGAGCGAGGATCCACAGGAGGAAGCGCGCATCCGCCGGCGTGAAGCTGCCCCGGAGGCGGAGGAGCCCGCCGCGGCTGCCCGCGGCGCTGAAGACGGCGCCGTGCAGCTTGGCGAGGTCGTAGGCGGTCGTGTGCTTGCCGATCCCGAAGGCCGGCTGCTCCTCCACGCGCAGCGGGATGGGGCGCGCGGCGGCCGTGCTTACCTCGTAGCCGCCGTACATGCTCGTCTCCCTGATCCCGAGCGAGCGGAGCATCGCGTTCACCCGGTCCGAGCCTCCGCTCGTCGAGCCGCCCAGCCACGTGAGGAGGGAGTTGGCCGCCTCGTTCTCGGAGTACACGAGCATCCGCCGGAGGAGGCCGTACAGCCTGCTGCCTGGCTGCGGCACGGTGCCGGACGTTCGCAGCACCTCGACGGCGATGGCCAGCTTGATCGTCGAGGCCGCCGGGAAGCGGGCACGCGCGTTCCACGCGGCGCCGCGGCGGGTCTGCAGGTTCTGGACGTAGACGCCGGCCGTGCCGCCGTAGCCGCGTGCGAGCTGCCGCACGAGTTGCGCGAGCCTGCCGTCCTCGGCCGACGGGCGCGGCGGCTTCGGGCTGCCCGCCCGTGGGAGGCCGAAGACGTTGCGGACGATTCTGAACCTGCGGTTGCCCGCCGCGTCCAGCGCGACCACCCGGATGGTGACGTGGCGGGCCGGCAGGTCGAGCGTGAAGTGGAAGCGGCCGCGACGAGGCGCGCGCGAGCCCTTCAACACGCCGTTCACGTTGACGAGCACGCGCGACGTCCCCGGGCTCACGGAGCCGGAGATCATGCCCGAACGAGACCTCGCGCGGCGCGGGCGCGACGATCGCGGGCGGCCGCAGCGCGCCGCCCCGCGCGGCGATCGAGGGCGAGCGGAACGTCGACCATGCAGCTGATCGGGATCACGTCACGCGCATCATGACGAGCGCGACGCGCCAGCGCGACCGTGGAGACGGTGAGCGCGCGCAGCGCTCCCTCGTTCCCCCGCAGGAGTAGCTCGGCCGTGACGGGCTCGCTCGTTCCGTCGCGGCGCTCGATCGTCCCGCTCACCGCGGCGACGCGCCGACGCACGTCCCGCACCGGCGTGGAGAGGAGGCGCTGGGCGCGGCTGAGCGCGAACGCGAATGCGGCGCCGGCGACCGCGACCGCGTCGAGCCGCTCGGCGACGGCGAAGTAGGCGGTGAGGAGCGGGAAGGCACCCCAGGCGAGCGCGAACCAGAGGTCGCTGTGGAAGCGGCCGCCGGCGAGCTCGAGGTTGTAGGCGACGACGATGAAGGCGCCGGCGGCGACGAAAGGCGCCGATCCAGGGGTTGACCGTGAGCGCGCCGACGACGCCGATGGCGACCGCGCCGCCGATCGAGAGCAGCCGCGAGCGCGACGAGCAGCCCGCGCGGGATCGCGTGCGGAGCGGGCGGCCGTTCAGCTCGTCGAGCGCGTGCGCGCCGATGCCGAGCGCCAGGAAGAACGCGGCGAGCGTGGGGAGGAAGCGACCCCAGGCGAAGGCGGGCGCGAGCGCGGCGCCGATCGGCGACGTAGCTCAGGTGCCAGGCCGTGTAGGGCGGGTGCAGGAGCGTGACGTAGTCGCGCCAGCCGCCCGAGGCGAGCGCGTAGAACGCCGGCCTCGCGGGCCTCAGTCGCCACGCGTCCCCCAGACGACGACTCCGCCGCCGAGACTCAGCGTCCGCGCCTGCACGTCTTCGATTCCCGCCTCGCGCCAGGCCGCGAGCTGCCGCTCGAGCGGCCAGCGCGCGTAGAAGCCGCGGATGCTCGGTCCGAGGAATCGCCCACCTCGCCCCACCCGGGCGAGATCGAGCCTGCCCAGCGACGGGCAGCCCCGCTCGGACGTAGACCTCCCAGGCGGTGCGCACGGCGCGTGCTCGTGGGATCGAAGAACTCGAGCATGGCGATCGGCCCGCCCGGCCGGACGACGCGGGCGAGCTCGCGCAGCGTCGCCGCCGGGATCGTCCACGTAGCGGAGCAGATACGTGAACGTGAGGCCGTCGAAGCTCGCCGCCGCGAAGGGAAGCTCCTCGGCTCGCGCCTCGGCCGAGCTCGATGCGGTCGTCGAGGCCCGCCGCTGCGACGCGCAGGCGGCCGGCCGCGAGCATCTCCGCGCTCTGGTCGACTCCCGACGACGCGGCAGCCGTAGCGGCGCGCGAGCTCGACGGCGACCGCGGCCGTGCCGGTGGCGACGTCGAGGACCGTGTCGCCGGGCCCGCCTCGATCCGGGAGACGAGGAAGGCGCGCCAGCGGGGATCCTGGCCGAAGCTGAGCAGGCGCGCGTAGCGGTCGTAGGTGGGCGCAAGCGGCGCGAAGAGCTCCCGCGCGGCGCGGTTCCGCTCGGTGAGAGTCGGAGGGCATGGGGCTATTGTTGCGCGCGATGTCGCTCGAGGACGAGTTGGGCGCCGCCTGCGAGGCGGCGCCGGGCGCACGCGGCGGACGGCGAGGAGCTCGTCGGCGGTCATTCCCGCGGAGCCCGGCCGCGGCGCGCGCGTCTACCTCTGCGCCTTCGCGCGAGGGGAGGAGCGGGCTGGATCGCGCTCGACGCGGGCGGGCAGCCCGATCGCCGACCGGGTGCTCGTGCGGGACGCCGTCTCGATCGCGGCCATGTGCGAGCTCGCCGAGGAGAGCGCGGGCGGCGGCGACCTCGGAGAGCTGCGCGCCCGGCTCGTCGAGCTGCGCTTGACGGAGAACCCGGAGGGGATCGAGGAGGCCGAGGTCGCGGCCGCCGAGCTGCAGGAGGCGATCCAGCCCCCGCCGCGCGTCGCCAGCGTCGCCTACCTCGACGCGCATCGGCGCTCGCCGCGGCGCGTCTCGAGGAGGCGCTCGGCGAGGTCGGCGGCTCGCCCTTCGCCGAGGCGATGAAGCGCGGCGTGGCGGCGGCCGACGAGCTGGCCAACGAGGTCGAGCGGAGCTACAAGGGGCCGCTGGGCTAAGGCTCCCCAGACCAGGAGCGACGCCGCTTGCCCCGAACTGACGGGCATGGGCGGTCGTTTCGACACAGGCCGGATGGAGGCGTTCAGCGACGGTGTGTTCGCGATCGCCATCACGCTGCTCGTGCTGGAGATCTCCGTCCCCGAGGAGGCGTTCACGAACCTCTGGCAGGGGATCGCCGATCAGTGGCCCTCCTACCTGGCCTACGTGACGAGCTTTCTCACGATCGGAGTCGTCTGGTTCGTTCACCACGCCATCTTCCGGCGCATGGCGTACGCCGATGCGACGGTCGCGCGCGCGAACCTCCTGCTCCTCATGGTCGTCTCGTTCCTGCCGTTCCCGACCGGGCTCGCCGCCGATGCGATCAGGGACCCGGACGCCGAGCGCCCTGCCGTCCTCTTCTACGGCGCGACGCTGTTCGTCGCCTTCGCCTTGATCACGGCGCTCGGACGGTACGTCGCTGGGCGGCCCGAGCTGCTACATGGCGCCGTCCAGGAGGAGATCGAGGCCTTGACAGCGCGCACGGCGCCGAACCTGGCCCTGTACGCGCTCGCCCTCGTCGTGACGCTCGTCGCGCCCCAGGTGGCGGCGTTCGGGTTCCTGGCTTCCGCGGTGCTCGGCGTGCTGCGCATCAAGGGGGAGGCGGCGCCGGGCGAGAGGCCCGCGACCTAGAAGACCTGCGCGGCGAGCGCCGCGCCGGCGCCGAGCCAGGCCGCGCCCGAGCAGGGCGAGCAGCGGGACGAGGGGCGCAGCGACGGCCGGTGCATGGCTAAAGCGCCCCTCCGGCGGCGGGCGGCGCGGACGGGTCCGCTCCTTCGTCGCCGATCTGGACGCGCGCGAGATAGTCCTCGGCGAGGAGCAGGTTGGATGCCGACGCGCGCTCGACGATCGCGAGCAGGCCGGACATGCTCGAGACCTCCTCGCGCTGCTCCTTCAGGAACCAGTCCAGGAACTGGGCGCCGACGAGCTCGCCCTCCTCGCGGGCGAGCGTGGCGAGCTGGGAGATCTGCTCGGTCACCTTCCGCTCCTGCTCGAGCGCGAGGGCGACGGGAGCGACGGCGTCGGAGAACTCGGTCTGCGGGGCTTCGACCGCCGGAATGTGCACCGGGCAGGTCGGCGTCGAGGAGGTACTGGACGATCATCATCGCGTGGTTTCGCTCCTCGAGCGCCTGCCGGTAGAAGTGCGCGGCCAGCTGCGGCAGCGTCTCGGAGTCGTAGTAGACGGCGATCGCCACGTACTGCTGCGAGGCCGCGAACTCGTTCGCGACCTGCTCGTTCAGGGCGTCGGCGAAGCGGGTGCTGGACATGGGCGCATACATTACGGGGAACGAGCGAAGAAAGGACGCAGATGGAAGGTGGATTCGGCTTTCCCTTCGGGGGTGACCCGGAGGAGCTGATGCGCGGACTGCGCGAGTTCGCCGAGAAGCAGACCGAGGCGATGCAGGAGTCGCAGCGCGAGCAGTTCGCGACGCTCACGCTGAACACGGCAGTCGAGCTGACCGGCGCGGCGCTGAAGCAGATCCGCGTCGAGGGGCCGGTCGACCAGCAGGCAGTCGCGCTTCGGGACGCCATGCGCGTGCTCTTCCCGGAGGCGGTCGCGCTCGTCTCGGCCGCCCGCCAGGGCTTCATGCGCGAGGGCTCCTAGTCGCGCGTGCCGATTCCGGACGCGTCGACGCTGCTCGTCTTCGCGGGGGCGTCTCTCGCGCTGCTCGTGATCCCCGGGCCCGCCGTGCTCTACATCGTGACGCGGGGGATCGAGCAGGGCCGCACGGCGGCGCTCGTGTCCATGCTGGGCATCCAGGCGGGCGCGCTCGTCCACGTCGCGGCGGCCGCGATCGGCCTGTCGGCCCTCCTCGTCCGAGTCGGCCACCGCGTTCACGGTGGTCAAGTACGCCGGGGCGGCGTACCTCGTCTTCCTCGGAGTGCGCAAGCTGCTCGCGCGCGAGCGGCTCGAGCCGGGCCGCCCGCCCGCCGCGGCGGCTGCGCCGGCTCTTCGGGGAGGGCGTCGTCGTCAACGTGCTCAACCCGAAGACGGCGCTCTTCTTCTTCGCCTTCCTGCCGCAGTTCGTGGATCCCGACGCGGGCGCCGTCGGGCTCCAGATCGCCTTCCTCGGCGTCCTCTTCATCCTCATCGCGATCGTGAGCGACGGGGCTCTACGCGCTCGCCGCCGGAACGGCGGGGTCCTGGCTGCGCACGAGCCCGCGCTTCCTGCGTGCGGAGCGGTGGGTGGGCGGCTCGGTCCTGGTCGGCCTCGGCCTGACGACGGCGCTCTCGGGGTCGCGCGGAAGTAGACGGGCCCTGCCGGGGCCACCCCGTACCTCCACCCGCTTTCGAGCGTAACGTCGACTGCGCGCGCGTGGCGCGCGTTCGTGCCGAGTTCGAGACAGCCGGACGGGCGCGGCCGGGCCGGCTAGGCCGTCCTTCCCGGCCTCCGCCGTCGCCCGCTCCTTGATCTCCTCGACGACCGTGGGGTCGGCCAGCGTCGTCGTGTCGCCGAGCTCGCGCTGCTCGGAGACGTCCTTGAGGAGCCGGCGCATGATCTTCCCCGAGCGGGTCTTCGGCAGCTCCGGCGTGAACACGATGTTCGCGGGACGGGCGATCTTCCCGATCTTCTTCGCCACGTGCTCGCGCAGCTCGTTCAGCATCTCCGGCGAGCCCTCCTCGCCGCCCTTCAGGGAGACGAACGCGACGATCGCCTGTCCGGTCGCCTCGTCCTTGCGCCCGCAGACGGCGGCCTCGGCCACCTGCGGGTGGTCGACGAGCGCGCTCTCCACCTCGATCGTCGAGATGCGGTGCCCGGAGACGTTCATGACGTCGTCGACGCGGCCCAGGAGCCAGAAGTCGCCGTCCTCGTCGATCCTGGCGCCGTCGCCGGCGAAGTAGACGTTCTCGAAGCGGCTCCAGTACGTCTCGACGTAGCGGTCGTGATCCTTGTGGATGCCGCGGAGCATCGCCGGCCACGGGCGCCGGAGCACGAGGTAGCCGCCTCCACCCGGGCCGACCTCCTCGCCCTGGTCGTTGTAGACGGCCGCGTCCACCCCCGGGAAGGGCTTCGTCGCCGAGCCGGGCTTGAGCGTCGTCACCCCGGGGAGCGGCGTGATGAGGATCATGCCCGGTCTCCGTCTGCCACCAGGTGTCCACGACCGGTGTCCGGTCGGCCGCCGATGTGCTCGCGGTACCAGACCCATGCCTCCGGGTTGATCGGCTCGCCGACGCTGCCGAGCAGGCGAAGCGACGAGAGGTCGTGCTTCTCCGCGAACTCGGGGCCCCACTTCATGTGGGCCCGGATCGCGGTCGGGGCCGTGTAGAGGATGTCGACCCGGTAGCGCTCGACGATGTCCCACCAGCGGTCGCACTCGGGGAAGTCGGGCGTCCCCTCGTACAGGACGCCCGTCGTGCCGTTGCAGAGCGGCCCGTAGACGATGTAGCTGTGGCCGGTGACCCAGCCGATGTCGGCCGCGCACCAGTAGATCGAGTCGGGCTTCACGTCGAAGATGTAGTGGTGCGTCGTCGCGACGCCGACGAGGTAGCCGGCCGTCGTGTGCACGATCCCCTTCGGCTTCGCCGTCGTGCCGCTCGTGTAGAGCAGGTAGAGGAGGTCTTCCGAGTCCATCGGCTCGCAGGGGCACGACTCCGGGTCGTCGCTCGCGCCCTCGAGCAGGTCGTCGAGCCAGACGTCGCGGCCCTCCTCCATGGCCACGTCGCTCCCGACCCGCTTCACGACGACCGCCTTCTTCACGGTCGGTGACGCGTTGGCGAGCGCCTCGTCGGCGTTCTTCTTGAGCGGCACCTCGCCGCCCTTGCGCCAGCCGGCGTCCTGGGTGACGAGCACCTCGCACTCCATGTCGTTCAGCCGGCCGGCGAGCGAGTCGGCGGAGAAGCCGCCGAAGACGACCGTATGCGGAGCGCCAAGCCGCGCGCACGCAAGCATCGCGATCGGGAGCTCGGGGATCATCCCCATGTAGATCCCGACGGGCGTCCCCTTGCCGACGCCGAGCTCCTTGAGCCCGTTGGCGAAGCGGACGACCTCGCGCTGGAGGTCGGCGAACGTGAGCGTTCGCCGCTCCCCGACCGGCTCGCCCTCCCAGTAGTAGGCGACCTTGTCGCCGTTCCCCGCCTCGACGTGGCGGTCGACGCAGTTGAAGCAGACGTTGAGCTTTCCGCCCAGGTACCACTTGGCGTACGGCGGCTCCCACTCGTAGAGCTCCTCGAACGGCTGGAACCAGGACACCCGGTCACGGCCCTCGCTTTCCCAGAACTCCGCGAAGTCCCGCTCGTAGATGTCGGGCTGCGCGTTTGCCTGGGCCGCGAAGTCCTCCGGCGGCGGATAGCGGCGCTCCTCGAGGAAGAGGGCGTCGATGGCGTGGCCGGGTGCCTGTTGTTCCGTGTCGGTGTCGGTCATGCGCCTCTTCTACCTGGCCGTCGGCCGCGACGCAACGCCGGCCTGGGCCGGGACTCGCGAAGGGACGGCGCCCAGGTACATCCGCTCCTCGGCCTCCTCGTAGCGCTCCTCCGCCTCGGGCTCTGGCCTGAGCAGCGAGACGACGATGCCGGTGACGAACGCGAGCGGCATCGAGATGAGCGCCGGGTTCTTCAGCGGGAAGAGCGAGGTAGCGTTGCCGAGCACGTCCTCCTGGATCGTGGGCGAGATGTAGATCAGCACGAGGGCCGAGACCGCCCCGACCACGATGCTGGAGACCGCGCCCCACGTCGTGAAGCGCCGCCAGAAGATGGCCATGAGCAGCGCCGGGAAGTTGGCGCTCGCGGCGATGGCGAACGCGAGCCCGACCATGAAGGCGACGTTCTGGCCCTCGAGCACGATGCCGAGGATGATCGCCGCGGCGCCCATGACCACGTCGCTATGCGGGCGACGCGCAGCTGCTCCCGCTCGGAGGCATGTCCGTGCCGCACGACGTTCACCCAGAGGTCGTGCGAGAGCGCCGCCGCGCCCGAGAGCGTCGAGGCCGGCGACGACCGCCAGGATCGTGGCGAACGCGACGGCTGCGATGAAGCCTAGGAAGGGCTCACCGCCCACCTCTTGGGCGAGCAGCGGAGCGGCCATGTTGCCGCCCTTTTCGACACCCGTGATCGTGCCCTGCCCGACGAGCGCCATCGCGCCGAAGCCGAGAACGAACGTGAGCAGGTAGAAGAAGCCGATGAAGAACGTCGCCCAGTTGACGGACGTTCGCGCCGCCGCGGCGTCAGGCACCGTGTAGAAGCGCATGAGGATGTGCGGCAGGCCCGCCGTCCCGAACATGAGCGCGAGCCCCAGCGAGACGGCGTCCCACGAGCCCGTGACGATCTGATCGCCCGGGCCGAGCGACTTTTCGGCCGTTCTCGTTCGCTGCCGTGGAGAACAGGTTGAGCGGGTTCATGCCGAACTTCGAGAGCACCCAGATCGCCAGCACGAGTGCGCCTCCGAGTAGGAGCACGGCCTTGACGATCTGCACCCACGTCGTCGCGATCATTCCGCCCACGAGGAGCAGCGTGAGCATGACCGTGCCCACGATGACCACGGCGACCCAGTACTCGAGCCCGAACATGAGCGTGATCAGCGAGCCTGCGCCGACCATCTGGGCGATGAGGTAGAAGACGACCACCGACAGCGTCCCGACGGCGGCCGCGACTCGCACGGGTGTCTGCCGCAGACGGTAGGCGACGACGTCGGCGAACGTGTACTTGCCCAGGTTCCGCAGCGGCTCGGCGATGAGGAAGAGCACAATCGGCCAGCCGACGAGAAAGCCGATCGAGTAGATGAGCCCGTCGAAGCCGTACAGGGCGACGAGGCCCGCGATACCCAGGAAGCTGGCGGCGCTCATGTAGTCGCCGGCGAGCGCGAGCCCGTTCTGGAAGCCGCTGACGTTGTGCCCCGCGGCGTAGAACTGCTCCGTCGTGCGCGTCCGGCGCGCCGCCCAGTAGCTGATCGCGAGCGCGATCGCGATGAACGTGCAGAAGAAGACGATCGCGGTCGCGTCGGGATCTCCAATCTTGGCGAAGAGCATGGCCCTACCTCCTCCTCAGCTGCCGGATCGTCGGCTCGTAGCGCCGGTTGGCCCAGGCGACGTAGATCCACGTGAGGACCCACGTAGCGAAGACGACGATCACCCCGAGCAAGATTCCAATGCTGAGCCCGTCCGTGATGGTACGGCCCAGGAGCTCCTTGTCGAAGGCGATCAGCAGGATGAACGTGAAGTAGACGACGAGCATCGCAACTGTCAGCCAGATCGCCACCTTGAACCGGCGTGCGACGAGCTCCTCCAGCGTTTCGTGGACACGGCGGCGCCCAACCAGTCGCCGCGTGTCCCCCAACACACGGTCCTGTATAGCCATGACAACTCAGCCCCCGTTGAGTTGTCGTCTTGCTTACCCGCTCGACCGGATTTGGAACGCCTTACCCGTCAGCCGGCGGAACCAGGGCTGCTCCCGGCCGCCTGCTTGCCGAGAGCCCTGGTGAGTGCTAAATCCGGACGCCCCCGTCCGAGTCCGCGCCGAAGAGCGGCCAGAGGAGGACGGCGACGAGGCCTCCCGCGACGAGCCCGACCGCGAGCCCCTTGAGAATGGGGTCGTGCGTTCGCCGGGCGAGCATCGTCCCGCCGACGATCGACGCGAGCGCGACCACGGCCGGCAGAACCGGGTTCGCCTCGAAGGAAGCGACTGCGAGCACGACGGCAACGGCACAGGCGGCGAGCCCCACGAGCACGCCGGCGAAAGCCCTGACGGCTCTCCCTCCGTCGCGAACGACGTCGTCAGCCATCGCCCTCCATTGTGGCACGAGAATCTACAATCGCTCCGCCGTGGCGCTGCTCGACCGTGCGATTGCCCGCATGCTGCCGGCCGTGCCGAAGCCGGTCGTGCGGCGGCTCTCGCAGCGCTACATCGCCGGGTCTGAGCTTGCGGACGCCCGCCGCGTCGTGCGCGGGCTGAACGAGCGCGGCAAGCTGGCCACCATCGACGTCCTCGGCGAGGAGATCACGAGCCCCGAGGAGGCCACCGCCCTCCTCGAGGAGTACGAGGACGTCTTCGACATGATCGACCGCGAGGGCCTCGACTCGAACGTGAGCGTGAAGCTGACCGGGCTGGGGCTCAAGCTCGACCGCGACCTCTGTCGCGACAACCTGGCCACGCTCGTCCGCTGGGCGGCGGAGGAGAGCAACTTCGTCCGCATCGACATGGAGGACTCGAGCACGACTTCGGACACGCTCGCCGTCTACCGCCAGCTGCGCGAGCAGGGGCTAGACAACGTCGGCATCGTCCTCCAGGCCCGCCTGCGCCGCACTCTCGACGACATCGCTGCGCTCGCCGACTTGAAGCCCAACGTGCGCGTGTGTAAGGGCATCTACCTGGAGCGCGGCGACATCGCCTACCAGGGTGATGACGCCGTGCGCTTCAACTTCGCGGAGGCGGTCTCCGCCCTCCTCGAGCTCGGCTCGTACGCCGCGGTCGCCACCCACGACGAATGGCTCCTCAGGGAGTCGCTCGAGCTCGTGCACCAGCGGGGGGTGCCGGAGGACCGCTACGAGCTCCAGATGCTGCTCGGCGTGCGCGAGGAGCTCGGCGACGAGCTCGTGCGCGCGGGTCACCTCGTGCGCATCTACGTGCCGTACGGGCGGCGCTGGTACGAGTACTCGCTCCGCCGGCTCCAGGAGAACCCGCGGATCGCGGGCTACGTCGCGCTCGACACCGTCAAGCGCATTTTGCCGTGACCCGCCGCGCGGCGTCATCCGGCCCCCGGAGCGGCTGCAAACCGTCGCATGCCGGTGTCCTCAGTCGCCCACGTATCTCGTTCGATACGTGGGCTCCCTGCGTCCTTGTCCTGCTCGGTTTTCGCGCGCCCGGGGGCCGGCAACGCCACCCGACGGGTCACCGCCCGTGACGAGCTTCTCCTGGCGCTTCGTGGCGCTCGCCGGCTTCTTCGTGACGGCGCTCGTCGTCTCGAACATCGTCGCCGTCAAGCTCGTCGAGGTGGAGGGCCGGGTCTTCGACGCCGGCAACATCCTCTTCCCGCTCGCCTATGTCCTGGGGGACGTACTCACCGAGGTGTACGGCTTCCGGACGGCCCGGTGGGTGATCCTGCTCGGATTCGCGTGCAACGTCCTGGCCGTCGTCGCCATTCAGATCGCCATCGCGCTGCCCGCGGCCGAGTTCTGGTCGGAGAACCAGGAGGCGTACGAGACGGTCCTGGGGACGACCTGGCGCATCTTCGTCGCGTCTCTGACCGCGTACCTCGTCGGTGAGCTGACGAACTCGTTCGTGCTCCAGCGCATGAAGGCGGCAACGGGCGGGCGCTTCCTCTGGACACGGACGATCGGCTCGTCGCTCGTCGGGCAAGGGCTCGACACGGTGCTCTTCGTTACGATCGCGTTCGCCGGCACGGGCGTTGATCTCGTCGAGACCATCCTCACGACGTGGCTCATCAAGGTTGCCTGGGAGGCGGCGGCCACGCCCCTCACCTACCTGCTCGCCGACGGCCTCAAGCGGCGGGAGGGTCTCGACGTCTTCGACGTCGGCCCGCGGGCGGTGCCCGCAGGAGGCGCCGGATGAGGGCATTCGTCACCGGCGCCACCGGCTTCCTGGGCGGGCGCCTGGCCGAGCGCTTGCGCGAGCGAGGGGACGAGGTGGTGGCCCTCGTGCGCTCCCGGAACCGAGCCGCGCGCCTGCGTGTACTCGGCTGCGAGCTCGCCGAGGGCGACCTCTCCTCGCGTGCGGCGCTCCGGTCGGCGGCGGAAGGCTGCTCCGCCGTGTTCCACGTCGCGGCTGACTACCGGATCGGCATCGCCGAGTCCGAGCGCGCGTCCATGTGGGAGACGAACGTCTCCGGGACGGCGAACGTCCTCGACGCAGCGGCCGCTGCCGGGGTCGCGCGGATCGTCTACGTCTCCACCAACAACGTCGTGGGGAACACGCGCGGGCAGGTCGTGGACGAGACCTACGAGCGTCCACCCGGGCCCTGGCTCTCGGCGTACGACGAGACGAAGTTCCATGGCGCACCGGCTCGTTCGGGAGCGCATCGCCGGGGGCGCGCCCGTCGTCGTCGTCCAACCGGGAGGCATCTACGGGCCCGGCGACCACACGGACATGGGCCGCCTGGTCGAGCGGGCGTTCCGGGGGAGGCCGGTCGTCCTGGCGCTCGGCTCGGTCAGCCTGAACTGGGGGCACGTGGACGACGTGGTCGAGGGGATCCTCCTGGCCCACGACCGCGGGCAGGTCGGGGAGACGTACATCCTCGGAGGCGAGCTCGCCTCGCTTCGCGAAGCGGTCGAGAAGGCGTATGCGGCGGGGAAGCACCGGCCGCTGATCGTCCCGATTCCCACGGGCCTGCTCCGCCTCGTCGCGCCCCTCGGCCCGCTTGTCGGGCGCAGCGTGCGTGAGTATCTGAGCGCGGCGGACGGCGTCACATACTGGGGCTGGCATGGGAAAGCGCGGCGCGAGCTCGGGTACGACCCGGCCGGCCTCGAGGAGGGAATCAGGCGCTCCTTCGGCGAAGAGCGCGCGCGGGCGCTATCTTCGGAGCCGTGAAAGCACGTTTCTTCTTCGCCTCCATGGCGCTTGTAGCCGTGCTGGCCCTCGTCGGATGCGGCGGGGGGGACGACGAGGCGTCGGCCGAAGCCTGGGCAGACGACGTCTGCACGAGCGCGAATTCCTGGGTCGACCAGCTCCTCGGGATCGCGGGCGATGTCGACCTGAGCGCCGGGGTCGACGGGATCGAGCAGCAGCTCGACGAGGCCGAGGATGCGACGCAGAGCTTTCTCGACGACGTGAGGGAGACCGGGGCGCCCGAGACCCAGGCGGGCGGCGAAGCGCAGGAGGAGATCGAAGGGCTCGTCGAGCGAACGCAGGAGCGCATCGACAGCCTCCGCGGCGACCTCGAAGGCGCCTCTGCGAGCGAAGCGGTCGACGTTCTCCAGCAGGCCGTGACGGAGATCGAAGAGGCCGGAGCCGATGTGAGGGACACCCTCGACCAGGTCGAGGAGCTCGACCCCTCAGGGGAGCTGCGCGAAGGAATCGAGGACACCGAGTCCTGTCAGGAGCTTCGCAACAGCGCGGGAGAGTAGCTCGGCCCGCGCCGCCCGGACCGGTTCCGTAGGGCGCTGGGCGGAGTCGGTGCGCGAGCGCGCCCCGGCGTACGCGATTCGCGCCCGCGAGCGGGTTCCCGGCGCCGAGACCGCGTTCGGCGTCTGGGATCGCGAGCGGCGGGCTGCGGGCATCCTCATCGCCGGCGGCGTCGCCTTCCGCTTCTTCCTCTGGCTCGTCCCGCTGGGGCTGGCGCTCGCCACCGTGGTCGGCTTCTGGGGCGACTACGATCCGGAGGGGCTCGAGGACGCGGCCAGCGAGTTCGGGATCGGGGCCGCTTCGATGGAGACGGCGGAGGATGCGCTCGAGACGAGCGACGGGAACCGCATCGTGCTTCTCCTCGTCGCCGTGGGCCTCACAGCCTGGTTCAGCCTCGGGGCGGTGCGAGCGCTCCTGATTGCGTTCGCCCTCGCCTGGAACCTGGAGCGCCCGCGCCTGCGGAAGCCGCTCCACGCCGTGGTGATCTTCAACGGCCTCTACCTCCTCGCCACGCTCGGTCCGCTCGCCCTCGCGTGGCTTCGGGAGCAGGTGGGCCTCGGCGCGCTCGTCGGCGTGCTCCTGACGTTCGCGCTCTCCGTCGCCGTCGCCCTTCTCGTGATGTGGCTGCTCCCCCGCTGCGCCGAGCGCTGGCAGGAGCTCCTCCCCGGCGCCCTGCTCGTCGCGGTCGGCGTCCAGATCCTGCAGGCCGCCGTCATCCTCTACTTCGCGCCCAAGCTCGAACGCTCGTCCGAGCTCTACGGGTCGCTCGGGATCGCGACGGCCATGCTGCTCTGGCTCTACTTCTCGGCCCGGCTCCTGACCGCCGGCGCCTTCCTCAACGCTGCGCTCTGGGAGCGGAGGCTGGCGAGCTCGGCCGACGGCTCAGGCGAGCAGCGAGTAGCCGCCGTCCACGATCAGCGTCTGCCCGCGGATCATCGCGGAGGCGGGTGAGGCGAGGAAGCAGACGACCTCGGCGACATCGCGAGGCTCCACGAGCCGTCCCGCCGGCGTGCGGCGCTCGTACCAGTCGAGCATCTGCTCGCGGTCGGGAAAGAAGGCCAGGGCGCCGGTCTCGACGAGCCCTGCAGAGACAGCGTTCACGCGGATGTCGCGTTCCGCGAGCTCGACGGCCAGATAGCGCACGAGCGCCTCCAGCGCGGCCTTGGAGACGCCGACGAGCACATAGTTGTTCAGGACCCGCTGCGAGCCGAGGCTCGTGATCGCCACAACGGAGCTCCCGGGCTGCATCGTCGGAGCGGCGTGGCGGACGAGGGTGAGGAGCGCCCGCGTGTTCGCGTTCATCGTCCAGTCCCAGTGCCGCTCCTCCAACTCGAGCGCGGGGCGGATGACGCCCGTGGCGGCGTTCGAGACGAGGACGTCGAGCGGCCCGCACTCCTCGACGAGCGCGGCGGCCTTCTCGGGCTCGCCCACGTTGCCGCGCAGGAGCTTTGGCTCCGCGCCCAGCGCGCGGATCTCCTCCGCCGTCTCCTCCGCGGCCGAGTCGTTGCGGAGGTAGCTGATCGCCACCTTCGCGGCGCCCAGCTCGGCCAAGCGGAGCGCGATGCCGCGTCCGATTCCGCGCGTGCCGCCCGTCACCAGGACGGACTTGCCGGCGAAGACGGCCATCAGGCCGTGCGCTTGGGCGGCAGCGGATCGGAGGCGGGGGCGTGGCTGGGGATGAACTCCCATCCCAGCCGCCCTCGGGGCTCGAGCGGCCCCTCCGCGGCCTTCGACGAGGCGTACGCGAGGCGCTCGAGCAGCTCCATCTTTTCCTCCGCGTAGCTGCGCACGGGGTGGTCCTCGGGCAGGTCGCGCGCGAGCGCACGGACGCGGGCCCGGATCTGCAGGGCAAAGTGGGGAGTGGCCGGGCCGACGAGCTCGTCCACGTCGTCCCGGGTGGGCTCGACCCGCGCCTCCGGCGGCTCCAGGCTCGGCTCGACGTCTTCGGCCTGCTCGGCGGCGGCCTCGGTATGCTCGGCCGCCTCGGCGTGCACGGGCTGCTCCGGGCGGTCTGCGCCGCCTCCGCCCTCGGCGGAGTGGGTCGAGGCGTCGGGCTCGCTGGTCGAGGCGGCCGGCTCGCTCATCGCCGCGACTCTACCGCGGTCCGCCCTGCCTTGTGTTCCACCCGCACATGGCTTCGGGCCCGGTCCCGCCCCTGCGAAACCCTGGTTTCAAGGGAAGGTGGAGTTTGTGCGCGTGGAACACAAGCTCTCGTTGGGCACTAGCCTTCGCGCGGTGCGGCACCGCCTGCCCGCGGACGTTCTCCTTCTCGTCACGGTCGTGCTCTGGAGCTTCAACTTCACAGTGGTGAAGTACGCGCTCACGCACGGGTGGGAGCCGCTCTCGTACTCGTCGGTTCGCTTCGCGATCGGCGCCGTGCTCTTCTCGGCCGTGACGCTCGGGCGGGAGGGAACGCTCCGCGTAGAGCGCCGGCACGTCCCCATCATGATCGTGGCGGCGGGGCTCGGGATCTGGGTCAACCAGCTCACGTTCGCCTACAGCGTCCGCCTGACGACGGCCGCGACCGTGGCGCTCATGTTCGGGACGTTCCCGATCTTCGTCGCGCTCATCGCACAGGCGCTCCGGGTCGAGCACCTGCACCTCCGCCACTGGCTGGCCACGGTGATCTCGTTCTCGGGCGTCGCGCTCGTCGCCGCCGGCGCGTCCGGAGGTCTCTCGAGCGATCTCGGCGGGATCATCCTCGGCTTGGGTGCGAGCGCCACGTGGGCGGCGTACTCGGTGGCCGTCGGCCCGCTCATGCGCCGCTACTCGCCCTACCGGATCAGCGCGTTCATGCTCCTCGTCGGCTCGGTGCCGCTCCTCGTCTCCTCGGCGGCGCAGCTGGCCGAGCAGGACTGGGGCGCGCTCAGCGGGCTGGCCTGGGCGGCGTTCGTCTACAGCCTCCTCTTCAGCCTCGTCTTCACGAACGTGATGTGGTTCACGGCCATCGACCGCGTCGGCGCCGGGCGCGCCTCGCTCTATGTCAACCTGCAGCCGTTCCTGGGCGCGTTCTTCGCGCTCGTCGTGCTCTCGGAGGAAATGAGCACGCTCCAGATCGCCGGCGGCTTCGTCATCGGCGCGGGGCTTCTGCTCGCCCGGCTGGCCCAACCCGCTCCGTCCCCGGACTAGAATCGGTCCCGTGAGCCAGGACTTCATGCCCCTGGTGGGCTGGGACCACATCGAGCTCTGGGTGGGGAACGCGAAGCAGGCCGCCTACTACTACGAGCACGCCTTCGGCTTCCAGCCGGTCGCCTACGCCGGCCCCGAGACGGGCGTGCGCGACCGCGCGTCTTACACGCTCGAGCAGGGCGACATCCGCTTCGTGCTGACCAGCGCGCTCCGCCCGGACCACGAGATCGCCCGCCACGCCCACGCCCATGGGGACGGCGTCAGGGACGTGGCCTTCGAGGTCACCGACGCGACGGAGTCCTACCGGCAGTCTCTGCAGCGCGGCGCCCGCGGTGTGGCCGAGCCGCACTGGGTCGAGGACGAGCACGGGCGCGTCGAGCTCGCCTCCATCGCCACCTACGGCGAGACCGTGCACACGTTCGTCCAGCGGCAGGACTACGCCGGCGCGTACCTGCCCGGCTATGCGGCGATCGAGAGCGAGAACGGCCGCCCAGAGGTCGGCATCGGCCTCCGGCTCGTCGACCACGTCGTCGGCAACGTCGAGCTGGGCCGCATGCAGCACTGGGTCGAGTTCTACGCGCGCTGCCTCGGGTTCACCGAGCTGATCCACTTCTCCGACGAGGCGATCTCGACCGAGTACTCGGCCCTCATGAGCAAGGTCATGATGGGAGGCGAAGGCCGCTTCAAGCTGCCCATCAACGAGCCGGCCGAGGGCAAGCGCAAGAGCCAGATCGAGGAGTACCTCGAGTTCCACGGCGGACCGGGCGTGCAGCACATCGCGCTCGCGACGGACGACATCGTGGGCACGGTGGACGCGTTGCGGGCGCGGGGCGTGCGCTTCCTGGCCACGCCGGACACGTACTACGACGACGTCGAGGAGCGCGTGGGCGAGATCGGGGAGGACTGGTCCGACCTCAGGCGGCTGAAGATCCTCGCCGACCGCGACGACGAGGGGTATCTGCTCCAGATCTTCACGAAGACCGCCCAGGACCGGCCCACCCTCTTCTTCGAGGTGATCGAGCGCCACGGCGCCGTCGGCTTCGGAGAGGGCAATTTCAAGGCCCTCTTCGAGGCGATCGAGCGCGAGCAAGCCCTGCGCGGCAACCTGTAGACCGCCCGCGCCGGCTCTTTCTAGACTCTGGCTCGTGAGGCTGTGCACGTTCGAGGCCGACGGACGCGAGGCGCCCGGCCGGGTGGAGGGCGACCAGGTCGTCGAGCTGGACGCTGCCTCTCTGGCCGACTGGCTCGCCTCGGGTGGTGCCGACGTGGCCGAGCACGAGCTGGCCGCCGTGCGCTTGCGGCCTCCCGTGCCGCGGCCGCCGTCGGTGCGCGACTTCTACGCTTTCGAGAGGCACGTGGTCGCGGCCCGTGCCCAGCGCGGGCTCGAAATCGCCCCGGACTGGTATCGGATCCCCGTCTTCTACTTCTCCAACCCGGCTGCGATCTCCGGGCCCGACGACGAGATCGTCTTCCCCGCCGAGAGCTCGGCGTGGGACTACGAGCTCGAAGCGGCGGCGGTGGTCGGCGCCGGCGGAGCGATCGCCGGCTTCACCATCCTGAACGACTGGTCGGCGCGAGACCTCCAGAAGATGGAGATGGCCGTGGGGCTCGGGCCGGCGAAGGGAAAGGACTTCGCCACGACCCTGGGGCCCGTCCTCGTCACGCCGGACGAGCTCGGCGACCTGGGCCTCGAGATGGTTGCGCGCGTGAACGGGGAGGAGCGCTCGCGCGGGAACCTGGGCGACATGCACTGGACGTGGGACGACCTGGTCGCCCACGGAGCCCGGAACACCCGGCTCCTGCCGGGGGACGTCCTCGGCTCGGGAACCGTCGGCACCGGCTGCATCCTCGAGCACGGCGACGGACGCTGGCTGCGCGCGGGCGACGTCGTCGAGCTCGAGATCGAAGGGATCGGCCTGCTGCGAAACACCGTGGCGTAGGCCGGGCCGCCGAGCGGGGCCCGGGTATCCTTCCGCCATGCCCACGTACCAGCGGCTCGGCCGCCTTCCCCGCAAGCGCCACATCCAGTTCCGGGAGAACGGGACGCTCCTGACGGAGGAGGTCATGGGGCTCGAGGGCTTCTCCGGGAACGAGTCGATCCTTTACCACCTGCACTCGCCCTGCCGGGTGAAGGAAGTGGGGGAGTTCGAGCCCATCGAGCGGCGGGAGTGGGTGCCGGAGGGCCACGCGCACCGGCATTTCCGCACCATGGGGCTCGCTCCCTTCGGGGACGCGCTCTCCGGCCGCAAGCTGCTCATGTGGAACGACGACGTCGAGATCGCGCTCTGCCGCCCGAATGAGGCGATGGAAGTCTTCTACCGGAACGGCGAAGGGGACGAGGTCGTCTTCGTCCACGAGGGCAAGGGGACGCTGGAGACGATCTTCGGCGACGTCCCGTACGCCGAGGGGGACTACGTCGTGATCCCGCGCGGGACGACGTACCGCTTCGTGCCGGAGGGCGAACAGCGTTACGTCGTCTTCAACTCACCCGGGCTCATCGAGATTCCCCGGCGCTACCGCAACGAGTACGGGCAGCTGCTCGAGCACGCGCCCTACTACCACCGCGACATCCATCCTCCGCAGGAGCTCCAGACGCACACCGACCGCGGCGAGCACGTCGTCAAGGTGCGCGTGAAAGACGGCTACCAGACGTACGTGCTCGACTACCACCCCTTCGACGTCGTCGGCTGGGACGGCTACGTCTACCCGTGGACGTTCTCGATCAACGACTTCGAGCCGATCACGGGGCGGATCCACATGCCGCCCCCGTCGCACCAGACCTTCCAGGGCCGCAACTTCGTGATCTGCTCGTTCTGCCCGCGCAAGCTCGACTTCGACCCGCTCGCCATCCCCATCCCCTACCACCACTCGAACCTGAACAGCGAGGAGATGATCTATTACGTGGACGGGAACTTCTCCTCGCGCAAGGGGATCGAGATCGGCTCGGTCACCCTGCACCCGTCGGGCATTCCGCACGGGCCTCAGCCCGGACTCGCGGAGAAGTCGATCGGGATGACGGAGACGCACGAGCTCGCCGTCATGTGCGACACCTTCCACCCGCTGCGCCTGACCGAGCTTGCGCTCGAGATGGACGATCCCGGCTACGCGTACTCGTGGTACGAGCAAGCGGAGGCGGCCCGCGAAGCGGCGAGCGCGGACGAGGATCCCGCAGGGGTGACGTCGCACTTTTGAGCGGCAGGACCCTGGTCGTCGACTTCGACGGCACAGTCACGACGATGGATCTCCTCGACACGATCGCGGGCGTGTTCGGCGATCCCGTCGTGTACCAGGAGGTCGAGGACGGACTCGACGAAGGCCGAATGCCGCTTCGCGAGGTCATCACCCGTGAGTTTCGGCCGGTTCGCAAGCCGCTCGACGAGGTCGTCCGCTGGGAGCTCGAGGCCGTGGAGATCCGTCCCGGCTTCCGCGAGCTCGTCGAGATGGCGCAGGAACGGGGCTGGCGGGTCGTCATCGTCTCGAGCGGCTTCCACGAGCTCATCGAGCCGATCCTCGAGCGGGAGGGGCTGGAGGTCGAGCTCCATGCCAACCGCGTTGATCCCCGACCCGACGGCTGGCGCGTGCAGTGGCAGTACGCGGACGACTGCGAGGCCTGCGGCGAGTCCTGCAAGCGGTCGATCGTCCAGGAGTTCGCGGGCGCCGACGAGATCGTCTACATCGGGGACGGTTACTCCGACCGCTGCGCGGCGGAGGCCTCGGACCGGGTCTTCGCGACCCGCGGCCTCGCGGAGTACTTGGAGGAGCGGGGCGTTCCGTACGAGCGCTTCGACGACTTCCACGAGATCGCCGACAGCCTCCTCGAGCGCACATAAATGGTTGACCGGAAACTGACCGCAAACCGTGGCACCGCCGGATGACGCCCGTGACGCGTCGCCTGAGACCACGCTCGTTCCTCGCCCGTACCTTCCAGGTACGAGCTCGGAATGATCGCGGCCTCACGCTCGGTCACGGACGCCCCCGACGGCACCACACTTTCCGGTCAACCATATAGTCGTCGAGCTCCCGCAGCCGTACGACTGGGAGCTCTCCACGGAGCGCTTCCGGGCGTTCGGGCCCGACCTGGCGAACCTGTGGCACGACGAGGGCCTCCACCGCGTCTTCGACGGCGTCGAGGTGCGGATCGAGCCCGCGCCGGGCGGCGTCCGCATCGAGCCGGGCGAGCCCGCGTTCGCCGAGCCGGTGCGCCGCTACCTGGGCGGGCCCTTCGACCTGGACGGGTTCGCGGACTTCGCGGCGACGGAGCCCGTGCTCGGCCCCATCGCCGAGGCGCTCGCCGGCCTGCGCCCGCCGCTTGCCCCGGATCCGTTCGAGGCGCTCGTAACCTCCATCACCGCCCAGCAGATCTCGCTCGTCGCCGCCTTCAGCATCCGCAACCGCCTGATCGAGGCCTTCGGCCGGCCGGCCGGACGCGCCTACGGCTTCCCCACGCGCCAGCGGATCGCCCACGCCGAGCCTGCGGAGCTCGTCGGCCTGGGCTTCTCACGGCGCAAGGCGGAGTACGCGGTCGGGCTCGCGCGCGCCGAGGTCGATCTGGATGCCCTCGCCGTTCTCCCCGACGACGAGGTGAAGGCGCGCCTCGTCGCCCTTCCCGGGATCGGCGAGTGGACGGCCGACTGGTTCCTCGCCCGCCATCTCGCCAGGCCGGACGCCTGGCCCGCCGGCGACCTCGGCCTCCGGAAGGCCGTGCAGCGCTTCTACGGCGTGACGGATCCGCGCGTCCTCCAGGCGCAATTTTCGCGCCATGCGAATCTGGCTGCGCACTATCTGCTGACGGCGCTTAGGGTTCTTCCCGCATGACCTACCGGGCCAAGATCGAGGGCGTCCCTACCGAGGAAGTTCTGCGCGAGCTCATCGAGCAGGCGCGCGCGGACGGCGCCGACCAGATCGAGGTGGAGACAACTCACGACGCGGGCGATGCGTGGATTCGCGCCGGTTTCCTCGAGACGGCCCGTCTGCTCGTGGCTCCCCTCGAGACGCTCGAGAGCCATGTGGGAGCGAAGGCGAAGGAGGAGTCGTTCGGCTCCGTCCACGTCCAGACGGACGACATCGACGCAGTCCTGCGGGCGGTGCGCCAGACCGTCCCACGGCTTCCGGGCAGGTCTCAGGGGAGCGTCGTCCTCCCTCCGCACGACGGCTGGACGGCAGCCTACGACGATCTCTGCGACCGCGAGCCCGAGATGCTCAGGAGGCTGGCCAAGGAGATCTCCGACCGGATGGGCGCGTTCGTCCTCACCATGGGCGTGGAGGAGGGCGCCGTCGTCCGCTACGTCGCTCTCGAGCGCGGCCGGGTCGTAGACGAGTACCTCTCGGTGCCCGAGTACTACGGCGAGCTGCCGCCCGGCGAGGTAATCGCGCTCGGCGCCAACCCGCGGCTGATGGCGCGCCTCACCGGAGCCGACCCCGAGGCCGTGCGCGCGGTCGCGCGCACGGGGACGGGCCCCGCAGAGCTGCCGCTCCCGGCCGAGCTCCTCGGCGACCTCGCCCGCCTGTTCGGCCTCGAGCGCGGCGTTGACGGGTACGCGCAGGCCGCCGCGAATCCTGACGCAATCGAGGTCGACCGGGCCTTGTAGACGAGGAACCCTCGACCGAAGAACCCCGACCCAGGAGCCACCCATGAGCACCTCAACAGCGATGATCACCGGCGTCGACTTCGTATCGGTGCCCACCAGGGACCTCACCGCGGCGATGGACTTCTACGGCAACGTGCTCGGCCTGGAGCGTTCGAGCCTGTGGCAGCGCCCCGGAGAGGAGCCGGTCGGTGCAGAGTTCGAAAACGGCACCGTCACCATCGCCGTGATCGCCTGCGAGCCGCTGGGCATCCCCTTCCAGCCTCACAAGGTTCCCATCGCGCTGCGAGTCGACGACGTCGAGGCCGCCCGCGCCGAGCTCGTGTCCCGCGGGGTCGAGTTCAACGGAGACACGATCGACAGCGGCGTCTGCCACCAGGCGCTCTTCGAGGACCCCGACGGAAACATGCTCGACCTCCACCACCGCTACGCGCCGCGCACCCGCCCTGAAACGGGCTAGATCCCCGCTGCGTAGCCGTCCTTGCGCGCGTCGGAGCCGCCCAGAAGGACGTCGCCCTCGGCGATGATCGCCTGGCCGCCTCCGAAGGGCTCCGCCTCCGTGCTCGGCACGGGCCGGAGCCCGAGCGAGGCGAGCTCGTCCGCTCGCTCCCACAGCCCCTCCTCCAGGAGGACAGTGTTCCCCTCGACGCGGAAGCGCGGCAGGTCGAGCGCGGCCTGAGGGTCGAGGCCCTCGTCGAGGAGGCCGGACACGACTCGCACATGCGCCTGAGCCTGGACGAAGCCGCCCATCACCCCGAACGGGCCGTGCAGGCGCCCGTCGCGGAGGAGCATCCCGGGGATGATCGTGTGGTAGGGGCGGCGGCCCGGTTCGACGGCCCCGTTCACGGCGAAGCACGCACCGCGGTTCTGGAGCTCTATCCCGGTGCCGGGTGCCACGATCCCCGAGCCTTCGTACAGGCTCTGGATGAAAGAGACGGCGAGACCGTCCCCGTCCACCGCGCACAGGTAGACGGTGCCGCCGGCGGGACCTGCGACCGCGGCCACAGGCTCCTCGCGGCGCCGGCGCAGGTGCGTGTCGTCGAGGAGGTGAGTGACGTCCGCGCCGTCGCGCACGTGCTCGCAGGCGTCTGCGAGAGCGAGGGCGGCGGCCTCTACCTGCGCGGCCAACGTCGGCTCGCCGAGGCCGAGCAGCCCGAGCCCCTCGAGCGCCGCTACGCCCTGGGTCGGCGGCGGCAGCTCGCAGACCGCTGTCCCGCGGTAGTCGAGCGACGAGCGGCTCGACCCAGCGCGGCCGGTACCCGGCGAGGTCGTCCTCCTCGAGCCACGTGACCGCCGCGATCGCCTCGGCCACCGTTCCCCGGTAGAGGGCGTCGGGGCCCTCCGCCGCGATGCGCCGGAGCGTCGCGCCAAGCTCGGGGAGGCGCATGTGCTTGCCCGGCCGCGGGAGAGGCGGGAGGGTCCAGGCGCCCGCCGTCACGCGGCCGACAGCGAAGCCCTGCTCCGCTGCCGCGATCGCGTCGGCCAGGAGCGTGTCCAGCCCGAAGCGGGCGAAGCGCCCGGCGAGCGCCGCCCAGCCCGCCACCGCGCCCGGGACCGTCACCGACCGCGGGCCGGTGGTCTCGACCGCCGTCGTCGGCGTGGCGGTGCGCGGCGCGGGCCCGGCCGCATCCAGTGCCGTGCAGAGCCTCCCCGTCCCACACGAGCGCGAACGCGTCGCCCCCGACGCCGGTCGACATCGGCTCGGTCACGCAGAGGACGGCCGCTGCGGCGAGCGCCGCGTCCGCCGCGTTCCCGCCGCGCTCGAGCATCCTTAGCCCCGCCCGGGTGGCGAGCGGCTGGCTCGTCGCGACCATCGCCTCGCCGGCGACGGCGGGTGGGCGGCCGGGAGCGAGCCGGAAGGCCATGGGACGGGTAGCATCGCACGCCGTGGCCGAGGTGACCGTTCTGCTCCTGCACGCGTTTCCGCTCGACTCGAGGATGTGGGAGGCGCAGCGCGCGGCGCTCGCGCAGGAGGGCTACCGCGTCGCGGCGCCCGATCTCCCCGGCGACCCGCCCGAGATCGGCTTCGACAGGTGGGCGAAGCGCGTCCTCAGCGCGGTCGCAGGCGGCCTCGTCCCCGTGGGCTCCTCCATGGGCGGCTACCTCTCCTTCGAGCTGTGGCGGCAGGCGCCGGAGCGCATCCGCGCGCTTGCGCTGGTGGGCACCCGCGCCTCCCCGGACTCTCCGGAGCAGAAGAACGCGCGCGACGACACGATTCGCCTGCTCGGAGAGGCTGGCAAGGAGGCGTTCTGGGAGCACTCCGGTCCGAGGCTCTTCGCCCCTGACGCCGATCCCGAGCTCGTCGCGCGGGTGCGAGCGATCGCGCTCGAGCAGCCCATCACCGGACTCGCGGCGACCCTGGAGACGATGCGTGACCGGGCCGACTCGCGGCCCACGCTCGCCGAGATCGACGTTCCCGCGCTCGTCCTCGTGGGCGAGGAGGACGGACTGACGCCTCCGGCCGACGCGGAGGAGATGGCCGCGGCGCTCGCCGATGCACGTTTATTGCGCATTGCCGGGTCAGGGCACCTCATCCCGCTGGAACGGCCTGCGGAGCTCGAGAGAGCCTTGCTCGGCTTCCTCCGGGAGGTCCTGTGACCGCGGACGAGCTCGCGCTCCTGCTCGAGGAGGGCTCGATATCTCTCCTCGACGTGCGCACGGCTGCCGAGTACGAGGGGGAGTCGGGCTACCCGTGCGACCCGCGCCAGGGGCACATCGCCGGGGCGGTGAACGTCGAGGTGGACGAGTTACACGCGGCAGGCCCGGATGTCGCCGCCCTGCTGGCGGAGCGCGGCGTGGACGCGTCCAGGCCGATCGTCGCCTACTGCCACTCCGGCTCCCGCTCCGAGATCGCGGCGGCGCTCCTGCGGGCCGCCGGCCTCGACGCCGTCAACTACGCGGGGTCGTGGCACGAGTGGTCGCGGCGGGCTTCCTGACCCGCTCGGCGACCTCGAGGAAGCCCCTGCAGATCCAACGGCCGAGCTCGTTCCAGCGCCCGATGCGCTCGGGGCTCATCGCGCGCAGTGACCCGAGGTCGAGCGACCCGTCCCCTCTGCGCCGCGCGCTCTCGATCCACGCGTCCAGCATCCCGCGCGTCACCTCGGCGTGGAACTGGAGCCCCCAGGCCGCCTCACCCGCCCGGTAGGCCTGAGGACAGCGGTCGTTCTCGGCCAGGAGGACCGCGCCGCTCGGGACCTCGAAGGAGTAGCTGTGCCACTGGAGCGCCTGGAAGCGCGCCGGAAGCCCACCGAGGACGGGGTCGGCCGCGCCCTCGGCGGTCAGCGCCACCGGGTGCCAGCCCACCTCCGGGCTCGGCATCCGCCGCACCCGCGCGCCCAGCGCCTTGGCGAGGAGCTGCCCGCCGAGGCAGACGCCGAGGACCGGGACCCGCTGGGCGACGAGTCTCCGGAGGAATGCGTCCTCTTCCCGCAGCCAGCCGTGCCGCTCCTCCTCGTCGACGTGCATCGCGCCTCCGAAGACGAGCACGGCCTCGAATTCGCTCTCCGGCAGCCGATGCTCCTGGCCAAGGTTCCACTCGACGAGCTCATGCCCGTCCTCGGCGACGACGTCGGCGAAGACGCCGCTCGGCCCGTCGGCCTGGTGGATGACGGAGAGGACGCGCACGGAGGTGAGTGTAGGGAAAGGCAGCTAGGCGACCGGATGCCGGACCCAGACGTTCGGCTCCCAGTAGCTCCCGAGGTCGGCCTCACGGTCGATCTCGAGGGGAGCAAGCCCCTGCGGGAACACGTACGCGCCGCTCTCCGGAAAGCGCATCCCCGTCCACTCCTCCCACTCCTCGACCGTGCCGGTGATCCGGAGCGACCGCGGCTCGGCCGCGAGGATCTGCCCGCCGAGCCGTGCGTGGAGCCGGATCCACGGGTCGAACGGTAGGCCGTCCTCGCGCGTCCAGGCCGCATAGCGGTCGATGGGCGTGAGCGGGTAGCGCTCCTTCCAGGTCGGCCGCAGAGGAGCGGCCAGGTCGGCCAGGCTGTGCGCGGCCGCGATGTCGCGCATGCCGGCGAGCATCAGGCTGCTCAGGCCGCCGCGCTGTCGCTCCGGAGGGATCTCGATGGCGAGCGCGGAGAGCGCGGTCGGCCGCCGACCCTCGGCCAGCGCGTCGAAGGCCTCGACCACGACCCCGTCGATTCCGGCTGGAAGGCCGTCGGCCGTGCCGTCCCAGGGGAAGGGGATCGTGTGCCCCTGGGCAAGGAGCTCGTCCTTCTCTTCGTCGTAGAGGACGAACTGGAACTCCGCGAAGTCTTCGTCGAGCCGGCCCCAGTACCGGTTGAGGACATCGCCGTGGCGGTTGTACTCGGGCCAGACGTCCTCGTCGAGATCTTCGGCCCGCGACCAGACGTCGGCTCGTTCCGCAGCAGTCAGGACGCGCGGGTTGCTCATCGCCGGGCCGCCGCGCGGAGAGCTTCTTGCAGCTCGCGGGCCGCGGGCCCGGGCGCGCCTTCCCCGACGGCGACGCCGTCGAGTTCGACGGCAGGCATGATCTCCCGCACGGTGGAGGAGGTGAACGCCTCCTCGGCGGCGGCCAGGTGCGTGAGCGGGAACGCGCCCTCCCGGACCTGGTACCCCAGTGTCGCGGCCTCCGCGAGGACAGTCGCGCGCGTGACGCCGGCGAGGATGCCGAGCTCGAGCGCCGGCGTCCACAGCTCTCTCTCGTAGCGCCACCACACGTTGGTCACGGGGCCCTCGAGGACGATGTCGCCGCTGGCGAGGAAGACGGCATCGTCGGCGCCGCGCCGTTCCGCCTCCGCCTGGGCGGCCATGTTCACTGCGTAGCTCGTGGACTTGACCCCGCCGAGCATCCAGGGCGCCGTCGCGCGCTGGCTGGGCTCGAGACCCAGTCGGGCGGATATCAGCTTGAGGCCGTGTGCGCGGAGCTCGTCCAGGTGCGGCGGCAGCTCGCTAACCAGGGCGAGCGCGACCGGCTGCCCGCCCCCTTCCCGTCCGGCCGTCAGGTAGAGGCGGAGGACGGCGTCTCCGATACCCGCAGCCTCGAGCGCCGAGCGGGCGAGCGCGGCGAAGTCGTGCGCGTCCACCTGCGCCAGGTCGAGGCGGGCGGCAGAGCCGGCGAGACGTGCCAGGTGCTCCTCGAGCCTGAAGGGGCTGGCCGCCGTACACGCGGATCGTCTCGAAGGCCGCGCGTCCGCGCAGGAAGGCCTCATCGTCCGCATGGAGGACGGGCTCCTCGGGGTCGACCACCCCGCGCCCTCCGACCGCGAGCGCCAGGAGCCTCACGTCACCACTGCCTCCCGGAGCGGGCTTCCGAGCGCGGCAAGCAGCGGCCGCGCCTTCGTCCAGGACTCCTCGATCTCGGCGCCGGCATCGGAGTCCCAGACGATCCCGCCCCCCACCCAGAGATGGATGCGCCCCTCGGCGACGGCGAACGTCCGGATTGTGAGCGCGAGGTCGAGGTCCCCGTTCGGGTAGACGCGGCCCAGCGCCCCCATCGAGGCACCGCGGCCGACCGGCTCGAGGGCGGCGATGTGGTCCACGGCAGAGATCTTCGGCGCGCCCGTGACCGACCCGCCCGGGAACGTGGCGCGGAGGAGGTCGGCCAATCCGACGTCCTCGCGCAGGCGACCCTCCACTGTGGTGACGAGATGCGTCACCCCCGCGAGAGGGCGCTCGCGCATGAGCTCCGGCCAGCGCACGCTTCCCGGCTCGCACACGCGCGAGAGGTCGTTCCGCTCCAGGTCGACGATCATGATGTGCTCGGCGGCGTCCTTCTCGGAGTCCCGGAGCTCGCCTGTGACGCCCGGCGGCCGCGTGCCCTTGATCGGCATCGTCCAGACGCGGCGTCCGCGCCGGGCGAGGAAGAGCTCGGGGGAGGCGGAGACGATCGCCCACCCGTCGCCCTCGAGCGGCCGCGGGTGGAGCGGACCGAGTCGCGCGAGGCGGGAGGAGAGCCCCGCCGGCTCGCCGTCGAAGGGCGCGGAGAGGTGCTGGACGAGGTTGACCTGGTAGACGTCTCCCCTCCCGATCGCGGCCTGGACTGCCTCGATCGCGCGCGCGTACGCTGCGTCCTCCCACGTGCGCGCCCACTCGCCGATCCTGATGGTGCCCGAGGGTCGCGCGGGCTCGGCTTCCCGGTGAATCCGGACGGCGGCGAGCGGCAGCGGGCAGGGCTCGGGAGGGTCGGGCCAGGGCGCGCGGCGGAGGCCATGCGAGATCCGGTAGGCGAGAAAGACGTCTGCGACAGTGCCCTCGCCGCCGCCTCCGAAGAAACCGGCGGCGCGCAGGTACGACTCGACCTCGGCGAGCGGGTCAGTCGCGTTCCAGACTTCGAGCACGAGGGGAACGCTAGCGCGAGGAGCGATGCGTAAAGCCTGCGCTACCCGGCGCCCTCCGTAGAATCGAGCGGGTGGACACGCGGCCGATCGGGATCTTCGACTCGGGCGCAGGCGGCCTGACAGTCCTGCACGAGTGCATCGTGACGCTGCCGCACGAGGACTTCGTCTACCTCGGCGACGGCGCCCGCTGCCCGTACGGGCCGCGCCGGCAGGAGGAGGTTCGCCGCTTCGCCCACGAGATCGCCTCGTACCTCGAGCAGAGCGGCGTCAAGCTCATCGTCGCGGCCTGCAACGCGGCCACCTCGGCGGCGTTGCCAGCGTTGCAGGAGGCGCTCGCCGTGCCAATCGTCGGGGTGCTGGTTCCCGAGGCGCACGCAGCGGTCCAGGCGACGCGCAACCGGCGCATCGGCCTGCTCGCCACCGAGGTGACGGTGGCGAGCGGTCGCTATGAGGAGATTGTGCATGCGCTGGACGCCGGCGCCACGGTCACGTCCGTCGCCTGCCCCAGGCTCGTCCCGCTCATCGAGGCAGGCGTCGTCGGCGAGGAGCTCGATGCGGCCGTGCGCGAGTATGCCGCGCCCCTGAAGGCCGCGCACGTGGACACCGTCATCCTCGGATGCACCCACTATCCCATGATTCGCCGCGTCTTCGAGCGCGTCTTCGGGCGCGGCATCACGCTCGTCTTTTCGGCGGAGGAGACGGCCCGCGAGGTCGCCGAGACACTGCGGCGCAAGAGCGTCGAGAACAACGAGGCGCGTGAGGGCGTCCTCCGCTTCTTGACCACCGGCGGGCCGGACGAGTTCCGGGTGCTCGGGGAACGCTTCCTCCAGCTGCCGATCGCCACGGTCGAGCAGGTGACCGTCCGCGAGCTCGAGCACGCAGCGGCGTGATTAGTTTGACGCGTCTTACCTTGGGGCCACCCCGGACCACCACCCACTTCGAGCCTACTGCCGAAAAGCGCGGTCGTGGCGCGCGGAGTGTGCCGGGAGTGTGAAGAAGTGAGCCGGGAAGGCCGGCGCCCGGACGAGCTGCGGGCCGTCGAGCTCCGTCACGGACTTCGTCGAGCAGGCGCACGGGTCCGTGCTCATCTCCTTCGGCCGCACGCGTGTGCTCTGCACCGCGACGCTCGAAGAGGGCGTGCCGCGCTGGCTCGCGGGTCGCGGGCGCGGTTGGCTCACCGGCGAGTACGGGATGCTGCCCGCCTCGACCGGAACGCGAACCCAGCGCGAGGCAAGCGCGGGGAAGCAGAAGGGGCGCACGGTAGAAATTCAGCGGCTGCTGGGCCGCTCGCTGCGGGCGGTCTACGACCTGGAGGCGCTGGGTGAGCGCACGGTCTGGATCGACTGCGACGTCCTCCAGGCGGACGGCGGGACGCGCACCGCCGCGATCTCGGGCGCCTGGGTCGCGCTTACCCGGGCCGCGCGGCGCATGGGCCTGCCCGCGCCCTCCGATCTCGTCGGGGCCGTCTCGGTGGGCGTCGTCGACGGCGAGGCGCTGCTCGATCTCGACTACGAGGAGGACTCCGCCGCCGAGGTGGACATGAACGTCGTCATGACCGGCGACGGCCGCCTGATCGAGGTGCAGGCGACGGCCGAGCGCGTCCCCTTCACGCGCGCGCAGCTCGACGCGCTCCTCGACCTCGCCGCGACTGGGATCGCCGAGATCGGCGCCAAACAGGAGGAGGCGGTGAGCGATGCCTGACGTCGAGTGGTGGGACCTGCTGGTCCGTATCGTCGTCGCGGCGGCGCTGACCGGAGCCATCGGACTGGAGCGGGAGCTCCGCGAGCGGGCGGCCGGGTTGCGTACGCACCTGCTCGTCGGCGTCGGCTCGGCGGTCTTCACCATTGTCTCCGCCTACGGCTGGGCCGACTTCGACTTCTCGACACGGGACGGGGTCGTCTTCGACCCGACGCGCATAGCGGCCCAGATCGTCACCGGGATCGGCTTCCTCGGGGCCGGCGCGATCATCCGCCAAGGCCTCTCGGTGCGCGGGCTGACGACGGCGGCCGGCCTCTGGGTGGTCGCCGCCATCGGCATGGCCGCGGGCGCCGGCTACTACTCGGCCGCGCTCATCGCCACCGGCGTCGTGCTCGTGTGCCTCGGGCCGCTGCGCTGGGTGGAGGGGGGCCTGCTCTCCCGCCTACGCCGCGAAGGACGGATCCTCGAGATCGACCTCCCGCGCGACCGTCCCATCGGCGACGTGCTCTCGGTGATCGAGGGGCGCCGGGTGCGCTTGAGCCGGGTCGAGTTCGAGGACGAGGAGAACCGCCGGCAGGTGCGCGTGGAGCTCGACGTGCCGCTCGGCGCCGCGGAGACCCGCCTCGTCGACGACCTCGGAGCACTCGAGCACGTCACCGCGGTCCGGTGGACGGACTGAAGGTCGTCCTCGCCTCCGGGAACCCGCACAAGCTCCGCGAGCTCAGGACGCTCCTGCCCGGCTGGGAGCTGGAGGCGCTCGAGACGGCCGGCCTGCCCGAGGAGACCGGCGAGACCTTCTACGCGAACGCCCGTGCGAAGGCCGAGTTCGGGCGCTCGGTCGGCGAGCCCGATGCGTGGACGCTGGGGGAGGACTCCGGCCTCGAGGTGGACGGGCTCGGCGGTGGCCCCGGGATTCGCTCCGCCCGCTACGCCGGACCGGGGGCGAGCGACGAAGACAACGTCGCCCGCCTTCTCGCTGAGCTCCGGGACGTCGGTATGCCGGGACGCCGTGCGCGTTATGTCTCGGAACTCGTGCTCCTCGCGCCCGGGTCCGAGGAGTTTCGCGGCACGGGCACGCTCGCCGGCGCGATCGCCGGGGAGCCGCGCGGCTCGGGCGGCTTCGGCTACGACCCCGTCTTCGTTCCCGAGGGAGAGGCGGCGCGCACTGTCGCCGAGCTCGGCGACGGCTGGAAGAGCCTGCACAGCCATCGAGCACGGGCGGCCGCCGTGCTGCGCGCTGCCGTAGGAAACGCCGCTCGTGCGATGTAAAGTCGGCGCATGCAGCTCTTCTCGCACGACACCAAGGCGGATGCGCTCGGGGAAGCGCCCCTCTTCAACACCCTTTCTCGGCGTGATCTCGTCGAGCTCGCCAAGGTGACCGAGGACATGGAGGTCAAGGCGGGAAAGGTGCTCGCCCGCGAGGGCGACATCGGGCGCGAGTTCTTCGTGATCGTCGACGGCGAGGTCTCGGTCTCCAAGGACGGCCAGGAGGTCCGTCGGCTAGGCCAGGGCGATTTCTTCGGCGAGATCGCGCTCGTCTGGGAGTCCGCCCGCCGCACGGCGACCGTGACCGCGGAAAGCCCGCTCCGCTTCTTCGTCCTCACGCGGCAGTCCTTTCGCAGCCTCATGGAGCACCAGCCCGAGATCGAGCGGTGCGTCCTCGAGGCGCTCGAGGACCGCGTCGGCACGGCCGACTAGATGCTTGACCGGAAATTGACCGGGAACCGTGGCACCGCCGGATGACGCCCGTGACGCATCGCCTGAGTCCACGCTCGTTCCTCGCCCGTACCTCCTCGGTACGAGCTCGGAATGATCGCGGCCTCATGCTTGGTCACGGACGCCTCCGACGGCACCACACTTCCCGATCAACCATCTAGGCCAGGCCCGCCCCAGGCGTGGCCGCCTCGGCGCGTCCCCGGCTCAGCCACCAGTTCACCTCGGCGCCCAGCACCAGGATGTTCGCCATCACGTAGAGCCAGACGAGCAGGATCACGAGCCCCCCGAATGCCTGCAGCGCGACCAGCTCCCGCGTCAATCGCACGAATAGGGGCAGGATCTGAAAGCTCGCCTGCAGGAGGAGCGCGGCGAACACCGCGCCGGGAAGCGTTTCACGCCACGTCAGCGCGGCGTTCGTGAGCAGGTGGTAGAGGCCCCACATGAGCAGGAAGATGACGGCGGTAGAGGTGAGGAGCGCGTAGACGTACGAGAGGACGCCGCTTGCGACGCCGGCCCGCTCCACCAGGTCGCCGCCGACCGAAGCGATCACGAGGGCGGCGAAGAGCGTGACGAGGGAGGCGGCAGTGAGCACGAGCACGAGCAGCTTCTGGCGCAGAAACGAACGGTTGGGCAGGCCGTAGACGATGTTGAACGCCGACTCGAGCACGCTGAAGAATCCGAGCGCCGCCCAGATGAGCCCGATGCCGCCGATGACCGAGAGCTCGGTCGCCTGCTCTTGGATTTCGGTGACGACGTCCAACAGCCGGTCGACCGAGCTCTTGGGGAACGTGCGCTGGAGCTCCTCGACGAGGTAGCTCGACTCGCTCTGCTCGCCCGCAAGGGAGATGAGCGAGAGAGCGAGGAAAAGGAGCGGGACGAAGGCAAGTAGCGCGAAGTACGCGATCATCGCCGCGAGATGCGTGCCGCGGTCGGCGAGGAACTTCGACAGCACCTGATGCACTCGCGGAAGGAGTGTAGGTGTTAGGTTCTGCAGGGATGGAGGCCGCACAGGCGCTAGCCGACCTGACCGAGATCTCTTCGCAGATCGAGTCCGCCGTTCTCGCGGGCGCGGACGGAGCCGTCCTCGCGTCGACCTACGACGACAACGAGCGTGCCAAAGGCGTGGCGGAGGCGGCGCTCGAGCTCCTGCGCGAAGCCGAGGCGACGTCCCCGGCGAGCGCGGAGAGCCTCGTCCAGCTCCAGGCCGCGACGCCCGAAGGGTGCGTCTTCGTCGTCCGCGACGCGAACAACATCGTTTCCGCCGTCACCGGGGCCGAGCCGACCGTCGGGCTCGTCTTCTATGACCTCAAGACGTGCCTGCGCCTCGTCGGGGAAGAGCCGCCGGCGCCGGAGGAGAAGAAGAAGCCGGCTCCCCGGCGACGCAAGAAGGCGGAGCCGAAGGAGGCCGGCGATGGCTAAAGGTAAGGTGGCCGCTGCGCTCGTGGCGGCCGGCTCCGTCGCGGGAGCGGCCGTCTGGAAGCTCCGTCGGGGGCGGAGCCGCGAGCACGTCGACCTCTACTACGCGGACGGGTCCATGGTCTCGCTCGCCGGTGACTCGCCCGAGGGGGCGCGCCTCCTGCCGATCGCGCGGCGGACCCTGGCGCGGGCGCGGATGGTCGGGGCTCCGCCCGCATGACGGACGCCGAGCTCGCGCGGCGCATCCGCGAGCACGCTTACCTCGAGGGAGAGTTCGTCCTCCGCTCGGGCCGCCGCTCGCGCTACTACCTGGACAAGTACCGCTTCGAGACGCGCCCAGAACTCCTCGGCGCGCTCGGTGAGCGTCTCGCGGCGCGCGCCCGCGAGGCCGCTCCGGGCGCCGCACGGCTCGCCGGCCCCGAGCTCGGCGGGGTCGTGCTGACCGCGGCGGCCTCCCTCGCCTCGGGCCTGCCGTTCTTGATCGTCCGCAGCGAGGCGAAGGACTACGGCACCGCCAACCTCCTGGAGGGCGAGTACGCGGAGGGTGAGGAAGTCTGCCTGCTCGAGGACATCGTCACGTCGGGCGGCGCCGCCGCCGCGGCGGTGGACGCCCTCAGAGCCGCGGGGCTCGCCTGCGGGAACGCGGTGTGCGTCGTCGACCGGGAGGAGGGCGGGTCTGAGGCGCTCGCGAGCATGGCCGTTCGGCTCCATGCGCTCTTCCGCGCGCAAGACGTTCTCGGAACCTGAAAACCCCCCCGCAAACCCGCATGGTTGCTTGCTCCAGGGGGGAGGTGTTAGGGTGTTCGGCGGTTCTCAGGCAATCGGAAAAGGAGAGGGCAAAGTGACGAAAGCGGAGTTCACCGACAAGGTCGCGGCCAGGAGCGGACTCTCGAAGCGCGATGCGGGCGCAGCTGTGGACGCGTTTCTGGACTCGGTCACCGATGCATTGAAGAGCGGCGACTCGGTGTCGTTCACGGGATTCGGAAAGTTCTCGCCCCAACAGCGCAGCGCGCGCCAGGGCGTCAATCCGCGCACCGGCGAGCGCGTTCACATCCCGGCTGCGACGGTGCCCAAATTCTCGGCAGGCAGCCAGCTGAAGGCGGCCCTGAAGGAGCAGAGCTCCTTCTAGCCGGCCGCTAGCCCCTCCAACCGACTGAGAGCACTGCGGGGGCCGCCGAGGCGGCCCCGTTGTGCTGCCTGCCGAGAGCTTGTAACGCGAACGTATGTTCGTCTATCATAAGGTGCATGCAGCTGGCGTTCGACGCGGCCGACCGGCTCGTGGAGCTGATCGAGGAACGCCGCGGGCCCGTGTCCGCCGAGGAGGCCGCCTGCCGTCTCTTTGCGCTCCGACACGTGCCGGAGGGGCTGGCCCGCAGCCTGCTCGAGGACGTGGTGGCGGGCGACGCGCGGCTCGCCTGGCGCGGCCGGGCCGTTGCGCTCGCGGACCCGCCGGGTGCGCGCCTACCGCTCGAGGCGGCCCGCTACGTCGTCGTCGACCTGGAGACAACAGGACTTCCTTCCGCCCGTGCGCGTATCTGCGAGATCGGCGCCGTCCGTGTGGACGGTCTCCTGCCGGCCGGCACGTTCCAGACGCTCGTCGACCCCGGCGTCCCTTTGCCGCCGGCCATCACGAGCCTGACGGGCATCGTCGACCGCGACCTGAGCGGAGCGCCGCGGGTCGAGACCGCCGTGCGTCGATTCCTCGCTTTCGCCGGGGACGCGGTGCTCGTCGCCCACAACGCGCGCTTCGACCTTGCCTTCCTCGACCGGGAAGTCGAGAGGATGACCGGGCGGCGGATCGCGGCGCCCGTGGTGGACACGGCAGCTCTCGCGCGTCGCCTGCTTGCCGGCCGGCTCCGCCGCGTCGGGCTGGCCTCGCTGGCCCACTTCTTCGGGACGTCCGTGCGGCCGTGCCACCGCGCGCTTCCGGACGCGCAGGCGACGGCCGAGGTGCTCGTCGCCCTAGTCGGGCTCGCGCAGGAGCGGGGCGCGGAGACCGTGGCCGACCTCGCCGAGCTGGCCGCCGCCAGGGGCCGGCGCGTGTACGACAAGCGGTCGCTCGCGTTCGGAGCCCCGACGAGGCCGGGCGTCTACCTGTTCCGCGACCGGCACGGCCAGGTGCTCTACGTCGGCCGCGCCCGCGACCTGCGGGCGCGTCTCCGCTCCTACTTCCGCAGCGACCGGCAGCGGCCGGCGGTCGAGGCGGCGCTAGGCGCCGTCGAGCGCATCGAGTGGCGTGTGCTCGGCTCGGAGCTCGAGGCCGCGCTCGAGGAGCTCCGGCTCATCCGGGAGCTGCGCCCTCCCGCGAATGCACGCGGAGGGCGGCCCGACCGCTACGTGTATCTGCGCCGCCGCGGCGACGGCTACGTCGTCTCCCGTCAGCCTGGCCCGCTGGGCCCGATTCGCAGCCGGCGGCGGGCAGCGCTTGCCGCCCGAGCCCTCCAGGAGGCGACGCCCGTGGAGGTCGACGCCCTTGTGGCAGGCGGGCCGCTCCCGCGCCTGCGCGCTCGCCTGCAGGACCTGGCCGCCTGCCTGCGCTTTGAAGACGCCGCGCGCCTGCGCGATCGCGTCCGCGCGCTCGAGGCGGTCGTCCGCGAGCTGGCTGCGCTCGAGCGCTTGCGCGCGGCCGAGATCTGCGTGCTCGCACCGGCCGGCGAGGGAGGGTTTCGCCGCGCGATCTTCGTCTCCGGAGGCCGGGTCGCCGCCGTGCGCACCCTGCCCGCCGGCGCCGGCGCTCTCCTCGAGATCCGGGCCGGGCTCACGGCTGCGCGCGCGGCGGTTCCCTCGCTCGCGCCCGAGGACGCCGACGAGCTTCTCCTGCTCGGCTCCTTCCTCCGCCGCCCACCACCCGAGCTCGAGGTGCTTCCGCTGGACGAGGCGAAAATCGCCGAGGCGTGCATTCGTCCGTGGCCGAAAGTAGCTTAATCTAGGCACATGGCGCAGGAGCTCGAAGCCGCGAAGCGCACCGCGGCGGGGTCGTTCGCCGACCGGCTTGGCGAGGCGGTCGAGCGGAAGCGCAGCCAGCTCCTCGTCGGGCTCGATCCCCGCCCCGAGCTGCTCCCGGTCGAGCTGCGAGGGGACACCTACGTGAGCCGCGCGGCGGCGGCTGACGCGGTCGCCCGCTTCTGCCGGGGACTCGTCGAGGCGGTCGCGCCGTACGTCGTCGGGGTGAAGCCTCAGCTCGCCTTCTTCGAGACCCTGGGCGCTGACGGCCTGCGCGCCTTCGAAGAGGTGTGCGACTACGCCCGTGCGGCCAACCTGCTCGTGGTCGCCGACGGCAAGCGCGGAGACGTCGGCTCCACGGCCCGAGCCTACGCGGACGCGTACCTCGAGGGCCCCCCGGGCGAGGCCCCCCGCGTCGATGCGCTCACCGTCAACCCGTATCTCGGAAGCGACTCCATCGAGCCCTTTCTCGCGGCTTGCCGCCGCTCGGGGACGGGGCTGTTCTGCCTCGTGAAGACGTCGAACGCGGGTAGCGTGGACATCCAGGACCTCGCCCTGTCGGACGGGCGCCGCGTCTGGCATCACGTGGCCGAGCTCGTCGCCGAGTGGGGCTCGGAGCTCGTCGGCGACCGCGGACTGTCGAGCGTCGGCGCAGTGGTCGGAGCCACGTATCCGCGCGCGGTCGGGGAGGCGCGGAGGCTCATGCCGCAGGCGGTCCTGCTCCTGCCGGGCATCGGTGCGCAGGGCGCGACCCCGGCGGATGTCGCGCGCGCCTTCACGAGCGGCCCGGCAAGCGCGCTCGTCCCGGTCTCCCGCGCGGTGATCTACGCTTTCCGCGTCGACGGGGCGGACTGGCGCAAGGCCGCCGCGGCCGAATCCGCCCGCCTGCGCGGCGAGGTCTGGGCGGCGTCCGGCTGGTGAGCGAGGACAGGCTCCGGGTCTGGGCCGCGCGCTTCCTCGCGCCGCTCGCCTTCGCGGCCGCGGCAATCGTGCTCGTCCTCCTCGTGCAGAACGGGCTGAGCTCGGACGGGACGGACGACGGAGCGCCGACGGTGGCTACGGTGCCGACGAATCCCGTCGCGAACGGAGGGACCGGCACGGGTACCCAGCAGACGCCGTCCCGGAGACGGTTCTACCGGGTGCGCGCGGGCGACACCCTGGAGTCGATCGCAGTTCGTTTCGGCACGACCACCGAGGAGCTCCTTCGCCTCAACCCGGGCGTCGACCCGCTCGCCATCAACCCCGGCGAACGCATCCGGGTTAGATAGTGCTCCTTCCAGTAATGCTGCCTAGCTTCTGGGTTGCGAGCACCAAGCCAGAGCGTGCACTCGGCCGCAGGCAAGGCTGGGCAGCCTTGGAAAGGGCGAGGGTGCGCTCTGGCGCAGTGTGATCGCGGGTCAGAAGCAGGCGTGTATTGCTGGGAGGGGCACCGTCAGTCCGTGGCCGTCTGCTTGAGCTTGCGCGCCGCCTGTACGCCTGCGAGAGCGACCGTCATGAGCGGGTTGCCCAACATCCGCACGTGCACGGAGCCGGCATTGACCTCGCGAGGCCGCCGCGGGATGCGGATGTTCCGCGGCGGGCTGCCGAGGGGGAGGACGCGCTGGGAGGCCACGCGTTCCTCGCCGGCCCAGATGAAGACGCGCGTGGGGCGAAGCTCGAAGCCGCCGAGATCGCCGACCTGCACCAGGAGCGAGCGCTCCACGCCGCGGACGCGGGCGGGCTTGTTCTGCGTGTCGTCTGCGGCGGGCTCCATCCCGGGAGTTATAGCCTGACGATGGTGCTCCGCCGCCTCGCCCTCGTCCTCTGCGCGGTGCTCCTGCTCGCCTGCGTCGGGCAGGCCGCAGGCGCTCCTCCGCCGCGCGTCGCGGCGAAAGCAGTGCTCGTCGGCAACGGGAAGACGGGGGAGATCCTCTACGAGCGAAACGCCGACGCCCGCGTGCCGATGGCCAGCATCACGAAGCTGATGACGGCGCTCGTCACGCTCGAGCACCGGCGGCCCGGGCAGGTCGTTACCGTGCGAGGCCCGGCGCCCTCGATCGGCGAGTCCACCGTCTCCCTCCGCGCGGGCGAGAGGCTGTCGGTGCGCGACCTGCTCGCTGCCGCGCTCATCCAGAGCGCGAACGACGCCGCGTACGCGCTCGCGACCAACGTGGGGAACGGGAGCGTCGCGCGCTTCGTCGGGCTCATGAACGCCGAGGCCCGGGAGCTCGGACTCGACGACACGCGCTACGTCCGTCCGGACGGGCTCGACACGGCCGGCCACTACTCGTCCGCGGACGACACGTTCGTGCTGGCCCGCAAGGCCATGGCGAATCGGGTTGCCCGGGGGCTCGTCCGCAAGCGGGCGGCGCGAATCGGGGGCGGGCGCACGGTCCGCACGTGGAACGACCTGCTCTACACCTTTCCCGGCCTCGTCGGCGTGAAGACCGGCCACACGGGCGGAGCGGGCTGGAGCCAGGTGGCCGCAGCCTGGCGACACGGCCTCTCCGTCTACGCTGTGATCCTCGGCAGCCCGGACCGGGAGCGCCGCAACGCCGACCTCGCGAAGCTGCTCGAGTGGGGCTTCGACCAGTACGGGCGCGTCACGCTCGTGCGCGCCGGCGATCGCTACGCGACCGCGGCGATCCCCTTCTCCGACGCGCGCGTGGGGCTTGTAGCGGCCGAAGGAGCGGAGGCCGTCGTCCGGCTGCGCCCCGACACGAGCTTCGAGGAAAGGGTCGTCGCGCCGACCATGGTCAGCCTGCCGGTCCGGCGCGGCCAGAAACTCGGGGAGGTCATCGTCACGGACGGTGACCGGGTCCTTGCCCGCCGCCCGCTCGTCGCCGCGCGCGCGGTGCCTGACACGACCACGCGGGAGCGCCTCGGTTGGTACGCCGACCGTGCGCTCGACGAGGCCGGGGGCATGCTCGGTAGCGTGTTCGGAGCCATCGGATGATCGTCACCGTCACCCTCAACGCGGCGATCGACCGGACGCTCGTCGTCCCCAACTTCCAGCCGGGGCAGCGCCACCGCGCCAGCGCCGGCTTCCAGACCGCCGGCGGCAAGGGGATCAACGTCGCCCGGGCGCTCAAGCGCCTCGGAGCCCCGGTTGTCTGCACCGGCCTCGCCGGGGGGCGCACTGGGACGCTGCTCGTCGAGGAGCTGACGAACGAGGGCATCCTCAACGACTTCGTCCGCATCCACGAGGAGTCGCGCACGTCCATCGCCGTCCTCGACCCCACCTCGAACGCCTACTCGGAGATCAACGAGTGGGGGCCGCAGGTGAGCGAGGAAGAGCTCGAAATGCTGCGCGAGAAGGTGGACTACCTGGCCCAGGGGGCGGAGTTCGTCGTCCTCGCCGGCTCCCTCCCGCGCGGAGTCGACGCCGGGCTCTACGGCGACCTCGTGCACGAGCTCGGCCGCCGGCAGCTGCTCGCCGTGCTCGACACCGAGGGGGAGCCGCTCCGGCTGGGCGTCGCCGGCGAGCCATACCTGGTCTCCCCGAACCAGCAGGAGGCCGAGGCGCTCGTCGGGCACGAGTTCGTGGACGATGAGGATCTCGCCGCCGCCCTCGACGAGATTGCCCGGCTGGGCGCCCGCAACGTCCTCGTCACCTTGGAAACGGGCTGCTACGCGCTCCTGCGAGAGGACCGGGACGAGATCCGCGTCCATGCCCGCGCACCCCAGATGGAGCCGATCTCGACCGTCGGGGCGGGAGACACGCTCCTTGCTGGATTCCTCGCCGCGCGCGTGAGCGGCCGTCCCTTCGAGGACGCCGTGCGGAGCGCGGTGGCCGCGGGCGCGGCCTCGGTGCTGGAGGCCGGCGCCGGGCGGTTCGACGCCCGCGAAGCGAGCCGCCTGGCCCCGCTCGTCCAGCTGGAAACGCTCGAGCGAGTGGCTTACGACGCCTAGAGCTCCTGACGTGGTGGGGCACAGTGCCTCATCGCGTTAGGAGCTCTGAAGAAGCCGTCGGCGGGCGCTGCTACGATCGCTCGATGGTAGGCACAGGCGGTAGCGAGCGGTGAGCGTCGAGCTCCGTCCTGAAGACGTCGAGCGCCTGCTGGAGCTGGAGCGCAAGTTCGCGCAGGAGGGGCTCACCTTCGACGACGTCCTGCTCGTGCCGGCCGCCTCCGAAGTGCTCCCCAACGAGGTCTTGACGCGGACGCGCCTCACCCGCTCGATCGAGCTCGAGATCCCTGTCGTCTCCGCGGCGATGGACACCGTCACCGAGGCGCGCATGGCCATCGCCCTCGCCCGCGAGGGCGGCATCGGCGTCGTCCACCGGAACATGCCTGTGCAGGTGCAGGCCCTAGAGGTGGACAAGGTGAAGCGCTCGGAGGCGGGCATGATCGTCGAGCCCGTGACGCTCCCGCCCGACGCTCGCGTGGCCGACGCCCTCGCGCTGATGGAGCGCTACCGCATCTCGGGCATCCCGGTCACGGACGCCGACGGCCTGCTGGTGGGCATCCTCGCGAACCGCGATCTCCGCTTCGAGGACGACACGGAGCGCCTCGTCTCCGAGCTCATGACCTCGCGCGGCCTCGTCACCGTTCCCGTCGGCACGACCCTCGAGGAGGCGCGTGCCGTCCTCCACCGGCACAAGGTGGAGAAGCTCCCCGTGGTCGACGAGGACGGTCGCCTCAAGGGGCTCATCACCGTCAAGGACATCCAGAAGTCCATCCAGTATCCGCTCGCCACGAAGGACGAGCGCGGGCGCCTGCGCGTCGGCGCGGCCGTCGGCGCAGGTTCGGAAGGCCTGGCGCGTGCCGAGGCGCTCGTCGCCGAGGACGTGGACGTGCTCGTCGTGGATACGTCGCACGGTCACTCTCAGGGCGTCCTCGACCAGGTGCGGGAGCTGAAGGCACGCCACGACGTGCAGGTCATCGGAGGAAACGTGGCTACCGCCGAGGGGACTCGGGCCCTGATCGACGCGGGCGCCGACGCCGTCAAGGTCGGGATGGGCCCCGGCACGATTTGCACAACTCGGGTCGTCGCCGGGATCGGCGTACCGCAGGTGACCGCGGTGTGGGACAGCGCCCGCGTCGCGGCGCGCGAGGACGTCCCGGTGATCTCGGACGGCGGGATCCAGTTCTCAGGCGACCTCGCCAAGTCGCTCGCGGCCGGAGCCGACAGCGCCATGATCGGCGGCCTCCTCGCTGGAACGGACGAGAGCCCGGGCGAAGTCGTCTTCCACCAGGGAGAGCAGTTCAAGGAGTACCGGGGGATGGGCTCCCTGGGCGCGATGCGCGAGCGCCATTCGAGCGACCGCTACTTCCAGGCGGAGGTCGAGGAGGTGCAGAAGCTCGTCCCCGAGGGCATCGAGGGACGGGTCATGTACAAGGGGCAGCTCGCAAACGTCGTCCACCAGCTCGTCGGCGGGCTCCGGCAGGCGATGGGCTACTGCGGCGCGGCGACGGTGGAGGAGCTCAAGGCGGCACGCTTCGTCCGGGTCACCGCGGCCGGCCTGCGCGAGAGCCACCCGCACGACGTCACGCCGGCGAAGGAAGCGCCGAACTACCGCCCCGGAGGCTGAACGGAATGGGCCAGGTCGTCCCGCTCCCCGAGCCCGACCGGGCTCCTGAGGAACGGCCGGTCCTGGTCGTCGACCTGGGCGGTCAGTACTCGCAGCTCATCGCGCGGCGGGTGCGCGAGTGTCGCGTCTACTCCGAGCTCGTCTCCCACCGGGTTGCGCCCGAGTCCGTCCTCGCGCGCCGTCCGCTGGCGCTTGTCCTGTCCGGTGGGCCGGCGTCGGTCTTCGCCGAGGACGCGCCCGACGTCGATCCTGGCCTGTACGAGCTCGGCGTCCCGGTGCTCGGCATCTGCTACGGCATGCAGCTGATGGCCCGCGACCTCGGTGGGCGCGTCGAGAGGACCGGCGCCTCCGAGTTCGGGCGCACGGAGCTGCGAGCGGAGAGGGGAGCGCTCTTCGAAAACCTGCCGGAGGAGCAGACGGTATGGATGAGCCACCGGGACTCGGTGACGGCGCCGCCTGCCGGCGCGCGGGTCGTGGCCGGCTCGCCTTCGACGCCCATCGCGGCCTTCGAGGATCCGGAGGGGAAGCGCTACGGCGTCCAGTTCCACCCGGAGGTCCTGCACACGCCACACGGGACCGACCTCCTGAAGAACTTCCTCTACCGGGTCGCCGGCGCGCCGCCCGCCTGGACAGCTGCGACCGTGATCGAGGAGGAGACGGCGCGCATCCGAGCCCGCGTGGGGCGGAAGCGCGTTCTGTGTGCGCTTTCCGGCGGGGTCGACTCCGCTGTGGCCGCCCTGCTCGTCCACAAGGCCGTCGGCGACCAGCTGACCTGCGTCTTCGTCGACCATGGGCTTCTGCGCAAGGACGAGGCCGCGCACGTGACCGCCACCTTCGGCCGCCACTTCCGCGTGCCCCTCGTGCACGTGGACGCGCGGGAGCGCTTCCTTACCCGCCTCGCGGGCGTGGCCGACCCGGAGGAGAAGCGGAAGCGGGTGGGCGAGGAATTCATCCGCGTGTTCGAGGAGGAGGCGAGGAAGCTCGGCGCCGTCGAGTTCCTCGTTCAGGGCACGCTCTATTCGGACGTGATCGAGTCGGGCGGCACCGAAGGCGTCGCAGCCACGATCAAGTCGCATCACAACGTGGGCGGTCTGCCCGAGCGCATGGACCTGGAGCTCGTCGAGCCGCTGCGCATGCTTTTCAAGGACGAGGTGCGGCGCGTGGGCGAGGAGCTCGGGCTCCCCGAGGAGATGGTGTGGCGCCATCCGTTCCCCGGCCCCGGCCTCGCCATCCGGATCATCGGCGAGGTGACGGAGGAGCGGTTGGAGATCCTGCGCGAGGCAGATGCGATCCTGCTCGAGGAGGTGCGCCGCGCCGGCCTCTACCGCGAGCTCTGGCAGTGCTTCGCCGTCCTGCCCGCGATTCGCTCGGTCGGCGTCCAGGGCGACGAGCGCACGTACGCGCATCCGATCGTGATCCGCGCGGTCACGTCCGAGGACGCGATGACTGCCGACTGGGCGCGCCTGCCCTACGACCTGCTGGAGACGATCTCGAGCCGCATGGTCAACGAGATCCCGGGCGTCAACCGGGTCGCCCTCGACCTCTCGTCCAAGCCGCCGGCGACCATCGAATGGGAGTGAGCCCCGAGGCCGCGACGGACGCCTGCACGCGTCCCGACCGGGAAGAGGAGCCGCCCTGCCCGCGCTGCGGCGCGGAGATGATCTGGACGAAGGCCTCCTGGCACTGCCTCGCGTGCCGCTACAAGGAAGGCTGCTGCGGCTAGAAGGGACATGTCAGGGGTCTGACCCCTGACATGTCTCGCCGGTACACGTCTGTGCGGCCGTGGCTGTGGAAAGCCGCTCCAGAGCGTGACCGCCGTCCACAGGTGCCTCTCCGACAGGCACAGGGGACAGGCCGGGCCATGGCCCTTCTAGACGTGTCCGGGGTCAGACCCCGGACAGGGCCGCTAGGGACAGGGGTGCCCGGGGCGGAGGAGGCGGTTAGCCTCGCGGAGTGAGCCGGTACCGGTGGACGATTCTCGCGCTCGGGACTGCGGCGCAGGCGAGCTACGCGGCCATCTTCCTCGGCCTGCCGGTCCTCGCTCCCGAGCTGAGGATCGAATACGACCTCAGCCTCACCGAGGTGGGACTCGTCCTGGCCACGGTCAACCTCGGCTCCGTGGTCACGCTCCTCGGGTGGGGGCTCCTCGCCGACCGCCTCGGCGAGCGTGCGGTGCTCGCCGCCGGTCTCGGCCTCGCGGGCGCGGCGCTCGTCGGCGCCGCCTTCACGTCCTCTCTGGCCGCTCTTTCGGTCGCGCTCACGACGGCGGGTGCTGCGGGTGCGAGCGTCAACGCCGCAAGCGGGCGGGCGGTCATGGGCTGGTTCAGCGCCGAGCAGCGCGGCCTCGCGCTCGGCATCCGCCAGACGGCCATCCCGCTCGGCGGAGCGGCGGCGGCCCTTATCCTGCCGCCGGTCGCGGCCGCCGGCGGCGTCCGCGCCGGGCTGCTTGTCCTCGCCGGCGGCTGTCTTGCCGCCGCGCTCGCCGGAGTCGTCGGCATCCGCGAAGCGCCTGCGGGCGAGGACGAGCACGAGCTCGGAAGCTTCGCGCGCCCGCTCCGGGACGCCCGCATCTGGCGCCTTTCGGTGGGGAGCGGCCTCGTGGTCGCCGCGCAGACGAGCATCCTTGCCTTTGCAGTCCTCTTCCTGCACGGTGAGCGGGGGATGTCGATCGGGGCCGCGGCCGCCGTGCTCGCCGTCATGCAGGTGCTGGGGGCGGGTCTGCGCATCGCGTCGGGTCTCTGGTCGGACCGCGTCGGCGCCCGCATCGGGCCGCTCCTCCAGCTGTGCTTCGCGCTGGCGGTCAGCCTCGCGGTCAGCGCGGCCCTGACGGAGGCCCCGCTGGCAGTCCTCCTGCCGGTACTCGTGGCGGCCGGCGCGCTCTCCCTCTCCTGGAACGGGCTCTCCTTCACGGCGACGGCCGAGCTCGCGGGCCGGGCGCGGAGCGGCGCTGCGCTTGGGCTGCAACAGACCGCGCTCGCTGTCGCGGCCGCATCGACCCCGCCTGTTTTCGCCTCCGTCGTCGAGGCGGGCTCCTGGGGGATCGGGTTCGGGCTCGCCGCTCTGCTCCCGCTCGCCGGAGCGGGGGTGTTCAGACGCGTGTCGGCCTGAGCGGGCTGCGGCGTCGCAGCAAGAGGGCACCCGCGGCGAGAACGACGAAGGCTGCGAAGGCTGCCCCGAGCCACGGCCAGAGCGGGCTGCCGCTCGCGCCCGTGGGCCGCTCCACAGGCCCGGCTCCGCCGGCCCCCGTCCCACCGATCGAGACCGCGGCAAACGTATGCGTCTGCGCGCAGGGCGCCGGCTGTCCGTCCCAGCTCGTGAAGCCGTCGAAGACCTCGTAGCGCCAGGCTCCCGCGGATGGGAACACGACCTGCGCGTTGTAGATGCCCGGCTCGCCGGTCGGCCGCGCCGTGAACGTTCTCCTCTCGCCCGTCGCGTCATTCTGGATCGTGAGCCGCGGTCGTGCGTCCTCCGCGTCCGGGAGCGGGTTGCGACCGTGCTGGAGGACGGTGATCTCCGCCGTCCAGGTCTCCCCGGCTCCGATGCCCTGCTGCGGCGGCGCCAGGCCGACCGTCGCCCAGCACCCGGCCACCGCGGCGCCTGCGTGGGCGAGAGCCGCCGCCACCACTGTCAGGATCAGGAACACTCTCATCGTCGTCCTCCTTCCACCTGAAATACACCGCGGGCGTGTGGGAGGTTCCGGCGGGGCTAGCCGATGTTGAAGCCGGAGAGGCCCTCGTGCTCTTCCTCGAAGACCTCCACGCGCTCGACCGTCGCGCCGTGGGGCCCCCGGCGGGCGAAGGCCACGAGCCGCTCGACGCCCTCCGCCGGCCCCTCGAACACCGCCTCCACCGTCCCGTCAAGGCGGTTCCGCGCCCAGCCGGCGACGTCCTCGCGCACGGCGAGCCGCCGCAGGCTGTCCCGGAAGAACACGCCCTGCACGTAGCCGTGGACGACGACGCGCTTCCTCATCTGCGATAGCGGCTGAACCAGGGGAGGACGAGCACCGCAAGGATGAAGGAAAGCGTCGCCGCGAGCAGGAACGGGGCGCGCGTGTCGACGTGGAAAAGCGGCACGTAGATCAGGGGCGCAATTGCGACGCCTGCGAACTTGAAGGCGCTGTACGCGGACGTGGCGCCCGCGCGGTTGTCCGGGAAGGACTCGACGGCAATCGTGTTCAGGCCGGCCCACACGAATGCGGACGCACAGCCGATGGCGAAGTAGACGAGCGCGATCGTCCACACCGAGCCGGCGAAGACGAGGCCCAGCACTCCCACCGCGCAGGCGAGGGCGCCGCAGAGCGCGGTCGCCGGTCTGCCGACACGATCGACCACCGTGCCGGCGTAGCGGCCGAGGAGGATGCCGCCGACGCCGTAGCCGGCTACGAGGAGGCCCAGCGTCCCCGGCCCGAGTCCGAACTCCTCCGCGGCCACGAGGACGAGCACGAAGCCGATGGCGGTGAAGCCGAGGTAGCCGAGCATCGCCTGGGCCGCCAGGAGCGAGATCCAGCGGTTGAGGAGCGCTCGCAGGCTGACGTCCGAAGGATCGCGGTCGATCGCCCCGAGCGAGCGCCGCGGGAACGCGAGCAGCGCCGCGGCCACGGCAACGAGCAGGAACGCGAGCCGCCACGAGAGCTCGCCGAGCGCACCGCCGAGAGCGGGCGCGAGGGTGATCCCTGCCGTCTGCGCTGCCGCGAACGTGCCCACGCTGCGGCCGAGCACCTCGGGGGCCACGACCTCCGAGAGGGCGGCCAGGAGGATCGGGCTGAGGAACGCGTTCGCGGCGCCCATCACGGCCCTGGCGGCGATGAACGACCAGATCTCCGGCGCGAGCGCGCACGCGAGCGCGGCAGCGCCGAAGACCACGTAGCCGGTCCGCACCACCCGGCGGGCACCCAGGCGTTCCGCGATCGTCCCCGAGACGAGCTGAAGGACGGCGAAGGGGACCATGTACGCGGTGATCGCGCCCGCGACGAGGCCCACCGACGCATCGAGCCCGGCGGCGACGCTCGGGATGAGCGCGATGAGCATCGCGCCTCCGAAGGGGCCGAGGAAGCCGCCGACGTAGAGCGGGAAGGTGGGGCGCACGGGCGGCCGTTAGGCTAAGGCTTCGTGCTGTCGACTGGACTGCGGCGCTCAGCCGCCGAGGAGCTGGTGTCCCGCCTCGCCGGCACGCAGATCGGCGGCACGTTCAACTTCTACGCGGACGGACCCGGCGCGAGGCTCAGGCGAGAGCGTCTGGCCCGCTATCTCGAGGCCCGCGTGCACGCCCCCTTCCTCCTCGTGGGCGAGGCGGCCGGCTACCGGGGCGCCCGCGTGAGCGGCGTCCCCTTCACCTCGGAGCGGCAGCTCTCGGGGCGCGCGCCGGGGGAGGCCACCGCGACCATCGTCCACCGGGTCCTGGCTGAGCTGGGCGTCGAGGAGCGCGTCCTGCTCTGGAACCTCGTCCCCACGCACCCTCACTGCCCGGGCCGGCCCCTGTCCAACCGTCCGCCGACACGGGCGGAGATCGAGGCGGGCGCGCACTTCCTCGCCGAGCTCGCGCGCGGGCGGAAGGTGGTCCCGGTCGGCAGGCTCGCCCACGCCCGCCTCGGCGGGAGCTACGTGCGCCATCCAGCGCACGGAGGGGCGGGAGCATTTCGCCGCGGTCTGCTTGACTCCCTGGATGGCTGAAGAGCACGAGCCGCTGCCGATCCGGCGCAACACGTTCTTGCTCTCGGCCGCCCTCGCCGCGAACTCCGGGATGCTCCAGCTCTCGGCCGCCGTCGCTTCGCTTACGTTCGTGCTGGTCACGGGGGTGGACGGCCTCCTCGGGCTGGGGCCGGCCATCGTGCTCGCCTCCGGTGCGCTGGCGGCACTCCCGGCCGGACGCGCGATGGACCGCTTCGGGCGCGTGCCGGTGCTCGCAGGCGGATTCCTCGTCGGCGCTCTGGGCGGGGTCCTGGCCGCGGTCGGCAGCGTGCTCGAGTCGGCGCCGGCCGTCTTCCTCGGCCTCGCAGGCGTGGGCGCCGCAGGCGGGACGTCGCTCCTCGCCCGGACGGCTGCCGGGGACATGTACCCACCCGCCCGCCGCGCTCGGGGCATCGCCCTCGTCCTCTTCGGCACGGTCTTCGGAGCCATCCTCGGGCCGGCCGTCTTCAGTCCGCTGCTCGCCGGGCGGGATCTCGACGGCGACGCGCTCGGCCTTCTCTGGCTCGTCGGGTGCGGTTTCACGCTCGTGGGGTTCGTGCTCGTCCTGGCCGTTCGGCCCGATCCGCGCCGGATTGCGGAGATCCTGCACACGCGCGAGGGAACCGGCGAGCCGCTCGCGCCCGCCCCGCTGCGCGAGATCGTCCGGCGCCCAGGCGTCATCCCCTCGCTCCTGGCCGCCCAGGCGAGCTTCTCGGTCATGGTCGCAGTGATGACGCTCACGGGCGCAGTCGTCGTCGACCACCACGGCCACGACGGGGACGTCGTGTTTCCCATCATCGGGGCGCACGTGCTGGGCATGTACGCGCTCGTGCTCGTCGTCGGCGACGTGATCGACCGGATCGGCCGCACGCCGGCACTGGTGGGCGGGCTCCTGTTCATGGGCGCGTCGGTCGTGAGCCTCCTCTGGATCGAGAGCGTGCCCGCCGTCGCCGCTGCGCTGTTCGGCCTCGGGCTCGGGTGGAACCTCTCCTTCGTCTCCGCCACCGCCCAGCTCGCCGACCGGACGCACCCCTGGGAGCGCGGCAAGCTGCTCGGGTTCAACGACCTCCTCTCGGGTGCGACCGGGGCGGGCCTCGCGCTCCTGGGCGGCTTCGCGCTCACCACGCTCGGCGTCGCCGCCCTGGCGATCGGCGGGACCGTGCTCGTGCTCGCGCCCGCGCTCTGGATCGCACGCCGCCCGCGCAGGGCCGAGGCCCTGGCGAGCCCCGCGGATTGAGCCGGCCGGCTGCTACAATCGGCGCTCGGCGGACGCCTGGTCCGCCGCTTTTCTGTGAGATGAGAACGTACTCCGCCAAGCCGAAGGAGATCGAGCAGCGCTGGTATCTCGTTGACGCCGAGGGGCAAACCCTCGGGCGTCTCGCCACGCGCATCGCCAACACGCTGCGCGGCAAGCGCAAGCCGCAGTACACGGCCCACGTGGACACGGGAGACTTCGTCGTCGTCGTCAACGCCGAGAAGATCGTCGTCACGGGGAACAAGCTCGACCAGAAGCGCTACTACCGTCACTCGGGATATCCCGGCGGACTGCGCTCGCGGACGCTCGCCGAGGAGCTCGACCGGCGGCCGACCGAGGTGCTCCGCAAGGCGGTCAAGGGCATGCTTCCGCGGAACCGCCTCGCCCGCCGGCAGATCACGAAGCTGAAGATCTACGCCGGGCCCGAGCATCCACACGCGGCGCAGGACCCGCAACCACTCCCGGAAGACTAAGAGGAGACGCATGAGCCAACTGGCGCAGTACCAGGGCACCGGCAAGCGCAAGACGTCAGTCGCGCGCGTGATCCTGCGCCCGGGCGACGGCGGCACGTGGATCAACGGCCGTTCGCTCGAGGAGTACTTCCCGCGCGAGGTTCTCCGCACGATGGCGCTGACGCCCATGCGCGTCGCCGGCGTGGAAGGCCGGTTCGACATCCGCGCGCGCATCGACGGCGGCGGCCCCAGCGGCCAGGCGGGGGCACTGCGCCACGGGATCGCCCGCGCGCTGGTCGAGGCCGACCCCGAGCTGCGCAGCGTCCTCAAGCGGGAAGGCCTCCTCTCGCGCGACGCCCGCATCGTGGAGCGCAAGAAAGCCGGGCTCCGCAAGGCGCGCAAGCGGCCGCAGTTCTCCAAGCGCTGACGCCCGGGTGACCCGCCGCTACTTCGGGACCGACGGGGTCCGCGGGGTGATCGGTGCGGACCTGACCGAGGAGCTCGTCGAGCGCCTCGGGCGGGCCTTTGCCCACTGGACGGGCGGCGCCCCGGTGTTGATCGGCCGCGACACGCGCGCATCGGGACCTGCCCTCGAGCAGGCGCTCTCGCGCGGCCTCGGCGCGGGAGGGTCCGCCGTCGTCCTCGGCGGCGTCCTGCCGACCCCGGCTGTCGCCCTGCTCGCCGAGGATGCGGGGGTTGTCATCTCCGCCTCGCACAACCCGCCGGAGTACAACGGGGTCAAGTTCTTCCGCGGCGGCTGGAAGCTGGACGACTCCGACGAGGAGTCCGTCGAAGCGCTCCTCGACGTCCCCGGCGAGGGCTCTGGAGCGGTCAGCGAGCAGGCGGGGCTCGCCGGCCGCTACGCCGACCTGGTCTGCGAGCGATTCGGGGCTCCGCTCCGCGATTTGCGGGTGGTCCTCGACTGCGCGAACGGAGCGATGTACAAGGTCGCCCCGGCGGCCTTCGAACGTCTCGGCGCTCATGTTGTCACAATAGGAAACACGCCGGACGGCACGAACATCAACGCCGGCTGCGGTGCCACCGACCTCGGGCTCCTCTCACGGACCGTCGCCGGGGGCGACTTCGATCTGGGAATCGCCTTCGACGGAGACGGCGACCGCTTGCTCGCGGTGGACGCAGCAGGGCAGGAGCTCGACGGGGACCAGATCGTCGCCATACTTGCTCTGCACCTCGGCGTCGACCTGGTCGCCGTCACCTCGATGACGAACCTCGGCTTCCACCGGCTGATGGGCGAGAAGGGCATCCGCGTGGTCACGACCGACGTCGGCGACCGCTACGTCCTCGAGGCCCTGCGCCGGGAGGGCGGGGTGCTCGGGGGCGAGCAGTCCGGGCACGTCATCTACCTGAAGGGCCACACGACAGGGGACGGCCTCGCCGCCGCGCTCCTCCTCTGTCGGGCGCTGGTCGAGCAGGCAGAGACGTTGTCCGAACTGGCAACTATCATGTCCAAGTACCCGCAGGTGAAGAAGAACGTCAATGTGCGGACCAAGGCGATCCCGGAGGAGGTGGCGCTCGAGGTCGAGAAGCTGAACAATGAGCTTGGAGAACGGGGGCGGGTGCTCGTCCGTCCGTCGGGTACCGAACCGGTCGTCCGGGTGCTGGCCGAGGCAGAAACCCCCCGAATTGCCGGGGATTTGTGTGCTAGGATCGTGACTCTCGTCGAACGAGAGCTCGGCTGAGCCAGCCGGGCTCGCGTTTTTTGACAGGGGAGTGAGGGAACGGAAGGTTTGTATCGAGCGTAGCTAGGTCGTCGGGTTCGGGTCGGGGCCCCGAGACGTGGAGAAAGGGGTTTTCGGGTGTGCGGAATCATCGGATACGTAGGCTCGAGGACGGCGAAAGATCTTCTGCTTCAGGGGCTCGAGCGCCTCGAGTACCGCGGTTATGACTCGGCGGGGCTGTGTCTCGTCGAGGACGGAGGGCTCGACTACGTCCGCGCCGTCGGCAACCTCGACAATCTGAAGGAAGCCGCGGGCTACAACGGCTCCCCGGCCACGGCCGGCGTCGGCCACACGCGCTGGGCGACGCACGGGAAGGTTTCGTACGAGAACGCGCACCCGCTCACGGGCTGCGTCGAGGAGCAGATCGCGGTCGTGCTGAACGGGATCGTCGAGAACTTCCGCGAGCTGCGCGAGTCTCTGGCCGCCGACGGGCACTCTTTCACGTCCGAGACGGACGCCGAGGTGGTCGCCCACCTCATCGAGCGCCACTACGAGGGCGACCTCGTCGAAGCGGTCAAACGGACGTACCGTGATCTCCACGGCCATTTCGCCTTCGTGGTCGTCCACCACGACCACCCGGACCTCCTGGTCGGCGCCCGCCTTCAGTGCCCGCTCGTGGTCGGCGTGGGGGAGGGCGAGATGTTCCTCGCCTCCTCGATCGCCGCGTTCCTGCGCGAGACGCGCCGCGTCCAGCTCATCGAGGACGGCGAGGTCGTCGCGATCACTCCCGAGGGAGTGCACTTCGAGTCGGTGGAGGGCGCCCCGCCCCGCGCGCGCGACGAGCTCGAGGTCGACTGGGACGACGAGGCGGCCGAGAAGCAGGGTTACGAGACGTTCATGCTGAAGGAGATCTACGAGCAGCCGCAGGCCGTGGCCGACACGATCGGCGAACGCGTCCGCGGCGGCACGCTCGAGCTCGAGGACATCGGCCTCTCCGACCTCGAGATCCAGAACCTGCGCCGCATGGTCATCCTGGCCTGCGGCACGGCCTACCACGCAGGCGTCGTCGGCCGGTACCTGATGGAGGAATGGGCGCGGATCCCCTGCGAGCCCGACATCGCGAGCGAGTGGCAGTACCGGAAGCCCGTTCTCACGCGTGACACCCTCGTCGTGGGCATCTCCCAGTCGGGCGAGACGCGGGACACGATTCACGCTGTCCGCCTCGCGCGCGAGATGGGCGCGCCGACGATCGGGATCACGAACCTCATGGGGACGCAGATCACGCGAGAGGTGGACCGCGTCCTCTACACGCGCGCCGGCATGGAGATGGGCGTCGCCGCCACCAAGACCTTCACCGCCCAGGTGACGCTGCTCTACCTGCTCGCGCTCAGGCTCGCCCAGGTACGCAAGACGCTCCCCCCGGACGAGATCGAGAGCCTCCTGCGCGAGGTGGAAGGGCTCCCGCGGAAGATGGGCGAGTACCTCGACGCCTACCACCCGATCGAAGAGATCGCCCAGCGCCACTACCAGAAGCCGTTCTTCCTCTACTTGGGGCGGCACATCGGGCTGCCCATCTGCCTCGAGGGCGCGCTCAAGCTGAAGGAGATCTCGTACATCCCGACCGAGGCATACTCGGCCGGAGAGATGAAGCACGGCCCCATCGCCCTCCTCGACACGGAGACCCCGGTCGTCTGCGTCGCGACGGACTCGCACGTGTACGACAAGGTCGTCTCGAACATCCAGGAGGTGCGGGCGCGCGGGGCCGAGGTGATTGCCATCGCCACGGACGGAAACGAGGACATCCAGCACCACGCGGACGACGTCGTCTACGTGCCGCGCACCCACCCCTTCCTGCAGGCGGCCCTCGGAGTAATCCCGCTCCAGCTGCTCGCCTACCGGATCGCACGCCTCCGCGGCATGAACGTCGACCAGCCGCGGAACCTCGCCAAGACCGTCACGGTCGAGTAGCTGTCAGGCCTCGCTCAGTGGTGGCCGTGGGCGAGTGCGTGCCCGCGCCCCCGGGCGATCAGCCATCGGTTGACCGGGAACGCGGCGACGAAGGCGACCGCGAGCGCGGCCGCGAGGCTTCCCCAGAAGAGCAGGCTGTCGAGCCCGGCGTCCATAGCGCCCGGGACGGCCAGGATGATGGCGTTGTCGGTGATCTCCATCACGGTGATGGAGAGGGTGTCCGCGGCGAGGGCGATCCCCAGGGCCGCGGCGAGGGCGAGGCCTCCGCGGAGCAGGGGCACGAGCGTGAAGGCGTAGCCGAAGAGGAAGGCGAGCACGACGGCGAGGGCGATCGCCGGCACCGTGCTCCAGCCCAGGGCGGTGGCGATGACGAGGCCGAGCACCTCGCCGATCGCGCAGCCCGTCAGGCAGTGGGCGGTGGCCGAGAACGCGACGCGGTTCAGCTCGGACCCCCGCAGCTCGTGGGCGTGTGCCGTCGGCACGGCGGTGAATCATACCCTACCGGGGTATCTCTCTAGCACGTCAGGACTCCTCTCGGATAGGAACTGAGACCGTTTCGGTCAGCAGGTCGAACTCGCCCACGCGCGCCTCGATCCGGAACTGCCAATCGCCCGGGATCGGGAGCTGGGCGTTGGGGATGACGTAGGCGCCGTGGGCGGCCGCGTCCGGCTCCGCCGTGTAGACCAGCGGCCCGAGCTCCTTGCTCGGGAGCGAGGCCGACACCTTGACCTCCTCGAGCTCGGGCGCATCGCCTTCGTGCACCTCGAACTCGAGGTGGATCGCGTTCGTCCCCGACGTGCCCGGATCGACGAGCATGTGGGCCCTCACGTCGCCGAGCTCGACGACGATCTCCTCGGAGGCGGCGTGCATCTCGAGCTGCGTCCGCGCCGGCTCGGCGTTCACGAGCACGGCGGTGACCGCGACGATCGCGACCATGAGGGCGAGCTCGGCGCCCGCAGCCCGCAGGAAGCGGCGCCGCTCGACGAGCGAGGCGATCCCGCCCCGCAGGCGCGGCACCGCGTAGCGGTTGTTGAAAGCCCCGAGCGCGAGCAGGGGGAGGACGAGCCCGATCTTGGCGAGCAGGAGGAGGCCGTAGGTCGTTTCCCAGAGCGCGCTCCAGGTGCGGACCTGCAGGTAGCCGTTGACGATGCCGGCCACCAGCAGGGTCGCGACCGAGACGACCGCCATCGTGGAGAAGCGGGGCACGCAGTGCGAGGCAAGCCGCCACCTGTTTTCGCCGGCGAGCAGGAGGGCGAGGACGACGAAGCCGAGCCCGCCGGTCCAGACGGCCGCTGCGACGACGTGAGCGACGTCGGCCACGAAGGCGACCGCGCCGCTCGTGCTCGCGTGCCCGGAGGCGGACGGGGTCACCGTCAATCCGGCCGCGAGCACGAGCGCCGCGGCGGTGAGCTCCCTCCTGTGCTCCCAACTACCCCTGCTCAGGGCCAGAGCCACCGCGCCGAGGGCGAGGGCGAGCCCGGCCTGGATCAGCATCACCGTGCCGTAACGGGTTCCCGCAACGGCGTCGATCACGTCGAGCGAGAAGGCCTCCTGCAGGCCGAGGTCACCGGCCGCCGCACCCTGGAACGGGAGCGCGAGCAGCGCGACGAACGCCAGCGCGCCCGCGAGCCCGGCGAGAAGGCCCCAGAGGCGGCGACGAAGCTTTCTCGCCGTCCACGGGAGTGCAATGGCCAGGGCGGCCGTGCCGCCCACGCAGAGAAGGAGGAGCGCGAAGTCGAAGAAGCGCCCGCCTGTGTAGAAGACGGAGACGAGGGCAGGCGTCCCTCGGAGCACCTCGGCCGCGACTCCCGCCGGCTGGGGCCCCGGCGCCTGCACGTGGAAGACGAAGGCGCCCGAGATGGGGTCGGAGTCGGCGGAGATGGCGTGCCAGGCGACGGTGTATGTGCCGCGAGGCAGGCGGTCGGAGATCGTGACGGCGACCTCCTCGGGCCGCGGCTGGGTCACCTGCCCATCGTCGACCCGGTCTCCGTTGCCGTCGTAGACCCTGAGATCTCCGAGCGCCGTCTCCACGGGCTCGTTGAAGCGCAGGAGCACCTGTTGCGGCGATTCCTCGACCACGCGGTCGTTGCCGGGCTCGGTCGCGATGAGGACCGAGTGGGCGGCGGCGGCAGGGGCCAGCACCGCCGCGGCGAGCGCGACGGCGACCGTGGCACCGAGCCATCGTGACAGGCGTGCTGTGGACGAGGGGTCCGTGGTCTCCTCCTTCCCTGATGTTAGGGACGCGTTCACCGTCCCAAGGCGGTTATGCGTCCGCGTGAAGACGCCGCCTGCCAGCAGGCCGAGCGAAAGGAGCGAGGCGTGGCTGCCGCCCGCGGCGAGGCAGGCCGGCGACCGACTCTGCGCACCGAAGTGGCCGCCGCACAAAGGTCCCCGAGCCATGGATCTCCTCCCCCTTCGCAATCGAAGACTACGTTGCCGGCGTGTCCCTGGATTGACTAGGCCCGTGAGCAACGCCGAAAAGACAGACGGATGCGCCGGCCGGGAGCGAGCCTACTCGCCGGGCTCTGGGCGCCGGCGGCGGCGCTTGGCTTCTGCGCGGCGACGCTTCTCCTGCAGGCGTCGCTCGCGGGAGGCCGCGGTCGGTTTCGTGGGCTTCCGCTTCCGTGTCGTACGGACCGCGGCGCCGAGCGTCTCCGCGAGACGCTCGAGGGCGAGCTCCCGGTTTCGCCACTGGCTGCGCTCGTCCTGGGCGACTGCGCGGACGACGGGGCCGACGCGGTTCGCAATGCGCGTTTTTTGCGCATCGCTGAGCGTTGGCGAGGCGTCCACGTCGAAGATGGCCTCGACCCGCGTCTCCGTCTTCTGCGCGTGCTGTCCTCCGGGCCCGCTCGAGCGGGAGAACCGGAGCTCGATCTCCGCGAGCGGGATCGCGAGGCGCTGTGTGACCCGAATAGACTCGGGGCTGCCCATGGCCGCGATTCTCCTCGACATCGACGGCGTCCTGCACGTCTCCGGCGAGGCGATCCGCGGCGCTCCCGCGGCCGTGCGCGCGCTCCGGGAGGACGGGCACGACCTGCGGTTCATCACGAACAACACGACGCGCGCCCGCTCGCGGCTGGCGAAAGAGCTGCGCGGCCTCGGCGTCGAGCTCGACGACGACGAGATCGCCACGACGCCTATGGCGGCCGCGAAGGTGCTCGAGGGCAAGCGTGTGCTCGCGCTCACGATGGCGGCCGTTCGCGAGGACCTGGAGCGCCGCATGGAGCTCGTCGAGGAGGGCGCTGAAGTCGTTCTCGTCGGTGGCGCGGACGAGACCGACGAGACCGGGCGCGTCTTTGCCTACGATCGGCTCAACCAGGCGTTTGCGGCGCTCGAGAGCGGCGCCGGGCTCGTCTGCCTGCACCGTAACCGCTGGTGGCAGACCTCGCGCGGGCCGCTCCTCGACGCGGGGGCGTTCGTCGCCGGGCTCGAGTACGCGGCCGGCGTCCAGGCGAAGGTGGTGGGGAAGCCCTCGCGGCCGTACTTCGAGGCCGCGCTGGCCGACCTGGGCGCGGATCCTGACGGCGCGTGGATGGTTGGCGACGACGTCGAGGCAGACGTCGGCGGCGCGAAGGCGGCGGGGCTCAAAGCGGTTCTCGTCCGCACGGGGAAGTTCCGGGAGGAGACGCTTGCGCGGGCCGATCCGCAGCCGGACGGCGTCGTGGACTCCATCGCCGATCTCCCCGCCTTTCTGCGGGAGCAAGCCGCATGACTGTCGGACTCGATCTCATCGAGATCGACCGCGTGCGGGGGGCGCTGGAGCGGTACCCACGCTTCCGCGAGCGCTGCTTCACCGCGGAAGAGCGCGCGTACTGCGAGGCCCGCCCCAACCCGGCCCAGCACTACGCTGCCCGCTTCGCGGGCAAGGAGGCCGTTGGCAAGGCGCTGGGCTTCGGCGTCGCCCGTGCCTTCGCGTGGCAGGATGTCGAGATCTCCGGCCGCCCGAAGCCCGCGGTGCGCCTCTCGGGCCGCGTAGATGCCTGGTCGCGCCGCGTCGGCGCAGGCCCGATCGACCTCTCGATGACCCACTCCAAAGGCCTAGCCGCCGCCGTCTGCGTGGTCACCGATGCCGTCTAGAAGAGCCATGTCCCGGGGTCAGACCCCTGGACACGTCCACAGCGGACGTGTCCAGAGCTCGGGTCGCGCCTGGAGCCCTGGTTTCGAGCCAGGTCGTCTCGCCGGGCCGCGGGACGTCCCCTTGGCCCGAACAGCCATGTCCCGGGGACAGACCCCTGGACGTGTCCCGAAGGGACGGTTATGAAGACAGAGCCGCTCTATACGGCCGAGGAGATGCGCGCGGCGGAGGAAGCCTACGGCGGGTCGACGGCGGAGCTCATGGAGCGGGCGGGGAAGGCCGTCGCCGAGGCGGCGCTCCGGCACTACCCCGAGGCCGGCCGCGTCGCCGTCTGGTGCGGGACGGGTGCGAACGGAGGCGACGGGCTCGTCGTGGCGAGGGAGCTGCACCGGGCAAGGCGCGAGGCTGTCGTCCGGCTGCTCGGGCCGGAGGAGAAGGTGCGCGGCGACGCGGCGGAGAACCTCGCGCGGGCGAAGAAGCTCGGCCTTCCGTTCGTGGACGAGCCGGTTCCCGCCGACCTGATCGTGGACGCCATCTTCGGGACCGGCTTCTCGGGGCCGCCACGCCGCGCCGCCGCCAGGCACATCGAGGAGCTGAACGCGAGCGAGGCCCCCGTACTGGCGGTCGACCTTCCGTCGGGCGTGGACGCCTCGACCGGCGAGGCCGCTGGGGTCGCCGTCCAGGCCGAGCGGACCGTCACGTTCCACGCCATGAAGGTCGGGCTGGCCGTCGCTCCCGGCCGCTTCCTTGCGGGACAGACGGAGGTGGCGGACATCGGGCTGGCCGGGACCGAGACCCGCAACGGGCGAGTCACACGCGAGATCCTCGACATCGTGCCTCGCCGCGGCCCCGCCGACAACAAGTACTCGGCCGGAGCGGTGCTCGTCGTCGGGGGCTCGCTGGGGATGACGGGAGCTCCGTCGCTGGCGGCGGAGGCGGCCATGCGGGCAGGCGCCGGGATCGTCACCGCCTGCGTCCCGCGCTCGCTCAACCTCGTCTTCGAGCAACGGCTCGTGGAAGTCCTCACGCGTCCGTGCGCGGACGAGGACGGGACGATGACGCCCGGCGCGGCCGACACGATCGTCGAAGCGGCCGAGCGGGCGGACGCCGTCGCGCTCGGCCCCGGGCTCGGGCGCACCGAGGGCGTGCGCGGGCTCGTCGGCTACCTCCTCGACGGGCTCGACAAGCCCCTCGTCCTCGACGCGGACGGCCTCTGGGCCCTCGCGGGCCACCTGGACTGGGTCTTCTCGCGGGAGGCTCCCACCGTCTTGACGCCGCACGCGGGCGAGCTCGGGCGCCTGCTCGGGCGCAAGTCCGACTGGGTGAGTGCCCGCCGCTTCCGGGCTGTGCAGGACGGGGCAAACGATGTGGGAGCGACGGTGCTGCTGAAGGGAACGGACACGCTCGTCGCCGCTCCGGGACGCGGCGTACTCGTCTGCGACCTGGGGAACCCCGGCCTCGCCACGGCCGGGAGCGGGGACGTCCTCACGGGCGTCGTGGCCGCGTTCCTGGCCAAGGGCCTCGACCCCCGCACTGCGGCTGCAGCCGCCGCCGCAGCGTGCGGCACGGCCGCCGAGCTCGCTGCGGAGCGCCACGGGGCCGCAGGCATGATCGCCCGGGACGTCGTCGAGTCGCTGTCGCCCGCGCTCTCGCAGGAGTGACGCGCTCCGAGATCACGATCGACCTCGGCGCCCTGCGGAGGAACGTGGCCCGCGTGCGCGAGGCGGTGGCCCCGGCCGAGCTCTGGGCCGTCGTCAAGGCGGACGCGTACGGACACGGGGCCGTCGACTGCTCCGGCGCAGCGCTCGCGTCCGGCGCTTCGGCCCTCTGCGTCGCCACGGCTGCCGAGGGAGCCGAGCTCCGCGCCGTCTTTCCGGAGGCTCGTATCCTCGTCATGAGCCCACTCGGCCCGGGTGAGGAGGCGCTCGCCCGCGACGGAAGGCTCGAGACCTGCCTCTCGACGCCCGGGCTCCCCGGCGACCTGCCGGTCCACCTCAAGGTGGACACCGGCATGGGCCGCTGGGGCATGTCCGTGGAGGACGCGCTCTCGTTCCCGCGCGACCGAGTCGTCGGGCTCATGAGTCACCTGGCAACCGCCGACGAGCCGGACGAGACGTTCGTCCGAGAGCAGATCGAGCGCTTCCGCGAGGTCGCTGCCCACTTCCCGGGCACACAGGCGCACCTGGCGAACAGCGCAGCCGCGCTGCGGTTCCCCGACGCGCGTCTCGACGCGGTGCGCTGCGGCATCGCGCTCTACGGGCTCTCGCCCTTCGGAGACGACCCGGCTCGCCATGGCCTCGAGCCCGTGCTCTCCTGGCGGAGCTACGTCGCTGTGACCAAGGAGCTCGCCCCCGGGGAGAGCACCGGGTACGGGCGCCGGTTCGTGGCCGAGCGGGCGACGCGGATCGGGGTCGTGCCCGTCGGCTACGCGGACGGATTCCGCCGCGGGCTCACCGGCACCGAGGTTCTCCTGGGCGACCGTCGCCGACGCGTACTGGGGACGATCTCCATGGACGCATTCGCCGTCGAGCTCGAGGACGAGCCAGTCGAGACGCCCGTCATCCTGATCGGCGAGGGTGTGCTCGCCGAGGAGCACGCGCGCGCGCTCGGCACGATCAACTACGAGGTCACGAGCGCGCTCGGACGCGACCCGCGGCGGACGGCTCGGAGGGTCGTGGATGGATGAGGGCATCAGGAACGCGGTCGGCGCGGGACCAGCCTGGGTCGTCGGTGGGTCGATCCGCGACGAGTTGCTCGGCCGCGAGATCGTGGACGTCGACGTGGCCTGCGAGGAGCCGAAGGGCGCCGCGCGCCGCTACGGCCGCGAGTCCGGCGGCGCGGTCTTCCCGCTCTCGGAACGGCGCGGAGCCTGGCGGGTTGCGTTCCCGGGAGGCCGGACGGTCGACTTCACGCCCGTCCAGGGCGGGAGCATCGAGGCCGACCTCGAAACACGGGACTTCACCATCAACGCGCTCGCGAGGCCTCTTGCGGGCGGGGAGCTGCTCGACCCCTTCGGAGGACGGGACGACCTGGAGGCCCGGCGCCTGCGCGCAGTCTCGGAACGCATCTTCGAGGACGACCCGCTTCGCCTTCTGCGCGCCGTACGCCTCGAGGACGAGCTCGGCTTTCGTCTGGAGGAGGAGACGGAAAGGCTCCTGCGCGCTCGCGCTGGGCTCGTCGCCCGTCCGTCGGGGGAGCGCGTGCTCGGCGAGCTCATGCGCCTCTCCCCGCGCGGCTACCTCCGCCTCGACGAGCTCGGCCTCCTTGCCGGCCTCGGAGGTTCCGCCAAGGACGCGGACGTCCCGATGGATAGCCCCGAGTTTCGCCTCGTCTGGTTCCTGGGCGGCGAGCTCGAGCGCCTGCCTGTGTCCAACGCACTCCGGCGCTACGCGCGGACGCTGCTCCGGGCTCAACCTCCTGCCGACGACTCCCCCAGGGAGATTCATCGCTTTCGCCGCGCGGTGGAGCCCTGGGCGCTCGACGCGCTTGCCCTGCTCGGCGCCGGGCCCGAGCTCACGCGGGCGGTGGAGGAAGCGCGGGCCGCGGAGCCGCCGGAGCCGCTCCTCCGCGGGGACGAGCTCGGAATTCCGCCCGGGCCGAAGGTAGGGCGCCTGCTCGCGCTCATCGCCGAGGAGCGCGCCGTGGGAACGATCTCGACGCGCGAGGAGGCCCTTCAGCTCGTCGAGCGTGAGCGGGGGTCTAAGAGCTCCTGACGCAAGGAGGCACTGTGCCGTCGGGCCGCGCTGGACGGCACGATGCGGCGTCCTCGGTCGCGCCCGTATCTCATTCGATACGAACGCTCCCTGCGTCCTTGCCTCGCACCGACCATCGCACCCCGACGACGAGGCCCCATCACGTCAGGAGCTCTAAGACCTCCACTTGATGGTGCAGCCGAGGGGCGGCGTCTCGGCCGTCTTCGGCTGCGTCCCTGCGAGCGCTGCGTCGAGGGCGGGGCCCAGATAGGGCTCGGCGCCCTCCGGATTCTGGTAATCGGAGTCGGGGGTGCCGTGGTATACGAGCCGGCGCTCGCCGTCGAAGACGAACACCTCGGGCGTCCGGCTCGCGTCGTAGGCCTTCGCCACTTCCTGGGTCTCGTCGTAGAGGAAGGGGAAGACGAAGCCTTTCTCGGCAACGCGCTGCCTCATGTCGTCCGGAGAGTCGCCGGGATAGTCCGCGTTCGAGTTGATTGCCACCAGACCCGCGCGGCCGTCGTAGTCGCGGGCGACATCGTTGATCCGGTCCTCCCACGCCACCACGTAGGGGCAGTGCAGACAGGAGAAGACGACGGCGACGGGCTTTCCGTCGTAATCCGCAAGGGAGACGGATCTGCCGTCGAGATCCGGGAGGGAGAAGTCGGGGGCCGGATCCCCCAGCTTGAGACGGGCCATGCGGCAAGGATATAGGCGTGTTCGACCTCTACGACGCTGTGGGCCGCGGCATGTGGGCCTATGCCCATGCCGCTTTCCGCGTGGAGAAGCTCGGTCAGAAGCACTTCCGCCTCGAGCCCGGGACGGTGATCGTCGCCACGCACCGGCGCGAGACGGACGTGCCCATCCTCGCTCAGGGCCTCTACTTCAGCGCCGACCTGCGGCGAAAGCCCGGCGACCGGATGAACTTCGCCGCTCGAGACGACATGTTCCTGCCCGGCTTTTTCGCCGGCTTCCCCGACGGACTGTCACGCTGGGCGCGGCGGGCCTTGTATCCCCTCAGCGTCGCGCGCGGCCTGCGGGCCGTTCGCGTCTACCCGATCCGGAGCGCCAAGGTGGCCCGGCTGGGCGAGGTGCTCCGGGCGCACCCGACCGCCGCGCTCGAGGAGCTGATCCCGAAGGAGCACGTCGCTGCGTTCCGCGAGCGGGCCACGGACCTGGGCATTCAGCCTCCGCTCGTAGCGAGCGACGTCGTGGGCGCCGACTACGCCGACCTGCTCTGGCGGGCGGTCGAGCCTCAGGACTTCCCCCAGGGGGATCTCTCCGACTTCTGGGGCCGCCGGGCCGCGGTTGCCGTGCGCGACTTCCGCACGCTCGTCGAGCTGATTCGCGCTCCCGGCACGGTTCTCGTCTTCCCCGAGGGCCGCCCTTCGCCGGACGGCGAGATCGGACCCCTGCGGCCGGGCGTCGGCGCGCTCCTCCGGCGCGGGCAGGCGCGCCTGGTGCGCCCGCTTGCTCTCACCTACGACCCGCTGGTGCGCGGACGGACTCGCGTCTACGTCGCCCAGCCGGACCCGGTGCCGCCGCCCGAGACCGATGTGGAGCCTGCACTCCTCGCGCTCATGCGCCGCTCGATGCCGCTCACGGCCGGCCAGTACGCGGCGCACCGGCTTGTCGAAGGCGCAAGCGCCGACCCGGGCGAGCTCGAGCGGGGCCTCGTGCAGGCGGTCGAGGCCGCGCAGGCCGTGGGACGGCCGGTTGAGCCCCTCCTCCTCACCGCAGACAGCCGCAGACGCCGGCTCGGCGAGGCGCTCGCGGTCGCCCCCCGCAAGCCCGAAGCGCTTCCCTATCTCGCCCGCGAGTACACGAGCGCTCGGAGGCGCTAATGCGCGAGGCGGCTCTCTGCCTTGGCCCGCTCGAACTCCGCAAGGCCTGCCGGGTGCATGCGCCCGTCGGCGAGAAGTCCCTCGACGATGCCGACGTTTCGCTTCGACCAGGAGCTCCGCGGCGTTCGGGGTGTGAGGCGCTGGAGGTAGGTGGCCTCGTCGCGCCGGCGCGCCTGACCGTCGATCCAGCCGTAGCAGAGCGCCTCCTCGAGCGCTTGGTCGTAGGTGAGGCTCGTCGGCGCCGTGGTGCCCTTCTTCGCGACGACGAGCCAGACGCCCGCGGAGTCGTCGTGATGGCCGGCGAGCCACGCGCGCCACGCGCCGGCGTCGGGAACGGTCAGCTCGGGGAGGTCTGCGGCCATGATCCGGCTAGTGCGACTCGGGGGCGGGCTCCTCGTGCCCCCGGCCGCGCAGGCGCGGGAAGGCGGGCCGCACGAGGACCGCGCCCAGGATCGTCACCGGCAGGACAGTGAGTGCGTGCATCGTCAGCACGTAGGCTGTCGCCTTCGCGGGGTCGACGTCTACTTCCTTGGTCGCGAGGAGCGTGAGGTAGTCGAAGGTGCCTATGCCCGCTGCCGTGGCCGGGACGGCGAGCGCGAGGTTGCCGATCCCTTCGAGGAGGAAGTACGCGCCGATGGGCAGGTCGAGGCCGAAGGCCTGGCCAACGATGTAGTACATGGCCACGTCGGCCAGCCACATGGCGCCCGACGTGAGGAAGATCGCCGTGAGTCGGCGGCGGCCGCGGAAGGCGCCGAGGCCGTCTACGAAATGCGCCGCCGCGCGCGTCGTGCGCCGGTGCCAGCGCTGCGGCAGGCGGCGCGTGGCTCTCCAGGCAAAGCGCTCGGTCCGGTCGGGGTCCTTGGCCGCTAGCGCGACGAGGAACACGCCGAGCGCGGCTCCCGCGGAGAGAGCGACGCCCGTCAGAAGTATCGGTCCGGTCTGGCCGATCATGAGCGCCCCGAGCAGGATCCAGGTCGAGAGGACGACGCCGTCGAGGAGCCGCTCCGAGAAGAGCGTACCCGCGCTCACGAACACCGGCACGTGCCGCTCGCGGAGCGACTCGATGCGCAGAAGGTCGCCGCCGCGGGCAGGGAGGATGTTGTTGGCCGCGCGGCCCACCGCGACCGAGGCGAAGAGCTTGCGCGTGCCGATCAGGTAGCCGGCGCCCGCCAGGAGGTAGCGCCAGCGCACGGCCATGATGAGGACGTTCGCGAGGATGAGCCCGAGCGCGGCCAGCATCGCCCAGCCGGGCAGGCTCGTGATCTCCCGCCACGCCTCGCGCAGGTCGACCTCCCGCAGGAAGAGCCATAGGAATGCTCCCGTCGCCGCCGAGCCGACGAGGATCCGGACGGAGTTGCGGCGCCACATACTCACTGGGAGGGGTAAGTATGCGCAGCGCGATGCGACGCAGGCATGGGAAGAGGCGGTTCTCGGGCCGCCGGGAGGTGGCCATCGGGCTCGGCGTGTACGGCCTCTACCTGCTCGCGAGCCACTTGAAGCGCGATGAGAGAAGCCGCCTCCAAGCCGCGAAGAACGCCGAGCGGGTCGTCGCGCTCGAGCGCCGCCTCGGTATTCACGTCGAGCCGGAGCTGCAGAAGCTCTTGCTCCCGCGCAGACGCCTCGTCGCCGTCCTCAACGTCGCCTACGTGACCCTCAACGTGGGCCTGACGGTCGGTACGCTGATCGTCCTCTTCCGTCGCCGGCATCCGGAGTTCCATCGGCTGCGCCGCGCGGCCGTCCTCACGACGCTGGGCGCACAGCCCGTGTTCGTCTTCTTCCCGTGCGCGCCTCCTCGTACACTCGACCACTTCGTCGACACGATCGTCGAGGTGAGCGGGTTCGACCTGGACTCCGGCGTCGTCGCCCAGCTCTACGACCCGCTCGCGGCCATGCCGAGCATCCACGTCGCGTACGCCGTCGTGACGGCGGCGGCGATCGGCCAGACGAGCACTTCCCCGCTTCTCCGCGCCGCCGCGCCCGCCTACCCGCCGCTCGTCGCGCTCGTGGTGTTCGCCACGGCCAACCACTACATTCTCGACGCAGTCGCAGGAGCGGCACTGGCTGCGCTCGCCCTACGGATCGCCAGGCTCCTCGAGTAGGAAGACGGCCATCGTGGCGGTGAAGCCGTGGAGGAAGCTCTTGCCTCCGACCGGCCCGATCTCGCCGCCGCAGAAGAAGCCGGCGAGCCGGTCGCCGCCGAGCGCCTCGCTGACGACGCGGGCATCGTGGTCGGGCTCCGAGAACATGTTCAACCCGCGCCCGTTGCAGGTGAAGAGGAGCGCACCGGCCGCGCCCGAGGAGCCGAGCTCGCGGGCGAGGGCTTCGCGCAGGTCCTCGTCCGCCGCCTGCGCGTCGCGGACGTGGAAGCGCAGCGTCTGGCCGACCCGCACCGTGTCGGCGAGGGCGAGCGCGCCCGTCTCCTCGTCCACGCCCAGGATCCCGCGCACGAGGAAATCGCCGCGCCCGTACTCGGGCAGGTTCTCGTCGATCACGAAGCCCGCGAGCAGCCCGCGCGCTGCCTGCCTGCGCGTCTCCTCCGGCAGGGCGTGGAGCTCCTCCTGAAGGCGGACGAGCGCCGGTTTGCCGGCGAGCTCGAAGACGACGTTCCCCTCCGCGCGGGTCACGACCGCGTCGTGCCCGATGGGCGCGCACCCCTGCGACACCACCGTCTTGACGCGCACGCCCGAGACGACGGCGCCCACCGCGCCTTCCTCGTGCACCTCGTCGTCGAGGATCAGGGCGGCCGAGCCGGGGCTCGCCCCGGCCACCGCGATGCCCCCGACGAGCGGCATGCCGGGCGCCTCCCCGTTCAGCAGTTCGAGCACGGCCGGCACGCGAAACGTGAACGGGTCGGCAAGGAGCGCGACGAGGTCGGGCTCGGCCAGGGCCGGCATCCCCGTCACGGCGACCGCGTCCTCGCCGTCCAGGGTCTCGGCATGGAAGGGCTCGATCTCGGCGCCCGGGAGCGAGGCCGCCCAGACGCCGGCGGCGTCGCCCTCCTCGAGCTCCCGCTCGCGCGCGACGATTCCCTGCGCGACACAGCCGACCAGGTTGCGCGGCCGGAGCTCCTCCAGGACGGCTTCGGCGGCCTCTGCAGCCCGCTCGCGGTGCGTGGGGGAGAGGAAGACGAACGCGAGGTCGACGGGCGCGTCGATCCCGGCCACAGCCTCCCGGGCAGCCCGGCGGGCGGCATCCACTGTGTCCTGCTCTGTCGAGAGCCCTGCGCCGATCCTGCTCACGGCATTCTCCTGCGCGCCAGCACCCGGGTCAGGGTACCCGGCGCGAGGGCCTGCGCCACGCCGAGGACGCGAAAGGAACGAGGCATATGCACCTCCTGCGAGTTGCGCTCAACTGCCCGGACGATCGCTCCGGCGACCTCCTCGGGCGAGAGCACCAGCCGGCTTGTCCAGGCTCTGCGCCGGAGGCGGTTGTGAGGAAAGCCGTCGGTCTGCACCGGGCCGGGATTGACGGTGTGCACGCGAACCCCGAGCGGGGCGAGCTCGGCCGCGACGCTGCGCGAGAACGCGAGCTGCGCGTGCTTCGAGGCCGAGTACGGCCCAGAGCGGGGGACGGCGATCGTTCCCGCCGTCGAGACGACGTTCACGAGGTCGGACGGAGCAGCGGCGCGCAGGTAGGGGAGGAAGGCGCGCAGGCACCACACGCTGCCGAGATAGTTGATGCGCGCGACGAGCTCGATGCGCTCGGGATCGAGCTCGAGGAAGCCCTTGCGGCCGGGCACGCCCGCGCTGTTGACGAGCAGGTGCACGGCCGGGTGCCGCTCGCCGACCTGCCGCGCCGTCTCCTCGACCTGGTCCCGGTCGGCCACGTCGCAGATCTCCGCCTCGGCGGCGAGCTCGCCGGCCGTCTCCTCGAGCCGCTCCCTCCCGCGGGCGAGCAGCACGCAGTGCCAGCCCCGCGCCCTGAGCAGACGGGCCGTGGCGGCCCCGATGCCGCTCGACCCCCCGGTTACGACGGCGACGCGAATGTGCGCAGAGTCCTCAGGTTGATGGCGACCGTGTCCTCGATCGGGTTCGCGTAGCCGCCCGCGAGGGTGACGCAGACGGGGACGCCCGCGCGGGCGAGCGTCTCGCGGACGAGCCGGTCGCGCGCCGCGAGGCCGTCCTGCGTGAGCGCGAGGCGGCCCAGGCGGTCGCCCTCGTACGGATCGGCGCCGGCGAGGTAGAAACAGAGGTCGGGGCCGGCGCGGGCGAGCGCCTGGGGGAGCAGACGGCCGAGCGCGGCGAGGTAAGGCTCGTCGCCGGTTGCGTCCGGGAAGTCGAGCTCGAGATCGCCGGGAACGCGGCGGAACGGGTAATTGGCGAAGCCGTTGAGCCCGAAGGTGAAGACCTCGGGCTCGTCCATGAAGGCCTGGTGCGTGCCGTCGCCCTGGTGGACGTCGAGGTCGACGACCAGCACACGGCGCACGCGGCCCGCGGCGCGCAGGGTGTGCGACCGCGACGGCGACGTCGTTGTAGACGCAGAACCCGCGCCCGGCTGCGGGGAACGCGTGGTGCGTGCCGCCGCCGAGGTTCGCCCCGACGCCGTCCTCGAGGGCGGCGTCGGCGGCGAGCAGCGTCGCTCCGACGGAACGCCGGGCGCGCTCGACGAGCTCCGGCGACCAGGGAAGCCCGAGGGCCAGCTCCTCGCGGCGGGACAGTTCGCCGCCCTCCACGCGAGCGAGGTAGTCGGGCTCGTGCGCGAGCCCCAGCTCCTCCGAGGTCGCCGCCCGGGCGTCGGCGACGTCGATCTCCGGCCGGGCCTCCGCCCCCTCGCGCACCAGCCGGTACTTGCCGAGGGGGAAGCGGTGTCCGGGCGGCAGCGGGTACGTGAATACGTCGTGGGCGAACGCGCGCATCGGCGTCGAGCATAGTGCCCTTTCCAGCGATGCTGCCTTGCTTCTGGGTCGTGAGCACCAAGCCAGAGTGCGCACTCGTCCGCGGGCAAGGCTGGCAGCCTTGTCAAGGGCGAGGGTGTGCTCTGGCGCTGCGTGATCGCGGGCCAGAAGCAGGCGTGTATTGCTGGGAGGGGCACTAAACTCCCGCGCTGTGACCGACCGTTTCGCCGGCAAGCGAGGGCTCGTCCTCGGTGTCGCAAACCGCCGATCGATCGCGTGGGGAATCGCGAGCGAGCTCGCCGCGGGCGGCGCCCAGCTCGCCTTCACCTACCAGGGCGAGCGCATCGAGAAGAACGTGCGCGAGCTGGCCGGTTCAGTCTCGAGCCCGCTCGTGACGGGCTGCGACGTCCGCGCCGACGACGACCTCGAGCGCGTGTTCTCGGAGGTCGCCGACGTGTTCGGAGGCGAGCTCGACCTCCTCGTCCACTCGGTTGCCTTCGCGGACGCGCGCGACCTCGAGGGCCGCTTCACGGACACGCCGCGTGACCGCTTCTGGCTCGCGCTCGACGTGAGTGCCTACTCGCTCGTCGCCAGCGCGCGCCTCGCCGAGCCGCTCATGGAGGCGGCCGGCGGCGGCTCCATCCTCACCATGACCTACCTGGGCGGCGAGCGCGCGGTGCCTCACTACAACATCATGGGCGTCGCCAAAGCGGCCCTCGACGCCTCCGTCCGCTACCTGGCCTGGGACCTGGGCCAGAAGGACATTCGCGTGAACGCTGTCTCGGCCGGGCCGGTCCGCACGCTCGCCGCGCGCTCCATCGCCGGCTTCCCCACGATGGAGGCGATCGTGGAGGAACGCGCCCCCCTCCACCGCCACATCGAAGCCTCCGATGTCGGCTCCGCAGCCGCCTTCCTACTCTCGGACGAGGCGCGCAACATCACCGGAACGACGCTGTACGTGGACTCCGGCTACCACGCGATGGGCATGTAGAAGGCACTAGGCGACAAGCGGGTTTGGCTCAACCATGCGGTTCGTACACGTCGTCTAGGGCGCCAAACGCTGTGGTGGTGTGGTCTCGGTGTGGTCTCGGGCAGTCGCCAGGAACGGCAACGAGAAGCAATCCGAAAAGACCTACATGAGCACGACACCCACGACACCCACGTCACCCGGTGCCTGGATGGAAACCCTCGAGAAGACTCTGGTAGAACCTGACGTGGAGTCTGAGTGATGCTTGGTCTGCGCATTGGGTTCACAGTCGCTGTTATGGCCGTCGTTGTGTGGCTGCTACTCACTGGAAGGCCGCTTGGCGGGCTGCTCATCGTTCCGCTCGTCGCCATCTGGGTGCGTCGCTCAGCGGAATCGGGGCGGTTCGGCAAGCTCTTCGCCAAACCCTCCTAGTGCCGAGGCACCAGTAGCCCGGAGAGCGCCTCAAAGGCGTAGAGTCGTCCGAGGGCGCGGGCAGGGTTCCGGGCCTTCGGCCTGCGCCCCGGCTGCTGCCGGCGGCCCCTGGCCACGAGGCCGCGGGCTCAGGCGTGAGGAGGACGGCGGGAGCCGGTGATGGCTGAACCCCGGATCGTCATGTTGTTAGGAGAGTAGAAGCCCCGGCAGCGGCCTACCGGGGCTTCCTCCCCTGGGCGTCTCAGGTCAGCGGATGATCCGGAACGTGACCGAATCGCTCTCAGGCCGGTCAATCACACGAACCTGGCCGTGCGCCGTCTTGTAGCGGCCAGTGCCACCGGTGATCGCGAGCTTGAACGGCCCCTCACTGGCGAAGTCTGGGCCATAGTCAAGGAGGCCCTGCGCCGTGAGCTGTCCCCTGGCAGAGAGTTTGTGCTCACGCACTCAAGGACCGCCGGAAGCCGTACCAGTGTGCAGAAGCCGCCGTCGAAGCCGACTTTCTTACCACCACGGAAGAAATCGCTCGAGAATATGAGCTGATCTCCGATGGTGACGTCTTGCCCTCCAGAGTGGTCGAGATCGAGGAACGCCTCGCTCACTGAGAAGGCAGTGACGCGGATAACCTCGACCTCATCATCGTCCGATGACCGCGAGGACGAGGCTGACGCCGCGGGCAGACTCACCACCGCAAGCACCAAGATGACGAGCACCCCAAGTGAAAACCTTCTTTGCATGATCCTCCCTTCAAGCCCCCATCAGACTGCAAAGGTGCTCGCGGAGGGTCGCGAATACGCGGATTCGCCGCTGCCATGGCCGGAGCTGCCTCGGCTCACGCTCCTTCGGTTAGACGCCCCACGAAGCTACTCCGCTATATCCAGAACTTCAAGCAGGCGAGGCACGTCCTGAACGCTCGATGTGAAAGGGCCGGGTCGCGGAGGAGCCTCTGAGGGTTCTCCGGCCGGGCCTCGTTCAGCCTGGACCGCGGCGTCGCAGGCCGCTAGATGGCTCTTTCGGCCGAGGGAATGTTTGCTTCACCTGTGAGGGAGCGAGTTAGCCCAGTAACTGCGTCTCGGCCAGAAATCGCCGCTCGCGGAAAGGCGGTACGATGCCTTACCGATTGCTCTCCGACGCTCCGACTACAGGAGCCTGGGTGCCGTGGGGCGGGAACGGAGGGCCGGACATGAGTGCGGACGAGCAACGACGTGCGACGAACGCGCAGGTTGAGCGCCGTGCAAAGAACCAGGCTCTTTTCAGGGCGGTCAACAACCGCATCCTCGACGTCAACGACACGTTCGGCGAGTGGGACCACGCCGAGTTTCTGTGCGAGTGCGGTGTAGACGGCTGTGAGGCAAAGCTTCAGCTGAGTGGGCACGGAGTACGACTCCATTCGCGCCCAACCCACGCTGTTCCTGACCGCAGTCGGCCACTTCGAGCCGACCGTCGACCTCGTCGTCGGGAAGAGCGAGCGCTACTGGATCGTGGAGACGCTCCCGGGAGAGCCGTCGAAGATCGCCAGGGAGACTGCCGAACCCACCTAAGTCGCCCGATCCGGTGACCGTCCACCACCCGAATGCTGTTACCGGGGCAGCCGCCCCAGGAGAGGCCATGCTCATGAGACAGGCGTATCGACGAGGCAACGACCTGATCGCAGCGACGGCAAGCCGCGCACCCGAACGCCCCGCCGACTTCATCTGCGAATGCTCTGATGACGACTGCCGCGAGCCAGTGCCCCTAACCGCGCCCGAGTACGACGCCGCGCGGAAACACGATGGCGCCCTGATCACCCCCGGTCACGGCCAGAACGGCGAAACCGTGATCCACGCGACAGACCGCTACGAAATCGTCGTCAACAGCTAGAAGCCGATCCCCTCGCCGTCCGCGGGTCACGACACCTTCGACGGCCACGTCTAGAGGCCCTGGTAGTCCGCCAAGACAACGACGTTGTCGGGCACCGGCTCATACCACACCCACGACCGGCGAAACCGGCCACCGTACGGGTCGTCCGCCGGCGCCACCACCGGGCGACACGGGGTCCGCACCCGGCCGTTACCCACCTTCGACGTTGCCCGGTAGCAGCCCCGATGGGAGTCGCCCAGGTCGCCTGGACCGATCGGACGTATGGTCGAGGTCGAAGGGCGAGCCCGGCAGAATCGGCCGGCCACAGCGGAGGCACGCCGCCTCACCGGCCTCGACGACGCTGCCCAACGGGCCCGCTCCGCCTTGTGCGCACGTCATGCCGTTGGACGAGATCCTCAAGAACACCTACCTCCGACTGAGCTATGTTCGACACCGCGACCGGCCGCCTGAACAAACTGGATCGCGCTAAGGGGCGGGCGGACATGTCCCCCCGGGTCTCCATGACGAGGGTGACGCGCCGATACACCCCTTTTCGTTCGTTATCGGCTGCCGGGTCGTGTCCTGGTGTGGTCTCGGTGTGGTCTCAGAACCCGTCAGGTTGAAAGTGCCCTGCAAATAAGTGGTTGGCTACCACGCGATGGGTATGTAGGTCTCGTGACACCACACCCGACTTGCTCCCGAGCCCTGTGTCCATGCGGGTTCAAGGCGGTCAAAAACGGTTTGGTTGCTCGTCGTAAGGCGCCTGGTAGCGCGCCGCGCGGCCGTCGATGAGAACGAGGCCCTTTGCGCGCAGCGCGCGCCGGTTCTAGGAGAATCCAATGATTGAAGAAGCACGACTCGAGCCTGTCGCGTCCGGCCTCACCCCCGTGACGCCGGGGTGGTTCGTTGTCAACGCCCGAGAGGCCGCGTGGATGAACAACGATCAGACTGCAGGCCTGCTGCATCTTCGAGTCCGACGACTTCGTCTTGCGCGGTCGGCCGGATCTCACCGAGTACGAAAAGCCCGGGCGCGGGATTCGTCCTCCGCGTCCTTCGGCCTGGCCGGCCCGCCGGCATGTACCACGCGGAGTCGGTGCAGGAGGACTTTCTCGTGCTGATGGGCGAGTGCATCCTGATCATCGAGGAGCAAGAACGTCACCTCCGTGCCTGGGACTTCGTGCACTGCCCGCCCGGCACGGGGCACACGTTCGTCGGAGCGGGCGACGGTCCGTGCGTCCTCCTCTGCGCCGGGAACCGCGACCTCGACGACGAGACGTTCTGGCGTGTCTACAAGCGCTCCGACGTCGCCTTGCGCTACGGCGCGAGTGTCGAGCGGGACACGAGCTCGGACGCCGAGGCAAACGCGCCGTGGCGAGAACGCTGGCGCGTCGAGCGCCCGGAACGCTGGAGCGAGCTCCCGTGGAGCTCGGCCTCATGACCGCTCGCCAGTGAGTCACAGTGATCGCGGCGGCTCGGCTCAGTAGTCCGGCAAGCCGAGCGCGCCGCGGTCGCCGCGCGGCTGGCGATGAACCCCTGCCGGTGCAGGTCGCGGCCAGCCCCCGTGATGCTCCTCAGATGTACTCAGCTGAGACTGCTTCTACCGGCGACCAGGCCGCCCCGTGCGATCACGGGACACCCGTCGACGTGATCCGTCCGCGGTAGGGCTGGCAGGGAAGACCGCGGATGCCGAGCCCGACGATCGAGAACACGTGACCTGACTCGGGCTGGCGTGCGCGGGCAGCGTCGTCGAGTCCCGCTCGGGCGGTAGTCACGAAGAGGGTCGCCCGGTCGGGTCCGCCGAACGCGCAGGATGTGGGCCGCTCCACCGGGAGCCGCAGACTCCTGAGGACCGTTCCGTCGGGCGCATACCGGTTGACGACCCCGCCTCCCCACAACGCCACCCAGATTCCACCGTCCTCGTCCACCGTCAACCCATCCGGCGCGACCCCTGGCTGCTCGATCCGAACGAGCGTGCGCCGCTCGGTCACGGCTCCGCTGGACTCCTGAAAGTGGAACGTCTCGATGCAACCAGTGCCGCTGTCGTTCAGGTACATCGTCTTGCCGTCGGGGCTCCACCCGATCCCGTTGGAGATCGTCAACCCGGTGAGCACGGTTGTGCAAGTCCCGTCGAGCTCGAGGCGATAGAGCGAGCCGGCTCCGGGCGACTCGTCGTAGGCCATCGTTCCCGCCCAGAAGCGCCCCTGTGGGTCGCAGGCCCCGTCGTTCATCCGCACGTCGGTCCGGCCCGCTTCCGGCTGAGCCAGCTCCTGGACGGAGCCCGCCTCATCGACGAACAGAAACCCCGGGCCCGCAGCGAGCACGTATCCGCCCCCGACTACGGGTGCGACGGCGCCAACGTGCCGGTCGACTGCGATCGTGTGTAACTGGTCGAGGCTGCCGTCGGCGGCGAGCCTGCCGCGGTGCAGCTGGCAGCCGAGGACGTCGACCCACAGCAGCTCTTGACGCTCCTCGTGCCACCGCGGACCCTCGCTGAGCAGTCCCGGCGTCTCCGACCACGCCACAGCTTCGGGGCTGGTCATGCCGTCAGATCGACGACCACCTTGATGTCGTCGGCTCGCGGTCGAGCGCTTCGGTCCAGCGAGCGAGCGGAGCGCGGCGCGTGATCATTGCTGCGCAACCACGCGCGGGCGGCGGCCGCGAGCGCGACGGAGCCTGCTCCCGCGACAGCGACGGTGTCGCGGGTCGGCGTTCACGGTGCCCAATCCTCTCACCCGCCCGGCGGACCACGCAACGTCCCGACGACCAGATCGCCGGCTCAAGCCGCCCGCGCCTCCATCACCTCGCCGAGACCTTCGTGGCCGACGATCAGTTTCGCTTGACCAGAGGGCGGCTCCCCGTACGCGCCTTCGGCGATCTCGCGGTCTGTGCCGCACACCCCAACCATGAGACGGCACACCATAGCCACGGTATCGCGCGGCGCATCGGGGACCTCGTCGACAGCAGCCGTTCCGGGCTCGCCCGGCACCACGGTCATCGCATACAGGCCCGCCATTCTTTCAAGAGCTGGACGCCTTGATCGCATCTCACGCGAGGAGGCACCGGCCCG
>CAWBAC010000006.1:0-536750 GCA_963786755.1 uncultured Actinomycetes bacterium | reverse complement strand
ATCAACGCAATGACCTGAAAGCCGCCCGCACCTCGGTTGAGAAGAGCTCCGGCTCTTCCCACGCGGCGAAGTGGCCGCCCCGGTCGACTTCGTTGAAGTAGATGACGTTGGGGTACGACTTCTCGACCCAGCTGCGCGGAGTCCGCCAGATCTCGCCGGGGAACGTCGTGAAGCCGACCGGGATCGGCGGCGGCGGCAGCGGCTGGCGGCCCGCGGCCGGCGCGTCCGGCCCGTAGGCCTCCCAGTACGACCGGGCCGCGGAGGCGCCGGTGCCGGTCAGCCAGTAAGCCGTGATGTTGTCCAGGACGTTGTCCCGGGTGAGGTTGCCCGAGGGCTGCCCGTCGACGAAGGCGCGGGCGATCTTGTAGTAGGCGTCGGTGTCGTGGTCGATCATCCAGGCGGCCAGGGCGACGGGGGAGTCGAGCAGGGCGTAGCCGATCGTCTGCGGGCGGGTGGCCATCTCGATGTAGTAGCCGTTTCCGGACTGCCCGAACGTGGCGATCTGCGCGGCCGCGGCGCGTTCCTCGTCGGTGTCCGTCGGCATGGTGCCGCTCAGCGCCGGCACGAGCAGGTTCGTGTGGATGCCGATCAGCCCCTCGGGTGCCTGGCGGCCCATCGCGTCGGTGACGCCGGCGCCCACGTCGCCGCCCTGGGCCACGTAGCGGGTGTAGCCGAGGCGGCGCATGAGCTCGGCCCAGGCCCGTGCGGTCCGGCCCAGGTCCCAGCCGACCTCGACCGGCTCGCCCGAGAAGCCGTACCCGGGCAGGGAGGGCAGCACGAGGTGGAAGGCATCCTCGGCGCTGCCGCCGTGCGCGGTCGGGTCCGTCAGCGGGCCGACGGAGTCGATCATCTCCATGACGGAGCCGGGCCAGCCGTGGGTCATGATCAGCGGTAGCGCGTTCTCGTGCGACGACTTGACGTGGATGAAGTGGATGTCCACGCCGTCGATCTCGGTCGTGAACTGGGGCAAGGCGTTGAGCTTCGCCTCGGCCTTGCGCCAGTCGTAGTCGGTCTCCCAGTAGCGCGCGAGCTCCTGAATCGTCGCCAACTGCACGCCCTGCGACCGATCTGCGACCAGCTCCCCGGAGGGCAGGCGCGTCGCGGCGATCCGGCGGCGCAGCTCGGCGAGCTTCTCTTCGGGAGTGTCGACGTGGAAGGGACGGATGTCGGTGGCGGTCTGGGCGGTGGTGCTCATCACGACCTCCGTGGTTGGTAGGTGCGGTTCCGGATGACCTCCTCGCCGGTTCGGGGACTTGGGCGCGAGACTACCGCCTGGCCGGGTGGGGCTCAGCAACAAGTCTCCGTAGAGCGCCACGACTATCGCCCTAGCCCTCGGGTGACATTCCCGAACGCTGGGCCCAAGTCCTTAGTGCCTATGCCGCGGCGGCGGCGAAGAAGTCGATAAGCAGTTGGTTGACGCGTTCAGCCTCGTCGTGATGCACCCAGTGCGACGCGTCGGGCAGGCGCTCCACGCGGTCGAGGTTGGGCACGTCGTCGCGGTCGGGCTCGGCGAGGTCCGAGCCGAGGTAGGAATCGCGCTCCCCCCAGATGACCAGTGTCGGCGCCGAGATCGGGCGAAGCTTTGCTGCGGCTTCCTTCTGGGACTGTCTTACCGAGGCGCGGTAGTAGTTGATCATCCCGGCCGCTGCCCCTGGCTGCGACCACGCCTCGACGTAGCGTTCGATTTCCTGCGGCGTGTAAGGCGGGTTCGCGTCCTCGCAGGAAGTGTCGGAAGAAGTGCCAGTCTCTGGCGTGCACCACGTCCTCGGGCAGTCCCGGTACCGCAAAGAAGAAGAAGTACCAGGACTTCCGGAGCTGGCTCGGGTGGTGCAGTCCCTGCTGGAGCCGCCGCGGATGGGCCGCGTTGAGGATGGCGAGTCGGTCGACCACCTCGGGGTGGTTCATCGCGGTGGTCCAGGCGATGGATCCGCCCCAGTCGTGACCGACCAACAGCGCGGACTCCGCACCGAGTTCTCCGATGAGACCGCGGATGTCGGCGGCGAGCAGGTCGACGGCGTAGGCCTCGAAGCCCTCTGGCTTCGATGACAGGTTGTAGCCACGCGTGTCGGGCGCGACGACCCGAAAACCCGCCGCCGCGAGCGGCGCGATCTGTAGCCGCCAACCGAACCAGAACTCCGGGAAGCCGTGCAGCAGAACGATCAGCGGCCCATCGCCACCCGGCCTCGACGTAATGCAAGTTCACATCGCCGACTTCGGCGTAACCCTCCCGAAGCTCGATCCCGACGTCAGGGAGCATGCTGGTGGTGGTCATGAGGACCTCCGTGGGTAGGGGACTTGGGCGCGAGACTACGCCTGCCGGTCTGGATAAGCAACAAGGTCACCAGGCCGCCGCGACACAATCGCCCAAGGCGGTCAGGTGACATTCCCGAACACTGGCCCAGGCGAAGGTCCAGGGGTCAGACCCCGGTTATGCTGCGGCGCTCACGCCCAGGATCGGAGGTCTCGATGCCCGCCCACGTCATCGCCCTCACCCCCGCCCGGATCCTCGAGCTCGTCGACGAGCTCCACGATGCGATCGAGCAGGCCCGCAACGCCACCGCCGGAGCCCTCGAGCTATCGAAGCGGATTGAGCGCGCCGCCGGCGAGGCGACACTCGCAGGCGACGCCTCGCTCCTCTTGGGTCACGTCGCCTCACAGGCGCGAATGTGCACAGACTCCATCAACGGCGATGCCGACGCCCTCGAGAACTTCTCCGCCGCGCTCGAGGACGTACGAGTGACGCGCGACCTGGCCGAGCTCGCCAGCCGCTCAGCGTCTGGCTAGCGGATCTCTATGCGCCGGGGCGGATTGGCCCACGCGCCTCCGAGCGACGGGCCGATAGAGCACGTGTTCCCCGGCCGTGCCATTGCCGACCACCTCGACCCGGTCAGCCGCCACGGCCCAGGCATCCCGCCAGTCGACCGGCTTGCTGCCGCACACCGAAGCTGCAACTCGCAGCGAGCGCGAGAGCTCGAGCGCGCGCAGCGGGAAGCCAACCGAAAGCGCCGGCCGGCGCGACCGGCGCTCGTCACCAGCGAGCCGGGGCATCGAGTGTGGTGGGGTGCGATCCAACCGCAAGACCTCGCGCCCTACCCTCTAGACGAGCCCGGTTTCTGGGCTGAGGCCTTCCGACGAACGACAGACCGCATTCGAAGGCGATGGAGACGGCCCCAAGTCCTCGTCGAGCTCGTCGCCCGAACATGCCCGGCTTGCTGAAGCACTAGCAGCCCGGGGCACTGTGCCGAAAGCGCAGCCGAGTCCCCTACCAGGCGACAGCGTGGAAGACGCACCGTTCGTGGTACCTCCTCGGTCTCCAGGACCGGACGATCACACTCGAGGCTCAGCGGTCCATGGCCACCCGCGCGGGCTCAGCGATCACGGAGATCACTCGTGTCACGTGTCGCTGATCTCGCGACCAAACGACATTGTGCGCATCATCGTCGAGGCCGTTCGGGCGACCGACTGATCGCGATCGGGAGGTCAAGTTGAGCCAGGCGCTCGTCTCCGCGGCTCGCGGGGGGCGCGCTTCAAGCACCGGGCCGAGTCAGTGACGAGTGAACGCCGATCATCGATACTCGGCACGACCGGAGCGACAGATGAATAGGGACAGCCCAGCGCAGGTGACGTTCTGACGGCGGCGGCTCCGAATCGGGACGATCAGGCGCCGTCGGCCAGTCGGTCGTGGAGCCCTGTGTTGTTGACGGCGGCGGAGCCGGGTCGAAGGAACCGGCGAACGATCGATGTGGTGCTTCTTGCGGCCGGCGCGCTGTTCACGGGGCTGGCAGGCGTCGTGGCCGCGTCTGCTCCTGATACGGATGAGGATGTCGCTGAGGCGTTGACGACCGTTCTGGGATGGGCGGGTCCGCTCTGGCGGGCGGCGTTCCTTGGGGCGCTCGTGCTTGCCTTAGTGATCGCCGTCGCCGTGCTGCTGCGCCGCCGTTGGGCCCTTGCGCGCGATGTCGTGGTCGCGCTGCTCGTCGTGGTCGGGGTGGGGATCCTTCTGGGTCGCCTGGTCGAGTCCGACTGGTTGGTGATCGAGGCTGACGTTTGGTCACGTTGGGGATTCCCGGAGCTGCGGGTTGCGTGTGTGACGGCAGCGGTCGCGGTTGCCGGCCCGGAGCTCGTCCGTCCGGTTCGTGTCTTCGCCGCGTGGCTGGTTGCGCTGGCGGCGCTGGGTGCGGTTGTGCTCGATGCGGCGCTGCCGTCGGGGGTGCTGGGGGCGCTGGCGTTCGGTCTCGGCGCCGCCGCTCTGGTGCGAGCGGCGTTCGGTACCGCGGCGGGCTTTCCGCCGGCGGAGGACGTTCGCCTCGCGCTCACCTGGCTCGGCGTCAATGCGGTGGACCTGAGGCCTGCGGTGCGGCAGCGGATCGGGTCGGCGGAATACGTGGGGCATGACGTTCCTGGACTACCGCTGAGGGCGCGGGTGCTCGGCCGCGACGCACAGGACACTCAACGGCTGGCGCGCCGCTGGCGCTCGCTCGCTTATCGCGACCCGCCGAGGAGCGTGGCCGACGGCAGGCTGGAGCAGGTCGAGCACGAGGCGCTGGCGACGCTGATGGCCGCGCAGGCCGGGGTCACAGTGCCGCAAGTGCTCACGGCTGCCCTGGGCCCTGGCGGCGACGCGCTCATCGTCACCCGACAGCCTGACGTCGAGCCGCTCGAGAGCGCGCTGCCAGAGCAAGTGGGGGACGAGACGCTACGACAGCTGTGGGACCAAGTAGCTCGTCTCCACGCATCTGGGATTTCGCACGGCAGGCTCAACACGGCCAACGTGATCGTCGTCGACGCCGCGCCCGTGCTGGTCGACCTGTCCGCCGCCACCCTAGGTGCCCCGCAGTCCGCGCTCGACATCGACGTCGCCGAGCTGCTCGTCGCGTGCACCGTGCTCGTCGGTCCCGACCGCGCGCTGCGCGCGGCCGTCGAAGGCGTCGGCGTCGACGCCGTGGCGGGTGCGCTGCCCTACCTGCAGCGGGCGGCACTCACCCCGCATGTGCGCGATCTTGCACGCCACCACGAGGTGGCGCTCGACGATCTTCGGGCCGCTGCAGCGACGGCGGCCGGCCAGGAGAAGCCGCCCGAGATCGCGCCGCTGCGGCGCATTCGCCCCGAGGACCTCTTGCTCACTGCGGCTTTGATCTTCGCCGCCTACCTGCTCATCACCCAGTTCGCCGAGATCGGGTTCGACACGATCGCCGACGAGGTGGGCAAGGCCGACCCAGCGTGGGTGGTCGTCGCGCTGATCCTCGCCCAGTCCACGTTCATCCCGTCAGGCATCTCGGTGCGAGGTGGGGTGCCGACGCCGCTCGCTCTTCTTCCCTGCGTGGTGCTGCAATCGGCGATCAAGTTCATCAACTTGACCGTGCCCAGCTCGGCAGGGCGAATCGCGATGAACCTGCGCTTCCTACAGCGGATGGGAGCCCCCCGCGCGGAGGCAGTTGCTGCGGGAGCTGTCGACGACGTGTCGAACACGATCGTTCAGGCAGCGCTCTTCCTGCTGACCCTCCCGCTCGTCCAGGTCGATTTCGACACGAGCCAGTTCTCGCGGCTCGGGGCCCGACACTCGTCTTGTCCTGGCGATCGCCGCCGCGCTCGTCGTCAGCGTAATCGTGGTTCTGGCCGTGCCGAAGTTGCGCGACAAGGTCGTGCCGGGCGTGCGCAGCTCCCTGTCCAGCCTCTGGAGCGTGGCCCGCATTCGGCGCAAGCGACTGGAGCTCTTCGGAGGGACCATTGCGGCAGAGCTGCTCTATGCACTCGCGCTGGGTGCGACCTGTCTTGCCTACGGCGTCGACCTCAACCTGGCGCAGCTCGTCCTCATCAACACCGCGGCCTCCGTCCTTTCGAGCCTCATACCGGTGCCCGGAGGTATCGGGGCCGCCGAGGCCAGCCTCTCCGCCGGCCTCATCGCCGTGGGCGTCGACGAGTCCACGGCCTTTGCAATCGCCATCACCCAGCGACTCTGCACCTTCTACCTCCCTCCCATCTGGGGATACGTGTCGCTGCGCTGGCTCAGTCGCAAGGGATACCTCTAGCGAAGTCTGGCGGGTGCGCACGCCGAGCGGCTCATGGTTTCGTCACGATTGCGGAATCCCCCGCATCGACCTGAGTCGCCTGACTGCGTCCGAGGCGACGCCGATCCAAAGAGGCTGAGATGGACGATCCGCAGATCCACGGGACGATCGAGCAACTGGTGGCGGAAGAGCACGAGCTGTGGGAGCGAGAGTCAGCCGGTAATGCGAGCGATGCCGACCGGTTGCGCTTGCGGGAGCTCAGGGTTTCACTCGACCAGTGCTGGGACCTGCTCCGTCAGCGTCGCGCGCTTCGCGAGGCTGGCAAAGACCCCGACGACGCGGGGGCTAGACGGCCTGAGGTTGTGGAAGGCTACGAGCAGTAGCGACACGAGATGAGCCATCGGCTGACGATCGTTGGTCTGGGTGGATCGCTCGCCGAAGTCTCCACGAGCCGGGCTGCGCTGGAAGGGACAAGCCGTGTACGCCGCGAATCAGATGCCAAATGCCGATAGGCGAGGGCGAAGTCCGCGCTCAGGGGCGGCGGGAAGCCGCTCCCGCTGCGCTGATCATGCTGGTCGTGTTCGTCGTGCTCGCCGTCGTGAGCCGCGCGGGTGGATGGGAACTCCTCGGCCTGCGGTGGTGGATATGGCTCGTCGGTGCCGTCCCCGTCTTCTTGTTGACCATCGACCTCTCGTTGGCCTACCGGGGGCGCGGCTTCGTTCGGTCGCGGCGTGCGGCGCTGGTGCTCCTCGGCGTTCTCATGGTCGGAAACTTCGCCTTGCTTGCCCTTCTCGTTGCCGACCTCGTCACCGCGAACACCTCGGACCTCAGCGGCGGCGAGTTGTTGCTCACCGGCTTCGCGATCTGGACCGCCGACGTCATTGTCTTCGGTCTCTGGTTCTGGGAAATGGAAGCCGGCGGACCGGCCGCCCGGCTACAGGCCCCAGCACGGACGACGCCCGACTTCCAGTTTCCACAAGACGACAACACGCAGCTCGCCTCGAAGGACTGGCGTCCCCAGGCTTGGGACTACATGTATGTCGCTTTGACGAACGCGATCGCGTTTAGCCCCACGGACACGATGCCGTTGTCCTTGCGTGCGAAGGCGATGATGGGCCTCGAGTCCGGGCTCTCCGCCGTCACCGTGCTGCTTGTCGCTGCACGCGCGGTGAACATTCTCGGCTCGTAGCCGACCTCGCCGCGCTCTCGACAAACGTCACGCCGTGCAACTCCTGCGGGTACATGTTCCTTCGCCCTCAGAGGTGGGAGAGGAGCGGAGTCGCTAAGCGGCCGACTGGATCGCCCGGCAGCCGGTGAACTCGGACGTAGTTCAGCTCGGCAAGTATGCCCCGGGGGAAGCCAAATTCTCGTCCTCCGCCGGGCTGGGCTTTACGGCGCGGCCGATCCCACTTCGGAAGCAGCCTTTTCGATGAGTTCAGCTACGGCTTCCGGCTGCGACACATAAATCGCATGGCTGCCAGCGACCTCGACAACGGTCGAACCCGCCCGCGCAGACATCTCGCGCTGGGCCGGCGGGGGGATCATCCGGTCTTCGGTCGTGACGAGGTACCAGCTTGGCTTGCTCCGCCAGGCAGGCTCGCTGATCGTGCCGCCCAGCGCGTCGACGCCCCACGGGACTTGCGAGTCGGCCAAGAACGCTGCCTCTTCGTCGCTCACGTCACCCGCGAATGACGAATGGAACTTCTCCCGGTCGAGGAGCAGAAAGCCGTCCTGCGGCGGCAGAATCGGCGGCTGGGGCCCGTCGGTCGGGAAACCTCCGATGAGGGTGTTCACCGACTCGCCCTTGTCCGGCACAAAGCCCGCGATATAAACGAGCGCCGCAACGTTGGGATGCGTACCCGCCTCGGTGATCACCGCCCCGCCATAGGAATGGCCGACGAGAATGACCGGTCCGCTCTGCGCGTCGATGGCCCGCTTGGTCACGGCAACGTCGTCGGCCAGCGATACGGTCGGATTCTGCACGACGCTGACGTCGTAGCGGTCCTTCCTCAAGAGGTCGTAGACACCACGCCAGCCGGAGCCGTCGACAAAACCGCCGTGAACGAGAAGTACCGTCCCCTCTGCTTGGTGACCTTCCATGATCAATCTCCTTTCCGAGGAAGAGAAAGCGCCTTGATCCTAGTGGCCCTGCCGAGCTGCGCCTTGAAGACGGAGCTGGTGTCGGCCCGGATAAGGGCGGCGCCTGGCCTGGTTCCGCCGGGTTACGCCGAACCGACACCCGCCCTGTGTCCCATCCCACTCGGGCAGAGCGAAGGAACTCAGCGAAGCTAACGCAGCGGGGAGGGTCACTGTGTTCCGATCCGGTGACCGTTTGGCGGCAGGCCGGTGGAAGGAATCGCCCGGCGCTCGTCGGCCTAGGGGCCCGCAACTTCAATGAGGAGCGGCATCGACCTCTCCTTTCCGGCCGGCTACTCGGTCGTGACCGAAAGAACCTGCCCCTCTCGGTTGAGCGTCACCTCGGTGACAGGCAGGCCGAACCGCTCGCGCACCTTCTTGCTGAAGCGTCGTTCGCGCCAGTTGGCGTCGAGGATCAGCGCATCCGCCGGGAACTCGACGAGAGCGTCAGCTACCGCCTGGAGCAGGTCTTCGCGGGTTAGCGGGCGCTCCCCGCTGCGTGAGGCACCGAGCCCGCCAGAGGAGTGGTGTCGACGTATCTGATCTCGTAGAGGCGCTCCTTGAACTTCCAGCCGGCCGGAGTGCCCTGGTAGCGGGTCGTGGTACACGGAGTAGTTCAGGTACGAACTGCCGTCGCGCAGGTGCCCGATTGCATCGCGCAAGCGTCCGAACTCTGACACGTAGGCACGGCCCACCGCCGTGTCGCCCCCAAGCTGGATCGTGCCCGGATGCACGGTTTGTACGAAGTAGTCCCAGCGACCCTGCAACCGCTCGATTCCGGCGCGGATTTCCTCCCGGCCGACGAGCTCCTCGTTGATGTGGGGCATCCGCCACGCGCCGTCCTCCGTGAACAGCGACGCGAAGCGGTCCCAGTCGCGCATCAGCGACGCGTCGGTGAACTCGCCGCGCAGCGCCTCGATCTCGACGCGATCAGCGATGGCCTGAAGGTCGCTCATTGGTTTCCTCCCTCGTTCGGTGCGGGTCATCGCGAACTCGACCCGACCCGGTCGGCATCGGCGGGAACCGATCGCGCCGCAGAGGTTGCGGCAGTCGGCTTCGCATACAGGTCGGCGAAGCCTTGCCGCCAGCTTGGGTAGCGCAGGACCCAGCCGAGCTCGCGCTTGGCCTTGGCGTTCGACGCGCCGCGCGACTCGGTGGCCTTCACGACCGGCACCTCGCCCGCGTAGCGCAGGGCTTGCTCGCGCGTGAAACGTTCCGGTGGCTCGGCCCCGACGATTCTCGCGAGCTCAGGCAGCCACTCGCGGGTTGGGGAGGGCTCGTCGTCGACGATGTTGTAGACGGCTGGGCCGTCGTGCTCGATCGCGAGCACGGTCGCTGCTGCGGCGTCGTCGAGATGGATGAACGACCAGACGCCGCCACCGTCGCCCACGACCGGGAACGCGCGCGCCCGCACCGCCTCGACGAGCTCGTCGCCGGGATTGCCGTAGAAGATGCCGTACCGGAGCGCAATCCCACCTGCACCGGTGACGACCCTGTCGAGATGGTCCATCGCCGCTATGGACTCGCGCATCGCCGCGACCGGGTTCGGATCGAGCCGGTCGCCCTCGCTCTTGACCGGGCCGCCCTCGCGAGCGTAGCGGTCGTTCGCGTTGCTCTGAGCGACGAACTTGCCCACGCCCGCTTCGCGTGCGGCCGCGAGCAGGTTGTCGGTCCCTTCGGTGCGGAGCCGGTTCGTCTGAGCGAAGCTGCGATCGAAATCGTTGAAGTCGCTGAGGCCCGTCAGCGCGGTCGCCTGATGGACAATCGCGTCGGGCCGGGCCTCGGCAACCGCCTCCCATACTGCCCGCGCGTCGAGCGCGTCCAGCACGACCGACTCGGCTCCGAGCCTGCGCAGCCGTTCTGCCTTGTCGGGTGAGCGAACGCTGCCGATCACCTCGTGGCCGCGCTCGACCAACTGTGGGACGAGCCGGCTGCCGATCGCACCGCTCGCTCCTACCACTAAGACTCTCATCGTGTACACCTTTCGTCACATCGACTCGGTTTCGTTCGTCATCACTTCGACGGAACGCGACGAACGAATGTGACCGGTGAACGAGCAGGACTGGCTGGCAGAGCGATTCGAGACCAACAGGCCGCAGCTGCGCGCGGTGGCGTACCGGATGCTCGGCTCGCTGAGCGAGGCCGACGACGCCGTTCAGGAAGCCTGGCTACGCCTCAGCCGCGTCGACGCTAGTGGCATCGAGAACCTCAGCGCCTGGCTGACGACCGTTGTCGGGCGAGTAAGCCTGGACATGCTGCGCTCGCGCCGGTCACGCGGCGAGGAGCCGCTCACCGGGCGGCTCCCCGATGTGCTTGTCGACCGTGTGGACGAGATCGATCCCGAGCACGAAGCGCTGCTCGCCGATTCCGTTGGTTTGGCGCTGCTTGTCGTGCTCGAGACGCTGCCTCCGCCGGAGCGGCTCGCGTTCGTGCTGCACGACATCTTCGCCGTGCCCTTCGACGAGATCGCACCGATCGTCGATCGCTCGCCTGAGGCGGCGCGCCAGCTCGCCAGCCGGGCGCGCAGGCGCGTGCGCGCGGAGAGAACCGTTCCTGACGCGGACGTCCATACGCAGCGTGAGGTCGTCGACGCGTTTCTGGCAGCCGCGCGTGACGGCGACTTCGATCGGCTCGTGGCGGTGCTCGACCCGAACGTCGTCCTGCGGGCCGATTTCGGGCCCACGCGCGGCTCGCGGGAGATCCGCGGCGCCACGGCGGTCGCGGGCCAGGCGCGCGGCTACGCCCACCTGGACACACGGCCGGTGCTGATCAACGGCGCTGCCGGGATCGCCGCCTTCCTCCACGGGGAGCTGTTCTCGATCGGCGCCGTCACGGTGAGGAACGGCAGGATCGTCGAGCTCGACTTCCTCGCCGACCCGGAGCGGCTCCGCCTACTCGACCTGACGTTCCTCGACGAGTGAGAAAGAGACGATCGCGACCGAGCCGGGCGCGACGAACGCGAAAAGCGCCGCGATCCCCAACGGCATGGACAGCCCGCCGTCGAAGGTGAGCACGAGAAGGACGCCGACAGCCCCCGAGAGCCGGCGCCTGGTCGAACAGCGGTAGCCTCGGTACGGATCAGCATCGCGCTCGATGAGGTACTTCTTTACTGCCGAGACGACCGGTCGAGGGGGCCGACGAGCCGCCAGGTCTCGACCGCGCCCTTGCCCTTCACGTCGACAACTCCTAGCGGCTCAGCCTCGAAGTCGTCGCGCAGGAGCTCCCACGTCGAGCGAGTGATCTGGATGACGTCGGGAGTCCCGTGCGACTCCATCCTGCTCGCCATGTTCACGGTGTCGCCCCAGAGGTCGTAGAGGAAACGGCGACGCCCGATCACGCCGGCCACGACCGGCCCCGAGCTGATGCCGATGCGGAGGCGCAAGTCGTGCCCGGCACCTTCGGGAAGGCAGTTCTTCGCGCACTCGCGCATTTCGAGCGCGAGCCCCGCCAGCGCGTGTGCGTGATCGGGCCGCTGCCGGGGAACGCCCGCCGCGGCCATGTAGCAGTCGCCGATGGTCTTGATCTTCTCGACGTCGTGGCGGTCGACGAGCTCGTCGAAGCTCCTGAAGAGCCGATCGAGAAGCTCGACCACCTCGCGCGCGTCGAGTCGGCTCGAGAGCGGGGTGAAGTCGACCACGTCAGCGAACAGGATGCTCGCGTCGTCGAAGTGGTCGGCGATCGAGTTGGGATCCGACTGGAGGCGTTGCGCGACCTCGGCTGGGAGGACGTTGAGTAGGAGCGCCTCGACGCGCGCCTGCGCGGTCTCGCGTCCTCGCGCGAAGGTGACGAGCAGCAGCATCGCCACGAACGAGACGAGAACGATGTTGAGCACGTCGAAGGTGCGGACGAAGCCGTTGGGGAGATCGGCGCCGGTCGGCCGAACGACCTCGGAGAGAGCGACCGAGAGCAGGATCGCGGCGACGAAGGCTCCGAACCACGGCCAGGCACGGCCCGGCCTGTCGAACGCGACCGCCCCGAGCGGCGCGAGCAGAGACCACATGAGCACCGAGCTCGACTCGTCGATGCCGCCGACCATGATGGTCCCCAGCGCCGGCGCGACGAGGATCAGTAGGAACTGCGCCGTGCGCAGGAATTCGAAGCTTCGGGTTCGCGCGAAGACGGCGAGGCTGATCACCGACCCGGCGACGTAGGCCCACGGCGTGAGCGCGACTCCGTGCTCGCCGAAGGCCCAGTACACACAACCCCAGGCGAAGGCCACCGGGAGGATGAGGAGCGCCACTCCGACGAGGAGGCGCTTCCGGAAGCGCTCGTCGGCCGTGTCGCCCGGATCCGCGCCGATAGAGAGGGCCCGCTCGCGAAGCGCCGCGATCATGACCGGCGAGCGTAGACGACCTAACTTATGTCTCGACGCGTTCGCGTTCGATCGTGCTGTCGATGAACTCGATGATCATCGGCCAGAAGCGGTCCGGGACGTCCATCCACGTGAAGTGGCCCCCTCCGTCGATCACCTCGAGCCGCGCGATGCCTTCGGGCAGGGCGCCTACGATCTCTTCTGCGGCGGCAACCGGTGTGACGGGGTCGAGCTCGCCGACGCAGACGAGCGTCGGAGCCTCGATACGGCTGAGCTGATCGACGATGTCGAGTCGGCGGATGAGCTCCATGCCGTGCGTATTGAGCTCGAGATTCTGGGGCGTGCGAGCCCCTTGCTCTTTGTCCGGGCGGCGTGGGCCGAAGGCGGCAGAGACGCGAGCCCACTCCTCGTCAGGCACCTCCTCGCCCTCGAAGCTGCGCCCCGCGATCTCCGCCACTTCGTCTCCGGCCACGCGGCGAAAGCCCTCCACAAGCCGCGGCGGGTCCCACCGTGCGAACCCCGATTGAACAATCAGCCCAGCCGCATGTCCGGCATGGCGCGCCCCGTAGAGCAGAACGACCGGTCCACCCATCGAATGTCCGAAGACGATCGGTCTGGCTATGCCGATCGTGTCACAGAGGACGCGAACGTCGTCCGCGCAGGCTTCCAAGCTCCACGCGGCTGCGTCGCCCCACTCCGATCGCCCGTGCCCGCGCAGATCGACGTAGACAACTTGCGCATGCTGTGCGAGTCGGGCGAAGTCCGGCTTGAAGTACGAATGGTCATAGACCCCGGGGCCGCCGTGAACCAGCACAACCGTCGGCCGCCGCCGCATCTCGCTCCCGTCGGGCTCGAGTAGTGGCCCATCCACGTCGAACCACAGTCGCGTCCCATTCACGTCGACATGCATCGCGTTTGATCTCCTGGAGGCAAGCGCTGTCGGGATCATAAGTAGGTGAATCGCGGAGTGGCCTCATTGCCTCGATTGGCAAGAGGCCGTTCTTCTTGCCCCGACACCATGCGATCGTCGCTCCGGATAAGCCCCTGTAATAGAGCCAGTCGACGCTGATTGGACGAAACGCGAGCCCAGCACCCCGGGGGACAGGTCTTGGGACACGTGCCGCCGCACATGATCGGTCGAGTAGCATCGCCCGCCATCGATCCCGCGACACCAGATCACAAGTTCGACTACCAGCCGAGCCTAAACGGCACGCTCCTGCAGCTGAGGCCTCTCCACAGGGACGACTTCCCCGGGCTCTACGCAGCCGCGTCCGATCCCCTCATCTGGGAACAGCATCCGGTCAAGGACCGTCACCGCGAAGAGGTCTTCCGGCCCTACTTCGAGGCGTTGCTGGACTCCCGAGACTCCCTGGTAGCGCTCGACCGCGCAACCGGCGCAATCGTCGGCATTTCCCGCTTCCACGGCTACGACCCGCAGCGGAGCGAGGTCGAGATTGGTTGGACCTTCCTCGCCCGTTCCCATTGGGGCGGCATCTACAACCGTGAGCTCAAAGAGCTGATGCTGCGCCACGCCTTCCGCTTCGTGCGGACCGTCGTGTTTCTCGTCAGCCCCGAGAATGTCCGCTCGCAGCGCGCAGTCGAGAAAATCGGCGGAGTCCGATTCGGCTCGCGGCCGGACGCCGAGGGCCGGGAAAGCATCGCCTTCCGGATCGGGTCGTCCGAGTTCGGTCGCCAATCCCAGTAGGTCGGAAACGCTTGGGAGCGAGCAGCGGAGACGCGCTCGGGGAGAGGCGACGTCTGTCATCCAGGAACCGCAACGCCGCCGTTTCATTAGGCGGGGCGTAGTGCCGGGGGGAGCGACGGGTCCGCCGCTCCCCCCGGTCGCTGGTCAGTAGCCGAGCTCTGCCCAGCTCCACTCGGTGTCGACGACGTTGTTCGTGAACACGTCCTCGAGCGAGTAGCGCAAGCCGAACTGGCCCTTGTAGATGATGCTCTCCCGTACGCCTGAACGGACAGCGTTGGCGATGTGGACGGTCGTGCCTCCACCGGCGAGGTCGCAGGAGACGCAGACGACGTCAGTGGGTTGCTGGGCGCTGTTCTTCCCCGCGTTGACGAAGAACGAGCTGTGATTGGACGAGACGCAGCGGGTGACCACGTTGCTCAGGGTCACGCGGAAGCCGCCGGTCACCTGAATCGCGTCCTGGTGAACCTTGCCCGATCGGCCGACGCACTCGATCAAGGCCGAACCCACGGTCAGATCGTGGGCTGCACTTCCGACCTTCACGGCGTCACGGTACTGCGTTCGCACTTCGATCCGGTCGATGTGGCCGGTGCAGTCGCGGCGCTTGAGCTGCACGGCGTCCGCTGACTTCACTCCGGGGCCGAGTATCACCCGGAGGAGGTCGATGTCGAGTGGCTGGGAGTAGTTGCCGCAGACGAACGGTTTGCCGTCGAGGATGACGTCGCCCGTCGTCGCGCCGCCGGCGGACGAGCCTGAGATGAGAGCCACGGCTACGGCCGCGGCCAGGATGAGTCCCCGGATCATTCCGGTCTCCTTCCTGTTGCTGTTCTGGTCGCTCAGCCCTGCCACGCGTCAGTTGTGCGCGACATGGCTGAGTTGCCGAGCGGCTCCTTCTGCCTCAGCCCGTTGGTCGTCCACCCCCCCTCGAGCGCCCGCACGGAGGGGATGACTGAGACCGCCGCGCCGGGGCCAGAACACGGCGGTCCCCTGTGGTCAAGCGGGCTGTGCTACGGGTTCGAAGCGGTGATGCGAACGCCAGGGTTGAAGCTGAGGTTCTGGCACTCCGTCGGGGCGTTCGCCGCCAGGACGGCTGCGGCGGGCAGATGGATGAGCTGGTTGTTGCCAACAGGCAGCGAAATCGCAAGGCCCGTCTGCGTCGGCACGGTCACGAAGCCGGCCGAGCAACCAGAGGCGCCGCCGCCGGTGGAGCCCGCTGCTTCGATCTTCGTGATGACCAGCGGGCCGTTACTGGCGGGGCTGTTCACCGGCACCATAACGTCTGCGGCGTTGCCATGTGTCAATGACTCGATGTTCTCACCGGCCGGAGCGGCCCCGACGCCTACCGCCGGCACAGCTTCGATTTCTTCGCCAAACTCCGGGGCCGACGGCGTTTGGCCGGGCCACTGTTCGGAAACCCTCCCCCCTCTCTCTCATCACACACAGGAGGTACGCGTCCCGTGATTGACGTGCAGCGAGTCGACTACATCCGCGTCCCGGTAACGGACATGGAGAAGGCGAACCACTTCTACGGAGAGGTGCTGGGGCTCGAGCGGAACCCGAACTCGCCGGGCGAGGACTGGGTCGAGTACGAGACCGGCAACGTGACGCTCGCGGTGATGACGCCGCACACCCACGACTACGAGTTCACGCCGTTGCCGCCCGGAACGATTGCCTTGCGCGTGCCCGACGTGGCCGAGGCGAAGGCGAAGCTGGAGGCGGCCGGCGTGCCGGTCAATGAGATGTGGGACTCGGGCGTCTGCCATGGGGCCGGGCTCCGCGACCCCGACGGCAACGCCATCCTCCTCCACCACCGCTACAAGCCGTACGAGCAGAGCTGACGCACTCGCCGCACACGATCGCTGAGGGCGCGCGGCGGCCGACCGACCGCGATATCGTCGCGCCATGGGTGTCCTGCTCTCCTCCGACGACGGCGCCGTTCGTACGCTGACGCTCAACCGCCCCGAGGCGCGCAACGCGCTCACGGTCGAGGTGCTCCGCGCGCTCCGTGCGGCGATCGCACAAGCGGTCGACAACCCTGACGTCCGCAGCCTCGTGCTTACGGGCGCGGGGAAGGCGTTCTGCGCCGGCGCGGACGTGAAGGCGTGGGCAGAGCAGGGGCCCGAGGCCGGCGACGATCCGTGGGTCAGCGAGGCGCACGCGCTCGCCGTCGAGCTTGCGTCCGCTCCGCTGCCGACCATCGCCCTGCTGAACGGGGCCGCGGTCGGCGCGGGGCTCGACCTCGCGCTGGCCTGCGACTTCCGCGTCGCGGCCGACGCGGCGCGCTTCGCGTGTGCGTACACATGGCTCGGGTATCCACCGGACGTCGGCGGCACCTGGCTTCTGCCACGGATCGTCGGGATCGAGCGAGCGAAGCGGTTCGTCTACACCGGCGAGTTCTGGGACGCTGACACGGCGTTCGCCCACGGGCTCGTCGGCGAGGTCGTGCCGCTCGAGCATCTTGCGACGCGCGGCGCGGAGCTCGCTGCGGAGCTCGCGGCCGGCCCGACGGTCGCGATCGGTCAGGCGAAGCGCCTCCTCGACGACTCGCACCGTCGCTCCTTTGCCGACCAGCTCGAGGCCGAGCGCGCCGCCGGCCGCGTCTGTGCCCGCACCGACGACCACCGCGAGGCGCTCGCCGCCGCCGCAGAGCGCCGTCAGCCGGTCTTCCGCGGCCGGTGATCGACTTCTCCCTCACGGAGGAGCAGGAGCTCGTCGCACAGACGGTGCGCGCGTTCGTCGAGCGTGAGCTGCAACCGCACGAGGAGGAGGTGGAGCGCGCCGGCGTCGTCCCGCGCGAGCTCGCCGAGCATGTGAAGCGGCGTGCGCTCGACGCGGGCCTGTACGCATTCAACATGCCGGAGGAGCTCGGCGGCGGCGGACTCGACTACGTGACCTCCATGGTGGCCGAGGTCGAGTTCGCGCGGACGAGCTGGGCGATGAGCTCCTGCGTCGCGCGGCCGACGCATATCCTGCTCGCCTGCGCCGGAGAGCAGCGCGAGCGCTATCTCCTGCCCACGATACGCGGGGAGCGCATGGAGTGCTTTGCGCTGACCGAGCCGGGCGCCGGGTCGGATGCCCGCTCGATCCAGACGCGGGCAGTGCGAGACGGCGACGGATGGGTGATCAACGGCACGAAGCAGTTCATCTCCCATGCGGATCACGCGGACTACGTAATCCTGGTCACCGTCACCGGCGAGGACGAGACGCCGAGGGGCCCGCGCCCGCGCTTCACGACGTTCCTCGTCGACAAGGAGTTGCCCGGCATCGAGGTGACCCCCGTCGGCTGCGTGTCCGCCCGCGGCTACAACCCGCATCTGATCGCGTTCACCGACGTCCGAGTGCCGGACGGCGGCATCCTCGGAGAGGAGGGACGGGGCTTCGACTTCGCGACCGAGTGGCTGTACGCGAGCCGCGTGATGATGGCGGCCCACTGCGCCGGCCGGGCACGGCTCATCCTCGAGCTGGCTGCCGACTGGGCGCGAACGAGGCGCCAGTTCGGCCGTCCCATCGGCGAGTTCCAGGGCGTGTCGTTCAAGCTCGCCGACATGGAAACGGAGATCCGCGCCGCCTGGCTGCTGACCATGCAGGCGGCCTGGAAGCTCGATCGGGGCACGCTGGCGCCGGTGGACGCTTCGGTCGCCAAGCTCTACTCATCCGAGATGCTCGGTCGCGTCGCCGACGAGGCAGTCCAGATTTTCGGGGGGATGGGCCTGTCGACGGAGCTGCCGATCGAGCGTTACTGGCGCGACGCTCGGGTCGAACGCATCTGGGAAGGGACGTCCGAGATCCACCGCGACCTGATCGGGCGCGCCGTCCTGCGCGGGTGACGGCGAGCCGCGAGCGCCTCCGACGAATGCTGCGCCCGCGCAGCGTGGCGTTCGTCGGCGGCTCTGTCGCGCCCCGGGCGCTCGCAGAGTGCGAGGCGGCGGGCTTCGACGGACCCATCTGGGCAGTGCACCCCACGCGCCGACGGATCGCCGGGCACGTGGCCCTGAGGAGCGTCGCCGAGCTTCCCGAGCCTCCGGACGCTGCGTTCGTCGCCGTGAACGCGACGGCAACGGTGGGGATCGTGCGCGAGCTCGCTGAGCTCGGGGCCGGTGGCGCGATCTGCTACGCGGCCGGGTTCGCCGAGACGGGCACGGAGGAGGGCGTCGCGCGCGAGCGGGAGCTTCGCATCGCTGCGGGCGACATGCCCGTGCTCGGACCGAACTGCTACGGGCTCCTCGACCTGGTCGGCGGCGCGAGCCTCTGGCCGGTGCCCTACCCGCATGCACGGCGGGAGCGCGGCGTCGCCGTCGTGCTCCAGAGCGGCAACCTCGGCATCAACGTCACGATGAACCAGCGTTCGCTGCCGCTGGCATTCCTCGCGAGCGTCGGCAACCAAACTGTCGTGGACATCTCGGACGTGGTCGACGCCTATCTCGACATGCCCGAGACGACCGCCATCGGCGTGTACCTGGAAGGCCTGCGGGACGTGCCTCGCTTCGCCGCCGCGGCGGCTCGGGCCCTGGAGCGACGTATCCCGATCGCCGTCTGCAAGGCGGGCGTGTCGGAGCGCGGGCGCCAGCTCGCCTACACGCACACCGCGTCGCTAGCCGGATCGGACCAGCTGTACGAGGCACTCTTCGACCGCTACGGCGTCGCGCGCGCTGACACCATCCCGGCGCTGCTCGAGACGCTGAAGGCGCTCGCCGTGCTCGGGCCGACTGGAGGGCGCCGCACGTTCGTCTTCACGTGCTCCGGCGCGGAGTCGGCGCTCGCGGCCGACGCGGCATCGGCGTCGGAGCTCGAGCTGCCCGAGCCGACCGATCCGGTGCGCGCCGAGCTCACCGGTCTCCTTGACGAGCACGCGCTCGTCGGCAACCCGCTCGATTACGGCAACGCGCTGTGGGGCCAGGAGGAGCCGCTGCGACGGGTGGTCGCCGCGGCGCTGCAGGATCCGGCGGACGCGGCCGCGCTGATCATCGACTACCCGCTGCCGGGCATGGCGTACGAGGGGGATGTCGACGCTGCGATTCGCGCGCTGTGTACGGCAACGCGCGAACGTCGCGTCCCGGCTGCAGTGATCAGCGTGCTGCCCGAGTCCCTCCCCGAACCGGCGCGACGACGCCGTGCTCGCGGCGGGTGCGTGCCCGCTCCAGGGCCTCGACGAGGGGCTGGCCGCGCTGGCCGCTTGCGCTCGGCTCGGCGAGCGGATGCGCCAGGAGCGCCCGCCGCCGTATCCGCCGGTGCCTGAGCCTCCTCGAGCCGCGCAGCCGCTCAGCGACCGCGCGGCGAGGGAGTGGCTCGAAGGCGCCGGCGTCCCGGTGCCCGCCGGGCGCCTCGTCTCCCCCGCCGAAGCGGCGGCAGCCGCCTCTGAGCTCGGCTTCCCGGTAGTCGCGAAGCTCGCGAGCAGCGCGGTCCCGCATAAGGCCGACGCCGGCGCGGTCGCGCTCGGGCTCCGTCGACGCGGACGAAGTCGAGGCGGCAGTTGCCGCCATGCTCGCCCGGAACCCGGGGGTGCCGCTCGACGGCATCGTCGTCGAGCGCCTGGTGACGGGCGCAGTCTGCGAGCTCCTCGTCGGCGCGCGTCACGATCCGTCGTTCGGGCACGTGCTCCTCGTGGGGAGCGGCGGGACCGACGTCGAGCTCTACGCCGACGCGATCGCGCTGCTCCTGCCGCTTCGGCGGCTGGAGGTCGAGGCCGCCCTTCAGCGGCTGCGCGTCTGGCCGCGACTGGCCCGCGGCGACGTCGAGGCGGCGGTCGAAGCGGTGCTAGCAATCGGCGGGCTCGCAGGTCGGGAGGCCGGACGCGTCTCGGAGCTCGAGATCAACCCGCTGCTCGTCCTCGAGCGTGGCGCAGTCGCGGTCGACGTGCTCGCGGTCGGCGCCGTGTAAGAGAGCCGGGTCCTCGCCGATCGAGGTTTCACGGCTCCGCAATACGCCTCGACATGATCACCTTGAGGTGCTCCTCGGCCGGGATCAGGTGGCTGTGGTCGTCGTCACCGGTGTCGATCCTCACCCGCTTGATCGCCTTGGGGAACCCGGGGTCGGCAGGACCGTAGTCAGCGGTGACCGGTGAGCCAGTGTCGGCGCCGACGTCCATGGTCTCGTCGAACGAGAACATCGTGATGTGGGTGCGCTCGACCCGGCCCGAGCCCATTTCCTTCCCGTCGACGTAGAGCGTCGCCGTTCCGCCCTTGCCGAGCCCTTCACCGTCGTAGGCGAACTCGACCCGGACCTGGTGCTCGCCCGCCTCGAGCGCTTCTCGGCCACCACCGACGTCTGCTGGAGGCCGGCGAAGTTGTAGGCATAGGTCAGGCGACCGTCCTTGACGTCGAGGGACCAGCCGCCGGCAACCCCGCCCTGATCGACGATCACACCGTTCATCGGCCCGTCCGGCACGACGAGCTCGGCCGTCACGCTGTGAGAGCGGTTCTTCACGTCGACCACGCAGTTCTCGTTGAGGCTGCCCATGCCGGGGAAGAGAAGCTGGCTGGTTCCCCGAAGGAGCGTCGGGCGTCCAGCGATCGCCGGATCCATTCGCTCCACCTGGCGGTCGTCCAGCGGCAGGACGTTGTACTTCGTCGCCTCGATGAGGAAGAGGCGTTGGAGCTCGTGCGAGCTTGTCCGGGCATCTCCTTCGACAGATCGTGGGCTTGCGTCCAGTCCTTCGAGCCGTCGTACAGCTCCCAGACGTCGTCGTCGAACGCGAGCTGCTTCGCGCCGTGCGCGAGCGATCCAGGGCGTTCGGTGCTTGGTCACCGCCGACCATCCCTTGTGGTAGATGCCGCGGTTCCCGAACATCTCGAAGTACTGCGTCGTGTGGCGATCGGCCGCGTCGGCGTCGTCGAACGTGTACGCCATGCTCACGCCCTCCATCGGACGCTGCGGTCACGCCGTGAACCTCCGTCGGCTCGGGCAGGCCGGCCGCCTCGAGCACGGTCGGAGCGACGTCGATCACGTGATGGAACTGGTTCCTGACCTCGCCCTTCGCCTTGAACCCCGTTCGGCCAGCAGACGATCGTGCCGTTCCGCGTGCCACCCCAGTGCGACGCCACTTGTTTCGTCCACTGGTACGGGCGTGTCCATGGCGTGCGCCCAGCCGACCGCGTAGTGGGGGTAGGAGCTCGGACTCGCCCATCTCGTCGAGGCGCGTCGAGCATGAACTGTGGTGTCTGGAGGTCGGCGCCACCGTTGACGTCGATCATCCCGTTGAATGTGCCGGCCATCGCCGCCTTCTGCGGACGCGCCGTTGTCGCCGATGATGTAGTAGACGAGCGTGTCGTCGAGGGCGCTCGAGCTCCGCGAGCGCGTCGATCAGCCGTCCGACGTGGTGGTCGGTGTACTCGAGAAAGCCCGCGTAGTTCTCCATCTCCCGGGCGACACCGGCTTGAGGTCGTCGTCCATCTCGTCCCAGGCGGGGATTCCCTCGCGTGCGCTTCGTGAGCTCGGCTTCGGCCGGGATTACACCCAGCTCCTTCTGACGCGCGAACGTCCCCTCGCGCAGCTTTGTCCCAACCCTCGTCGAACTTGCCCTTGTACTTGTCCACCCACTCCTTCGGCACGTGGTGAGGCATATGGGTCGCGCCCGGCGCGAAGTAGACGAAGAATGGGTGCTCGGGCGCGAGGGCCTTCTGCTGGCGGACCCAGGTGATCGCCCGGTCCGTCATGTCCTCCATGAAGTGGTAGCCCTCGTCGGGCGTCCGGTCCGGCTCTTGCGGCGTGATGCCATCGTGGATCGCCGGGTAGTACTGGTTCGTCTCCCCGCCGATGAACCCGTAGAAGTGCTCGAAGCCGTTCCCAGGGCTCGGCCAGTGGTCGAAGGGCCCGACCGGCGTCGTCTCCCAGACGGGCACCTCGTGACACTTTCCGAAGTGGGCCGTCGAGTAGCCGTTCAGCTTCAGAATCTCCGCGAGCGGCGCGCAGGTGTTCGGCCGCAGCGAGTTGTAGCCCGGTGCTGCGGTCGCGATCTCCGTGATGCCGCCCATACCGACACTGTGGTGGTTGCGGCCGCTGAGCAGGGCGGCGCGCGTCGGTGAGCAGAGGGCGGTCGTGTGGAAGCGGGTGTACTTCAGGCCTTCCGCGGCAACCCGCTCCGCGGTCGGTGTGTTGACGGGACCACCGAACGAGCTGCTCGCGCCGAACCCAACATCGTCGATGAGGATCAACAGGACGTTCGGCGCCTTGTCCGGCGGCCGGACCGGCTCGATTGGCGGGAAGGTGGTCTCGGGATCCTTCGCGTCATAGGTCGTAAGACTCGGTGGGACGCGGTCCGAGATCGGCAGGGTGCCGCGGAGCTTGGCGTCGGTCGGGGTCGGCACAGCGACCTCCTTTCGATTGGGCTACTGGAAGGCCATGGCGAGGTTGAGGCGCTCCTCCGGCGAGATCAGGTGGTCGTGATCGTCCTTACCGACGTCGATCTCGACCCAGTTCACCGTTCCGGTGAACTTTCGCTGCCCGTAGTCGGTGGTCACGGGCAAGCCGACTCCTCTCCCAGGTCCAGGCTCTCGTCGGCTGAGAAGGGCATCGGCGTCGTCCGTTCGATGCGGCCGATTCCGGCGGCCTGCCGGCATCTCGTCTCCTCTCGGTCGCGCTGCCTCGCCGGGCGACGAACCTCATCGTAAGGCGCCGAGGCTCGGGGGTCTACCGGCGCATGGGGCGGCGCCGGATCCCCCTCAGACCCCAGCGGCGGCGCCTGACGACGAGGTAGAGGCCGACCCGAGACGAGCACCATCAGCGCGAGTGCGAACGGGTAGCCGAAGGGTGGTGCAAGTGGCCCACGCCGCTCGCGGCGGCCGATAGCGACGCCGTCGTTCAGGTCGCCGCTGATCGGGACCAGATCAGGAGGTCGAGGATGCGGACCTCCGTGACCCGGTATCCACGGACTGCTAGCTCTTGCCGGATCTCATGCAGGCCCGAGCGGTTGCGATCCAGGTCCCGTTTGTAGCTGCGGACGAGCGAGGTGGCGTGCTCCCCAAACGACCCAGATGCACCCGTGTCGGGATCGTCTCGAGTCAGGTACGCCTGAACTACACTGTCGAGCATCGGGATCAGCGCCGGCCGCTTCCTGTGCAGAGCCTTCGTCATCTTCGAGAAACCGATCCCACGGATGTCCGCGAACGCGTCGAAGAGCCTCGTCAACGGAACCCACGGGACCGAACTCGTCGCGTCCACCAACGAGGCGTCAGGATGGACCCTGCGTAAGGCGCGCTGGATCTCGCCGCGGCGTTCGAGAATCGCCGCGATCTCGGCCGCCGAGATGCGGGCACCGCCGCGGTTCGCCAGCCTCAGGTCGCTCTCACCGAACGACGCGGGGCCCGAGGAATCGTCGGCCTCATAGCCTGAAGGCACCGCCAGGAACTCGAGCGCCAGCTCGAGTGGATTCTCGACCTCGACACCACCACGTAGAACGATCCTGCTCATACGCGCGCCGGAAAATCCTCGCACGGCCACGAGACCGCAGTTGCACTCATTCTGGGAAGCAGGGTCCCCAGCAGACGACTGACCCCCGCACACGCGGCTTCGATAGAGATCAGGGGGCCTGATTCAGGGAGCTCCCCGACGCCGCGGCCCCGCTGCGGACCGTACGGTCGGGACAGTCAGAACAAGAAGGAGAATCCGATGAGAGTTCTTGTCGCTGGGGCGAGTGGTGCGCTCGGTACTCGGCTTGTCCCTCAGTTGATCGATCGCGGGCACGAGGTGATCGGTACCTCCAGGTCGCCTGAACACGCCGAACGTGTACGGGCGCTCGGGGCGGAGCCGGTCGCGCTCGATCTGCTCGACCCTCGAGCCGTGCGCAAGGCCGTCCTCGAAACGGAGCCTGACGCGATCGTCCATCAGGCGACCGCTCTGGCCGATGTGCGCTTCTCCAGGCGCTTGGACCGAACCTTCGCGGAGACCAACCGACTTCGGAGGGAGGGCACCGACGCGCTCCTGGCCGCCGCGCGCGAGGCGGGTGTACCCCACTTCCTCGCCCAGAGCTTCGCCAACTTCCGCTACGCGCGCGTGGGCGGGTCGGTCAAGACCGAGGACGATCCGCTCGACCCCACTCCCGTGCCGACGATGCGCGAGACCGCCGCCGCGATGAGCTATCTCGACCAGGCGGTCACGGACGCGGGCGGAATCGCGCTTCGTTACGGGAGCTTCTACGGCGCCCCCAACGACGGGCTGCTCGAGCCCGTGCGCAAGCGGCAGTTCCCGATCGTCGGCGACGGCGGCGGCGTCTCCTCGTTCATCCACCTCGACGACGCCGCCGCGGCGACCGTGCTCGCGCTCGACCACGACGGTCCGGCGATCTACAACATCGTCGACGACGAGCCCGCCCCAGTCCACGAATGGCTGCCGGTGCTCGCGAACGCGCTCGGCGTCAAGCCGCCCCGTCACTTCCCAGTCTGGCTCGCGCGGCTGTTCGCGGGCGAAGCCGGTGTCATGCTGGGCACCGAGGCCCGCGGCGCCTCCAACGCGAAGGGCAAACGCGAGCTGGGCTGGACGCTGCGCTACCCCAGCTGGCGGCAAGGCTTCGCCGAGGCGTACGCGCAACCGACCGCGCCGCTCGAGCCTGCCGAGGTGGCGGTTTCTCCGCAATCGAATCCGTAGATATCCGGACGCGGAGGCCTGAGACGAGGAGGATCATCGTGGCTGGATCATGACCTCCGCACTGACCCACGCAAGGGCCCCCGCAGGCCAGGACGCCGACATCGGCGCGAGTGTCCTCGGGATCCTCAACCGCTGGCCCTGCCCGGGACTAGCGGTCGGCGTAGTCCGCGACGGCGCGCTGGAGGACTTCTACGGGCACGGCGTCTCGGACATCGGGTCGAAGACGCCCGTAACCGAGGACACGGTCTTTCGGGTCGCTTCGATCACGAAGACGTTCACGGCCATCGCCGTCCTGCAGCTCTGCGAGCAGGGGCTCGTCGACCTCGATGCGCCGGCCAACGACTACTTGCTCGCCTACCGGCTGATCCCCGCGAAGCCGGCCTTTCGGCCACCGACGTTGCGGCACCTGTTGACGCATTCGTCGGGACTCGGTGAGCTCCGAGGGCTCACGGATCTGCTGCGGCCGACCCTCGGCTCCGAGGTCAACGCACCAATCGCTCCGTCTCTCGCCGAGTACTACCGCGGCGGGCTGCGCGTCGAGGTCGAACCGGGCACGCGGTTCGCGTACACCGACCACGGGTTCGCCACCCTGGGCCAGATCGTGGAAGACGTGAGCGGAGAACCCTTCGACCGCTATCTCCGCGAGCACGTCTTTGGGCCACTCGGCATGGAAAACACGGACGTCGTACGCGAGCGGGTGCAGCCCCATCTGGCTCGGGGATACGTGCTGCGCCGCGGTGGCTTGAGGGCGGTCACCGACCGCACGGTCGTGGTCGGGGGTGCCGGGTCCGTCTACTCCTCCACGAGAGACATGGCCCGGTACGTCGCGGCTCTCCTGGGCGGCGGCGCGAACGCGCACGGCTCGGTGCTCGAGCCGGAGACCCTCGCCACCATGTTCGCGCCCCACTACCAACCCGACCCCCGCGTGCCGGGCATCGGTCTGGCGTTCTTCCGCAACGAGGCGGCGGGACATCTGCTCGTCGAGCATGGAGGGATCCTGCCCGGCTTCAGCTCACAGCTCTTCTTGGCCCCCGACGACGGGATCGGCGTCATCGCCTTCGCCAACATGGGTAGCCCCGCGCCACTCTGGCTGCCGTGGGAGGTCAGTGCGCTTCTTCGCCTCCTGCTCGGCGTCCCGGACGACGCGGTCCGCACGGACATTCCGCAACGCCCCGAGATCTGGAGCGACATCTGCGGTTGGTATGGGCCTCCGGGCGGGCTTACGGGCGTCCGAGCGATGGCAATGGTGGGCGCGGCAGCCAAGGTCGCCGTGCGGCGCGGCCAGCTCACCATCCGGGGGCTGAGCCCTCTACCGCCGCTGCTGAAGGGCTTCCGACTCCACCCGGACGACGAGAACGACCCGTACATGTTCCGGATCGACCTCTCCAAACACGGGCTCGGTACCTGCCGTATCGCGTTCAGCCGCGAGCCTGAGACCGGAACGGTGGCCCTGCACCTCGACGTGCACCCGCTCTCGCTGAAAAAGCGGTAAGGGTTAGAGAGGACCGATGAGGATCGAGCTCCTCAGGAGTCTCAAACCGGTACATGAGCGATCACCTCACCGCGGCGCGCGGCTTCATGGCCGGCCACGCCCGTCTCCTCGATCGGCGGCGCTTCGAGCTGCTCTTCGAGGGCGGGGACGCCGAGCCAGTCCTCGCCGCCCTGCGCGCGTACCGCAACTCGGACGGCGGCTACGGGCACGGCCTCGAGCCCGACCTGCGCGCCCCGGAGAGCCAGCCTGCCGCCGCGCTGCACGCCTTCGAAGTATTCGCCGACGTCGCACCCGTAGTCACGCCCGAAGCAGCGGAGCTCTGCGACTGGCTGGAGAGCGTTACGCTTCCCGACGGTGGGCTGCCGTTCGCGCTCCCGATCGAGGACCCGAGCGGCAGCGCGCCGTTCTGGGCGAACGCCGATCCGCAGGCCTTCTCGCTCCAGATCACCGCGATCGTCGCTGCGCACGCCAACCGCGTCGCAGCGCACGACCCGGCGGTCGCCGGCCATCCCTGGCTCGCCCGGGCGACCAGCTGCTGTTTCGCCGCGATCGATGCGCTCGAGGCTGCCCCCGAAGCGTACGTGCTCGCTTTCGCCGTGCAGCTCCTCGACGCCGTGCATGACCGTCACGACGCCGCGCCCGCATTGCTCGCGCGCCTGGGCGAGTTTGTTCCGAGCGACGGCCGGCTGCGGGTCGTCGGCGGCGCTCTCCGACGAGGCCCTGCGGCCGCTCGACCTCGCTCCCGATCCCGGACGCCCCGCGCGGACCGTGCTCGACGAGGCGGCCGTCGCGGCCGATCTCGAACGGCTCGCCTCCGAGCAGGGAGAGGACGGTGGCTGGTCGGTCGACTTCCAGAGCTACTCACCGGCCGCGGCGTTGGAATGGCGGGGCTACGCGACGGTTCGTGCGCTCTCCGTCCTTCGCAAGAACGGCGTGATCGAAGCTCAGGCGTAGCGCCCGCAGGGATTCGCACCTCTCCCCTACTCGACGACGATCGCGTGCTCCTCGAACTGCGGCAGGTCGTCGGTGATCTCGAACCACGGCGCCTTCGAGCCGACGAAGATGTGCTTGGTCGGCCGGATGCCGGGAGCATCCACGAGCGTCCCCAGCGCGACGTGCACATAGTCGCCGTCCCGCACAACGGAGAAGAGGAGGGAGCCACACGCGCGACACCGCGTGTCGTTCAACGTCTTCCTCGCCGACGACCAGAAGCGCATCCTGGCCGTCCGTGACCTCGAGCTTCTCCCGCTCGATCCCAGCAAACGGCTTGAACGCCGAACCGGTCGCGGCGCGACAACGCGAGCAGTGACAGTTGGACGCGTACAGGAATTCGTCGGCGACCCGATACCGAACCGTGCCGCACCCGCAGCTTCCGACGAGCACGCGGGCGCCCGCATCGCTTTCGAACGAGACCTCGGTCCGCACATCCACTCCCTTCTCCGGCCTTTCAGTTGTGACCGCCCGCAACGGGCGAAGCTCATCGGCCGGTCAGGGGAGCCAGCCGTCGCGGTAGCGCGTCGGCTCGGAGTCGGAGCACGCCTCACGAGCGTTCATGACGAACCAGCCCGGGCCGACGGACACGAGCCCTCCTCGGACTTCTCGAGCGCGGCCTCGGAAACCATGGCGCCGATCAGAGAACGATGATTCTCGAGCACGAGGCCGGTCTTACGGGAACACAGCGAAAGCCAGGAGGTACTGATGACCACCGACGGATTCACCACGTGTCTGTGGTTCGACGGGCAGGCCGAAGAGGCGGCGAACTACTACGCCTCGATCTTCGAGGACTCCAGGGTCGGCAGGATCGGCCTCTACGGGGAAGCAGGGCCGGGCCCAGCCGGCGACGTCATGGCGGTCGAGTTCGAGCTCAACGGCCAGAAGTTCGTCGGACTGAACGGCGGGCCGCAGTTCACGTTCAACGAAGCCATCTCGTTCCAGATCTACTGCGCCGACCAGGACGAGGTGGACTACTACTGGAGCAAGCTCTCCGAGGGGGGCGAGGAAGGCGTCTGTGGCTGGCTGAAGGACAAGTACGGCGTGTCCTGGCAGGTCATCCCGAGCGGGCTGATCGACATGATCGGCGACCCGGACCCGGAGAAGGCCAAGCGGGCCACCGAGGCGATGCTCTCGATGACCAAGCTCGACATCGCCGCGCTCGAGAAGGCGTACGCGGGCGAATAACCCGCGTCCGTCAGCTGTTGGAGAGTTGCCGCCGGCGTTCGATCTCGGCTTCGGTTGGTTCCTCGAGCGCGAACGATCCGTACGGGATTTCGCCTGCAGGCTCGTACGTCGCCATGAGCACTCCGGTGGTGGAGGTCTTGGAGTCGACGAGCTTCAGTCCGGCCGGGATCGTGCCGTCGGCGAAGATTCGCTTGCCGCTGCCGACCAGGAGGGGAAAGATCAACAGGCGGTACTCGTCCACGAGGTCGTGCTTCAGCAGCGTCTGGATCAGGTCCCCGCTGCCGTGGACCTGAATCTCCGGGCCCGAGCCTTCCTTGAGGCTCGCAACGTATTCGGCGACGTCGCCCTCGATCAGGGTCGAATTGCTCCACTCCACCTTGTCGAGGGTCCTCGAGGCAACGTGCTTGGTGGCGCTGTTCAGCCGGTCCGCCGCCGGGTCGTCGGTGACGTACGGCCAGTGCGCGGCAAAGATCTCGTAGGTCCTCCGCCCGAGGAGAAGGTCGAAGGGCTTGCCCAATGCGTCCGTCATGTGCCGACCCATGGCGTCATCCCAGTAGTTGGCGGACCAGCCGCCGTGCGTGAAGCCTCCGGTCGGGTCCTCCTCGGGACCGCCCGGGGCCTGCATCACCCCGTCGAGGGTAAGAAACGTGCTGATGGCCAGCTTTCTCATCGACTCGCTCTCCTATCCAGTCGCTGTGTAGTTGTGGACCATTGACCCAACGACGACCAGATAGTCATCGGTGTCCTTTCCCGCGGACGCCGTTCGTCTCAGAGGCGACCATTCCCACAAGGAGGAAGCGATGAAGTACATGCTGCTGATCCATCAAGGCGACACCCCGACGCCCGGCTCGCCGCAGTGGGACGCGCTGTCGCAGGACGAGCAGAAGGCGGTCTACGCCGCGTACCAGGCGATCAACGAGACTCCCGGCGTCAGCCCCGGCGTCTAGATGCAGTCCCCCGAGACGGCAACCACCGTGCGGGTGCAGGACGGCAAGACGCTGACGACCGACGGGCCGTTCGTCGCGGTCAAGGAGGCGCTGGGCGGCTACCTCTTCTTCGAGGCCGACGACCTCGACGCCGCGATCGAGCTCGCGTCGCGGATCCCGGCGGCCAGCATGGGCGGCGCGGTCGAGGTGCGCCCGATCGTGGAGCACTAGCTGCTCCTCGAGCAGGTCTTCCGCGACGAGTGGGGCCGCGTCCTCGCCGGCCTGATCGGCTTCCTCGGCGACTTCGACCTCGCCGAGGAAGCCGCCCAGGAGGCGTTCGCGATCGCCGCCGAGCGCTGGCCCCGCGACGGGACGCCCGCCAACCCGCGCGCCTGGCTCGTGACCACCGCGCGCAACCGCGCGATCGACCGCATCCGCCGCGATCGCACGCTCGCGGCGAAGACCCGCCTGCTCGACGTGCCGGAAGCCATGGAGGACGACGTGGACGAGACGACGATCCCGGACGAGCGGCTCGAGCTCGTCTTCACCTGCTGCCATCCGGCGCTCGCGCTCGACGCCCAGGTCGCGCTCACGCTGCGGACGCTGGGCGGGCTGACGACGGAGGAGATCGCCCGCGCCTTCCTCGTCCCCGAGGCGACCATGGCCAAGCGGCTCGTCCGCGCGAAGCGCAAGATCAAGGCCGCCGGGATCCCGTTTCGCGTGCCGCCGGCCCACCTGCTCCCCGACCGCCTCGCCGCGGTGCTCGCGGTCGTCTACCTGATCTTCAACGAGGGCTACGGCGGCCGCGGAGACCTCGCGGCCGAGGCGATCCGGCTCGGGCGCGCGCTCGCCGAGCTGATGCCCGACGAGCCGGAGGTGCACGGGCTGCTGGCGCTGATGCTGGTCAACGACGCGCGGCGCGACGCGCGCTTCGCCGACGGCACGGTCGTCCTCCTCCGCGACCAGGATCGATCGCTCTGGGACCTCGACCAGATCGCGGAGGGACGAGCCGCGCTCGATCGCGCGCTGGCGCTCGGCGGCCGCGGTCCCTACGTGCTGCAGGCGGCGATCGCGGCCCTGCACGTGGACGAGCCCCAGGACTGGCCGCAGCTCGCGGCCCTGTACGGCGAGCTCGCCCGCCTCACCGGCTCGCCGGTCGTCGAGCTGAACCGGGCCGCCGCCATCGCCGAAGCGGGCGAGGTCGAGGCCGCGCTCGCCCTCGTCGAGCGCCTCGAGCTCGACCGCTACCACTACCTGCACGCGACGCGCGCGGAGCTGCTGCGCCGGCTCGATCGCGCTGGACGACGCCCGCGCCGCCTACGACCGCGCGCTCGAGCTCGTCCACTCGGACGCCGAGCGGCGCTTCCTCGAGCGGCGGCTGGCGGACACTCCGAGGACTGATCGCCTAGTCGACGTTGACATATTCCTATATAGGTATATGATTCGGTCCATGGCACGAGCAGCGACGACGGCAGACGCGTTCAACGCGGTGGCCGAGCCCCGGCGGCGGCAGATCCTGGACGCCCTCGCCGGCGGGGAGCGCCCCGTGAACGACCTCGTGCGCCTGCTCGGGCTGACCCAGCCACAGGTGTCCAAGCACCTGCGGGTGCTCCGAGAAGTGGGAGCGGTCGACGTGCGCGACGAAGGACGGCAGCGGCTGTACCGGCTGAACGGCCACGCGCTCAAGCCCATCCACGACTGGGTGAAGACCTACGAGCGCACGTGGTCGGAGCGGTTCGACGAGCTGGACGTCGTGCTGGAGGAACTCAAGGAGAAGGAGGAAGGAGATGGCAGTGACGAGTAGCGGGACGGCGACGGTGACGCTCCCGACCGACGAGCAGATCCTGATCACGCGGGAGTTCGACGCGCCCAAGCACCTCGTGTACGAGGCGTGGACGACGCCCGAGCTGGTCAAGCGCTGGTGGAACGCCAAGCGCGGCGAGGTGACGATCGCCGAGATCGACCTGCGGGTCGGCGGCAAGTGGCGCTACGTGATGGTGACCGACGACGGCACGCGAGGTCGGCTTCCACGGCGAGTACCGCGAGATCGTCCCGAACGAGCGGATCGTCTCGACCGAGGTCTACGAGGGCCTGCCCGAAGGGGTGTCCGAGGAGGAAGGGCGACGCTGAACACGGCGACGTTCACCGAGGCGGACGGGCGCACGACGCTCACGATCCTCGTGCAGGCCCCGAGCAAGGAGATCCGCGACGCGATCATCGACTCCGGGATGGAGGCCGGCATGCAGGACGCGCTCGACCTCCTGGAGGAGGTCGCGGTCTCGCTTCGCTGAGCAGACTTCTGCAGCTCGGGCCACCGGGGAAGTCTCTCCCGGTGGCCCTGGTGTTCACAGATGAAAGGAGGAAGAGCGTGTCCACCGCAGAGGACCTCGCTGCAATCGCGCGGCGGGTCGTCGACGCGAATGTCTACATGACCCTCGGCACGGCCGATGAAGGCGGGCTTCCGTGGGTGTCGCCGGTGTGGTACGCACACGCGGAGTACCGGGAGTTCTTCTGGGTTTCGCGCCCGGACGCGAGACATTCGCGCAACCTCGCAGTCCGCCCTCAGGTCGCCCTCGTGATCTTCGACTCCCACGAGCCCGGGACCTGGCGGTCGCTTTACATGTCGGCACTCGCCGCGGAGGTCCAAGGGGCGGTAGTCGACGAGGGCATCAGCATCTTCTCGCGGCGGTCGACGAAGCGGGGACTGCCCGAATGGAGCCGGGACGACGTCCAGCCGCCGGCCCGCCACCGCCTGTACCGCGCGGCCGCCTTCGAGCACTTCGTGCTCGACCCGCGGGACGAGCGGCGGCCCGTCGGCCTCGGGTAGAAACGCCGCCGTGTGGTAGAAGGCGAGCGTGGCGAACACGGGCGAAGCTCCGCGCGACCCCGAGGAGCTGGAGGCGACGGCCCCGGCGCCGGCGGCCGAGATCTCGCCGCAGACGAGCGTCGGAGCGGTGCACCTGACCGTCTCCGACCTCGCGCGGTCGGTGGACTACTACCGCACGGCAGTCGGCCTCGAGCCGCTCGAGCAGGACGACGGGCACGCCTCGCTCGGCGCCGGCGACCGCGAGCTGCTCGTCCTCGGCGAAGAGGCCGGGGCGAGACCCGCCGCGGGCTACACCGGCCTCTACCACTTCGCGCTGCTCGTGCCGCAGCGTGCGGACCTGGCCCGCTGGCTCGCGCACGCGGCGCGCGACCGCGTGCGGCTCGTCGGGCTCTCCGACCACTTCGTCAGCGAAGCTCTCTATCTCTCCGACCCCGACGGGCACGGGATCGAGATCTACTGGGACCGGCCGCGTGATCGTTGGGAAGGCGAGGTCGGAGTGCGCTTGACGACGCTCCCGCTCGACGTCGACAGCCTCCTCGGCGAGCTCGCCGATCCCGCGTCGGAGCCGTTCGACGGGCTCCCGCCCGGGACGGTGATGGGGCACGTGCACCTCAAGGTGGCGGCGATCCCGGACACGATCGCCTTCTATCGCGACGTGCTCGGCTTCGGCCTGATGGCCCAACTCGGGTCACAAGCGGCCTTCCTCAGCGCGGGCGGCTATCACCACCACATCGGCGCCAACGTCTGGGAGAGCGCGGGCGCCCCCCCGCCGCCGGCCGGGACGGCCGCACTCCGCCACACCACAATCCTTCTCCCCCACGCCGGCGAGCGCGAGCGGGTCCTTCGGCGCGTCGAGCAGGCAGGCCAGAGGATCGAAGAGGCAGCCGACGGGCCGCTCGTCGTCGACCCCGCAGGCAACGCGCTCCTCCTCGTCGTCAGCTCGGTCTAGTCACACCCCTTACACGATTTGTAAGGTCACCCTTACACAGAGGCGCGATCTCGTGTAGCCTCGCCCGAGCGACCGAAGGCTTCTACCGAAGGGAGAGGATTTGCACTCTGGGATCGACCTGCGTCTCACGCTCCTGCTGGCGGCGATCGTCGCCCTGCTGGCCGTCCCGGTCGGGTGCGGCGGCGACGACGAGCCGAGCGATGACGCCGCGCCCACGACGACCCAGGAGGGCGAGTCCGGCTCTGCACCGGTCGCCGAGCTCGCGGCCGTCAAGGGCTTCCTCAGCGAGCACACCGACCGGCTCGCCGCGTTTACCGAGGAGTTCGACGGACTCGCGTCGCAGTACGCCGAGCTCGCGGAGGCGGAGGGCGGCGACCTCGAGGCTGTCTGGGCGAATCGCGCCGACGAAGTCGGGCCGCTCCTGGAGGAGATGAAGGCAGCCTGGATCGAAGGCAACCCCGAGTACGAGCGCGTGGAGGGCATAGTCGCGGGGACGCCCTCACTCGCCGAGTACGACGTCATCATCGATGCCGGCTCGAGCGCCGCCGACGATCCCGAGAGCGCCGTTCCCTTCGACCTGACTCTGGGGGACGGCACCGTGCTCGAGCAGCCGGGGAATCTGTTCAACCTGACCGAGGGCGCGCTCTGGGGCACTCTCCCCGAGGAGCTCGGCCGCCCCGGCACGCCGGCGGACCTCGACGGCGACGGCTCGGTCGAGTTCGGCGAGGTCCTGCCCGATCCCCTGTTCTTGCGGGCCTCCGCTGACACCTTCGTTGAGTACGCGAACGAGCTGGATGCCGCGGGCGAGGCGTGGGAGCCGACCGCGTCGGACGCCTTCACCGCCGTCGTCGTGATGGTGCCGACGATGAGCGAGTACTTCGGGCAGTGGAAGGACTCTCGCTTCGTCGCGGGAGGCTCCGCGACGAGCGAAGCCTTCAACGTCGTGTCGCGCCTGTCGGACATCCGGGACATCCTCACCGGGCTCGAGGTCATCTACGAAGGCATCCAGCCGGCCGTAGCGGACGTCGACGAGCAACGTGCCGCCCAGACGGGCGCGGAGCTGTCGGAGCTCCGCTCGTTCATCGGCGATCTGTACCAGCGGGAGCAGGATGGGACGCGCTTCACGCCGGAGCAGGCCGACACGCTCGGAACCGAGGCGCAAGAGCGCGCCACAGCCATCGCGGGCCAGGTTTCCCAGGCCGCCGCCCAGCTCGGTGTCGAGATCGAGCAGTAGACCCAGCAGGACACAGGCCCGCGCCGCGGCACTGGCGGCGGCGCTCGCGGCGGTCCTCGTCGCGCTCGTGCATGCGCAGCCTGCACAGCCGGCTGCACAGCCGCCCTGGAAGGTCGCCGCTGATCTTCGCGTCCACCTCGCCGACGCCGAGCGCGCGCTCATTCTCGGCGAGGCGCCTGCGGCGACCGAGGCGCTCGAGCGCGCCTCCCCCCACGCCCAGCGCCTGGCGGAGCTCCTCCCCGGCCACGGTGTCGCCGGGGCTTACGGCGACGTCGAGTCGGCCCTCGAGGCCCGCGACCCCGTCCGGCTCGCGGCCGCACGCGCGTCGCTCCACACCGCCGTCCTGGACGGCGCCTACCGCGCGGTGCTTGCCGGCCTGCGGGCCGGCGACGCCGAGGAAGCTCGGCGCTGGCTGCTCGTCCGCGAATTCCGGCCCCCGACCCGCTTCTCGCGGCCCGGCGCCGACGCGACGCTGGCGGTGGAGTCGCTCGTGGAAGAGCGTGCGACGACTGCCAAGGCCCTGGCTTCCGTCCGCGCGGACTACCTCGATACCTACCAGGACCGGCTGCGCAGCGCCCTGGAGGGCGTCGGCGAGGCCGCGGAGCGCAGCTTTCCCTCCAGGCTCGCGGCGGAGAGCGCGCTCGCCCGCGGCTACTTCGCCATCCTCGGGGAGTCGTACGGGCGGCAGCGCGGGCAGGAAGCGTCCCAGGAGGCTGCGGCCGCCTTCGACGCGCTCGTAGATGCGGCAATCGCCGGCGACGACGCCGCGGTCGACCGGGCGAGGGAAGAGATCGACGCCGCGCTCGAGGGCTTCCGTGCGGCGCCGCTCGCTCCCGAGGAGGAGATCCGCCGGGCCGGCCAGTTCCTGCGCTTCCTCGCGCTCGTCCCCGTCGAGTACGGGCGCGGGGTGGCGGACGGCAAGGTGACGCTCGCCTTCGAGATCCAGGAAGCGGTCACCTTCCGCACCGGCGCGGCCCAGGCCCTCGCCGACCTCGAGAGCGAGCTCGTCGGGCGCGACCCGACCGCCGCCCGCCGCATCGACGAGCTCGTGAGCGCGCTCGGCGTGGAGCTCGCCGCGGCTGCGCAAGGCGGGCAGGTCGCGCCGGAGGAGGCAATCGAAGAGAAAGCGGCGGAGGCGCTCGACCTCGCGGAGGCCACCTTCCCGAAGGAGTGGGAGGAGGGACAGGCCGCCGCCGACTTCGACGTCATTCGCACCTCGCTCGACCGCGTCGTCGCCGCGGTCCGCGCGGGCGAGTACTCCCGTGCCGAGCAGGCGCGCCTCGAGGCGTACGCGTTCTTCGAGTTCGGGCCCGAGCAACGCCTCCGCGGCCTGGCGCCGAGCCTTTTCGCCCGTACCGAAGGGCTCTTCTGGTACGGCGCCGACGGCCATCCGGGGCTCGCCCAGCTGATCCGGCGGAAGTCGCCCGCCGAGGAGGTGGCCGCAACGCGCGATGTCCTCGACGAGGCGCTCGCGGAGTCGGAGGCCGCGGTCGGGGCGGGCCCCACGTCCGCGGCCGCCGTCGTCGTCAACACCGCGATCATCGTCTTCCGTGAGGGGCTCGAGGCGGTACTCATCCTCGCCGCGCTGACCGCGGGCCTCGTCGGGGCCAAGCGCCGCCTGCGCCGTCCTCTGCTTCTCGGGGCGATGGGCGCGCTGGTCGCCTCCGTCGTAACTTTCGTCGTCGCGAAGACGGTGCTCTCGTCGCTCGTCCGCTACGGAGAGAGGGTCGAGGCGGTTGTGTCCATCGTGGCCGTCGCCGTCCTGCTGCTCATCCTCAACTGGTTCTTCCACAAGGTGTACTGGAACGACCACCTCGCCGGCCTGCACGGGCGGAAGAAGCAGGTGCTGCGGGGCGCCGGCCTTTCGGTTGCGGCCGCCCAGTTCGTGGGCCTCGCCGCGCTCGGCTTCACGGCCGTTTACCGGGAGGGCTTCGAGACGGTTCTCTTCCTCCAGGCCATCGTGCTCGAGGCCGGCGTGCTCAGCGTGGCCGAGGGCGCTGCGCTGGGCGGCCTTGGAGTCGCCGGCGTCGGCGTCCTCACGATCGCGCTTCAGCGCCGGCTGCCGCACAGGCGCATGCTCGAGCTCACCGGGATCTTGATCCTGGGCGTGCTCGTGATCATGGCGGGCAAGACCGTGCAGGTCTGCCAGGTGGTCGGCTGGCTGCCCGTGCATCCGATCGGCGAGCTCCGGCTTCCCTACTGGTCGGGCCTCTGGTTCGGCGTCTTCCCGACCTGGGAGGGCGTCGCGGCACAGGTCGGCGCAGCCGCGTTCGTCCTCGGGAGCTACGCGGGCGCCGAGTGGCTGCGGCGACGGCGCCGCCGGGCGAAGATCGAGGAACTCGAGACGCGTCCGCCGCTGCACGAGGAGCCGGCTTTCGAGCTGGCGAGCGACCTGCACGACGCAGCCGGTCGCCGGCAGGCAGAGCCGGTCGGCGCCGAGCGGTTCTAGGCGCTAGCGGCCGTTGTCCGGGCCTTCCTTCGGCTGCCAGAGTGCGATCTGGCCGCCTGCGGGCACCGCGACCACGCTGCGCCAGCCGGCGGGACCCTCGCGAGGCGAGAGCAGCACCGAGGCCCCGAGGAAGCGCGCCCGCTCGGTGGCCGCGACCACGTCGGGAACCTCGACGTAGGGCAGCCAGAAAGCCCGTTCCGCGTTGTGCTCGGCGATGCCGCCCTCGATCCGCTCGCCGAGGTCGAGCGCCAGATAGTCCCCTGAGCCTGTATGGATCGACTCGGCGCGCCAGCCGAACAGCCGCGCGTAGAAGCCGCACGCCCGCGGCAGGTTCGCCGTGCGGAGCTCCAGGTGGACGACGGGGTTCGGCAAGGCTGGCGTCATGCCTTGTCCCCTTGGACCGGCGCCCGCCGGGAAAATCATCGGTGCCCGCGATGAGTTCGCGCCACGATGCCGGTCTAACCTTTCAGAGATGACCTCGGCGAGCGCAACGGCCACGGAGAGGGCCCTCCTCGACGCTGCTTGCAGCGGTGACGAGGACGCGTTCGCTCGCCTTGTCGAACCACACCGGGCGGTGCTCCACGCGCACTGCTACCGGATGCTCGGCTCGTTGCACGACGCCGAGGACGCGCTGCAGGACGCGCTGCTGCGCGCCTGGCGCGGGCTGTGCGGGTTCGACGCGCGAAGCCAGCTGCGCACCTGGCTGTACCGTGTGACGACCAACGCGTGTCTGGACGCAATCGCGCGGCGCCCGAAGCGCGTCCTTCCGGTCGACTACGAGGCCCCCGATGCGAACGGAGACGCGGAGCCGGTGTGGCTCGAGCCCTACCCCGACGAGAAGCTGGGCCTACAGGACGGCTACGCCGCCCCTGCGGCGCGCTACGAGCAGCGCGAGGCTGTGGAGCTGGCCTTCGTCGCGGCGCTCCAGCACCTGCCGCCGAAACAGCGCGCCGTCCTCATCCTCCGGGACGTGCTGGGGCTCTCGGCCAGAGAGGCTTCGGAGTCGCTCGGCACGACGGTCGCATCGGTCAACAGCGCCCTTCAGCGCGCGCGCAAGACCGTCGACGAACGGCTGCCCGAACAGAGCCAGCAGGCCACGATGCGCTCACTCGGCGACCAGCGCGTGCGCGAGATCGTGCAGCAGTTCAGCGACGCGTTCGAGCGCGGAGACGTCGACGCGATCATCGGCATGCTCGCCGAGGACGCGACGTTCGAGATGCCTCCGCACGAGGAGTGGCTATCGCGGCCGCGACGCGATCGCCGACTCATGGCTCATGCCCGGCGGGCCGCCCCCGCGCCTGCGCTACGTCCTCACCCGTGCGAACGGTCAGGCGGCGCTGGCCGCCTATCGGCTCGACCGACAGCGGAACCGCTACGTCCCGCTCGCGCTCGACGTGCTGACCCTGCGAGGCACGCGGATCGCCGACATCACGGCGTTTCGCACGCCGGAGGTCTTCGAGCCCTTCGGCCTGCCGGACCAGCTCGCGGCGTAGACGCCGAAACCCGCCTTCACCCAGCTCACCGACTGGATCCGGGCCGACAGAGCGTAGAGTCCCTGAGATGAGGGATCTGCGGCCCCTCCTCTGGTTCGCCCTCGTGACCGGCCTCTACGTGGGCGCCGCCAAGCTCGGCATCGAGCTCCCCGTCGCGCGCGGCGTCATCACCCCCGTGTGGGCCCCGTCGGGGATCGCGCTCGCCGCGCTGCTCATCCTGGGAGTGCGGTACTGGCCCGCGATCGCGGTCGGGGCCTTCGTCGCGAACGCGACGAGCGACGCGTCGCTCGCGGTCGCCGCCGGTATCGCGGTCGGGAACACGCTCGAGGCGGTCGTGGGCGCGACGCTCGTCCGCCGGCTCGGCTTCCGGATCGCCCTCGATCGCGTCCGCGCCGTCCTCGCCCTGGTCGTGGGCGGCGCGCTCGCCAGTACCGCCGTCAGCGCGACGATCGGCGTGACCGTTCTCACGCTCGCCGACATGAGCGAGGAGCCGTTCGGCTCGGCGTGGCTGCTCTGGTGGTTCGGAGACGCGATCGGGGACCTGATCGTGGCGCCGCTCCTCCTCGTCCTCTACGCCTTCCGCGACGCCCGGCCGAGCAGGGCTCGAGATCCTCGAGGGCCTCGCCCTCCTGGCCTCGGTCGCCGCCGTCAGCGCCGTCGTCTTCCTGGCCGGGGCGTGGCGGTATCCGTACCTGATCTTCCCGCTCCTCCTCTGGGGAGCGCTCCGCTTCCAGCAGGTGGGCGCGGCGGCGACCTCCTTCATCGTCGGCGCCGTAGGGACCTGGGGCGCGGTGGAAGGGATGGTGCCCATCGGCACGGGCAACGCCACGGAGCGCGTCCAGATCGCCCAGGCCCTCTTCGCCGTCGTCGCAGTCAGCGTGCTCGTCCTGGGGGCGACCGTGGCCGAGCGGGCAGCGGGGGAGAACGCGCTTCGCCAGACCGCCTCGCGCTTGAGCGAGGCTCAGGAGCTCGCCCACATCGGAAGCTGGGCATGGGACATGCGCCGCGACGTCCTGAACTGGTCGGACGAGATCTACCGGATCCTCGGGCTTTCGCCGGGCTCGCAACCCCTGACCTACCTCTCGTACCTCGAGCGGATTCACCCCGAGGACCGGGAGTACGTCGAAGGAATCGTCGCCCGGGCCGGCGCCGACGGGCGGCCGTTCGCGTACGAGCATCGAATCGTCCGGCCGGACGGGGCCGAGCGGATCATCTCAAGCCGCGGCCGCGTGGTGCTCGAAGAAGGCGAGCCGGTCGCGATGCTCGGAACCGCTCAGGACGTGACCGAGCAGCGGCTGGCCGAGAGACTCCGCGACGACATCCTCGCGGCCGTGTCGCACGAGCTCAGGACACCGCTCACCTCCGTCCTCGGCTTCGCGCTCACCCTGGAGCGGCGCGTAAAGGAGCTGCCGGAGGAGTTGATCGACACGATCGTGGGTGAGCTCGCTCGCGGCGCCCGCCGGCTCGACCGGCTACTCGTCGACCTGCTCGACGTCGAGCGCGGGCACCGCGGCCTCGTGCACGCTCAGCGCGAGCGCACCGACGTGCTCGCCCTCGTGGAGCGGGTCGTAAGCGCCTCCACGCTCGAGGGCAGGCGCGTGCAGATCGTCGGTCGAGCGTTGACGGCCGACATCGACGGGGCCAAGGTCGAACGAATTGCCGAGAACCTGATCGCGAACGCGGTCAAGCACACGCCGCCTGAGAGCGCGATCCTGATCCGGCTGGAGGCTCGCGGCGACGACCTCCATCTCGTCGTCGAGGACGACGGGCCGGGAGTCGCGGACGAGTTCAAGAAGATCGTCTTCGAGACGTTCGACCGCGGGCCGCAGGCGTTCTCGACGACGCCGGGGGCGGGAATCGGCCTTTCACTCGTCGCCCGCTTCGCCGCGGTGCACGGCGGGCGCAGCTGGGTGGAGGACCGCCCGGGCGGAGGCGCCTCCTTTCACGTGCTGCTCCCCGACTGTGTGGTGGCCGAGCCGTCGCCGGACGAAGCTGGTCAACCGCTCGGGCGTGTAGCCCGCCCGCGATAAGGCGACCAGGACCGCAGGCCGGCATCAATCAGAGTGTCTGCGGCAGGCCGAGGGCGTCCAGGAAAGGCTCGATGGGGAAGGTGACTATTTCAGCCAGAAGCCCCTCCTCGACCCGCAGCACGTCGAGCAGCATGGCCCGGTATTCGGTGTCGCCCGGGCGCCGGACGTAGTTGGCCACGGCCGGCTGCATGTTGGCCCGCGTGAGCACACAGCGGAAGCGGCCGAACCGGCTGGGGTCGAAGCCCCCACCCTCCACCCAGGACGCCACGATCGCCTCGCGCCCGACCCACCACTCCGGCTCCGGAGGCATCGCGAAGAGTGCGTCCTCGCGCAGCAGCTCGACCATGGCGGCGGGGTCGGGATGCTCGGTCGCGGCGATGTAGCGCCTGAGGAGCGCGCGCTCCTCCTCACTCGCATCCGACCCGGGCGCCCAGTCCAGCCGGCGCCGGGGCAGGCGCTGCTTCAGCGTTGCGCGGGCGCGCTGCAGGGCGCTGTTCACCGCGGCGACGCTGACGCCGAGAAGCGACGCGCTCTCGGCCGCCGACCAGCCGAGCACGTCCCGTGCGATGAGCGCGACGCGCTGCTTCGGCGGCAGCAGCTGGATGGCGGCGATGAACGCGAGCTCGATCGTCTCCCTGGCCACGATCTCCGCCTCCGGCTCGTCCTCTCGCGGCGCGATCCCCTCCAGCAGCCGGTCCGGGTACGGCTGCAGCCACGGAATCTCGGTCAGGGGCCGCCCGCTGCCGTGCGGGTGGGCGACTCGTGGGCGGCGCTGGAGCGCGTCCAGGCAGGCGTTCGTCGCGATCCCGTAGAGCCAGGCCCGAAACGTGGAACGACCCTGGAAGCTCCTACGCTTCCGCCACGCACGCAGGAACGTCTCCTGCACCAGGTCCTCCGAGTCCTCGAGCGAGCCCAGCATCCGGTAGCAGTGCACCTGCAGCTCCGGCCGGTAGCGCTCGACCAGCTCGCCGAACGCGGATTCGTCACCCGCGCGCGCCGCGGCGACGACCCCACCCGTCTCTACCGGGTCACGACCCATCACCGCTATGACGGCCGCTCGGGCGGAAACTCATCGGCCACCGAGCGCGGCGACCGCTTCGCCCGGGAGCGGGAACCACCGGATGCGCTCGAACTGCGGCGTCACCGGCGGGTCGTGCGGCGTGCTCGGCGGCGCGGCCTCGACCTCGCGCACGATCCGCCGCGCCTCCTCGAGGTAGCGCCCCAACGCGCTGTCGGGCTCGGTCGCCTGCGGCCGCACCGCCTGCGGAGCGCTCGGCGGGAAGGACACGTCGTCGAGGCTCAGCGGCGGCCGGGCGCTGCTGGTCCCGTGGTGCCAGAGGCCCGTGTCGGGATCGAACCGGTAGAGGGGCAGGAGCTTCCAGCCCTCGTTCGCGAGGAGGTGGACGGCCTCGACGACATACTCGAAGACGGCTTCGCTCGTGAAGTAGTTGAAGCCGAGCCGGACGAACGCGAGCTTCGAGCCCATGTGCCCCCGCCCGACCTCCGCGTTCATCCGCGCCGACCAGGCGTCGTCGACGGAGTACAGGCGATGAAGGTACGGCCCAGCGCAGAAGCAGCCGCTCCGCGCCTGGATCCCGAACAGATCGCTGAGAACCGCGACGACGAAGTTGGAGTGGAGCAGGCCGCGGGGGTGCCGTAGGCCGAAGGACACGATGGCGAGCCGCTCGGACTCTGTATTGCCGAGGATCTCGATGTTGGGGTTCTTCCCCCACGACTCGAGCGCGCGGCGGGCGAAGTCGTCTTCCCGGCGCCGGATCTCCTCCGTTCCGACCGCCTCCTTGAGCTTGAACACGAGCCCCGCGCGGATCGACTCGACAATCGCGGGCGTCCCTCCCTCCTCCCGAATCGCGGGCTCCGGGTGGTACGAGTGGCCCGTAGGGCTGACGAAGAGCACCGTGCCCCCGCCGGGCACCGAGGGGACGCGGTTCCGGAAGAGCGAGCGCTTCGCCACGAGGACGCCGGGCGTCCCCGGCCCGCCGACGAACTTGTGCGGGGAGATGAACACCGCGTCCTTGTAGGCCAGGTGGCCGTCCGGGGTGTCCGGCGAGGGGTTCATGTCGATCGGGAGGTACGGGCCCGCCGCGGCGTAGTCCCAGCAGGAGAGCGCGCCATAGCGGTGGAGCACGATCGCGACCTGCTCGACGTCCGTGATGATCCCGGTCACGTTCGAGGCCGCCGAGAAGCTCCCGATCAGGAGCGGCCGGTGGACGTACCGCCGAAGCTCGTCCTCCAGGTGGCCGACGTCGACGCGCCCGGCGGCGTCTTCCCCGATCGTGACGACGTCGGCGGCGGACTCGCGCCACGGAAGCTCGTTCGAGTGATGCTCGTACGGACCGACGAACACGACCGGTCTCTTCTCCGCCGGAAGCCCCGCCGCGCCGGCGGGCGGGGCGAGCTCGAGGAGGCGAATCAGCTTGTCGATCGCGCCGGTGGCGCCCGCTCCGGAGAAGAGGACGACGTCCTCGTCGTGCCCGTTGACCGCCCGGTGGATGATCCTGCGGGCGTCCTCTCGGAGCTCCGTCGTCTGGAGACCGGTCGCCGAGGCCTCCGTGTGCGTGTTCGCGTACAGCGGCAGGACCTGGTCACGGATGAAGTCCTCGATGAACGACAGGGATCGTCCCGAGGCCGTGTAGTCGGCGTAGACGAGCCGGCGGCGGCCGAAGGGGCCGTCCAGGACGGCGCCCTCGCCGATCACCGAGCTGCGGATCTCCTCGAGCAGTGACGCCGTCACGCGGCGGCTGCGATGCGCTCCCGCTCGCGCAGGTCGTTGACGCGCGCGAGGGCGTCTTCCAGCGTGGTCGCCAGCTCCTCCAGGGCAACGAGCGCCCGTTGCTCAGCTGCAGGGGCGGCGGGTTCGGCAGACGGTTCTTGCGCGGCCCGTTCGAACAGGTGCCTGGGGACGGTCGTTGTTGCTCTTGCAGATGCGCGCATGCGGCTCTCCTTCGTTTCGAGGTGTCTCTCCACATGACGCGCGGAGGGCGCCCGCGCTTCCACCGGCCGTTTCCCTACATCTACGGCCGCGCCCGGCCCGTATGGACTTTCAGCGTTTCGCAACCACCAGGGGAGGTTCGAATGATTGCCGCACGCACGCTGGCCGTGCTCACAGGCCTGCTGCTCCTCGTGGCCGCGCCTGCGTCCGCACGACCGTTTCCGGACGTGATCCCGCTGCCGAACGGATTCCAGCCCGAGGGCATCGACATCCGGGGGAAGTCGTTCTACGTCGGCTCCATCCCCACCGGAGCCGTCTACCGCGGTGACCTCCGCACCGGCGCCGGCTCGGTGCTCGTCCCGCCCCAGACGGGCAGGGCGGCCATCGGGCTCGACGTCGACGCGCGAGGGCGCATCTTCGTCGCCGGCGGGCCGACCGGCCAGGCCTACGTGTACGACGCCCGGACGGGTGCGGGGCTCGCGTCCTACCAGCTCGCTGCCGGGTCGCCCACGTTCGTCAACGACGTCGTCGTCACCCGGGATGCGGCCTGGTTCACCGAGTCGCAGCAAGCGGTTCTCTACCGCGTGCCCATCGGCCGGAGGGGAGCGCTCGGATCGCAGGCCGATGTGGAGACCGTGCCGCTGACCGGCGACTTCGAGCTCGCTGCCGGCTTCAATGTGAACGGGATCGACGCGACGCCGAGCGGCAAGAAGCTCGTGATCGTCCAGTCGAACCTAGGCCGCCTCTACACCGTCGACGCGAAGACGGGCGCGGCCGACCTCATCGAGCTCTCGGGCGGAGACGTCAGCTTCGGCGACGGCATCCTCCTCGACCGCAGGAAGCTCTACGTCGTGCAGAACCAGCTGAACCGCGTCGCGGTCGTCCAGCTCTCGCGCGGCCTGCGCTCGGGCACGATCATCGAGCACCTGACCGACCCCGCTCTCGACGTGCCGACCACGATCGCGGAGTTCCGGAAGTCGCTCTATGCGGTCAATGCACGCTTCGGGACGCCGAATCCGGCCACAGCGGTGTTCAGCGTGATCCGGCTCGAGAAGTAGCCGCTTCGGGAACCCGGACGCGCTTCGATGCGTCTAACCGTGCATGAAGGTGCGCGCGGTCTGGGCCGTGGCTCTGGCGCTCGTCGCGACGGCGTGCGGCTCCGGGGAGCCCGCCTCGCGCGACGGAGCGGCGGCCCAGGCGGGCGCGTGGCAGGCGCTGCCTGCCCCGCCTCTCGGCCCCCGCGAGAACGCGCTCGGCCTCTGGACCGGACACGAGATCCTCCTCGTCGGCGGAAGCGACGCGCCGCCCTGCCCGCCCAACGCCGAGTGCAACGCTCCCGACGTCGCTCCGCTCGCCGACGGCGCCGCCTTCGACCCGCGGACGGGAGCGTGGCGGGCGATTGCTGACGCGCCGGTGCCGTTCGGGTGGGCCGAAGGCGTCGTGCTCGGGCAAACGGCCTACGTATGGATTCCCGGAAGCCCGGGGCGACCGGGCGCGGAGCCGCGCATTCCTTGCCTACCGGATCGAGGAGGACCGCTGGGAGCGGCTTCCTCCCCCCACGAAGCAAGACCACCACTACCGGATCGCGGCCGCCGGGAACCGCGTGATCGCGTATTCCGGCACCGACGAGCTCGGCGAGATCCCCGATCTGGTCTTCGACGCGAAGACTGAGGCCTGGAGCGAGCTCCCGCCCGATCCGCTCTCGCCGAGCTTCGACCGTTTCATGGCCTGGAGCGGGCGCGAGCTCGTCCTCTTCGAGCACGAGCTCGTCCCCCAACCCGGCTCTGACAAGCCGGCGGTGACGCGCGCCGCGGCGCTCGATCCGGCCAACGGAACGTGGCGGCGGCTGCCCGACTCCGAGATCCTGGGCTCGGAGCCCTGGGTGGCCGTCGGCGAACGGCTCGTAAACCCCATGCTCGGCGGAGCCGACGGGGGTGAGGTGGACAATTGGGGCCGGACGTACCCGAACGGCGGCATCCTGGATCCCGAGCGGGGTGAATGGTCAGAGCTTCCGAAAGCACCCGCCGGAGAGGAAGAGTTCGGCAGCGGGCTGGTGAGCGCGTCCGGCGGGCACTTCTTCGCTCACCGCGGCTGGGTCCTCGACACGGCGACCGAGACGTGGACCGAGATTCCGCCCTTGACGGGCGACGAGAACGTCTACGGCAGGACGATCGTGAGCGCCGGCGATGAGCTCGTGGTGTTCGGCGGCGTGCGCTGGGACGAGGGCCTCGAGGGGACGCTCCTCGCCGACGCGTGGGCCTGGCGCCTCTAGGCGCGGGGAGAGAGGTCCTCGTCGTCTGGCTCTTCGAGGACTTCGGCGACTGCGGCCTCCACCGGCTCCGGCTCGTACCGCAGGACGAGCCTGTGTGTCACCCAGGCGAGAACCGCGCCGAGCGGCGGGGCGACGAAGTAGATCCAGATCCCGTCCCACTCGTTGCCGACGAGGTCCGGGCCGAAGGTGCGGGCCGGGTTGACGGAGGAGCCGCTGAACGGGATCGCCGCCAGGTGGACTCCGATGAGCGTCAGCGGAATGGCGAGGAGTGCGCTCGTCCCGAACCGGTCGCTCTCGCTCGCCCGGAGGATCACCGCGACGAAGATGGCCGTGAAGACCAGCTCGACCAGGAAGGCGGTGCCTTCTCCCAACGGGCCGGGCACCGTGGCCGTCGAGGCGACGTCGTCCTGCGACGTGGCGATCAGGAGGACGAGGGCGGCCAGGATGCCGCCCACGAACTGCGCGATCCAGTACCCGGCGAGCTCGGAGCCGGGCAGACGCTTGTCGAGAAACATGGCCAGCGACACCGCCGGGTTGTAGTGGCCTCCGGAGACCTCCGCGAACGCGTAGAGGCCGGCCAACAGCGCGAGGCCGAACGCGAACGCGGCGACGAGGAGGACGGGCGCCTGCTCACTGTTGGCCGCGACGATGGCCAGCGTGCCCATGATCACGAGCACGAACGTCCCGAGCAGCTCCGCCGCGTACTTCTCCCTCCCGTTCATCACAGCCTCCTGGGTCGCGCAAGGGACAACGACGCCCCGGAGCGTAGAGCCCCTCCCGGACGGACCCTGGTGGGCTACAGCGTCTTGACGATCTCGTCCAGCGGCTTGCGCCGAGCGCGGGCGCTCCACTCCTCCGGCGAGCGACGCTGCGGATCCCGGGGCCGCGCCGGATACCCGAACGTGAGGACGATCACCGGGCGCTCTCCCTCCTCGAGGCCGAGAACGCCCACGAGCGAGTCGAAATCGGCGGAGCCGTTCGGGCAGGAGCCGACACCCTCGTTCCAGGCGGCGAGCATCATGTTCTGGGCCGCACGCCCGGCGTCGAAGGCGAGTGGGCCCTTGCCGCTCACGGCGATCACGACGACGAGGCGGGCGCCGAGCACGTTGCCCGGTGTGTAGACGCTGTCAGCGACCTGCCGGCGTAGGCCTTCGTCCTCGACGACGAGGAAGCGCCACGGCTGGCGGTTGTTCGCGTTCCCGGCCAGGCGGCCCGCGTCGAGAATGCGGAGCCGCACGTCGTCCGGGATCTCGCGCGTGTCGTAATCCCGCACCTCGCGTTTGCTGACGATCACGAGGCGGGCGTCCACGCCCCGAAGTGTAAACGCCTAGCGGCTTTCGTCCTCGGGTGCTTCCTGGTCCGGATCCTCCCGCGGTCCCGAGAGCTCGTCCTCGTCCGGGATCGCAGCAGCGATCTCGGCCTCGAGCTGGTCCGGCCGCAGCTCCTCCTTGCTCTTCCCCTCGATCATGCCCTCTGCGTCTACCCGCTGAGGCACCGCGTCAACCGCGCCGCGGCGTGAGGAGGCCCAGCACGATCCCGAAGACGGCGTGCATCGCCGCCTCGTAGGCGAAGACGCGCCGGTTCGAGGCCAGCGGCGGCCAGGCGCCGCTCCTGCGCTCGGGATGGAGTCGGTCGACGACGGCCATGCCCGGCCAGAGCGCGAGGTTCTCCGCCTGCGCCGCCGCCACCCCCTGTTTCCACCCGCCGCCGCCGGCGCGCTCGAAGACGGCGCCGAAGACCGCCCCGTTGACGAGGTGCGTCGCGACCCCCAGGGGACGCCAGCGCGGGCCGTGCGTCACCAGGCCGCCGAGGAGCCGGATGTCGGAGTACCCGGGCGGAGGGCGCAGAAGGCGCCGCCCGAGCGGCTCGGCCGCCGCCCAGGCGGCCGCGGCGGCGATCCCGGCGAGCGCGCCCTTCACCATCGCTCTGCTCTTATGCTCACCGCGTGGACATTCGAAGCGCGGACACCGCACGCCGGTTCACGCTCGCGGCGACGACACTCGGCTCCTCGCTCGCGTTCATCGACGCCTCGGTCGTCATCGTCGCCCTGCCCACGCTCGAGCGCGAGCTCGACCTGGGGCTCTCGGGCCAGCAGTGGGTGTTCCTCTCCTACTCGCTGGCGCTCGCGGCGCTCTACCTCCCGGCCGGCGCCGTCGGCGACCGCTATGGGCGGCGACCGGTGTTCATGGCGGGAGCGGGGGGCTTCGCCCTCGCCTCCCTCCTCGCCGGCGCAGCGCCCAACGGCGAGGTACTGATCGTCGCCCGCACGCTTCAAGGTGTAGCGGGCGCCTTCCTGACGACGAACTCCCTCGCACTCCTCCGCGGCGTATACGGAGACCAGGCCGGCCGCGCGATCGGCCTCTGGACGTCGTTCACGAGCGTGGCGACAATTGCCGGGCCTCCGGTGGGCGGCGCGCTCGTCGAGTGGGCATCGTGGCGCTGGATCTTCCTCATCAACCTCCCGCTCGCCGGGCTGACTCTCCTGCTCGCCCAGCTCGGCCGCTGCGACGAGCGCGCGCAGGTGCGCGTCGGACGTCTCGACCTCGTCGGGGCGGCCCTCGCCGCGCTCGGCTTCGGCGCGCTCACCTATGGTCTCGTCGACGGCGCCGAAAACGGCTTCGGTGAGGTCTGGTGGGCCTTTCCGATCGCCGTGGCCGCCCTCGTCGCCTTCGTCGTCGCCGAGCAACGGATCGCCGAGCCGATGCTGCCCTTCCACCTCTTTCGCCGGCGGAATTTCGCGGTCGCCAACCTCGAGACCTTCCTCATCTACGGCGCGCTGTACGGCTTCTTCGTGTTCTTCACGCTCTACCTGCAGTTCCTGGGCTTCACGCCCTTCGAGGCCGGCCTCATCAACGTGCCCTTGAGCGTCGTCATGATCCTGCTCGCGGCGCGCTTCGGCGCACTCGCCGACCGGCACGGCCCCCGGCTCTACCTGACGGTCGGGCCGCTCCTCTCCGGGGCCGGGACGCTCGTCTTCGCACTCGTCTCCGAGCGCTCGGAGTTCTGGACGTTCGGCATCGCCGGGCTCGCGCTCTTCTCCCTCGGGCTGGCCGTGTTCGTCGCTCCGATAACGGCCACGGCGCTGAAGTCGGCGCCGGCGGAGTACGCCGGCGTCGCCTCCGGCGTGAACTCCACCGTGTCGCGTCTCGGAAGCCTCATCTCCGTCGCGGTCATCGGCCTCGTCATCGCCCTGGTCTTCGACGCCGCGGCCGATGGAACCGGAGCCGTCCCGTTGGGCACGGACCAGAGGGCTCCCGAGCTGCGTGACGCCTCCGTCGACGCCTTCCGGGCGGGGATGGGGATCGCCGCGGGGCTCGCCTTCGCGGGCGCGGCCGTGGCCGCCTTCGGGATCTCCAACCGGGAGGCGATGGGCCGCCCGGAGCCGGCGGTCAGCGAACCGGAAGCGGCGCCAGCCGGAAGCTGAGCGCCTGCGCACGGGCGCGGCAGCGCTCCACCGCCTCCTCGCGTGTCTCGCCCACGCCGTAGAGGATCGCCAGCCGGTAGCTCTGGCTGTCGTTCGTGCCCTGTTCCGAGAGGTAGAGGCCGGGCCGGACGAGCACCTCGACGTCCGGGTCGGGATCGGGGACCGCCTCGACGAAGGCGTCCGCGAAGACGCGCAGGACGTAGCTCACCGCGACGCCGTCCGGCAGGCCGGCCTTCCAGCCGGGGTCCTCGCCCAGGGCGAGCTCGAAGAGCGCGTCGTAGGTCGAACGTCCGTGCAGCGCGAGCACGAGCGGCGCGAACTGGGAGGCGATGCGGCCGTTCACCTCGATGATCTGCGCCGCCCCCTGCTCGGGCACGAAGAACTCCACGTTGAAGAAGCCCGCGTCGAAGCCGAGCGCGGGCAGGACGCGCGCCGCGACGTCCGAGAGCTCCGCCTGTCGCTCCTCCGGGAGCGCGGACGGGTACTCGAAGCGCTCGAAGGAGAGCGTGCCGGGGTACTTGACGGAGTCCGTCACGCCGATCGTCGTCACGCGGCCGCCGTGAACGTAGCCTTCGAGGGTCACCTCGAGCCCCGAGAGGAGCTCCTCGGCGAGGAAGCCGTGCACCGAGGCCGGCTCGGCGCCCGCGAGCGCGGCGATCTCGGCATAACGGGTCGTGTAGCGGTCGTTCTCGTGCAGCTCGCGGAGGTCGGCCGGGTCGTCGATGCGGTAGACGTTCTGGGAGAGGCGCCCGACCACAGGCTTGACGAGGAAGGGCAGCTCGAAGGGCGGGTCGGAGTCCTCGAGCGGCGCGAAGGCCGGCGTCGCCTCCGGGGCGACCCGCGTCTGGACGGCCCGCGAGGTCGGCTTGTGCTGGCAGGCGACGAGCGCCTGCGGCGACGGGCCGGGGAGCGAGCGCCGCTCGGCGAGGAGCGCGGCGAGGAGCGCGGACTGGTCCTTCGTTCCCAGGACCGCGTCGGCCGGCAACGCCTCGCACTCGGCGAGGAAGCCCTGCGGGTCGAAGTCTTCGAGCTGGTCGAGGTCGGTGCCGGCGAACGTGACGCGGTGGCGGCGGTCGAGTCCTGCGGCGGCGATCGCCGTCAGGTCCCGCTCCTGCGGGCAGAGAACGAGGATGTCTCTCATGGCGGGACCCGCGCGCCGGCGCGCTCCCGGAATCGTACCGGGAACGGGTTAGGGTGAAACCCGTGATCGAGGCGCGGACCGACGTCGTCGGCAGCCTGCTCCGGCCGCCGGAGCTCGTCGCAGCCCGCGAGCAGCTCGCCCGCGGCGACCTGAGCTCCGCGCAGTTCAAGCGGATCGAGGACGCGCCGTCGACGAGGCCCTCGCGCTCCAGGAGGAGGCGGGGCTCGACGTGGTCACGGACGGGGAGATGCGCCGGCTCTCCTTCCAGAGCCAGCTGACCGCCGCGGTGGAGGGCTTCGGCGAGTGGGATCTCGACGCCTTTCTCTGGGGCGAATGGCACGGCGACGAGGTCGGCGACCAGACGATCGAGCGGCCGCCCATCGCCGTCGTCGGGAAGCTCCGCCGCCGGCGCTTTCTCTCGGCCGAGGAGTTCGCCTACGCGCGCGGGCGCACCGACCGCGTGCTCAAGGTCACCCTCCCGAGCCCGAGCCTGTTCGCCAACTTCTACGACCCGGAGCGGTCGCAGGACGCGTACCCGACGCTCGAGGAATTCCTTGCCGACGTCGGCCGAGATCCTGCGCGAGGAGGTCGAGGAGCTCGTCCGGCTGGGCGCGGAGTACATCCAGCTGGACGCCCCGCACTATCCGCTCCTCCTCGATCCCGGGTACAGCGACTTCTACGCGAGCCGGGGCTGGCCGGCCGAGCGGTGGCTCGAGCTCGGCGTCGAGCTCGACAACGCGGTCATCGGAGACCATCCCGGCGTGACGTTCGGCTTCCACCTCTGCCGCGGCAACCAGGCCAGCCGCTGGCTCGTCTCCGGCGGCTACGACTGGCTGGCGGGGAGGCTCTTCCCGCGCGTGCGGGCAGAGCGGCTCCTGCTCGAGTACGACGACGAGCGCTCCGGCGGCTTCGAGCCGCTCGCCGAGGTGCCGGACGGGAAGGTCGTCGTGCTCGGCCTCGTGACGACGAAGACGCCTCGCCGGGAGGAGCCCGAGGAGCTGGAGGCACGAGTGCGCGAGGCAGCCCGGTTCGTCCCGCTCGAGCGGCTTGCCCTCTCGCCCCAGTGCGGCTTCGCCACCTCCGTGCTCGGGAACGCGATCTCGCTGGAGGACGAGCGCGCGAAGCTCCGCGCGGTTGCCGAGACTGCGGAGCGGGTCTGGGGCTGACGGCCGTGACGGTGGACCTCGACGGCTCGAGCCTCACGCTCGAGGACGTCGTGCGCGTGGCGCGGGACGCCGAGCACGTCAAGCTCGCGCCGGAGGCGCTGCAGCGGATGCGGGACGACGCGCGCGCTCGTCGAGTCCGTGCTCGCGCGGGGCGACGTCGTCTACGGGCTGACGACGGGCGTCGGCGTGCGCAAGAAGCTCCGCGTTGCCGCAGGAGGAGGCGCCTGCATTCAACCGGGCGCTCATCGAGAACCATCTGGTCGGAAGCGGGCCGGAAGCGCCCGAGGAAGTCGTCCGCGCGACCATGCTGCGGGTCGCCAATGGATTCGCCCGTGGGACGGCGGGGGTTCGGCCGCTCCTGGCGGAGCGGATCGTGGCGGCCCTGAACGCGGGCGAGCACCCGCGGGTGCGCCTTCTGGGCTCGGTCGGTCAGAGCGATCTCCCTCCCCTCGCCGACTTGGCGCACGGGCTCTCCGGCGAAGTCGAGCTGCAGGCGAAAGAGGGCCTTGCGCTCCTCAACTCGAACGCGTTCTCGACCGGAATCGCCGCCCTCGCAGTCGCAGACACGGAGCGGCTCCTCGACGCGCTCGACGTAAGCGGGGCGCTCGATCTCGAAGCGTTCGCCGCGAACGTGACGATGCTGCACCCGGCCGTCGGCCTCGTGCGCCCGTACGAGGGGATCCGCTTCTCGCTCGCGCGGTTGCGGAAGCTGCTCGAAGGCAGCTACCTCTGGGAAGCCGGGCGCCGCGCGCAACCTGCAGGACCCGCTCACCTTCCGCTGCCTGCCGCAGATCCACGGAGCCGCCCGCGACACGCTCGGCTTCGTGCGGGCACAGCTCGAGATCGAGCTCAACGCGTCGCAGGAGAACCCGCTCGTGATCCCCGAGGAGGAGCGGATCGTCTCGGTCGGCGAACACCGACGCGCTCCCCCTCGCGGGCGCGCTCGACTTCCTCCGCATCGCGCTCGCGCCGGTGCTCACGAGTGCCTGCGAGCGGATGGTGAAGCTCCTGCAAGGGCCCGCAGACCGGCCTCCCCGACGGGCTCGCACCGCGCCAGGGACTGGTGGAGAACTCGCTGAGCGAGTTCAGCGTGGCCGGCCAGGCGCTCACAGCCGAGGCGCGTCTGCTCGCCCAGCCTGTCTCCTTCGAGCTCGTGTCGTCTACCCAGGCCGAGGGAATCGAAGACCGGATGACGATGGCGCCGCTCGCCGCCCGGCGGCTGCGGTGAGATGGTCGAACTGGGCGAGCGCCTCGCTCGCGATCGGGCTCGTGGTCGCCGCGCAGGCCGTCGACCTGCGCCGGCCGCCGCGCGCTCGGGAGCGGGCACCGCCCGCGCCCACGGGCTCGTCCGCGAACGCGTGCCCTTCCTGGGCGAAGGCGACCGCATCGCGCGCCGACCTCGAGCCGTGCGCGACCTCGTCCGCAGCGGCGCGCTCGGCTGAGCGCGTCCCTTCGGGACATGTCCCGGGGCCTGGCCCCGGCCATGTCCGTCTGGCATTCAGGGGTCTGTCCCCCGGTCTGGCCGTCGGCGGCTGTCCATCCGTGCCAGAAGCGGGCCGTGCGCAGCCCGCAGCGGGACACGCCGTCGCGAGCGGACCTGACCCGAGAGCCATGTCCAGGGGTCTGACCCCGGACATGGCCGTGTGCACGGGGTCTGACCCCGGGCGGTCGGTAGACTCGGCGCCGATGGCTGGAGCGGGACTTCTTGGAGCGGCTGGAGGGCGGGCACGTCATCTGCGCGGAGGGCTACCTCTTCGAGCTGGAGCGGCGCGGGTACGTGCAGGCGGGCGCGTTCGTGCCCGAGGTCGTGCTCGACCATCCGGAGAAAGTGGCGGAGCTCCACCGCGAGTTCGTCCACGCCGGCTCGGACGTCGTCGAGGCGTTCACGTACTACGGCCACCGCGAGAAGATGCGCATCGTCGGCAAGGAGCACCTGCTCGAGGAGCTGAACCGGCAGGCGCTCGCGCTTGCGCAACGAGGTCGCCGACGAGACCGGCGCGCTCTTCGCCGGCGACATCTGCAACACGAACGTCTTCGACCCGGACGACGAGGGCTCGAAGCGCGCTGTCCGGGACATGTTCGAGGAGCAGGTCGGCTGGGCCGCGGAGGCGGGCGTCGACTTCGTCATCGCCGAGACGTTCTCGTACGCCGAGGAGACGCGGATGGCCGTCGAGGCGATCAAAGAGGCGGGCCTGCCGGCCGTCACGACGCTCATCGTCCACCGGCAGCCCGACGACCCGCGACGGCCTGACCCTGCGCGGACGCCTGCGCGCTGCTCGAGCAGGCGGGCGCCGACGTCGTCGGCCTCAACTGCGGCCGCGGCCCGCGCACGATGCTCCCGCTCCTGCCGGACATCGTCGAGCGCGTTTCCTGCCCCGTCGCCGCCCTTCCCGTTCCCTACCGGACGACCGCCGACGAGCCGACGTTCCAGGCGCTCCGTGACCCGGAGTCGACGGCATGCCGTTTCCCGACCGCGCTCGACCCGTTCGCGTGCACGCCGCTACGACCTCGCGGACTTCGCCCGGGAGGCCGACGCGCTCGGCGTCCGCTACCTGGGCATCTGCTGCGGGAACGCCCCGCACCTGACCCGCTCGCTGGCGGAGAGCGCTCGGGAGGACGCCGCAGGCAAGCCGCTACTCGCCGGACATGTCGAAGCACGCCTACTTCGGCGACGACCCGAGCCTGAAGGACGCGAACCTCGAGTTCGCCAGAGACCTCTGACACCCCTTTCGGCTCGGGATCGTCGGCTGCGGAGGAATCTCCGAGCGCCATGCCCGCGCGGCGGCCGCCAGCCCGACGTCGCCATCGTCGCCTGCTGCGACGTCCGACGCGACGTCGCCGAGGGCTGGCGCGGCCCGCACGGCTGCGAGCGCGCCTACGGCGACTACCCGACGATGATCCGCGAGCACGACCTCGACGCCGTCCTGCTCGCCGACCTGGCCGACCCTCCACCGGGAGCAGGTGCTCGGGCTGCCTCGAGGCGGGCGTCCGCAGCATCCTCTGCGAGAAGTCGCTCGCCGCTGACCGGCGCCGAGGCGCACGAGCTCTGGAGGCCGCACGCGAGGCCGACGCGCTCGTCGTCGAGGGACTCATGTACCGCCACCACCCGGCCATCCGCCAGATCGATGAGCTCCTCGCCGCCGGTGAGATCGGCGCGCTCGACAGCGTCTGGGCCGCGTTCGACATGTTCGATCCCGAGGAGAGCCCGCCGGACGACCCGGGACGCGACTGGCGCCAGCGCGTGGAGTGCGGCGGCGGCGTGCCATACGACCTCGCCTGCTACTGCGTCGACGCCTGCAACCGCTTCGCGCGACGCCGCCCCGGACAGGTGCAGGCCGTCGGCGGGACGAGCGCGCGCTACGGGACGGTCGACCGGCTCTTCGGCCTGATCGAGTATGAGGACGGGCTCGTCGGCGGGCTGGAGAGCAGCGAAACGAAGCCGACTTCAACCACGAGCTCGGCTCAGCGGCGCGCCGCGGAAACGTGCGCCTCCCGGTCGCGTGGAGGATCGAAGGGCCGACCGAGGTGCTCGCTGAGCCGCAGCGCCGGCTGGGGCGAGTTCGACGACGAAGAGGTTCCCGATCGCCGCGGCCGACCCCTTCCGGCTCCAGCTCGAGGCTTCGCCCTCGCCGCGCGTGGGGACGAGCCGCCCGTCCCCACGCTCGACCGAGTCGGTCGCTCGACGCCGTTCACGCATGGACGCGCTGCTCGCGAGCGCGGCCGAGCGCGTGCCGGTCCCGGTGGAGCTTGCCGGAGGCGCTGCCGGCGTGATCCCGGTGCTGATCGACTGCGACCCGGGCCAGGACGACGCGATCGCGCTCCTGCTTGCGCTCGCGAGCCCCGAGCTCGAGGTGCTCGGCGTGACGACAGTGGCCGGAAACCAGACGCTCGAGAAGGACGACCGCGAACGCGCTACGCGTGCTCGAGCTCGCCGGCCGGAGCCGACGTGCCCGTCGCCTCCGGGGCCGACCGGCCGCTCGCGCGCGAGCTCGTCGTCGCCGCCGACGCGCACGGCGAGAGCGGCCTCGACGGGCCGGCGCTTGCCGCCTCCGACGGCACGAGCCCGCTCGAGCAGCACGCGGTCGACTTCCTCGCCGGAGCAGTGCTCGCCTCGGAGCGGCCCGCGACGCTCGTCGCCGACTCGGGCCGCTCACGAACGTCGCGCTCCTCCTCGCGCGGCACGCCGGAGGCGGCGGCGAGGCATCGAACGGATCGTGCTCATGGGCGGCGCGATCGGGGGAGGCAACATGACCCCGGCGGCCGAGTACAACATCTGGGTCGACCCCGAGGCGGCGGCGCGCGTCTTCGCGAGCGGTCTCGACGTCACCATGGTCGGCCTCGACGTCACGAACCAGGCGGTCCTCACCGCGGAGCGACGCCGACCGGCTGCGGGGCGCCGGGCCCGTCGGCGACGCCGTCGCCGGCATGCTCGACTTCTACGGGAGCTTCTACCGGGAGACGTACTAGTACGCAGGACGCCCCGGTGCACGACGCGGTCGCGGTCGCCCATGTGATCCGGCCCGGAGCTCGTGACAACGGTCGAGCGGCACGTCGTCGTCGAGACTCGGCTCGGGGCTCAGCCGCGGGCGCACAGTCGTCGACATGCGGCGGCGCCGCCTCGGAGCCAGGCCGCGCCAACGCCCGCGTCGCCGTTCGAGATCGATGCTCCCGCGCTTCGTCGAGCTGCTGCTCGAGCGCCTCGGGCGCCCGTCAGGGCGCCAGGCTCCGCTCGCTGAACGCGGACGCGACCCGCCCGCAGTCCGGCCCGAGCGGGCCGATCTCCTCGACCGGCGGGAAGAGCTGCGCGGATCTCGCCCAGCGAGACCGGCCAGGGCCGGCGGCGCGGTCGAGGCCGTGGACGTGGAGGGTCTGCGACGCGACGACCCCGAGGACGGCGAGGGACGACTCGAGGCAGACTCCAGCCCGGCGTTCCTTCTCCCAGGCGAAGAAGGTCGGCGACGGCGTGTCGTTCTGGCCGAAGCCGCCAAGCGGCAGGAGCGTCGGCTGGGCAGCGGCGCGCGCGTCCTCGGCCCACGCGACCTGCACCATCGATGAGGAGGCTGAGGAAGGGTTCCTCGGACTCGCCGAGCGCGGACGGCTCCGACCACGAGCCGCTCCGTCTGCCGCTCGGCCAGCTGACACAGATCGGCCCAGGCGCACGCGAGCCCGTCGAGCGCCGGATACGCCCGGCCGTTGTGGTACCCGCCCGTCGAGAACACCGTCCCGAGGGGCGGCGCTCGTCCGGGGGAACGTAGACGGGGTTGTCCGTCACCGAGCGCAGCGACACCGTCGCCGCCGACTCCGCCTCGGCGAGCGGCCCGGCTGCGCCTGGCCGAGGACGCGCGGCAGGATGCGGAAGCTGACCGGCGCCTGGTAGGGGCGCCGTTCCTCGCCCGCGCCCTCCAGGAGCTCCCGCAGCGACCGAAGCGCGGCCACTCTCGTGCTCGTCGTCCCAGAGCGGCTCGAGATCCTGCCGAGTAGGCCTCCAGCGGCGCCCTGATCGCCTCGGCCGCGAGCGCGAAGACCTCCTCCGCGAGCCGAAGCCGCCGCCTCCGGCCAGCGCGGCGTCCGCGACGAGCGCGGCGGCGCAGGGCGAGCCGTTCACGAGCGCGATCGGCTCCTTGAGCCTCGAGGCCGACGCGCGTTCCCGAGATCGTGGAAGAGGTGCCCGAGGGCGAGGATCTCACCGGCGCCTCCGTTCCCGCGCGCGGGGACCGTCCGGGAGCGGATCCCCGCCCAGGAGCGCCGCGCACCGCCTGCGATCGAGCTCGGGACGCACGGCCGCGTTGCCCTCGACGAAGTTGGCCAGCCGCGCGAGCACGATGCCGCGCGTGACCCGCTCGGGCAGCGGCTCGCCGAAGCTCGCCCCGGTCAGCCGGGGCGCTTGCGCCCACCGCTCGCGCTCCTCGGCCTCAGCTGGACGCTCGCCCGGTCGCCGGGCCCGTCGTGACGCCGTAGACGACCGCGTCCGGGTCGCTCTCGAGGAGCTGCAGAAAGCTCTCGCGGCAGCGCCCACGCGCTCGACCGCCTCGGGTGCGATCTCACGCCTTCGCCCTTCCAGGCCACCCGGAGGAAGGCGTCGAGATCGATGTCTGAGCGGCGGGCGAGGAGACGGTCATCGGCGTACCCGTCTTTCTCCGACACGGGAGGCTCCGCTCGCCGCCCAACTTCGCCCGCGCGGCGGCGTCTGAGCCGTTAGGCGGAAGCGCGTTGACCGTGCCCCCGGGATCAGCTATAAGCGAGCGTTGGGCGCCAACCGAAGGAGAGGCCGATTCATGGACGAGAAGCAGCGCCGAGTCGACGACATCCGCAACGAGCGCAGCGAGCTCGAGAACCACCTCATCGACGAGTACGCATGGGGAAAGATCAGCCGGCGCGAGTTCGTCCGCCGCGGCACCGTCGTCGGCATGTCGATTCCGGTGCTCTCCTTCCTCGCGGCCGCGTGCGGAGGCGACGACGACGAGGCCGGCGGCGACGCCGAGCCCACGCCGACCGGGGGGACCGAGACCGCAGCCGGCGACCTCCAGCCCGGCGGCACGATCCGGGTCGCGCTGATCCAGCCGACGACCGAGCCCAACCCGCTGCTCGTCCAGGACGAGGGCGGCGCCGGCATCCTCGGCGCCACCGGCGAGTTCCTCTCCTTCTCCGACGACAAACTCGAGCTCCAGCCGCGCATCGCCGAGAGCTGGGAGCCGAACGCGGACGGGTCGGTCTGGACGTTCAAGATCCGCCAGGGCGTCACGTTCCACAACGGCGCGCCGCTGACTGCGAACGACGTCGTCGCCACCTTCGACAAGCTGATCGACCCCGACGGAGGCTCGGCGAACGCCCAGTCCGCGCTCGGCGGGGTCCTCTCGCCCGGCAACACCGAGGCGCCCGACGACGCCACGGTCGTCTTCAACCTCGACGCGCCGAACGGCAACTTCCCCACGCTCGTCAGCTCCGCCAACTACAACGCGATCATCATTCCGGCGGACCTCGACCCCGCCGACTGGGGCCAGACGTTCGAGGGCACCGGCCCGTTCAAGCTCGAGCGCTTCACGCCCAAGGTCGGCCTCACGGTCGTCAAGAACGAGGCCTACTGGGGCGAGCAGGCGATCGTCGACAGGGTCGACATCAAGTTCTACGACGAGGAAGCGCCGATGATCCTCGCGCTTCAAGGGGACGAGGTCGACTTCGTCGAGCACTTCTCCGTCTCGGGCGGCCAGGCGCTGCTGAACGACCCGAACGCGCAGGTGATCGCCGTCAAGGCCGCTACGCACCGACAGCTCCACATGCGCACGGACAAGGAGCCGTTCACGGACAAGCGCGTGCGCCAGGCGATCGCGCTCTCGATCGACCGGCAGGCGCTCGTCGACGGCCTCTGGGAGGGCCAGGCGGACCTCGGGAACGACAGCCCGTTCGCGCCCGCTGTACCCGTCCACCGACACGAGCGTCCCTCAGCGCGAGCAGGATCTCGAGCAGGCGAAGCAGCTGCTCGCGGACGCGGGCATGGGCGACGGCTTCTCCGTGCAGCTCGACACGTGGAACGGCTTCGAGATCCCCGACCTCGCCCAGCTCGTGAAGAACTACGCCCAGGAGATCGGCGTCACGATCAACCTCAAGATCACGGATGCCGGCACCTACTACGGCGACGGCGTCTTCGGGAACTCGACCTGGCTCGACTCGGTCATGGGCATCACCGACTACGGCCACCGGCCCGTGCCGAACGTCTACCTGACGTCGGCGCTCTCCGGCGACCCGAAGATCGGCGTGTGGAACTCGGCGCACTTCGCGAACGACCAGTACGACCAGCTCGTCACGGAGTACGTCGCCGCGCTCGATCTCGAGTCCCAGCGCGGGCTGGCCAAGCAGATCCAGGAGCTCCTGCTCGACGAGACCCCGATCATCTTCCCGTACTTCTACTACTTCCTGAGCGCCGCGAAGCCGACCCTGCAGGGAGCCGTCTCCGCGGCGACCGGCCAGTTCGACCTCTCGAAGGCCGGGTTCACGGCCTGAGCGAGCATAGAATCGGGCGGCCGGGGTCCTCCGGCCGCCCACGGGCGTAGGTGCAGCAGGGATGGGGCGCTTTCTCCTCAAACGTCTCGGCCTCGCGGCCATCTCGCTCTTTCTCCTGAGCGTGCATCGTCTTCTTCGCCTCGCAGGTGCTGCCCGGAAACGTCGCGCGCCGCATCCTCGGGCCCTTCGCGGACCAGGCGGCCGTCGAGCAGCTGAACGAAGAGCTCGGCACCGATCAGCCGCTCCTGACCCAGTACTGGGACTGGATCTCGGGCGTCCTGCAGGGAGACCTCGGCGAGTCGCTCGCCTACGGGGTCCCCGTCAGCGAGCTGCTCGGCGACGCGCTCGTCAACTCCTTCAAGCTGGCCGCTTTCGCGTTCGTCATGGTCGTCCCGCTCGCCGTCTTCGGCGGCGTCGTCGCCGCACTGAAGCGAGACAAGCTCACCGACCGCGTGATCACGATCGGCGGCCTCTCGTTCTCGACCGTTCCCGAGTTCGTCACGGGCATCTTCCTCATCCTCGTTTTCGGCCTCTGGCTGGGCTGGTTCCCGGTGAGCGCGAACGCGCCGGAGGGCAGCGGCTTCTTCACCGAGCTCAGGTACCTCTTCCTCCCCGCCCTGACCCTCGTGATCCTCCTCTTCGGCTACATCGCCCGTATCACCCGGGCCGGGACGATCGAGTCCCTCGACTCCGACTACACCCGCACGGCGTACCTGAAAGGGCTTCCCCGCCGCACCGTCGTCCGGCGCCACGTGCTCCGCAACTCGCTCCTTCCGACGATCGCGGTCGTGGCCACGCAGACCGCTTTCATGATCGGCGGGCTCGTCGTCATCGAGACCCTCTTCAACTATCCGGGCTTGGGCCGGCTGATCTTCACCGCCGCCACGCAGAAGGACTTCCCGCTCCTCCAGAGCGGGGTCCTCGTCATCGGCATCGTCGTGCTCGTCGCGACCCTGATCGCCGACCTCCTCTATTCGCTGCTCAACCCGCGCATCCGCTACGCGACGGCCGAATGACGACGTTCGACGAACTCGAGCCAGGCACGCCGATTGCGATCCCCACTCGCCCGGACGAGGCGAAGATCGCGCGGCGCGAGCGCCTCCGCCTCCTCTTCCGCTCGCCGACGTTCATCCTCGGCGCGATCATCCTCGGCTTCTGGATCGTGTGCGCGGTCTTCGGCACGCTCATCGCGCCGCAGAACCCGCAGGCCGACGATCTCGTCAACAAGCTCGCGGCGCCGTCGGGGGAGCACCTCTTCGGCACCGACGGACTGGGGCGGGACGTGCTCTCCCGCGTCATCGTCGGCGCCCGCGAGATCCTGATCATGGCGCCTCTGGCGACCGTCCTCGCCACGGTGGTCGGGACGACGATCGGACTCGCGGCGGGTTACTTCGGGGGGCTCGTGGACGAGGTGATCATGCGCTTCGTCGATGCGATCCTCGTCATTCCTCCGATCATCACCGCTCTCCTGGCCGTCGTCGCCCTGGGGCCCTCGCGGGTCGGGCTGATCCTCGTCATCGGGTTCATCTTCGCACCCATCATCACAAAGACGGTGCGGGCCGCCGTGCTCGGGGAGCGCGCGCTCGACTACGTACAGGCGGCCCGCCTCCGGAACGAACGGGCGCCATACATCATGTTCTCCGAGATCCTCCCCAACGTGACGCCGCCGATCATTGTCGAGTTCACGGCGCGCCTCGGCTTCGCGATCTTCACGCTCGCGACGCTCGCCTTCCTCGGCTTCGGGGCGGACCCCTCGATTCCCGACTGGGGCAAGGACATCTCCGAGCACTACCAGTTCATCAGCGCCGGTGTCTGGTGGGCGGTCCTCTTCCCGTCGCTCGCGATCGCCTCCCTCGTGGCCGGCATCAACCTGATGGCGGACGCGATCGCACGGAGCTTCGAACGATGATGAACGCTTCCGCCCCCGCCATCGAGCTCCAGGACCTCCAGGTGGTCTATCGCGTCCGCGGCATCGACCGGCGCGTGCTCCGCGGCGTCACCCTGAAGATCGACCAGGGCGAGTCGTACGGGCTCGTCGGCGAGTCCGGCTGCGGCAAGACAACCGCCGCGTTCGCGATCATGCGCTACCTGCCCGCGAACGGGCGGGTGGTCTCCGGCGCGATCCGCGTCAACGGCGCGGACCTCTTACAGATGAGCGCGCCCGAGGTCCGCCGGCTGCGGGCGACGACGCTCTCGATGGTCTACCAGAACCCGGGCGCAGCGCTGAACCCGTCCATCCGGGTCGGAGACCAGGTCGCGGAGGCGTTCGAGATCATCGGCTGCGGTAAGGAGCAGGCGCGCGAGCGGGCGCTCGAGATGCTCGGAAAGGTGCAGATCTCCGACCCGGCGCGCGTCATGAGGCGGTATGCGCACCAGCTCTCCGGCGGGATGCAGCAGCGGGTCGTGATCGGGATGGCGCTGGCCTCCGTTCCGACGCTCCTCATCCTCGACGAGCCCACCACCGGTCTCGACGCGACGGTGGAGGCCGAGGTGCTCGACCTCGTCGCCGCCCTGCGCCAGGAGTTCGGCACGAGCGTCCTCTTCATCAGCCACAACCTCGCCGTGATTCGCAGGATGTGCGACCGCGTCGGCGTCCTCTACGCCGGGCGCCTCGTCGAAGAGGGCGCCGCCGAAGACGTCTTCGCCGATCCGCGCCACCCGTACACGGTCGGGCTTCTACGCTGCATCCCGCGCGGTGGGCTGCACAAGGACCGCGACCGCCTCGACACCATCCCCGGCTACCTGCCACAGCTCGGCGCAGACCTGCCCGGCTGCGTTTTCGCCGACCGCTGCGGGCTGGCGAAGGAGATCTGCCACACGGACGAGCCGCCCTTCCACCCCATCGGCGGAGGGCACTTCAGCCGCTGCCACTTTCACGACCGGGCGGCCGAGCTCCCGCGCGAGACGCCCCCGCGGCCCGACTGCCGCAGTCGCGGCCTCGAACGGCGGTCCGGTGGTCAAGCTCGAGAACGCGAGCAAGACGTTCACCCAGGAAGGCCACCGGGTCCGCGCGCTCTTCGACGTGGACGTGGAGATCGAGACCGGGCAGACACTCGGGCTGGTCGGTGAGTCGGGGAGCGGGAAGACGACGCTCGCGCGCGTACTGCTCGGCCTGACGTCGCCCGACGCAGGCTCGACGGTCGAGCTCGCCGGCGAGGAGCTCGCGGCCCGCATCGTCAAGCGCGACCCCGAGCAGGTGCGCGCGCTGCAGACCGTCTTCCAGAACCCCGATTCCGCGCTCAATCGCCGCTTCTCTGTGCGCCGGATCATCGGGCGGGCGCTCACGAAGCTCCTCGGGATGCGCGGCGAGAAGAAGGAACAGCGCCTGCACGAGATCGCGTCGTCGGTGCGCTTCGACGACCGGCTTCTGCCCGCCCGCCCGGTACAGCTCTCAGGCGGCCTCAAGCAGCGCGCCGCGATCGGGCGGGCCTTCGCGGGCGACCCGCGCGTCGTCGTCTGCGACGAGCCGACCTCCGCACTGGACGTGTCCGTGCAGGCGGCGATCCTCAACCTCCTCGCCGACCTCCAGCGGGAGGAGGGGGTCACGTACCTCTTCATCTCCCACGACCTCGGTGTCGTCCGCTACCTCTCCGACCGGATCGCCGTCCTCTACCTGGGCCGGGTGATGGAAGTGTGCGACGCCGAGACCGTCCTCGATCCCCCGCAGCATCCGTACACGGAGGCGCTCCTCTCCGCGGTGCCCACCCTGGAGGGCGAGGAACGGCCGCGCATCCGCCTGGAGGGCGACGTTCCGAGCGCGGCGGACCCACCGTCCGGCTGCGTCTTTCACACGCGCTGCCCGCGCAAGTGGGGGGCGATCTGCGAGCAGGAGGAACCGCCCCTCAACGAGGTCGAGCCCGGCCACTTCATGCGCTGCCACATTCCCGTCGAGGAGCTGCGGCGGCTGCAACAGACGGCGCCCGAGGCTCAGAAGACCACGAGCTGACGGAAGACGTCGCCTGCGCGCAGGCGGTCGAAAGCGTCGGGGAGCTCGGCCAGCGGGAGGCGCCGGCTCACGAGCCCGTCCAGCTCCAGCTTGCCCTCGGCGTAGAGGTCGACCAGCCGGGGGATGTCGACGTCGAGCGTGGACGAGCCCAGGAAGCACCCCTTGATCGTCTTCTCGGCGATGAACCCCCAGGGGTCGATGGTGAGCGTCGAGCCCTTGGGCATGAGCCCGACGACGACGACCGTGCCCCCAGGGCGCACCGCCGTCCACGCCTGGCGGACCGTCTCCTCGCGCCCGATCGCCTCGAAGGCGTAGTCCGCCCCGCCCCCGGTCAGCTTGCGCACGGCCCGAGCGGCGTCCACGTCCGGGCCCGCGCGCATGGTCTCGGTTGCGCCGAGTCGGCTCGCGAGCTCGAGCTTCTCCGGCTGCGTGTCGACCGCGACGATCGTGTCCGCCCCGGCCAGGCGGGCTCCCTGGACGACGTTCAGGCCGACGCCTCCGCAGCCGATGACGACCACACTCGCGCCGGCCTCGACGCCGGCCGTGTTCAGGACCGCCCCGACGCCCGTGAGCGCGGCGCAGCCGACGAGCGAGGCCGCGGCGAGCGCCACGTCCTTCCGGATCGGCACTGCGGCCGACTGGGGCACGACCGCGTATTCGGCGAAGGACGAGACGCCGTTGAAATGGTGGAGCGGCGTGCCGTCGACGCTCAGGCGACTCGTCCCGTCCGCAAGCCCGCCCGTCCTGCTCATGCGCACGGCGAGCTCGCACAACCTGGGCCTTCCACGCCGGCACGCGTCGCATTCGCCGCAGGAGGGCGCGAGCGCCAGGACGACGTGGTCGCCCTCTTTCACGCGGTCGACACCTGGCCCCGTGCCCTCGACCACGCCCGAGGCTTCGTGACCCAGGACGAGCGGGTGCGGCTCGGGCAGGTCGCCGTCGACGACATGGAGGTCGCTCGCGCAGACGCCGCAGGCCGCGATCCGGACGAGCACCTCCCCTTCGCCGGGAGGGGCGAGGTCGACGCTCAGGATCTCCACCGGGTCGCCGGGACGCCACAGAACCGCCGCCTGCATCTGCACGGCACGAGCCTATCGCGCAGGGCAGCCTAGAATCGGCCCGTGCGCGCGGCCGTGCTGCGAGAGGTCGGACAGCCCCTCACGCTGGAGGAGGTGGAGCTCGCCGAACCGGGGCCCGGGGAGGTGAGTGTCCGCCTCGTCGCGAGCGGCGTGTGCCACAGCGACTGGAACGTGATCTCGGGGGCAACCGCGAACCCGCTGCCGGCGGTGCTCGGGCACGAGGGCGCCGGCATCGTCGAGGCGCTCGGCGAAGGCGTGACGACGGTCGCCGTGGGCGACCACGTCATCCTCTCCTGGCTGCCCGCCTGCGGCCGCTGCTTCTACTGCACGCAGGGGCGCCAGGTGCTCTGCGACGTGGCCATGGCGGACATGTTCCGGGGCACCCTGCCCGGCGGCGCCCTGCGCCTCTCCCGAAACGGCTCCCCGCTCTACCACTACTCCTACCTCTCGACCTTCGCCGAGCGCTGCGTTGTGCCCGAGGGGTGCTGCGTCCCCATCCGCAAGGACGTCCCGCTCGAGGTGGCAGCGCTCGTCGGCTGCGCCGTCATGACCGGCTTCGGCGCCGCCGTGAACCGTGCGCGGGTCGAGCCCGGAAGCGCCGCACTCGTCTTCGGCGCCGGAGGCGTCGGGCTCTCGGCGATCCTCGGCGCGCGGCTGGCGGGGGCGCGAACGATCGTCGCCGCCGACCCCGTTCCCTTCAAGCGCGAGCTCGCTCTCCGCCTCGGCGCCACCCACACTGTCGACCCGGCGGCCGAGGACGTCGCCGAGGTGCTCCGCGGGCTCACGGACGGCCGCGGGGCCGACTATGCCTTCGTCGCGGCCGGTGCGCCGGGGCTCGTCGGCGCCGCCTACGAGGCCGTCAGGCGCGGAGGGACGATCGTCGCGGTCGGGATCCCTCCGGAAGGTACGGCGGCCAGCGTCCCCGGTCCGGCGCTGCCGCGGGAAGAGAAGGTCGTCACTGGAAGTTTCTACGGCTCCTGCACCCCCCAGGTGGACATGCCGCTCGTGCTCGACCTCTACATGGAGGGGCGGCTCGACCTCGACGCCCTCGTCACGCGCCGCTTTCCCCTCGAGGAGGTGAACGAGGCCTTCGCCGCCATGAACGCGGGCGAGGTCGCGCGCGGGGTGATCGCATTCTGACCGTCGCTCGCCTCCGGCTCGCTCCCGTGGGAGAAACCATGTTTCCCCACGAGCCCCCTCTTTGATGCAGCGAGGGAACCTCCCGGTTCCCTCACACCCTCCACAAGCTCATCGGCCAGAGGCTGGCCGATGAGCTCGGACGGCGCACGCAACCGGCGAGGGCTTCGCGGGCAGCGGTGCGAACGCTGCGCACGTAAACACCGTGCTCGGGCGCAAGGGCGGCCCCGTGGAGACGGCCTGGGCGACCGCGCTCGCCACGCCGCGCCAGGGGCACAGCGCCTTCGTGGTCGTCGTGCGCCCGAACCTGCCGGTCAAGCCGGCGACGGTGTTCGCCAACAAAGCGGACATCCGCGGCGACCGGCACGCGGCTCTCACCTGGGGCGCGGCGCAGGCGGGCGTGGCCCAGGGCGTGCTCGAGGCCGTGGACGACGGCGTCGTGCCGGCCGCGGACGTGGACGACCTCCTCCTCATCGCGGCCGTCTGGGTCGACTGGGCCGCCGACGACGAGGAGGAGGTCTACCGCAACAACGTCCAGGCCACGCGCGACGCGCTCGCCGCCGGGCGCGACGGCCGGCCCTCCCTCGACGAGCTCCTGGCCGTCAAGGACGATCCTCAGAACCCGTTCTTCCGCCGGTAGGGCCGGTGCGGATCACCGGCATTCGCCTCGAGCGGCTGCGCTGCCCGCTCGACCCGCCGTTCCCGGCCGCCTGGGATCCCGAGCCGCGCCGTCAGGTGGAGGCGACGCTCGTCCGCGTTGGAGACGGACGAGGGGCTGACCGGAATCGGCTCGGGGGACACGATGGACGGCTTCGAGCGCTACGAGAGCCTCTTCCTCGGCGAGGATCCGTTGGCGCTCGAGCGGCACGTGCGCGTCCTCGAGACGATCGCCTTCCACGCAGGACGGTACTGGCCGCTCGAGGCGGCCCTCTGGGACCTGGCCGGCAAGGCCGAGGGCGTGCCCGTCGCGCACCTCCTTGGCGGCGCGGCGGAGCGCGTGCCGGCCTATGCCTCCACCGGTGAGGCCCGCGAGCCCGAGGAGCGCGCCGAGTCGGCGCTCCGCCTGCGAGAGGAAGGCTTCCGGGCGCTCAAGCTCCGCCTCGACAGGACACGGCTCGAAGAGGGGCTCGCGGCGGCGGCCGCCGTGCGCGAGGCTGTCGGCGACACGATGGAGATCGCCGTCGACCTCAATCAGGGCTGGCGCATGCCGGGCGACATCTCGGACCCCCTCCCATACGGGACGGTTGTGGACGCCGCCCGCCGGCTCGCCGGGCTCGGCGTTCTCTGGCTGGAGGAGCCGCTCCCGGCGGACGACGTCGCCGGCTATGCCCGCCTGCGCGCCGAGGCGGGTCTACGTGTCGCCGGCGGCGAGATGGCGCGGACCCCACGCGACCTGGCGGCGTTCGAGGACGCGGACGCGCTCGACGTCTACCAGCCGGACGCCGTGCTCGCCGTCGGGCTCCTGCGCGCCCGCGAGCTGGCCGCGCGCGTGCTCGACCGCGGGCTCTGGTTCACCCCGCACACGTGGACGAACGGGATCGGGCTCCTCGCCAACCTGCACCTGGCCGCCGGCGTCGGCGGCGGCCCGTACCTCGAGCTGCCCTACGACCCGCCCGGCTGGACTCCGGAGCGGCGCGACTTCATGCTCGCCGAGCCGCTCCGCCCCGACCGCGACGGTCTCCTCGCGGTTCCCGACCGGCCGGGCCTCGGCGTGGAGCTGGACGAGGATGCCGTCCGCCGCTTCCGCGTGCATTAGACGATGCCCAGCTACGACGTCCACCAGCACCTCTGGCCGCCGGCACTACTGGACGCGCTGCGCGGGCGGCGCGAGCCGCCCCGGCTCGACGGCGACGTGCTCGAGCTCGCCGAGGGGAGGTTCCCGGTCGATCTGCGCATGCACGATCCGAAGGAGCGCCTGCGCCTGCTCGACCGGGACGGGGTCGACGTCGCCGTCCTCTCGCCGGCGCCCACGCTCGAGTGGGAGGCATGCGGGGAGCTCGCGGACGCCTGGCACGAGGGCGCGCGCGAGCTCGCGGCCACCTCGGGCGGTCGCTTTCTGGCGCTCGCCTGTGGCGCCTCTCTCGAGGGCTTCGCAGGCGCCTGCGTATCTGCCGCCGCGGTCGTAGCCGGCCTGGGCGAGCTGCCGCGCGAGCTCGAAAGCGCCGGGCGGGTTCTCTTCGTCCATCCAGGCGCGCCGGCGCCCGCGCCCGAGTCAGCGCCGCCCTGGTGGAGCGCCGTGACCGACTACACGGCGGAGATGCAGGCCGCGTACTTCGCCTGGATCGCCGACGGCGCGGGGCGCCACCCGAACCTGCGCGTCGTCTTCGCCATCCTCGCCGGCGGAGCGCCGGTCCAGTTCGAGCGGCTGCGCTCCCGCGACCCGGGGCGTACAGCGGTCCATCCCAACGTGTACCTGGACACGGCCTCGTACGGCCGCCACGCGCTCGCCCTCGCGCTCGACACCGTGGGCGCAGACCGGCTCGTCTACGGGAGCGACCTGCCGGTCATCGACTCGCGGCCGACCCTCCGCGCCCTGACCGAGCTGGGCCCGGACGTCGAGGCAGCCGCGCGAAGCCAGAACCCCACGCGTCTCTTCGGATGAGCCGGCTCGAGCAGGCGCCCCCTGGGCTCGCGGGCCGGGAGGTCTATCTCAAGCGGGAGGACGAGCACGAGCTCGGGGCGTTCAAGTGGCGCGGCGCGCTGCCGGTGCTGGAGGGCTACCGGAAGCGCGGTGCCAACACCGTCGTGACCGCCTCGACGGGAAACCACGGCGCCGCAACGGGCTGGGCGGCAGAGCGGCTCGGCCTCCGCGCTGTCGTGTACGCGCCCGAGCAGGCGGCCCAGGCCAAGGTCGAGCTGATCGAGAAGATCGGCGCCGAGGTGCGGCTCACGGGCCTCGACCTCGACGAGGCGAAGGACGAAGGGCGCGCGTGGGCTGCATCCCGGGGGCTCCCCTTCTTCGAGGACGGCGCCGAGCCGGCCCAGTACGAGGGCTACGGCACGATCGCCGACGAGATCCTCGACGAGCTCGCGGAGCCTCCCGCGGGTATCGTTGTCCCAGTAGGCAACGGCGCGCTGCTGGGCGGCATCGGCCTGCGCGTGTCCGAGCAGGCGCCCGAGACGCTCCGAATCGGGGTGGCTGCACGTGAGGCGCCGGTCATGGTCGAGAGCTGGGAAGCCGGGCGCCCGGTCGGGAGCACGCGCTCGGCCACGTTCGCGGACGGGCTCGCCGTCCGGGTGGCGATTCCGCTCGCCGTGGACGTCCTGGGCGAGGTCGCGAGTCGCATGCTGCTCGTCTCGGAGCGCGAGATCGCCCGTGCCCTCGGCGCATATGCAGAGGCCGGGATCCGGGTCGAGGGCGCCGCCGCCGCGTCGCTGGCCGCCCTGCCTCAGCTCGACGACGTCGACGGACCGCTCGTCCTCGTCGTCACCGGCCGCAACATCGACGACGTGCTCTACGAGCGGGCCCGCGAACGCCCCGAGTCCTTCCCGGACTGAACGGTGGCCAGGGGCCGCCGCCCCGGAAGGATGAGATGGAGGTCTCCGAACTCGTGCCAGAGGTAGCCGCAGCGTAGGGCGACGCTGTACGAGCGGGCTACGAGGCCGCGGCCGCCCACCGCTTGCAGGAGCCCCAGGTGCGACGAGCCCGGCTCGTGCCAGCCGGTGAGGAGGCCGTCGACGACGCGGACGCCGCGGTCCGGCGTGACGACGAGGTCCGTCCACCCCTCCCCGGCCCGAGCGGCGCCGTCTTCGCCGGCAACAGTCTCGAGTGCGCGGACGACAGTTGTCCCGACGGCGATCACCCTGCCGCCCCAGGCGCGGGTCGCGTTCACGAGCCGGGCCGTCGTGGCCGGCACCGAGTACCGCTCGGGAAAGGGCGGCTCGTGCAGCTCGAGCGACGACACGCCGGCGTGGAGAACGACGGGTGCGACGACGATGCCGCGGCCGACGAGCCCCGCGATGACCTCCGGCGTCAGCGCCCGGCCCGCGCTCGGCATCTCGGCGCTGCCTGGCTCGAGCGCGTACGCCGTCTGGTAGCTCGCCAGCGGCCACTCGCGCGGTGCGTAGCGATAGCGGATGGGATGCCCGTGGCGCGCGAGGTACGGCTCGAGCGACTCCGGCAGGTCGAGCGACGCGACCCAGAGACGCTTGCCCCGATAGCGGGTCTGAAGCTCGGCGCAGGCGCCGGCCGGCAGCGCGAGCACGTCGCCGCGGCGGCCGGCAAGGAAGGGCTCTCCGTTCCGCCGGAGCTCGATGACCCATTCCTTCCCTCCGGCGCCGGGAAACGGCGTGGACAGGTGGAGCTCGACGCGCTCTCCACCCGGGCCGGTGGCCGGGAGCGCCGCCGGGAGCGTGGCCGAGGTGTTGATCACGAGGAGGTCTCCGGGCGCGAGGTATTGCGGCAGGTCGCGGGCACGGGCGTGCACAAGGCGACCGGTGTCGCGGACGGAGACGAGGAGGCGGATCTCGTCTCGCGCGAGGCCGCGCTCCTCGGGGGGCTCGCGGGCCTCGAGCCGCTCGGGGAGCTCGAAGGCTGTCGCAGCGCTCACGCTCGCGCCGCTGCGAGCTCCGCGGCCCGGTACCGGCCGCTCGGAAGCTCTCCCTCGATCAGCTCCAGGAGGGCGGGCACGCTCTCCTCCGGCGGCGGACGGTCGCTCACGTCCTCGCCCGGGAACGCGTCCTGCTGCATCTGCGTGTTCATGTCGCCCGGATCGACGGCGTAGACGCGGAGGTCGGGGTGCTCGGCGGCCAGCACGCGCGTCAGTGACTCGAGCGCCGCCTTCGACGACCCGTAACCGCCCCACGCCTCGTAGGCTTCCGTGGCCGCGTCGGAGGTGATGCTGACGATCCGGCCCCCGGCGGCTTCGAGCTGCGGGAGCGCTTCCTGCAGGAGCGCGAGCGGAGCCAGCACGTTCACCACGTACACGCGCTCGAGCTCGGCGAGCGGATAGCTCGCGAGCGGCGACAGCGGGCTGGGCCCGAGCACGCTCGCGTTGTTCACGAGCAGATCGAGGCGCGGGCCACCGGCCTCGACGAGTCCCCGGCGATGGGCCTGATCGCTCACGTCGCCCGGAATCGCCACGACCTCGGTTCGCTCCGCCAACTCGGCCCGAGCCCGCTCCAGGGCATCCGCGCTGCGGGCGTCGATCACCAGCCGCCAGCTACGCTCGGCCAGCGAGCGGGCCAGTGCGAGCCCGAGGCCCCGGGAAGCGCCGGTGACGAGCGCGACTTTCATGCCCTCGAGGCTAGGCGCGCGCCCCGCTCTGCGCTATCGGGAATTGGACCTAGGCCGCAGGACCGAGGCTGTGATGCCGGTCAAGGCGGCGACCGGCTGTGCTCGGACACGCAGCGGTAGACGCCGTCCGCGAGGGCGACGACTCCCTCCAGCTCCAGTTCGACGAGCGCCGCGGCCACTTCTGCACTCCCCTGCCCGGACGCCCGGACGAGCTTCGTCCACTCCGGCGGCTCCGTCCCGGAGGACGCGAAGCACGGCCTCGGAGGACGGAGTCAAGGCCCGCGGAGCCACCGGCGGAGCCCGCTCCAGGCCGAGCGCACCGAGCACGTCGTCGGGCCCGGTGAGCGGTGCGGCGCCCTGGCGCAGAAGGTCGTTCGTGCCGGCGGAGAGCGCCGAGGTGATCTCGCCCGGCACGGCGAACACGTCCCGCCCGAGCTCGAGGGCGAAGTCGGCCGTGATGAGCGCGCCCGAGCGCTCCCTTGCCTCCACGACCACAGTCGCCAGCGACAGGCCCGCGATCAGACGGTTGCGCGCCGGGAAGCGCCACGGCGCGGGGTCGATGCCCGGGCGATACTCCGAGACCACGGCCCCGCTCGCGGCGATCCGGCGCGCCAGGTCGGCGTGGCGGCGCGGGTAATCGCGGTCGATCCCGCAGCCGAGCACGGCGGCCGTGAGCCCGCCGGCCTCCAGAGCGCCGCGGTGCGCTTCGCCGTCGATCCCACGCGCCATCCCACTGACGACGAGGACGCCGGCCGAGGCGAGTGCCCGCGCGACCTCACGCGCGACCTGCGCCCCGTACGGCGAGCAGCTGCGCGCGCCGACGACCGCCACCGCGGGGCGGCGGAGCACCTCCGCCGAGCTTCCGCGCACGTAGAGGCGCTGAGGCGGGTCGTAGAGCTCCGCGAGCAGGGGCGGATACTCGGGGCTCCCGCGCGAAAGGATCGTGAAGGTCACCGGGCGAGCTCCGGCGGGGCGCGATAGGAGAGCGCCTCCGCGACGTGCTCGGCCGCCACCTCGCGAGCGCCGGCGAGCGCGGCGATGGTCACTGCGACCCGCCCGACGCGCATGCGTGCGCGGGCCGACAGATGCAGGCGGTCCACGGCACGGTCGAGCAGCTCCCTTGCCGCGGCTCCCGGCCGCGGCGGCGAGTCCCGGAGCCGGTCGGCCGCCCCCTGCGTGCGCCCGCGGACGACCCCCGACGTCTCCCCACGGGCCACTGCGAGGTCGCGTGCACGGGCACGCGGGAGCTCGACCATCAGGTCGAAGCGGTCGAGCAGCGCACGCGAGAGCTTGCCCGCGTACGCCGCGAGCCGCTGCGGCCCGCAGACGCACTCTGCGCCGGGATCGCCGCGGGCGCCGCAGGGACAGAGGTTCATCGTCCCCACCAGCGTGAAGCGAGCGGGGAAGTTCGCATGCCCGCCCACGCGCGCGATTGAGACGCTGCCGTCCTCGAGCGGCTGGCGCAGAGCCTCCAGGACGGGCCGGTGGAACTCAGCGAGCTCGTCGAGCAGGAGCACGCCGTGGTGGGCGAGGCTGACCTCGCCCGGCCGCGGGCCGGGACCGCCGCCGACGATCGAGGCCGCCGACGCCGTGTGGTGCGTCCAGCGGAAGGGCGGGTGCTCCACGAGCGGGCGCGCCGGCGGAAGCACGCCCGCGACCGAATGGATGCGCGTCACCTCGAGCGCCTGCTCGAGCGTCAACGGAGGAAGGATTCCGGGCAGGCGGCGGGCCAGCATCGTCTTCCCCGTGCCGGGCGGGCCCGCGAGCAGGAGGTTGTGGCGTCCCGCCGCGGCGATCTCGAGTGCCCGCCGCGCCCGTTCCTGGCCGCGCACGTCGGCCAGGTCCGGGCCGGCGCCGTTCTGCGAGTCGAGCGTGGCCGGCTCGACGGGCTCGGGTCGAAAACGGCCGCGAAGGTACTCGCCGGCTTCCGCGAGATGGGCGAGGGGCACCGGCTCGATACCGGCGAGCGCGGCTTCGGGCGCCGATTCGCGGGGACAGAGCAGGCGCCGCAGACCCGCGCGTTTTGCGGCTTCGGCCGCGACGAGGATTCCGGGAACCGGCCGCAGACGACCGTCCAGGGCGAGCTCCCCGACGGCGGCGTGCTCGGCCAGCGTCTCCACCGGCACCTGGCGGGAAGCGGCCAGGACTGCGAGCGCGATGGGCAGGTCGTAGCCGGAGCCCTCCTTGCGCAGACCCGCGGGAGCCAGGTTGACGGTGATGCGGCGGAGCGGCCACTCGAGCTCGGCACTCGCGATCCCGCTGCGGACGCGCTCCTTCGCCTCCTGGCAGGCCTTGTCCGGGAGGCCGACGATGGCGAGACCGGGCACGCCGCGCTGGAGGTGGGCTTCCACCTCGACCGGCCGGGCCTCGATCCCGACGAGAGCGTGCGTGAGAGCGCGCGCGAGCACTCACCGACCGTATGGAGGGGAAGCGCACACGTGTGCGCCGGAAGGCGCCGAAAGTGAGCACTCCTAGTGAAGAGGGACGCGCTCGATGCGGCGTCCGCGCACGGCCACGACCTCGAAGCGCACGTCGAGCTCCGCGAGCTGCGGGTGCCGAGCCAACCAGCCCCAGGCCGCGCGCTCCAGCCGGCGTACCTTCTCCGGGCCCACTGCCTCGCCGGGCGCGCCGAACCCGTCGCCACTTCGCGCCTTCACCTCGGCGAAGACGAGCGCCCGTCCGCGCCGTACGACGACGTCGAGCTCGTTCCCGCCCGCGCGGACGTTGGCGTCCAGCACGCGGAAGCCGCGCAGCCGGTAGTGGCGGCGGACGCGCCGCTCGGCCTCAGGCCCGAGCCGGCTCGGCAACGAGGATCGCCGGCTCGAGGCCCTCGGTTTCGGCCTCAGACTCCGCGTCGGCCTCGAGCTCCGCGTAGCAGCGCGCCTCGAAGGAACGGCGATGAATGGCGCACGGCCCGTGCCGGCGAACGACGGCCGAGTGCCCGGGAGTGATGTAGCCCACGTGTGAGACGAACCCGAAGGCCGGATACAGAGCGTCCGCCCGGCGCATGTACCGATCCCGCACCACCTTGGCCACGATCGAGGCCGCGGCGATGACGGCGCTCTTCTCGTCTCCGTCGACGACCGCCTGGTGCTCCGGGGCGAGCGGGCCGAGGCGGAAGCCGTCGACGAGGCAAGCGTCCGCGGGCGGGCACAGGTCGGCGAGCGTCTCGCGGAGGCCCCGGAGGTTGGAGCGATGGAGCCCGTCGCGGTCGATCGTCCCGGGCGGGATCACGCGGATGGAGATGCGCGAGGCGCAGCGGGCCACGGCGCGAAAGAGCTCCTCGCGGGCGGCCGGGTCTACCTGCTTGGAGTCGTTCAACCGTCCGAGCGGACGGACGCGGTGGTCGCGAAGGCGTTCGTAGTCGAAGAGGACGCCTGCGGTCACGAGCGGCCCGGCGAGGCTCCCCCGCCCCGCCTCGTCGGCCCCCGCGAGGAAGCGCACGCCGAGGCGGCGGTCGAACCCGAGGAGCTTGCGGCCCGTGCGACGCGTCGTCGGCACGGGGGCGAGCATAGCGCCTAGGTCTGCTGCCGCTGCCGGACGCGCGCCTTCTTCCCCACCTTCGAGCGAAGGTAGTACAGCTTGGCGCGGGAGACGTCGCCGATCGCGGCGACCTCGATCTTCTCGATCTTGGGCGAGTGGACGGGGAACGTCCGCTCCACCCCGACGCCGAAGGAGTTCTTGCGGACGGTGAACGTCTCGCGCACCCCGGCCCCCTGGCGCTTGATGACGATGCCCTCGAAGACCTGGACTCGCCGGCGCTGGCCCTCGATCACCTGGAAGTGAACGCGCACCGTGTCCCCCGCCTTGAACTGCGGGATGTCGTCGCGCAGCTGACGGCGCTCGAGGATGTCGATCGGCGTGCTCATCGGAGAGGAGGCCCGGCTGGGCCGACGGCCAATGCTAGCGAATGCCGCTAGTGCCCTGGGGCGGCGCTGGCAAGGAGGCGAGCGCGCGGTCCGGGCGCTAGCGGAAGCCTATTCGCTGGGGTGGCCAATAGACGGCGAATACCGGACCGATGAGGTTCTCGCGGGGGACCGAGCCCCACTCGCGACTGTCGCAGGACGATGCGCGGTTGTCACCCATGAAGAAGTATTCGTCGGGGCCCACTCTCCACGGCCCGCCGGAGCCGGAGTCGCGATTGCCGTCCGAGACGTAGGGCTCCTCCAAACGTCGGCCGTTGACGAAGACGGCGCCGTTGCGCTCGCTGATCCGGTCGCCGGGCAGGCCGATCAGGCGCTTGACGAAGACGTCGCCGCCCCCGTCACAGGTCCGGGCAACTGCCGGCGGCGTCTCGAAGACGACGATGTCGCCGCGCTCCGGTTCGCGGAAGTGGTAGATGAAGCGGTTGGCGAGCACGCGGTCGGAGTAGTTCGCCTCGCAGCCGGGTTGCGGCACCGCGCAGTGCAGCGTCGGCTCCATGGACGAGGTCGGGATCCGGTAGGGGTTCACGACCCATGCCTTGATGGCGAGCACTGCCGCGACCGCAACTGCGATCGTCACGACCCAGTCCACGATCGTCGCCCACGGCGAGGGAAGCGAGGCCGTCAGACGTTCGACCGGGCCCCTCACCGAACGGACCTCTCGCGGCTCCGATCACGGCGCCAGCGCTCGATCGAGGCGTGGTTCCCGGAGAGCAGGATGTCCGGCACACGCCAGCCGTGGAACTCTGGCGGCCGCGTGTAGTGCGGGAACTCCACCCCGCCCTCGAGGGCCGGGGAGAAGCTCTCCACCGCCCCGCTCTCCTCGCGAATGGCCCCCGGGAGCCGGCGCGCAACCGCGTCCAGGAGCACCATCGCGGGCAGCTCGCCGCCCGAGAGGACGAAGGGCCCGACCGAGACGGCGTCCGTGGCCACGTGCTCCAGGATGCGCTCGTCGAACCCTTCGAAGCGGGCCGAAAGCAGCGTGAGGGCCTCCTCGTCCTTGAGGTCCTCGACGAGTGGCTGGTCGAGCTGCCGGCCCTGGGGGGTGAACGCCACAATCCGCCGCCCGCTCCAGTCGCCGTACACGGCCTCGAGGGCCGCGCAGACCACGTCCACGCGCAGCACCATGCCCGCGCCGCCACCGTAGGGCTCGTCGTCCACCCGCCCGCCGGAGAGGGGCGTGAAATCACGGTAGTTGAGAAGCCGGAGCTCCAGCTCGGTGCCGAGCACGGCGGCGAGCGGCCGCTGCTCGGTCAGCCAGGAGAAGGCGTGCGGGAGCGGTGTGAAGACGTCGATCTGCATGCGGGCTTTCGAGATTAGCTTTCGGGGGCGAAGCCGGGCGCGACGAGAATGCGCCCCGTTTCGAGCTCGATTGCGCGGACGCAGTCCTCGACGAGCGGGAGCGCGATGCCGGTGTCTAGCTCGAGCACGTCGTTCGCCACGCCCGGAGCAACGTCCTGCACGACGCCGAGCGCTCGGCCTTCCTCGTCCTCGACGGGGAGGCCGACGAGCTGGAAGACGTAGTAGGTCCCCTCGTCCGCCTCGGGCAGCGCGGAGAGAGGAAGCTCGAGCGTCGTGCCGCGCGCCACCGGGCGGTCGAGCCTGACGACGAGTCGGTTGCCGGCCCGCTTGCGCTCGGCCACGGTCGCCGGCTCGCCCCCGGCCCAGACGAGCGCCCCGGGCGCGAAGCGCTCGGGATCGTCGCTGGCTTGCTCGACCACGAAGGCGCCATCGACACCGTGCGGCCGGCCGACGCGACCGACGGAGATCCGCGGCTCGTCAGTCAACGATCTCGAGGAGGGCGCGCTCGTGCCGGCGCCCGCCGCTCGCACGCACGAGCGTTCTCAGCGCGTGGGCCATGCGGCCGTGGCGGCCGATGACCTTGCCGACGTCGTCAGGGGCGACGCGGAGCTCCAGTACGACCGCACCGTCTCGCTCCGTGCGGACGACCCGCACTTCCTCGGGCCTGTCGACGAGGCTCTTCGCGAGGTACTCGAGCAGCTCCTCCACGGCTTGGCTCTAGAGGCCCTGCGTCTTCATAAGGCGCTTGACCGAGTCGCTCGGCTGGGCGCCCTTGGAGATCCAGTCCTTGATCTTGTCGGCGTCGAGATCGATGGTCGAGGGCTGCGTCTGCGGGTTGTAGCGCCCGACGATCTCGATGAAGCGGCCGTCGCGCGGCGAGCGCGAGTCGGCGACGACCACACGGTAGATCGGATTCTTCTTCGACCCGATGCGGGTCAGTCGGATGCGTGCTGCCATTCCTTCCTTTCTATCTGCGTTGCTGGGCGACGAGGGACTGCAGGTTCGGCGTCTTCCCTCGGCCAAGCTGCTTGACCATCTTCTGCATCTGCTTGCGCGCCTGCATGAGCTGGTTCACCTGCTGGACGGTCGTGCCGCTCCCGCGGGCGATCCGTGCCCGGCGCGCGCCGTTGATGATCTCCGGCCGGCGCCGCTCCTCAGCCGTCATGGAGAGGACGATGGCCTCGAGCCGTGCGAGCTCCTTGTCGTCGACCTTGACACCCTGCATCTGCTTGCCCAGGCCCGGGATCATGCCCACGACGGACTGGAGCGGGCCCATCCGCCGCATCATGCGGTAGCTCTGCAGGAAGTCGTCGAACGTGAACTGCCCGGCGCGCAGACGCCGCTCCATCTCCTCCTGCTCGTCCACCTCGGTCGCCGCCTCGGCCCGCTCGATGAGCGTGAGCACGTCGCCCATGCCCAGGATGCGCGAGGCCATGCGGTCGGGGTGGAAGTACTCGAGCTGGTCGAGCTTCTCGCCGGTCGAAGCCAGCTTGATCGGTTTTCCCGTCACGGCCTTGACGGAAAGCGCTGCGCCGCCGCGGGCGTCGCCGTCGAGCTTCGTCAGGACGACGCCGTCGAAGGCGACGCGCTCGGCGAACGCCTCCGCTACTGCGACCGCTTCCTGGCCCGTCATAGCGTCGAGCACGAGGAGGACGTTGTGCGGCTTCGTCTCCTTACGGATCGCGGCCAGCTCCTCCATGAGCGGTTCGTCGATCTGGAGGCGCCCGGCGGTGTCGAGGATGACGACGTCACGCCCCTGGGCCTGCGCCTGCTCGACCCCCATGCGGGCGACGGCGACCGGATCCTTTGTCCCGCGATCGAGGTAGACGGGGATCTGGATCTGCTTGCCGAGCTGCTCGAGCTGGTCGATCGCGGCGGGCCGCTGGAGGTCGGCGGCGACGAGCGCGGGCGACTTCCCCTCCTTCTTGCGCAGAAGCAGCCCGAGCTTGGCCGCAGCGGTCGTCTTACCGGAGCCTTGCAGCCCGGCGAGGAGGATCACGGTCGGCGGGCGGCCCGCGAAAGCGAGCCTGGAGCCGCCGGAGCCCATGAGGGCGGTCAGCTCCTCGTGGACGATCTTGACGACCTGCTGGCCGGGCGCGAGGCTCTTCGACACCTCCGTGCCGGCGGCGCGCTCCTTGACGGTGGCGACGAACTCCTTGACGACCTTGAAATTGACGTCCGCTTCGAGGAGCGCGAGCCGGATCTCCCGCGCGGCGCGCGAGAGGTCCTCGTCGGAGAGGCGACCCTGCGACCTGAGGTCGCCCAGCGTCGCTTGCAGCTTGTCGGAAAGCGTGTCAAACATAGGCCGCGGGAAGTCTAGCCAGCGACTCTCGCACCCAACCAAAGGAGGCAGCCATGGCGGACATCGCCAAGGTGATCCGGGTCATCGGCCAGTCCGACACGAGCTTCGCGGAGGCCACGCGCGTGGCCGTGCGCGAGGCTTCGAAGACCGTGCGCGACATCCACGGCGCTCGGGTCGTGGACATGACCGCCGTCGTCGAGAACGACGACGTTGCGCTGTTCCGCACGACGGTCGAGATCGCGTTCGGCGTCGAGCGCTGAAGACGGCTGGCGTTCCGGGCCGGGCGGAGTCGTCCGGCCCGGAACGTCCTTGCATCTAGTTCGACTGTGCGGTGGGACGCACAAGGATCTCGTTCACGTCCACATGCGGCGGCTGGGTGACGGCGAAGAGGACGGCGCGGGCGATGTCATCCGGCTCGAGGGCGCCCGAGACGGGGTCGTCGAAGAACTCGGTGTCGACCATGCCGGGCTCGATCAGGGTCACGCGCACCCCGGTTTCGTTCAGCTCCTGCCTGACCGACTCCCCCATCCCCGTCACGGCCCACTTCGACGCCGAGTAGACGGAGCCGGGAACGACGCGACGGCCGGCGACCGAGGACATCAACACCAGGTGGCCGCGTGACTCCTTCAGCGCCGGGAGCGTGGTACGAATCGTCAGGGCGGCGCCGTAAACATTCGTGAGGATCATGTCCTTCCAGTGGTCCGGCGTGGAAGCGAGGAAGCCGCGCGGGGCGCCGAACCCGGCGTTCGCGAAGGCAACGTCGAGGCGGCCAAACTCGGCGAGCGTCTTCTCCACGAGCGCTTCCTGCTCCGCCCACTCGGTCGACGTCGCAGCGCACGGCGAGCGCGCGGTCGGGGCCGCCCAGCTGGCTGGCGAGCTCCTCCAGCCGCTCGAGCCGCCGCGCGGCGAGGACGAGCCGATAGCCGGCCTCCGCCGCTCGGCGCGCGGTCGCGGCGCCGATGCCGCTCGAGGCGCCGGTGATGAGGAAGACGGGGTCTGGCATGGGGTGCTGAGGAGCGGACGAGGGCCCCGGGGCCGCCGCGGGCCTCCCTCCGGTTCCAGCCTATCGAGGCGCGGTGCGGGCAGGGCGCGCGGACTGTGCCAAGAGCCGCGCCAAACGGGACGAAACTAGTCCTGCGCGACGAGTGCACGCGCGAAATCGTGCGGGTCGAAAGGCTGCAGGTCGTCGATCCCCTCCCCCACGCCGACCAGCTTTACCGGCAGCCCCACCTCGTGCGTGATCGCGACCGCCACGCCGCCCTTCGCCGTCCCGTCCAGCTTCGTCAGGGCGACGCCGGAGACCTGGACGGCCTCGTCGAAGAGCCGGGCCTGCCGGAGCCCGTTCTGCCCCGTCGTCGCGTCGAGCACGAGGAGGGTCTCGTGGGGCGCGCCGTCCAGCCGCCCCTCGATCACCCGCCGCACCTTCGCCAGCTCCTTCATGAGATCCGTCTGGGTGTGCAGCCGCCCGGCCGTGTCGACGACGACCACGTCGCGGTCACGCGCTTCCGCCGCCGAGATGGCGTCGAACGCCACCGCGGCGGGGTCCGCGCCCCGCTGCGAGCCGACGAAGTCTGCGCCCGCCCGTTCAGCCCAGATCTCGAGCTGCTCCTCGGCCGCCGCGCGATACGTGTCCGCGGCGGCGAGGACGACGGAGCGCCCCGACTCGCGCAGGCGGTGGGCAAGCTTGCCGATCGTCGTCGTCTTCCCGGTGCCGTTCACCCCCACGACGAGGACGACCGACGGCGGACCGCCCAGCGACAGCCGCTCCTGACCGTCCGCGGAGACGAGCTCGGCCACGACCTCCTCCAGCCCGAAGACGAGCTCCTCGCGGCTCCCGGGCTCTCGAGCCTCGAGCCGCTGGACGATCTCGACGGTGGCGGGCACGCCGCAATCGGCGGCGATCAGCGCTTCCTCGATCCGCTCCCAAGCCTCGTCGTCCCCCGGGTCGAAGAGAAGCTCCCGCGTCAGCGCCTGACGGCTCGTCGCGAGCGAGGCGCGCAGACGTCCGAACCAGCCGCGCCGCTCCTCCTCCTCAGCGGGCCCCTCCGCGTCCTCGCCGAGGAACTCGGCCCAGCTGCGCGTCACGCGCTCAGGGCACGCACGGCCGGCTCCTCCGGGGCCAGCCGCCTGGAGACGATCTGGGAGATGCCGTCGGCGCCCATCGTGACGCCGTAGAGAATATCGGCGGCCTCGATCGTCCGTTTCTGATGGGTGACGACGATGAACTGCGCCCGCCCGGCGAAGCGCCGGAGAAGCGACGTGAAGCGGCCGATGTTGGCGTCGTCCAGGGCGGCCTCGACCTCGTCCAGGAGATAGAACGGGCACGGACGCGCGAGAAAGAGCGCGAAGAGGAACGAGATCGCCCCCAGGGCCTTCTCGCCGCCGGAGAGGAGGGACAGGCGCGTGATGCGCTTCCCGGCCGGCTGGAGCTCGATCTCGATGCCGGGCTCCTCGTCCTCATCCTCGACGCGGAGCAGCCGCCCGCTGCCGCCGGGGAAGAGGGTGCCTGCGACCTCCTCGAAGTGTCGCTCGACCTCGGCGAGCGTCTCCTCGAAGCGCCGCTCGACCGTCTCCGCGAGCTCGTCACGGAGGCCGGCCAGCTCGCCGAGGGAGCGCTCGAGGTCCTCGCGCTGGCGCGTCAGGTCCTCGAGCCTTGCCTTCTCGCGCGCGTGCTCCTCGGCCGCCAGCGGATTCACCTGGCCGAGCGCCTCGCGCCGCCGCTCGAGCCGCGCCACGTGCGCGCGCAGCTCTTCCGCCTCCTCGTCGGTCAGCGCCTCCCCTTCGGCCTCCTCGGGCAGCCGCCGCAGCACCTCCTCGCGCTCCGTCTCCAGACGGGCGCGCTCGATACCGACCGCCGAGAGGCGCTCGCCCACCTCGGCCGCCTCCCGCCGCAGCTCGGACTCCAGGGCGCCGAGACGCCGAAGCTCCTCGCCCAGCAGGGCGGAGCGGCTGCCGCCCGCGTCGACCCGGGCGCGGAGCGGCGCCTCGAAGCGCGCGGCTCCCTTCCCGGCCGCGTCGAGCGTCCGCGCCGCGCGCTCGACGCCGTCTGCGAGCACGCCCAAAAGAGTGGCCCGCGCGGCGGGGTCGGGTGCCGGCTCCGCCCGCTCCGCCGAGTCCGCGGCGAACCAGGCCTCGCCGCCCGAGAGGAGCAGGAGCGCGTTGCGGCGCGCCCCGCAGGCGCCCTCGAGCCGCCGCACCGCCTCCGCCAGCTCGACCTGCTCCGGCGGCCACGACGCCGCGGACGCCAGCGTTCGCTCGTAGCTTGGCGGCCTGGGCGGAGCGACGAGCCGCGGCCGCTCGGCCTCGCCCCGCAGGCTCGCCGCCGTCTCCTCGGCCCGTTCCCGCCGCAGCTCGAGCCGCTCGACGGCGCTCCGCAGCCGGTAGAGCGCCGCGGTCGCCTGCTCGTGCCGCCCTGCGGCCTCGGCCAGGCCCTCCTCGGCCGTCCGCCGCTCCGTGAGGACGCCCTCCAGCTTCTCGTCGCGGCGACGCCGGGCCTGGGCCGCCTCCGCGTGCCGCTCCTCGACCTCGGCCAGCCGACGTTCGATGCGTTCCAGCTCTGCGGCGGCGAGCCGCGTCAAGAGGCGCTCGATCTCCTGCCCGAGCTTCTCGGCCCGTTGCGCGGCCGTGGCCTGGAGCGCCAGGGGGCGAAGCCGCTTGCGCACCTCGTCTTCGAGGTCGCGCGCGCGCTCGACCTGCGTCTCGACGCGGGCGAGCTTGAGCTCGGCGCGGTGGCGGCGCCGCTTGAAGCGGCCGAGGCCGGCCGCCTCCTCGACGAGGGCGCGACGCTCGGCGGGCTTGGACGTGAGGATCTGCTCCACCCGGCCCTGCCCGATGACCGAGTGCATGTCGCCGCCGAGACCGATGTCCGCGAGGAGCTCGACGATGTCCGTCCGCCGCACGTGTGCGCGGTTGACGAAGTACTCACCGTCGCCGCCGCGGTGCAGGCGGCGCATGACCGAAAGCTCGGAATACTCGACCGAGCTCTCGCCGTCCTCGTTGTCGAAGAGGAGCTCGACCTCGCAGTGGTCGGCAGGCGGACGGTCCTTGGACCCGGCATAGAGGACGTCCTCGGACTTGTCGGCGCGCAGCTCGCTCGGCGAGAGGCTGCCGGCAGCCCAGACGATCGCGTCGGCGACGTTCGACTTTCCGGAGCCGTTCGGCCCGACGACGACCGCGACGCCCGGCTCCAGGCGCACCTCGACGGGGTCGGGGAACGACTTGAAGCCGCGCAGCTTGATGGAACGCAGGTACACGCGCGCCGAAGTCTGACTGCGGCGACGGACGGGCCCCCGGCTACTCGCCCGCCCGGAGCTCCAGGCAGGCGACTCCGCGCGCGTCGAGCCAGAGGCGACTCTCGGTGCGCACGACCCGCATGAGGACGGAATCGCACTCCGGGCAGCGCATGGTTACCACTATGGTTCCCGGCGTCACGCGTAGCGAGAGGAGATCCTCATGGCAGTCGTCGTTTCCGCTGTCGCTCCCGGCTTCTCCGTGGACACGTACGAGGCGGTTACGGAGAAGGCGATGGCCGGTGGCCAGCTTCCGGAAGGATGCCAGCTTCACATAGCCGGGCCGGTCGAGGAGGGATGGCGCGTCATAACGGTGTGGGACTCGCCCGAGGCGTTCGACCGGTTCCGTGAAGAGAAGCTGCTTCCGGCAATCCGAGAGATCGCAGGTGAAGGCGGTCCTCCGCCTTTGAAGCCAGAGGTGAGCCCGGTACACAAGCTGATCACTGCCTGAGGGCTGGGGATCGCGGCTTTGCGGCGGCTGTAGTAGCTCACCTCGGCCGCGGCCGCGATCCTTGCTTCCCTTGCACCTCCCGCCTAGTCGGGGATTATCGGCGCTCCATCAGCCCAGCTGCCGGTCGAGGTTGAAAGCTGCGCTGATGAGGGCGAGGTGCGTGAAGGCCTGCGGGAAGTTGCCCAGGAGCTCGCCCGTCGGCCCGATCTCCTCGGAGAAGAGGCCGAGGTGGTTCCCGTAGGTGAGCATCTTCTCGAAGGCGAGCCGCGCCTCGTCCAGCCGCCCCGCCCGGGCCAAGGCCTCCACGTACCAGAAGGAGCACATCGAGAACGTCCCCTCCTCGCCCTGCAGGCCGTCCGGACTCGCGGCCACGTTGTAGCGGTAGACGAGCGAGTCGGCGACGAGCTCCTCGGAGATGAGGTCGAGCGTCGAGAGCCAGCGCGGGTCGGTGGGCGCAATGAACTTCACGAGCGGCATGAGCAGGACGGACGCGTCCAGGACGTTGTCGTCGTAGTGCTGCACGAAGGCCTTGCGCTCCTCGTGCCAGCCGCGGGTCATGATCTGCTCGTAGATCTCGTCGCGCACGCCCATCCACTTGACGAGATCTGCCGGGAGCCCGCGGTGGCGCGCCATGCGTACCGCGCGCTCGACGGCGACCCACGACATGAGCCGCGAGAACGTGAAGTCGTGACGCCCGCCCCGAGTCTCCCAGATCCCCTCGTCCGGCTGGTCCCAGTGCTCCGCGATCCACTCGACGATCCCGGAGAGGCTCGACCACTCGTCGTGGGAGATGGGCGCGCCGTACTTGTTGTAGAGGTAGATGGAGTCGACCAGCTCGCCGTAGATGTCGAGCTGGAGCTGCTCCACGGCGTTGTTCCCGATCCGCACGGGAGCGGAGCCGCGATAGCCCTCCAGGTGGTCGAGCGTCTCCTCGGGGAGCTCGGTGCGACCGTCGATTCCGTACATGATCTGGAGCGGGCCGAGGTCGCCGCCGCGCGGCTCCTGAAAACGGTCGCGGAGCCAGTTTCCGAAGGCGGCCGCCTCTTCCGTGTAGCCGAGGCGCAGGAGGCCGTAGAGCGAGAAGGCCGCGTCGCGGATCCAGGTGAAGCGGTAGTCCCAGTTGCGCCCGCCGCCGACCTGCTCCGGGAGGCTCGTCGTCGGCGCGGCCACGATCGCCCCCGTCGGCTCGTACGTCAGCAGCTTGAGCACGAGGGTGGACCGGTTCACAGTCTCCCGCCAGCGGCCGCGGTAGCTGGAGCGCGCCACCCAGCGGCTCCAGTACTCCACGGTGTCCGTGAAGAGCTCGCGCATCTCGGCCTCGTCGCACGGCCTGGGCGGCTCGTCCTCGTCCAGGGCGTCGAGGACGAACGTGAAGCGCTCGTCCTCGGCGAGCGTGAACTCGGCGTGAACCCCGTCCGCATGGGCGTGGAGCGGGGCGCGCGTGGAAAGGGCAAGCGTCGTCTCGGACGAGCGGAAGAGCGCACCGTGCTCGGTCACGTGCGTTTCGTGCCGGTCACGGCCGTAGTCGAAGCGCGGGGAGACCTCGACGTGCATGGGGAGCTCGCCGCGGATGGAGAGCACGCTGCGGACCAGCCGGCTGCCGCGCACACCGGCCCTGGCGATGGGCATGAAGTCGAGCACCTCCGCCACGCCTTCCTCGGTCAGGAATCTCGTGATGAGGACGTTCGTGTCGGGGAAGTAGAGCTGGCGCGATGTCCACCCGTCGTGCGCGGGCGCGATCCGGTACCGGCCGCCCTTCTTCCGGTCGAGGATGGAGGCGAAGACGCTGGGAGCGTCGAAGCGGTCCGGGCAGTACCAGTCGATCGTCCCCTCCGTGCCCACGAGCGCGACGGTGCGCAGGTCGCCGATCACGCCGTGCTCTTCTATGGGGAGGTAATCACGCATCGGCGAGCTTCTCGAGCGCCCGGCGGGCGGCGGCCTGCTCCGCGCCCTTCTTCGAGGCATCCGTGCCCAGCCCGAGCTCCTCTCCGTCGACCACCGCCGCGCACGTGAAGCTGCGCTCGTGCGGCGGCCCCTGCACGTCGAGCACCGAGTAGTAGACGCTCAGGCCGCGGCGCGCGAGCTCTTCCTGGAGCTCCGTCTTGTAGTCGACGTGCTCTTCGAGCGCATAGTCGATGCGGTCGCGGAAGGCGGCGACGATGGGCTCGCGGATGCGCTCGAAGCCGTGCTCCACGTAGAGCGCTCCTAGACAGGTCTCCACGAGCGCGGAGAGGACGTTCGCGTTCGCCGCCAGCCGCTCGACCTCATCCTTGTCCACGTCGCCTGCGTGCTCGACGAAGAGCCGGCCGAGACCGAGGCGCTGCCCGACGACGGCGCAGCTCTGCCGGGAGACGACGTGGGCGCGGATCTTGGCCAGCTGGCCTTCCGAGTGATCCGGGAAGCGGTCGTAGAGATACTGGGCGATGGCCAGGCCGAGCACGCTGTCGCCGAGGAACTCGAGCCGCTCGTAGGACTCGGCCCTGCTCGGGGCCCAGGACGCGTGGGTGAAGGCGTGGCTGAGTCGCTCCTCGGGCAGCGCGACGATCAGCTCGAGAAGCGGGGCGACGGCCTCGTCGGCCTTACTGGTGCGACGAGATGTAGTCGACGGCCTGCCCGACGGTCTGGATCTGCTGGGCATCCTCGTCCGAGATTTTGATCCCGAACGAATCCTCGAGCTCCATGATCAGCTCGACGAGGTCGAGCGAGTCGGCGTCGAGGTCCTCCTGAAAGGACGCCGCTTCGTTGATCTCGCTCTCCTCCACGCCGAGCTGATCGACCAGGACGTCCTTCACCCGCTCGTAGATCTCCTCGCGCGAAGCTGCCATGTCGTGTCTCTCCTGTCTCTTCGATTGCTCGTCAGGTGGCCCGCCGGGAAACGGCGCCGGATGCTACCACGCTTCGCCCTGTGTTTCAGCCGTCCCGCGCGGCGCCGACGGGCTCGCCGAGACGCTCGGCGAGGCGCTCGACGACCCCGCCCTGCACGCCCCGCGCGGCGTAGCGGATCGCGTTGGCGATCGCCCGGCGCGAGGAGTTCCCGTGCGCGATCACGACGAGCCCGCGCAGGCCCAGGAGGTAGGCGCCGCCGTACGTGTCCGGGTCGAGGCGCGCGCGCAGTGCGCGTGCCGCGGGGCGGATGAGGAGGCCGCCGAGCTTCCCCCGGTTCGACGCGGTCACCTCCTCGCGGAACGCGTCGAGCGTCGTCTTGATCGTGCCCTCCAGCAGCTTGAGCGTGATGTTGCCCGTGAACCCGTCGCAGACGACGACGTCGGCGGCCCCGCTCAGGAGGGCCCGGCCCTCGACGTTCCCGATGAAGCGGAGCCCGCTCCCGTCCAGCTCCGCATGCGCCTCGCGCACGAGTCGGTTCCCCTTCTCGGGCTCCTCGCCGATGGAGAGCAGGCCCACCTCCGGCTCGGGGATGCCGAGGATCTCGCGGGCGAAGACCGCTCCCATGTGCGCGAACTGGACGAGGTGCTCGGGGCGGGCGTCCGCGTTGGCCCCCGCGTCGACGAGGATCGAGGGGCCGCTGAGCGCCGGGAGGGGGACGGCGATCGCCGGCCGGTGCACGTCCGGGAGACGCCGGATCTCGATCAGCCCTGCGGCCAGCGTCGCTCCCGTATTTCCTGCCGAGACAACAGCGGAGGCAGCTCCCTCCCCGACCGCTCGGCAGGAGAGGAAGAGCGAGCTCTCACGCTTCTCGCGCACGGCGTCGGACGGCTTCTCGTCCATCGTCACCACCTGGTCGGCATGGACGATCGGGAGCCCCTCCGCGAGCGGCTCGAGGACCTGCTGCGGCCCGTAGAGAACGGGCACGACCTCCTCCGAGGCCGCCTCGAGGGCACCGGCGACAGTCTCCTCGGGCGCGCGGTCGCCGCCCATGGCGTCCACGGCCACCCGGACCGGCGTCACGGTTTAGGGCGCCGAGGTCCGGAGCGGCTCGACCTCACGGCCCCGGTAGGTGCCGCAGGTCGGGCAGACGTGGTGCGGCCGCTTCGGCTGGTGGCACTGGGGGCACTCGACCAGCGCGGGAATCGTCAGCTTGTGCGTCGCGCGGCGCTTGTCGCGGCGGGACTTGGAGGTCTTTCGCTTCGGGACGGCCATGGCGACCGCGGAGTATAGCCAGCGCCACTGCAGGCCCCGCGAGCCCGCTTGTGTTCCACCGGCACAAGCTCACCGGGCGCCGTCTGGAGGGAGTTCACGTCCGAAACGGACGTGCCGTTCTCCTTGTGCGCGTGGAACACAAGCCAGGGGCGGGCGGCAGCGTGAGGACGCGTGTCGGGTCGAAGCGCTCGAGCAGGCGGCGGTCGTGCGTCACGAGCACGACGGAGCCCTCGTAGTCGGCCAGGGCCCGCTCGAGCTCCTCGATCGCGGGCAGGTCGAGGTGGTTCGTCGGCTCGTCGAGGACGAGGCAGTTGACCCCGCCGGCGAGAAGGAGGGCGAGGAGCGCCCGCGTGCGCTCGCCCGGCGACAGGGTCGCACCTGCGCGAACGACGTCGTCGGCGCCGAGGCCGAACTTGGCCAGCAGCGTCCGCGCGGAGAGATCATCGAGCCCGGAGGAGCGCGTGAACGTGTCCAGGAGAGCCTCGGCGCCTCCGAAGGGCGTGCGCCCCTGGTCGAGCTCGCCGAGCTCGGCTTGCGGCCCCAGCACCCGCCTGCCGGCGGCGAGCGGAATCCTCCCGGCCAGCGCGGCCAGAAGCGTCGTCTTCCCGCTTCCGTTCGGCCCTGCCACCACCAGGCGGTCGCCCCAGCCGACGTCGACGCTGAGCGGGCCGAGCCGAAAGCCGTCCCGCTCGACGACGGCGTTCTCCAGCCGGACGACGGTGTCCCCCGTGCGCCGGGCGGGAGCGAGCGCCAGGTCGAGGCGCCAGGGCTCCCAGGGCTTCTCCACCTCCTCGAGCCGCTCGAGGCGGCGCTCGACCGCCCGCACCTTGGAGCCGAGCGCATGCGTCCCTCTGCGGTTGGACTGCCGGCCGCCGGCGCGGGCTTCCGTCCGCCGCTCATGCAGGCGACTCTCCAGGCGCTCCCGTTCCTCGCCGGCCCGCCGGTGGTCCGCGTAGGCGCGGGCGCGGGCGCGCTCCCGCTCGGCCTCGTACTCGCTCCAGCCGCCGGCGTACTCGCGCGCCCGCCTCGTCCCCTCCTCGAGCTCCACGATGCGCGACACCGTGCGGTCGAGGAACGCACGGTCGTGCGACACGACGACGAGACCCGCCTGCAGGCCGTCGGCGAACCGTTCCAGCAGCTCGAGTCCGGCGAAGTCGAGGTCGTTCGTCGGCTCGTCGAGGAGGAAGACGTCGAACCGCGCGAGCAGGAGCGAGGCCAGCGCCGCCCGCGCCGCCTGGCCGCCGGAGAGGTCGCGCAAAGGCCGGTCGAGGCGCGCCCCGCCCAGGCCGACCTCCGCACAGGCTGCTCCCGCTCGGGCCGCGAGATCGTGGCCGCCCAGGGCAAGGAACCGCTCGAGCGCGTCGGAGTAGCGGCCGGCGAGCGAGGGGTCGCGCTCGAGCCCGGCGGCCAGCCCGTCGAGCTCCGCCTCGGCCACGGCTACGCCGGTGCGGCGTGCGAGGTAGGCGAGCAGCGTCTCGCCGCCCCGCGTGTCGGGCTCCTGCGGCAGGTAGCCGACCCGCAGGTCGCCTGGTGTGCGCACGACGCGGCCGCCGTCCGCCGCCTCCAGGCCGGCGAGCAGGCGGAGCAGGGTCGTCTTGCCGCTGCCGTTGGGCCCGACGAGGCCGATCCGGCTCTCCCGGCCCACGACGAGAGAGACGCGGTCGAGGACGAGCGTCGGGCCGAGATACTTCGTGACGTTGTCGAGCGCGAGCGAGAACACGTGACTCCTGACGGGAAGCAGACGCGCGCCGCACGGGGCAGGCGCGAGAGCACGGAGAGCGTCAGTCAGTCACGCATAGGTGGGCGCCGAAGCGCCGCCCTGACACTAGCATGGCCGGTATCCAGCGAAATGCCGGGAGGAGATGAGATGTTGCAGCAGGCTCTGATCACAGCCGTCGTGCCGGTCTCGGACGTGGAGAGCGCGATTCGCTTCTACGGCGAGACACTCGGTCTCCAGCTCGAGGAGCGGCGCGACGACCTGCCGGAAAACCGGGAGGCGGAGTTTCGAGCCGGTGACGGGACGCTGCTCGTCTACGAGAGCGTGGGCGCAGGAAAGAGCAGGCACACGGTCGCAGGCTTTCGCGTCGACGACATCGAGGCGGCGGTCGCGGGACTCCGCGAGAAGGGCGTGGACTTCGAGGAGTACGACCTTCCCGATATGAAGACGGAGGGCGGGATCGCCGCGGTCGGCGACGTCCGCGCCGCGTGGTTCAAGGACCCCGACGGCAACATCATCGCCGTCGAGTCCACCGGCGCGCGCTGACGACTAGAGCCGGTCGCGGAGCTCGGAGAGCGCGGCCCAGCGCGGGTCGGACTCGGCCTCTTCGTGCTCGTGCGGCTCGCGGTTCAAGTCGCGGCCGCACACAGGGCAGAGTCCGGCACACTCGGGCCGGCAAAGGATCTTGTCCGGGAGCGCGAGCGCGACGGCGTCGTGCGCCCACGCCGAGAGGTCGAGCCGGTCGTCGACGAGGTACGGCGTCCGGAGCTCGTCGGAGTCCTCCGGATTCGTCGCGTGGTACTCGCGACTCTGCACGTGCAGGGTGAGACCGGTGTCGCCGAGGCACCGGAAGCAGGGGCCGATGATGCGCACCTCGAGCTCGAGCTCGAGCACGAGCCCGGAGCTCGTCTGCGTGAGCGTGAACGCGGCTTCCGGCTGCTCGGGAATCGGGAGGTAGCGCTGCCCGCCGAGCTCGAGCGGCTGGAGCTCGACCTCGCGCACGTCCCGGAACTGCTCGCCGGAGCGCAGCTTCGCGGTGCGGACGTTGAAGGTCGTCACGACCTCAACCGTAGCGAAGGACAGACGGGCTCTAGCCTGGGCCCTAGACGGGCTGCTCGTCGGAGCCGACGCCGGCGACGACCGACTCCTGCGAGCGCTCGTGGAGCCGCTCGCGGCCCCGGCGCACCGCGCCGAGGAACTTGTCCAGGTTGACCTCGAGGGTGGAGAGAATCGAGTCGGCCCAGTCCTCCATCTCCAGCCGGGTTTCGCGGGCCTGCCGCCTGGCCTCTTCGACGATCTCCGTTGACTGCCGCTCGGCCAGCTTGACGATCTCGGTCTGCGAGGCTTCGCGCACGGCCTGCTCTCGGGCCTCGCCGAGGATGCGGTCGGCTCTCCCGCTTGGCCTCCGCCAGCATCTCCTGGCGCTCCTTGACGATCCAGCGGGCCTGCTTGATCTCTTCCGGGATGGTCGCACGCATCTGGTCGAGGATGTCGTAGATCTCCTCGCGGTCGATTCGCACCTGGTCGGTGAGCGGCACCGCCTTCGCGTTGTGCACCAAGTCGTCGAGCTTGTCGATGAGTACGAGAACGTCCATAACGGGGCTCCAGTCTACTACTCCTGCGGGCTGACCGGCGCGCCTGGCTTCGGCCGCGGAAAGAGCTCCTCGAAGCGCCGCGCGACCGTCTCGGGCACGAGATCGTCCACGGCGCCGCCGAAGGAAGCGACCTCCTTGATGCCGCTCGAGGAGAGGAAGCTGTACTGGGGGCTGGACATCAGGTACATCGTCTCGACGTCCGGCGCGAGCTTGCGGTTCAGGTGGTGCATCTGGAACTCCCACTCGAAGTCGGAGATCGCGCGCAGGCCCTTCACCATCGTGCGGGCGCCCCAGCGGCGGGCAAACTCGACGACGAGCTCGGAGAAGACGTCCACTTCCACGTTCTCCTGGCTCGCGAGCGCCTCTCGGAGGAAGCCGACACGCTCCTCCTCGGAGAACATGGTTTCCTTGTGCGTGGGGTCGCGTACGACGCCGACGACGACCCGCTCGAAGATCGTCGCCGCCCGCGTGATGATGTCGAGGTGGCCGTTCGTTACCGGGTCGTAGCTCCCCGGGCAGATGCAGGTCACGGGATGGTCGTCGCTCATGGGCCTTCGAAGACGGTGACGCGCGTGGAGCCGTAGCGCCGTGAAGTCCGCAGCGGGAGCGGCAAGTCCGGCTCCTCCCGCGCGTCGGACTCGAGGACGACGAGGCCGTCCGGGCCGACGACGGCGGGCACGTGCGCGGCGAGCGCGGGCAGGATCCGAGGGAGCATGCTGTAAGGCGGGTCGATCAGCACGAGATCGTAGCGCCTGCCCCCTGCGGCGTCGGCGGCGAGCTTGTGGAGGGAATCTTCCCTGAGGACTGTCGCCCCCTCCAGACGCAGCTTGTCCAGGTTGCGCAGGATGGTCTGGGCGGCCGCCCGGTCGGCCTCCACGAACGTGACCCGCGCCGCGCCCCGCGACAACGCCTCCAGCCCCATCGCGCCCGAGCCGGCGAAGAGGTCGAGCGCCTCAGCGCCGTCCACGGGCCCGACGAGATTGAAGACCGCCTCGCGTACTCGGTCGCCGGTCGGGCGCGTGTCCGCGCCGCGAGGGGCGAAGATGCGCGCGCCCTTACGCGAACCCGCGATGATCCTCAAGCCACTCGGCCTCGTGGCGGAGCGGGTCGACGATGTCGGCCTCGCCGTCCGCAAGCTTCTCGGCCCAGCGCCGGGCGCGCGCGATCAGATCGCGATCCCTGGTGAGCCGCGCAAACCTGAGGTCGCTGAGGCCTGACTGGCGCGTCCCCAGAAGCTGGCCCTCTCCGCGTAGCTCCAGGTCGACCTCGGCGAGCAGGAACCCGTCCGTCGTGTCCACGAGCGCCTGGAGCCGCCGCTGGGCCTCCTCTGTCAGCTCCTCCTTGGGGCGGGAGACGAGCAGGCAGTACGACTGCTCCGCCCCGCGCCCCACGCGCCCCCGTAGCTGATGCAGTTGCGCGAGCCCGAAGCGGTCCGCCTCCTGCACGATCATGATCGTCGCGTTGGGGACGTCGACGCCGACCTCGACCACGGTCGTGGCCACGAGGACGTCGAGCTCGCGGCGCTTGAAGGCGTCCATGACACCGCGTCGCTCTCCCGTCCGTAGCTTCCCGTGAAGGCACCCGACCCGGAAGCCGGCCAGCTCGGCCTTGCGCAGGCGTTCGGCCTCCTCCTCGGCAGCCCGCGCCTCGACGCTCTCCGACTCCGAGACGAGCGGGCAGACAACGTACGCCTGCCGCCCGACCTCGAGGTGGCGGCGCAGGCGCGTGTAGGCCTCGGCGCTCCGCTCGTGGCTCACCCAGCGCGTCACGACCGGCCGGCGGTTGCGAGGGGGTCGTGCGATCTCGGTGACGTCGAGGTCGCCGTAGACCGTCTGGGCGAGTGTCCGCGGGATCGGCGTCGCCGTCATGTGCAGGAGGTGCGGGGTCGTCTGGCCGATCGCCCGCCGCTGCTCGACGCCGAAGCGGTGTTGCTCGTCGACGACTGCGACTGCCAACGAAGCGAATTCGACGTCCTCCTGGATCAGCGCGTGAGTGCCGACGGCGATCTCGGCCTCTCCGCTTGCGAGCCGGGCGCGCACGTCCTCGCGCTGCTTCGCCGGCACGGAGCTCGTGAGGAGCTCGCAGCGGACGTCCAGCTCGCGGCAGATGCCCTCGATGGTGAGGAAGTGCTGCTCGGCAAGCGTCTCCGTCGGCGCCATGAGCGCGCCCTGGTGGCGTTTTTCGACCGCGCGGAGGAGCGCGTAGAGCGCGACCACGGTCTTCCCGGAGCCGACGTCGCCCTGGAGCAGGCGCTGCATCGGCCGGACAGCGGCGAGATCCTCGCCGATCTCGCGGATCGCAGCCTGCTGCTCCGGCGTGAGCGTGAACGGCAGGGCGTCGTAGTAGCGCGTGACCAGCTCGCCCTCGACGCCGAGAGCGGGGGCGCGGGCCGCGTCGTCCAGCTCACGCCGCCGGAGCAGGAAGCCGAGCTGGAGCACGAGCAGCTCCTCCAGCGCGAGCCGCTCGCGTGCGACCTCCGCTTCCTCCCGGCGGCGAGGCCGGTGGCCTGCACGGAGGGCATCAGCCCGTAGCGGCAGGCCTTCCTCGCTCCGGAGCGTGGCGGGCAGAGGGTCGGGAGACCACCGCGCGCGCGCGAGCGCCTGCTCGGAGAGCTCGAGGAGCTTGAGCGGCGAAACGCCCTCCCCGGCCGGATAGAGCGGTACCAGCCCGAGCGTGCGCAGCCCGGCGCCCTCGGCCGCGACCTCGTGCCGTTCGACGCGGAACGTGGCGCCGGCTTCGAGCACGCCGTGCACGAGAAGCCTCGTCCCGGGAGCGATATTCGCCACGTGGACCTGGTTGAACCAGATCGCCCGCATCCGGGTTCCAGCCTCGTCCGCCAGGACCGCCTCGACGATCTTCAGGTTCCGGCGCCGTGTCGGCCGCACCGAGGCACGCACGAGCGTGCAGCGGATCGTTGCCTCCTGGCCGGTTGCGAGCTCGGCGAAGCTGCCGGCCTCGTCCCAGTCGAGGAAGTCGCGCGGGAGGTGCTCGGCCACGTCGCGCACCGTCGGCAGGCCCAGCTTGCTGAGGCGCTCGGCGACCCTCGGCCCGACCCCCTTCAGCGTCTCCACCGATGCCTCGAGATCGACCCTCGTTCCACTCCTCCCCGGCACGTCTTGGACCATGCCAGCAAAGCCGGCCGGCGCTTGGCGCGTGCTCACGGGGAGGGCCAGGACGGACCGAGTATAGGCAGCGCCCGGGACGGCGCTGCCGAGGTTCAGGCCGGCTCGCCCTCCCAGTAGTCGAGCTTCTCGATCCGCCCAATCACTCCGACGCCACGGAACGAAACCTTGTTCGAGCGTGGGTAGTAGGCGATGTCGTTTGGCTCGCGGGTTCCGTAGGCCAGGTACATGAGCGGGGTCTCGCCCGCCCGGAAGGCGTGCGAGACGCCCGTCGCGGGCGGCCTGGCCACGACGTGGCCGGGACGGAGCGCGTGCTCCTCGTCGTCGAGGAGGAGCGTTCCCTCGCCTTCGAGGGTCAAGAAGATCTCCTCCTCGGCGGAATGGCAATGCGGCGGCCAGCCCATCCGGCCCGCGGGGATCGTCACGCGCGCGAGCCCGGTGTCGACCGAGCCGGCAGCCCGCCCCAGATCGCGCTCGAGAAAGAGCGACTCGCCGTGCTCGCGCTCGACCTCCCTGACGTCGTCGACGTTGACGATCGAGGGCGGGCGCTCGAGCAGCTCGCCGACCTCCGGTTCGCCCGCGGCAGCCTCCCGCTGGAACGGGTGGTCGTCTCCGATCGGGACGACCTCGACGAAGGCCGGCGACATCCAGGCGACACGCGCGCGCGGGAGAACGGTGTTTCCGTGCGGGAGCCGCCGGCCGAAGGCGAGCACGTCCAGCCCGTCCGGGCCGGCATGGAGGGTGTGCGTCCGGCCCTCCGCGAGGTGGACGAGGAAGTCGCCTGCGCCCACCCGGTAGGCGTCGCCGTCCTGCCAGGAGAGGCCGGAGCCGGCGAGGACGTAGAACAGCTCCTCCTCCGCTCCTTCGACATGGGCCGGCGTCGACCACTTGCCGGGGTCGATCTGGATGCGCTTGACCCCGGCGGCGCGGCTCCGCGCGGCCGTCCCCAGGTCGAACCACGTTCCGGCGATGTGGCCGGCTTCTCGGCGGTATCCGTCGACCTCGTCCCAGTGCGCAGTGCTCACGCGGGCAACGATAATCGCGTCGTGGCCGAGTCGCAGGCGATCGCGGAGCGCGCGGAGGAGGTCGTCCCGGGCATCTGGCGCTGGTTCGTGCACAACGAGCTGATCGGCGGCGCGGAGAGCACCTCCCACGCCGTGCAGGGCGGGGACGGGTTCGTTCTGGTCGATCCGGTGCGCCTTCGTGACGAGGCAATCGCGGCGTTCGCGCCGGTGAGCGCGATATGCCTGACGGCGCAGTGCCACCAGCGCTCGGCGTGGCGCTACCGGCGCGAGCTCGGCGGCCGCGTCTGGGCCCCGGAGGGAACGCGGCCCATGGAGGAGGAACCCGACGAACGCTACCGCGAGGGCGGCGTCCTCCCCGGCGGCCTGGAGGCCATCCGCACGCCGGGCCCCGAGGAGGTGCACTTCTCCTTCCTGCGCGCCGGCGGCACCGACGCGGGCGCGCCCAGCGTTCTCTTCTGCTCCGACATCTTCACGCACTACGAGGGGCGCGCCCTCGACTTCGTCCCGTTCGAGTATCACGACGACCCAGACGAAACGAAACGAACCGCCCAGAGGCTCCTCGACGTCGACTTCGACGTCCTCTGCCTGGACCACGGCCGCCCGGTAGCGGTCGACCCCAAGCGCGCCATCCGCGACCTGCTCGACCGCACGGCCTAAGCCCTTCCGGACGTGTCCCGGTGCCTAGCACCGGGACACGTCCCGCCAGGACATGCCGGGGCCTGTCCCCGGCGTGTCCTTTGGAGACATGTCAGGGGTCAGACCCCTGACATGTCCCTTTCGGACCGAAGGCGAGCATCCAGAAGCCGCCCGAAGGGCGGCCTAGGCCCTTCCGGACGCGGCCCTTGCGTGGGGCCGGACATGTCCGCACCGGACCTGTCCGGGGTCAGACCCCGGACAGGTCCGGCCGGGCCACGTACGGGCCTGGCCCGTACGTGGCCTGCTAGGGCGTGTCTTGGAACCAGAAGAGGCCGAGGGTGCCGGGGCCGCCGTGGGTGCCGATGACGGGGCCGAGCGCCACGACGAGGTCCACGGAGCATTGCGGCCGCCGCCCGCGAACGCGACGAACCAGGTCCTCCGCGTCCTCCGGCGCCTGGGCGTGGCCGGCGCCCACGTGGAGCTCCGGCGAGTCCTCCGTCGAGGCGGTGAAGATCTGCTCGAACTCGGCGAGCGCCTTGGCGCGCCCGCGCACCCGCTTGAGCGGGGCCACCTCGCCGTCCTCGAAGTGGAGGATGGGCCTGACGGAGAGAAGCTGGCCGACGAGGCCCTGCGCCTTGCCGATGCGCCCGCCCCGCACGAGGTACTCGAGCGTCTCGACCGTGAAGAGGAGCCCCCGCGTGCGCCGAAAGCGCTCGACGACCTCCATGAGCTCCTCTTCCGTCGTGCCGCGCTCCAGGCGACGCTGGAGCGCGTCAGCGAGGATGACCGTGCCGCCGCTCGTGACGCCCGAGTCGATGAGGACGACCCGGTCGTCCCCGATGGACTCCGCCCCCATGCGCGCGCTCTCGATCGTCCCCGAGAGCTTCCCCGAGATGAGGACGCAGAGGATCTTCTCGTAGCCGGAGAGCTCCTCGTACGCCGCGGTGAAGTCCGCCGGCGTGGGTTGCGAGCTCTTCGGTGGCGCGGGCGACTCGCGCAGGCGGCGGTAGAACTCCTCCGGCGAGATGTCCACGTACTCGCGGAACGTCTCGTCGCCGAACTGCACGTAGAGCGGGACGACTCGCCAGTTGGCGTGGCGCTCACGGGCGTCCGGGTAGTCGCACGTCGAGTCGAGGACGAGGGCGGTGTTCTCAGCGGAGAGCGGCACTCCGCCCGGCGGCGTCGCGGATGGCGACGACGATGTCGTCCAGCTCCGAGTCCTTCGTCAAGTAGCGGACGGCTCCCGCGTCGTGGAGCGCTTCGATCTCGCCGTCGCTGGCCTCGGCGGAGAGGACGACGACCGCCGCATCGGGCCATGCGGAGGCGAGTCCCGCCGCCGTCTCCACGCCGTCCAGCTCGGGGAGCCGGTAGTCGAGCAGGACGACGTCGGGTTCGGCCCGCGATACCACCTTGAGCGCGCTGCGCCCGTCGGGCACGGCGGCGACCACCTGCATGTCGGGGACGAGCCCCAGGAGCAACTCGAGCGATTCCCGGAAGACCTCGTTGTCCTCGACGAGAACGACCTTGATGGGCTCAGCGGCCACGGCCCAAGTCTATTCGGCCGAAAACAGTAGGGGGTAATGAGGTTGGCCGCCCTGGTGCACCTCGACCTCCAGGTTGGGGTAGACGTCACGAACGGCGGAGACGAGCTCCTCGACGTCTTCGGCCTCCTCGCCGGTGAGGATGGTGAGAACGTCGACCGCCTCGCCCACGAGCCGCTCGACCACTTCCCGGGCGACGGGCTCGAGAGCCGCACCGGCCGTGACCGGCTCGCCGTCGACGAGCCCGAGAAACTGGCCTTCCTCGATCTCCAGCCCCCCGAGGGTCGTCGTGCGCGAGGCCCGCGCGACCGCTCCCGCCCGCACGCCGGCCGCCGCCTCCTCCATCTCCCCGGCGTTCTCCTCTGCGGGACGGCTCGGGTCGAAGCAGACCATCGCGCCCAGCCCGGCTTGCACCGAACGGGTCGGCACCACGTACGCCGGCTTCCGGCTCGCCTCCACCGCCTGCTCGGCGGCGAGGATGACGTTCTTGTTGTTGGGGAGGACGATCACCTCCCGCGCAGACGCCGCCTCCACGCCGGCAACGAGGTCGGCCGTCGAGGGATTCATCGACTGCCCGCCCTCGACGCACACGGCGCCCAGGCTCTCGAAGAGCTTCCGGTTTCCGGCTCCCGCGCACACGGCGACGACGCCGGTCACGGTCTCCTCGACGGCGAGACGCTCCTCGCGGTCGAGCGTCTGCAGGTGCATGTTCTTGATGTCGATCTCCTCGATGACCCCGACGGCGGTCCCCAGCGAGAGCGCCGTCCCCGGCTCGTCGGTGTGCAGATGCACCTTCACCGCTCCCCGGCCGCCGACGACGAGGAGCGAGTCGCCCAGGCGCGCGAACTCCTCCTCGAGCGCATCCGGGTCGACCTCCTCGCCTTCGACGAAGAACGAGGTGCAGTAGCGGTAGCGCGAGAGCTCCAGGTGCACGGCCTCGACCGGCACCGGACCCGCCCCCACGACCTCCTCCGGAAGCTCCTCGCCGCGCACGTGCGCAGTGATGCCGCGCACGATCTCGAGGAGGCCGGCGGCGCCGGCATCGACGACGCCGGCCTGGCGGAGCACGTCCAGCTGCTCCTTCGTGCGCTCGAGGGCGCCCTCGCCGTGGAAGACCAGCTCGCCGAGAGCATCCTCCAGCGGCAGCCCGTCCTCGGCCAGCTCCTCACCGCGCTCGGCAAGCTCGCGGATGAGCGTGAGCATCGTCCCCTCCTGCGGGTTCCGCACGGCCGCATACCCGGCGTCGCTCGCGGCCCGAAGCGCTCGGGCGACACCGGGGACGTCGGGGACGCCGTCGGCCGGCAGCGCGCCGGCCGCGCCCCGCACGAGCTGCGAGAGGATGACGCCCGAGTTGCCCCGGGCGCCCATGAGGATCGCGCGCGCGACGTCGGCGTCCGGGTCGCGCTCGAGCGCCTCGACCCCGGAGCGGACCGTGAGGGTCATGTTCGTGCCGGTGTCGCCGTCCGGCACCGGATAGACGTTCAGATCGTCGATTCGCTGCCTGCTCGCCTCCAGGGCGGCGAGCGCCGCCTGGGCGAGGGCTAGAGCGCCTTCTCGACCCGGCCCGACTTCAGGCACCGCGCGCAGACATAGCTCCGGCGTGGAACTCCGTCCACGAGGATGCGGACGCGCTGGAGGTTGGGGTTGAAGCGTCGCTTCGTCGCCACCATCGAATGGCTCCGGCTGTGGCCGAACGAGGGGGCTTTCCCACAGACTGCGCAGATCTTGGACATCGGCGGCCGAGTATAGCTACTGGACTGCGTTTGCCCGGAGCCGGGCGAAGACGTCCGCCATCTCGAGCGCCGACCGCGCCGCCTCGGTGCCCTTGTTCCCCCGCGTCCCGCCGCCGCGGGCCTCGGCCTGCTCGCGCGTATCGCACGTGAGGACGCCGAACGACACCGGCACGCCCGTCTCGAGGGCAGCCAGCTGGAGCCCGCTGGCCGCCTCGCCGGCGACGTAGTCGAAGTGCGGCGTCTCGCCGCGGATGACGCACCCGAGCGCGACCACGCAGGAGTAGCGCTTCGTCTTCGCCAGCGCCATCGCACCGAACGGGAGCTCGAAGGCGCCGGGAACGGTGACCACCTCGATGCGCTCTCTCCCCACTCCTGCCTCCTCGAGCGCGTCGATCGCGCCCTCGAGCAAACGCGAGGTGATCTCGCCGTTGAAGCTCGAGACGACGATGCCGACGGAGCGGCGCTCGCCGTTCGGAGAGCCTCGCAGGACGTTCACGCCTTCGGGAACCCGCAGCTCCCCGCCCGCGTGGTCGCCCGCCGCGCCGCTCTCGCTCACTCCTCGCCCGGCTCCTCGAAGCGCGTTTCCTGATGGTGGAGCCGGTGGCCGAGCTTGCTCCGCTTCGTCTCCAGGTACAGCCGGTTCTCCACGTTGGGGCTCGCCTCGATCGGCACCTGCTCGACGACCTTGAGCCCGAAGCCCTCGATGCCGGTGATCTTGCGCGGATTGTTCGTGAGGATACGGATCGTGGAGAGGCCGAGTTCGGCGAGGATCTGGGAGCCGATCCCGTACTCCCTGGCATCGGGCGGGAAACCGAGTTCGAGGTTCGCCTCGACCGTGTCGAAGCCGTTCTCCTGCAGCTCGTACGCGCGCAGCTTGTTGAGCAGGCCGATGCCGCGGCCTTCCTGCGACATGTACAGGAGTACGCCGCGCTCCTCCGCAGCGATGCGCCTGAGCGCCATGTCCAGCTGCTCGCCGCAGTCGCAGCGGAGCGAGTGGAAGACGTCGCCCGTGAGGCACTCGGAGTGGACGCGGACGAGCACGTTCTCCTCGCCTTGGACGTCACCCTTCACAAGTGCGATGTGGTGCTTCCCGGTGAGGGTCTCCCGGAAGGCAACCGCCGCGAAGTCTGCGTACGTCGTGGGCAGCCGCACGGTCGTCTCGCGCTCGACCAGCTTCTCCGTCCGCCGCCGGTACTCGATCAGGTCCTCGACCGTCACGAGCTTGAGCCCGTGCCGCTCGCAGTACGGGATCAGGTCGGGGACGCGGGCCATCGACCCGTCCTCGTTCATGATCTCGCAGACCACCCCCGCCGGGTTCAGGCCCGCCAGGCGGGCCAGGTCGACCGCTGCCTCCGTCTGGCCCGTGCGCTGGAGGACGCCGCCCGGGCGGGCGCGGAGCGGGAAGACGTGGCCCGGCTGGACGATGTCGCCCGGCCCCTTCGTCGGGTCGATGGCGACCTGGATCGTGCGCGAGCGGTCGGCCGCCGAGATCCCCGTCGTGACCCCCTCGCGTGCCTCGATGGAGATCGTGAACGCCGTCTCGAACGGCGTCTCGTTGTTGTACGTCATCGGCTTCAGCCCGAGGCCGTCGCAGCGTCCCTCGGTCAGGCAGAGGCAGATGAGCCCCCGTCCGTGCGTCGCCATGAAGTTGATCGCCTCGGGCGTCGCGAACTGGGCCGCGATGGTCAGATCGCCCTCGTTCTCTCGGTCGGCTGCGTCGACGACGACCACGAACTTGCCCTGGCGGACGTCGTCGATCGCGTCCTCGATGGTGGCGAAAGGCGCCTTTGTCTCCGGAGGAGCGCTCATCTGCCCAGAAACTGTATCCACGTCGGTCCGGGCCGGGCTCAGCGGGTGAGAAGGCGCTCCACGTGCTTGGCGAGGACATCGACTTCGAGGTTGACCTCGTCGCCCTCCTCGACCGCGCCCAGCGTTGTCACCGCCCGCGTGTGCGGGATGAGGGCGACGGTGAACCCGCTCTCTGTCAGCCCCGCGATCGTGAGGCTGACTCCTTCGACCGCGATGGAGCCCTTCTCCACGCAGTAACGCAGGATCTCGGGCGGCGCCTCGACGGCGAGCCCTTCGTCGTCCACCCGCCGCACGCGGCCGACGCCGTCCACGTGACCCTGGACGAAGTGCCCGCCGAGCGGCTCGCCGGCGCGCAGCGCGGGCTCTACGTTCACCTGCCGCGGCCGGCAGCAGGCGGCCAAGGGTCGACCGCCTGAGCGTCTCCTCGACCGCGTCGAAGGCGAGCATCCCGTCCTCGGCCTCGACGGCGGTCAGGCAGACGCCGTTCACCGAAACGGAGTCGCCGGCGGCGGCCCCCGACGCCGTCTGCGGCGCCCGAATCCGCAGGCGCACGCGCTCGCCGTTCGGCTCCACGGCCTCGACCTTCCCCAGCTCGCGGATGATCCCCGTGAACATCGCGCCCCTAGAAGTCTCCCCCTCCGCCTCCGCCTCCGAAATCGCCGCCGCCGCCCCAATCTCCCCCGAAGTCTCCGCCGCCGCCATCCGAGTCGCCACCCTCGGCGTCCGTCGGACACGTTCACGTCGGGGCCGAGGCCGCCGAACATCGATCCGATAAACAGGCCCGGCAGGAGCCCACTGCCGAAGAACCCACCGGCCCAGGGGCCGTAATAGGCGGGCGCTGACCAGTACGGCACGCGCTGCCCGGCAACCGGTACCTCCCGGAACAAGGGCTCCTCGCCGTTCTCGACCCGCACGGCGTCGGCCTCGCAGGCGGGCACGTCCCGCGGCGCTCCGCCGGGCGGCGCCCACTGCACGTCGCGCGCCGATGGGCCGTGGCGGGGGTCGAAGAAGCAGGGCAGGCGCCGCTCCGGGAGCGGCCTTCCTTCCAGGCGCGCCTGCGCGCTCGCGGCCGCGAATCTGCCCTCCTCGAGGTCGGCGGTGACTCGCTCGAAGTCCTCCACCTTCCGGGCGCGCTCGAACGCGCTGCTGGCGGCCTCGTACGAGCCGAGGGCACGCTCGTAGTCGGCCCTGGTGTCGGCGTCGGCGGCCTGCGGCAACTCGAGGGCACGGATGTCGTCCCCGAGCGCGAGCAGGTCCTCCTCCGTTGCCTCCCTGACGTCGGCAAAGGCCCGCTCGCGCCGCCGGCGCCGGCGGAGGAGATAGACACCGGCCGCGCCCGCACCGGCCACCCCGACGCCTGCCAGAACGTACGGGACTGCCCCGCCCGCGCCGCCCGAATCCTCCCCGCCTTCCCCGTCGTCCCCGACGAGGCCGACGAAAGCGCCGAGTGTGGCGGCCAGGCCATCGTCCTCGTGCTCCTCGAAGGCCTCCGTGGCCAGGTCGGCAGCCCGTCCTTGCGGGAGCACGCTGCTTCCGGCTCGGAACTGGCCGCCGACGACGACGGCGTACGTGCCCTCCCGCGCGGTCGTCTCGCTGACTTCCCGCAGCACGTCGGCTGCGTCGCCCCCGACCTCCTCCCGGGCCTCGTCGGGAAGGATCGCCACGAAGATCGGCGCGCCGCTCTCGGCGATCTGGTCGCGAAGCTCGTCGGCCTCGTCGGCGCTGATGCTGGGCTCGGCGTCCGGGTGCACGTAGACAGGGTCCGACCGGAGAGCGCTCGCCGCCCCGTCGATCAGCGGGCCTGCCCAGGCCGCCGGGGCCGCCCAGGCGGCGAAGAGGACACTGCAAACCAGGACACGCAACCTCATGGCACCCGAAGATAGCTGCTCACGAGCACATCCTCGTCCACGGGCTCCGCCGTCATGTGCAGCAGGTCGAGCGGGGCGTCGAGGTCGCCGAGCCAACGAGGGCCGCTGCCCGCGAGCTGCGGCGCGACGAAGAGCAGCACCCTGTCGACGAGGCCGGCGCGGACGAACGACGTGGCCAGCGTCGGGCCCCCCTCGAGGAGGAGCGTCTGCACACCGTCGCCCGCAAGCCCACGGAGCTCCTCCTCGGGTGGGCCCGGGCGGAGCTCGAGCTCGGAGCCCGGTGGGAGCGGCCCGCGGCCGAACGCGAGCCGGCGCGGCTGCCTGGCTGCGTCGACTCCCCGCGCATCGAGCCGCGGCGCGTCCGCCCGGACCGTGCCCATCCCCACCGCGACGGCGTCCACCCGGGCCCGGAGCTCGTGCACGCGCCGCCTGCTGCCCTCTCCGGAGACCCAGCGCGAGCCCGGCACCGTCACCCGGCCGTCGAGCGTCACGGCCGCCTTGTAGACGACGAACGGACGCCCGAGCGCCGCCACCGTCCGGAAGCCCTCGTTCTGCACCCGGGCCTGCCACTCGGGCTCGCCGCCGGCGAGCTCGACCTCGATCCCGGCGGCCCGCAGCCGCTCGAAGCCGTGACCGTTCGTGCGCGGATCCGGGTCGCCCACGGCCGCGACAACTCGCGTCACCCCCGCCGCCGCGACGGCGTCCGAGCACGGAGGCGTGCGCCCGTGGTGCGCACAGGGCTCGAGCGTGACGAAGAGGGTGGCTCCCCGAGCCTCCTCACCCGCCGCCCGGAGCGCGACGACCTCGGCGTGCGGCTCTCCGGCCCGCTCGTGCCACCCCTCTCCCACGACCTCGCCGTCACGGACGACGACGGCGCCCACCACCGGGTTGGGGGCCGTTGTCCCACGGCCTCGTTCGGCCAGTTCGAGCGCGCGCTCGAGGAAGAGCGCCTCAGCCATCCGAGGCCAGCTCGCGCGCGAGGCCCGCGTAGGCCGCGGCCAGGTCACCGCCGGCAAAGATCGAGGTGCCGGCGACGAGGAGGTCCGCTCCGGCCTCGTGGACGGCGCGCGCGTTGTCCGGTCCGATCCCGCCGTCCACCTGGACGGGCACGCCCCCGTCCAGTGCCGCGCGCAGCTGCCTGAGTCGCCCGAGGGACTCCGGCATGAATTCCTGTCCCGAGTAGCCCGGGGGAATGCTCATGCAGAGGACGAGATCGACGCCGACGGCCGCCGCGAGCGCGTCCTCGACGGCCGTCTCCGGGCAGAACGCGAGGCCGACGCCGAGGCCCAGCTCCCGCGCGCGGCCGGCGACTGCGGGCACGTCGTTGCAGGCCTCAAGGAAGAAGGTGACGCTGTCGCCGCCCGCCCGTGCGACCTGGCCGAAGTGGTGTACGGGATCGTCCACCATCAGGTGGCAGTCGATCACCCCGCCTCCCTCGTGAATCAGGGGCGAGATCGACTGGAGGACGATCGGCCCCATCGTCACCGGCTCGACGAAGTGCCCGTCGCCAATGTCGAAGTGGAAGATGCGCGCGCCGGCCTCCAGGAGCTCCCGAATCTGCTCTCCGAGGCGCGTGAAGTCGGCCGCGTAGAGCGACGGCTCGACCTCGGGGCCGCGCATCCACTCCCGCCAGGACACGCTGCGAACCTTACTTTCGCAAGCGCGCGACGAAGAAGCCGGCCGTGCCGTGCACGTGCGGCAGGGTGAGGAGGAACTCCGGCCGCCGCGGGTGGCGAAACTCGGGGAACTCGGCGCCGAGGTCGTCGGCGGGAAGGCCGAACGCGTCCACCACGTCCTCGTTCTCGGCTGCCGTGATCGTGCAGACCGCATAGGTGACGCTCCCGCCGGGACGCACGCGCTGCGCGGCCGCGCGCAGAAGCGCGAGCTGGAGCTCCGGGAGGGGTTGCGCGCGCCAGCGGAGGTCGGGCCGCGAGTTCAGCACGCCCAGGCCGGAGCACGGAGCGTCCACGAGCGCCCGGTCGAAGCCGGTGAGCTCGGCCGGGAGCTCGAGCGCGTCGGCGCAGACGACGGCGAGGCCCTTCGCGCCCAGCCTCCGCGCGTTCTCCTCCAGCTCCCGTGCCCGCCCGGGGTGCTTCTCGACGGCGACGACCTCCGCCCCGGCGGCGGCAAGCTGTGTCGCCTTGCCGCCCGGCGCCGCGCAGAGATCGAGGATCCGCTCGCCCGCCCGCGCGCCCACCGCCGTTCCGGCGAGCTGTGAGCCGCGGCTCTGCGGCCACGCGTAGCCCGACTCGAGCCACTCCGAGCGGCACCGTGCCGACGACCTTCGGCCCCTCCCGCGTGCGCACGGCCGTCTCGGCGGGCTCGTTCTGCGCCCGCATGAGCCCGAGCGCGTCCTCGCGGCCGAGCTCGCGCCACCAGGTCTCGGCGACCCAGTCCGGGTAGGAGTGCTTGAGCGCGGCCGCCTGCGGCGTCTCCTCCCCCAGGCCGGCCAGAACGCCGTCCAAGCCGGCCGCGAGCCGCCGCATGACCGCGTTCGTGAACGCGACCGCCCGCTCGAGCCCCGCCGAGCGGACGAGCTCCACGGTCTCGTTCACGGCCGCGTGCTCGGGTACCGAGCCCATGTACCCGAGCTGGAAGGCGCCTAGGCGGAGAGCGGCGCGGACCGGCGGGTCGAGCTTCCGCAAGGGACGCCGGCCGAGCGCCTCGATCGCATGGTCGAGCGGCCGCACCCGTTGCACCGTCCCGTAGGCGAGCTGCATAGCGAACGCGCGCTCACGCTCCTCGAGCCCCTCGGCCGTGCTGCGGAAGACCCGGTCGGCGTAAGCGCCCTCGTCGAAGACTCGCCGGACGACATCGAGGGCTACCGCCCGGGAAGTCAACGGCGCAGGCCGCGCACGTACTCCTCGACGGTCATGCGCTTTCCGCCCTCGCGCTGCACGTCGAGGAGCTCGAGCCCGCCGGCGACGAGGAGCGACTCCTCCCGTGCGGGCCGTGCGCGCCAGACGAGCAGCCGCCGGCCCTCGACGAGCCCGCGGGCGCCGATGTGCGGGGAGAGCGCGCGGATCTTGTTCAGGTTCTCCTCGGGCGGCGCCTCCCAGTCGAGCTCGCGGTCGGCGGCCGAGATCTTGTCCGCGTACGTCGCGCCCGCCTCAGGCTGCGGCACGAAGGTGGGCTCGGCGAACACCTCGTCCAGGAGCTCGACTGCGACGTTCCTGGCGCGCTCGAACACCACGCCCGCGTCGTCCTCGGGGCCGATGGGGAAGCGCCGTTGGGCCGCGATCGGGCCTGCATCGAGCTCGGGCGTGGTCCGGTGGACGGTCACGCCGGTCTCCCGGTCTCCGGCCATGATCGCCCGCTCGACCGGCGCCGGCCCCCGCCAGCGTGGGAGGAGCGAGGGATGGACGTTGAGCCAGAGCCGCTCGGTGAGGAGCTTCTCGGGGATGAGGACGCCGTAGTCGGCGACGATGACCACGCGTGCCTCACCGGGAAACTCGGTCAGGCGCTCGGGCTGCGCGACCTTGAGGTCGAGGCGCTTGGCCGCCTCCTTCGCGGGCGGGGCCTTCTTCTTCCGCCCGCGCCCGGCCGGCCGGTCCGGGCGGGTGACGACCAGGTCGATCTCGCGGCGCTCGACCAGGCCTTCGAGCACGGCAGCGCCGAAGAGGCCGGTCGCCGCGACGGCTACGCCCGCCATCGTTCAGAAGAGCGGCGCGAGGACCGGGTGTGGCCGAAGCTGACCGAGAGCCTCCCGGCGGGCCTCCGGAGTCGTGCGGTCGATGGTGAGAACGCCGTCGAGGTGGTCGATCTCGTGCTGGATGACCCGCGCCTCGAGCCCCTCGGCCTCGACCACGAGCGGCTCGCCCTGCGGCGACGAGGCCTCGACCGTCACTGCCTGCGCCCGCTCCACCGGGACGACCACGGTGGCCGCGGCCAGCGAGAGGCAGCCCTCGTCCGTGGTCTCCAGCTCGTCGGAGCTCGCCGTCACGCGCGGGTTGACGAGCGCGACGGCGGGGTGTTCCTCCCCGACCTGATACACGAGCACGCGCCGCGTGATGCCGATCTGGGGCGCGGCCAGGCCCACCCCGTGCGCCTCCACCATGAGGCGCATCATCCGCTCGACGAGCGTGCCGAGCGACTCGTCGAACTCCTCCACCTCGCGCGCCTGCAAGCGTAGAGCCGGATCCGGATACTGCCGCAGCTGCAGCAGAGCGGCCCGGCGCCGTGCCTCCTGCTCGGCGTCGAGCTCCTCTCCTGTCCGTACCTGGCCTTCGACCTCGCCCATGAGGGCTGGAAGTCTAGATTGCGGCCGCCGGTGGGTGCTAGGAAAGCCCCTGCGGATCGACGTCCACGGAGGCCGTGAGCCCGTCCCGCCGCATTGCCGGAGCACCGGCGGCGAGCAGGCGCCCTGCCCGGGCCGCCACCGGCCGCGGGGTGGACGTCTTCACCAGGAGCTGGGCGCGGTGCCGCCCGCGCAGGCGCAGGAGCGGCGCCGGGCCGAGGATCGCGGCGTCAGCGGCCGCTCTGGCGAGCGGATCGCGAAGCTCGGCGAGAACGGCCTCGGGCCCGGCGGCCGTAGGGCCCGCCACGGCGACCCGCACGAGGTGGCGGAAAGGCGGGTAGCCGAGCTCACGGCGGCGCGCGAGCTCGCCGGCCAGGAACTCCTCGACGTCATGGCGCGCGGCGAGGGCGATCGGCCGCGCGTCCGGCTGGTACGTCTGCACGAGCACCCGCCCGGGCGCGTCGCGGCCGCTGCGGCCCGCGAGCTGCGTTACGAGCTGGAAGGTGCGCTCCTCGGCGCGGAAGTCGGGGAGCGCCATGGCGGTGTCGGCGTCGACTACGGCCGCGAGCGCGACGCCTTCGAAGTGATGCCCCTTCGCCACCATCTGCGTCCCGAGGAGCACGCCGCGCTCGGCGGCCGCGAAGCGCGCGAGGATTTCCGCGAGGCGGCTCGGGTGCGCGGCCGCGTCGGCGTCGAGGCGAAAGCGCGGGAGCTCGGGGACGCGGGCCGCGAGCTCGGCCTCGAGCTTCTCGGTTCCGGCGCCCAGCCGCGCGAGCTCGGCGGCTCCGCAGGCCGGGCAGAGCGACGGCGCCGATTCACGGCGGCCGCAGTGGTGGCAGTGGAGCGCGCCGTCGGCGTGAAGCGTGAGCGCGACGTCACAGGCAGGGCAGCGGAGCGTCAGCCCGCAGGCGCGGCAGTGGAGGGCGGGCGCGACGCCGCGGCGGTTGAGCAGAAGGATGGCCTTTCCGCCTCCGTCGGCGAGCTTGCCCAGCTCCGCGAGGAGCGGCGCCGAGAGCGGGTAGCCCGCCTCGCGGCGCAGGTCGACGATCCGTACGGTCGGAAGCGGGCGGTCGAGCCTCCCACCCAGCTCGAGCCGCTCGAGCCGTTCCCAGCTCTCGGGCCGCGGCGTCGCGCTTCCGTAGACGGCGACCGCGCCCTCGAGCGCGGCCCGCTTCGCCGCGACGGTCCTGGCGTCGTAGCGGGGATCAGACTCCTGCTTGTAGGACGCGTCCTGCTCCTCGTCGATACAGACGAGGCCGAGCCTGCGCACCGGGGCGAAAACCGCCGACCGCGCGCCGACCACGACCCGCGCCTCACCGGCCGCGATGCGCTCGCGCTCGTCGCGGCGCTCCGCCTCCGTCAGCGCCGAGTGGAGGACGGCCACCTGGGGCCCGAAGCGGGCACGGAAGCGGCCCACGGCCTGCGGGGTGAGCGCGATCTCGGGCACGAGCACGATCGCGTCGCGCCCGCGCGCGAGCGCCTCCACACACGCGCGCACGTACACCTCGGTCTTGCCGCTCCCGGTCGCACCGTGGAGGAGGAACGCGCCACCCTCCCCGTCGAGGGCCTCGGTGATCCTGTCGAGCGCCCGTTCTTGCTCGGCCGTGAGCCGCTCGGGAGGCGTCTCCGCGGGCAGCTCGTCGACGAGCGTCCGCCGCCGAGCCTTCGCACGCCGCGCCGGCGCCTGCGGGGCCACCAGCGCGAGGGCCCGCGCCGGCGTCGACCCGTAGTAGTCCGCGAGCCAGAGCGCGAGATCGACGAGGGCGGGTGAGACGGCGCCGAGGACGCGCTCGACGGCCACCGGCTCGACGTCAGGCGGCGCTTCCTCCTCGAGCCCCACGACCACGCCGCGGCGGCGCGCCCGCCCGAAGGGGACGGACACGACGGCGCCCTTCTCCAGCCCGTCCGCGAGATACGTGAAGGGGCCCGAGAGGCCGCGGGCGGAGACCAGGGGCACGACGGACGCATACCTCGCCACGGTTACAATCCTGACCGAGATGGCGGCTGGGCATACCGTCGAGGACTATCTCGAGACGATCTACTTCCTCGCCTTCCCCATCGGCGAGTACCGCCCCCTGAGCAAGGGCTCGTCAACGCTCGCGGTGCGCGTCGCCGAGATGCTCGGCGTTTCGCGCGCTTCCGCGGGCGAGATGCTGAAGCGGCTCGAGGCCGAGGGCCTCGTCGAGCGCGGCGACCACAAGGAGGCTGTCCTGACGCCCCAGGGACGTCAGGTCGCGGAGCGGGTCGTCCGCCGCCACCGCATCATCGAGCGCCTCCTCACGGACTTCATGGGCTACACCGCAGCCGAGGCGCACGAGCAGGCCGACCTGCTCGGGAACACGTTCACCGACGACATGGTGGAGCGCGTTGCCAGGCAGCTCGGCGACCCGGACCGCTGCCCGCACGGCTGGCCTGTGGACACGAACTTCGAGCAGGCCGAGAACCGCGAGCTGAAGGCGCTCGCCGAGCTCGAGCCCGGGACCCGGGCCGAGATCGTCCGCCTCGCCGAGCACGACGGCGAACTGCTGCACTGGTACTACGACCAGGGGTTCGTCCCGGGCACGAAGGTCGAGGTGCGCAAGGCAGAGCCGGCCGCTGGGCAGTTCTCCGTCGCCCTGAACGGCGACGACCATGCGATCAGCGAAAAGGCCGCGGCCGGCCTCTTCGTGCGCCCCGCCGCCTGAGCCGTCGAGGCGCGCGGCCTGGGTCGGTCGGCGGCCGGCCCGATCCGCCGGGCGCTCGCGCCCGTCACAACTTTGTGTTCCACGCGCACAAGCGTCTCGCGCCCCGCGAGCCGCATCTGGCTCGGCCGCCGCCGCCGGGGCCGATCCGTCGAGTCGCTTGCGCCGAGGTTCTAGGAGGAGGCGGGAGCTTCGGCTGCGAGCCCGGCCGCCGCGCGGAGCGCGTCCGCCTTGTCGGTGCTCTCCCACGTGAAGTCGTGGTCGGAGCGGCCGAAGTGCCCGTACGCCGCCGTCTTGCTGTAGATCGGGCGCATGAGGTCGAGGTCGCGCAGGATCGCGCCCGGGCGCAGGTCGAAATGCTCGCGCACGAGCTCCGCGATCCGCCCCAGCGGGATCCGCTCCGTGCCGAAGCACTCGACGGAGAGGGAGACCGGATGCGCGACGCCGATGGCATACGCCACCTGCAGCTCGCAGCGGTCGGCGAGCCCCGCGGCGACCAGGTTCTTGGCCACGTAACGGGCGGCGTAGGCCGCGGAGCGGTCGACCTTGGTCGGATCCTTGCCGGAGAACGCACCGCCTCCGTGCCGGGCGGCGCCGCCGTACGTGTCCATGACGATCTTGCGCCCCGTCAGCCCTGTGTCCCCCATCGGCCCGCCCGTGACGAACTTCCCGGTCGGGTTGACGAGGACGAAGTCGCGTTCTTCGAAGCGCCGCTCGTCGTAGAAATCGCGCGGCAGGATCGGATGCAGGACGTGCTCGATGATGTCCGGCTTGACCAGCGTGTCGGTATCGAGGCCGTCGCGGTGCTGCGTGGAGACGAGGACGCGCGCGATCTCCACCGGACGCTGGCGCCCGTTTTCGTCGACCTCGTAGCGCACCGTCACCTGCGACTTCCCGTCCGGGCGCAGATACGGAAGCACGTTTGCCTTGCGCACCTCGGCGAGCCGGCGGCAGATGCGGTGCGCGAGCGTGATCGGGAGCGGCATGAGCTCGTCCGTCTCCGTGCACGCGTACCCGAACATCATCCCCTGATCGCCGGCGCCGACCCGGTCGAGCGGGTCGTCGTCGCCCGGGTCGTGCTGCACCTCGTAGGACGTGTCCACGCCGAGCGCGATGTCGGGGGACTGCTCGTCGATGGCGACGATGACCGCGCAGGTCTCGGCGTCGAAGCCGTACTTCGCCCGGTCGTAGCCGATCTCTCCGATCCGGGCGCGCACGAGGCGCGGGATGTCCACCCAGGTCTCCGTGGTGATCTCGCCCGCGACGATGACGAGCCCGGTCGTGACGAGCGTCTCGCACGCGACGCGTCCGTTCGTGTCGTCAGCGAGGACGGCGTCGAGGACCGCGTCGGAGACCTGGTCCGCGACCTTGTCCGGGTGGCCCTCGGTGACGGACTCCGAGGTGAAGAGGTAGTCGCGGGCCATTTCGCGGGAGGTTAGCTACTCGACGCTGAGGAAGCCCGAGAAGCTCAGGGTGTCTCCGTCCCCCGTCCCGTAGACGACGAGGCTGCCGAGCGGCTCGATGTTCGCGCGCACTTCGGGCGGGACCGCGTCTCCGGCGAACTCGGCGTAGTCGAAGAGGATGGGGGCGATCTCGCCGACGTTCACGTAGGCGAGCCCGGTGGTCTCGGCGGGCACGTCGGCCCGCTCGAGCGCCTCCGAGAAAGCCTCGTCGTCCTCCAGGCGCTCGCCCCCCTCACGCAGCGCGGCGATCCCGTCGCGGGCAGTGGTGACGACGAGCTTTCCGTCGAAGGCCGCGTAGTAGAGCGCGAAAGGCGACTCGAGGCTGACCTCGCGCGCCTCCACACCGGCGATCTCCGTCTCCTCGGGCGCACCGATGGGCGCGAAGTCCTGGAGGCCCTCGAAGAGGTCGTCGACCGTACCGAGCGCCTGCTCCTCGTCCTCGACCAGGGTCACGAGCGTGACCTCGGGCAGGGGCAGGCCGCCGCGGACGTAGAGGGCCCCCTCGCCGGCGAAGAGCGGCGCCACGTCCTCCTCGAGGGAGAGCCCGATCGCCGCTTCCGCCTGGCCGAGCTGGGACTCGAGCTCGGGCTCGATCTGGGCGAGCGCGTCGCGGAAGTGGGAGAACTGCTGCTCGAGGTCGTTGAAGGAGAGGAACGCGAGGGCGCCGGCCGGGACCTCCTCGACGAGCTCGGAATCGAACGGCTCGGTCGCGAGGGCCGTGTCCTCCAGGTCGCCGGCGAAGACGAAGTTGCCGTCGAAGCGGGCGCCGTCGTCGTCGGCGCCAATCGTCACCCCGATCGCCGGCAGCTCGCCCTCGGGGAGCAACGACTGGGCAGCGCCGGCGTCGTAGGACGGATGCTGTTCGAGGGCCTGCTGGAGAGCTTCACCGCGCACGTAGACGCTCAGGAGTTCCCCGTCGAGCCCGCCAAGGGCCTTCTCGAAGTCCTCCGAGTCCGCGAGTGACTCGCCGCCGGCCGCCGTGAACCTGTCGAGGGACGACTGCTGGTCGGAGAAGGCCGTCCACCCGTCCACCTCCGCGCTGACGAGCGGCTCGTCGCCCGTCGCCAGGAGCTCGTCGAACTTCTGCGGGTCTCGGGGTTGGGTCAGCCCGACGTAGGCGGGGTCCTTGCCGAGGTCGAACGCGACGACCGCCGTCTCCGCCCCGAAGGCCGGCTTCACGTCCTCCTCGAAATCCAGGCCCTCGGACTCGAAATCGGCGAGGAGCTCGCTGAGGGCCCGCTCCCCGTCCGGAAACCGCTTGACGAGCGCCTCGGCCTGCTCCCATTCGTCGCCGTCGAAGTCGGTGTTCCCCGAGACGTAGAGGGCGACGTCCGCCGGGACGATCGCAGCCGCGGAGCCGCCGACGGCGGCACCGTCGCCGCCGCAGCCGGCGAGGACGAACGCCGCGGCAAGCACGGACAGGACCCCTGGAAGAACACGCACCAACATCACTCTACTCGTCGGTCGGCCGCCTCCCCATCAGGTCCGTCACGAGCTCGAGCGGGTTCGTGCCCGCGAGCACCTCGCAGATCGCCTCCGTGATGGGAAGCTCGACGTCGAGGCCGCGGGCCAGGTCGCGGAGGACGGGCGCCGTCGTCAGCCCCTCGACCACCATTCCGATCTCCCGCTCGGCCTCGTCCGGCGGGACGCCGCGCGCGATCAGCTCCCCGGCACGGCGGTTGCGGCTGTAGCCGCTGAAGCACGTGACGACGAGGTCGCCCATGCCGGCGAGGCCGGCGAAGGTCTCCCCGCGGGCGCCGCACGCCGTGCCCAGGCGCGCCATCTCCGAGAGGCCCCGCGTGATGAGTGCCGATTTCGCGTTGTCTCCGAGGCCGTACCCGTCCACGCCGCCCGCCGCGAGCGCCATCACGTTCTTCGACGCCGCGCAGAGCTCGACCCCGACCAGGTCCGAGTTGGTGTAGACGCGGAACCGGGTCGAGTGGACCGCCTCCCGGAGCTCCATCGCGAGCTGCTCGTCCTCGCTGGCGAGCACCGCCGCCGCGGGCAGGCCCTGGGAGACCTCCTCCGCGTGGTTGGGGCCGGAGAGGACGGCGACCGGCCTCCCGCTCACGACCTGGGAGAGCCGCTGCCCGCTGCCCGGGTCGAGCCCCTTGACGAGGCTGAGGAGCGGGGCGGCACCGGGCAGCGCCTCCACCACACCGCGGAAAGCGCGGCTGGGGACGGCGACGCAGACGAAGTCGGCGGCCGCGAGCGGAGCCTCCTCGACCGTCGTCGCGTCGACGGCGCCGAGGTCGAGGCCCGGGAGGTAGCGCGGGTTTCGCCCGGTGTCGCGGATGGAGCTTGCCTGCTCAGCGTCGCGGCAGGCGAGCGCGACCTCGTGCCCGCCCTCGGCGAGGAGCGCGGCGAACGCCGAGCCCCACGAGCCCCCTCCGACGACAACGATCCTCATGAGCGGCGCACGAAGTCGATGACCACGGGCACTCCGGCGAGCTCGAAGCGCTCCCGCAGGCGGTTCTCGACCCAGTAGCCGTAGTCGCGCGTCACGAGGCCGGGATCGTTGACGAAGACGCGGAAGCGCGGCGGGCGGACGCTCACCTGCGTGCCGTAGAGGAGATTGAGCCGGCGGCCGTTCCGGGAGGGGCCGGGCCGCTGCTCGCGCAGCTCCTGCAGGAAGCGGTTCAGCTCGCCGGTGGCGACGCGGGCGGTGTGCTTGGCGAAGAGCATTTCGATGCGGTCGAGCAGGCGGCCGACGCCGCGCCGGGTCTTGGCGGAGACCGCGACGATCGGCGGCCGCTGCCGCAGCCGCTGCTCCAGGCGCGGGCGCACGTCCTCGATGCCCACCGCGGCGATGTCCCACTTGGAGAGGACGACGAGCGTCGAGCACCCCGCGGTGCGGGCCACGTCGGCGACCGCGAGGTCACCGTCGACGAGGCGCTCCGAGGAGTCAACGAGGACGAGGGCGACGTCCGCCCGCTCGGCCGCCCGGAGTGCCCGCAGCTCCGAGTAGTACTCGATCCCCTGGCGCTGGCGGCGTTTCCGGCGCAGGCCGGCCGTGTCCACGAGGACGAACGTGCGTCTCGCCGCGGCGGAGGATCGTGTCCACGGAGTCGCGGGTCGTCCCCGGCTGCTCGGAGACGATCACCCGCTCCTCGCCGAGGAGCGCGTTGACGAGGCTCGACTTGCCCACGTTGGGGCGGCCGAGGACGGCGACCCGGATCGCCTCCTCCCCCACCTCCGGCGGGCCCTCGCCCGGAAGCTCGGCCACGATGCCGTCGAGCAGGTCGCCCGTGCCGTACCCGTGCAGGGCGGAGAGCGCCACCGGCTCGCCCAGCCCGAGCGCGTGGAACTCGAGCGCGTCCGCGTCGCGGCGGGGGTCGTCCACCTTGTTGGCGACGACGATCACGGGCTTGTGGGCGCGGCGCAGGATGTCGGCGATTTCCTGGTCGCCCGGGGTGATGCCGGAGCGCGCGTCCACGACGAAGAGCACGAGGTCGGCCTCGGCGACGGCCAGGCGGGCCTGCTCGGCGACCCTCTGCGTGAGCGGCGACGGGTCGGCGACGTCGACCCCGCCCGTGTCCACGAGGATGAAGCGCTTGCCCGCCCACTCGCAGACGATCTCCTTGCGGTCGCGCGTTACGCCGGGCGTCTCGAAAACGACGGCCTCGCGCGTGGCCGACAGGCGGTTGACGAGCGTCGACTTGCCGACGTTGGGAAAGCCGACGACCGCGACGACGCCGAGGAGCGGCGCGTGACTTATTCCTAGCCCACCTTCGAGGGAGCGTGCGCGCGGCGGGGCGGCGTGCCCTCCGGGCGGCCGCGCTCGTGCATTTCCACGAGGAACTCCCAGAGGCGCTGCAGCTCGGCCTGGACCTTCTCCGTTGCCGCCGCATAGCCCTTGCCGTTCCGCGGGTAGTCGGCGAAGCGCATTGGCTCGCCGAACGCCACCGAGACCGGGTGGAAGTTGACCGGGCGCCAGTGCTGCGAGCCGTGGATGGCCGCCGGCAGGACGGGCACGCCCTCCTGGACCGCGACCATCGCCGCGCCGGGCTTCGCAATCCCGGGGATCCCGGCGCGCTGGCGCGTGCCCTCGACGAAGAGGCCCAGAACCTCGTTGTGCCGCACGGCCTCGCGCATGCGCCGCAGCGCGTCGCGGTCCGATTCGCCACGGCGGATGGCGAGCGTCCCGTGGGCGCGCATCAGCTGGGCGAGCCCGGGAGAGTCGAAGAGCTCGGTCTTGGCCACGAAGACGATCCTGCGCGGAAAGACGGTGCCGAAAACCGGCGGATCGGCGTACGAGAAGTGGTTCATGGCGAGGACGAGACCGCCCTCGCGCGGGATCCGCTCGCGGCCGTACACCTTGATGGGAACGAGGAGTCTCGTCGCGGTCCCGATGAGGCCCTTGCCGACCGACCAGTAGACGACGTCCTCGAACTTCATGCGCGCGCCCGCTCCGCGACGAGCTCCTCGATCCGGGCGAGGACGTTCTCCACGGTGAGATCCGTCGTGTCGATGGTGACCGCGTCCGGAGCCGGGCTCATCTGCGCCGAGTCGCGCTCGTCGCGGAGGCGGAGGTCGGTGGCGAGCGCCTCGGCGCCGATCTCCGGCCGGTCGGACAGCCGCCGGCGCGCGCGGACGGTCGGGTCGGCGACGAGGTAGACCTTCACGTCCGCGTCCGGGCAGACCACGGTGCCGATGTCGCGGCCTTCGATGACGGCGTTCCCGAGCTGGGCGAGCTCGCGCTGGCGTTCGCGCATGATCTCGCGCACCTCGGGGTGGCGGGCGACGGAGGAGACGACCCGGTCGATGCGGGGCATGCGGATCTCGTCGGTGACGTCGGCGCCCCCGACGAGGACGCGGTCTTCGTCGGCGAATTCGATAGGACGCCCCCGGGCGAGCGCGGCGAGGGCTTCCCCGTTCTCCAGCGACACGCCTTCACCCAGAGCGAGCCACGTGAGCGCGCGGTACATGGCGCCGGTGTCCAGGTAGCGGAAGCCAAGCCGCTCGGCCAGGCCGCGTGCGACGGTGGACTTGCCGGCCCCCGCCGGGCCGTCGATGGCGACGATCACGGCGAGATGGTTGGCCGGAAAGTGTGGTGCCGGCGGGGGCGTCCGAGACCGAGCATGAGGCCGCGATCATTCCGAGCTCGTACCTGAAAGGTACGGGCGAGGAACGAGCGTGGACTCAGGTGACGCGTCACGGGCGTCATCCGGCGGTGCCACGGTTTCCGGGCAATTTCCGGTCAATCATCGAGGTCACCTCTGCGCGAGCGCGTCGACCATGGCGAAGAAGTCGGGGAAGCTTACAGCGACGCTCTCCGCCCCCTGAAGCTCGACGCCCTCGCGCGATACGAGACCCGCGATCGCCCCCAGCATGGCGATCCGATGATCGCCGCCCGCCTCCACCACGCCCCCACCCTTAGGGCGGGTGGGAACCCCACGTACCCGGAAGCCATCATGGTGGGTTTCGATCCGGATTCCAAGGGGTCTGAGCGCATCTTTCACAGTCTCGAGACGGTCCGACTCCTTCACGCGCAGCTCCTGCGCGCCGGTGACCACGCTCTCGCCGTGCGCCATCCCGGCGGCGAGCGCGAAGAGCGGCAGCTCGTCCACGAGGCCCGGCACCTCCTCGGGCCTCACCTCCGCGGCGACGAGCTCCGCCGACTCGACCTCGAGGTCGGCGACCGGCTCCCCTCCCACCATCCGCCGATTGAAGACGGCGATGCGGGCCCCCATGCGCTCCAGCACGGTGAGGAAGCCCGTGCGCGTCGGGTTCACCCCCACCCCGTGCAGCCGCACCTCCGACTCGGCGATCAGGGTCGCGGCCAAGATGAACGGCGCCGCCGCCGAGAAGTCGCCGGGGATCGCGAGCCGAAGCGGCCGCAGGCGCTCCGCCGGCCACACGGACGGCGCCCCCGGCTTCCTGCCCACGCGCGCGCCGGCCGCCTCGAGCAGCCGCTCCGTATGGTCGCGGCTCGGGTGGCGCTCCACGACGGTCGTCGGTCCCTCCTCCGCGTAGAGCCCGGCGAGGAGCACGGCGGACTTGACCTGCGCGCTCGCGACGGGCAGCTCGTAACGGATGGGCCGGAGCGCCGCGCCGCCCTCCACGCGGAGCGGCGCGTGCCCGTCGGTCGTCTCCACGCGCGCGCCCATGAGCCCGAGCGGCTCGGCGATCCGCTCGAGCGGGCGCCGGCTGAGCGACTCGTCGCCGACGAGCTCGAAGCGCCCTTCCTGTCCGGCCAGGAGCCCCGGCAGGAGCCGCATGAGCGTGCCCGCGTTGCCGCAGTCCAGCGCCTCGGCCGGCTCTCGGAGCCCCCTCAGGCCGACGCCCCGAACGCGCACCTGCTCACCGTCGACATCCGCCTCCGCCCCCAGCGCACCCACAGCTCGAGCGGTGGAGAGCGTGTCCTCGGAGTCGCCGAACCCGTCGAGCTCGCTCTCCCCGTCCGCGACGGCGGCGAGGAGCAGGGCGCGGTGCGAGATGGACTTGTCCCCGGAACGGCGATGTCGCCGCGCAGGGACACCGCCGGCTCGACGCGCATCACCGCACGGCACTAGTCCTCGAAGGCCGGGGAGACGATCACGCCGTAGCCCTGCGCCTCGAGGAGCTCCGCCGCGCGCCGCGCCGCCTCCTCGCCGGCGACGAGCACGCTGAGCGTGCCGCCCCGCTCGGGGGAGAGGTGCTCGAGCTCGAAGTCCTCGATGTTGATCCCCTCGGCCCCGAGCGCCTGGGTGATGCTCGAGAGGACTCCCGGCCGGTCGGGCACGTGCACGCGCACACGCTGGAGGGTGCCGACGTCCGCGTAGGCCTCCTGGAGGAGCCGGCGCCGGTTCCCGGCCGCCTCGCCGATCCAGCGCGCGAGCCAGCCCGCGTCGCGCGCGTCGAGCGCCCGCTCGAGCTCCTCCACGCGGCGGCGGTGTTCGGCCAGCGCCGCGCGCACCTCGCCGGCGTTGTCCAGGAAGATGTCGATCCAGATCCGCGGGTTGGCGCCGGCCACGCGCGTCATGTCGCGCAGCGACCCGCCGGCCGAGACGAACGGCTCGTGGCCGTCCACCCGGACCGAGCCGGCGTGGTTGAGGATCAGGTTGGCGAGCGCATGCGGAAGGTGGCTCGTGAGCGCCATCAGGCGGTCGTGCGCAGCCGGGTCGATAGCCACCGGCACGGCGCCGAGCGAGGCGACGAAGCCGTGCAGGAGCCGGTAGCGCTCGGGCTCCGTCTCCGCCACGGGGGTCAGGAACCACGTGGCGCCGTCGAAGAGCTGCTCGCTGCCGTGGGTGGGCCCGCGCGCCTCAGAGCCGCAGACAGGGTGGCCGCCGATGTAGCGGGCGCGGTCGCCGACGTCTGCGCAGAGGGCGGCCTTCGTGGAGCCCACGTCGGTGACGGTGCAGCCGTCGATGGCCGCGTCCAGCGCGGCGGCGATCCCGTCCGCCAGCGCCGCCACGGGTGTGGCCACGACGGCGAGCTCTGCCTCCTCGACCGCGGAGACGAGGCTCTCCGCCGGCTCGTCGAGGGAGCCGCGCTCGGCAGCGACGGCAAGGAACTCCGGGTCGGCGTCCCAGCCGGTGACGTGCGCGACCCCGGCCCGCTTGGCCGCTAGGCCGATGGAGGACCCGATCAGGCCGGTGCCGACAATGGCCAGGCGGTCGAGCGCCAATCAGCCGATCTCTTTGCCCATCAGCGCCACGAAGGAGCGGATCTCGTCGGCGAACGCCCCGAACTCCGCCGTCGGGATGAGCTGCGGACCGTCGCAGAGCGCCTCGTCCGGCCGCGGGTGCGCCTCGACGATGATCCCGTCCGCGCCCGCAGCCACCGCCGCGCGCGCGAGCGCCGGCACGAGATCCCGCCGGCCCGCTGCGTGCGAGGGGTCGACGATCACGGGCAGATGGGTCTCCTGCTTCAGCACCGGAATGGCGCCGATGTCGAGCGTGTAGCGGGTCGAGCGCTCGAACGTCCGGATCCCGCGCTCGCAGAGCATCACGTCGGCGTTGCCTTCCTTGACGACGTACTCGGCGGCCATGAGGAGCTCCTCCACGGAGGCCGACGGGCCGCGCTTGAGCAGCACGGGCTTGCCCGCCTTGCCCACCTCCGAGAGCAGGATGAAGTTCTGCATGTTGCGGGCGCCGATCTGGATCACGTCCGCCGTCCCCACGACGGCCTCGACGTGGCGCGGGTCCATGAGCTCGGTCACGAGAGGGAGCCCCGTCTCCGCGCGCGCCTCTTCGAGGATGGCGAGGCCGTCGACGCCGAGACCCTGGAAGGTGTAGGGCGACGTCCGCGGCTTGAAGGCGCCGCCGCGGAGCATCGTCGCGCCCGCCGCCTCGACCGCGCGCGCCGTCTCGAGCGTCTGCTCGCGGTATTCCACGGTGCAGGGGCCGGCGATGAGCCCGAAGTACCCGTCGCCGATGCGCCGCCCGCGCACGTCGATGACGGTCGGGTCAGGCGCGATCTCGCGCGAGACGAGCTTGTACGGCTTCAGGATCGGCAGGACCTGCTCGACGCCGGGGAAGCCCTCCAGGGGGAGGGTGGCGAGGAGCTCGCGCTCGCCGATGGCGCCGATCACGGTCGCCTCGCGCCCGGGCGTCACGTGCGCGTGCGCGCCGGCCTCGGCGAGGCGGGCGACGACCTCGTCCACCTGCTCGGGCGTCGCGTGCGCGCCCATCACGATGAGAAGCTCGGGGCTGCCGTTCACGGCCATTGGCGTTCCAGTGTACTTGCCATAATCGTGGTGAAAATGCGCGTTCTCTCGGGAATTCAGCCCACCGGCGAGAAGCACCTCGGTAACTACATCGGGGCGATCCGCCGCTGGGCCGAGCAGCAGCACGAGGTCGACGCCTTCCACCCGATCGTCGACCTCCACGCGATCACGGTTCCGCAGGACCCCGCCGAGCTCCGGGAATCGACCCTGGACCTGGCGGCCCTCCTCATCGCGTGCGGGCTCGATCCCCAGGTCTGCACGCTCTTCGTCCAGAGCCACGTACCCGAGCATCCACGCCTCACGTGGGTGCTCGAGTGCATGACGCCCTTCGGGGAGCTCCGCCGCATGCCGCAGTTCCGCGAGAAGTCGGAGGCCCAGTCCGGCTTCTCCGTCGGGCTCATGACCTATCCGGTGCTCCAGGCCGCCGACATCCTCCTCTACCAGGCCGACTTGGTCCCCGTCGGGGAGGACCAGCGCCAGCATCTGGAGCTCGCGCGGGACCTCGCCGAGCGGTTCAACCAGCGTTTCGGGGAGACGTTCAAGGTGCCCGAAGGCACGTACGGTGAGGTGGGCGCCAAGATCATGGATCTTCAGAGCCCCGAGACGCGCATGTCCACGTCGCTCGGCACGGAGCTCGGCACCGTCAAGGTGCTCGATCCTCCCGACGCCATCCGCAGGAAGGTGCGCTCGGCGGTCACGGACTCGGGGCGCGACGTGGTCCGCGCCGGCGACAAGCCCGGCATCTCCAACCTCATCGAGATCATGGCGGTCTCGACGGGCGAAAAACTCGAGGAGATCGAGGCCCGCTACGACGGAGCCGGGTACGGCGCTTTCAAGCAGGACGTGGCCGAGGCGGTGGTCGAGCTGCTCGATCCGATTCGCCTGCGCTACGGCGAGCTGCGCGCGGACACGGATTCGCTCCGGGCGACGCTGGCGGAAGGCGCCGAGAAGGCAAGCGCGATCGCGAGCGTGACGCTGGACGCAGCCTATGAGCGCGTTGGCTTCGTCCGGCCGTAAGTACGCCGACCCGCGAGGGGCGTACACCGCATCGTCGGCGCCCCTGTGGCGGCGGGGGCTAGCGGCGGCCATCGACTGGGCGCTCGCAGGAGTCCTCTACCTCCTGGCTCTGATCGTCGCCGGGGTGGCGCAGGCCATCGCGGAGCTGTTCGGGGGCAGCGTTCGCTCGGTCGTCTTCTGGATCAGCGAGGCCGCAGCGCTCGGGGTGATCGTCGCGTACTTCTCCGGGCTCCTTGCAAGCGGCCACACGATCGGGATGCGGGCGCTCGACATCCACGTTCGCGCGGTCGCCACGGGCAAGGCGCCGGCGCTCGGCCGGGCCGTCCTTCGCAGCCTCTTCGGGCTGGCCGTCGCAGTCGCGACCCTGAACGCGTACTCCTACATCCAGGGCAAGCCGCCGCTGGGCGAGTTCAGCACCTTCGAGGAGACCGCCGGGCGCGTTGCGGTCGCCGTTGCCGTCGCGGGCGGCGTCGGCCAGCTCTGGATGCTGATCGACTCAGCCGGACGGACTCTCTGGGACCGCCTCACCGGGCTCGTCGTCGTCGAGGACATCATGCCGACCACGATGCCCGACCGGCTCTGGGCGCCGTGGGGCCCGTAGCGCCCGCACTTCCTCCTGCGTGAGCTCTCGCCACTCGCCGGGGGCCAGACCCTCGAGCGTGAGGCCCGCGTAGGCGGGGCGGTGGAGACGGCGCACTGGGTGGCCGACCGCGGCGCACATGCGCTTGACCTGATGTTTCCTCCCCTCGTGCAGCGTGAGCTCGAGGCGTGACGGCCCGAGGCGGCGTACGCCCGCGGGCGCGGTGGGGCCGTCGTCGAGCTCGACGCCCTCGGCGAGCCGGCGCAGGGCGCGTGCGTCCGGTTCCCCCTCCACCTCGACCTCGTACGACCTTGTCCACCTGGTAGCGCGGATGCATGAGCCGATGAGCGAGCGCGCCGTCGTTGGTGAGCAGGAGCGCGCCCGTCGTGTCCGCGTCCAGACGTCCGACCGGCACGACGCGCCGCTCGTGGCCCACGAGCCCGACGACCGTCGGCCGCCCGTGCGGGTCGCGGGCGGTCGTGACCACGCCCGCGGGCTTGTGCAGGAGCACGTACGCCGGAGGCTCCGGCTCGACGGCCTGCCCGTCCACCTCGACGCGGTCGCCCGGGTCGACGTAGGTGGCCAGACCGGCCGGCTCGCCGTTCACGCGCACGCGCCCGGCCCGGATGAGCTCCTCGACCGCGCGGCGCGAGCCCAGGCCCGCGCGGGCGAGGTAGGCGTTCAGGCGCACGCGCCCATCATGCCCCCAAGGGACATGTCCAGGGGTCTGTCCCCCTGACATGTCCCGTGCGGACGGTTTTCTCGTCCCCAGGGTGTGCAAAGCGGCGTTGCGCCGTAGGACGGCTGTGGACGAAAGGTGAACGCGCCGAGGGCGACAGGGGTCCGGACGGCCATGTCCAGGGGTCAGACCCCGGGACAGGGCTGGAAGGGACGCGTCCGTCACGCCATCGGGCGCGAGCGGTCATGATGTTCGCGTGCCGGTCTACATCACGCTAATGAAGTGGACGTCCCAGGGGCTGGGCGGGATCCCGGCCTGGCGCGACCGGGTCGAGGAGGCCGAGCGCGCGATCCAGGAGCGCGGCGGGCGCCTGATCGACGCGTACGTCACCCTGGGCCGCTTCGACGTGGTCGAGATCTTCGAGGCGCCTGACGACGAGACCGCCTACCAGATCCTCATCGAGGTGGCGCAGCACGGGCAGGTGACGACGGAGACCCTGCGCGCGTTCACGCGCACGGAGGCCGAGGGCATCGTCAGGAGCACCTAGGAGGTCTCAGGCGCCGCGGCGGCCGGCCACGTCCTCGAGGCGGGCGCGCAGGTCCTCGGCGTCCCCGGCCAGCTCGTCGAGGGGCGGCAGCTCGGAGCGGTCCTGCAGCCCGAAGACGCGCTCGAAGAGCGGCGTCGTCGTGTAGCGGACCGCGCCGCCCTCCCCCGCGCGGCCGGCCTCGGCGACCAGCCCGCGCTCGACGAGCCCGGCCACGGCCGAGTCGGCCGCGACGCCGCGGATGCGCGCGATCTCGGGGCGGCTCACGGGGCCGAGATAGGCGACGACGGCCAGGGTCTCGAGCCCGGCCTGCGAGAGGCCGCGCTGCACGGGCCGCTCGACGAGGCGGGCGCACGCCTCGGCCGCCTCGCGCGCGGCCCGGAAGGCGAAGCCGCCGGCGGCCTGCTCGAGGACGATGCCGCTCCGGCCCTCGCGGTAACGGGAGGCGAGGAGCGCCAGGGCCGTCTCCACACGCTCGCGCTCGTCGTCGGCGACGGCGGCGAGCTCCTCCAGGGAGAGCGGCTTCGACGCGATGACGAGGAGCGCCTCGAGGGTGCGCGCGAGGCGGTCGACGGGGTTCTCTACGAGGCGGAGGTTGCGCTCCATACCGTGATGGGCTCGAAGGGCGCGGTCTGTCCGACCGCAATCTCGTCCCGCTTGCGCAGCTCGAGGAGGGCGAGGAAGGCGACGATCTGCTCGGGCCGTGTGAGCCCGTCGACCTCGCGGTCGAAGGCGAAGCGGCCGCGCTTCCTGATCAGGGCGCGGAAGCGCTCGAGGAAGCGCGAGACGGGCGGGTAGCCGAGCGCGAGGTGGCCCAGCGAGACGTCCGGCGGCTCGGCGGCGAGCCCGCGCAGGGCCACCAGAAGGAGCTGCGGGTCCTGCGGCGCCAAGGGCCGCGCCGGGACGGGCGCGAGCGGAGCCGGGCCGAGGCGGAAGAAGCGGTCGCCCTCGGCGGCGAGCCGCTCCTCGAGCCAGGCCGCGGCCGCCTTGAAGCGGCGGTAGAGGGCAAGGCGCTCCGCGAGCTCGCCCGCCGCCTCCTCGGGGTCGAGGTCCCCGAAGTCGAGCTCCTCGTCCGGGAAGAGGGCGCGCGCCTTCAGCTCGAGGAGCGCTGCGACGAGCACGAGGAACTCACCCGCGCGCCTCGACGTCGAGCTCCCCGCGCTCCTCGAGGCGCGCGACGAACGCGAGCACGATCTCGGCGACGTCCACGTCGGCGAGGTCGAGCTCCTCCTTGAGCACGAGGGTGAGGAGCAGGTCGAAGGGCCCCTCGAACGCGTCCAGGTCGAGGGGCAGCTCGCGCACGGCCACCGCCATGCGCGTGACCCTAGCGTCCGGGCCGGATGCGCCCCTTCGGGATGGCCATCTTCGGCCCCTCGGGCACGGAGGGCTCCGCCGCGGCGCGGGCGCAGCGGCTCCTCGCGGCGCTGCGACCAGACGAAGCCGAGGACGGCGAGGACGAAGACCACGATGGAGACGTAGGCGTTCAGGCGCAGCCCGAAGTACTCGTGCGACGGGTCGATGCGCAGCAGCTCCTCGAAGAAGCGGAAGAACGTGTACCAGGCCACGTAGAGGCAGAAGAGACCGGGCGGCTTGATCCTGAAGCGCCGGTCGACGAGGAGCAGGACGACGACGCCGAGCAGGTTCCAGAGCGACTCGTAGAGGAAGGTCGGGTGGAACGTCTCGGACTGCGTGTAGCCCTCGGGGCGGTTCTCGAGATCGATCTCGAGGCCCCAGGGCAGGTCGGTGGGCTTCCCGAAGAGCTCCTGGTTGAAGTAGTTGCCCCAGCGGCCGATCGCCTGCGCGAGCAGGAGCCCCGGCGCGACTACATCCATGAACGCAAAGACGCTCTCGCCGGCGCGGTGGACGACCCACGCCCCGGCGAGGACGCCGCCCGGCGATGCCGCCCCAGACTCCGAGGCCGCCCTCCCAGACGGCAAACGGCTCCCACCACTCGCCGTTCACCGTGCTCCAGCTCGTAACGACGTGGTAGATCCGCGCGCCGACGATGCCGCCCAGCACGCCCCACATGGCGACGCGGTACACGAGATCCCAGTCCCCGCCGCGCCGCGTCCAGCGGATCCCGGTGAGCCAGGTGGCCGCCACGATGCCCAGGAGGAGCATGAGCCCGTAGGCGTGCAGCGCGACGGGCCCGACCTCGATTTCGCCGCTCGACGGGCTCGGGATCGACGCCAGGAGGATCACGGCGAGAGCCTAGACGACCAGGCGCCGCGCGTAGGCCCAGGCGCTAGACGAGGATGCGCAGGGCCGTGTCCTGCGGGCAACCGCGGCGCACGAGGTCGATCGCCAGGTGCAGATCGACGTAAGAGAGCTCGGCCAGCTGCTCCGCGGCGTCCGCCGAATACCCGGCCCGCTCGAGTGCCTGCAGGCGCCAGCTCCTGACGAGCTCGCCTTCGGCGTCGAATTCGAGTTCGAGGTCGAGTTCCGCGGCCGGCATTTGACTGTTTGGTCCGCTCATGTCTCTGCTTCGGTTCTAACGCTCGAACGGTTGTTTTGTTGTCCGGTGAGCGAGCCTCTTAACGTGGAGTTAAGGAGACGGAAGAGAAGCGGGCGCTCCTGCGTCCTGTGGGCATGGACCAGCGCAGACTGGGCAACCTGCACCCGTACGTCGTTCTGGGCACCCTCCTCGCCGAAGAGCTGGACTCGCCGCCGCCGAGGGACTCGGATAGGCGCAAGCGCCTTCGCGCTGCGATGCGGCTGCGTCTGGCGCATCTGGCCGAACAGCCCGAGCCGGCGAGCCGTAGGGCTCCCGAGCCGCCCACCGCCGCCTGACGACCGCTACCGAACCGCCGTCTCGCCGAGGAGGGACTTCACCTCGGCGTAGAAGTCGGGCTCCGGGCGAACCCGGAACTCCGGCCCCAGGACGTACGTCTGGGGCCCCACCGAGGTCTCCAGCTCGACGACGACCTGTGCGTCTCCCGGGAAGCTCTGCACGACGTCCGCCAGCTCGCGGATCGTCCCCGCAGGGGCCGTCCGCGCGTCGAGCTTGAGCCGCACTTCGCCCTTGTCCGGAGTCGCCTCGAAGGGGGCGATCTCGACGGCGACGAGCTTCGTCTCCCCCTCCTTGTGGTCAACCCGCCCCTTGACGACGAGGATGCGGTCGGCCTCGAGCAGCTCGCGCGCCGACGCGTACACGGAGTTGAAGACGACCGTCTCGAGCGACCCGGAGAGGTCGTCGAGGCGCAGGAAGACCATGGGCTCGCCCTTCTTCGTCGTCAGCTGCTTGAGCGCCCCGACGATGCCGCCGACGGTGACCACCTCCCCGTCCCGCCGCCGCTCGACCTCGGCGATGCGGCAGTCGGTCTTCCGCCGGAGTGCGTCCTTGACGCCGGTGAGGGGATGCTCGGACACGTAGAGCCCGAGCGCCTCCTTCTCGTAGGCGAGGAGCTCGTTCTTCTCGAACTCGCCCGGCGGGATGGGCGCGTGGTGCTTCGGCCGCTCCGCCTCGTCCTCCTCCGGCCCGAGGTCGAAGATGGAGCTCTGTCCCGAGAGGCGGTCGGCGTGCTGGCGGCCGCCCCAGGCGAGGGCCTGCTCGAGCACCTCCAGCATCCCCTTGCGCGGGGCGCCGGTCGAGTCGAAGGCGCCGCACTTGACGAGGCTCTCGAGGGCGCGCTTGTTGACCACCTGCGGGTCGACCCGCTCGACGAAGTCCCAGATGGAGCCGAACGGCCCGCCCTCCTCCCGCGCGGCGAGTATCGAGCGAACGGCCGTCCCGCCCACGTTCTTCACCGCGTTCAGCCCGAAGCGGATCTTGCCCTCGACGACGCGGAAGTCCTCGGCGGAGACGTTCACGTCCGGCGGTTCCACCTCGATGCCCATGTCGTCGCAGGCGGCCACGTAGAAGGGCACCTTGTCCTTCGTGTTCATGACCGAGGAGATGAGCGCGGCCATGTACTCCGCCGGCCAGTTCGCCTTCAGGTACGCGGTGCGGTAGGCGATGAGCGCGTAGCAGGCGGCGTGGGACTTGTTGAAGGAGTAGTCCTGCGCCGACTCGATGTCCTTCCAGAGCTGGTTCGCCACGCCGGGCGTGACGCCGTTCGCCGCGCAGCCCTCGAGGAACTTCTCCTTGAGGGACGCCATGAGCGAGTGGATCTTCTTCCCGATCGCCTTGCGCAGATCGTCCGCCTCGGCGGGCGAGAAGCCGGCGAGCTGCTTGGCGATCTCCATCGCCAGCTCCTGGTAGAGGATGATCCCGAAGGTCGGGCCCAGGATCGGCTCGAGGCGAGGGTCGGGGTAGCTGACCGGCTCCTGGCCGGCCTTCCGCTTCCCGTACACGGGGATGTAGGCCATCGGGCCCGGCCGGTAGAGGGCGACGAGGGCGACCAGGTCCTCGAACTCGGTCGGCTTCACCTGGCGGAGCGCCTCGCGCATCCCCGAGGACTCGAACTGGAAGACGCCCGTCGAGTCTCCGCGCTGGAGCATCTCGTACGTCTTCGCGTCGTCGAGCGGGATGCCCGTCAGGTCGATCCCGCCGACGAGCTCGAGCGCCTTGTCGATGACGTCGAGGTTGCGCAGGCCGAGGAAGTCCATCTTCAGGAGCCCGAGCGCCTCCACGTCGCCCATGGCGAACTGCGTCACGACCTCCTGGTCGGCTCCCTTCTGCTGGAGCGGCAGGTACTCGGTGAGCGGGCGGTCGCCGATGACGACCCCGGCGGCGTGGATGGAGTCCTGGCGCACCAGCCCCTCGAGCGGCTTGGCAAGGTCGACGATCCCGCGCACGATCTCGTCGGCGTCGTAGGCGGCGCGAAGCTCGGCTCCCGGCTTCAGGCAGTCGTCGAGATAGACCTTCGGGCCTTCGGGGATCAGCTTGGCGAGCTTGTCCACCGTCCCGTACGGGATGTCGAGCACGCGCCCGGCGTCGCGGACGGCGGCGCGCGCCATCATCGTCCCGAACGTGATGATCTGGGCGACGCGATCGCGGCCGTACTTCTCGGCGACGTAGTTGATCACCTGGTCGCGCCCGTGCACGGAGAAGTCGATGTCGATGTCCGGCATCGACTTGCGCCCCGGGTTCAGGAAGCGCTCGAAGAGGAGGTCGTACTCCATCGGGTCGATGTCCGTGATCTCCAGGCAGTAGGCGACGAGGCTTCCCGCCGCCGAGCCCCGGCCGGGCCCCACTCCGATCCCGTTCGTCTTGGCGAAGCGGATGAAGTCCCAGACGATGAGGAAGTAGTCCGCGAAGCCCATCTCGCGGATGGTCTTCAGCTCGAACCTGAGCCGCTCCTCGAGCTCCGACGTCGACTTGCCGTAGCGCTTCTGCAGGCCCTTCTCGCAGAGCTCCACGAGGTAGTCGAAGGCGTCACGGCCGTCGGGCGTGGGGAAGCTCGGGCAGGCGCACGACCCCCAGCTCCATGGAGACGTTGCAGCGTTCGGCGATCTCGAGCGTCCGCGCGAGCGCGTCGGGATAGTCGGCGAAGTCCTCCGCCATCTCCGCCGGGCTTTTCAAGTAGAACTGGTCGCTGTCGAACCTCCAGTGGTCGGGGTTGGCGAGGGTGTCGCCGGACTGGATGCAGAGGAGCGCCTCGTGCGCCCGGGCGTCCTCGTTGCGCAGGTAGTGGACGTCGCCGGTGGCGACGAGCGGAAGGCCGGTGGCCTGGGAGAGGGTGGCAAGCTCGGCATTGATCCTCTTCTGGATATCAAGCCCGGCGTTCTGAATCTCGAGATACGTGGAAGTGGGCCCGAAGATGTCACGAAGTCGTGCGATTTCGGCCTCCGCCTGCGCCGTCTGCCCGTTCTCGAGCGCCTTGCAGACGCGCCCGGAGAGGCAGCCGGTGAGCGCGACGAGGCCGGTCGCGTGCGAGCTCAAAAGCTCCCAGTCGACGCGCGGCTTGTAGTAGTAGCCCTCGAGGAAGCCCGCCGAGGCGAGCTTGATCAGGTTGGCGTACCCCTCGTTCGTCTCCGCGAGGAGGGTGAGGTGCGCGTAGCCCTTCATCTGCGCCCGCCGGTCGTCGCAGACGTAGACCTCGCAGCCGATCACCGGCTTGACGCCCTGCTTCCCGGCCTCCCGGTAGAGCTCGACCGCGCCGGCCAGGGAGCCGTGGTCGGTGAGCGCCACCGCGGGCATCTCGAGCTCGGCCGCGCGGGCCGCCAGCTCGGGGATGCGGCACGCCCCGTCGAGGATGGAGTACTCGGAGTGGACGTGGAGGTGGACGAAGGGCGCTGCCGGCACGGGAAGCCCATCTTAGACCCGGTGGTGGACGCCAACGGCAGGCCGAACTAGGATATCCAGACCATGGCCAAACAGATATCCAAGAAGGACAAGACTTCTCTGGTCATCGACCGCGAGAAGGTCGACGAAGCGCGCGAGATCCTCGGCACGACGACGCTGGCCGAGACCGTGGACGCCGCGCTCGAAGAGGTGATCGCGCTCGCGGCGAGGCGGCGCATCATGGAGCGAATCCGACGCGACGGAGGCATCGGTCCCTCGCCCGCAGAAGTTCGTCGGCTTCGCCGTCCTCGAGGTGGCCCTCTACCTCGCTGACACGAGCGCCTGGCACCGAAGCGGTCAGGTCGAGTCCCGCTGGTCGTCGCTCCTCGAGCAGGACTCCTTGGCGCTTTGCGCCCCAGTGACGCTCGAGCTCCTCCACTCGGCGCGGGGCCCGTCCGACTATCGAGAGCTGGCGCAGGCGCTGCACCTGCTTCCAACCCTTCCGCTCGACGTCCGGGCCGAGGCTCTTGCGTTCAGGACGCAGGCAACGCTTGCGGAGCGAAGCCACCATCGCGGCCCGACCCCCGTCGACCTTCTCGTCGCTGCCGTGGCCGAGGCCAACGGCGCCGTCCTCCTCCACTACGACCGGCACTTCGACCTCATCGCCCGCGTTACCGGCCAGCCCGCGGAGTGGCTGGCTCGGCGAGGCAGCCTCGACTGACGCGCCGTCGGACCGACCCCGAGAGAGACCTCAGGACAGACTTCCTGGGCATAGAATCGCCATACGTGACAGCCCAAGACGACATAGCGGCCGTCGCTGCCCAGCTAGCCGCACTCACTCAGACCGTGGAAGAGATGGCCGACCAGCTCAAGGAGGTTCGCGAGCGCGCCGACAACGAGCGAGAGCGCATGGACATCCAGCAAGAGCGCATTGACCTCGCGGCACACGAGCTAACCGACGTCAGCGAGCGTCTGCAAGCTGCGGCGAACGCGCTCCGAGACTCGATCTGAGGCGGCGGCGCGGCCTCCGTCGTCGTCGGCACCGCCGTCTCCGTCGTCCCCTGCGGCTCCGCCTCACCCCCGGAGGACGCGCACGCGGCCAGGCCGAGGGCCGCGATCAGCGCGAGTATCCGCAGCGCCACGACGCGGCTATCCTTCTCCGGGCACGGAGGGAGGTGAAGCCATAGCCACAAAGGAAGAGAAGCTGGAGATGGAGGGCGAGGTGGTCGAAGCGTTTCCGAACGGGATGTTCAAGGTGAATCTGGACTCCGGGCACGAGGTTCTCGGCTACACCGCCGGCAAGATGCGCCGATTTCGCATCAAGATCTTTCCGGGCGACCGCGTCAAGGTCGAATTGTCGCCGTACGACCTCTCGCGCGGGCGCATCGTCTACAGGTACCGCTAGCCCCATGGACCTGCGGGCGCGCTACCGCGGCTCGCTGCTCGGCCTGGCCGCGGGCGACGCCCTCGGCACGCCGTGGGAAGGCCTCGCGCGCAACTCGTTCCCGCCGGTGGCCGACCTCGTCGGCGGGGGCCCTCGCGGCCTTCCGGTCGGAGCCTGGACGGACGACACCTCGCTCGCGCTCTGCCTCGCCGAGAGCCTCGTCGCCCGGCGCGGGTTCGACGCGCGCGACCAGATGGACCGCTACCTGCGCTGGCTGCAGGACGGCCACTGGTCGAGCACGGGCTACGCCTACGGCATCGGCCACACGATGTCGATGGCGCTCGCCCGCTACGAGCTGACGCGCGACCCTACCTCGTCGGGACGCAAGGGAGCCATGGCGGCGGGAAACGGCTCCCTCATGCGCCTCGCGCCCGTGCCGCTCTTCTTCGCCGAGAACCGAGCCGACGCCGTCGCCCGCTCGGGGGAGAGCTCGGTGACGACGCATGCGAACCCGATCGCCGTCGACGCGTGCCGCTACTTCGGCGCGCTCGTCGCCGGCGCGGCGGTCGGGGTGGAGAAGGAGGAGCTCCTCGCGGAAGGCTTCTGGTCCCTACGGCGACCTGGCTCCCTGAGATCGCGAAGATCGCCGGCGGCTCCTTCCGCCGCGACGAGCCGCCGGAGTCGTCCGGCTACGTCGTGCACACGCTCGAGGCGGCGCTGTGGGCGTTCGCCCGCACCGAGACGTTCCGCGAGGGCGCGCTCGCCTCCGTCAACCTGGGCGACGACACGGACACGACCGCGGCAGTCTTCGGCCAGCTCGCGGGGGCGGTCTACGGCGGGGAGGCGATCCCGGCCACGTGGCTGGCCGTGCTCGCGCGCCGCCGCGACATCGAGCGCATGGCGGACTCCCTCTTCTTCGCGCGGCTACGCGCCGAGGGCTGAGCGGAGCCGCTCCAGTCCGAGGTCGAGGCGCTCGTCGGGCGTGGCCAGGGAGATGCGGGCCCAGCCGGCGCCGCTCGGCCCGAACCCCTCGCCCGGAGCCAGGGCAACGCGCTGCTCGAGGAGCAGGCTCTCGGGGGTGACGCCGTCCGGGAGCCGCCACCAGACGTAGAACGTGCCGTCGCAGCGGGCGTCCGACACGACGGAGAGCACGCGGCGGCGCCTGGCGTCGTAGAGCGCGCAGCGCTCGTCCACCGTCTCCTGCGGGCCGGTGAGGGCGGCGATCCCGCCCGCCTGCACGGGCCGGAAGACGCCGACGCGGGCGTGATCCGAGAGCAGGTTCACCCGCTCGACGATCTCGGCGTTCCCGACGACGAAGCCGAGCCGCCAGCCGGCCATCCCGTAGCTCTTCGACATGGTGAACATCTCCACGCCGACCTCCCTCGCCCCGGGCTCGGCCAGGAAGCTCTCCGGGCGGCGGCCGTCGAAGACCAGGTCGGCGTAGGCGAAGTCGTGGACGATCGCGGCTCCGGTTGCCTGCGCGTACTCGACGGCGGCGGCGAAGACCCCCTGCGGGGCCGCGGCGGCGCAGGGATTCGACGGGTAGTTGAGGTAGAGAGCGGCCACGCCCTCGCGGGGCGCGGCGTCCCAGTCGGGCATGAAGTCCCGCTCGGGGTCGAGCCGGAGGCGCAGCTCGCGCGCGCCCGCGAGCGCGACGCCCGAGGTGTAGTCCGGGTAGCCGGGGTCGGGGAGGACGATCGCGTCGCCTCGCTCCGCCAGGGCGAGCGCGAGCTCGACGATGGCCGTCTTCGTGCCCGGGACGACCGCGACCTCGCGCGCGGGGTCGAGCTCGACCCCGTAGACGGCGCCGTAGCGGGCGGCGAGCGCCTCCTTCAGCTCGGGCAGCCCGCGGAAGGGCGGGTAGCCGTGCGCGCCCGGGTCGCGGGCGTCCCGCTCGAGCGCCTCGAGGACGTGCTCCGGCGGCGGCACGTCGGGGTTCCCGCGCCCGAGGTCGACGAGCTCGTCGCCCTCCGCGGCCGCGGCCTCCGCCACCCGCCCGAGCAGCAGGGCGAAGTACTGCTCCGGGAGGCGCTCGAGACGGTCGGGGCGCGCCCTAGACACGGCCGAGGGCCGAGGCGAGGCGCTCCAGGCCGAGGTCGAGAACCTCGTCCGGCGTGGCCAGCGAGATGCGCGCCCAGCCCACCCCGCTCGGCCCGAACCCCTCGCCCGGCGCCAGGGAGACCCGGTACTCGGTGAAGAGGCGCTCGACGGTGAGGCCCTCCGGCAGCCGCCACCAGACGAAGAACGTGCCGTCGCAGTGGGCGTCGCCGACGGTCGCGAGGACGCGGCCGCGCCTGGCCTCGTAGAGGGCCCGGCGCTCCTCGACCGTGTCCTGCGGTCCGGTCAGGGCAGCCACGCCCGCCTCCTGCACCGGGCGAAAGACGCCGACGCGGGCGTGATCCGCCATCAGGTTCACCCGCTCGACGATCTCGGCGTTGCCGACGACGAAGCCGAGCCGCCAGCCCGCCATCCCGTAGCTCTTCGACATGGAGAACATCTCCACGCCGACCTCCTTCGCGCCCGGCTCGGCGAGAAAGCTCTCCGGGCGGCGGCCGTCGAAGACCAGGTCGGCGTAGGCGAAGTCGTGGACGACCGCGGCTCCGCTTGCGTGCGCGTACTCGACGGCGGCGCCGAAGACTCCGGGCGGCGCCGTCGCCGCGCACGGGTTCGATGGGTAGTTGAGGTAGAGCGCAGCGACCCCGTCCCGGGGCGCCGACGCCAGGTCGGGCGCGAAGCCCTGCTCCGGGTCGAGCGTGACCCAGAGCTCGCGCGCCCCGGCGAGCGCCACCCCGGACGGGTAGTCGGCAAAGCCCGGGTCGGGTAGGAGGATCGCGTCGCCCGGCTCGGCGAGGCAGAGCGCGAGCTCGACGATGGCGCTCGTCGTGCCGGGGACGACGACGACCTCGCGCTCGGGGTCGAGCTCGACGCCGTACACGTCGCGGTAGCGGGCGGCGACGGCCTCCTTCAGCTCTGGAAGGCCGCGGGAAGGCGGGTAACCGTGGATGGCAGGATCGCGTGCGGCCCGCTCGAGGACCTCCGCGACGTGCGCGGGCGGCCCGACGTCGGGGTTGCCGCGCCCCAGGTCGAGGAGAGGCTCGCCTTCCTCGGCCGCCCCCTTCGCGAAGCGGGCGAGCAGTTGCCCGAAGTACTCCTCGGGGAGGCGCTGGATGCGGTCGGGGCGCGGGCGCACGGAGCGATGCTAGTCCCGGACCGCCCGCAGCGGACACCGTTGAAGCCTCCGAGCGGCTCGCCTAGGGTCCTCCGCAGTGGACCGGGGGCGCATCTTCGAGGGGCTGAATCCGGAACAGCGGCGGGCGGTCGAGGCGGTTCGCGGCCCGGTCTGCATCCTCGCCGGCGCCGGCTCCGGGAAGACGACGACGATCACGCGCCGCATCGCCAACCAGGTCGTCACGGGCGCCTTCCTCCCCACCCAGATCCTCGCCGTCACCTTCACGGACAAGGCGGCGACGGAGATGCGCGGGCGCCTGGCGCGGCTCGGCGCCGGCAACGTGGTCGCCCGCACCTTCCACTCGGCCGCCCTCGCCCAGCTCCGCTACTTCGCGGGCGACGGCCTCGGGGAGATCCTCCCCTCGAAGGCGCTCCTCCTCCGCCAGATCGCGAACTCCCTGCCCGTCCCCTTCCGCTACCGGCCGGCCGGCGACCTGGCGACGGAGGTCGAGTGGGCCAAGAACCGCCGCCTCACGCCCTCGACCTACCGCGAGTCGCTCGACGGGCACGAGCCGCCCATCCCGGCCGACCTCATGCTCAGGGTCTTCCGCGAGTACGAGCGGCGCAAGGAGGCGCGCGGGCTCATCGACTTCGAGGACGTGCTCGAGCTCGCCGTCCGGCTCTTCGACGAGGACGCGCGGGCGGTGGAGACGTTCCGCGAGCGCTACCGGGCCTTCACCGTGGACGAGTACCAGGACGTCAACCTGCTCCAGCAGTCGCTCCTCGACCGCTGGCTCGGCGACCGCGACGACCTCTGCGTCGTCGGCGACGACTACCAGTCCATCTACTCCTTCACGGGCGCGAGCCCGGAGTACCTCCTCGCCGTGCGCGGGCGCTTCCCGCAGCGCGACGGTCGTGCGCCTGGAGGAGAACTACCGCTCGACGCCCGAGATCCTCGGGCTCGCCAACGGCCTCGTGCCCGAGGCTCGGCGGCGCGGAGAAGGTGCTGCGGGCCGTCTGCGCCGAGCGGGCCCGAGCCTGTCGTGCGTGCGTTTCGCGACGCCGTGAGCGAGACCGACTCGCTCGTCGCGCGGGCGGCGTCGCTCCACCGCGAGGACGGGGTCCCCTACGAGGAGATGGCCGTCCTCTACCGCGTCAACGCCCGCTCGGAGGACTACGAGGAGGCGCTCTCGCAGGCGGGCATCCCCTACCAGGTGCGCGGCGGCGCGTTCCTGGCGCGGCCGGCGGCGCGGGCGACGTTGCGGCTGCTGCGCCGCTTCGCGGGCGCCCGTCCGGCCGAGGCGGTGCGGCAGGCGGCGGAGGCGCAGGGCTTCGCGGAGGTGCTCCCGGAGGGGCTCGGGAACGAGGAGCTCACGCGCCAGAGCGACCTCGCCCGCCTCGTCCGGCTCGCCGAGGAGTTCGACGACGGCGCGCGGACGGTCGCCGACTTCGTCGCCGACCTCCAGGCCCGCTTCGGCGACGAGGCGCAGGGCCGCGGCGTCAACCTGCTCACCTACCACCGCGCCAAGGGGCTCGAGTTCGAGGCCGTCTTCCTGCCCAACCTCGTCGAGGGCGAGCTGCCCGTGGAAGCGCGCCGACGTGGCCGAGGAGCGGCGGCTCTTCTACGTGGGCATGACGCGGGCGAAGCGGCACCTCGAGCTCACCTGGGCCGGGAAGCCGAGCCGCTTCCTGGACGGAGCTCGGCGTGCTGGGCGCGGTCGAGCCGGCCGCCCCGGTCGACGAGCCCGTCTTCGCGGCGCTGAAGGCGTGGCGGCGCGAGCGCGCGCGGGCGGACGGCGTGCCCGCCTTCGTCGTCTTCCACGACCGGACGCTCGAGGAGATCGCCCGCCGGCGCCCGCGCGACGAGCGCGGCCTGGCCGGCGTGCCGGGAATCGGCCCGACGAAGCTCGAGCGCTACGGCGAGGAGCTCCTGGCGACGCTCGCCCGCGCCTGATTCTCAGACAGCTACTTCAGCGGGTTCGTGCCGGCCATCCAGATGATGACCCGGGAGAACTTGCCCTCGGCGTTGACGTCGAAGAAGTTGCAGTTGTGCATCTCGTTCTTCGTGCCGTCCGTGAGCTCGCCGATGTAGCTCTGCTCGGTCGCGACCTTGCCGGCCGCGGGCTCGACGACGATGTTCTTGATCTCGTGGAAGATCGACTTGGAGTTACCGCAGAAGTCGACGAACATCCGGCGGATCTCCTCGGCGCCTTCGAACACGGCGTGATCGGTCTGGACGGTTAGCGTCGCGTCGTCCGCGAAATGCGAGAGAATCGCGTCGACGTCCTTGGCGTCGACGGCCTTGAAGTAGCTGTCGGGAAGCGCGGCAAGCTGCTCCCTCGTCAGCGGCGTGGTCTGGGTCGCCACAGTTCCTCCTTCGGGTGGTCGGCTGGAACTGCGATCCTACCGTGAGGCGAGCGTGGGTTCCGGCAGCGTGAAACTCGAGCGAACGGAGGGCTTCTATATGGGTTCGACCGCAAAGAGGCGGCAGACGATGGCGAAGATGAACCGCGAGCGGGCGGTGAAGGAGCGCCGGGCGCGGAAGCAGGAGAAGAAGGAGGAGAAGAAGCGGGCGGCCGAAGCCGCGCGGGCTGAGAACGCCGGCGAGACGCTCCCCGAGGAGACGCTCTCCCAGAGGACTCGTGAGCGGTCCTCGCCGGGCGCGGCCTGGGCCCGGAGGTTCAGGGACGGTCCACGCGCGGCCGGTCCAGCGCTCGTTCGACTTAGCTCCTCGCGACGGGGACGGCTCGCCGTCTCGCTCGGGCTTTCGATCGTGACGACCGCGATCCTCGCCGTCGCGGGCCGCTCCCTCGTCGACTCCGGCTAGCCGCTCTCGCAAGGCAATCCCGCCCCGTCGCGGCAGCAGGCCTCCTCTTCCTGCTTGCGTACGGCTTCAAGGCCTACGGGTGGCGCCGTCTCTTCAGGGCGGAGGAGCGCCCGGAACCGCTCGCGCTCGCCGCCGCAGGCGGTGGCGCCTCGATCATGGGCGTCGCGCTCCCGGGCCGCTTCGACGAGGCGATCCGAGTCGCGATCGTCCGCCGCTATCCCGGCTGCCCGGTCTGCGTCCGCGGCCTCTGTTTCTCGCTCCTCACGCTCGGTCTCATCGACACGGTCGCGCTCTCGCCGCTCGCGACGGCGGCGGCCGCGTTCCCGGGAACTCGCCCGCCGTGCGCGCAGGCTTCGCCGTCGTCGGCATCGGAGGACGTCGGGGCGGCCGCGGTCGTGCTCGGACTCCCCCGACTCTGCGCCCTCACGCGCCTCGCCTCGTTTCCGGCTCTTCAGCTGGGTCGCGCCGCGCGCAACCCCTTGGCGCGAAGCGGCCCGCGCGTCGGTGCCTCGTCCTCGCTTCCTGGCTCATCCGGGTCGATCGCGATCTTCCTGCTCTCAGCACCTTCGGGATCGCGCTCTCCTTCCCGCTCGCGATCATGTTCATCTGCGCCGCTGCGGCCTCGGCCGCCATCCCGATCGGCCCAGCCGGAGCGGCGACCCAGGTCACCGCCGGGGCGACACTCCTCGTCGTCTCCGGCGTCGACACACCGGATGCGGTCGGCTTCGCGCTCGCCGCCCAGCTGCTCCTCATCCTCTCGGGCGCCTCGATCTTCTCGCGGCCGTCGCCTGGCGCACGGGGATTCACGCCTGGTCCTTCCGGCCCGGGCGCGCGGCGCGGCTCGCGCGTATCTAAGTCCGGGCCTGGCCAACTCAGGCCTGCTCCTCGGCGATCTCCACGAAGCGGCAGAGCGCGTTCGCCAGGCGCATGTGCTCGATCGTCCTCGCGTCCACCTCGAGCAGGCGCGGCGAGCAGACGAGGAACGCGAGGCAGCGCGCCCGCGAGATGGCCACGTTCAGGCGGTTGCGCGAGAAGAGGAACTCGAGCGAGCGCGGGATGTCGTCGCCGCTCGAGCTCGCCATCGAGTAGAAGACGACCTCCGCCTCCTGCCCCTGGAACTTGTCCACGGTGCCGACCGGCACGCCGGCGGGCAGCACCTCGCGGAGCAGGTTCACCTGCGCGTTGTAGGGCGCGACGACCTTGAAGTCGCTCTCGCCGCATCCCGGCCGCGAGCATCGCGCGCGATCTCGAGCCCGGATCCGCTCCGCCTCCTCCGGCGACTCCTGCCGCCGCCCCTCGTGCTCGACGGGCAGGTAGCGCACGCCCGTCCCGAACGGCGTCGAGCGCTCCTCCGTGCACGGATCCCACACGAGCCGCCCCTCGTAGAACGCCTCCGAGACGTAGCGGCAGACGTCCGGGTGCAGGCGGAACGTCCGCTCGAGGAAGATGCCGCGGTCCTCCGGGATCGTCGCCGCCTCGCCGAGCAGGTGCTCGAGGACGGACGCGCCCGCGCCCTCCGGGTGGGTCCCCTGGAGCACCTGCCCGAGCTGGAGCGGGTCGCCGAGCAGCACGAGGTTGCGCGCCGACGTCCCCATCGCGAGCGCGTCGGCGAGCGACACCTGCCCGCCCTCGTCGACGAAGAGGTAGTCGAGCGTCCGGTCGAAGCTCGGATGGGCGAAGAGCCACGCCGTCCCGGCCGCGAGCGGCCACTCGAGGCAGTCCTCGACGCTCGTCAGGTCCTCGATGCGCTCGCTCTCGTAGAACGACTCCGGGTTGCCCTCCCGTCGCCTTCTTGCAGCCGCGCAGCTCGAGCCCGCGCTCGTCCGCGCCCGCCACGACCTCGTCGAGCAGCTTGTGGATCGCCTTGTGGCTCGTGGAGGCGACGCCGACCCGCTTCCCCTGCGCGAGCAGGCGCGCGACGAGGCGCCCGCCCGTCCACGTCTTGCCGGAGCCGGGCGGCCCCTGGACGAAGAGGTGGCCGCCGTCGAGCGCGAGCAGCAGCCGCTCCATCTCGTCGAGGTCGTTCGTCTGAATCGGGCCGGGATGCGGCGTGCGCCGGAGCACCGTCTCGAGCGCGGGATAGCGCCGGTCGCCGGCGAGGAGCGAGCGGCCGAGGCGCATGAGCGCGTCCTCCTGCGACTTCGTGTCGTAGGGCCTCCCCGGGATGAGCGCCTTCGGCAGCGGCACCTCCTCGAGCGTGGGCCCGCGCTTGAGGACGAGCGTCCGCGCCTCGCGGTCGAGCAGCGTGAGCGCGCCTGCGTCTGCTTCGGGTCGCCGGGTCGACGACGTCCTGCCCCCGGCGGATCTTCAGCTCCTGCGGCGGGAACGTGAACGTCCAGGCCTGCGACTTCGCCACCGGCTCGGGCCCGGAGACGAGCTCGAGCATGCCGATCGACTCCGGGTCCTCGACCAGCTCGGCCGCCGACATCTCGACGCGCCCGAAGAACGCCCACCAGACCGGCTTGCGCTCGCGGTCGTGGTACTCGAGCAGCTCGCCCGCGAGCGCCACGGCAGGGTCGCCGGTCTCGAGGAGGGACGCGCGCAGCTCGGCCCGCTCGACCTTCTCGGCGCGCTCCTCGCGTGACTCGACCGCCTCCGGGCTCGGGATCGGCCCGAACGCCGCGATCGCCTCCGTCGCGCCGCTCGAGCAGCCAGTCGCGGAGGAGGAGCGTGGCGCGGCAGTCCTCCTCGTTGTAGGCGGCGATCTCCTCCAGGATCGCGTCGTCGCCCGTCCGCTTCCACTCCTCGAACCTGAGGATCGAGGTGCCGCCCTCCTTGATCTCCGCCTCGCGCTCGATCGGCAGGAAGACCTCGAAGTTCTTGAGCGAGTAGCGCGGCTGCGAGATGCGGACGCCGTTGCGGACGACGGCGAAGAGGTCGACGAAGACGCCGCGGCGGAGGAGGTCGTCCACCTCCCGCTCGCGCGTGCCGTACTGGCCCATGAGGCGCTTGAGCGCGGTCGTCTCGTAGGCGGCGTAGTGGTAGACGTGCAGGCGCGGGTCGGCGCGCAGGCGCTCGTGCACGAGGTCGACGAGGCGCTCGAACGCGCGGCGCTCGCTCTCGCGGTCGTGCGCCCAGAAGGGCTGGAAGCGCGTGCCGCCGTTCTCCTGCCAGAGGACGCCGAAGAGGTACTCGAGCCCGCCCTTCGGATCCCAGAACGGGTCCCCCTCCATGTCGAAGAAGAGGTCGCCCGGGGACGGCTCCGGGAGGAGCGCGAAGCCGATCTCGGGGGAGGGCGGGACGAGGGCGTAGGCCTGCTCGCCCGTCTCGCGCGCGTGGAGCTGGAGCGCGGCCTGCTCGCGGAGGCGGGCGAAGGCGTCCTCGGCCTCCTCCCAGCGGGCGAGCTCGGCGAGCGTGTCGATGCCGCCGGCGCGGAGCTTCTCGAACTGCGTGCGGCGGAGGCCGGCGACCTGCGAGAGGTGGTCGGTGCTGCTCCACTCGGCCTCGCAGAGCGGGAGGAAGTCGCAGCGCTCGCAGAAGGGGACGGGGTAGGGCTCGGTCGGGCGGTCGTGCGAGGCGAACTCGACGAAGCGCGCGCGGAGCCGGCGGTAGTAGGCGCCGAAGTCCTCCGGCCGGTGCGACTCCCGCTCGCCCGAGCCGAGCTCGACGTGCATGCGCGCCGGCGGGCGGCCCTGGATGCGCGCGAGCTGCTCGCTGTAGAAGCAGAGCTGGAGCACGTGCGCCGGCTTCGCGTGCCGCGCGAGCTTCGTGTCGACGGCCTCGTAGGTGCCGTCCGGCTGGCGCTCGAGGAAGTCGGCGACGCCGCGCCAGCCGTCTGGCGAGACGAAGACGCCCTGGTAGACGACGTCTGCTTGGTTGCGGATGGCTTGTTCGGTCTCGCGCGCGGCGCGCTCGAAGTCGAGGTCGGGCTCGAGGCTGATCTCGACGACGGTGCGGCCTTGCGCGCGGAGCCGCTCGAGGTAGGCCCGCTCGTGCTCCTCCCCCTTGCGCTTGACGAGCTCGGCCTCGGGGTTCTCGGCGGCGGGCTTGGCGAGCTGCCCGAGCGCGACGCGCCGCTCGAGCTGCGTCAGGTGCGGGCAGGCCAGGTAGCCCGTGAGGTCGGAGGGCGAGAAGGTCAGGCTGCCCTCGAGGACCGCATCCGGTCGATTGTCGCGATACACAGTGGACCTTTCGGAGTCCTAGTCGAACTCACCCGGCATTCTCCGGGGGCGAAGCCAAAGGGCCCGCGTTAGCCTCGTAGTCATAAAGAAAGGAGGGTATCCATCTCGCTAATACCTTCTGCGAACCCCCCATCCTCAAGACCGACGCCACTGAGGTGCCGAAGATCATCCTTGCAAGGAGGGGTAGGCGTTATCGAGAACGGCCAGAAGACAGTCTTCTTGTATCCTTCAGTGAGGTTTCGTCCGACCACCAGCAGACGAAAAGCCGGAGAGAGGTAGGTGGTCGCGCTCAAGCCGGAACTCCATAAGACTACGAGAAGCGAGGGCGACCTATTTCACTGTCCAGGACTTGCCAGGGGCAGAAGGACTCGACTAAACGACATGGGCGACGCCGTTTTGTGACCAAGACGGAGGTGACGGCAGCGCCCCACGCGCTTGAGGCGCAGCCACGCCGCGCAAGCGTCGACGCCTGGTCCGAGGGCTGTATAACATCGGCTCAGCGGGCCTGGCAGCCGCCCCGACGGAGCGGGACGAGAGCCGAGTGAGCGAGCGATTGCGCCCAGTCGGGGGGCGGACGTTATTGCGGCCTGTCGGCGAGTCAGCCCGTGGCTCCGAGAATTTCGCCCCCGGCCCTCAGTCTCCACTTCTCCGGGGCGACCCTAATCTCAAAGCCGATCAGAGTTAGGCTGCAAGACGACGGTCAGCTAGCTGGAGCTGAGCCCCTCAGACCAGAACTTCTAACCCGCGGGTCGCAGGTTCGAATCCTGCCAGGCGCATACACTACGGCCGAATTTCGACCCATGGCATCGCTGGAGTTCGAATGGTCGTTCGAGCGTCGGAGCAGAGTGCGCCCTCGACCAGCCTGCACTCGGTGCGGCCGGTTCCTGAGGAGAGCCATGTTTGCGAGAGAATAAATCTCTCGAGGTCTACAATGCGACTAATCCCTCCTAGACCCCTTCAGCGAAGAGCTCAACCAGCTGCAGGTCTTGATAGTAATCTTCTTGAGCTCGTGAAGTCGCGACGGTCGCCGAGTCGGCCTGGCGCCCTTCCCGCCTCCGGCGAAAAGGAAGCCGGCGCCGATGGCGAAGCGACGACCGTACCACGACGACGCGGTCAGCGTCTCATTGAAGTTCTCCTGCGACTTGCGTGCCGGCATCTACACCGCGGCCCGCGCCCTCTCCAGGTCGTCCGTCCCGACGACGAGCCGCGTCTGCGTGGCCATGTAGACGAGGTCGAGGTTGGCGCCCGCGGCGGCGATGTGGCGCAGGGTCTCGCCGGCCGTCCCGGGGCGGTCCTCGAGGTCGACGAGGAGCACCTCCCGCTCGGAGGTCACCAGGAAGCCCGCGTCCTCGAGCGCCCGCCGCGCGGCGTCCGCGTCCTCGACGAGCAGGTGAAGGAGCCCCTCCGAGTCGCCCACGTAGGCGAAGCAGCCCTCGATGTTGATCCCGTCCTTCCCGAGCGCCTCGCAGGCGGCGGCCAGCGTGCCCGGGCGGTCCTCGAGCAGCACCATCAGGTCCGTGGTCATCCGTTCCCTCCTTCCGAGGGAGTCTTATACCCGCGCGGAGCGGCCCTCAGCGCCGAAGCTGACCGCGCACGGCCCCCATCGGGTACGCGCCCGTGTGGACGTTCACGTAGTAGCGTCCCGGATACGTCCGGATCTGGTTCGCGAGCGCGATCGTGAGGATCGTGCAGCCGCTGGAAGCGCCCGCCATACCAACCGCCGGGAACCTGAGCGGCTTGACGATCGGGCCGGCGACGCCCGCCCTCCCACGGTGGATGTGGGCCGCGATCGGGCGGCCGATGTGGGCCACGGTGAGCCCGAAGCAGAGCTTGCGGCCGTGGAGGATCGCGGTGAAGGACCCGCGGCCGTCCGGGTCACCGGGTGGAACCTCGGCGGCCCCGCCGCGCAGGGTCGCGAAGAACGGCCCCCGCACCGGCGCGCTGTCGAGGAGAGGCGCGGCGACGGCAACGGCGACGAGGCCGGCCGCGAGGACGACGGCGAGGCGACGGAATCTCATCCCTACCCCTTTCAGTTGAGGCTTCGGCTGTGGCTACGAGGCGCCGCGGGGATCGGTTTTCGCGAGCGGCACGAGCTCGAACCGATCGACGTCCACGAGCCCGCGGTCGGTGATCTTCAGCTTCGGGATCACGGAGAGCGCGAGGAAGGCGAGCGTCTGGAACGGCGAGGGCAGCTCGCACCCGAGCTCCCGCGCAGCCGCGACGCAGGCACGGCTCCCCTCCACGACCTGATCCACGGGCGCGTCCGAGAGGAGCCCGGCGATGGGCAGCGGCAGCTCGGCGCGCACGCCGCGGTCGGCGATGACGACCATCCCGCCGCCCAGCTCCGAGAGGCGCTGCACCGCCCGCGCCATGTCCCCGTCGTCCACGCCGACGACGACGATGTTGTGCGCGTCGTGGGCGACCGTGGACGCCAGCGCGCCGCGCCGGAGGCCGAATCCGCGCACGAACCCGAGCCCGACGCGGCCCGTCCCCAGGTGCCGTTCGATGACGGCGATCTTGGCCAGGTCGCGGCCGGGATCCGCCTCCGCGAGCCCCTTCTCCACGCGAGGCTCCTCCGCGAGCTCCTCCGTGACGATCTGTCCCGGCACCAGGCCGATCACCCTCGCCTGCCCGCCCTCCCAGGGGATGCGGAAGTCGTTGGAGGCGACCGGCTGGATCCGCACCGTGTGCTTCACCCACTCGGGCACCTGCGCGCGCGGGATCTCCCCGACGGGCTTCCCCCGCTTGAGCACGGTCTCGGGCTCGAAGCGCTCGAGGTCGGGGAGCAGGAGCAGATCGGCCTGGTAGCCGGGCGCGACGGCCCCGTACTCGCTGAGACCGTGCCACTGCGCCGGCGTTGAACGAGCCCATCACGAGCGCGTCCTCGGGCGCGACGCCCGCCGCCACGGCCTCGCGGACCATCGAGTTCACGTGGCCCTCCTCGGCGATGTGCTCGGGCTCGCGGTCGTCGGTGCAGAAGGCCATGCGCTCCGGCCCGTACTCCTCCACGAGCGGCACGAGCGCGCGCAGGTTGCGCGCCGCGGAGGCCTCGCGGATCAGCAGCCACATCCCCGCGCGGAGGCGCTCGCGCCCCTCCTCGACCGTGGACGCCTCGTGGTCGGAGCGGATGCCGGCCGCGGCGTACGCCTGCAGATCCTTGCCCAGCACGCCGGGAGCATGGCCGTCCACGTGGGCCGCCAGCTCGAGCCCGAGCTTCTCGAGCTCGTGCGGGTCGCCGTGGATGACGCCGGGGAAGTTCATCATCTCGGCGAGCCCGAGCACGCGGCGGCGGCGCAGGAGCCCCTGCAGGTCGCCGGCCGTGAGCGCGCGCCGCGGCGACTCGAACTGCGACGCCGGGACGGACGAGGAGGCCATGAAGAAGATGTCGAGCGGGACCTCGTCGGCCAGGTCTGCGAGCCAGTGCACGCCGTCCGTGCCGAGCACGTTGGCGATCTCGTGCGGGTCGGCGACGACCGCCGTCGTGCCGAAGGGCAGGACGAGCCGGGCGAACTCGTCCACGAGCAGCTTCGTGGACTCCAGGTGCATGTGCGCGTCGACGAAGCCGGGGACGACGTAGCTGCCCGCGCGCGTCGAGCGTCTCGCGGCCCTCGTAGTCGCCCAGGCCGGCGACGAAGCCGTCCACCACGGCCACGTCCGTCTCCAGCCATTCGCGCGTGAAGACGGAGAAGACCCGGCCGCCCTCGACCACGAGGTCGGCGGGCTCGTCGCCGCGCGCCACGGCTAGACGCCGCGCGAGATCGGGCATGCGACACCATAACGCCCGTGGAGTCGCGCGCCGACCCTCGACAACGCCGCCATCGCCGAGCGGCTGGACGCCTTCGCGGCGCTGCTCGAGCTCGCCGAGGCGAGGTACTACACGGCGCGGGCGTACCGGCAGGCGGCGGAGACCGTCCGCGCGACGCCGGCGCCGGTCGCCGAGCTCGTCCGCTCCGGACGCGTCCGCGAGCTGCGCGGGATCGGGCCCGGCATCGAGCGCCGGCTCGCGGAGCTCGTCGAGACGGGCGACATCGCCGAGCTGCGGGAGCTCGAGCGCGAGGTCTCCCCCGAGCTCGTCGGGATCGGCCGCCTCCTCGGGCTCTCGGCGAAGCGCTCCGTCGAGATCGGGCGCGCGCTCGGCGTTCGGACGGCGGACGAGCTGCGGGCGGCCGCGCTGGCGGGACGGCTCAAGGAGGTGCCGGGCATCGGGCCCAAGACGGAGCAGCGCATCCTCGAAGAGCTGGAGCGGGCCGCGGTGGCCCGGCCGGAGCCGCGGCGCGGGCTTCTCCTCCACCGCGCGTGGGAGCTGCTCGAGCCGCATGGCGGAGGCACTGGGCGGCGAGGTGGCCGGCGACCCGCGCCGCTGGCGGGAGACGTCCGACCGCCTCTCTATTGTCTCATCAGACAACAATGCGCTGGATCGTTTCGAGACTCTTCCGGAGATCGTGGCCGTGGTCGAGCGCGGGGAGCACCGCGCCCTCGGCGTCACGGGCGACGGCGTGCCCGTCGAGCTCGTCGTCGCCGAGCCCGGCCGCTTCGGCACCGAGCTCGTCCGCGCGACCGGCTCCGAGGAGTACGTGGCCGCGCTCGAGCCGCTTGCCGGACGGTGCGAGCGAGGAGGAGGTCTACGCGCGGCTGGGCGTGCCCTGGTGCCCGCCCGAGCTCCGCGAGGAGCCGTTCCGCGGCGAGCCTCCGCGCCTGGTCGAGCTCGCCGACGTGCGCGGCGACCTCCACTGCCACACGACGTGGTCGGACGGCAAGGCTTCCGGTGCTCGAGATGGCCGAGGGCGCCCTCGCGCGCGGCTACGAGTACATAGCGATCTGCGACCACACGCCGGCCGTCGGCGTCGTGCCCGGCGTCACCCCGGAGGACCTGCGCCGCCAGGCGGAGGAGATCGCGGACGCGAACGAACGGCTGGCGCCGCTCCGCGTGCTGCGCGGGGTCGAGTGCGACATCCTCCGCGGACGGGACGCTCGACCTCCCGGACGACGTCCTCGCCGAGCTCGACTGGGTGCAGGCGAGCGTGCACGGGGGCCAGCGGATGCCGCGGCGCGAGCTGACGAAGCGCGTGCTCGAGGCGCTGCGCAACCCGGACGTCTCGCTGCCTCAGCCACCCGAAGGGGCGGATGCTCAACCGCCGGCCCGAGAACGCGCTCGACCTCGACGAGGTGTTCGCGGTCGCGCTCGAGACGGGCGTCGCGCTCGAGGTGAACGGGCTGCCCGACCGGCTCGACCTCTCCGGCGAGCACGTGCGCGAGGCGATCGCGGCCGGCGTGAGGATCGTCTGCTCGACGGACGCCCACTCCGTGCGCGGGCTCGGGTTCATGCCGCTCTCGGTCGCGACCGCCCGCCGCGGCTGGGCGACGGCGGACGACGTCCTGAACACGCGCCCGCTCGGGGAGGTGCTCGGCTTCCGGCGGCGGGGCTGAGCTGCGCCTGCTCGCGATCCCGCCTTTCGGCTAGTTGCTGCGCCCGCTCGGGAGGCGCACACTCAAAAGCGAGAACTGCGGCATGAGGGTCCACGTCTCCGATCCGGCTTTCGTCTACGACCTCCTCGCCGCGCTGAAGCGCGCGAACTACGCGGTCAGGCAGACGGGGCGAGACACCGTCGAGGTCAGCTTTCCGCCGGCCGCGCCGCGTCGAGCAGGCGCGCCTGAACCTCGGCGTCTACCTCGCCGGCTGGCGGGCGCGACACCCGGGCATCGTCGCCGACCTCCTCTAGAGAGGGCCCGGATCGGGCAAGATCCCGCCGTGGGCGAGGTCGTCTACACGTGCCAGACGCGGCGCTGCCCGGTCTACCGCTCGATCGTGGCTCGATCGACGTCACGACCGAGCTCCAGGTGGTGGAGTCGTAGGGCCGCGGTCGTCCGCGAGCTGGGCGTCCCGCCTGCGCTGGAGGAGGTGCCCGACCCCAGCCCGGCGGAGGGCGAGGTGCTCGTCGAGGTGCTGGCGACGCCGCTCAACCCGGTCGACATCGCGGTCGGCGCCGGGCCGCTTCTACGGCGGCCATCCCGAGCTTCCCGTTCGTCCCTGGAAACGAGTGCGTGGGGCGCGTGCTCGGATCCGGGCAGCTCGTCTGGGCGTACGGCGGCGGGCTCGGCGTCCGGCGCGACGGCGGGCTCGCCGAGCTGGTGGCCGCGCCGCGGGAGGCGCTCTATCCCGTCCCGGACGGAGCCGATCCGGCGCTCGCGGGCGCGATGGGGATCGCCGGGCTCGCCGGCTGGATGCCGGTCGCGTGGCGGGCGCCGGTACGCGAAGGGCGAGACGGTGCTCGTCCTCGGCGCCACGGGCACGGTGGGCCTCGTCGCCGTCCAGGGAGCTCGCCTGCTGGGAGCGGGACGCGTCGTCGCTGCCGGACGCAGCGAGGCGGGCCTCGCCCGCGCGGCCGAAGCCGGCGCCGACGCGACCGTTCGCCTCGACGAGGACGACCTTGCCGCCGCGTTCCGCGAGGCCTGTGGGGGCGAGGGACCGAACCTCGTCGTCGATCCGCTCTGGGGCGAGCCGCTCCAGGCGGCGGTCGAGGCCTGCGCGCACCGGCGCGCGGATCGTCAGCCTGGGGCAGTCGGCCGGGACAGAGGCGACGCTCACCTCCGCGGCCGTGCGCGGGAAGCAGCTCGACCTCCTCGGGTTCCGTATCGAACCCGCGGGCCGGGAGGTGATCGAGCGCGAGTACCGGCGTCTGGTCGAGCACGCGATCGCCGGGGACGTGCGCGTCGACATCGAGACAGGTGCCGCTCGCCGACGTCACCGACGCGTGGCGCCGCCAGTCGCGAGGGCGCAGGCGTCAAGCTCGTCGTCGTCCCCTAGGATGCTGCCGCCGTGCCCGAGTGGTTCGTCGTCAACGTCGCCGACGCGCCCGCCGTCGGGCACGAGGTCAGCGGGGCCGTGGGCCGCGTTCGAGAACCCGGAGGCGCCTTTCCCCGACTTCGGCATCAACATCCACGTGCTGCAGCCGGGGCAGCCGAACTCGAAGTACCACTCGGAGAGCGTGCAGGAGGACTTCCTCGTGCTCTCCGGCGAGTGCCTCGCGATCATCGAGGGCGAGGAGCGGCCGCTGCGCGCCTGGGACTTCGTCCACTGCCCGGCCGGGACGGAGCACGTCTTCGTCGGGGCGGGCGACGGGCCGCTGCGCGATCCTCATGGTCGGCGCCGCGCGGCCCGGGCGGGACGGCGCACTACCCGGTGAACGAGCTGGCGGCCCGGCACGGCGCCTCGGCCGCCGAGGCCACTTCCTCGAGCGCGGAGGCCTACGCGGACTGGAGGCGAGTCGACGGATCGCGGCCGACTGCCGCCGGCCTGGATCGCCGGCTAGCCGTCCACCAGCCGGGCAGCGTCTCGGCGTCCTGGACGCCGCCCGCGCCGCCCCGAAGGCGAGCAGCTCGATCCCGTCGGGCCCGGCCTCGAAGGCAGCGAGCCGTCTCCGGCGCGACGCGAACGGCATCCCACTGCTCGACCTCCTGCACGTCGTCGTCGAGCTTGACGCGTCCGCTCCCGCCCACGACGACGTAGATCTCCTCCTGCTCCTTGTGCTTGTGCCCGAACGGGCCGCGGACGTTGGGTGCGAGCCGCTGGTAGCTGAGGCCGAGCTGCTCGGTCTCGAGCGGCCCCCGGGCGAAGCGCGACTCGAGATCCGGGGAGAGGCCGAACTTGACGGCCGAGTCCTCGATCTCCTTCAGGTTCGTGATCGTGTAGCCGGCCATGGCGGCGGATGCTACGTGCCGTCAGAGGCCGACGATGTCGTCGGGCCGGACGGGCACGCGGGCCAGCTCGCGGCCGGTCGCGTCGCGGAGGGCGGCGACGATCGCCGCGGTGGAGACGACGGTCGGCGGCTCGCCCACGCCCTTGACGCCGTAGGGCGCGCACGGCTCGGGCTCCTCCACGAGCTCGGCCACGACGGGCGGCATGTCGAGCGCGGTCGGGATGAGGTAGTCGGTGAAGCTCGCGTTCGTGATGAGGCCGTCCTGCGTCTGGATCTCCTCCATGAGCGCGAGCCCGAGCCCCTGGGCCGTGCCGCCCTCGATCTGGCCGTAGACGGCCTGCGGGTTGAGCGCGCGTGCCGACGTCCTGGGCGGTGCCGATCCAGACGACGCGCGTGAGGCCGAGCTCGACGTCCACCTCGACGACGGCGCGCATGGCCGCGCAGGCGAAGGCGACGTGCGCGCGGTCCCCGTCCACGACCTGCCCCGTCTCCGGGTCGAGCGGGAACGTGCGCGCGTGGCGGTAGATGCGCTCGAGGTCGATCTCCTCGCCCGGCGGCGCAGCGGCCGCCGCGGCGCTCGAGCTCCTCCTTGACGGCGCGGCAGGCGAGCTGGACGGCGCCGGCGGTCATCCACGTCTGGCGCGAGGCGGAGGAGGAGCCGGCGGAGCCGACGCCCGCCGTCGAGTGCGGCGCGACGACGACGTTCTCGAGCTCGAGCTCGGTGCGGGCCACCTGGGCCATGACGTTGACGACGCCCTGACCGACCTCGGCGGCGGCCGAGTGCACCTCGGCGACGAGCTCCCCGTCCTGGTCGGCGAAGAGGCGGACGCGGGCGGCCGTGTAGTCGTCGAAGCCCTCCGAGTAGCAGATGTTCTTGAAGCCGACGGCGAAGCCGACGCCGCGCTCGACGCCCTCGCCGCGGGTCGTGTTGCCGGCGCCGCCGGGCAGGCGGATGGGGTCGCGCGGAAGCTCCTCCGGCTCGGGCACCGGGAGCTCGGCGCAGCGGCGGATCACCTCGGCGACCGGGAGCGAGCCGGTGATCGTCTGCCCGGTCGGGCAGCGTGTCCCCGGGGGCGAGCGCGTTGCGCAGGCGGAGCTCGACGGGGTCGAGCCCGAGCGCGGCGGCGAGCTTGTCCATCTGCGCCTCGTGCGCGAAGTTCGACTGGACGGCGCCGAAGCCGCGCATGGCGCCGCACGGCGGGTTGTTGGTGTAGACGCACGTGGCTTCGATGTAGGCGTTCGGCACCGCGTAGGGCCCGCAGGCGAAGGAGGCCGCGTTCGAGCAGACGGCGGTCGAGCTGGAGGCGTAGGCGCCGCCGTCGAGCAGGATGTCGGGCGCGGACGTTGACGAGCTTGCCGTCCCGGTTCGCGCGGTGCTCCATCCGGATGCGCGCCGGGTGGCGGTGGATGTGGCCGACGAACGACTCCTCGCGGTTGTAGACGAACTTGACCGGGCGGTTCGTGTGCAGCGCGAGCATGGCGCCGTGGATCTGCATGGAGAGGTCCTCGCGGCCGCCGAAGGCGCCGCCGACGCCGGCGAGGTGGATGCGCACCTGCTCCTTGGGGAGGCCGAGGCAGGGCGCGACCTGGTCGCGGTCGACGTGCAGCCACTGGGTGGCGACGTAGATGTCCACGCCGCCCTCCCCGTCGGGGACGGCGAGGCCGGACTCGGGGCCGAGGAAGGCCTGGTCCTGGATGCCGAGCTCGTAGGTCCCTCGACGGCGACGTCGCCCTGCGCGTCGGGGTCGCCGTGCCGGATGACGATCGAGCGGACGACGTTGGGGCGCGGGTCGTCGCGGAAGCCGTGCCCGCGCGTCCAGTGCTCCGGGTGGATCGGGTCCTGCGTCGGGGGCGCGCTCGGGGTCGGTGACCGGCTCGAGCTCCTCGTAGTCGACCTTGACCTCGGCCGCGGCGCGGCGCGCCTGCTCGGGCTCCTCGGCGGCGACGATGGCGACCGGCTCGCCGAAGTAGCGGACGCGGTCGAAGGCGAGCACCGGCTGGTCGCGGAACTCGAGCCCGTAGCGCTTCTCGCCCGGGACGTCCTCGTGCGTGAGCACGGCGTGGACGCCGGGCATGCCGCGGGCGCGGCGTCGTGTCGATGTCGAGGATGCGCGCGTGGGCGTGCGGGCTGCGGACGGTGTGGCCCCAGAGCATGCCGGCGGCGAAGAGGTCGCTCGCGTAGGCGAACTCGCCCGCGACCTTGGGGATCGCGTCGACGCGGCGGACGCTCTCGCCGACGCGGCCGAGCTCGAGCTTCCGGGCGGGCGGCGGCGTGCTCGATGGCGCGTCTCACTCGGCTCTTGGTGCGTCTTTCGGCGCGTTGCGCGTGCCACGCGCGCGCTTTTCGGCGTTACGCTGAAAGCGGGTGGAGGCGACGGGGTGGCCCCAGGATGTGCGGATGGCGGTCCGGCGTCATCGGGAGCGCCGCCAGCCTGCACCGCGTCGAAGATCTTCGCGTAGCCCGTGCAGCGGCAGAGGTTGCCGGAGAGCGCCTCGCGGATCTCGTCCTCGCGTCGGCTCCGGGTTCGCCTCCAGCAGCGCCGCCGTCGCCACCACCAGCCCCGGCGTGCAGAAGCCGCACTGCACCGCGCCCGTCTCGACGAACGCCTCCTGCACCGGGTGCAGCCGCCCGTCCTCGGCCAGCCCCTCCACCGTCACGACCTCGTGCCCGTCCGCCTGCGCGGCCAGCACCAGGCAGGCGCACACGAGCTCCCCGTCCAGCAGCACCGAGCACGAGCCGCACTCGCCCTGCTCGCACGCGTTCTTCGACCCCGGCAGGCCCAGGTGCTCGCGCAGCGCGAACAGCAGGCTCTCGCCCGCCCACACGTCGGCCTCGCGCTGCTCGCCGTTGACGATCAGGGAGATCTTCACGTCAGCACCCGCTCGAGCGCCCGCGCGGCCAGCACCCGCAGCGCGTGCCGCCGGTAGCGCGCCGTCCCGCGCACGTCGTCGATCGGCTGCGCCGCCTCGGCCACCCGCTCCGGGAACGCCTCCCGCTCGTCCAGCGAGCCCGTCACGAGCGCCGACCACCGGCCCCGCCGACCCGTACGCCGCCCGCACCTCGCCGCGCTCCCGGTCGACCGCCAGCGCCAGCGAGCAGACCGCGATCACCATCGCGTTCCGCGGCCCCACCTTCATGAACGTCTGCCGGTCGCCCGACGGCGACGACCAGCACCGCCGCGATCAGCTCGTCCTCGGCGAGCGCGTTCTTCTTCGGGCCGAGCAGGAACTCCGCCAGCGGCACGACCCGCTCGCCGCGCACGCTCGCGCAGCTCGACCTCCGCGCCCTCCACCAGCAGCGGCGGCAGCGCGTCGCCCGCCGGCGACGCCGTCCCCAGGTTGCCGCCGATCGTGCCGCGGTTGCGGATCTGGGGCGAGCCCACCGTCCGCGACGCCTCGGCGAGCGCCGGCAGCAGCTCCGCGAGCTCGCTCTGCCATCGCCTCCGTGTACGTGAGCCCGGCGCCCAGCCGCAGCGACGCCGTTCTCCCGCGACCAGCCGCGCAGCTCCGCGACCTCGTTCAGATTGAGGATCGCCTCCGGCCTCGCGCGGTCGAAGTTGAGCTCGACCATCACGTCCGTCCCGCCCTGAATGGGCACTGCGTCCGGCCGCTCGGCCTTGAGCGCGAGCGCCTCGCCGAGGGTGCGAGGGGTCAGCACCTCCATCGGCAAAGCGTAACGAGCCGCGGCGCCCGGACTCTAGGAACGCTCGGCGGCCGCCGGCTCCTCGGACGGCGGTCCGTCCAGCCTCGATCCGGTGCGCGCGGCCCTCCCCGGTCGCCGGCTCCACCTCGATCAGGTCGACCGCCAGCGCGCGCCCTCGGGCGTCGAGGTGCACCTGGGCGAGCCCGGAGACCTCCTCGCCGACGCCGAACGCTCCGTCCGCGCCGATCGACCCGCCGTCCACGAGCGCGTGGACGCCGGCCCGGTCGACATGCCCGAGGTGGTCGTGGCCCGTGACGACGAGCACCGGGTCTCCGCCCGACGCCGCCAGATGGTCGAGCAGCGCGTGGGCGAGGCCGTGCCGGTGCACGAGAACCACGTCGGGCCGCTCCGGGAGCGCGTCGAACCAGGCGAGGAGCTCTGCGCGCGCGGCGCACGAACCCGCCCTCGGCGAGCTCGAGCTGGCGGCGGCCGGGCGCGCCGTCCGGGCTCTCGAGCGGGTCGTCCCAGCCCGCGACGAGGAGGCCGTCGAGCGAGACGACGGGGTGACCGTCGATCGAGCCGTCCGGCCGCAGGCGACCGCTCCGCGTGAGGACGACGATCCCCTCCCCGGCGGCCGCGCGCATCAGCGGGCGCGAGTCGTGGTTTCCGGACACGGCCACGACGGGGCTGCCGAGGCGGGCCACCTCGGCACGATCGGCCGCTCGAAGCGCGTGCCGCGCTGGGTCAGGTCGCCCGCGAAGAGCACCGTCTTCCCGCGCGTGAAGTCCGAGAGCGCCGGAAGGACGAGCGTGTTCGAGTGCAGGTCGGAGGCGACGACGAGCGTGCGCGCGAACGACTCCCGTCGCCCTGCTCGCCGGCGACCGCGATCAGCTGGGTCAGCCCTGCTACGGCCTCGTCGTAGGAGTCCTCGTAGCCCTCGCCGTCCGCGAAGCAGGCGCTCGGAGAAGGCGAGCAGGCGGGGAAGCTCCTCCCCGCGGGCGTAGAAGGTCGGCTCGCGGAGCGCCTCGTAGTCGAAGCGGCTGACGCTCACGCCACGGAAAGCCCGACGAGCACGAGGGAGACCGCGAGCCCGGCGAGCGGCCCGAGGACGAGCCAGCGCCGGCGGCTCCACGCGGCGAGCAGCGCGCCGCCGAGGAGCCCGCCCACCAGGGCGCCCAGAGAGACGAGCAGGGCCGCGCGCCTGAGGCCGTCCGTCGACGACGTCCCCGAGCTCCTGCCGGAGCAGCGTGAGGTTCGTGTCCGCTGTCCCGCCCGAGCGGAGCGCGGCCAGCGCCGCGTCCCGGTCGAGGGAGCGAAACTCGAGCTCGACGGCGAACGGCGCGCGATACGGGTGCGCGCGGACGCCCCAGTCGACGACCGGCACGTAGACGTCGAGCCGTCCACCGCGGGCGGGCGCGACCCGGACGTCGACCGTGCCGAGCGTGACCGACCGCGAGGCCGGCTCCGCCGCGCGCAGGGCGAGCATGCTCCCGGCCAGCGAGAGGGCGACGCAGAGGAGAACGGCGCCGGCCGCTCTCCAGGAGATGAACCGCTTGACCCTCGTCTCCTCAGTTTCGAGCCCGGGCGGGCGTGCCACCACCCCCGAAGGTCGAGGTCCGGCTCCGGCTCAGCCCCGGATGATGTCTGCGACCTCGGCGCCCGTAAGCCGGACGAGGTCGGCCGTTCGGACGCGGAGCGACTCGTCGTGTGAGCCCGCCTCGACGACGACCGACTCGCGGGCGGCCAGCCGGCCGTCGAGCAGGACGCGGTCGCTCCCGCCGCCGAAGGGCGGCACGGCGCCAAGCTCGAACTCGCCGTAGTCCCGCGCGAGCTCCTCCTCGGTGGCGAGCCGGACCTTGTGCTTGGCCGCGCCCAGGAGGCCGCGCACCTTGCGGAGGTCGAGACGGTCGGAGGCGGCAGAACCGCCCGCACGTATCCCTCGGGCGTGGCGAGCACGAGCGTCTTGCCGACATCGTCCGGGGAGATCCCGAGCGCCTCCGCCTCGGACGCGGCCGTCTCGGTGTGCGGGTGCGGGAGAAGCTCGTACTCCGCGCCGCCCTTCTCGAGCACCTCTGTCACGTTCGCGCTCGCCATGGCCGATTCGCTCAGGAGGCCACGACGCGCAGATACTGCTCGGCGCGCTCGACGAGCGCGCGGCCGTACTGCCGGTGCGGGCCCATTCCCAGCTCCCATTCCGCGTGCGCGAGCTTGCCGGCGCGCCTGAGCGCGGAGCGGGAGAGCGCCCGCGCCTCGAAGTGCGTCAGGACGGTCGCCCGCATGTACGAGCCCTCGGCGAGCCGGATGACCTCGTCCGCGAGCGCCCGTCCCTCCACGCGCGCGATCGTGTGCCAGCGCGCCGGCTCCTCGTCGGGGTCACGGAACTGGACGTAGTAGGTCGGCTCGACCACCCTTGCAACGAATGGTACCGCCGTCCGGCGGCAAGGCGGCTTCGTACGACTCGTCTCAGCCGCGATAGGATGCCTCAGCTCTGCGGCGCGCCTAGTGGGGGGTTGACCCCGAAGGAAGGAGCAGCAGATGTCGGAAGGCAGTTTCCTCGACAAGGTGAAGGCCGCCGTGACCGGTGGCGGCGGGGGAGGTCCAAGCCTCGACGACACCATGGCCAAAGCGGAGGAGCTCGGCCTCGACCCCGACAAGCTCAAGGAGCTCCTCGCCAACTTCACCGACGCGGACGGGAACATCGACTGGGCCGGAGCCGTCGAAAAGGCCCAGGACATGGGCCTCGACCCGGACAAGATCAAGCAGCTCATCACCTGACGGGGCCGTGGGCGAGGCTCGGGGTGTCTCGACGCCCTGCGCCCCGCCCGCTCTTTTCGCGTCTACGCGAGCACCTGCTCCAGCGCGCGCCGCACGAGCACCCGCGCGAGGTGCTCGCGGTACTCGGCGCTTCCGTTGGGATCGCTGGGCGGGCTCGTGCCCTCGGCGGCGCGCTCCGCGGCCGCGGCGGGATCAGCGCCCGAGCCGAGCGCCTCCTCCACCCCGCTCGCGCGGAGCGGCGTCGCCCCCATGTTCGTGAGCGCGACGTGCGCGGCGCCGTTCGAGCCGCACCGCCGCCACGCCCGACCGTCGCCCAGTCCTGGGCGCGGCGGTTGAACTTCACGTACGTGCCGGCCTCGGCGGCGGGCACGCGGATCTCCGTCAGCACGTCCTGAGGCCCGAGCGCCGTCTCCAGGAAGCCCGTGAAGAAGTCGGCCGCCGCGAGCGTCCGCTCCCCTTCCGGGCCGCGGACGACGAGCTCGCCGTCGAGCGCGAGCAGGACGGTGGGAATGTCCGAGGCGGGATCGCCGTGGGCGGCCGACCCGCCGATCGTCCCCAGGTGCCGCACCTGCGGGTCGCCGACGAGCTCCGACGGTCTCCGCGAGGATTGCGCACCGCTCGCGCAGGAGCTCGTCGACGTCTCGAGGTCGCGGTAGCGGGTGAGCGCGCCGATCGCGATGCGGTCTCCGTCCTCGCGCACGTAGGAGAGGTCGGAGAGCCGGCCGATGTCGACGAGGAGCTCCGGGCGCGCGCAGCCGCAGCTTCATGAGCGGCAGGAGCGAGTGGCCGCCCGCGAGGAGCTTCGCGTCGCGGCCCGAGCCGAGCAGCTCGAGCGGCCTGGTCGACGGACTCGGCGCTCTCGTAGTCGAACGGAGCGGGGATCACTTCGCACCTCCCTTCGCGTCCTGGATCGCCCGCCAGACCTTCTCCGGCTTGGCCGGCATCTGGACGTCGGTGATGCCGTACGGGGAGAGGGCGTCGACGACGGCGTTGACGACGGCCGCCGTCGAGGCGATCGTGCCGGTCTCCCCCACGCCCTTGACGCCCATCGGGTTCGTGGGGCTGGGCGCCTCCACGCGGTCGGTCTCGATGTCGATGAGCTCGGGCGCCGCTCGGGACGATGTAGCTGACCATGGAGCTCGGTGACGAGGTTGCCGTCGTCGTCGTAGATCGGCCTCCTCGAAGAGCGCCTGACCGATGCCCTGTGCGACGCCGCCGTGCACCATCCCGTCCACGATCATCGGGTTGATGACCGTGCCGACCTCGTCCACCGCGACGTAGCGCCGCAGGTCGACCGAGCCCGTCTCGGTGTCCACCTCGACCACCGCGATGTGCGCGCCGCCCGGCCAGCTGAAGTTGGGCGGGTCGTACGCGTACGTCGCCTCGAGGCCCGGTTCGATCCCGTCCGGGCAGTTGTGGGCGGTGAAGGCGCAGAGCGCGGCGTCCATCACGTTCATCGAACGGTCGGTGCCCTTGATCGCGTAACGGCCGCCCTCGTACTGGAGGTCGTCCTCGGCGCACTCGAGCTGGTGGGCGATGATCTTCCGCGCCTTGTCGATGATCTTGTCGGCGGCGATGTAGAGCGCGACGCCGCCGACCGCGAGGCTGCGGCTCCCGTACGTGTCCAGGCCTAGCTGCATGATCGACGTGTCCCCGTGCACGACCTCGACGTCCTCGATCGGGACGCCGAGCCGGTCGGCGACGATCTGCGAGAAGGTCGTCACGTGGCCCTGCCCGTGCGGCGACGTGCCGATGAAGACCTGGACGCTCCCGGTGGGCAGGCAGCGGATCGTGGCGGCGTCCCAGCCGCCCGCCGCGTAGCGGATGGCGCCCGAGGATCCGCGACGGCGCGAGGCCGCACATCTCCGTGTACGTGGAGAAGCCGATGCCGAGCTGCTTCGTGTCGCCCCGCTCGCGGCGCTCGGCCTGCTCGCGGCGAAAGCCCTCGTAGTCGAACAGCTCGAGGGCCTTGTCGAGGGCGCCCTCGAAGTCGCCCGAGTCGATCGTGAGGCCGGAGGCAATGTCCTTGGGGAACTCCGTGATGAAGTTCTTGCGCCGGAGCTCGACGGGATCCATGTCGAGCTTGTGGGCGAGCGCGTCCACGGCCCGCTCGATCGCGTACGTCGCCTCGGGACGGCCGGCGCCCCGGTAGGCGTCGGTCGGAGTCGTCGTCGTGAAGACGCCGACGCACTCGAAGTCGTAGGCCTCGATGTCGTACGCGCCCCCGTAGACCCAGGCGCCGAGGATGGGCGTCCCCGCCGTGACGAGCTGGAGGTAGGCGCCGAGCCCGACCGTCAGCCGAACGCGGACGCCGCGGATCTTGCCGTCCTCGTCCGCGGCCAGCTCGATCTCCTGCCAGTGGTCGCGGCCGTGGATGGTGGAGAGGTAGGCCTCGGAGCGCTCCTCGATCCACTTGACCGGGCGGCCGAGCCGCTTGGCGAGCGCGAGGGCGAGCGCCTCCTCCGCGTAGACGTTCAGCTTCGAGCCGAAGCCGCCGCCCACGTCGGGGGCGATCACCCGCAGCCGCGCCTCGGGGATGCCGTTCGCGATGGAGAGCCAGAAGCGCGCGATGTGCGGAACCTGCGTCGCCGACCAGAGCGTGTACTCGTCCTGCGCCTCGAGGTACTGCGACGAGCACGCCCCGCGGCTCTATCGCGTTGGGGACGAGCCGCTGCTGGCGGTAGCGCTCCTTCACCGTGACGGGCGCCTCCGCGAAGACGCTGTCGGCGTTGTCCGTCTTCAGCGTCCAGGTGTAGCAGCGGTTCGTCCCGAACTCCTCGTGGACGATCGGAGCGCCGTCCGCGAGCGCGGCCTCCGGGTCGATGACCGGCTCGAGCGGCTCGTAGTCGACCTCGACGAGCTCGGCCGCGTCCTTGGCGAGCGCGCGGCTCTCGGCGAGGACGATGGCGACGCCGTCGCCTGCGTGCCGCACCTTGTCCGTCGCGAGCGGCCGGTGGAAGGGCTGCTTCGTGTCCTCGGTGACGAGCCAGACGCACGGCAACGTCGCCTTCCAGTCGTCGGCGAGGTCGGCGCCGCTGAAAGCGGCCACGACGCCCTCGGCCTCGAGCGCCTTGGAGACGTCAACGCTCTTGATGCGCGCGTGGGCGAAGGGGCTGCGGACGACCACGGCCCAGACCATGCCGGGCAGGTAGAGGTCGTCGATGTAGCGGGACTGGCCGGTGAGGAGCTTGGTGTCCTCCTTGCGGGGGACGGACTGACCGATGTAGGCCGGGGCCTTTTCTTCGGTGACTGCCATCTCCGCCCTCCTTAGGCGGCCGCGGCCGCTTTCACGGCCTTGACGATGTTCTGGTAGCCGGTGCAGCGGCAGAGGTTGCCCTCGAGCAGGTGGCGGATCTCCTCCTCGCTCGGGTCTCGGGTGCTCGGCCAGGAGGCTCACCGTCGCCATCACCATCCCCGGCGTGCAGTAGCCGCACTGGAGGGCGTGGTGCTCGTGGAAGGCCTGCTGGACGGGATGGAGCTGCCCGTTCTGGGCGAGGCTCTCGATCGTCGTGACCTCGCGCCCGTCGGCCTGGACGGCGAGCACCGTGCAGGACTTCACCGACTCCCCGTCGAGGAGCACGGTGCACGCGCCGCACGAGGAGGTGTCACAGCCGACGACGGTTCCCGTCAGGCCGAGCCGCTCGCGCAGGAAGTAGACGAGCAGCTCGCGCGGCTCGACCTCCTCCTCCCGGAGGGCTCCGTTGACCGTGATCGCGATGGATCTCAAACCGGCCTCCTTCCAAAGATGCCTGCGAGTTTGCGGCGAACCGACGAGAAGAAGAGCGAGAACCCGGAGACCGGCTTCGCCTGGGCCGCCACAGCCCGCTGCGCCTCCTCCGGCGCGGCGCGCGAGCTGGGCCTGCAGGCACTTGGCGAAGCTGTCCACGAGCTGGGAGGTGATGTCCTGCACCATCCCGCGGCCGTACTGGGCCACGGTCCCCGAGAGGGCAAGGTCGGTGACGATGTCGACCCTCGTGCCGCCGCCGTCCAGCGGGGCGAGCGAGGACTCTATGGTGGCGTTCGCGCGGCCGCGGTTGCGCACCTCGCGCGCCTTCGCGCCCAGCTTGACGCGCCGCGCGGCCTCGTCCACCTCTTCCCGGCTCACGTCGGTGGCGAAGGTGAGCCCGATGGGCCCGAGCTTGACCTGCATCGTCGCCTTCCAGTTGGAGTCGTCCACGGTCTCGTCAAGCGTGGCTCCGGGCATGCAGGGGACGACGCGGGGGACGTCCATGAGGAGATCCCAGGCGGCCTCGGGCGGCGCGTCGACCTCGAAGGAGTTCTCGAGCTTCATGCGGTCGCCGGCGCCTTCTGCTTGCGGAAGGTCGCGACGATCTCGGCGGCGACGGCGATCGCCACCTCCTCGGGGGTGCGCGAGCCGATGTCGAGCCCGATCGGGGCGTGGACGCGCTCGAGCGCCTCCGTCGGAGACGCCCGCTCCTCGCAGACGCTCGGCGCGCTCCTCGTTCGTGCGCCGGCTGCCCATCGCGCCGATGTAGCCGGCCGGCGACTCGAGCGCGACCTTGAGCAGCGGGACGTCGAACTTGTGGTCGTGGGTGAGGACGCAGATCGCCGTGCGCTCGTCCACGGGCGCGTTCCGCAGGAACTCGTCCGGCCACGCGACGACGAGGTCGTCCACGTCGGGGAAGCGCTCCTCGGTGACGAACTTCGCGCGCGCGTCGCAGACGGTGACGCGGTAGCCGAGGAAGCGGCCGACCGACGCGACGGCGGCGGCGTGGTCGACGGCGCCGAAGACGTACATGTTCGGCCGCGGCGCGAAGGTGTTGACGAAGACGTCCTCGTCCGGAGTCTCGACGAGCCTCGTGTCGCCGTTCGGCGAGACGAGGCGCTTGCTTCCGATCTCGGGGCCGGAGACCGGCTATCTCGAGCGCGATCGGCTCCTCCTCCTTGACGGCGCGGGCGATGCCGTCGACGACGTCGCGCTCGGCCAGGTCGATGAAGATGTGGACGGTGCCCCCGCAGGGGAGCCCGACCTCGAAGGCCTCCTCGTCGGCGATCCCGTACGTGCGCAGGCGCGGCGGCTCGCCCTCGAGGACGGCGCGGGCCTCGTCGTAGACGGCGGGCTCGACACAGCCGCCCGTGACGGAGCCGACGACCTCCCCCCGTTCCGACACGGCCAGCACGGCGCCGGGCTCGCGCGGCGCCGACCGCTCCGTCTTGACGACCGTGGCCACGGCCACCCGCTGGCCCTCCGCGAGCCAGCGTTGCAGCGTGCCGAGGACGTCCTTCACGCAGTCCCCGCCGTCGCGTAGCGCGCCGGCTCCGCCTCGAAGCGCTTGCGGCAGCCGGGCCCGCAGAAGGTGTACGTGACGCCGTCGTGCACCGAGCTCTCCATCGCTCCTTCGGTCGAGACAATCATGCCGCAAACCGGGTCGACCGCCTCGGCCGAAGCGGTGCCCGGCACGGCGCCCGGCACCTCGCCGCGGGTGTGCCGCCAGGCCACGAGCTCGGCGAGGATCGCCACGGCGATCTCCTCCTGCGACGAGGGCCCGAGGTCGAGCCCGGCCGGAGCGCGGACGCGCAGGACGAGCCTCCTCGTCGAGCCCGCTGTCGCGGAGCTCGGCGAGCACGTGCGCGGCGCGGCGGGAGCTGGCGACGAGGCCGATGTAGCCGGCGCCGGAGCCGAGCGCGGCGGCGAGCAGGTCCACGTCGCCGTGGCCCATGGTCGCGACGACGACGGCGTCCGCTCCCTCCACCTCTCCGGCGCTGGACGCGCCAGCCGATTGTGCGGGCGAGCTCAGCGAGGGTGCGGGCCGCCGGGCCCTCCCCCGCAACCGCGAGGAGCGGCCGCGGCAGCTGAGGCTCCACGAGCACCTCGACGACGCCTCCGGAGACGCAGCTCGCCCTCCATGCGGACGACCCGAGCCTCTCCGTCCGCGAGCGCGCGGAGCGCTTCCCGCACCACGGACGGCTCCGAGCAGGCCCCGCCGATCCAGCCGGAGACCTCCCCCTCCGGCGTGACGACCGCGCGATCGCCGCGCCGGGTCGACGCCGGGCGCACGACGTTCACCACCGTCGCGAGCGCAAACGGCTGTCCCTCGGCCGAGAGGCGTCCGGCCAGCACGAGCACGTCTCCTGCGTTCATCGGAGCAGCCCGTCACCGTCCAAACGGGCCATGCCCCGGGGACAGACCCCTGGACATGGCCGTCAGGGACAGGTGCACGGTCGAAAGCCTGCAACCAAGCCGAATCCGATCACGGAGGTCTTTCCTCCCCGCCCCTGGACACGTCGCAACCAGCCATGTCCCGGGGTCAGACCCCGGCCGTGGCCGAGTGGGACAGTCATTCGGCCAGGCCTACCTCCGCGAGCGCCTTCCATACGCGGTCCGAGGTTACCGGCATCTCCAGGTTGCGCACGCCGGCGTGGGCGAGCGCGTCGACGACCGCGTTCACGTAGGCAGCGGGCGAGCCGACGGTCGGCGACTCCCCGACGCCCTTGGCGCCGATCGGGTGGTGCGGCGACGGGGTGACCGTCTCGCCCAGCTCGAAGCTCGGCGTCTCCCAGGACGTCGGGCAGCAGGTAGTCCATGAAGTTCGCGCCGATGCAGTTGCCCTCCTCGTCGAAGGAGATCTCCTGCATGGCGGCGATGCCGAAGCCCTCGGTCAGGCCGCCCATGATCTGGCCCGCGACGATCATCGGGTTGATGCGGACGCCGCAGTCGTCCACGGCGACGACGCGCAACACCTTCCACTCGCCCGTCCCGCGGTCGATCTCGACCACGACGGCATAGGTGCCGAAGGGATAGGTCATGTTCGGCGGGTCGTAGTAGCTGACGCCCTCCAGGCCGCACTCGAGGCCTTCGGGGACGTCCGTGTAGGACGCGAATGCAACGTCCTGCATCGTCTTCGACTTCTCGGGCGCTCCCTTGACGACGAAGCGCCCGCCCTCCCACTCGATGTCCTCAACGGAGGCCTCGAGCATGTGCGCGGCGATCTTCTGCGCCTTCGCGCGGATCTTGCGCGCGACCATCGCGGTCGCGGCTCCGGACACGGGCGTCGAGCGGCTTGCGTAGGTGCCCAGGCCGTACGGCGTGTGGTCGGTGTCGCCCTCCTGCACCTCGATGTCCTCGGGCTGGAGGCCCAGCTCCTCGGCGACGATCTGGGCAAACGTCGTCTCGTGCCCCTGGCCCTGCGACTTCACGCTGAGCTTCAGCACCGCCTTGCCGGTGGGATGGATGCGGAGCTCCGCGCCGTCGTTCATGCGCAGGCCGGCGATGTCGTACTCCTTCCCGTGCCCGGCGCCCACGACCTCCGTGAAGGACGCGAGGCCGATCCCGACGAGCCTGCCCTCCTTGCGGGCCTCCTCCTGCTCGCGCAGCAGGTCGGCGTAGCCGAGCTGCTCGAGCGCGAGGTCAAGGGCCGCCTCGTAGTCGCCGGAGTCGTACTCGAACCCGGTCGCGGACTTGTAGGGGAACTGCTCCGGCTTGATGAAGTTCGTCCGTCGGAACTCGGCCGGATCGGCGCCGATCTCGTAGGCCGCCGTCTGCACGAGGCGCTCGATCAGGTAGGACGCCTCGGTGACGCGGAAGGAGCAGCGGTAGGCGACGCCGCCCGGCGCCTTGTTGGTGTAGGCACCGTCGGTCACCACGTGGGCGGCGGGGATGTCGTAGGAGCCGGTGACGATGTGGAAGAGCCCCGCCTTGCACTTCGTCGGCTGGGCGTCGGCGAAGAAGGCGCCGTTGTCGGAGAGCATCTTCACCCGCAGCCCGACCATCCGGTCGCCCTTCAGGGCCAGCTCGCCGTGCATGTGGTAGTCGCGGGCGAAGCCGGTGGAGATGAGATTCCCCGTCCGGTCCTCCACCCATTTCACCGGCCGACCGAGCAGGAGCGAGGCCGCCGTCGCGCAGACGTACCCGGGGTAGATGGGCACCTTGTTCCCGAACCCGCCGCCGAGATCCGGGGAAATGATGCGGATCTTGTGCTCGGGCAGACCGGCCACGAGCGCGAACAGAGTCCGGTGGGCGTGCGGGGCCTGGGACGTCATGTAGATCGTCGCCTTGCCCGTCGCCGGGTTGACGTCGGCGACGCAGCCGCAGCACTCGAGCGGGGCCGGGTGGCAGCGCGGATAGAACGTGTCCAGCTCGACGACGCGGTCGGCCTCGGCGAAGGCGCGGTCGGTCGCATCCTGGTCGCCGGCCTCCCAGTGGTAGATGTGGTTCCCCTCCTGGCCTTCCTTCTCGTCGCGGATGACTGCCGCACCCTCGGCGAGTGCCTGCTGCGGAGAGGTGATCGCCTCGAGCGGCTCGTAGTCGACGTCGATCAGCTCGACGGCGTCCTTGGCGATGTACGGCGTCTCGGCCACGACCGCGGCGACCTCCTGGCCCTGGAAGCGCACCTTGTCCGTGGCGAGCACGGCCTGCGTGTCGCCGGAGAGGGTCGGCATCCAGGCGAGGTTGTGCTGGGCGAGAAGCTCGCCGGTGACGACGGCGACGACCCCGGGAAGCTCCTGCGCGCGGGAGGCGTCGATCGACGTGACGCGCGCGTGCGCGAACGGGCTGCGCAGGAACTCCAGGTAGAGCATTCCCGGAAGGGTGATGTCGTCGAAGTACTGACCCCGTCCCCGCAGGAAGCGGGCGTCCTCGACGCGCTTGACGGAGTGGCCGATGCCCCGGATCTCTTCGGTGGTGGCCATCCCTAGCTCCCCTCCTTCATCTTGGCGCTCGCGTACTGCACCGCCTTGACGATGTTCTGGTAGCCCGTGCAGCGGCAGAGGTTGCCGCTCAGGGCCCAGCGGATCTCCTCCTCCGTCGGCTCGGGATTCTCGGCCAGGAGCGCGGTCGAGGTCAGCATCATCCCCGGAGTGCAGAAGCCGCACTGGAGCCCGTGCTCCTCGTGGAAGCCCTCCTGGACGGCGCTGAGCCCCTCCGGGCCGGCCAGGCCCTCGACGGTGGTGATCTCACGGCCTTCCGACGGAGACGGCGAAAACCGTGCAGGACTTCACCGGCGTGCCGTCGAGCAGCACGGTGCACGCTCCGCAGCTCGTCGTGTCGCAGCCGACGTGGGTGCCCGTGAGGCCCAGCGACTCGCGCAGGTAGTGGACGAGGAGCAAGCGCGTCTCGACGTCCGTCGAGCGCGACTCCCCGTTGACGGTGACCGTCAGCGGCCGCTTGAAGACGGCCTGTTCGACTGCCGGAGCTGTCTGCGTCATCGCTGCTCCTTCCCGGCGGCCTCGGCCGCCTTTCTCAGGCCTCTCTCGGCGAAGACGCGCACGACGTTGCGCTTGTACTCGGCGCTCCCGCGGACGTCGTCCCGCGGGTCGGCGGCCTGCGCGGCCAGGTCGGCCGCGCTCGCGAATCGTTTCGTCGTCGAGCTCGGCGCCCGCGAGCGCGTTCTCGGCCTCCTGGGCGCGCAGGTTGGACGCGCCGACGCCGGTCAGCGCGATGCCCGCGCGGCCCACCTTCCCGTTGTCGAAGGAGACCTGGACGCCGACCGCGACGGTGGCAAAGTCGCCCACCTTGCGCTCGAGCTTCAGGTACGTCCCGCCCGACTTGGGGCCCGGGTCGGGCACGCGGACGGACGTGATGATCTCGGTGGGCTCGAGCGCGCTCGTGAACGGCCCCTGGAAGAACTCGGCCAGGGGGATCGTGCGCGTGCCGTCCGGCCCCCGCGCCTCGACCTCGGCGCCCGCGGCGAGGAGCGCGGAGCCCCAGTCGCCCTGCGGGTCGGCGTGGGCGAGCGAGCCCGCCACCGTCCCCAGGTTGCGGACGATCGGGTCGGAGATCTGCGGGGCCGCGTCGGCGAGCACGCCGAAGCGCCCGGGCAGGAGCTCCGAGCGCTCGCAGTCCTTGTGGCGGACGAGCGGCCCGATGACGAGGCCGCCTCCCTCCTCCGAGAGCTCGCCGAGCCCCTCGATCCGGTTGATGTCCACGAGCGCGCGCGGGGACGCGAAGCGGAGCTTCATGAGCGGGATCAGGCTCTGCCCGCCGGCCAGGACCTTGGCCTCGTCCCCGTAGCGCTCGAGGAGCGTTAGCGCCTCGTCGATCGACGCAGGCGCGTGGTACTCGAAACTCGCCGGGTACATGCAGCCGCCTCCTTGCGCGCCAAATCCTTAGAGCGAAACGTGCGGCAGCGAGCCTACTCCTTCGGCTGCCACCGTGTCCATTACTACGATGCGCCTATGCGGTTCGGATCGGTGGAAGCGATCGAGGAGGCTTTGCGGCGGGAGGCGTACCTCCCCGACCGCGGACTGGCGACGGCCATCTTCCTCGCGACGACGATGGGCCGGCCGCTCCTCCTCGAGGGCGAGGCAGGCGTCGGCAAGACCGAGGTCGGAAAGACGCTCGCCCGCATGCTCGACGCCGACCTCATCCGTCTCCAGTGCTACGAAGGGATCGACGCGGGACAGGCGCTCTACGAGTGGGACTACGCACGCCAGCTCCTCTACGCCCGCGCGCTTCAGGCGGGAGAGGTCGACCCGCAGGCGCGGGTCTCCGAGCTCTACGGCGCCGACTTCCTCCTCGAGCGGCCGCTCCTCCGGGCGATCCGGGCGGGCGCGGGCGCGGTCCTCCTGATCGACGAGCTCGACCGGGCCGACGACGAGTTCGAGGCCTTCCTGCTGGAGGTTCTCTCCGACTTCCAGGTGACCATCCCGGAGATCGGCCCGGTGGCCGCCTCAGAGCCCCCGGCGGTGGTGATCACCTCGAACCGGACGCGGGAGCTGCACGACGCGCTCAAGCGCCGCTGCCTGTACCACTGGATCGACTTCCCCGACGTGGAGCGCGAGGTGGAGATCATCCGCCTGCGCGCGCCAGGCGTCGGCGAGCCGCTCGCGCGGTCCGTCGCCGCCACGGTCGCCCGCCTCCGCTCGCTCGACCTCGTGAAGCGCCCGGGCGCGGCCGAGGCGATCGACTGGGCGCAGGCGCTCGCGCTCCTCGGCTCGGACTCGACGGACGGGGACGCGGGCCGCGAGACGCTCGGCTGGGCAGTGAAGAACCGCGAGGACCTGCGCCGCGTCGAGGCGGCCTGGCCCGAGCCGGCCGGCGACTAGAGCCCACGGCCACCGGCCAGCATCGCCGTTCTCCACAGGCGCGTGTCCACAGACATGTCCCTTCAGGCCATGTCAGGGGTCAGACCCCGGACATGTCCAAAGGGGACACGCCTAGGCCGCGCACTTCCCGAGCAGCTCGATGACGCGGAGGCCAGCGCGCAGCGTCTTCCCGTCCCGGTCCCGTTCGGGATTGAAGGTCGTCAGGGCCGCGGCCCTGATGCGGAAGCGCGCGCCGACGCCGCGAACGGCCTCCTCCATCGCCTCCCGCGAGAGCCCGCCCGGCACCGGCTGATCGACGATGCCGGGGGCAACCGCGGGGTCGAACGCGTCGTTGTCCACGTGCAGGTACACCTCCTGCACGCGCGTCGCCAGCTCGTCCAGTGCGGCCGCCAGGTCTGCCTGGGGCTGACCGTCCCGCCATGCCACGACCCGAACGGCCGAGCGCTCCAGCCGCTCGCGCTCGGCCTCGGGTGAGAGGTCACGGACGCCGATCGCGAGCACCGCCGCTTCCGCAACAGGCGTGCTGTCGCCGATACGCGCCCAGAGATCACGGTGGCAGTGCCCGGTGAGCACGGCCAGCGACATGCCGGGAAAGAAGCCGCTGTCCGATGACTGGGGCGTGTTGAAGTCTGCGTGCGCGTCGATCCAGACGACACCGCAGCTCGCGTGGTCGAAGCCCCCGACCACGCCCAGGCTCGCGTCGCAGGAACCGGCCAGGACGAGCGGAAGCTCCGCGGCCGCGACCGCCCTGCGCACGACCGGCGCGAGCTCCTCGTTGACCGCCGCCGACGCGCTCGCGCCGTCAAGAAACGGCCCCTCGCTCGCGCCGCGCGACCCGCTCGACGGTGACGTCGTGGCCCGCGGCGGCGAGGAGCTCCGCCGCCCCGCTATCCAAGTAGCACTGCGGCCCGTTGGCCGCGCCGTGCCGCTCGTCGCCGAGCATGTACGGGACCTGGACGAGGCAGACGTGCACGTCTCCGCGAGAATACGCAGCGATGACGACCGCGAGCCCGTCCGCGCACGAGCCGCACGAGACGCTCGTCCGCTTCGGCCGCGCGCTGCGCGCCGAAGGCCTTCCGACCGGCACCGGGCGGATCGCCGACTTCTGCCGGGCGGCCGCCCTCCTTCCGCCCGACGACCTCTACTACGCGGGGAGGGCGACGCTTGTCGCGCGGCCCGCCGAGATCCCGGTCTACGACCGGGTGTTCACGGAGTTCTTCGGGCCGCCGCCGGAGCCGGCCACGCCGCCGATGCTCGTCCACATGGAAGTCGAGGCCTTGCGCGAGGTCGGGCTCGCCAGCTCGCTCGAGATCCTGCGAGAGAAGAGCTTCGCCGTCTGCTCGCGCGATGAGCTCAGCCAGCTCGCCCGGCTGATGGCCGGGCTCGAGCTCCGCGTCCCGCTCCGGCGCACGCGCCGCCGCGAGCCGGCGCGCACCGGGCGCCTCGACCTCCGGCGCACGCTCCGGCGCTCGTTCCGCACCGGCGGCGAGCCGCGTCGAGCTCGCCCTCCGCGAGCGGCGGCGGCGTAGGCGCCGCGTCGTGCTCCTCCTCGACGTCTCGGGCTCGATGGACTCCTACTCGCGCGCGCTCGTGCTCTTCGCGCATGCCGCGCTCCGCGCCGGCCGCGACTGGGAGGCCTTCTGCTTCGGGACCCGCCTCACGCGGGTGACGCGCGCGCTCGCCGGCTCCGATCCCGACGCGGCGCTTCGAGCGGGCGGCCGCGGAGGTCGTCGACTGGGACGGAGGCACGCGCATCGGCGAGTGCCTGCAGCGCTTCCTGGACGAGCATCGGCCACGGCGGCCTCGCGCGCGGCGCGGTCGTCGTCATCTGCTCGGACGGGCTCGAGGTGGGCGACCCCGACCTCCTGGCCGCGCAGATGGCTCGCCTCGCGCGCCTCGCCCACACGCGTCGTCTGGCTCAACCCGCTCCAGGAGGATCCCGCCTACGAGCCGCTCGCGCGCGGCATGAAGGCGGCCTTCCCTACGTCGACCTCTTTCTCGAGCGGGCACAGCCTCGCCAGCCTCGAGGACGTCGCGGCGGCGCTCCAGCGCCTCTGAAAAACTCGCGCCGCGTGCGCACGCTCTTCTCGAACGCCTACGTCGTCACGATGGACGACGCGGGCACCGAGCTCGAGAACGGCTGGCTCCTGGCCGAGGACGGGCTTCGTCGTCGAGGTCGGGGACGGGCCGCCGCCGCTTCGCGGAGCACTTCGAGAACCTCGCCGGCATGCTCGTCACGCCCGGGCCTCGTCAACACCCACCACCACCTGTACCAGAACCTGACGCGCACGCGGGCGCAGGAGGCCAACCTCTTCGACTGGCTGACGGCGCTCTACCCCGTGTGGGCGCGGATCGACGCCGAGGCCGAGTACGCCGCCGCCCGCGCCGGGCTCGCCGAGCTTGCGCTCTCCGGCGCGACAACGGTCTTCGACCACCACTACGTCTTCCCGCGCGGGCCGCACGGGGCTCGTCGAGGCGGAGATCCAGGCGGCGAAGGACGTCGGCGTGCGCCTGGTCGCCTCGCGCGGCTCCATGGACGTCGGGCCAGTCCGACGGCGGCCTCCCGCCCGACGAGCTCGTCGAGGACCCGATCGACGTGCTCGCCGACACGGAGGGCCTCGCCGTCCTGCACGAGGAGGGGCCGGGCGCCTGGACGCAGATCGCCGTCGCCCCCTGCTCGCCCTTCTCGGTCTCGAAGCAGCTCATGCCCGAGTCGGCGGAGCTCGCGCGCCGGCTCGGCCTCGGCCTGCACACGCACCTGGCGGAGACGGTCGAGGAGGAGGAGTACTGCAGGGGCGTGTTCGGCTGCCGCCCGATCGAGTACCTGGAGCAGGTGGGCTGGCTCGCGGACGACGTCTGGTGCGCCCACTGCGTCCACCTCTCGCCCGAGGACGTGCAGCGCTTCGGCGAGGCGGGCACCGGGCGTCGCCCACTGCCCGAGCTCGAACCTCCGCCTCGGCGCCGGCGTCGCCCCGGTGCGCTCGATGCTCGACGAAGGGGTGCGCGTCGGGCTCGGCGTCGACGGCTCCGCCTCGAACGAGCGCGCCGACCTGCTCGGCGAGGTGAAGCAGGCGCTCCTCGTCGCGCGCGGCCGTAACGGCGGCCGACGCGCCTGACGGCTCGCGACGCGCTTCGCCTCGGGAACGCGGGGCGGCGCCGCCGTGCTCGGGCGCGACGACATCGGCTCGCTCGAGCCGGGCAAGTGCGCCGACTTCGCCGTCTGGCGCACCGACGTCGCTCGAGTTCGGCGGCGCGGACGACCTCGTCGCGGCGCTCGTCCTCTCGGGCCCGCATGCCGTCGAGCGGCTCTACGTCGGCGGCGAGGCGGTCGTCCTCGGCGGCGACCTCGTGCAGGTGCACGAGTTCGAGGTCATCCACGAGCACCGCCGGGCGCAAAGATTCCGGTCATGAGCGCCTCGCTCTCCACCCACGTCCTCGACACGGAGCGCGGGCCGCCCGGCCGAAGGCGTCCCCGTCCGCCTCTACAGGGGCGACGAGCTCGTCGCCGAGGAGCACACGGACGGCGACGGCCGCGTCGGCGAGCTGGCCGCCGAGCTCGAGCCGGGCTCCTACCGGCTCGTCTTCCGGCTCCCCTCCCCGTTCTTCCGCGTGCTCGAGCTCGAGGTCGAGCTCGAGGCCGGCCACTACCACGTCCCTGTGCTCGTCTCCGCCGTACCAGTGCACGACCTACCGCGGAAGCTGAGCGCCGACCAGCTCGTCGACCTCTTCGCAGGGCCCGAGCCGCCTCGTGCACGATGCTCGCCGCGCGAGGAGAACCCGCTCGGCGGTGCGCGGCGCGTCCTCGACGAGCTCCCCGAGGACGATCGCGTCGAGGCGCTGAACGCACACCCGCGCATCGGCCAGCGCGGCCTCACCGGCCGCTCGGCCCGCGAGCAGGGCAGCGAGGACGACCCTGCGCTCATCGACCGTCCTCGCCCGCCTGAACAAGGCCTACGAGCAGAAGTTCGGCTTCCGCTTCGTCGTCTTCGTCGACCGTCGCCCGCGCGCCGAGATCCTCCCGGTGCTCCGTGAGCGGCTGCAGCGCGCGCGGGACGAGGAGCTCGGCACCGGCTGCGACGAGCTCGTCGCGATCGCGCTAGACCGATGGCGGACGCGGTAGCCCACTCGGCTACGGGAAGGACGCCGTCTCCGTCTACCGCGGTCGGCGGCGACCGCTCTTCGCCTGCGAGGTGCGGCTGCTCGTGCGCGGCGAGGCAGCTGCGGCTCTTCGTACACGGAGGGGGACAACTCGCTCGTCGTCGCGACGGACTCGATGAAGAACTTCGTCCAGCGTCCAGGCGCTCGGCTACGAGCGGCTCGTCGCTGGAGGACTTCCTGCGTCCTGGTCGGCGAGCGCTTCCTCGACCGGTACGACCAGGCGGACAGCGTCGAGCTGGGCGCGGACGAGCGGCCCTTCGCGCGGCGGGCGCGGTCCGCGCTTCAGCGCATCTACGACGACCGCGGAGTCGCGGAGCTCACGCTCCGGCCGCGACGGGATCCGGGACGAGCGGTCCGGGCGCGAAGGGCTCCACCTCCTCAAGCTGCGCGGCAGCTCCTTCGCCGACTTCGTGCGGGACGAGTACACGACGCTCCCGGACGCCACGACCGGCCGCTCTTCGTCCACCTGGACGTCCTGGCGGCAACGCCGACTCACGCGCGTCGGGCGGCGGGCGAGGACGTGCGCGCGCGTCGGTCGTCGAGACCTTCGCCGCGACTTCGCGTCCGCCTCGATCCAGCACCTCGTCCACGAGATGGGCGTACGGGCGCTGGACCGCGTCCGCGGAGATCGACAACATCGCCTTCCGCGGCCGAGAACCGGCTGTGGGACACGGCTCAGGTCTCCGAGGAGGACGAGCGCGTCACCGTGTACACGGACGCGCGCCCGCCCTTCGGCGTGATCGAGCTCAGCTCTCGACCGGTGATCATCCCGCGCCGCTACAACGGCCCGCCCGACTCCGCCAACGGCGGCTACGCGTGCGGGCTCCTCGCCGCGCTGCTCGGGCGGCGAGGCGGAGGTGACGCTCCGCCGGCCGCCGCCGCTCGACACGGAGCTGGAGGTGGCGCTCGAGCTCGACGGGACGGCGTCGAGCTTCGGCACGACGACGCCGTCGTCGCCGAGGGCTGCGCGGCCGGGCTCGAGCTCGAGGTGCCGGCGCCGGTCTCCGTGGAGGAGGCGGAGCAGGCGTCGAAGGGCTACGCCGGGTTCCGCACCACGCCTATCCGACCTGCTTCACCTGCGGCCCGGAGCGCGACGACGGTCTGCGGGTCTTCGCCGGGCCCGTCCAGGGCCGCGACTCGTCGCCTCGCCCTGGACGCCCGCGGAGGACGTCGCGCCCGAGATCGTCTGGGCTGCCCTCGACTGCCCGAGCGGCTGGGCCGTGGACGACTTCCAGCGCGAAGGCGTCCTCCTCGGGCGCATGGCGGCGCGCGTTGTGCGTGCTCCCGGCCCCAGGGGAGCCGCACGTCGTCGCCGGCTGGCCCGTGGCCTACGACGGCCGCAAGCGCCACGCGGCGTCGGCGCTCTGGACGGCGGACGGCGAGCTCCTCGCCTACGCCCGCTCCACCTGGATCGTCCCCGGCTAACGCGCCCAAACCCCCGCATTGTGTTCCACGCGCACAAGCGTGTCGCGCGGCCCGCGGTGCGCGGCAAGCGCCTATGGAAAGAGGTCGCGCTCCGGCGGCATGACGAGGTCGCGTGCGCTTCCCTCGCCAGGGGGCACGGAGTAGCCGCGGACGAGCGCCGCAGGCACGCCTCGCGCCTTGCCCATGACGAGCTCGGCTGCGCCGGCCAGCTCGTCCGCGACGGCGATGACGGTCGAGCCGAGCCTGTAGCCGCGGGCGTCCTCCGTTCCGCGCAGGTCGAGCAGGGGAAGCATCCCGGCGACGCCGATGGCGACGTCGGTCGTGCCCTGGCGCCACGCGCGGCCGAAGGAGTCGCTGACGATCACGGCAGGCGCGACGCCGAAGCGCGCCAGCAGCGCGTCGCGGATCCGCGCGGCGGATGCGTCCGGATCGCGTGGGAGGAGGACGACCCAGCCCTCCCCGGGGGCGTTCGAGCGGTCGACTCCCGCGCTCGCGCAGACGAAGCCGTGCTCGGTCTCGGCGATGACGAGGTCGCCGCGCCGCCGCCGCACGACCCGCGCCTCCCGCAGGATCACGTCCACGTGGTCCCCGCCGGCGTCGCCGGGACGTTCCACGCGTCCCTCGGCCTTGGAGACGACCTTCTGCGCCACGACGAGCACGTCGCCCTCCTCGAGCCCGCCCGCCCGCTCGACTGCGTCCCCGAGGAGCGCGGCGAGGTCGTCCCCTCGACCCACCTCCCGGATGCCCTCCAGGGGGATGATCTGAATCCCCACTTACGAGAACCAGCCGCGGCGCTTGAAGTAGGCGAGAAGGATGAGCAACGTCAGGAGCTGGAGGCCGACCCCGAGGATGAGGAACGCGGCGAGGCTGCCGACGTGCTCGACCATCCAGTCGAAGTTCTGGCCGAAGAAGCCGGTGACGAAGGTGAGCGGCAGGAAGATCGTCGCGATCACGGTCAGCTGCTTCATCGACATCGCCGAGTCGGTTGGACGCGTTGGACAGGTAGACGTCCATCGCGCCGGTGAGACAGGTCGCGGTACACGTCCACCTGCTCGGTGAGCCGGATCAGGTGGTCGTGCACGTCGCGGAAGTACCGGCGGGCCTCGTCGTCGAGCCCGGGCAGCTCGACCGCACCGCTCGCGATCTGCCCGATGAGGTCGCGCTGCGGACGCAGATGATCCGCCGGAGTCCCACGAGGCGGCGGCGCAGGCAGAGAGACCTCCTGCAGCTGCTGCGCTTCGGGCCCGCCGAGCATCGTCCCCCTGGATGCGTCTGCAGCCGTTCGTCGACGTCGTCGAGCGCGGGGAAGAAGCTGTCCACGAGCGCGTCCAGGAGCCGGTAGAGGAGCACGATCGGCCGGACGCCCGCTCGGGCGCACGCCGCGCGTAACGCTCGCGGACGGCCTCGCAGGCGGGCGCCTCGTCGCGGCGCACCGTGACGAGAAAGCGCTCCGAGTAGAAGCAGTGCACCTCGACGAGGCGGTCCTCGTCGGGCGCGGGCGCCGCCCCGTAGACGACGAGGAACGCGACCTCTCCGTACTCCTCGACCTTCGGCCGCTGGCCGAAGTGCTCGGAGTCCTCGACCGCCAGCGGGTGGAACCCGAACACGTCCCGCAGGAGGCGAAGCTCCTCCTCGCCCGGCCCGTGGATGTCGAGCCAGAAGAACTCGCCGTCGTCGAGCGTCGCCTCGACGGCCGCCGCGGTCGGCACTGAGCTGCGGCGTTCCCTCCCGGTCGAGTATGTGTACGCTCACGGGGCTCACGGGAGCCCGGTGACCCGGACGCCGGCTGTTCGTCCTTGTAGCCGGCGGTTCACGTTGAGGAGGACGGCCGTGAGGGGCTCGAGCCAACGCGCGACCTCGAGGCGGCCGCAGTCCACGGCGCGCCCCTCACGAGCCGCTCCGCCAGCCCGGCGACGACCTCCTTCGCCTCCGCGTCGTCCCCGCAGAGGAGCACGTCCTCGTCGAGCGGCTGGTCGGGTCGGCGAGCAGCTTCGCGCTGACCGTGTGGAAGCCGGCGACGACGCGCGCCTGGGGCGCCGCCCGCGCGGCGAGCTCGGCGAGCGAGAGCTCGCCCGGGTGCGGCTGCCGGCTTGCCGTCGCGGAAGACGACCGGGCTCGCAACGCTGACGACGATCCGGCCGGCCAGCTCGTCGGCCAGGTCGGAGGCCGTCGCCTCGACGCCCTGCGGCGGCACGGAGAGGAAGACGATGTCGGACCCCGTGCAGGCATCGGCGTTGGCGACGAACTCGCCGCGTGGCGTGCGGGAGCCGATCACGACGTCCTCGCCCGAGCCGTCGCAGGCGCTCGGCCAGCCCCTGACCGAAGTCGCCGCTGCCGCCGATGATCCCGATCACAGAACGGCCTCCAGGATCGCCCTCGCCCACCTCGGCGCGCACGGCGGGCTCAACCATAACGATCGGCGCGACGTGCGCTCCCGGCAGCTCAGCCGCGATCGACGGGGTCGACGACGAGCTCGGGGCCGAGGTCGGCGTAGACCTCGCGCGATGCCGCGGACTCCGGCGGGATAGCCGAGGGCCTCCAGCATGTCCGCGAGCGGCCCGCGCAGCGCCTTCCCGCCGACGAGCGGCGAGACGGCGACGACGCGCTTCGCGCGGAGCGCCTCGCGGATGCCGCGCACGGCGAGGATCGGGAGCACGGAGACGAAGGGGTTCGACGGCGCGAGGAAGACGACGTCGGCTGCGCCGATCGCTTCGAGGACGCCGGGCGCCGGCTCGGCCTCCTCCGCGCCCTCGTAGCGGACTGCCGTCACCGCGTCGGCGTGCCCGCGGGCCGACGAACCAGTCTGGAAGTCGAGCTCCCCGGCGGCCGTCTCGACCAACGTCCGCAGCGCGGTCGTCGCTGGCCGGGAGAAGCCGGACGCGCGACGCCGAGCCGCTCGCAGAGCCGGCGCGTCACGGCGGACAGCGGCACGCCCTCGCGCAGCATGAGGGCGCGGACGAGATGGAGGCCGATGTCGCGATCCCCGAGCGTGAACCAGCCTCGCCGCCGAGCCGCTCGGCCAGCTCGAGCGCGCCGTAGGTCTCGTCCTGCACACCCCAGCCGCGGTCCTCGTCCAGGAGCCCGGCCAGCGTGTAGAGCACCGTGTCCAGGTCGGGCGAGACGTGCAGGCCGAGGATCTCGACGTCGTCGGCCACGTTGACGACCGCCGTCACGCGCCCGTGACCGGCCGCCTGCGCGAGCGCGTCGACGAACCGCGATCCCCCGAGACCGCCGCAGAGGACGACGTATCGCCCGTGCTTGTGTTTCACGCGCACAAGCCTCTCTCGGCCCCGGCGCGGGACGGAACCCGCAGTGCGGCCACGGCCGACCGGTTTGTGTCCGTGGAACACAAGCTCCTCGAAGGCCGGTGCCCACGGGGCCGGGACGCGTATGCTCATCCCGTGCTCGCGATCGTGCCCGTCAAGGGCCTCGACGGGGCGAAGTCGCGGCTTTCGCCCGTCCTCACTCCGCCCGAGCGCCGGCAGCTCGTCCTCGAGATGCTCGAGCGGGTGCTGGACGCCTGCCGCGCCGCGCCGGTCATCCGCGAACGCTACTCGTCACGCCGGACCGCAGCTGGCTCCGCCCGACGTCGACGTGCTCGTGGACGCGGGCCGCGGGCACGCCGCCGCGCTCGCGGCCGCGCTCGCCGACCCCGCGCGCAGCGCGGGCGCCCTCGTCGTCATGGCCGACTGCCCGCTGGTGCGCGCCGAGTCCCTCGACGCGCTCGCCGAGGCGGCCCGTCCCGTCGCGCTCGCGCCCGCGCGGCGACGGCGGCGTCAACGCGCTCGCAACCCGCGGCCCGCTGGCCTTCGAGCCGGCGTTCGGCCACCCTGACGGCGCCGCGCTCACGATCGCCCGCGCCCGCGCGGCCGGCCTCGAGCCGGCCGTCGTGGCCGACCCGCTCCTCGCGCTCGACGTCGACCGTCCGGAGGATCACGCGGCCTGCTCTCGCGGCGCCCGCGTTAGACTCGCGCCGTGGGGGCCGGACGCCTCGTCACCTACTCGCCGAAGGTCTTCATCCCCCTGACGAAGCTGTGCCGGGACGTGTGCCACTACTGCACGTTCGCGCGCCCTCCGCGCCGCGGCGAGCGTGCGTACATGAGCGCCGACGAGGTGCTCGCCGTCGCCCGCGCGGGCGCCGCCGCGGGCTGTCACGAGGCGCTCTTCACGCTCGGCGACAAGCCCGAGCTGCGCTACCGCGCGGCGCGTGAGGAGCTCGCGGAGCTCGGCTGCGAGACGACGATCGAGTACCTCGCACGCATGTGCGGGCTCGTGCTCGAGGAGACCGGCCTTCTCCCCCACGCCAACCCAGGCGTGATGACGCGCGAGGACATCGCGCTGCTCCGGACCGTCTCGGCGTCCATGGGGCTCATGCTGGAGACCGCTTCGGAACGCCTCTCGGCCAGGGGCGGCGCCGCACTACGGGTCCCCGGACAAGCTGCCGGCGCGGCGCCTGGAGACGATCCGCCTCGCGGGCGAGCTCGCCGTCCCCTTCACGACCGGGATCCTGATCGGGATCGGCGAGACGCGCCACGAGCGCGTCGAGGCGCTCGAGGCGATCGCGGCGCTGCACGAGCGCTACGGCCACGTGCAGGAGGTGATCGTCCAGAACTTCCGCGCCAAGCCGGGGACGAAGATGGCGCACCACCCGGAGCCGAGCCTCGACGAGCTCCTCTGGACGGCGCGGACGGCGCGCGAGGTCCTGCCGGCGGACGTCCACGTGCAGGTGCCGCCCAACCTCTCCTACGACGACTTTCCGCGCCTGCTCGAGGCCGGCATCGACGACTGGGGCGGCGTCTCGCCGGTGACGATCGACCACGTCAACCCGGAGGCGCCCTGGCCCGAGATCGAGCGCCTGCGGGCGGCCACCGAGGGCCGCGGCTTCGAGCTCGCCGCGCGGCTTCCCATCTACCCCGAGTACGTGGCCGACCTCGAGCGCTGGGCCGACCCGCGCGTCGCGCACGAGATCCGCCGCCACGCGGACGCGTCCGGCCTCGCCCGCGAGGACGCGGTGGGCGGCCGGCGCGACGAGCGCGGCCGACGCCTCTCGAGACGGCCAACGGGCGTTCTCCCTCGCCGGCCGTCGCGCTTGCCCTCGCGAAGGTCCGGGACGAGGTCGAGCTCGACGAGGACGATGTCACCGCGCTCTTCGAGGCGCGCGGGGCCGACCTCGGCGCCGTGCTCGGCGCGGCCGACCGCCTTCGCCGCGAGGTCTGCGGGGACACCGTGACCTACGTCGTCACCCGCAATATCAACTACACGAACGTCTGCTACTTCCGCTGCGGGTTCTGCGCGTTCTCGAAGGGCAAGCTGGCGGCCAACCTGCGCGGGAAGCCGTACCTCGTCCCGCTCGACGAGATCGTGCGCCGCTCGCGCGAGGCCTGGGAGCGCGGCGCCGTCGAGGTCTGCCTCCAGGGCGGCATCCACCCCGCGTTCACGGGCGAGACGTACCTGGACATCTGCCGGGCGATCAAGGCGGAGCTGCCCGACCTGCACGTGCACGCCTTCTCGGCGCTCGAGGTCTGGCAGGGCGCCGCCACGCTCGGCCTTCCGCTTCCCGACTACCTCGAGGAGCTGCGGCGCATCGGGCTCGCCTCCCTTCCGGGCACGGCGGCGGAGATCCTCGACGACGAGGTGCGCCGCGTCATCTGCCCGGACAAGGTGACGACCGCGCAGTGGCTCGAGGTGCACGACGCCGCACACCGGGCCGGCCTCCGCTCGACGACGACGATCATGTACGGCTCGGTCGAGGGCCCGCGCAGCTGGGCGCGCCACCTGCTCCATCTGCGGGAGCAGCAGAAGATCTCCGGCGGCTTCACGGAGTTCGTCCCCCTCCCGTTCGTGCACATGGAGGCGCCCATCTACCTCAAGGGGCGCGCGCGACCGGGGCCGACGTTCCGCGAGGCCGTGCTCATGCACGCGGTCGCGCGCCTGGCGCTGCATCCCTGGATCACGAACGTCCAGGCCTCGTGGGTGAAGCTCGGCGTCGACGGCGCCCAGGCCACCCTCCGCGCGGGCGCGAACGACGTCGGCGGCACGCTCATGAACGAATCCATCTCCCGCGCCGCCGGTGCCGCGCACGGCCAGGAGATGCCGCCCGAGCGCATGGAGGACGCGATCCGGGCCATCGGCCGGACGCCGCGCCAGCGGACGACGCTCTACGGCACGCCCGACCCCGAGCGCACGCGGCGCTCCTTCGGCGCCCCGCCGCTCGCCGAGCCGCTCAACCCGGGCGTGAGCGAAGCAGGGCTGCGCCGGCCTCCGCGCCTGGTCCGCCCCGGCCTCGCCGTGTGACGCTCCCGCAGGCGACTAGTACCAGCGGCCCCGGGCGAACCCGCCGAAGACGAGCAGGCCGATCAGGGCGACGATCAGGCCGGCCCAGAAGCTCCAGACGAACATGAGGATGACCCCGATGACCACGACGATCCCGCCCACTGTGATCCCGGGGCCCGGGCCGAAACGGCGCTCCGGTGTTGCCATGGTTCCTCCCTCCTCTCCGACGCGTTGTTATCCCGCGAACGGGCAGGAGTTCGGGGCCGGCCCGCACTTCCCTTCCGTCAGGGCTCCCGGACGAGCGACCGGATCGCGTTCAGGATGATGTCCGCGGCCAGGGCGGCGTCGGCGGAATCGGCGTCCTCCGCGGGCGAGTGGCTGATCCCGTCCTTGCAGGGGACGAAGACCATCGCGGTCGGAACGTGGTCGGCCACGCACATCGTGTCGTGGGCAGCGCCGGACGGCATGAGCATGAACGGCTCCCCGGTCGCCTTCGCCGCCGCCTCCAGAGCGCCGACGATGGCCCCGTCCATGTGCGTCGCAGGGAGCGTCTGCCGCTGGCGGAACGTCGCCGTGAGGCCGTTCCGCCCGGCCAGCTCCTGCGCGAAGGCCTCGACGTCGCGCGCCACCGAGCGGAAGCCCTCCTCGACGACGCCGCGCGTGTCGAGCGAGAGCCGCGCCCTTCCCGGGACGACGTTGATGATCCCCGGCTCGAGCTCGATCTCGCCGACCGTCCCCACCGTCCCGTTTCCGGCCTCCCTCGCGAGGCGCTCGACCTCGAGGACGATCTGCGCGGCGGTCGGCGCGACGTCGAGGCGGAAGTCCATCGGCGTCGCACCCGCGTGGTCGGCGCGGCCCTCGAGCCAGACGTCCGCGTGGACGTACCCGGCGATGGCGTTCACGATCCCGATCCGGTTGCCGGTGTCCTGGAGCACGCGGGCCTGCTCGATGTGCATCTCGATCCAGCCCGTGAGGTCGTCGAGGATGTGGATGGACTCCTGCCAGCGCGCCGGCTCGTAGCCCGCCTCCTCGGCGTGCTCCCAGAACGTGCGGTCGTCGTCGATCGCCCGGAACTCCTCCCGCAGCTCTTGCTCGGTCACGCGCTGGGCGACGATCCTGCTCCCCAGGAGCATCTGGCCGAAGCCCGACCCCTCCTCCTCCAGGAACGAGATGAGCTGGAGGGGGAGGTCGAGCCCGAGCTCCGCGTTCAGGCGGCACACCTCGAGCGCGGTGACCACGCCCATGGTGCCGTCGTACTTGCCGCCGTTCCGGTTCGAGTCGCAGTGCGACCCGACGCCGAACACCTTCTCGCCCGCCGGCCGGTTGCGGGCGACCAGAGTGCCGACGGGATCGTAGGAGACCTCGAAGCCGACCGCGCCGAGCTCGCGCTCGAAGTAGTCGAGCGTCGCCCGGTACTCGGGGATGTAGGCATAGCGCCGGATCGCCTCGTCGGAGCTCGTGTACTGCCGCCCGGCGAGGGTCTCGATGTCGCGCTCGATGCGCTCCGCGCTCCGCGCCCGGTCGATGCTCGCGGCGGGCGTCGCCATGCCCTATGCCGCGCAGGGGAACCGCGATCGGCCGGAAGGGAGCGCCCGTCGCGCCCGTCAGCTTCAGCGGCCCGCCGATGAAGGCGAACTCGTACTGCTTCTCGGCCGCGATCTCCTCCATCCAGACGACCTCCATGATCTGGGCGCCGGCCGTCGCGAACATGTAGCAGTGCACCGGGAGGAACCCCTCGTCGACCGAGGGCAGCACCTCCAGCGAGATCGTGTCGCCGGCGATGCACATCGCTCCCGCCTCCTCGAGGAGGTAGCGGGTCGCCCCGAGGCCGATTCCGGGCGGGTTCAGGAGGTAGCCGTCGTAGTCCGGCCAGGCCGTCATCCGGCCGAAGCGGATGCAGACGACGTCGCCGCGACGGAGCTCGACGCCCTGCTCGCGAGCCGCCTTCTGCACGTCCTCTGCCGTCACCTCGTAGCTGTCGGGCAGGCAGTCGACGCCGTGGAGCCCGGCGATGTCGAGCAGCACGCCGCGCGCGATGATGTTCGGGTACTTGTTGGTGCCGCCGACGGTCCACGAGCGGCTGCCGAGGTGCTTCTCGGCCGTCCAGCCGTTCCAGAAGCACCCGAAGAAACCGAGGTGGTTGAGGGTGTCCATGTGCGTGCCGCAGTGGGTGTAGAGGGCGATCGAGTCGCCGCAGTAGCTGTACTTCTCGTGCACCTCGGGCCCGGCCCCGGAGAGGTTGTCGTTGATCGACCCCTGCGGCGTGTGCGTCATCCACATGTCGAACTTGGGGTCGCCGGCGGCCGCCCAGGACGGCATGCCGATGAAGTAGTCGACCGAGAGGTCGAAGACCTTCGAGCCGTCGAGGGCCTCGAGGATCGCCTTCTGCGACTCGGCCGTGACCCAGTTCAGGCGCCCGATCTCGTCGTCGGGCCCCCAGGGGCTCTTCGAGACCTTGACGCCGTCCTTCTCCAGAACGGCCTCGTAGGTCAGCTTCTCCTCCGTCGTCGCCACCTCGTACCTCCCTTGTCTCGGGGCTCCGTTGGCGGGGCGCGTGCCGCAGCCCAGCGCACGGCGAGTCTATAAGAGGGAGGGCCGCCGCTCGTGCCAGTCCGTCGCCTGCTGGAAGGCGTGCGCAACGCGCAGAACTGTCTCCTCGCCAAGGCGGGGACCGACGAGCGCGAGCCCGACTGGGAGACCTTCGACGAACCCGCACGGAACGCTCGCCACCGGCGAGCCCACGAGGCTCCAGGGGGAGTTGTAGGGAATGAGCGCGTGGCGGTACCGCACCTCGCGGCCGTCGACCTCGACGGTCTCCTCCCCGATCCGCGGCGGCAGCACCGGCATCGTGGGAGCGGCGAGGACGTCGACCTGCTCGAACGTCCGCCGGAGCTCCTCGTACGCGACACGGCGGGCGCGCTGCCCCGTGACGTACAGCGTCGACGGCAGGACGAGCCCGACGAGGAGCCGCGCGCGCACGTCGTCCCCGTAGTCGGCGAGCCGCGTGCGCAGCCACTCCAGGTGCGCCTCTGCCGCCTCCTGGAACTGCATCGCCTGCTGGATCGTCCCGCCCTGTTCGAGCAGGGACGGGGCCACGGGCTCGAGTTCGGCCCCGAGCGAGCGCAGCTCCCCGAGCGCCGCCTCGACGGCCTGCGCGATCCGCGGGTCGGCGCCCTCGACGAGGCTCGTCACGACGCCGATCCGCAGGCCCTGGACGCCGCCGCCCAGCCCGCCGGCGTAGTCCGGGACGGGCGCGTCGACGGTCGACGGATCGCCGGGGTCGCGGCCGGCGACCGCGGCGAGCAGAAGCGCGCAGTCCTCGGCCGTGCGCGCGATCGGTCCGACGGTGTCGAAGCTCCAGGCGACCGGCACGACCCCGCGGTTGGAGACGCGGCCGGTCGAGGGTCGCAGCCCGGTCACGCCGCAGTGGCACGAGGGAATGCGGATGGAGCCCGCCGTGTCCGTGCCGAGCGTGGCGGCCGCCAGGCCGGCGGCGATCGCGGCGCCGCTTCCGCCGCTCGAGCCGCCGCAGATCCGCTCGGGCGACCAGGGGTTCCTCGCCGGGCCGAAGTGCGGGCTGGTCGTGAGCGCCCCGTAGGCGAACTCGTGCAGGTTCAGCTTGCCGAGCAGGATCGCCCCCGCCGCCCGCAGGCGTGCAACCACGTAGGCATCGCGGTCGGGGACGTTGTCCGCCAGGATCCGCGAAGCGGCGGTCGTCCGCGTCCCGGCGACGTCGATGACGTCCTTGACCGCGATCGGGACGCCCCAGAGCGGGCCGCGCTCTCCCCCGCGCTCGAGGGCGGCCGCCTCGGCGAGCGCCTCCTCCGCCCGGACCGTGATGTACGCGTTCAGCCCGCCGTCGAGCCGCTCGATCCGCTCGAGGTAGAGCTCGACCGCCTCGCGCGGCGACAGCTCCCCGGCCCGCAGCCGGCGCGCGAGCCCGGCGGCTGTCACCCGCCCTCCGGGGGCGTGAAGAGCCCGGCCGGCACGGTGCCGGGCGGAACGAGCCGCTCCAGCTCCTCGAAGGCGGGCAGGAGCACGTCGAGGAACGCGCGCACGGCCTCGAGGTCCGCGTCCGTGGGCGTTACGCCCTGCGCTTCGAGGAGCGTCCGGAGCTCCGCGAGCGAGGGACTCGAACCCATGAACCGACTCTAGATCACCGTCCGTCTAGACTTGCTCTGTGCCGGTGTACGAGTACCGCTGCGCGAAGTGCGAGACGCAGTTCGAGGAGCTCGTCCGGGCGGCCGCCGAGCCGCCTCCGTGCCCGGCCTGCGGCTCCGGCGAGGTTGCCCGGGTCTTCTCGTCCTTCGGGACGAAGTGGAAGCCGAGCATCGTCAACTGGCACCGCGTCGGCTGACCCCACCGCGATGAGCGACGAGGTCACGCAGGCCGAGAGCTGGCGCAACAGGAAGACGCTCATCCTCGGCCGCACGGACATGATCGGCCTCCTCACGCCGGCCGAGTACAACGACTGCGTCGAGCACGCTTTCCGCATGCACGGCCTCGGCCGCGTGTACATGGAGCCGAAGGGGCACATCGTCCTCGACCGCTATCCGGGCGAGTGGGAGGTGATGCCCTCCTACATCGAGGAGCCCGAGGCGGCCGCCTGCAAGTGGGTCTCGATCCGCGAGGACAACGCGAGGTTCGATCTGCCGACCGTCTTCTCGATCCTCGTCTACACGCACCCCGAGAGCGGCTTCCCGCTCGCGATCTGCGACGGCTCGCACCACACGATGATGCGGACCGGTTCCTCCGCGGCGGTTTCGGCGAAGTGGCTCGCGCGCCAGGACTCGAAGGTGCTCGCCATCGTCGGCGCCGGCACCGTGGGCCGCGGCGCGCTCGCCACGTGCAACGAGGTCTTTCCGTGGGACGAGGTGCGCGTCTGGAGCCGCAGCCGGGAGACGCTCGACGCCTTCGTCGCCGACGAGCAGCCGAAGTACGACGAGCTTCGAGCTCGCAGCCTCGACCGACCTCGAGCAGGTCGTCCGGGGCGCGGACGTCGTCGTCACCGGGACGCACGCCCGCGGCGCGCTCGTCGAGGACGAGTGGGTCTCGCCCGGCACGCACATCGCCGCGCTCGGCGCCGACCTCGAGGGCGAGCAGGAGCTCGACCCGGCGATCCTCCAGCGCGCCCGGATCTTCGTCGACGACATCCGCCAGTGCCGAAGCGACGGCGAGATCAACGTCGCGCTCCGGGAGGGGCTCATCTCCGAGGACGACGTCGCGGGCGAGATCGGGAAGGTGATCGCCGGGGAGCTCGAGGGGCGGCAGTCCGACGACCAGATCACGGTCTTCGACTCGACCGGAATCGCCCTCCAGGACTCCGCCACGGTGCCGCTCGAGTACGAGCGCGCGCTCGCGGCCGGCGTCGGCATCGAGAAGAAGATGATCTCGACCTAGGGGTTGTGGTGTCAGAAGATCACTCGGGAGCCCGTCGAGGCACGCTCCTGCTCGCGGACATCTCCGGCTACACCGTCTTCCTCCAAGCGGTCGCTGAGGCCCACGCCGCCGACATGGCTGCCGGCAGGTTCGTTCCCAAGGCGTATCCGCTGCTCACGAGCCTGCTCGACGGGATCGTCGGACGCATTGCTCCACCGTTTGACCTGGCCAAGCTAGAGGGCGACGCGGTCTTTGCCTTCAAAGCCGAAGGCGAGCTGGGCATCCGCGGCCAATCGGTGATCGACTGTCTTACCGCCTGCTACGAAGCGTTTCGCGGCTCGTCTGGACGAGGCCGGCGCGCTCATGACCTGCACCTGCGACGCCTGCCTGTCGATCGGCGGCCTCGACCTCAAGTTTGTGCTGCATCACGGCGAGTACGTCGTCCAGTCGGTCGCAGGCCGCCAGGAGCTTCTCGGCCCCGATGTGACGATTTCGCACTTGCTCCTGAAGAACAGCGTGGCCGATCTGATCGGCCGGTCGGCCTACGTGCTCGTCACCGAGCCCGCGGCCGCCCATCTCGACGTCCCCCTCGAGCGCGCCCTCCCGATCACCGAGCAGTACAAGCATTACGCGCCCGTCCGGGCGTGCGTCCTGACGCTCCCCTGACGGAGTGAGCGCAACCCCAGGATTTATCCGGTCGGCCGGGGAGCACATGCGAGCGCGTGTTTGGGGTCAGGTCTTGCATGGGCCACAATCTTGGCGTGCTCAAGCAGATGCGTGATTGCAAGACCTGACCCCAGGCCAGGGTGCGCCCTCCGCGGAACTTCCGGTCGTGCTGTGCCCTCAAAGCAAGTGCTGAGATCGGCAAGGTGATCGCCGGGGAGCTCGAGGGGCGGCAGTCCGACGACCAGATCACGGTCTTCGACTCGACCGGCATCGCGCTCCAAGACTCCGCCACGGTGCCCCTCGAGTACGAGCGGGCGCTCGCCGCCGGCGTCGGGGTCGAGAAGAAGATGATCTCGACCTGACGGTCGGCTGAGGCGCAAACCCGCATGGTTACATGATCTGAGGTCACGTCAGGTGTTCTTAGATCACCCCTATTCCGGTACAAAAACCGGTACAAAGTTTCGGGCATTAGAGGCCGCTTACCTCGGGATCGGCGACCCTGAGTAGACGCCGCTCCAACGCGTCCGCCTCGTCACGGAACACGGTGCCGGCCAGATGGAGGTAACGCTTCGTGGTCGCCATGCTCGCGTGGCCGGCCTTCGTCATGACGGCGATCTCTCCCGAGGTCAGCCTCCTCCGGGACCACGGCCCGTCCTCCAGGAGGACCCCCCGGCCCCGACGTGCAGCGATCGCGAGGCGGATCGTATGACCCGTGTTATGCGCACTTGCGCCGTCCAAGGGCACATCAGGTGGCGATTCCGAAGTGGACGCTGGGGATTCTTATCACTCTCTCATCCACGGTTCATCACCGTCCCATCCATGGCTTCTACCGTGGGGCACAGAAAGGAGGACCACAGACCCATGAACCGCTTCATCACCCGCAAGGTCGCCGTGATCGCCGCGCTTGTCGTCGGCATCGGTGCGGCGGTCGGTGGCGGCACCGCGCTCGCCGCCGGCGGCGACGACGACGCCACCGACACGCCGATCACCGGCTCCGCGCTCGAGCAAGCTAAGGCCGCCGCTCTTGCCCACACCGGGCAGGGCAAGGTCACCGGAACCGAGGTCGGCGACGAGGAGAGCTACTACGAGGTCGAGGTCACCCTCGACAACGGCAACCAGGTCGACATCCAGCTCGACAAGAGCTTCGACATCGTCGGCTCCGAGAACGACGGCCAGAACGACGAGGGCTAAACCCCTCCCCGACCCGAGACGAGTGGCAGCCTCCCCGGCTGCCACTCGTCGAAGGGGGCGAAGCCCCGCGAGGGCACGAATGGATATTCGCAATTCCAAGTCGCGTCTGTATACGGCCTCTAGGTACGCCCTCTAGGCAACCGCATGCCACCTTTGCGGCGCGCGCCTCGGGGCTTGACCCTCACAGGTGAGAGGGCACTCCCGTCAGTTTCATCGCCATCTCATTCACCCCCTCTACCGTCGCTCCCGACCTGCGAGAAGGAGGGGACATGAAGAGACGACGGACTCTCATAGCGGCGGGCGTCGCTGCGCTCGTCCTGGTCGGTGTGGGCGGTACGGCGCTCGGGAGCGGTCAGGCGAGCGAGGCGGCGGGGAAGCCGATACGCCTTGCCGCGGCGACGTTGATAATCGAGGTCAACGGCACCGATGGTGACGCCGGGCTGCAGTTCTTCCTCGACGGCGATCCCTGGAACTCGATGACGATCTCCGACCCGAACGGGCGCGTGATCGTCGATGTCGACGCCGAGGGGCGCTTGAAGGACTGGGGCCTGACCGAGCTCTTCTCCGAGAGCAACGAGCCGCCGTTCACCGAGGTGCCGCTGGCTGAGTTCAAGGCGCGCTTTCCGGAGGGCAAGTACACCTTCGTCGGGGAAACGATCGAGGGCGAGAAGCTCGTGGGCACGGCGAGGCTCTCACACGACATCCCCGACGGGCCCAAGATCACCTCGCCGGCTGACGGTGCCAAGGTGGGCCGTGACGCAGTCGTCGCCAGGTGGAAGGCACCCCCCGAACCTTCCGGAATCGACATCGTCGGCTACCGGGTCATTGCCACGCGGGAAGATCCGCTCCGCGTCTACCAGGTCGAGCTTCCGGCCTCGGCCAGAAACGTGCCCATTCCGGCAGCGTTCCTGCAGTCGGACACCGAGTACGAGCTCGAGATCCAAGCGATCGAAGAGAGCGGAAACTGGACGTTCACGACGAGCTTCTTCTTCGTGAGGTAGCCCCACCACGCGGTCCCTAACCGCGGGGGCGGGCGCGATGAAATGACGGCGCCCGCCTCCGCGTTAGCCCACCGGATCACGCCCGCTCAAGGCTGCACCGATGGACGAACTCGGCCAGCGCGGCCGCCGGGAGCCGTCCAGATAGGCGGGCCTGGCGACAAGACGATCCGAACGCCCCGGGAGCTGACCGATGCCGAACGGCCCAGGGCGAACGTATCGCACTCGGCGGGTTGGCTAGTGGCCGTTAGGGACAGCCCAGCAGCGCTACGCTGCTAAGGCATCGGGACCCCACTCAGCTTCCGATGCGCGGGCGGGACGCCCAGCCATCGTAGGCGGCCCGCCCGTCTATCGAGTCGAGCGCATCTCCCTGCGGGCGCGGCTAGGAGGGGCGAGGCGCGTCGGCGCGTTTCCACGCCTCGACGAGTGGCTCACGGTAGAACGTGAAAAGAATCGGGGTTACGAGAATCAGGACGGCCTCGTCGAACGGCCCTGGTATCGGGAGCAGTCCGACCGCGACTACGCCTCGGAGCCATTTCGGGATGCGGCCGTCGAACGCGACGATCTTGACCGCTCGGATCGTACGGACGATGAATGCCCGAGCCGCTCGCATTCCGTCAGTCTAGGCCGCGAGCGGATGCGAGTACGGCCCGCATCTAGCCGGGCCGGAACTCGAGCCGATCGCGGCGAGACCGTCGAGAACGCCTGGAGGGAAGGCAGCCGGGACGAGTGCGTAGCGGCCCCCGGCCGCTCGCGTCTAGTCCTGCCGCCTTGCATCCTCTCGTTTACCGTGTTGGAAACGCGCCGGGTCGTCCTCACCGACGTTCCGGTACAAAGATCCGGGACAAAGTAGGCGCAATCCCTCTGCTCATGCGGTTGCATCGAGAAGAAGATGATCTCCACATAGGGTCGGCGATGGCTCAGATCCAGCTCGAGCCGGTCGAGAGGGTTCGCGTGACGATCCTGATGGACAACGTCACCGATCCTCTGATCCCCGATCAGGGCCCGGTGAGTCGGCTCACCTGGCCGAAGGCGCTGGCCGACTCGGCTACGCGAGTTCCTGCGCGGTTCGCCGTCGACCCCGGCGTACCCGACGCGCTGATCGCCGAGCCGGGCTTCTCCGCCCTCGTCCGGGTCGAGAAGAGCGGGCGAGAGCGGACCCTGCTCTTCGACACCGGTGTCTCTCCGACGGGAATGGTCGAGAACATGCGCCGACTCGGGCTCTCGTTGCAGGACGTGGAGGTGATCGTACTCAGCCACGGCCATTGGGATCACGTCACCGGAATGGAGGGCGTGGCGCAAACGCTGGGCCGCGCCGGGCTACCGGTGCTGATTCACCCGGAGTTCTGGAACCGGCGCAGGATCACCTTTCCTGGGCTCGACCCGGCTGAGCTTCCGTCGACGAATCGCTCCGCCCTCGAGGGCGCCGGCTTCGAGATCGTCGAGGAGCGGCGGCCCTCCTTCGTGCTCGACGGCTCGCTGCTGATCACGGGGGAGGTCGATCGAACGACAGAGTTCGAGACGGGCTTCAAAGGGCACGACGCATTCCGTGACGGCCACTGGCAGCCCGACCCGCTAATCCTCGACGACCAGGCGCTCGTGCTTCGGCTCCCGGAGCGCGGCCTCGTCGTCCTCAGCGGTTGCGGCCACGCGGGGATCGTCAACACCGTCCGCCACGCCCAGAAGCTGACCGGGACGCGACAGATCGCCGCCGTCATCGGCGGCTTTCACCTCAGCGGCCCGATGTTCGAGGCGATCATCGCCCCGACCGTCCGCGCCTTCGACGAGCTCTCCCCCGCCCTGCTCGTCCCGGCGCATTGCACAGGCTGGAAGGCCGTCCACCAGCTCGCCGCCCGCTTTCCCGACGCATTCGTCCAGAGCACAGTCGGGACCACGGTCGAGCTCTGATCGGTGAGGGGCTCGGACGGGAAGCAAGTTCAAGCCCGATGTCCGAGCCGAGCGGTCGAGAAGGAGATGATCTCGACCTGACGGTCGGCTCAAGCGTAAACCCGCATGGTTACGTGATCTGAGGTCACGTGAGGTGCTCTCAGTTCATCTATTCCGGTACAAAAACCGTCAAAGTTCCAGATCATTGCGCCCCGTTTCCGTCGGGATCGGCGACTCCGAGTAGCCGTTGCTCCAATGCCTCGGCCTCGTCACGGAACACCGTGCCGGCGAGATGCAGATACCGCTTCGTCGTCGCCATGTTCGCGTGGCCGGCCTTCGTCATGACGGCGATCTCGGACGCTCCTGCGGCGGCGTCGTTAGTGATCGCCATGTGGCGCATCCAAGGTTCGACCGGGCACAAGCTGCAACTAGTTGAGCGCACTTGCTCCAAGACCGACAGCCGCGCAGAACGAGACGATTGTCACGACGCCGACTTTGTAACGCACGACCGCGACGAACGCTGCCGCAGCGAGGGCTATCACGAGCCAGTCTGGCTGCCCGTCCGAGAACGCGGCGTGGCGGGCGACGAAGACGGCGAGACCAGCGATCACGCCCACGACTGCAATCGTGATGCCGTTGAGTGCCGAGGCGAACGCACCTGTTGTCCGGATGCGGTCGATGAGGGGTGCGCCGCTGATGATGAAGACGAACGAGGGGACGAACGTGCAAAGGGTCGCGATCGTTGCTCCCGCAAGGCCCCAGGCCAACCCACCCTCGACGTTGTACCCGGCGAGGAAGCCCACGAATGTGTTGACCATGATGAGTGGCCCCGGCGTGGATTCCCCCAACGCAAGGCCCGCGACCATGTCGTCGGCGGAGAGCCAGCCGAAGCGGTTGACCGCCGCATCCGCGACGAAGGGGAGGACCGCGTAGGCGCCGCCGAACGTGACGAGGGCCGCGATGGTGAAGAAACCGGCTAGCTCGGCGACGAGCCCGCCTGCAGCAAGGAGCAGCCCGACGGGGACGAGCCAGATGAGGAGCGTCTTCACGAAGCGGCGTCGGAGACCTTTCTCCAGCGGCGGTCTCTCCGCCTCGGTCTCCTCCTCGAGATCCGAGGACGCCCCGAGCAACCGCGGCCTGCGCCTGCCCGCCAGGTAGCCGGCCAGGGCCGCCAGGACGACGATAAGCGGAAACGGGACTCCCACCACGATCAGCGCGAACGCGACCGCCGCAAGCCCCAGCGCCGCGGGCGTGTGGATCACGCGGCCGCCGACGCGGATGACCGCGGCAGCCACGAGCGCGATCACGGCCGCCCCAAGGCCCCGGACGATGCCCGCTACTTCGGCCACCTCGCCGTACTCGACGTAGACGGCGCTCATGAAGCAGAGGAGGACGAAGGAAGGCAAGACGAAGAGGCCGCCGGCAGTGATCGCGCCTCGTACGCGATACATCGAGTAGCCGATGTACGAGGCGAGCTGCTGGGCCTCAGGCCCGGGGAGGGCCATGCAAAAGTTGAGGGCGTGAAGAAAGCGGCGCTCGGATATCCAGCGCCGCTTCTCGACAAGCTCGTCGTGCATGATCGCGATCTGCCCGGCAGGGCCGCCGAAGCTGATCATCCCGAGCTTTAGCCAGAAGCGGAACGCCTGACCTTCGGTCGGCAGCGCGATCGCAGCGTCAGGGCTGGCCTCCGACCGCCTTTGCGCTCGCACAGCGGCGAAGCCTAGTGGGACCGTTAGGTCACGCAGGGGCGTGGGCAGGGTAGTTGTAGGGAGACCTTGCGGCCCGCGTCCCGGCACTCCTATTTCTCCACGCTCAGCTGATGCTTGCCGAACGGAAGGACTTTCCTTCCTATCTCCCTTTCCTTCCCTCCTATGAGCCGATCCCGCCCAGCGTGTCTAGGGCGGCGAGGACGCTGGGGTCGAAGGCGGACGGGATAAGGACGTAGCGATCCTCTTCAAGCCGGACGCGGCCGAGGCGAACCTCGTCGGCGAGAACCTGCCGCAGCGTCTTCTCCGACCATCCGACGCGACGTGGGCCGGCAAGCTCGGAAGGTCAGCCCGCCGACGGTTCTAATCCCTCGGGATCAGGGTCCCCGTTCTCGGCTGGATCCCGGATGGTGCGGCGGCGCCGTTTGCGGTTCTCGAGGTCGCGGCGAGACTTGCAGAAGCGGCACATTCGGCGACCGGGCTCAAAGGCCGCGGTCGGCTTCTCTTGTCGGCACAGCGTGCAGATCTTCGTGCCCATCTGGAGATCCGGATCGGGTGCGTTCGTCGTCTGTGACGGCGGCTGAGAGGCCGGTATACAGGCGTACACGCTGCTCAGTCAGTCGTTGTCATCTCGTAAGAGCGCACCTCTTCGACGTCGCTCCAGCGCACGGTGAGGGCGTAAAGCACGACCACGTTGAGCGCCAGCACTGTGAGTGCCCAGAGTGGGTACTGGCCTGAGCCGACGAAGCCAAGCTGGAGGATGACGTTCAGGCTGGCAACGACGATCGTGAACCAGCGTGCCCAACCCGCGCCCGTGGCGAGAGCGTAGCCGGCAAACCCCACGATGATGCCCCAGATCATCATGATCCAGCCCCAGGTCGTGAGGTCGAACACGATGATCTGCTCCGCCGTCAGCACGTAGTAGTCGTCGCGGATGATCGCGATCAGTCCCTGGATGAAATTCAGAATCCCGATGAGCACCATCATCAGGCCCGCGAACCCGACCCATTCCGTCCAGAACTCCTTCGATGCCACGTTCTCTCCTCGTTCCTTGCGTTCGCCCGCCTCAGGCGGACGCTAGATAGGCCGTCATTTCAGCTCCGGTCCCATCTCTCCTTCTCGCTGGTGTTGCTGAGTCGCTTCAGCGCGGCGAGCGCCCGGGCTCGAAGGCTCCGCGCCCGAGTTCGAAGCAGTGGTAGCCGTGGCGGACGCCGCCGGCCCGGCCTCCCCGGCAAGCAGGGCGTGGAGCTCCTCAGGCCCTCCGCTTGCTTGGCGTCGTTTCGCTACTCCTCGAGCTCCGCTTCCTCGATCGCAAGCGCGAGCACCCGCACGATGTTGCCCGTGGCCGACGCCACACGCGCGGTGCCGACGATCGGGGCGATCGCGGTGAGAACGCCACGGACCTCTTCCGCCTCGAGGCCCAGTTCGCCGGCGGCACTTAGGTTCATGGCGTAGGAGACAGGCGGGGCGTCCACCGCGACAAGGGCGGCGATGCGGACGAGCATCAGCGTTCGCTCGTCGAGGGACGACGCTTCGATCGAGTCGGCCGTCATGCTCGCGAGTAGGTCAAGGACTGGGGTCTCGCCGTCTTGCGTTGCCATCACAGGCTCCTTTCCGAGTGGCGGGCCCGCGCCAGCCACTCCGATGGGCTCATCTCATGCACCGGAAGCCCGGCGCACGCCAGGATGGTAGTACGCCTCACTCGCAGCGCTTCATCCCGCTGGATGAAACGCGCTCCACCGACCGGCTGTGTTTGAAGATGATCTCGACCCAACGGTCGGCTGCGGCGCAAGTAATCGAACCATCCGCCGCGCCCAGCACAATGGGCACTGCCGTTCGTCGCCGTCAGCATCGAGGAGGGACGCCAGTGAGCCTCTGCCCTCACAAGTTCGGCTGGGACTACAACACGAGCCGTACCCAACGCTGGTGCTTGCTCTGTGCAAACCAGCAGCGGCTCCTGATAGTCCTGAACGATGACACGCCCATCTGGATCGGGGCCGAGAGACAGGACTCGCCTCCTCGAGAAGAAGATGGTCTCCGCCAAGGGTGGGCTGAGGCGCAAAGCCCCATGGATCTCCGCAGGAACGATGCAGCGCCACTCTCGGGGCCTGTCGAGCAGGATGGAAGAACGGGCAATTACAACGGCAGCGCTGAACGCGGTCCGCCTGATCGCCGGCTCCCCCCTCGCGCTCATCGCGGTCTTCGTCTCCGTCTTCGCCTAGAGGACTGACGTCTCCGCGGTGCCGTTCCAGGAGGTCGTGGAGGAGCTGCTCGCGGCCACCGGCGCCAGCCGCTGCACGCTTCGCCGCGACGTGCCTGGCGACTACTTTCCGGTGACCCATGAGGCGCTCGCCCCCGGCGTCGCATCCATCCGCGACGAGCAGACGACCGACCTGCGCAACGCACCGGTCGTCAAGCAGTTGCTCGAGACGAGGGAGCAGGTCGTCCAGGACGACTGCGCAAGCGCCTTCGACGATCCCGCCTTCCAGCGCATGCTCGGCGTCTACGGCGGGCTCGCGGCCCAGATCGTGACGCCCGTCTTCCTCGACGAGCGGCTCGCGGCCATCGTCTCGCTGCACCAGCTCGGCGCGCCCCGGACCTGGACCGAGGAGGAGCGCGCCCTGGCCCATGACGCCGCCGACCGCGTGCGTGCGCTCCTCGCGGTGTGAGGATGCACAACCGCTGGCACCCCGACCTCGAGCCCGTCGCCACGGTTGCGCCGGGCGATGAGCTGAGGCTCGAGACGGAAGACGGCATCGCCGGCCAGCTGGGGCCCGACAGCACGCACGAGGACGCCGGCTCGATCGAGCTGGGCCTCGGGCACCCGCTCACCGGGCCCGTCTACGTCGAGGGAGCCGAACCCGGCGACCTCCTCGAGATCGACTTCGTCGCATACCGAACCGGCCGGGTTCGGCGTGACCCCGGTCATCCCCGGCTTCGGCTACCTCGCAGACGTCTTCCCTGATCCGTACCTCGTCAAGTGGGAGATCGAGGGCGGACGCGCCCGGTCCCCGGAGCTGCCGGGCATCTCCGTCCCGGACGCGACCTTCGCCGGCGTCGTCGGCGTCGCTCCGTCGCACGAGACGATGCAACGGATCCGCGCCCGCGAGGAGGACCTGCGCGACCGCGGCGGCGCGGTCGCGGACGACTCGCCGGAGACGCGCCGCCGCCACCCGTCGCCGCCTCCGGGCTGCGGACGATCCCGCCGCGCGAGCTGGGCGGCAACCTCGACGTGCCCCAGCTCGTCGCCGGCAGCCGCCTCCTCCTCCCCGTCGACGTTCCGGGCGCGCTCTTCTCGGTCGGCGACCTCCACTTCGCACAGGGCGAGGGGGAGGTGTGCGGCACCGGCATCGAGGTCGCCGGCGCAGTCACCGTGCGCTTCGGCCTGCGCAAGCAGCCGACGTGGCGCCCTCCGTTCCCGGCGTACGAGACGCCCGGGCTCCCCGCCCGGCCAGCGTTCGCCACCACAGGGCTCTCCGTCGACGAGGACGGGCGCAACGAGTCGCTCGACCTCTCGCTCGCAACGCGGCGGGCCCTCCTCGCCATGCTCGACCACCTGATCCTCGAGCGCGGACTCGGCCGCGAATCCGCCTATGCGCTCATGAGCGTCGCGGTCGACCTCCGGCTCTCCGAGGTCGTCGACGTGCCGAACCCGGTGGTATCGGCGCTCCTGCCGCTCGACATCTTCGAGACCTAGAGCCAGCTCGGGGCCTCGAGCTCGGAGCAGCCGTCGACCTCGAGCGGGCTAGAGGCTACTCGCTCTCGTCTTCGTACTCCGGATAGACGCGGACGACTGACCGGACGACGTCACGGAGACTGACGATCCCGATGGTCCGCTCACCATCGACGATCGGCAGGTGCCGAAAGCCGCGCGTCACCATGATGCTCGCGGCTCTATCGATCGGCATCGCCTCCGGAACCGTGACGGGATTTTCCGTCATCCACTCCCGGACCCGCGCCTCACTCGCATGGACCCTGTTCGCGACCGCCGCCAGAAGATCGCGCTCGGTCAGGATCCCGACGAGCCGGCCGAAGTCCATGACGAGCGCCGCGCCTACGCCTCTGCCGGCCATCCTCTCTGCCGCTTCGCCGAGCGTGTCCTCAGGCGAGACTGTCAGGAGATCGCGGGACATTACGTCGCGAAGTAAGCCTCGCATCGGGAAGCGAGCATAACTCCGGTAGTTGTGGTTTCGATGGCGCCGGCCCGCGCATGCCAATATCTCGCTGACGAACGAAAGAAGGGATTGGCGTGGCCAGAGTAGAGATCGGAGGAAGGCGACAAGGCCAGGACGTGTGGGCGAGGTGGATAGACGGGGAAGTGCAAGGCGACCGAGAATTCCTCAAGGTCGCCGGTCTCGATCCGGGTACACGCTTCGAGGATCCGCACGCGTTCGTGGAGCTCGTCGAGGGGCTCCTGGACCAGGGAACGGCCACCGTCGCCCTCGACCTCCCGCCGAAGCCTCCGTGAGGGGCCCCGCTTGTATAAGTCTGACTTCGGTCTATCGCCAAGGGAGCGGGCCGTCCCCGAACAAACCCGCAGCGGCGAGCGCGCGGACGCGCTCGGATGAGTAGCCGCAGAGGCCGACGAGCACCTCCTCCGTGTCCTCGCCGCGGAACGGGGCGCGCCGCGTCGGCTTCTCCTTCTCGCCCACGCGAAGCGGCGTCGCCACCTGGCGCACGGTGCCGAGTCGCGGGTGGTCGATGTCGACGAGTCCGTTCCGCGCCTCGACCTGCGGGTCGGCGAGCGCCTGCGAGACGTCGTTGACGCGCGCGCTCGGCACACCCGCCGGCGCCCAGGTCGCCGAGCCACTCGTCCGTCGAGCGCGTCAGGAACTCCTTCCGCAGCTCCGGGACGAGCTCGTCCCGGTGCTCGTTCCTGCCGGCGAAGTCCGCGAAACGAGGATCGACGGCGAGGTCCGGCCGCCCGATCGCTTCGCAGAGCCGCTCCCAGAACTTCTGCTTCGGGCAGGCGACCACGATCCAGCCGTCCGCCGTGGGGAAGTTCTGGAAGGGAACCATCGACGGGTGGGCCGACTCCGAGAGCCGCTGCGGCCGGAAGCCCCGGGAGGCCACCCACGTGCCGACGTACATGAGCTCGTGCAGGGCGGTCTCGAAGAGCGAGACGTCGCAGTCGCACCCGACGCCGTCGCGCCGCGCCTGCCAGAGCCCGGCCATGAGCGCGAGCGCGGACGCGTAGCCGCCGGAGAGGTCGACGAGCGAGAGCCCGCTCTTGGTCGGCGGCCCGTCCGGCTCGCCCGTGAGGCTCATCCAGCCGGCGAGGCCCTGCATGACGTAGTCGTAGCCGCCCTCGGCCGCGCGCGGCCCGGTCATCCCGAAGCCGGAGAGCGAGCAGCAGACGACGCGCGGGTTGACCTCCTTCAGGTCCTCGTACGTGATGCGGAGCCGCTTCGGATAGTCGCCGCGGAGGTTCGAGTAGACGGCGTCGACGGCGCGAACGAGGTCCTCGAGCACCGGCCGCGCCTCCGGGTGGCGCAGATCGAGGGAGACGCTCCTCTTGTTGCGGTTGAACGTCTCGAAGAAGAGCGAGTCCTCCCCCTCCTGGAAGGGCGGCACGTAGCGCCCGACGTCCCCTGCCGAGGCGGGGTCCTCGATCTTGATCACGTCGGCCCCGAGGTCGGCCAGCTGCAGGGTTCCCCACGGGCCCGCGCCGTACTGCTCGATCGCGAGGACGCGGACGTCCGCGAGCGGGAGCGTCACGCTCGCTTGCGCGCCGGGAAGGCGTGCCGCCACGCCCGCTCGTACGCGGGGCGCAGGTACTCGAGGTGCGCGTGCATCTCCGAGGCAGCGGTGTCGGCGTCGCCCGCCTCGATCGCCTCCAGGATCCTGTGATGATGCTCGTTGATCGAGCGGTGAAAGCCCTTGCCGAGCGTCGAGCGCGCCAGGTGGGTCTGGAGCACCGTGAAGACCGGCTGCGCGGCGATGTAGAGCAGCATGTTGCCGCACGCCTCGACGACGACCGTGTGGAAGCCCTTGTTGTAGGCGAACTGCTCCTGCGTCGTCATCCGCAGCGGGTTCTCGGGAATCGACTCACGCAGGCGCTCGATATCGTCGCGGCTGCGGCGTTGCGCCGCGAGGCGCGTCGCCGGCACCTCGACCAGCTCCCGCACCTCGAGCAGCTCCTCGAGCGAGACGTGCTCCGCGTCCGAGAGCAGGTTCAGGCTCCCGTGCAGGAACTCCGAGATGTGGTCGACGGTGGGGAGGGTGACGTAGCTCCCGCCGCCGGCGCCCTTCGTCGTGCGGATGAGGTTCTGCGCGGCCAGGATGCGAAGCGCCTCCCGCACGGTCGCCCGGCTGACGCCGAACTCGCGCGCGAGCACGGCCTCGTTCGGCAGTCGCTCGCCGGGCGCCAGCTCGCCGGAGACGATCAGCTCGCGCAGCTGGTCGTTCACCTGCTCGTACGCCTTCCGGACTCGCCGGACCGGCATGCCCTCGCGTTCGTCCGGGACAGGGCGGATGCGACGCTGGTCGGCCACTACTACCCCTTCCCGAACTCCTTGTCGCCGGCGACCGTGACCGGGTTCGGGCCCCCGCTCGAGCTTCCGCTCCTCGAAGTACTGCGTGAGGCTTCCGGCCCCGTCCCGCTCGGCGCAGGCTCGGCCGCAGCCGCTCGGTCGCATCGCGCGTCGATCTCGAGCGTCCTCTCGTCGGCGAAGACGACGCCGTAGGCCTCCCGCGCCAGCTCGAGCGTAGTGAAGTCGTCGAGGATGTCCTCGCGCACGAGCTCCGGGTCGCGCTCGAGCGGATCGCCGTAGCCGGCCGCGTTCGGCTCCACCAGCTCGATGAAGTCGCCGGCCTCGAAGGGAATCCCGGTGACCTTCGCCTCCAGGTACTCCTCGTCGGCGCGGTCGGCGTTCTTGCGGCACGACGCCACGAGGCCGTCCCAGCCGCCGAAGACGCCGCGCGGCGGGTCGAACTGGCGGTCGCCCTCGCACGAGTACACGCCGGGCACGAGGTAGCGGTTGCGGCGGATGATGCCGATGCCGCCGCGCCATTTCCCGGGCGCGGCCGGCTCGGGCCGGAGCTCGTACTGGTCGCAGCGGACCGGGAAGCGGAGGTCGAGCTCCTCGATCGGGTTGTTGCGCGTGTTCGCCATCAGGTTGTCGACGGAGTCCATCGCGTCCTTCCCGTGGCGGCCGCCGTACGCGCCCTCGTTGACCTCGAGGTAGAGCCAGTACTCGCCCTGCGCCTCGTCGAACCCCGAGTAGGCGCAGAAGTGGATCCCGGCCGAGTTCCCTGCCGTTGTCTGCTCGGGCAATGCATCGCTCAGGGCAAGGATGACGTTGTCCACGACCCGCTGTACCTGGGTGAAGCGCGAGAAGCAGGCGCGCGGGAAGCTCGGGTTGTAGATCGTCCCCTTGGGCGCGATGACCTCCACGGGGCGGAAGACGCCGTCGTTCTGCGGGACGTGCTCGGGAAAGACGGCCTCGTCGAGCAGGATCGTCCGGATCGCGTAGTAGGCGCCGACGAGCAGCGAGCCCTCGAAGGGGACGTTGAAGCCGGTCGGCACCTCCGCGTTCGACCCGGTGAGGTCGATCGTGATCGAGTCCCCCTCGACGATCACCTTCGTCTCGACGCGGAGGCGGACGCCGCGGTTGCGCGCGTCGTCGTCCAGCCAGCCCGGTCGGCGCCTTGTACTCCCCGTCGGGGATCTTCTCGATCTCCTGCCTGAGCATGCGCTCCGAGTAGTCCATCCAGTCGTAGGCGGCGCTCATGACGACGTCGGCGCCGTAGCGCTCGACCAGGCGGAGGAAGCGCTCCTTGCCCAGCTGGCACGCGGCGAGCATCGCGTTCATGTCGCCGCGGTTCATCGTCTCGGTCCGGACGTTGTCGAAGATCATCCGGTCGAGGTCCTCGTTCAGCTCCCCGCCCTCGTACCAGCGGAGCGCGTTGTACATCTTGGCCTCGGCGTAGACGTCGAACGCGTCCGCGTTGATGCCCGGGAAGGAGCCGCCCACGTCGAGGACGTGCGCCGTCACCGCGGCGAACCCGAGCAGCTCGCCCTCGTGGAAGATCGGCACCGCGACGGCTACGTCCGGGCTGTGGGACGCGCCCAGGTAAGGGTGGTTGTGGACGATGACGTCGCCCTCCTGGATCTCCCCCTCGAGCCGGTAGAGGAAGCCGCGGATGTACCAGGGGAGGGAGCCGATGTGCATCGGCGTCGAGTCCGACTCGCAGAGCTCGCGGCCCTCGGCGTCGAAGATGCCCGCCCCGAGGTCCTCGGACTCGCGGATGATCGAGCTGTAGCTCATGCGGAAGAGGACGCCCGCCATCTCCTTGGCGATGGCGTGGAACGCTCCGCCGAGCACGCGCAGCGTGATCGGGTCGACCTCGACGCGCTTGCGCGTCGGGGGCCCGGGCCGGCGGCCGACCTCGTACTCCATCACGCTCATACGTCTAGACCTCCACCGCCTCGGCGGTCTCGAGCGCCTCGGCACGGGCGGCGCCGCCGGTCGCGATGACGATGTTGCCGTGCGCGTCGATCGTCGGCCGTGAGGCCCGGGTGGGATCACGGTCGTCGAGTCGTACTGGTACACGATCGCGGGCCCCTCGAGGCGGTTGCCGGCCTGGAGCGACGGACGGTCGTAGTAGCGGGTCTCGAGCTCGCGCAGCTCGCCCGCCCACCCGGAACCACGCCGCTCCCTCGTAGCGCAGAGCGCGTCCTCGGGCGGCGCCTCGTCCCCGCGCTCGACCTCGGCGGTCTGGAGCGGGGGCATGAGGCCGACGCCGCGCACGCGCACGTTCGGCACCTCGATGTCGGACTCCTCGAAGCGGCGCGAGTACTCGCGCTCGTGGACGTCGTGGAAGTCGGCACGCAGCTTCTCCACCCAGGCCTCGTCGACGGCGCCGGAGCCGACGTCGACCCGGAGCTCGTAGCCCTGGCCGGCGTAGCGCGCGTCCACGACCCGCTGGAGCACGATCCGGTCGGCGGGGATGCCGTCCTCCTCGAGCTGCGTCGCGCCTCCTCCTCGAGCTCGCGGAAGCGCCGCTCGATCCCGGCCGCGTCCAGGCTGGAGAGCCGCTGGTAGGCCGTCGCCGCGTACTCGTAGACCATGTCCGTCGCCAGGAGCCCCATCGCCGCCGTGACGCCCGGGTACGGGGGGACGAGCACGGTCGGCGTGCCCACCTCGACCGCGATCTGCGCCGCGAAGAGCGGCCCGGCGCCGCCCTCGGCGACGAGCGCGAAGTCGCGCGGGTCGTAGCCCTTGCGCACGGAGTTCTCCTCGATCGACTGCACCATCGAGTGCGTGAGGATCTGGACGGCGCCCATCGCCGCCTCCTCGACGCTCATACCGAGTGCCGCTGCCGGGCCCTCCTCGAAGGCCTTGCGGGCGAGGTCGGGCTCGAGCTCCATCCCGCCGCCGAGGAACGCCTCGGGGCGCAGCCAGCCGAGCACGACCATCGCGTCGGTAGCGGTCGCCTCCGTTCCGCCGCGGCCGTAGGCCGCCGGCCCCGGGTCGGCGCCCGCCGAGCGCGGGCCGACGCGGAAGATCCCGCCCTGGTCGACGTACGCGATCGAGCCGCCGCCGGCGCCGATCGTGTCCACGTCCACCATGGGGATCATCGCCTGGTAGGGCCCGACCTTCGTGTCCAGCAGGTGCTTCATGCGCAGCTTGCCGCCCTGCGCGAGCCCGATGTCCGCGGACGTCCCGCCGACGTCGAGCGTGATGACGTTCTCGTAGCCGGCCTGCTTCCCGGCCCAGATGCCGCCGACGACGCCCGCGACCGGGCCCGACATGAGCAGGTTGACGGGACGCGTCGTCGCGGCGTCGGTCGTGGCGACGCCGCTCGCCGACGTCATGAGGTGGACGCCCGTGCGCACGTCGAGCGCGCGCAGCTCGTCCTCGAGCCGGCGCACGTAGCTCGCCACCTTCGGGCCGATGTAGGCGTTCAGGCAGACCGTCGAGAAGCGCTCGTACTCGCGGTACTGCGGCAGCACCTCGGAGGAGACGGAGAGAAAGGCCTCCGGGAACTCCTCGCGCACGATCTCGGCCACGCGGGCCTCGTGCTCGGGGTTCAGGAAGGAGAAGAGGAAGCAGACCGCGACGGCCTCGACGCCCGCCTCCTTGAGCTCGCGCACCCGCTCCCGCGCGCGCTCCTCGTCGAGCGGGACGAGCACCTTCCCCTCGCCGGTGATCCGCTCGGGCACGGTGAGCCGGTAGCGGCGCCGCACGATCGGATACCGCTGCCACGGCAGGTCCTGGTAGTTGGAGAAGTTGAGCGGCTTCTTGTGCCGGGCGATGTGGAGGATGTCCCGGTAGCCCTCGGTCGTGATCATCCCCACCTTGGCGCCGGTGTGCTCGATGACGATGTTCGTCGCGATCGTCGTGCCGTGGAAGACCTGGTCGAGCGCCGCCGGGCTCTCCCCCGCCTCCGCCGTCAGCTCCTGGATGCCCTGCACGGTTCCCCGCGAGGGGTCGTCCGGCGTCGTCGGCAGCTTGTGGACGAGCACCTTGCCCGGCCTCGTCGTCCACGTAGATCAGGTCGGTGAACGTGCCGCCGACGTCCACTCCGAGCCGTCTTCATGCGCCTACCCCCCGGCGTGAGGACGATCTTGCCGAAGAACTCGCGGCTCTCCATCAGGTCCATCGCGTCCTTCGCCCGCTCGAGCGGCAGCGTCTCGTGGACGATCGGCTGACGATCTGTGCCGCGGCGGGCGAGCTCGAGGCAGGTCTCCACCTCGGCGCTGCGTGTAGACGAACGAGCCGATGACGGACTTCTGCGCGCGGAAGAACGGGATGATGTCGAAGGGGACGACCTCGCCCGAGTGGCCGCCGCAGATGACCAGCCGCCCGTCCTTCGAGAGCGAGTCGAGGCCGGCCTGGAAGAGCTCGCCCGCCGACGTGCTCGTAGACGAGGTCGACGCCGCGGCCGTCCGTGAGGCGCATGACCTCCTCGGCGATGTCCTGCTTCGTGTAGTTGATGCCCGCGTCCATGCCGAGCTCCGACGCGCGGGCGAGCTTCTCGTCGCTGGACGGCGTTCCCGATCACGTAGGCGCCCGCCATGTGCGCGAGCTGGACGGCGGCCGAGCCGATCCCGCTCCCGACCGAGTTGACGAGCACCGTCTCGCCCGCGCGCAGGTTGCCGCGCGTGAAGAGCATGTGCCAGGCGGTCGCGAACGCGATCTGGAGCGCAGCCGCCTCCGCGTCCCCGATCTCGTCCGGGCACGCGGATGAGCTGCGAGGCGGAGCAGACGAGCCGCTCCGCGTAGCCGCCGGTGTGCGACGAAGCTGATGAAGCCGGGCGACAGGCACAGCGACTCGCGCCCGGTCGCGCAGAAGCGGCACGTCGCCGCACGTGTCCATCAGGTACGGCATCACGCGGTCGCCGACCTCCCAGCCCTGCGACGCCCTCGCCGAGCTCGGCGATCCGTCCGACGACCTCGAGCCCGAGCACGTGCGGAGGCTCGACCGGGAAGCGCGAGACGCCCTCGCGCACGTCGACGTCGAGATGGTTCAGCGCGCAGGCCGCGACGTCGAGCGCCACCTCCCCGGGCCCGGGCTTCGGGTCGTCGAGCTCCTCGAGCCGGAGGACGTCCGAGCCTCCGAACTCGTGGAACACGACCGCTTTCATGAAACCGCTCCTCCCTTGCGGTCGAATGACGGGCTCATGTTTATGTCTGACTTCGGCAAGAATGTCAACTTGCATGTCGGAGCTCGCGTTCGGCACGCTCGCTGCTCTTCGTTCCGGGTAACGACGAGCGCAAGCTCGAGAAGGCGCTCGGGGCCGGAGCGGACGCCGTCGTCGCCGATCTCGAGGACGCCGTCCCGGCGCTCGGAGAAGGCGGCCGCACGAGCGCTCGTCGCGCCGCGTGCTCGCCGAGGCCGAGACGCAGAGCCTCGTCGCCGTGCGGGTGAACGGCGTCGGGACGCCCTTCTGGGAAGACGACGTCCGCGCCGTCGCGGGGCTCGAGCTCGACGCGCTGGTGCTGCCCAAGGCGACTGCCGGAAGCCGTCGACCGCGCTCGGTGACCCGGACGGGCCGCCGCTCGTCGCGATCGTCGAGACGGCGCTCGGGGCTGAAGCGCGCCTACGAGACGGCGTCGAGCCCGCGCGTCGCCGCGCTCGTGCTCGGCGCGGTCGACCTCGGGCTCGAGCTCGGGCTCGAGCCGCGGCCGGACGGCCAGGAGGTCCTCTTCGCCCGCTCGCAGCTCGTGCTCGACTCGGCCGCGGCCGGTATCCGCGCGCCCTTCGACCAGGTGCACCTGGACACGCGCGACGACGAGGGGCCTCGAGGCCGAGTGCCGGCTGGCACGCTCGCTCGGCTTACGCGGCAAGGCCTGCATCCACCCCGCCCAGGTCGAGGTCGTGAACCGCGTCTTCTCGCCGCGCGCGGACGAGGTCGATCGGGCGCGGCGGGTGGTCGAGGCGTACGAGCGGGCGGCGGAGGAAGGACGGGGAGCGGTCGCGCCTCGACGGCGAGATGGTCGACCTCCCCGTCGTCGAGCGGGCGAAGCAGATACTCGCCGAAGCGGAAAGGAGCGCTCATGGCAACTGAGCAAGCGGCCGCGCCGAAGGCGTGGCGCGGGAGGTTCTACGAGGACTTCGAGCGTCGGCGACGTCTTCCGGAGCCGCTTCGGGCGCACGATCACCGAGACGGACAACGTCTGGTTCACGTGCCTGACGATGAACACGAACCAGATCCACTTCAACGTGCCTTTCGCCGAGCGCACGCGCTTCGGGAAGCCGCTCGTCAACAGCACGTTCACGCTCGCCCTCATCACCGGCATGACCGTGCCGGACACGAGCGAGAACGCGGCGGCCAACCTCTCGTGGACGGACATCCAGCTGCCGAACCCCGTGTTCGCCGGCGACACGCTCTGGGCCGAGAGCGAGATCCTCGAGAAGCGCGAGTCGCGCTCGAACCCGAGCGTCGGCATCGTCTCGATGCGCTGCCGCGGCGTGAACCAGCGGCGCGAGGTCGTGATCGAGTTCAAGCGGACGTTCATGATCTACAAGCGCGATGCCGCCGAGGTTCGGGACGCGTTCCCCGGCACCGACGACGACTGGAGGGTTTGACATGACGAGCTGCGCAGCGGATCGCCGCCTGGACGACCTCTCTCAGCCTGGACGACGTGCCGACGGGGTTCGCGGACGCGGCCAAGCTCCACCTCCTGGACGCGCTCGGGTGCGGCCTGGCGGGAGCGCGCTCGGAGTAGCCGACGGAAGGACGGGAGACGATGGCCGAGCTCGGCGGAGACGACCAGGCGACGGTCATCGGCCTGCGCTCGGGCCTGCCGGCGGCGAATGCCGCGTTCGCGAACGCCATGGTCTGCCACGGGCTCGACTACGACGACACGCACTCCGACTCGGTCGCGCACGTGACCGTCGTCACGGGCCCGGCCGTCCCTGGCCGGTCGGCGAGGCGGTCGGCGCGCGCGGCGGCGACGTGCTCGCGGCGCTCGTCGGCGCGAACGAGATCGTGACCCGGGTCGGCATGGCCGCCTCGGGCCTCTTCCACGAGCGCGGGTTCCACCCCACCGCTGTCTGCGGGGTCTTCGGCGCGGCGACTGCCGCCGCCCGCCTCGACGGGCTCGACGAGGAGCGGACGGCGAGCGCGCTCGGGATCGCGGGCTCGCTTGCGTCCGGGATCTTCGCCTACCTCGAGGACGGCACTCCGACGAAGCCGATCCACCCGGCGTGGGCTGCGCACGGCGCCGTGCTCGGCGGCCCGGCTCGCCGCGCACGGCGCGGAGGGCCCGCCGAGCGTCTTCGAGGGCCGCTTCGGCCTCTACCACTCCTTCCTCGGCGCCGAGAAGGGCGAGATCGACCTGGACGCGCAACTGGCCGACCTCGGCTCGCGCTGGGAGACGCCGCGGATCGCGTACAAGCCGTATCCGGCCTGCCACTTCATGCACGGCTCGCTCGGGGCCGTCGCCGAGGCGGCCGACGGGACTCTCCCCCGACGAGGTCGCGGACGTGCTCGTCACGGTGCCGGAGGCGGGCGTCCCGCTCGTCCTCGAGCCGGCGGCGTCGAAGGCCGCTCCGCGCAGCGAGTACGAGGCCAAGTTCAGCCTCCAGTATTCGGCCGCGGCGATGATCGTCCACGGACGGGTCGGCGTGACGAGCTACTCGGACGAGGCGATCGCGGAGCCCGCGCGTCCTCGACCTCGCGAAGCGCGTCCGCTACGAGACGAAGCCGTATCCCTCCTACCCGAAGGCCTTCCCCGGGGGCGTCCGCATCCGCACGACGGACGGGCGCACGCTCGAGGCCGACCTCCCGCACCAGCGGGGCGGCCCCGAGAACCCGATGAGCCCCGAGGAGGTCCGCGAGAAGTTCCGCGAGAACGCCGGCCTCGCTCTCGACCCGGCCGCGAGTCGAGCAGCTCGAGGAGGCCGTCCTCGCCCTCGAGGAGCAGGACGACCTGCGCGCCGCGCTCGCCCCCCTCGCCGCGGCCGCCGTCGCCGAGGGAGCTACGGGCATGACGGCGACGGCCGAGCTCACGGCCGAGCAGCAGGAGATCGTCGGCACGATCCGCGAGTTCGTGGAGCGCGACGTCGTCCCGGTCGCGTCCGAGCTCGAGCACGCAGACGAGTACCCGACCGAGCTCGTCGAGACGATGAAGGAGCTCGGTCTCTTCGGCGTCACGATCCCCGAGGAGCACGGCGGGCTCGGGCTCGATCTGACCACCTACGCGCTCATCCAGGTCGAGCTCTCGCGCGGGTGGATGAGCCTCTCAGGCGTGCTGAACACGCACTTCATTTCCGCCTGGATGATCCAGACGCAACGGGACGGAGGAGCAGCGGCGCGCCTACCTCCCGCGCATGGCGACGGGGGAGCTCCACTTCGCGTACTCGATGACCGAGCCGCACGCGGGCTCGGACGTCCAGGCGATCCGGACGCGCGCCGTCCGCGAGGGCGACGAGTACGTGCATCACCGGGCAGAAGATGTGGGCGACGAACGGCCTGCGCTCGGGCGGCGTGATGCTGCTCGCCAAGACCGACCCCGACGCCGACCCGCCGCACCGGGGCATGACCGCGTTCATCGTCGAGAAGGAGCCCGGCCGCTCGGAGCAACCTGGGCTCACTGATCCCGCCGCCGCTCCGCAAGCTCGGATACAAGGGTGTCGAGACCACCGAGCTCGTATTCGACGGCTTCCGAACGCCGGCCTCCTCGATTCTGGGCGGCGAGGAGCAGGAGGGACAAGGCTTCAAGCAATTCATGGGCGGGATCGAGCTCGGGCGGGTCAACATCGCCGCGCGCGCGGTCGGGATCGCGACGGCTGCGTTCGAGGCCGCGATCCGCTACGCGCAGGAGCGGGAGGCGTTCGGCAAGCCGATTGCGCAGCACCAGGCGATCCAGCTCAAGCTCGCGCAGATGGCGACGAAGATCGAGGCGTCGCGGCTGCTGATGCTCCAGGCGTCGCGCAAGAAGGACGCGGGCGAGCGGGCCGACCTCGAGGCGGGCATGGCGAAGCTCTTCGCCACGGAGACGGCCGAGGAGGTCGCGCTCGAGGCGATGCGCATCCACGGCGGCTACGGCTACTCGCAGGAGTTCCTCGTCGAGCGCCTCTACCGCGACGCGCCCGTGCTGATCCTGGGCGAGGGCTCGAACGAGATCCAGCAGCTCGTGATCGCGCGCCGGCTGCTCGAGCAGTACGCGATCTGACGTGGAGTTCTCCCTCCCCGACGAGCTGAGGGAGATCCGGGCGGCGGTGCGCGAGCTCTGCGCCGGGTATCCGGGCGAGTACTGGCGCTCGCTGGAGCCCGACCGCTACCCGGAGGAGTTCGTGCGGGCGCTGACGGAGCACGGCTGGCTCGGGGCGCTGATCCCGGAGGAGTACGGCGGCGCCGGGCTCGGGCTCACGGCCGCGAGCGTGATCCTGGAGGAGATCAACGCTTCCGGCGGGAACGCGGCCGCGTGCCACGCGCAGATGTACACGATGGGCACGGTGCTGCGGCACGGGAGCGACGAGCAGAAGCGCCGCTACCTGCCGCGGATCGCCGCCGGGGAGCTTCGCCTCCAGGCCTTCGGGGTCACCGAGCCGACCGTGGGCTCGGACACGACCCGCATCCAGACGACCGCCGAGCGCTCGGACGGCGGCTACGTCGTGCGCGGACAGAAGGTGTTCACCTCGCGCGCGCTCCAGTCCGACCTCATGCTCCTGCTCGCGCGGACGACGCCGCTCGAAGAGGTGGAGAAGAAGAGCGAAGGCCTCTCGGTCTTCCTCGTCGACATGAAGGCCGCCGGCGACAAGCTCACCATCCGTCCGCTCCGGACGATGATGAACCACGCGACGACCGAGGTCTTCCTCGACGGCGTCGAGCTGCCTGCGGACGCGCTCGTCGGCGAGGAGGGCCAGGGCTTCCGCTACATCCTCGACGGCATGAACGCGGAGCGGATCCTCATCGCGGCCGAGTGCATCGGCGACGGGCGCTGGTTCGTCGAGAAGGCGGCCCGCTACGCATCCGAGCGGGTCGTGTTCGGACGGCCGATCGGCGCCAACCAGGGCGTTCAGTTCCCGGTCGCGCGGGCGCACGCGGCCGATCGAGGCCGCCGACCTGATGCGCTACAAGGCGGCCTGGCTCTTCGAGCAGGGCGAGCCCGCGGGAGCGGAGGCGAACATGGCGAAGCTGCTCGCCTCCGAAGCCTCCTGGGCGGCGGCGAACGCGTGCCTCGACGCCCACGGCGGCTGGGGCTTCGCGGAGGAGTACGACGTCGAGCGCAAGTTCCGGGAGACGCGCCTGTACACCATCGCCCCGGTCTCCAACAACCTCATCCTCGCCTACGTCGGCCAGCACGTCCTCGGCATGCCGCGTTCGTCGTACTATGCCGCTCACCCGGCGCGCTAGCTTGCGCTTCGGAGCTGTTCGTCTCCGCGCAGCTACCCCGCCCGGCCGACGACCCTGTCGCCCGCGTCCCGGGAGCACCTGGAGCAGGTTCGGCTCGTGCGCGACGGAGGCTTCCACTCGATCTTCGCCGGGCAGCACTTCCTCTCCGAGCCGTACGGGATGCTCCAGCCCCTCCCGCTCCTTGCGCGACTCGCCGCCGAGACCGGCGAGATGCGGCTCGGCGCCGGGATCCTGTTACTGCCTCTCCTCAACCCGGTCGAGGTCGCCGAGCACGCGGCCACGCTGGATGTCCTCACCGGCGGGCGCTTCGTGCTCGGCGTCGGGCTCGGCTACCGGCGTGAGGAGGACGAGGCCTTCGCGGTCGGGGAGCGACGGGTGCGGACGTTCGTCCAGAAGCTCGACGTCGTGCGGCGCCTGCTCGAGGGCGAGGAGGTCACGGCGAGCGGTCCCGGCTATCGGCTCGACGGCGCCCGGCTGGCGCTGCGCCCCGTGCAGCGTCCACGGCCGCCCATCTGGATGGCGGCGAACAACGACTCAGCCGTCCGCAGAGCGGCGCGGCTCGCCGACACGTGGTACGTCAACCCGCACGTCTCCATCGAGGAGGTCGAGCGGCAACTCGCGCTCTTCCGCGCCGAGCGGGGCTCCGAGCCGGAGGAGCTGCCGCTCATGCGCGAGGCGTGCATCGCCCCGACTGACGAGGAGGCGCTCGCCCTCGCCAAGCCCCACCTCGCGCCCAAGTACGCGACGTACGTCGACTGGGGCCAGAGCGACGTCCTCCCGCCGTCCGACACGCTCCGCCGGGAGTGGGAAGACCTGCACGCCGATCGCTTCATCGTCGGATCCCCGGAGACGGCCGTCGCCCGGATCCAGGCGCTGCGCGACTTGGGCGTGACGGACCTCGTGCTTCGCGTGCCAATGGCCCGGGATGCCGCACCGCGACGCCATGCGGACGCTCGAGCTGCTCGTCGAAGACGTGCTGCCGCACACCTCTGGGGTCTGACCCCGGCCAGGTCTCTTTCGGACCGGCGGCGGCACACTCTTGCCGACATTCATCCCCAGGCCTCGACGGCGGCACGCTGCTTCGCACAGCCTGTGGAAGAAAAAGCCGTCCGTTTCGGACATGACAGGGGTCAGACCCCTGGACATGTCTCGGCTGGACATGTCCGGGTGCCTGGCACCGAGGGCTACGTCGGAGCGTGGCCGGCGGCGGCGAAGGCGGCGAGCGAGGCTTCGAGCTCCTTCTGCTCGATTCCGCGGGCGATGAAGACGAGGCGCGAGCGGTGGTCGTCGTCCGGCCAGGCGTCGAGGTGCTCGGGCGGGTGGACCACGTGCTGGACGCCGTTCAGGACGACCGGGCCGGCTGCGCCGACGTCGAGGAGGCCCTTGACCCTGAGGACGTCCCGACCACGGCTCTGCAGGAGCATCGTGAGCCAGATCCCGAAGGCGGTCCAGTCGACCGTCTGGTCGAGGAAGACGACGAACGGCCGGAGGTCGCCGTCATGGGCCGGGCCTTCCTCGGGCTCGAGGCGGAGGCTCCGCGGATCGCGATCGCCCGGGGCGAGCAGGACGGCCGGCTCCACCTCGCCGTAGGAGGCCTCGAGAATCTCGGCGGCGGGGTTCAAGGCGCGCAGCCGCCGCCGCAGCCTCCCGACGGCGCGGCGCTCGGCGACGTCGCCCTTCGTCACGACGAGCCGGTCGGCGACGACGACCTGCTTGAGCGTCTCGGGCTCCCGCTCGAGCTGAGCGAGGCCGTTGACGGCATCCACGGTCGCGATCACCACCTCCGGCGCGAAGTGGTGCTTGACGACGGGCTCCGCCAGGAGCGTGTTCAGGATCGGCGCGGGATCCGCGAGTCCCGTGGTCTCCACCAGGACCCGCCGAAAAGCCGGGATCTCGCCCCGCGTCCGGCGGCTGAGCAGGTCGCGGAGCTCGTCGGCGAGGTCGCCGCGCAGCGTGCAGCAGACGCACCCGTTCCCGAGGAGCACCGTCCGCTCGTCGACCCGGCGGAGGATGTGGTGGTCGATCGCCACCTCGCCGAGCTCGTTGACGATCACGGCGGACTCGCCCAGCTCCGGCCTCCCGAGGAGGCGCGAGAGCAGCGTCGTCTTCCCGCTTCCGAGGAAGCCGGTGACCAGCGAAACGGGGAGGCGCTCAGCCACCGCCCGAGCGCAGCGACGCGACCAGCGCGGGATCGAGCGGGTCGAGCGGCGCACCCGCCAAGCGCTCGGCCTCCACCCACAGAGAGCCGAGGTCGTCCACCACCGCCGACCTGCCCTTGCGATCGCGCAGGACGTATACGCGGCCGCTCCAGTCCCCGAGCGCGAGGCCGTAGTGCGCGAGCACCCTGTTCACGAGGCGCACGCGGAAGATCCGCTCTCGCCGTCCCGAGCCCTCCTCGGCCCAGTGGCTCTGAAGGAGGATCCCGCAGAGTGCGCACATCGCGCTTGCTTTCTAGCACGGCGGCCCACTACGGTCACGCTCTCCCACGGACAAGGAGGAACGATGGCCAAGGAGATCCTCTGCGCATACGGAATCGACGTCGACGCCGTGGCCGGCTGGCTCGGCTCCTACGGCGGCGAGGACTCGCCGGACGACATCTCCCGCGGGCTCTTCGCCGGCGAGGTGGGCTCCCCGCGGCTTCTGAAGCTCTTCGAGCAGTACGACCTGAAGACGACCTGGTTCATCCCCGGCCACTCGATCGAGACCTTCCCCGAGGAGACGCGCATGGTCGCCGAGGCGGGGCACGAGATCGGCATGCACGGCTACTCCCACGAGAACCCGATCTCGATGACGCCCGAGCAGGAGGAGGAGGTGCTCGTCAAGTGCATCGGCCTGATCGAGGAGGTCTGGGGGAGCCGCCCCACCGGCTACGTCGCGCCCTGGTGGGAGTTCTCTCGCGTCACGAACGAGCTCCTCTTGAAGCATGGGATCAAGTACGACCACTCGCTCATGCACGACGACTTCCACCCGTACTACGTCCGCGTGGGCGACAGCTGGACGAAGATCGACTACTCGAAGAAGGCGTCAGAGTGGATGAAGCCGCTCGTCCGCGGAGAGGAGACAGACCTGATCGAGATCCCCGCGAGCTGGTACCTGGACGACCTGCCGCCGATGATGTTCATCAAGGGAGCGCCCAACAGCCACGGCTTCGTCAACCCGCGCCAGCTGGAGCAGATCTGGATGGACGCGTTCGACTGGGTCTACCGGGAGAACGACTACGCCGTCTTCACGATGACGATCCATCCCGACGTGAGCGGCCGCCCACAGGTGCTCCTCATGCACGAGCGGATCATCGAGCACATCAACTCCCACAACGGGATCCGCTGGTGCAAGTTCGACGAGATCGCCGACGACTTCGCGAAACGGAGTCCGCGAGGAGGGTGAGCCGGCTCAGCGGGTCACGCCGATGAGCACCCCGCCCGTCACCACGAGGGCGGAGGCGGCCACCAGGCGCGGGCCGACCGCCTCTGCTCGGCCGATGAACGCCGCCGCGAAGAGCACTCCCCAGAGCGACTGGGTCGCGTTGAGCGGTGCGACGACGGTCACGTTCCCTCGCGAAAACGCGAGCAGCAGCGCGGTGTAGGCGAGGCCGAGGCAGAGACCGGCCGGAACAAAGGCGGGCACGGCCGCGCGCAGGCGCAAGTAGATCGGGTCGCTCCGCCTAGCCGTGGCGAGATAGGCAAGCAAGGCGAGCGCCGCGGCGCCCAGCGAGACGGCGGCCGCGAGAAACGGGTCCGCGTCGGAGTCGAGCGAAGCCCACCGCACGACGTTGTCGCGGACGGCGAAGATGCCGGCGGCGACCAGGGCCAGCACGAGGCCCACGGCGCGGAAGTCGGGCGGCCGCGAAGGCTCCCATACGAGCAGGGCGCCGCCGAGGACGATGGCGATGGTCGCGAAGACGAGCGCGGCCCGCAGCGGCTCGTCGAGGAAGACGACGGCGAGGCCGGCCGAGAGGAGTGGCGCGGTGCCGATGACGACGGCCGTGCGCGAAGCGCCTGCGTCCCGGATCGCGCGTACGAAGACGATCTGCGAGAGCCCAGGGACGAACGCGCCGACGAGGGCAAAGGCCCACAGCCCTCCGGTCTCGACGCCGCGGGCGGCGAGCGGCAACGCGACCGCGGCAGCTACGAGGAATCCGAGGAGCGCGCAGACGAAAGCGCCGGCCTCCGGGTCGCGCGCAAGGCGCAGCGCCACTCGGACCGCGACCGCGAGCGCGCCGAAGAGGACGCCGGACAGCGTGGCGAGGACGACGACGTCCACTCGGCGCGGGAGGGGAGGCGGCACTACCGCCTCCCCTCGCCATGCTCAGGCGTGCGCCGCCACGCGGTCGGGAACGCCCTCCAGGTAGGCGAGCGCCTCCTCCACGGGAACGACGTCTGCGTACTTCGCCTGGATGTCGAACAGGTTCGCTTCGTGCGGGGCCTCGCGCGCGGTCGCCGACGCACTCGCGCGGAACCAGCGTCGGGAACCCGTATCTGGAGCAGGTCGATCGCCGTCGCCCGGATGCACCCGCTCGTCGTCGCCCCGCAGAGGACGACGGTGTCGACCCCCTGGGAGACGAGGATGGACGCGAGGTTCGTGCCGAAGAACGCGGATGCGCCCTTCTTGAGGACCACGGGCTCGTCCTCCCTGCCGACTCGAGCCGCGGGTCGATCTCCACCCAGCGCCCGCCGAGCTGGAGGTCGCCGAGCGCCGGCGCCTTCTGGAGCCAGAGAGCGCCGTCCTTCAGGCTCGGCTCGAAGCCGATGCTCGTGAACACCACGGACAGGCCCTTGGCCCGCGCGGCGTCGAGGAGACGCCTGCGTCGCCTCGACCTCGTCGTTCATGTCCGCGCCGAGGGCGCATTCCGGATCGGTGAAGCCGCAGCTGAAGTCGACGACGAGGACGGCCGGCCGCTCGCCGAGCGTGAGGCTCCCGCCCAGGCGGGCGCGCTCGTAGACCTCCTGCGCACGCTCGTCGCGTCATCACGCCGGCACCGCTTCCTTGCCGGCCGGGCCAGCTGCTCGCCGAAGCGCGCCCGCTTGACGAACTGCCCGGCGCCGGGCTCGGCGACGAGCTCGTCGTCCTCGACGATCACCTGGCCGCGCACGAGCACGAGCTCGGGCGCACCGCTGACCTCGGTGCCCTCGAAGAGGTTGTAGTCCACGTTCGAGTGGTGCGTGCTCGCCGAGATCGTGATGCGCCTTCTCCGGGTCGAAGACGACGATGTCGGCGTCGCTCCCGACCGCGACGGTGCCCTTGCGCGGGTAGAGCCCGAAGAACTTCGCCGGGTTCGTGGACAGGAGCTCGACCATGCGGTTGAGCGAGAAGCGCCCTCGCCTGACGCCGAAGTGGTGGATCATGTGCAGGCGGTTCTCGATCCCCGGCCCGCCGTTCGGGATCTTCGAGAAGTCGTCCTTGCCGAGCGTCTTCTGGCCGTCCCAGTTGAAGGGGCAGTGGTCGGTGGAGACGACCGAGAGTACGTCGGTCGCGATCGCGTGCCAGAGGTGCTCCTGGTTGTCCTTCGGCCGCGGCGGCGGCGTGTAGACGTACTTCCCGCCCTCGAAGTTCGGCTGGTCGAGCGCCGTCTCGTCGATGAAGAGGTACTGCGTGCACGTCTCGCCCCACGCGTGCCCAGTCGGCCGCGCGGGCCCGGGCGATCGGCTCGATCGCCTCCTTGCAGGAGACGTGGACGACGTAGAGCGGGGCTCCCGCGATGCGGGCAAGCTGGATGGCGCGGTTCGTCGCCTCGGCCTCGGTGATCGGCGGGCGCGTGACGGCGTGCCACTTCGGCTCCGTCTTGCCCTGTGCGACCGCTTCCTTGACGAGGACGTCGATGGCGTCGCCGTTCTCGGCGTGCACCATCACGAGCGCGCCCGACTCGGCCGCGACCCGCATCGCCTTGAAGAGCGTCTCGTCGTCGACCATGACCGCGCCCTTGTAGGCCATGAAGAGCTTGTAGCTCGTCACGCCCTCGTCGGGCAGGCGCGCGAGATCCTCGAGCGTGCCGCCCTCGTGGAGGTCGGTGATGCCGATGTGGAAGCCGACGTCGATCACCGGCTTCGCGCGCTCGATCTTCTCGTGGTAGGCGGCGAGCGCCTCCGGGAACGAGTCGCCGGGCACCTGCATGCAGAAGTCGACATGCGTCGTCGTGCCGCCGAAGGCCGCCGACACCGTCCCGGACGTGAAGTCGTCGCAGGTGACCGTCCCGCCGAAGGCCATCTCGAGATGCGTGTGCGGGTCGATGCAGCCCGGCAGCACGTACTTGCCGCTCGCGTCGATCGACCTTGTCGGCCTGGACGTCGAGCGACTTGCCGATGAGCGAGACCGTCTCGCCCTCGACGAAGACGTCCCCGACGTAATCGTCGGCGGCCGTGACGATGCGGCCGCCCTTGATCAGTACGGACATGTGAGGCCTCCCTGTTGCCTCGGATTTCGAGCCTATCCCTCACCCCGCCTCGGCGGCCAAGGACGTCGGCGACGTCGAGCCCGGCGCCGCGAGGGCGAGCTGCAGCGAGCACGCGCACCTTCGGCCCCGCCAGGTCGCCGGCGAAGAGCGCACCCGCCTCCGCGAGATCCTTGCCTCCCCCGCGCCCGTACACCGGCTCGACCCGTCCCGCGGCGCAGCGGGAGCAGACGACCACGGGCACGCCCGCGCCGACCGCCGCCTTCGACCCCGGGCAGCACGCTGCTCGTTCGCGTTTCCGCGGCCCGTTCCCTCGAGAACGATCGCCCGGCGCCCGCTGCGAGCGAGGCGCGGCAGGAAGCGGTCGTCGCTCCCGGCGTAGAGCCGGACGAGATCGACCGTGGGCATGCGCTCGCCGGGGGCGGCAGGGGCGGCCGCCGGTCGGGCCGCCGCGCGAACGCGACGCACTCGCCGTCGACGTGGCCGAGCGGCCCGTACGCCGGAGAGTCGAACGCGGCGAGCGCGCTGGTGTGCACCTTGCGGGCCTCGCGCGCGGCGTGCACTTCGCCGGCGAAGGCGATCATCGCCCCGCGCCCGGCCGCCTCAGGCGAGAGCGCGACGCGAATGGCGTCCCGAAGGTTCCGAGGGCCGTCCGTATCGGGCTGGTCGGCCCCGCGCTGGGCTCCCGTGAGGACGACGGGCTTCTCCGAGTCGAGCAGCCGGTCGATCGTGTAGACGCTCTCCTCCATCGTGTCGGTGCCGTGGGTCACGACGACTCCGACGACGTCTCCCCGCCGGCAATGCTCCCCGACCCGATCGGCGAGCGCGAGCGCCAGCTCGCCGTGCATGTCGAAGCTCGGAACGCTCGCGAAGTCGTCCAGCTCGAGCACGGACGGCTCTCCCCACCCCAGCATCTCGACGAGCTCCTCGCCGCTCATCGCCGGGACGAGCTTGCCCGTCGCCGGATCGGGCCGCATGGCGATCGTGCCGCCGGTGGAGACGACGACGACGCTCACGAGCCGGCGCTAGCTGCGGGGCCGCGGCCGGCGATCGTCGGCGGCGACCTCACCGACGTCCTCACGGGCGCGCTGCGGCCGGGCGCGCCGCCGGAGGACGATCGCCGCGACGACCAGGAAGATGCCCACGGCGATGAGCGACACCAGGGTGGTCGCCGTCCCCAGCGCATACAGGTCGGGCGTGATCACGGCGCCGACGGTCAGGCCGAAGATCTCGAGCGGGAGCGTGTTCTCGCCCGCCGCCAGGAGCGCGATGCGGTCGTACTCGTTCCACGCGAGCGTGAAGCCGAACAGGAAGCAGCCGAGAAGCCCCGTCCACACCAGCGGAACCGTCACCTCTCGGAAGGTGCGGAAGCTGCCGGCGCCGAGGTCGCGCGAGGCCTCCTCGACCGTGTCGTCGTAGCGGTTCCAGACCGCGACCATGATGAGGAAGCCGAACGGCAGCCCCCAGACGACGGTCGTGCCAAGAGCCGTCGACCAGAGACCGGTCCTCTGGTCGAGGAACTGCCAGAAGAAGGAGGTGCCCAGGCTGAGGAGGATCCCCGGTGTCATGAGCGCGAGCATGATCAGGTAGAAGAGGGCGCCGTCGAAGCGGAAGCGCCTGCGATAGCCCATCGAGAGGGCGAGAGCGAGCGCGGCGACCACGAGCCCGCACACGGCTGAGAGCTCGAGGGAGCGAATGGCGGTCTCGCGGATGGTGTCCGCACGGGGCCCGTCCACGAGCTGCTCCCACCAGTGCAAGCTGAGGCCCTTCATCGGGAACGTCACCGTTCCCTGCGCGCCCTGGAAGGACAGGGCGGCCATCACGATCATCGGCCCATAGAGGAAGAGCAGGAAGAGGACGAAGTAGACCGCGAGGATGCGCTTCGTCCACCGGCCCCGGCGCATCTGGTTACAACTCCTCTCGCAGGTTGGAGAACCGGAGCAGGGCGAAGACTCCGAGGATCATGGCCAGGACGAGGAAGACCGCCGAGGCGGCCGCCTGCGGGAACTGGACCGACGCGACCTGGGTCTGGACGATCGTCCCCACGGACGACACCGTCCCGCCGCCGATGATGCGTACCGTCGCGAACTCGCCCATGGTCAGGATGAACACGAAGATCGACCCGATGACGATGCCGGGCATCGACTGCGGAAGAATCACCTCGCGGAACGTCTTGAAGGAGTTGGCGCCCAGGTCACGCGCCGCCTCGAGCGAGCTCCGGTCGATCTGCGCGAGCATGAAGAAGATCGGCGTGACCATGAAGAGGATGTAGAGCTGGAGCATGGCCACGGTCACGGCGAAGTCGGAGAAGAGGAGGATGTCGAGCGGCTCGTCGATCAGCCCGATCTCCTGCAGCGCCGTGTTCAGCGCGCCCTCGCGGCCCATCATCGGGATCCACGCGACCGCGCGGATGAGGTAGCTCGTCCAGAACGGCGCCAGGGCGACGATGAAGAGCGCGATCTGGTAGCGGAGGCTCGTGACGCTGATCGCCAGGAAGTACGCCACCGGGAAGCCGAAGACGAGGGAGGCGGCGACGATCACGAGCGAGTGCCAGAAGCTGTTCCAGAGCTGATCCCAGTAGACGTTGGAGCGGAACAGGAACTCGTAGTTCTCGAGCGTCCAGACCGACTCGAAGCCGCTCAACGTGCGCGTCCAGAAGCTGACGAGCACGATCATCACCACGGGCGCGAGGAGGAAGAAGATGAGCCACAGCGCGCCGGGCGAGCGTCCAGGCTGCCGTGGTCAGGGCCCGGCGCCCGCGGGCCTTCCGCCCGCTCCTTCTCACCGAGCGCCGACCTCCTCGGGCGCGAGCTCGCCGACCGCCTGCTCGGCCTCGGCGATCTCCTCGACGCGAAGACCCGGCCGGCCCTCAGGCTCGGAGGAGCCGGACATCCTCCTCCTTCCAGGACAGGCGCACGCTGGTTCCTTCCCTCCCTTGGAACTCGGGGTAGCGGTCGCCCGGCGACCTTCGCGAGCAGGCGTCGTCCGCCGGCCGACAGATGGAGCTTCACCAGGTCGCCCAGGTACTCGACGACCTCGATCTCGCCCAGGAGCTGGTTCGGCTCGTCCGCCGCGCGCGTCCTGGTCGTCCACCTGCACGGCCGCGGCGCGCACCGAGAGCTGCCGCCGTCGGCCCCCGACCTCGAGCTCGCTCTCGGGGTCGAGCGCGCTCAGCGTGGCGTCGCCGCCGTAGATCACGACGCGGTCGCCCTCCTGCGAGGAGACCGTGCCCTCGAAGATGTTGTTGTCGCCCATGAACGCGGCCACCTGCACGTTCTCGCGGCGGTTCGAGATCGTGTAGGGGTCGGCCACCTGCTCGATGCGGCCCTCGTGCATGACGACGATCCGGTCGCCGACCGAGAGCGCCTCCTCCTGGTCGTGCGTGACGTGGATGAACATGAGGCCGAGCTGGCGCTGCAAGCTGCGGAGCTCGACGCGCATCCTCAGCCGCAGAAGCCGGTCGAGGTCTCCGAGCGGCTCGTCGAGGAGGAGCGCCTTCGGCTCCATCACGAGCACGCGGGCGAGCGCCACGCGCTGCTGCTGGCCTCCCGAGAGCGCGCTCGGCCTCCGGTCGGCCATCTCCTGGAGTCCCACCATCTCGAGCGCCGTCATCGCCTTCTCGCGCGCTCCTCCTTGCTCATCGCCGCGCATCTTGGGACCGAACTCGACGTTCTCCCGCACGGACCGGTGCGGGAAGAGCGCGAAGTGCTGGAAGACGGTCGTCGTCGGCCGCTTGTCCGGCGGGAGGCCGAGGAGGCTCTGACCGTCGAGGACGATGTCGCCGCTCGTCGGCTCCTCGTGCCCGCCGATCATGCGCAGCGTTGTCGTCTTGCCGCAGCCCGAGGGGCCGAGGAGGACGACGTACTCGCCGTGCTCGATGTGCAGGTCGATGTCGTCGACGGCGACGACGTCCTCGCCGAAGCGCTTGGTGAGGCTCTTCAGCTCCAGGCCGGTGCCCGCCGATTGCTGCGAGGGGGCCGCCGAGGCGGCCCCCTCCGCGTCGCTCTCGCCATCCGCCCCGAAGTATCACCTAGATGGTTGATCGGAAAGTGTGGTGCCGGCGGGGGCGTCCTGACCGAGCATGAGCCGCGATCATTCCGAGTTCGTACCTGGAAGGTACGGGCGAGCAACGAGCGTGGTCTCAGGCGCGTGTCAGGGCGTCATCCGGCGGTGCCACGGTTTCCGGTCAATTCCGATCAATCATCTCCACGCCGCAAGGAACTCGTTCCAGCGCTCACCTGGTACTGCTGCTCGTCCATGAGCGAGTTCCAGGAGCTGTAGACGCAGGCGCGGTCGGTGAACGCGCCGCCGTCGCGGACGGAGCCGACCGGGATGCCCGCCGTCTCCTGGCCGAACGGGTTCGGGATCGGCTCGGCGGCCGGCTTGCCGTCGATCCAGTAGTCCCACTCGAAGGGCTCGACGAACTCGCGGCTCGTCTCCTGGACGACGTTGTAGTAGCCCTGCCGCATCATGATCGCGCCGGGCTCGCCCGAGTGCCACCAGTTGATGTAGTCGAGGGCGGCCTGGTACTTGGACGGGTCCTCGGCCACGTGCGTCATGATCCCGTGCCCGCCGGCCCAGCCGCGGAAGCCGCCGGGCGGCGCCGCGTACCGGGTCGGGTGTCCGCTCGACTGGAGCAGCGCCACCGCCGGCGACCACATCGACTCGATCACGACCTCGCCGGACTGCATGAGCGTGACGGACTCGTCGAAGGTCGTCCAGAACGCGCGGAACTGGCCCTGCCCCTTCAGTTCGAGCAGGAGCGTGATCAGGGCGTCGATCTCGTCCTGTCGTCATGTTGCCGAGGTCTTCGAACTCCATCATCCCGGCCGCGACGGCGGCGTTGCCGGCGTCCTGCATGCCGATCGAGGGGTCGTTCAGGACCGCGACGCGACCGCGCCACTCGGGGTTCAAGAGCTCGTCCCAGTTGACCTCGTTGGGCTCCTTCTGGATGACGTCGCCGTTGTAGCCCATCGAGTCCATGTTGAAGTTGCCGCCGACCAGGGTGACGAAGGCGGGCTCGTCGCCCGAGACCTCGCCGGTCTCCGGATCGGCCCAGCTCGTCAGCTCGCCGTCCTCCGTCACGTACATCGTCCGGAAGGGGGCGTCCCCGTCGCCGAGCTGGCAGGCCTGCGTTGCCCTCGTTGGCGTCGGCGACCTGCCCGTCTTGTAGAGGCTCGTGAGCTGGTCCCAGCGCTCGATCTGGTCGATCGGGATCGGGCGCCATGTTGCCGCTGGGCCAGACCTGGTCGATGTCGTTGAAGTAGCCCGAGAAGATGTCGAGCGCGTCGCGGCTGGGTCACGACCTTGTTCCGCGCCGTCACCGTGTCCGTGACGTCGAACGCGAGCGTGAAGCCGAGCGCCTGCTTCGGCCGCCTCCCTGATCGGGTCGATCAGGTCGACGCCGAGGCCCGGTGACCTTGCAGGGTGCCCGTGAACTTCTCTGCCTCCTCGCCGTGCCCGCCGTCCTGCGCCGGTGCGGCTCCGCCCGTCGTCGTCATCGCCGCCGCCGCAGGCGGCCAGGAAGCCGCTGAGGCTGAGAGCGCCGGCGCCGGCGAGCCCTCCCTTGACGAACGCGCGTCGGCGTGAGGCCGTTCTCTCCGCCTCGGCCACCGCCTTGCATCGAGTCCCACCAGTCGCGCTCACTCATGGGAGCCAACTCCTTTCTCCTCGCCGATCCCCAGCCGGAGCTGGGGTGGCCGGACGCGCCGCAGCACCGGCGGGACAGACGACGCCGCTACGCGCCGCTTACCGACATTGAGGTCCCTTGTATACGATCTTGCGCGCCCCGCGTCAATAGGGATCGGCCCAAAGTCGGACATCGCAGGCGCACAAAGACAACGTCCCGTCCCGGGGGACCATTCGGGGAGTAAGACGCTGCGCTCTCCGCCTTGGTTAGCCGCGCGGAGGCGGCGCCACGGTCAGGCGTCATGCGTCTGCCCCGGCCAGGCTGTGCCTGCGGAAAAAGTCGATCACCACGCGGTTGTGCTCCTCCGAGTTGTCGAAGATCGTCGAATGCCCCGAGCCGGCGATCACGTGCTTCTCCGCGCCCGCGATCCCTTCGTAGATCGCCTCCTGGCCGGCCCCGCCGGGGCCCTGGTCCCACGGAGTCATCAGATCCTCGTCGCCGCCCAGGACGAGCGCCGGCGCCTGGATCCTCGGAAGCCAGCCGGTGACGTCCATGTCGCACATCGCCTGGCAGGCGGCCGTGAAGACCTCGAGATCGTTCGAATCACGGAGGATCTGCTGCGTGTTGTCGATGGCCGCCTCGGCGTCCGGGTTCTCGAGGAACGCCTTCGAGAAGGCCTGCCACGCGATCAGCTCGGCGAGCGTGCGGCTGCCCGGGCCCTCGGGATCCATCCGCGCGATGTCGATCCAGTTCCGGAAGATGAGACGGCCTGCGTGGCCGAGCTTCGCCGCGGCGCAGTTGATGCACCACGGAGGCGGTGCGGTCCGGGTACTTGCCGGCGAAGACGATCGCGATCATCCCGCCCATCGAGGTGCCGTGGACGTGGGCCTGCTCGATCTCGAGCGCGTCCAGGAGCCCGGCGAGGTCGTCCGCCCAGACCTCCATGTCGTAGTGCTGCACCGGCCGGTCGGACTGCCCGTAGCCGCGCATGTCGTAGTCGATCACCCGGAAGTGCTGCGCGAGGGCCGGCGTGGCGAGGTCGAAGTTGAAGTGCCCGAAGCCCGCGCCGTGGATCTGGGCCACCGGCTCCCCCTCGCCGGTGATGCGGTACCAGAGCTCGACGCCGTTGACCTCGACCCTGCCCTCCACCGCGCTGCATGATGTCAGACATACGACCTCGCGCTCTCAGCGCTCGAAGGTGATCGTCGTGGGCTCGGCCTCGGCTGCGAAGAAGTCCCGGCGGAAGCTGTCCCCGTCCGGCCACGACCGCTTCGGCAGCAGGCGCCTGCCGCAGCGTCAGCTCGGCCGGGCTCTCGGCCAGCGGGTAGGGGTCGAGGCGCACGCGCCACGGAGCGAGAGGCTCCAGCCGGTACCCCTGCAGCTCCGCCTCCTCGCCGCTCTCGACGTCGCGCATGCAGAAGTAGAGCGACAGCCGGTCGTAGAGCTGCAGCAGCGCGTAGTCCTCGTACCGCTCCCCAGGCTCGCCGCCGAACTTCCCCTCCTGCTCCGCGACGAAGGCGTCAACCTCCTCCTGCGCCTCGGCGGCCCGGGTCAGCCCGAGGCCGGGGTCGAGCCCGTAGCGCTGCTTGTAGATGCCGGCCCCGTGCATCGAGACGAGCAGGCCGGCGTCGGCGTCCTGCTCGGTGATCGCCGCGATCCCGGCGCGGTAGAAGGCGAGGTGCGAGCGGACGTCGACGTCGACGAAGTTGACGGGCTTGCCTCCCTCGTCCACGCGGGGCGCACGCTCCCAGACAGCCCAGCCGTCGTCGTGGCGCTCGGCCGCGATCACCAGCGAGTCGTGACCGGGCCCTTGCTCCGACCACTCGCGCGCGAGCTGCCCGGAGAGGTCGGCGTGGTCGGTCTGGAGAACGATCTGCCACGCGTCGCCGCAGTCGCGGACGATCATCGCACGCGCGCTCCCGCGAGCTCCTCCAGGCGGGCGAGCGCCTCCTCCACCGGCACGACGTCGCCGTACTTCGCGTCGATGTCGTAGAGGTTCGCCTCGTGCGCGTCCGGATTGCGGTCGCCGACCGCCTCGCGCGGGACGATCGGCCGGTAGCCGTGCTGGAGGGCGTCCACGGCGGTCGCCCGCACGCAGCCCGACGTCGAGGCGCCCGTCACGATCGACGTGTCGCACCCGGCGGCCGCGAGCAGGCTCGACAGCTCCGTCCCGAAGAAGGCCGAGGCGAACAGCTTCGTCAGGACCGGCTCGCCGGGCAGCGGGGCGATCCGCGGGTCGATCTCGACCCAGCGGCTTCCGGCTTCCAGCGTCAGCAGGGCGGGCACCTTGTCGATGAACGCGGCCGCCGTCCGCCGGCCCTCCTCGTCGTAGGCGACGGTCGTGTAGATAACCGGGAAGCCCGCTGCGCGGCTTTCCCGGAGAAGCTCCTGGATGGCGGCGACGACGCCGTCCAGAGGACACGCGAGAGGCGAGGACGGGTCGGTGAACGCCGACGTTCATGTCCACGACGAGGAGCGCCGGCCGCTCGCCGAAGCCGACCCGGCCGTGGAAGCCGGCGTGGCGCTCATAGGCCGATCCTCGGCCTATGAGCGTGTGGAGGGTGTGTGAGGGAACCGGGAGGTTCCCTCACTGCATCAAAGAAGGGGGCGAGCCGAAGGCGAGCGATCAATCTGCCTCGCTGAGGGTCATCTGCCGGTCGCCCTTCTCGCGGACGCGGCTGAGCGCCTCCTCGCCCGGCTCCATGGGCGCCCACGGGAGCGGCTCGGGCGGCACGGGCGGCTCGAGCCCGGTCTCCTCCTGCGCGCGGGAGCGGATCTCGTCGAGGGAGGGGCCGAAGTCGAAGTCGAGCACCTCGCCGCGCTCCTCGCGCAGCCGCGCGCGGAGCTTCTCGGTCGCCTCGGGATCGCCGACGACGACGCCGTAGTCCCGCTCGGCCTTCTCCCGGGAGACGAGACCCTTGGCGACGTCCGCCTCGACCTGCTCGGCAGGCCGCTCGAACGGATCCTTCCACCCGCCGCCGCCGGCCGTGCGGTAGACGAGCACGTCGCCGCGCTCGACCTTCACCTCGTCGCATTTGGAGGGCAGGAGCTCCTCCGTCCCGTCGGCGCGGCGCAGGATCTTCTCGGAGCGCATGCCCGGCTTCCCGCCGAGGATGCCCCACGGGTAGGTGAGCCAGCGGTCGTCGTGGATCGAGATCTCGCCCGGCTCCAGGTAGACGTAGCGCTTCTCGATGCCGTTCCCGCCGCGGTGGAAGCCGGCGCCGCCGGAGTCCTGCACGGTCGTGTAGCCGTCGATCCGCACCGGGTAGTAGGCCTCGAGGTACTCCGTGGGGATGTTCTGGAAGAGCGGCCACCACGAGTGCCCGTCCATGCCGTCGCCGATGGGGCGGCCGGGAATCCCGCCGTAGGAGATCTCCATCAGGTAGAAGAACTCGCCCCGCTCGTCCCAGCCCGAGTAGAGCATGTACGGGCTCGTGCCGTAGCCGGCCGCGGTCGTGTGCTCGGGGCTCTTGCGGGCCAGCGCCCCGCCCAGCACGTCGAAGAGGCGCGTGAGGGCGTGCGTCCGGCAGCCGAGGGCCGACGGGAACTTGGGATGGAGGAGGCTCCCGCTCGGGATGACGACGTGGAGAAGCGGATAGAAGCCGTCGTTGAAGAGGATCTGGGGGTCGAAGACCATGATCAGGTAGACCCCGATGAACATCTTGAACATCGCCTCCGAGAGGTAGAAGTTCACCGGGCCCATGGCCTGGGGATCCGTCCCCGACCAGTCGAAATAGGCGTGCTCGCCCTCGCGCCAGATCGTCAGCTTCATCTTGTAGGGGCCGTGGCCGAGGCCGTCGTCGTCGATCCAGTCCTCGAACGACTGCGGCTCCTCCGGGATGGCCGCGAGGATCAGCTTGGCCATCGCCCGGTACGTCCGGTCGAGGAGCGCCTGGCAGGCGGCGAGGTAGGTCTCCTTGCCGAAGCGCTCGCAGAGCTCGAGGACGCGTTTCTCCCCCGTACGGCAGCCCGCGACGATGCCCATCAGGTCGGCGCGGTTCATCTCGGGCATGCGGACGTTGTTGAGGATCACGTCGAGGACGTCCTGGTTGAGCGCGCCCTCGCGGAAGATCTTCACCGGCGGGATGCGCACCCCCTCGCCGAAGATCGTCTTCGCGCCCGTGGGCAGGGCCCCGGGGAGCGGCCCGCCGGCGTCCATCTGGTGACCGAACATGCTCGCCCAGCCGATCAGCTCGTCCTCCCAGAAGATCGGAAGGCACACGAGCCAGTCGTTGATGTGCGAGATCGAGCCGCCGCACTTGTACGGGTCGCTCGTGAGGATCACGTCGCCCGGGCGCACGGGCTCCTCGAACGTGTCGAGCATCTCCGAGATGTAGGAGCCGAACTGGCCGACGACCATGCGGCCCTTCGGGTCGGTGATCATCGGGAACTCGTCGTGCTGCTCCCGGATGACCGGGCTCATCGCCGTGCGGAAGAGGACCGCGTCCATCTCGAAGCGCGTGCTCTTGAGCGCGCCCTCGATGATGTCGAGGGTGACCGGGTCGACCTCGATCTCGGGGATGTCTGCGACCTTGACGCCGTCCATCGTCACTCCTCCGTCGGGTTGATGATCAGGTTCAGGTAGCGGTCGACCTCGGCCGCGTGGCCGGCGAGGACGACGGTGGTCGCGTCGAACTCCGTCACGATCGCCGGCCCTTCGACGCGATGGCCGGGCCGGAGCTTGCCGCGGTCGTAGATCCGCGTCGGCAGCCACTCGCCCTGGAAGTAGACCTCGTGCTCGTCGACGACCGCTTCGGACGCGTCGCCCGCGCCGGGCTCCCCCTCGGGGAGCTGCGGCTCGGGCACCTTGCCGTAGCCGATCGCGCGCAGGTTGACGATCTCGCACGCCGTCCCTTCCATCTGGAAGCCGTAGAACTGCTCGTGGAGCCGGTTGAAGCGCTCGGCCAGCATCGCCGTGCCGTTGCCCGCGAGGAGGGCCGGGTCGATGTCGACCGGGATCTCGTAGCCCTGCCGGTAGTAGCGCATGTCCACGTTGAAGGCGAGCTGCTGGTCTTTCTCGGCGATCCCTTCGCGCCCCAGCCACTCGCTCGCCTCGGCGCCGAGCTCGTCGAGGATGCCGCGCACCTCGTCGCCGGAGACCGAGTCGATCGTGCGGATGAAGGTGCGCGCGAACTCGTCGCGGAAGTCGGCGACGAGGTCTCCGGTGGCGCAGAGGAGCCCGGGGCGGGCGGAACGAGGACGGGGAAGGAGCCCATGATCTTCGCGAGCGCGTTCGCGTGCATCGGCCCGGCGCCGCCGAAGGCGACGAGCGCGAAGTCGCGCGGGTCGTAGCCGCGCTGGACGGAGACGAGCCGCTGCGCCCCGGCCATGTTCTCGTTGACGATGTCGAGGATGCCCTCGGCCGCTCGATGCAGGTCGAGGCCGAGCGCGTCGCCGATCTTCTGCACGGCCGCCTTCGCCGCCTCCACGTCGAGCTGGATCTCGCCGCCGAGGAGCTGCGGCGGCAGGTGCCCGACGACGACGTTCGCGTCGGTGACCGTCGGGTCGGACCCACCCTTCCCGTAGCAGGCCGGGCCCGGGTCGGCGCCCGCGGACTGCGGCCCGACGCGCAGCGCCCCGGTCACCTCCGGCACGTGGGCGATCGAGCCGCCGCCCGCGCCGACGGAGCGGACGTTCAGGCTCGGGACCTTCACCGGGATCACCTGGCCGGGGAGGCCGAGGCCGTACGGGATCTCCGTCTGGCGCTCGACCGTCGGCTGGCCGTCCTGGCAGAGCGCGACGTCGGTCGAGGTCCCGCCCATGTCGAAGGTCAGCACGTTCTCGTAGCCCGCCCGGCGGGCGATGTAGAGCGCGCCCGCCACGCCGCCCGAGGGGCCGGAGAGGATGCCGTAGATCGGGTTCTCCGACGCGACGGCGACGCTCATGAGGCCCGCGTCCGAGCGGAGGATGTTGAGGTCGCCTTCGACGCCGAACTCGCGCAGCGAGCCCTCGAGGTTCTTGAGGTAGGTCTCGACGCGCGGCCGCACGTACGAGTTCATGCAGGCCGTCAGGGTCCGCTCGTACTCCCGGAACTCGGGCAGCACGTCGGACGAGATCGTGACGGGGAAGCCGGGGTAGAGCTCGTGGATGACGTCCCGGATCTCGCGCTCGTGCGCCGCGTTCGCGTAGGAGTTGATGAGCGAGACGGTGAGCGTCTCGACGCCCGGAGTCGACCAGGTCGCGGACGATCTCGGCCACCTGGCCGCGGTCGACCGGCTCGACCGGCTCGCCCTGGGCGCTCATGCGCTCCTTCGCCTCGCGCGTGTCCTCGAGCGCCGCGGGCGGATCCGGCTTGATCATGATGATCCAGCCGGCGAGCGGGCCCGGCGTCTGCGAGCGGGCGAGGTGGAGGATCTGCCCGAAGCCCTGCGTGGTCACGAGCCCGACCCGGGCGCCCTTCGCCTCGAGCATGGCGTTCGTCGCCACCGTCGTCCCGTGCATGACGTAGTCGAGGTCGCCGGCCGCCACGCCGCTCTCCTCGCAGATGCGCCGGACGCCCACGAGCACGCCCTCGGACGGGTCGGCGGGCGTCGAGGGCGTCTTCACCCGGAAGAGGTCGCCCGTCTCGTCGTTGACGAGGAGGAGGTCGGTGAAGGTTCCGCCGACGTCGACCCCGAGCCTGTGTGCCATTCCTCTCCTTTCAGCCGGCGACCGGCGCGAACGAGCCGGCGCGGTAGACCTGTCCCTCGAGCGGGCGCTCCAGCACGCCCTCGAGCCATCCCGCGACCTCGATCAGCGCGTCGAGGTCGATGCCCGTGTCGACGCCCTCGCCGTGCAGCAGGTAGACGAGGTCCTCGGTGGCGATGTTGCCCGTCGCCCGCGGCGCGAAGGGACAGCCGCCGATGCCTCCGACGGAGGCGTCGAGCACGGTCGCGCCCGCCTCGATCGCGGCGAGGGCGTTGGCGAACCCCGTGTTGCGCGTGTTGTGCAGGTGGACCCCGGCGGGCTTGCCGCGCAGATCGGCTCGACCCAGAACGTCGCGCGATCTGGCGCGGAACCGCGACGCCGATCGTGTCGGCGAAGACGACCTCGTCGGCGAACGCCGGCGAGGCGCTCCGCGAGGGCGGCCACGTGGCCCGGGTCGACCTCGCCCTCGAACGGGCACCCGAACGAGACGCCGATCGTCACCGTCACGCGGATGCCGTCGGCACGGGCGCGCGCGGCGATCCGCTCCGCCGCCGTCGACCGACTCCTCGACGGACGCGTTCGAGTTGCGCCGGTTGAACGTCTCGGTCGCCGCGAAGGCGAAGTGCACCTCGTCGAGGCCGGTCGCGCGAGCCGGTCGTAGCCGTGCTCGTTGAGCGCGAGGCCGGCGTAGACGACCCCGTCGCGGCGGTCGATGCCCTCGACGACCTCCTCGGCCCCGGCCATCTGCGGGACGCGCGCCGGGTTGACGAAGCTGACCGCCTCGATGCGCGGAAGGCCGCGTCCCGGCGAGCCGGTTCACGAGCTCGGCCCGCACCTCCGGCTCGAGCATCTTCTCCTGGTTCTGGAGCCCGTCCCGGGGGCCGACGTCGCAGATCGTGACGTTCATCGTCACAGACGCCCTCCTCGTGAAGCTCGGCGAGCTCCTCCTCGGAGAGCCCGAGCAGCCCGCCGTAGATCTCGGCGTTGTGGCTCCCGTGCTCCCACGGTCGCCGACCAGCGCACCTCGCCCGGCGTCTCCGAGAACTTGGGCACGATCCCCGGGCCGAGGTAGGCGCCGAACTCGGGGTCCTCGTGCTCGAGCGAGCATCTCGCGGGCGCGGACAGTGCTCGTCCTCGAAGATGTCGGCGATCGTGTAGATCGGCCCGCAGATGACGCCGGCGTCGTTCAGGACGCGGTCGATCGTCGCTCGGCGTCGCGCTCCCCGGCCCAGGCGGCGATGATGCCCTCGATCTCCTCCTGGTGGTCGCCGCGGGCCAGATGGGTGGAGAAGCGCTCGTCGTCGGCCAGCTCCGGCCGGCCCATCGCCTCGCACAGGCGGCGGAAGACGTTGTCCGCGTTGGCCGCGATCACGACCCACTTGTCGTCGCGCGGACCTGAAGATGTTGGAGGGGGCCACGCCCTTCAGCCCGGTGCCGCCCGGCCCGCGGACGATGCCCAGCCGGTCGTACTCGGGCACGGCGCTCTCGAGCAGCGCGAAGCAGGACTCGAGCAGCGAGACGTCGACGACCTGGCCGCGCCCGCCGCCGAGCGCGTCGCGGTGGTAGAGCGCGGCGAGGATCCCCTGCGCGGCGAACATCCCCGCGAGCGAGTCGCCGAGCGAGATGTGCATCCGGGGCGGCGGCTCGCCCGGGAAGCCGTTGATGTGGCGGATGCCGCCCATCGCCTCCGCGACCGAGGCGAAGCCGGCGCGCGGCGCGTACGGGCCGGTCTGGCCGTAGCCGGAGACCCGGCAGAGGATGAGCCGCGGGTTGGCCTCGCTGAGCCGCTCCCAGCCGAGGTTCCACTTCTCGAGCGTGCCGGGGCGGAAGTTCTCGACGAGCACGTCGCTCTGCCTCGCCAGGTCGAGCAGAAGCTCCTGGCCCTTCTCGGTGCGCAGGTTGAGCGTCACGCACTTCTTGTTGCGCGACTGCACCGGCCACCAGAGCGAGCGCCCCTTGTAGCGGGCCTTCCCCCACTCCCGCAGCGGGTCCGGCTTGCCCGGCGGCTCCACCTTGATGATCTCCGCCCCCATGTCGCCGAGCAGGCGGCCGGTGAAGGGCCCGGCGAGGAGCATCCCGAGCTCGACCACGCGAACGCCGGCGAGCGGGCCGGGACCGTCCGACCGCCCGCCGAGCGTGCCCCGCGCAGGGCCTGCTCGTCGTCACGCGCTCTCCGCCTCTGCCGTCCCGAGGCGCAGCTGCGCGAGGAGGAAGTCGCGCGCCTCGAGGACGTGCTCCTTCATGATCAGCTCGGCCCGCTCGGCGTCGCCGCTCCCGAGCGCGAGCGTGAGCTGCCTGGTGGTAGTGCTCGGAGATGAGCTTCTGCTCCGGCGAGTACCAGTAGAAGGACTTGTAGACGAGCGGGATCTCGATCACCTTCCGCACCATCTCGCGTCAGGCGCTCGCTGCCGGCGGCCTCCAGGATGACGTTGTGGAAGAAGAGGTTCTCCTTGACGAGCTCGAGCAGGTCGTCCTCGGCGCGAAGCCGGTCGAAGCGAGCGCAGCTCTCCTCGAGGCGCGCGACGTCCTCCGGCGAGATGCGCGTCGCGGCGCGGCGCGCCGCATAGCCCTCCAGCAGCGCGCGCAGCTGGTACATGTCGTCGAGGTCGTCCACCGCGTACGCCCGCACCGACGCGCCCCGCTTCGGGATCAGCTCGACGAGCCCCTCGCTCTCGAGCATGAGCAGCGCCTCGCGAACGGGCGTCCGGCTGATCCCGAGCTCCCGGGCGAGCTCCTCCTCCTTCAGTCGCCGCCCGGGAGCGAGGCGGCCGTCGATGATCGCCCTGCGAATAACCTCGCTCGCCGCCGCGCTCGCGTTTCGGGAGATCGGAGCGCCTCCCTCGACCAGGATCTTCACAGGCCGACCATACAGTATGCAATCCGGCCGGGAAAGCCTGCTCAGACCGCGTGAGCGAGGCGCCGCCGGTCCGCGACGCTGCGCGGGTCGAGCCGGAGGCCCAGCTCGCGGGCGAGGGCGAGCGACTGCTCGTACTCCTCGCGGTGGATGCTGCGGGCGATGTCGTCGTACCGAGCGTCCTCGCCGTCCACCGTGTGTACCCGCACGCCGCCGGGGCGTCGGACGCGTCCGTCGCCGACGCCGATCTCGTCCAAACCCTCCGAAAAGATCTCGTCGATCGGCTTCGGGCCGTGCTCGGTCGAGACGAGCGATCCCGGCGCCATGCAGAAGACGCAGCGGAGGTTGCAGCCGGAGAAGAAGATCGTCCCGGAGCCGCGCCGGCCCCGTAGGCAGTCCTCTTCGCCGAAGTGCGGGAAGTAGGAGGCGACGACCGCATGCCTCCCGATCGCGCACAGGCCGGGGACGTCGGCGCGCCGGTCGACCTTGCACCCGCGTGGGCAGACGACACAGCGCTCGCCGAGCAGCTCGTGCGCCTCGGCCGCCCTGCGGACGAGCTCGGCGCGCGGGAGCGAGACGGTCAGCACGTCAGATGCAGCGCGGCCGCGGTGTTCCGCGGGTCGAGCTGGGCGTAGCGCTGCACGGCATCCGCGGTCGGGAGGACTTCGACCTCGACGCCGCGGGCCTGCAGGGTCTCGAGCGTCCCCGGATCGGGCCGCAACTGCCCGTGCGCGCCCGTGCCGACGAGCAAGCGCTCCGGGAGCTCGTCCAGCACCTCTTCGAGATCCTCGAGAACGAGCCCGTGCCCTTCCTTCCGCCACCAGCCGCGCACGACGCGCTCCGGCAGCACGATGACGTCGCGCGTCTCCTCCCGTCCGTCGACCGTCACGCGCCCGAAGCGATAGCCCTCGATCGCGGGCATGTGCTCGATCGTAGCGCTCTGGTAAAGAGACGGGGCGAGTCAGCTCTCCCAGCAATCCAACCCGGCCGTGAGCGCACCCTGACGCGCGCTCACCGACCGGGCCACTAAAGGTATCGGCCACGGCTCCTTCCCGAGCTACTAGGCGGGGTCCGTCTCCAGCCTGCCCTCGCTCTGCTAGCGCCAGGCGATCGCGGCCGCGCCGATGGGGAGCACGTACGCCGGCTCCGCGCGGTCCCGGCCGAGCACCCTGCACCTCCTCGCCGGTGGAAAGCGCGAACCACCTCCCGTCCGGCGACCAGTCGAACCCGTGCTGGAGCGTGGGCTCGAGCGTGACGCGCAGCGTCTGGAGGTCGACGAGCATCATCTGCCTGCCCAGGCCCGGAAAGGCGACGGCGACCTCGCGGCCGTCGGGGGAGAACTCGAGGCGCTCGCCCAGGCGGCCGTAGCCGGCGGGGAGATTCAGCTCGGGCAGGAGGACCGAGCTCTCGAGCCGGCCGCCGCGCCAGAGCTGGAGCAGGCGGCGCGGCCGGCGGCCGCCCTCGAAGCGGACGGCGACGACCGCGAGCAGCCCGTCCGGGCGCGCGTCATAGCCGACGAGGTCGAGGGGCCCCTCCCCCGGTGGGAAGCCGCGCAGGAGATCGTCCTCCTCGAGCAGCGGTCTTCCGTTCTCGAGCAGCGTCGGCGCGAGCAGCGTCGCGGGCCTGGTCAGGATCGAGCCGTTCGGGCCAAACACCGGACGGCAACCGGGCACGAAGGCGCGGGCCCTTGTCTCGAGCGTGAGGACGACGGTTTCCTGTGATCTGTGCACCAGGCGAGCCGCTCGCCGTCGGCAGACCACGCAGGCTCGCCCCGCGCAATCCCGAGCGGCCGCATGAGCGTCGGCGGCTCGCCGAGCCGGAGCAGCCAGTTGTCGCTTCCCCTCAAGCCGAGCGCGGGCGTCGACGGCTGCGACGGCGAGATCGCCTCGCGGGGATACCCACAGTCCGCAGTCGAGCGATCGACCCGGCTCCCCGACTGAGAGCGTCTCGAGGTCGCACCTCCTGCGGGCGGCAGCCGGCGAGCCGCGAAAAGACGAGCCGGCCCGTGAGGACGCCGCGCTCGGGAGACGGGCGTCGGTCGTCTCCGTCAGCTCGTCCGGCGGGCTCGCCTGCGGGGAGGGGCTGCCGCGGAGCGCGTCGATGATCGCGGCTGCGGCGATGAGCCCGACCGCCCCCAGCACGAGCGACGTCAGGATCCCCCGGCCGCTGCGCAACGTAGAGCTCACCCCGTAGAAAGTACCGCCTCGTCTAGCCGCAGTCCGGACGGGCCCCGCACGACGAGCGCGTGCCAGTCCTCCCCGGTCAACGGGATCCTCAGGCTGAGCGGGCCGGAGACCCGGCGCGAAGCCACTCGCCCCCCGTCGGCGAAGACGACCACCTCACCGGGTTGCCGGGGCTGGAGGCGAAGGTCAGCGTGCCGCTTCCATACACCCACAGAGCCGCCTCGGAGCCCTCGAGCCCACCGGCGTCCCAGCCGTCGCAGAGGAGCGGCTCGGAGCGATCGGGCTCGCCCGCAGCGGTGGCCGCCGCTCCCGCCTCCCCTTGCCCGAAGAGCGTGATGACCCCGCCGCGCTCGAGCGGACGGAAGCCCGCTTCCTCGAGCCCTTGCCGCGCGTGCCAGGCACCCGGCACGCTCGCTTGCCGTACAGCCCGTCGTGGAGGGCGAAGAAGCGGATTCCAAGCCGCTCGAGCTCCTCGCGGTCGCCCGGGAGCCAGGCGCCGCAGTCGAGCCGGTTGAAGCGGTCCATGAAACGAAAGGTCGGCCTCGGGGGCAAGCGAGTAGCCGGTCGGGCGCTCGCGCGGCGCCTGCAGCGTGTAGTAGAGGTAGACGCTGCTGAACTGCCCGGTGCCGCGCTCGAAGACCGGCAGCCCGAGGACCCGCCCCGGGCCGGCCTCGTCGAGCGCCGCGTACGCTCTGTTGTCGGGATCGGCAACGCTCGAGCGCAGCGGAAAGACGAGCAGGTCGGCGGCCACGAGCGCGACGAGGAGCGCAGCGATCCGCGAGCCGGCGCGTCGTGCGCACCCGGGCGAGCAGGGCCGCGCAGGCGACGGCGGCGAGCGCCGCGAGGGCGAGATTGGCGAGCGGCAGGAAGCGACCGGGGACGCGCGGGTAGCGGAGCGGTGGAAAGACGTCCCGGAGCGCCTCGTAGAACGGGCAGGTTCGTCCCGAGGGCGAGGAGCGCCGGGCAAGAGCGCGGCCAGCCCGAGGAGCGACGGCGAGGCCGCGCCGGCGCCGCGGGCGAGCACGACGAGGCCGGCCACGCGCGAGCCCGACGGTCAGCCAGCCGAGGTAGACGTAGCGCTCGAGCCCGTGCAGGCGCCAGCGGCTGACGAGATCGACGAGCGACGCGGAGTACCGCTCCACCTCCTCGAGCGAGCGGCCCTCGGACGCGGACGAGCTCGGAGATGATGAAGGCCTCGCGCGGCCAGCCCCACTCCGATCCCGGCGAGGCACCCCGCCCATGCCCAGAAGGCAGGACGTCGGCGGAAGCGAAGCGCAACGTAGACGGCGAGGAAGGGGATCGCCCCGAGCGCGAGGTGCAGCTGCCCGGAGAGCGGGATCGAGACGACCGCGGCGGCGGCGAGCCCTCCCCAGGCGTGCGGCGCGCTCCCGGGTCGGCGCGCGGCGCGAGCGCTCGAAGGCCCAGAGCGCGAGCGGGAGGAAGCACCGCTGCCCAGCCGAGCAGGTGGCCGCCGCTTTGCACGAGCCGGTAGGGGGCGACGGCGAAGGCGAGGCCGCCGAGCACGGCGGCCGTAGCCGGCAGCTCGAGCTCGCGGAGCCAGAGGAAGGTGAGGACGCCCGCGGCGACGATCGTGCCGAGAAGGAGCAGGTTCCACGCGACGACCGGCCCGACGGCGCGTCCAGGGGCCAGAAGAGGAAGCCGTACGGCCAGCCGCCGAGCACGCTCTGCGGCTCGACGAGCGGCTGGTAGCTGTAGGGGTCGCGCCAAGGCAGCGCCGCCCTGCTCGAGCTGGTGGCCGACGAGCCAGAAGCGGTACGTCGTCTGGAGGTGGTCGCCGCTGGCCGCCTCTCCGTACCCGGGCAGCCCGGTGGAGAGGAACGCCGAGCGGAAGTCGAGCACCGCCGGGAGCGTGGCCACGAAGGCCGCGACGGCGTAGAGCGCCGTGACGAGGAGGAGCGGCCGGGAGCGCACGCTGGGATGATGCACGGCGCCGCCGCTACGATCGGCCGCCATGCGCGATCGCTCGACCCTTGTCGTCGCCCTGCTCGTCGCCGCGCTCGCTCAGGCGTGCGCATCCCTCCCGGCAGTCGACTACCCGCTCTGGCAGGACGAGGTCGCCTCGGCGCGGATCATCGTCGAGCCTACGCTCGGCGACGCACTCGCGCGCGTGGAGCGGACGGAGTCGACGCCGCCCTTCGTGGTACGTCCTCGCCTGGCTCCTGCACCAGGCGGGCGCGCCGGTGGAGGCTGTCGCGCGGCATCTCGCTCGCCGCCGGCGCGCTGCTCGCCGGCCTGCTCGTCCTCTACGGCAGGCGCTTCCTGCCACTCTGGGCGGCCGCGACCGCAGGGGTCCTCGTCGCGCTCGGAGGCCAGCTCGTCTCCCGCGGCTTCGAGCTTCGCGCGTACGCCCTCTACGCACTCCTCGCGCTCGCTGTTCGCCTGGCTCCTCGAGCGGGCGGCCGACCGCCGTCACGCGGTCGGCCGGCTCGCCGCGCTCGCGCTCTGCGTCGCCGTCGGGGCTCCTCACGCACTACTTCTTCGCTCTGGTCGCGTCACCGGCCTGCTCTGGCTGTGGAGCGCCGGGGCGCCTCCGCCCCGTGCGGCTACGCGTCACGGCGGCAGTCGGGCTCGGCGCCCTGCCCTTCGCCGCCTGGGCGCCGTCTTTCTGGACGCAGCTCGAGAACCAGCGCTTCTCCTGGATCGGCGACTTCGGCCTGCTGAAAGCGGCCGCCTCGTACTCGACGTTCTTCTGGAGCGCCGGCCCTCTCTATGTCCGCGAGCAAGTGCAGCTCGGCGCCTGGGAGGCGCTGGCCCGCGTCGCGGTCCTCGCCGTCGTCGTCGCCGGCAGCTTCGTCGCTCGCCCGTACGTCGCAGCGCGGGCGGCCTGACCGCGCTGCTCGCGACGCTGCCCGTGCTCCTCGCCGCCGTCCTCTGGGTGTTGGGTGCGCGAGGTCTTCACGAGCCGGAACCTCCTCGCCGTTGCCCCCTTCGCAGCGCTCGCCGGCGCCGCCTGCTGGCCGCGCTTCCCCGCCCGGTCGCGGTGCGCAGGCCGCCGTTGCGGCCCTCGCACTCGCAGTCGGGCGGTTTCCTCCGCGAGCAGGATTTCGAGCCGCCGCCGTACGAGCGCTCGCCGAGGCGCTCGAGGACGAGGGATGGCAGCCCGGCGACCCGATCGCGATCTCCGGCGGCGCGCACGAGCTGCCCGCGCTCGGCAGCATCTACGGGTTGCGTTCCCCGGTGGGCTGGTACCTGCCGGGGCACCCGGAGCTCGTCCTGCCCCCGGACGAGGGGGCGCCCGCGTGCCAGCGCGCCTTCCACATCGTCCCGGAGGAGAGCGGGATCGCGGTCCGGGCCGACTCCCCTGCGGCCCCGGCCTCGAGCAGCGCGCCGCCGAGGCCGGCGCGATCCTCTTCGTCCCCAGGGCCTGGCGATTAGCGACATGTCGGGGCCTGGCCCCGGCATGTCAGTAAGGGACGTGCTGCATTCGGGCGGCACGCCGCGGAGACGAGGCGTCGGATCCTCCTCCTCATCAGGGAAAGGGCCACGGGCCAGTGGCCGCTCGGACACGTCGGGGTCTGACCCCGGACTGGTCCGGAAGGGACATGCCACCGACCTCTTAGGGCGGCGGCGGCGGGCACGCGGTCGCCGTAGCCGCGCACCGAGCGTGCAGAGCGGCGGCGAGCGTGACGTTGAAGTACCAGTCGAGCTCGAACCGGCGCTCGCCGCGCACCGAGAGCCGCGTCGACCTCAGCCCGTAGTAGATCGAGCGCAAGACGGTGTGGTCGTCGGCGAGCGGGCCCGTCGACTCGAGCAAGAGCCAGGAACCGAGGAGGTGCGGCTCGAACCGGTCGCCCAGGCGCGCCGCGGAGAGCTTGCAGGTCGACGGTCGCCGAGCCGAGGGGCACCGAGACGACGACCCCCGGCGCCGGCGAAGGCACCCGCTCCAGCGCCCGCTCGATCAGGCTGGCCTGCGAGTACGGGAGCGTCTGCGCCTGGCTCGCGGCGTCGAGGGCGCCGAGATAGACCGGCGAATAGGGGTAGAGGACGTCGTCCTCCTCGACGTGGGCCCGCAGCCAGGCCACCGGGGCCGCAAGCTGTTCCTCGCTTCCGAGCGCGACGGCAGGCGGGCCGCCTCCGAGGACGTCGTTCCACCAGTCGCGGGGATCCTGGATCCCGCCGGTAGGGGCAAGGACGGCCGCCGCGACGAGGAGGCCTGCCAGCACGACTCGCAGCGGCACGCTCACGTCGCGGAGAAGACGCGCGACGGCTGCGCCGATGAGGCCTGCGGCGAGAGGGAGGGCGAAGATCAGGTGGCGCGGGGAGAGCCCCGGCTCGATGCCGCTCCGCACAACCATGAGCAGCAGGGGCGGGACGAGGAGGGCGACCGCCGCGAGGGCGACGAAGGCAGGTCGCCTGCGCGCGAGAACGACGGCGCCGAGAACGACGAGCGCGAGGGCGAGCCACGACGTCCAGCCCTCCCCGCCGGCGGAGGCCGTGAGCGCGCGCACCATCTGGCCCCAGGCGTCTTCGGGCGCCGCCAGCTGCTCCTCGCCGTCGAGACCGACCCCAAAACGGTCAGCGAGCCGGATGTCGGCCCAGGCAAAGGGCAGGAGCGCAACGCCGACCGCGAACACGGGGAGGGCTGGGCGGAGCGGCCGGCCGCGCCAGAGCACGAGGGCGACGATCGCTTCCGCCGCCACGAGGATCGCGCCGTAGGGGTGAATCGCAGGCAGGAGCCAGGCGGCGAGCGCGGCGACAAGGGCTGCCTGCGGCCGGTGCGCTGCTCGACGGCGCGCACGAACAGAGTGATCGCAAGCGTGGCGGCGAACGCGTACAGCGAGTACATGCGGCCGAAGCTGCCGTAGACGGCCAGCAGCGACGAGGTCGCGCCGACGACCGCCGCGGCACCGCCGGCCAGAGGGCCGGCGAGGCGGCGGCCGAGGTCGTAGAGGAGCGGGATCGTGGCGAGCGCGAAAACGACGGAAAGCCAGCGGAGCGCGTAAGCCGAGGGCGAAACCTCGAGCGCCAGGTGCGAGAGGACGAAGTGGAGCGGCCCGCCTCCGCGCTCCCACATGACCGTCTCGACCACCTCGGTGAGAGGACGGACGGCGACGAGCCCGGCGACGGCCTCGTCCTCGAACAGCGGCTTTCCGCGAACGTCGGGCGCGATCCGGGCGAGGAGGAACGCGGACGCAGCGAGCACCGTGCCCCAGACGGCGGCGGTGCCCAGGCTGACCGGAAGCGGGCGTGCCGTCGGGCCGCGCAGCACCGCAGTCTGCGAAGAACGTCCGTTCAGCCTCAAGGCACCGCCAGGGTACCGGGGTGGGCGAAGATACCCGCGCCAAGAATGGGAGTCCTCGTCTTTTCCGCGCGCCATGTTCTCGCCGCGCTCGATCCCGCCGACGCCGTCGAGGCCGTGCGGACGGCCTTCCTCGAGCACGCCCGCGGCGCCTGGTTCATGCCTCCGAAGGTGTACGTGCCCGTGCCGGACGGCGACTTCCGCGCCATGCCCGCGGCGGGAGGCGGTCACGCGGTGCTCAAGTGGGTCACGTCCTTTCCGGAGAACCCGAGAGCGCGGCCTGCCGACCGTGGCCGGGGTCGTCCTCCTCTCCGACGCCGAGCACGGGCCGGCTGCTCGCCCAGCTCGACGCCGGCGCGGTCACGGCGCTCCGCACCGGCGCCGCCGCCGTGCTCGCGGCCGAGACGCTGGGTCGGCAGACGACCGCGTCCCGCAGCGGTATCGGCTGCGGCGTGAACGGGCGCGCGGTCGCCCGGACGTTCGTTGCCCGCGGACGCGACGTGCTCCTCTGGGACGCGCGCCCGGATCAAGCGCGGCTCGTCGGCCGACGAGCTCGGCTCCGGGGCTACAGTCGCGGGCGACCGCGCCGAGGCGCTCGCCGCTGACGTCGTGGTCACCGTCACGCCCGGGCAGGAGGTGCTCTTCGAAGCGGGCAGCTTGCGCGCGGGCCAGCACGTCAGCTTGATGGGGGCCGACGGCCCGGGGAAGGCGGAGGTCGCCGTCGAGGAGCTCCTGCGGGCCCGCGTCGTCTGCGACGACTGGGAACAGGCCAGCCACACTGGAGACATCGCGCGCGGCGTCGAGCGAGGAATCCTGACGCGCGGGGACGTCGCCGAGCTGGGCCGCGTGCTGCTCGGCGAAGAGGCGGGGCGCGCCGGCGAAGAGGAGATCACGCTCTTCGACTCGACGGGCCTCGCCGTCCAGGACCTGGCCGTCGCGCGTCGCCGTCCACGAGCGCTTCCTCGCCGACCCCGGCTCCGCTAACTTCGAGGACGTCACCGAGGTCGAACTCGGGTAGCGCACGGAGGGAGAACGGAGGAGACATGGCAGGACGTCTGGTGCACTTCGAAATCCCTGCAGGCTGACGCCGACCGGGCGCAGAGCTTCTACGAGCAGCTCTTCGGTTGGGAGTTCTCGAAGTACGAGGGCGAAGTCGACTACCGCGTCACGCAGGCCGGGGGCGACCCCGGCGGCGGGCTCTGGGCGATCGGACTCGGACGACCGGCGCGTGCTCGTCTACTTCGACACCGACGACATCGACGCGCAGATCGCGCGGGTTCGCGAGCTGGGCGGCGAGGCCGAGGACAAGCAGCCGGTCCCCGGCATGGGCTGGACCGCGCAGTGCAAGGATCCGGAGGGGAACCGCGATCGGGCTCTGGCAGACGGACGAGTCGGCGAGGAAGCTAACCCGCGCTGCGGCAGGCGCTTCTCGAACACCTCGTACGTCCGCTCCTTGCGGATACCCAGGCGCTCGTAGAGCCGCCAGGCCTGCGTGGGTTGTTCGAGTCGGTCTTCAGCGTCACCCGCGGGACAGCCCGCGCTCCCGGAACGCGCCGAACGTCCGGCGCAGCAGCGCCTCCCCGAGGCCGCTGGCGGCGCCAGCGTGGGTGGACGACGAGATCCTTGACGTAGCCCTCCTTCCAGTTGAGCGCCGCCCCCGCAAGCTCGCCGCCCGCCTCGGCGAGGAACCAGACGCTCGCGTCGAAGCTCGGGTCGCCGAGCATTGCCCGGCGCCATTCCTCGCAGCGACACGGGCCGGCAGCCGTGGCTCCCTCGCGTAGGCCTCGTCGAGAGAGCCTCTTGACGCCGGCGCGTCCTCGGCGCGGAAGGTGCGCACTGTCGATCCCCGTCCGGCCAGCGGGGCTCCGGCGGGGCCTCCTCCAGGTCGACGCCCATGAGCCAGATCTCCAACGCCTTCTCGTAGCCGTTCGCGCGCAGGAACGGCGCCGCCGCGGGCTCGAGCGTCACGGCGTCGGCCTGGACGACCTCGCCCGGAGCGGCGACCTCCGCCGCCTGGAGGAGCGGCGTGCCGATACCCCGCCGGCGCACCTCGGGGTGGACGAAGACGACGATGTCGTCGCCGCGGACGGCGCTCGAGCCGACGACGCGGCTCGCCCTCCCACGCCGTGAAGCCCGTCCACAGGTCCCACGTCGCGCGCAGGTGCTCGAGCGTGAGCTCCGGCCTGCCGTAGAGCGGTGCCTGGCACGCCGCGATGACGTCGTAGGTCGGCTCGACCTCGTCCGGGCGCCGCCGGGCGGACGTCGATCTCAGCCACGCTCGACGGGGAGCCCGCGGCCGCTCCAGTCGCTCCACGAGCCCGGGTAGAGCTTCGCGTCGGGCCGCCCGGCACGGGCAAGCGCGAGCAGGTCGACGCAGGCCGTGATTCCGGAGCCGCAGTAGACGACGAGCTCGTCCGCCTCGAGAAGCTCGGGCGGGATGTCGGCGGCATCCGGTGTAAGGCAGGTTGCGCGCGCTCGGGAATGTGGCCCGCAACCGGGTCGATGGGCTCCACCTCCCCGCGGTAGCGCTCGGGAGCGCGCGCGTCGAGGACGACGAGGCCGTCCTCGCCGAGCCGTCCGCGCGAGCTCGTCCGCCTCGATCGTGTCTCCGCTGCGCGGGCTGGGCGTGAACACGGCCGGCTCGATTTCCTCCTCGCCCGAGCGAAGCGGGCCCGCCCACGATTCGAGCCCGCCCGCGAGCACGGCAACGTCCTCGTGGCCGAAGTGGCGAAGAAGCCACCAGAGGCGCGCGGCGCCCCCGTCCATCCCCTGGTCGTAGGCGACCACGAACACGCCCGGGCCGATTCCCGCGCGCCCGCGGCTCGCGCGAAGTCGCCTCGGCCGCAGGCAGCGGGTGCCGCCCGCCCGGCGAGGCGGGCGGCGCCGACAGCTCGCCGCTCCACGTCGAGAAACGACGCGCCCGGGACGTGGCCCTCCGAGATAGAGCTCGCGACCACGGCCGGGGTTGCCCAGCTCCCAGCGACAGTCCACGAACTGGTATCTCAACCGGAGCGGGCGAGCTTGTAGACGGTGCCGGCCCCGGTGGCGACGTAGAGCTCGCCGCCCGTCCCCTCGCCGAAGGAAGTGATGCCGTGGGCCGTGTCGCGCACCACTCGCCGGCCTGCCGCGAGTCGCCCCGAGCCCGACACCCTCAGGCGCCAGATCGTCCCCGAGCAGAAGTCGCCGAAGAAGTACCAGCCGCGGAGACCGCGGGTGAGCTGCGTGCCCCGGTAGGCGAAACCGCCCGTGACCGAGCAGCCGAGCGAGTGGCTGTAGACGTTGACGGGCCAGACGAGCGGGCCCTGCCGGGTCAGCCCGGGTCGTGGCGCAGCCGCTGGCGGCCCGGCCTTCGTAGACGTCCCACCCGTAGTTCTCCGGCCGACCGCCGAGGGCCGTGGCGGCGCGCGTGTTGACCTCCTCCCAGGCGCCCTGGCCGACGTCGGCCGCGTACAGCCGCCCGGTCAGACGGTCGAAGGAGAAGCGCCAGAGGTTGCGGAGCCCGTAGCCCTCCAGGCGCCAGCCGCGGCGGATATTGCCCGGGTGGATGCTGAGCAGCTTGCCGAGCCTCGTGCTCAACCTCTGCGCGTTTCCGCCGGGATCGCAGCCGCCGCCGCCGTCGCCGACCGACGCGTAGAGGCGGCCGTCGGGCCCGAACGCGAGCTGGCCGCCGTTGTGGTTTCCGTGCGCCGAGTGCTCCGCGGTCAGCAGGATGCGCCGCGAGCCTGCGAGCGCCCTCGTCCTCGCCGCGTTCGCCCGGTAGCGCGCGACGCGGATGTCGCCCGACGTTGTTCGTGTAGGCGACGAAGAAGGTGCGGTAGTGGCGTAGGCCGGCGAGAACGCCATGGAGAGGAGTCCGCGCTCCCCGCAGCAGGAGACCAGCCCGCGGATGTCGAGGAAGAGCCTGTTTCGGCCTCCCGCCCGGCGCCAGATCTGCCCTTCTTGCTCCACGACGAAGAGCACGCCGGCGCCGTCGCCGGCCCGCGGCGCGGTCACCTGCGTCAGCGGGCCGAAGCCGCCGGCCACTCTCGCCAGCCGGACGGCGTGGGCCTCGGCGGGAAGGACGAGCGCGAACGCGGCCACGATAGAAGGACCGCGCAACGAACCCCGTCCGACCGCGCATCATCGCCGAGCCTACACCCTCAGGCCGCGGCGGTTTCGCGGCGCTTGTCCCAGTAGCGGCGGAGGCCCGCGTACGACTGCCAGAGCGGGCCGGCCTGCAGGTAGACCCGGGCCGTCTCGGGATCGACCTCCGCAGCGAGCTCGTCCTCGGCTGCGCGCATCCACTCCTCCTCCCCCATGCCGTCGCGTACACGGCCCGCCCAGGCGTGCAGGCGCTCGCGCACCCGCTCGAGATGGCCGCTCCGGGTCCTCCACGACGCCGAAATGGGGAGGCACAGCCGTGAGGGCTCCCGTTCCCCGACGGCGTCGAGGGTGCGCTCCCACGCCTCCAGGTCGATGTCCGGCGGCGGCGAGACCGGCGCCACGTAACGGGAAGGCGGGATCACGACCCCGGTCGCGTCGCCGCTGAAGCACGTCCCGTCCTCGCCCAGATAGGACACATGATGGGAGGCGTGCCCGGGCGTCGGGAACGCCTCCAGCCCGAGAACGCGGTCGCCGACGACCCGAACGTTCTCCTCCGGCACGGGCGCGAGCTCGCCCCAGAGGCGGTCGAAGTCGTCGCCGTAGAGGCGGCGTGCGCTCCGCTCCAGGCGGCTCGGGTCGACGAGATGCGGCGCGCCGATCTCGCTCACGTGCACGAGCAGGCCGGGATGCTCGCGAACGAGCGTCCCGGCCGCTCCAGCATGGTCGAGGTGGATGTGGGTCAGAAGCAGGTGACGCAGGTCGGTAACCGCCAGGCCGCGCTCGGCGAGAGCCGTGCGAAGGGCGTCGGCGCAGCTCTCCGGGCCGCAGTCCACGAGCGCAGGCTCGTCTCCCTCCAGGAGGTAGGAGGCGATGACCTGCTCGCGCCCCAGGTGACGCAGGTCGATGAGGACGGCCACCCGGGCACCGTAGCGTCACGGACCCCCTAGATGCTTGACCGAAATTGACGGCAACCGTGGCACCACACTTCCCGATCAACCATCTAGGTGACGGTGAGCGTGCCCTCCATTCCCCCTGCCCGGTGGCCGCCGACCCCGCAGTAGAACGTGTACTCGCCGGGCTCGAGGTCGACGGTCAGCTCCGTGCTCCCTTCCATGATCGTCTCGCTGACCTCGTCCACGCCGTTGCCCTCGATGGCCACGTTGTGCGGGACCCCGGATTCGTTCGTGAACGTGATCGTGACGGTACCCGCTGCGGCTTCGAGCGACGTCTGGTCGAACGCGAGGTCGCCGCCGGGGTCGGCGGCGAGCGTCAGTGCGACGCCGTTCCCTCCGCCTCCTCCGCCGCCGCCTTCGGCCTCGCCGTTTCCGTTCCCATCGTCGTCGCCGCCGCAGGCGGCGCCGAGCCCGAGGACGAGCGCGGCGGCGAGCAGCGTCAAGACGCGTCGTGTCATGTCAACCTCCCCGTTTGGGTACCACCCTGAGTACGCGCGAGGCGCTCAAATGGATGAGGAGCGCGGCGCCGAGGATGGCAGCCCACGCGAACGAGATGCCCGGACGGATCATGCTCGGAATCTCGAGCGAGGTCGTCCCGCGCTTGACGAGCTGCTCGAGCCAGAAGTCCTGGAGCGCGTTCGCGAGCCCGTAGACGAGCATGAGCGCGACGTAGAAACGAGCGCCCACCGCAGCCATCGAGGCCGCACGAGCGGAACCGTCCGCGAGAGCGCGAGCGCTGCCAGGGCGAGCAGGACACCGTCCATGCCGTGGTGGCGCCCCAGGTGCACGGCGACCTGCCCCGGGTCTCCGGGCTCCGGGCGAGGCTCCCGCCCGAGGAACGGGCCACCCAGCGAGAAGCCCAGTTCGGCCGCGATCCAGGGAAGGGCCACCGCCACAAGCACGACGGCCAGGCAGACTCGCGCGGCGTCGAGGCGGTCGAAGGGTCGGGGCCGGCCCAATCCTTCGCGCGCCCAGGCGGCGCCGGTGAGCCCCAGGGCGACGAGGACTCCCAGGCCCGCCGCTGCGTTGGCGGGCTTCGCGTCCAGGTCGGCCTGGTCGATGACCCCGGGCAGGCCGATCGTGGCACCGAGGACGGCCGCCCCGGCCGTCGCCGCCCAGGCCCAGCGCTGGTGCAGGCGAGCCCCGGAAACCGCGAGGATGGCGATCGCGGCCAGAGCCGTCGGAAAGCCCAAAGCGACCAGCGCCCTCCCGCTCCGCCCTCGAACCCCTCCTCGCTCACATGGTAGAGCCGTTCCGGCGGCACCCGGGCGTATGTGACGAGGACGGCGAGGACGTCGAGGGCGAAGAGCGCCCAGACGAAGAGCGCCTCGTGAAGCGCCGGCCTCTGCGAATGTCCGCTAGCCGTTCCTCAGCTCGACTCGCTCGATGGAAACGGGCTCGGTGGGCCGATCGCCGGCGTCACGCGGCAGCGCGGAGATGGCCTCGACGGCGTCCATGCCCTCCGAAACCCGCCCGAAGACGGTGTGCTTGCCGTCGAGCCAGGGACAGCTCTCCGCCGTGACGATGAAGAACTGGCTCCCGTTCGTGTCGGGGCCGCGGTTGGCCATGGCGAGGGCGCCCCGGACGAGGCGGTGCTCGTTTGGCTCGTCCTCGAACTCGTAGCCCGGGCCGCCCGTCCCGTCTCCGCGCGGACAGCCCCCCTGGATCATGAAGTCGGGGATCACGCGGTGGAAGGAGATCCCGTCGTAGAACCCGTCCTGGGCAAGCGAGACGAAGTTGGCGGCCGTCCTGGGCGCGTCCTCCTCGAACAGCTCGAGCCCGATCGGGCCGTGTGTAGTGTGAAGCGTCACATGGGTCATGCCCGCACGGTAACGGATGGCGTCTAGAGGCCTCCGCTACGCACTATCGCTGCCCGAGAGGGCGCTGCGGGCCGCCATCGCGGCAGTCGGCGGTTTCGTGCACGAGGGGGCGGAGGTGCTGCTTCCCCGCGTCGTGCGCCGCTCGCGCCTCTACGAGGCGACGGCGAAGAACGCGCTCCGGATCGCGATCGAGGCGGTCGGCCGGGTGGAGCCGGCCATGCCCCAGGAGGTCCCCGCGACGGAGATCGCCAAGCGCAAGGCGGCCGGCAACGTGGTCGAGCTCGGCTCGATCGCGGCCTTCGGCTTCTCGCCTCTCTGGCTCCTCGCTGCCGCCTCCGACGTCATGCACGGTTCGCGTGCCTACCTGAAGACGCTCGTGGACGAGCTCAAGCAGGCCGGCGTCCTCGCCGAGTCCGTCCAGGTCGACTCGGTGGACGGGCTGCTCGCCGCGGTCGAAGGCGCTTCCGGGCGCACAGCAGCGCTCGTCGACATCCCCCCGGTCGAGCTGGAGGAGCTGCGAACGACGCTCGCGGAGTTCCGGAACGACGCCGACTCGCTGCCTTCTCCGGAGGAGCTCGCCTCCCTCTACAGGGGCCTTCGCGCCACGGCAGCGGCCGAACGGCGGCCGCTGCTCGAGGTCTCGCAAGGCATCGGCCTCGCCTTCCTGCTCTCGGCCCGCTCGGTGGGCCGGACGCACTTCGCAGTTCCGTACCGGGAGGACTGGGCTCCGCTGCGGCGCGACGGCTTCGCCGCCTACGCGAGGCGCGTGTCGGGCCCGTACGGGGCTGCGATCGCAGGCCACTTCGACCCCGACAGGGTGACGTGGACCGAGCGCGGCCTCGAGCGGGTGCGCAAAGGGACATAACCCTATTGGGGTATCCGGAAGCCCTGAAACGCGCTTTCATTCAATTGTGGCTTACTGCTCGGCCTGCGGTGGCAGGGTGGCGAAAACAGCCCGCTTCTGCCCGAAGTGCGGGGCGCCTCAGACCGGAGGTGCCGCGGCGATCCCGTTTCCCGGAGCCCGCTCGCACGAGCAGTGGGACGTGTGCGAGATCGGTTGGTGGCGCGGCTACCTGAAGGCGGAGTTCTACGCTCTTGCGCTCGGTGCAGACCGGCGTGAGTACGAGGCGGGCCGCTCAGGGCAGTTTCGGTGGCAGGGAAAGGAACCGCCGCCGCCGGATCACAAGCGCGCGCGGGTAGCGTACGACGAGCTCGTGCGGAAGCTCGAGGAGGCGGGCTGGGAGCCCCTCGGCGAGGCGACCCCGTGGTACCGCCGCCGCTTTCGACGACGGGCGGTCGGTCTCCGCGTCCTGGACGATCTCCAGCCTGAGCAGCAGCCCATCGACGAGCCCGACCGTACTACCGCGGACTAGGCGATCAAGCATCTAGGGACAGGGCCCGGCCGGTCGCGCCTGCTGGTACGCGTCCCACCGGCTGGCCGTGCCCCGCCAGAGCGCGTCACCCGTGTCGTCCCCCAGCTTCTTCAGCAGGGACACGTGGTAGGCGTGGTAGGACGGCGAGGCTGGGCTCCCGCCGAGGGCGTAGAGGGACCAGCAGCCGGTATCGAATTGCGCGAGCAGCGCCTGGGTGGAGTCCTCCAGCCTGCCCGCGAAGGCAGCCGCGCCGGCGTTGTCAGCGATCTTCGCGTACTCCGAGAGGGAGACGAGCGACTGCAGCTGCGCGTTCAGGATCGCCATGTCGCTGTAGCCGTACTCGCGGACCCAGACTCCTCCCGCGAGAGGCCGGGACAGGTTCCCCGGGATGGCCCGGTAGGCATCGCGTGCCCGCGCGAGGAGCTTCGCCTCTCCGAGCAGCGCCCCCGCGCGGGCGAGCGCCTGCGCACCGACCGCCTGAGCGAAGCCCGAGATCCACCGCGGCGGCCCGCCGAACACGAAGTAGTACTCCCAGGTGAGCGCGGGCCCGGCCCGGACCGCGCGCGCGACGAGCGCGTCCGCCAGCCGCTCCGTCTCCGCACGGCGTCCTTGCGCTGCCAGAGCGTTGAGGCGCGCGAAGGCCGCCAGGGGATGGAACTGGAAGCCGTGCCGTGGAACGAAGCGGTAGACGGCTCCGTCCTTCCCCTCGACGTCCTGAGATCCCTTCGGAAGCGGCTTTGCGAGCGCGGCCCTGTTCGCCTCCACCATGGAAAAGAGGGCGAGCGCCCGCGGGCGGTTGTAGTCCGCGGCCTGGGCGGCCACGCCGTCGAGCACGACCGCGAGATAGGCGCCCTGCGCGAGCGGGCCCCGGTCCAAGGTGGCGAGCGCAGCGGCGACGATCGCCCGGTAGCGCTTCGCGTCCGCGGCCGGCACGCGGCCTGCGCGGACGGCGCGTTCGAGCCCTTCTTCGGCGGTCGACGCGTCCGTCGCGGCCTGGTCGCGGAGGGCTCGCGCGAGCGCCGCGGCCGTGGAGCCGCCGACGACTCCGTCGGCCTCGAGGCCGACTGCCTGCTGGAAGGCGGCCGCCGCAGCGGCCGTTGCCCCGCCGAACTGCCCGTCCGGTACGCCCGCATCGAGGCCGAGCGCGCCGAGCGCGGCCTGAACTCCGCGGACGGCAGCGCCCCGGTCGCCGGGCCCGACGGACGTCCGGCCGCCTAAGAGCCCGGAGGGGGCCGGTTGCTCGGGCGCCTCGGGCGGGGCGGGACGCTCCGCCGGGCCTGCGCCGCCGCCTCCGCCACCGGCGAGGAGCAGAACGACGAGGACGGCGACGAGGCTTGCGAAGCCGGCGAGAAGAAGCGGCAGCGGGATGGTGGCCGCCCCGCGGGCCGACCGGTCGAGGAGCACCGCCAGATCTCCGGCCAGCGTCCGCCTTCGCCGACGCGGACGCCGGCGGCCGGGCGGCGGCGCCGGCCGTGGTGGAGGCGCCGGCGCGAGGGCCCCGTCGTCCCAGGCGAAGTCCTCAGCGCCGAAGAGGGGAAGCTCGTCCGCCGCTGCCTGTGGCACCGAGCACGAAATTACTCCCCGTGTCGGACTACACCGGGTGCGGCGAGGCTGCTAGATCTCGACCCCGTAGGCCTCGGTGAACGCCTCCTGCGCATAGGCGAGCGAGGCGTAGGCGAAGCCCTTGTCGCCCCAGCCGGTTCCCCAGCTGTTGCGGACGATGAAGCGATCCGGCCCGTAGCCGACCAGGGCCACCGCATGGCCGCCCCGGGCGGTGTCCGGCTGGTACTCGTCGAGGACGCCGGCGTTGTCGGTTGCCTGGTCCCAGGTCGCGTCGACGTCGAGCCTCGTGAGGATGGGCCCCTTCGTCGCCAGCCACGAGCGCCAGTTCGACAGGTTCCGGTCCAGGTTGAAGTAGGCGGCGACCTTGAGTTGCGCCGCGAGCGCGTAGAACGTCTTCGCTTCGCCCGCGTAGTGCTTGCCCGAGACGAACGGCAGCACCGGGTCGCGCACGACACCGAACTTTCGCGCGATGTCGAGCGCCGTCTTGAGGCTCGTCCCCTCCCCCTCGATGAAGGTGGTCGGTCGCGAGTTGAACTGGTCGGTTTCCTTCGCGGCCATCCAGACGAAGCGCGGTGAGAGCAGCGTGGTCCGCGCGACCCGTCCGGCCTTCGTGAAGTGCCAGCGGAGCATCGAGTCCGCGGTCGCCCAGCCGACGCAGGAGCCCGTCGACTTCTGATCGTTGATCTTCCACCACTCGGCCCGCAGGTCCTTGGACGACGGCAGCCGGGCCGGGGCCGAGACCATGTCTGCCTCCTCGGCGTTCTCGAATGTCCAGTCGTCGTCGGTCTGCTGCGAGGGCCGGCAGTTGAGAATCCGCTTCGGCTGCCTCTTCCGCCGCGCTCGGCGGCGCGTCGTCGCCCTGCGCTGTCTCGGCACTTCGAACCTCCTTGTCGGTGTGGGAGCAGTCCCGCTCTCAGGACGGAGCAACCGCCCCCCGGTCTTTCAGCTCGCAGGCGAGGGAGGCAAGTCCCGGGCAGCCTGCGCTCGGCGGGCGCGCGAGCGCAGAAACATGGCGGCGAGGGGAATGACGATCAGGACGCCGATGATGGAACCGAGGATCCCGCCCCAGTCGAATATGTCGTCGTCGCCGATGCCGAGCCCGACCGTGAAGATGAGCCAGCCCACGAGCGCACCCAGGAGGCCGAGAACGATGGACGCGAGCCACGACTTGGGACCGCGCAGCTGCCGGAAATAGTCGAAGGGCATGAGCGTTCGACCGATCACGCCGGCCACGAGCCCCACGAGAATCGCACCGATCATCATCGGGATCGTAGCGCGATCATGGTCTAGAGTCCCGCCGACCCAAGACCAGGGAGGTTCGATGAGCTCGGAATGGCCGCTGCAGAAATCCGGTGACAAGGGCCACCGCGTCAAGGTGCTCCAGCGCCTGCTCGTTCAGCGCGGCGCCAAGATCGGCGTCGACGGGACCTTCGGCCCCGAGACGGAGGCGGCGGTGAAGAAGTTCCAGGGCGTCTCAGAAGCTGGAGGCCGACGGCATGGTGGGCGGCCTCACGTGGCCCGCGCTTGTGGTCGAGGTCAAGAAGGGCGACGAGGGCGAGGCGGTGACGGCCGCCCAGGAGGTCCTCGTGCCTCGCATGGTCGGCGTGCTCGACCTCAAGGCGGACGGGATCTTCGGGCCGGACACGGACAAGGCGACGCGGTCCTTCCAGGAATGGAACGGCTACGACGTCGACGGGATCATCGGGCCCGTTACCTGGCGCGGTCTCGTCATGGCCGACGAAGCTCCCTAGGCGCCGCCTGACCGGCGCCGAGGACCGCGCTATCGTGTCCGGGCAGCCGGTGGCCACGGAAACTCCGCAGTCCCGTGAGGAGCAGCTGCTCGAGGAGATCGACAACCCGATCGAGCGGCTGAAGCTGCTCGGCGGGAACCACGAGGAGATCGCCAAGTACCTCGACGCAATCGAGGTGACGAGCCCGCGCGAGCGGGAGATGCTCGAGGAGATCGCCCGTACGCGGCCCCTGGCGCGACTCGACCTGTTCCCGCAGGCGCACCGGAACATGGTCGAGGCGCTCGAGTCGCTCGCCCGGCACGGGTACAAGGGAACGAGAGCCGGGAGCCGGGCCGGCCCGTTCCGCGTGGTCGTCAAGAGGGCGGTCGAGCTCGTCGCCCGCTACGTCGTCGTCTCCCACATCAAGAACATCTCGAGACAGCTCAGAAACCTCTACGGCCTGCGCGAAATTCAGGCGCTGCCGACCACGGAAGAGCATCGCGCGCTGCGCCGCGCACGGATGGATGCCGAGCGGATGGTCGAGGCCTTGGAGACCAAGGAGCTCGGATTGCCGACCTTCCTCATCGGCGGCGCCGCGATTCCCGTCGCGGCGGCGTTGGGTCGGGCAACGGGGATCTTGGAGTCGACGACGTGGGCGACCGTGATCTCCGTCGTGGGGATGGTCGTCGCCCTAGCGGCGTCCTGGGTGATCCTGCGGGGCGCCGCCCTCGCGTCGCGGCGGATCCGGCTGGCGACGAGCGCACAGGCGGAGGCGCTCTGGAGCGTGATCGGCTGGTGCGGAAAGCCACCGAGGGATCAGAGCCGCACGTTCGTAATCGTGTCCGTCGCGCTGATCCTCGGCTGCTGGATCCTCGTCCCCGTCTTCGTCGGGATCGCGGTCGCGACCTAGGGCGTGCGAGGCTGCGGGTCATGAGGGCCGTCACACTGGACAGCTTCGAGGCCCAGCCCGCCCTCCGGGACGTCCCCGAGCCCGCCGCCGGTCCGCACGAGCTCCTCGTACGTGTGCACGCCTCCTCGGTCAACCCCGTCGACGCCTTCATCGTCGCGGGCGCGCTGAAGGAGATGTTGGAACACGAGTTCCCGGTCACCCTCGGCCGCGACTTCGCCGGAATCGTCGCGCGGGTCGGCGAAGGCGTCAGCCGCTATCACGTCGGCGAGAGCGTCTTCGGCTTCGTCCCTCACGCCAATCCGACCGTGCACGCCGGGAGCTGGGCCGAACTGATCACCCTGCCGGAGGACCACTTCGTAGCCGCCGCCCCACCCGGCGTCAGTTTGGCGCTCGCCGGGGCCGCGCCGGTCGCCGGGCTCACTGCGATCGCCGCGGCTGACGCACTCGCGCTGTCCGAGGGCGAAAGCGTGCTCGTCGTCGGCGCCACCGGCGGCGTTGGCAGCCTCTTCGTCCAGCTGGCCTCCAAAACGGGAGCGACCGTGATCGCGCCAGCGCTCCCTGATGACGAGGAGTACCTGCGGGAGCTCGGCGTGGGCGAACTTCTCGACCGGAACGCCGACCTGGCGGCCGCGGTGCGGGCTGCGTATCCCAACGGCGTCGATGCCTTCTTCGACGTCGTTTCGCACGCCCCCGACGCTTCGCTGCTGAAGAGCGGGGGGCGGCTCGCCTCGCCGCTCGGCGCGGCGGGCGAAGGGCCGGGACGTTTCAACGTGATGGCGGTTCCGACGCCGGCGAACCTTCAGCGCCTCGCAGAGCCCCTCGAGTCAGGAACGCTGCGCGTACCGATCCAGCGCGACTACTCGCTCGAGCAGTCCGCCGAGGGCCTCCAGACTCTGCTGATCACCCACACTCAGGGGAAGCTCGGCGTGTCGATCGCGGACGGCAGCCTCTGACGTACTAGGCCACGCGCGGCACGACCTCGCGGCCGATCAGCGCGACCATCTCGAGATCGCGGTGGTCGAGGTGCTGGAGGAAGACCCGTTCGACGCCGGCGGCCTCGGCCGCCCGGAGCTGCTCGACGACCTCGTCCACCGTTCCCACGACGCCGGTCGCCCGGCCTTCGGCCAGGAAAGCACGAGGGTCGTCGGCGCCCGTCAACGAAGCGGCTCGCCGGGCGCGCTCTTCGAGCTCGTGCGGATCGACGCCGACGACGCTCGTCGTCATGTGCGAGAAGCGAAGCGTGCCCGGCTCGCGGCCGGCACGCTCGCAGGCCTCGTCGAGCTTTCGCCGCCGGTCGCGCAGCTGCTCGATCGAGGCGAAGATCGTGTTGTACTCGTCCGCCCACTGAACGGCGGGCTCGACGGTGCCGCGGCCGCCCCCGCCGCCCACGATGAGCGGCGGGTGCGGCTCCTGCACGGGCTTGGGGAGCGCCCTGCAGCCCTCGAGGCGATAGTGGCGCCCCTCGAAGTCGAAGCTGTCCTCCGTCCACTGGCGATGCACGATCTCGACCTGCTCCGCGAAGAGTTCGAGGCGCACTCCTTGCTCCGGGAAGGGGAATCCGTACATGGAGTGCTCGGGCTCGTTCCAGCCGGCGCCCATCCCGAGCTCCACCCGGCCGCCCGAGACGTGGTCGGCGGTCACGACCGCCTTTGCGAGCACGGAGGGGTGGCGGAACGTGGCGGGCGAGACCAGGGATCCGAGCCTGATCCGCTCGGTCCGCGCGGCCAGGGCAGCGAGAGTCGCCCAGGCATCGAGCGCTCCGCGGGAGAAGACGCCCATCACGGATGCGTAGTGGTCGGAGCGGAAGAGGCCCTCGAGGCCGTTCTCCTCGCAGGCCCGGGCGAGGCCGACCCACTCCTCCCAGGTTACGTCCTCCTGGCCTTCGATCATGAGGCAGACCTGCACGCGCGGCAGGCTACCCGGCCCGCGGCGAAGTCAGGCGCGGAACTCGCGGATCCGCTGGTAGATGAGGAAGAGGGCGAGGCCCACCAGCAGCGCGACGATCGCTTCCTTCCAGAAGTGGACCGCAAGGACGACGGCTGAGATCAACGCGAGGATCACTGCCGTCCGATTGACCGTTCGGACGAACGTCCCCCTGAGGATCGACTCCCCGACGACGAACGCGATCACGAGGACGACGACGGCAGCCCACACGTGTCCCGGCGCGAAAAGGATGAACGCGGCGAGGCCGACGAGCAGAAGGCTGATGCTGATCGCGGCCCAGAGCTCGGCCGCTCGGTTGAAGCGCATCGCCGAAGCGGGAACGGGATCCATCGGGTGAAGAATGTGAGCGCGGGCATCACCGCGCTCCCCCGCGCGGCGCCGCTCGATCTTCCGGTCGAGCCGGTCGATGAGCGCGGCGTTCTCGGACCGCTCCTTGCGCAGATCCCTCACCTTGGACGACTGCGTCGCGACGGACGCCTGGACAAGCTCGTGCTGCGCGGCGAGGTGCGGGCTGCCCTGCATGCTGCTCAGGCGTGTTCCCAGCTCTTGAAGCGCGGCGGTGTCCTCGGGAACGAGCCGGTCGAGCTCCTTCTGCCTCGCTTCCAGCTCGGCGCGCTCGGCCTCGAGCACCTCGAGCTCGCGCGGCGGCGGCGGCACCTGGTCGAGCCCCGCGAAGCCGAGCGGGTCGAACCACGAGGCCCGTGGCGAGCCGTCGCGGTTGTAGATCGGGCCGGCGGGCGCGTTCTCGCCGGCGATGGGGTCCTGAGCGTAGAGACCCCAGAGGCCTCGATAGGCGTTCGCCCAGGGCGTCGTGTCGTCGATGAGGTTCGGCGACCACTCCTTTGTCTGGCCGGGACCAACGGCGAGGCCGTCACCGCGTGCGAAGTCGATGAAGGGGATCCGGAGCGGATTCCGCCTCTCGTCACCCTGCCCGAGCGTCCGCTGCCAGAAGCCCTGGAACGCTTCGGAGATCGCCTTCACGCGCTCGGGGACCGGGAGAGGTACCTCCGCCTGGTACTCGCCTTGATTGAAGTACGAGGCGTGAGATCCGGCCCCCGCGTACACGACCGGGTGCGTGTCAACGAGGTCGAGATCCGCGGAATCGTCCCAGCGGCGCCGCAGGTCGGCGCCGTGGAAGTCGTGCGACGCGTACGCGACCCACTCGGGAACGAGCCGTCCGTCCTCCTCGTAGAGGTAGACGGAGATCATCTCCCAGTCCGACTCGTGGTCGTTGACGCCGTGGAAGCCCGAGCGCCAGTTGTTGTACGCGAAGAAGAACCAGTACTGGCAGATCGTCCACCCGCTCTGCCGGACGACGCGACCGTGATAGACGTACGTCTCCTTCTCCTGTTGAATCGTGTCGTACTTGAGGACGGCGGCGGCCGCCGTCGCTCCGGGCACCTTGCCGCGGAGCATTAGTGAGAGGGAGAAGAGGCCGTCGCCGAGCCGCGGCAGGAGCCCCCCGCGCGCGAGCCTGCCGACGCCCGCATGGAACTCGCTCTGGCGGCTCTTCGCGAGCCGCCGCTGGTCAGCGAGGGCGCGCGCGCTGGCCTCCAGGCCGAGCGGGCCGACGAAACGAAGGTAGAACAGCGACCCGAAGGCGGCATCCCGCTGCTCGATCAGCCCCTCCATCGTCAGCGAGCCCTCGGGGACCACCTCCTCGTCGCGGTCGTCGGGGTGGTAGAGCCAGAGGCTGCATGCGCTCACATAGCGCTCGACATCCATCGGGTAGAGCTTCTCGCCCTGCGTGTAGCGGACGATCGGCTCGAAAGCCCTCAGGAGCTCGACGTCAGGCGACGTCGAGGGGATTCCGGGTGGGGCGGTCAAGTTGGACATTCCGTGGAGGTCGGACGCCGAAAGCGATCTGCGTGTCGAGCGGTGTGAGGGCCAGGACGGCGATGACGTTGAACGCCATGCCGACGTAGTTCGCGTCGTCGAAGAAGAAGTGGCGCAGGAGCTGCATCGTGAGCCCGACAACCGCCCACGACATGAAGGCGACCCAGGCCCAGCGCTTCACGCGGTAGGCGCCGAAGGCGACAACGAGTAGAGCGACGCCGAAAACGGCGTCGAGCACGCCGGTGGTGATCTGCCCCCTGTCGTCGGCGTCCCAGAGCGCGAGACCGCCGCTCACCAGAAAGTAGACGCCCGCGGCGCACGCGAGCGCTGCCACCACGAGCGCGGCGCCCGGCCGCGCCGTCGGGAGGCTCACTCCCTAGTGCTCCTTGCCGACATCGCCGAGGGACCGCTCGAGCGACCGGAACACGCTCTCGTTGATGCGCTCGGTCATGCGCTTCGCAAGCTCGTCGGCGCGGCGTTCCCAGTCGACGGTCGGCTCGTCCGGCGCAGGGGGCTCGCTCTCGGCCAGGTCGACGCCCTCGATCGTGAGCTCGTAGACGCGCTCCGGCTCGTCGATGTCCTTGAGCCGCCGCTCACCGGCCGGGTGAACGGAGACGCCGTCGGGGAGCGACGACCCGAGCAGCGCACGCGTCGTCTCCGACAGGAGGACGTGCCCACCCTGACCCTCGGTGCAGAGCCGCGCCGCCCGCACGACGTCGAGCCCCAGGTAGCCCTCCTCGCCGACGGCCGGCTCACCTGTGTGAAGCCCCATGCGGACGCGCACGTTCTCGCCCTCCGGCCACGAGTGCTCGGCGTGGGCGCGCTGCGCCGCGACCACTGCGGCCACGGCATCGCGCGCGCGGGGGAAGGCGAAGAAGAAGGCATCACCCTGCGCGTCGATCTCGACGCCGCCGTGCGCGCCGTACGTGTCGCGCACGATGCGGCGATGCTCCCTGATCAGGTCGCCGTACCCTTCGCCGAGCCGCTTCAGAAGTCCTGTCGAGCCCTCGACGTCACTGAAGACGAACGTGACCGTCCCCGACGGCAAGGTGGTCATGAGAGGCATTCTGTCAGCGAACTCAGGCGAGCGCCCCGACCGATGAGTCCTGCCCGCGCGTCCGGTCGTAACGCAGGACCCGATCAACTGACCGAGGAGCACCAATGAGGAAGCTTGTCGAATCGACGTTCGTGACACTGAACGGGGACATCGGCGCCCCCCACGAGTGGGGCCCTCCGTTCTGGGACGACGAGCACGCGGGGTACGCCGCGAAGCTGCTGTCCGCAGCCGACGCCCTGCTGCTGGGCCGCGAGACCTACGAGGGCTTTGTCCAGGCCTGGCCCTCGCGGACCGGGGACATCGCCGACCGCATCAACAGCCTCCCGAAGTACGTCGCCTCGAACACGCTGAAGGAGGCGACGTGGAACGCCACGATCCTGGAGGGGGACGTCGCCGGGGAGGTTGCCAGGCTCAAGCAAGAGCCCGGGGAGAGCATCCTGAAGTACGGCACGGGCGAGCTCGATCGGGCGCTCATGGCCCACGATCTCGTCGACGAGTTTCACTTCTGGCTCTTTCCGGTCGTCGTCGGGGCCGGCCGGCGGCTCTTCGACGGCTTCGACACGACCCGCCTGAATCTCGTCGACACGACCAAGTTCGAAAGCGGCATCGTCGTCCTCACCTATGCCCCCAAGTAACAGCTCGCGGTCGTAGTCCCATGAGGCCCGTCCATCCGGTCCGGCACCTCCTCCGCGCGAAGGACCTCATCGACGCCCGCTACCGCGAGCCGCTCGACGTACCGACTCTCGCTCGAGCCGCCCACCTTTCGCCGGCGCACTTCAGCCGCGAGTTCCGCCGGGCGTTCGGAGAGACGCCCCACCAGTACGTCCTCACCCGCCGAATGGAGCGTGCGGCGGCGCTGCTACGCAACACGGACCGCACTGTGGCCGACATCTGCCTCCTGGTGGGGCTGCGCAGCATCGGTTCGTTCACCACGAGCTTCCGGCGGACATTCGGGCTCTCCCCGACTGCCTACCGGGCCGCGCACACGCCGGCGGTGGCGCGCGTCCGCATTCCGACCTGCGTGCTGCAGGCGTATGCGCGCCCCACTCCAGCACGTTTCGAGAAGACGGCCGACGCAGGCCTCGATAACGTCGGCGAAAACCGTTTCACGACCCCGGAGGATGACCATGTTGAAGCAACTCACGCACACGCAGGTCTGGGTGCATGACCAGGACGAGGCCCTCGCCTTCTACACCGAGAAGCTCGGGATGGAGCTTCGCGAAGACGTCACCGTGCCCGAGCTGGGGAACTTCCGCTGGCTCAGCGTCGGCGTGCCCGGACAGCCCGACGTCGCCATCACGCTGATGGCCGTCCCGGGCCCGCCCGTGTTCGACGAGGACACGCGTAAGAAGATCCAGGAGCTCCTGGCCAAGGGCGCAGCGGGCGGGCTCTTCTTCTCCACCGATGACATCCAGACCAGCTACGAGGAGCTCAAGAGCCGCGGCGTCGAGTTCCTGCAGGAGCCGACGGAGCAGCCCTATGGCATCGACGCCGGGTTCCGCGACGCATCCGGCAATCAGTTCCGCCTGGCGCAGACCAGGTAGGCCGCAGCCGGCGGCCTCCTAGTGACTTGACGGGCGAGGCGCCCCTTGCGGGGCGCTCTCGCCCCTTGTTCGCATCGGGGCAAAGGGATTCAATCTGCGGGTTGAGACGCCTGGCCCGCGTATTCTCTGCTCTCGCCGTCGCCGCTCGTAACGAGAACGTCAGGCGCGTCGAGCTCGCCTGGGGCGCTGCGATTGCGGCCGAGTGGGCACATTTCGTCGCGCTCGGCGTCTTTGCTTTCGAGGAAGGCGGTGCTGCGGCGGTCGGGATCGCCGGCCTCGTCCGGCTCTTGCCCGCGGCGCTCGTGGCACCGTTCGCCGCGTCGCTCGGCGACCGCTTCCCGCGCGAGCGCTTCCTGCTCGCGATGGCGCTCGTCGGGTTCGGCGCCCTGGCCGGCTCCGGCGCAGCTGCGTTCGCCGATGAAGCCGTCCCGGTGTTCGTCCTCGCCGGCATCGTCGGACTCTCCTCGACGCTCATCAGACCGGCCCTGCAGGCGCTCCTGCCTTCTCTCGCCCGGACGCCCGAGGAGCTAATCGCGTCGAACGGCGCGACGTCGACGATCGAAAGTGTCGGCACCCTTGTCGGACCGCTCTTGGCGGGCGGGCTTCTCGCTCTCGGAGACATCGGTCTCGTCTTCGTCGCCGGGGCCGGTGCGCTTCTCGCCGCCGCAGTGCTCCTCGCGCGCGTGGACGTCGAGGGTCGCATCAGCCTCGTTGCCGGGGCGGGCAACGAACGCGCGCGAGAGATGATCACCGCCGGCTTCGAGGCGATTGCGCGCATAGCGAGCGCTCGACTCGTCGTCGGGCTCATCGTGGCGCAAACCTTCGTCCGCGGCTGCTTGAACGTCCTGATCGTCGTCGCAGCCTTCGAGGTGCTCGACGGAGGCGCAGCGGAGGTCGGTTACCTGACCGCGGCGATCGGGGTGGGCGGCCTGATCGGAGCGTTGTGGGCGATGGCGCTCGAAACACGAAGACTAGGCGTCGCCTTCGGAGTCGCTCTCGTCTTTTGGGGAGCGCCGATCATGCTGATCGCTCCCCGGCCCGACCTCTTCGCCGCGGCCTTCCTGCTCGCGATCGTCGGCGCCGCCAACAGTGTCGAGGATGTCGCGGCATTCACGCTCGTCCAGCGGATCGTCCCTGACGCCATCCTCACCCGTGTGCTCGGCGTGCTCTGGGGCCTCGCGATGGGCGGCGTCGCCCTCGGCTCGATCGCAGCACCGGCGATCGCGGACGCGATCGGGCCGCGCACCGCGTTCCTCGTCGTCGGGTCGATCCTGCCGCTCCTCACGCTCGCGACCTACCGCCGGCTCGTCGAGATCGACAGAACAGTCGCGCCGGCCGCCGAGCTGGAGCTCATCGAGCGAGTGCCGATGTTCGCACCGCTTTCGGTCGCGGCCAAGGAGCGGGTCGCGGCGAACCTCGTCCCGATATCCGTTTCCGCAGGCGAGGTGGTCATCCGCGCAGGCGATCCAGGCGACCGCTTCTACATCGTGGGCGACGGCGAGTTCCAGATCGACGCCGGCAGTCACCAAGCGACCGCGCACAAGGCTGACTACTTCGGTGAGATCGCGCTGCTGCACGACGTGCCGCGGACTGCGACGGTCAGGGCAGCGATGGATTCCCAGCTGTTTGCGCTGCAGCGGGACGACTTCCTGGCCGCAGTCACCGGACATTCGGCCGCGCACGCAGCCGGGAAGGCAGTCGCCGAAGCACGGCTCGCCGGGCCCCGCCGCGCAAGCGGCTGCAATGATCCCGAGCGACGTGTTCAGGGGTAGGGGGATCGGATGAGACCCGAGCTGCCCGAAGCGGTGGGGCGACTTCGAGACGAGCTCGCCGCGGTACGCCTGGAGCTCGAAGTTCAAGGCGCGGCCGACGCGCGCCGGGCCCGCGACGACCTCGTCGCGCAGGCCGACGACTACCTCCTGCCACGCCTCCGTCAGATGGACGCGCCCGTGCTGATGGTTGTCGGCGGCTCGACCGGCGCCGGGAAGTCGACGCTCGTGAACAGCCTCGTCGGCTCGGTCGTGAGCCCCGCAGGGGTCCTCCGACCGACGACCCGCGCGCCCGTCCTCGCCTGCCATCCCGACGATCTGCGCTGGTTCGAGGACGATCGGATCCTCCCGCGCCTCGCGCGGACGACCGGCGGCTCGCCGGCGCCGGGAACACTCCAGCTCGTGACGCAGGCGGGGCTGCCTGGCGGGCCTCGCGCTCCTCGACTCGCCGGACATCGACTCGGTCCTCGCGGAGAACCGCGCGCTTGCGAACCAGCTGCTCACGGCCGCAGACGGGTGGCTGTTCGTGACCACGGCCCTGCGCTACGCCGACGCCGTACCGTGGGAGTTCCTGCGCGCGGCACGCGACCGCGGGACGGCCATGTCCGTGGTGCTCAACCGCGTCCCCGAGGACGCTGAGCGCGAGGTGGCGAGCCACATGAGCGAGATGATGCGGACGCAGAGCCTCGACGCGGACCTGCTCGTCGTTCCGGAGGTCGCGCTCGAAGACGGGCTGCTCCCACGCGGGGCGCTCGAGCCGGTACGACGGTGGCTGGACGGATTGGCCGCCGACGCGCAGGCCCGTTCGGATCTCGTCAGGCGGACGTTGAGCGGCGCGCTGGCGAGCCTCCCCGCGCGCGCGGGCACGGTCGAGCGGGCCGTCGCCGAGCAACTCGCGGCAGCCGCCGAGCTTCGGGCCGAGACCGACCTGGCCTACGCTGCGGCACGCCGCGAGATCGAGGACGCCTTGCGGAGCGGCTCGCTCCTTCGCGGCGAGGTGCTCGCACGCTGGCACGACGTCGTCGGAACCGGCGACGTGATGCGGGCGCTGCAGACCCGTATCGGATCGGCGCGTGATCGGCTTGAAGAGCATCCTCACCGGTAAGCCCGGCGCCGACGAGGAGCTTCGAGTCGCGGTGGAACATCGCCTCGAAGCGGTCGTCCTGGCAGCTGGGGAGCGGGCTGCCGAGCGCGTCACACGGTCGTGGCGCGAGCGTGATGCCGGCAGGGCGCTGGTCGAAGCGACACCTGATCTGGGCCGGGCGGCGGATCGCCTGAGAGTGGACACGGAGGAGCAAGTGCGTGCGTGGCAGGGCTACGTCATGGAGCTCGTGCGCCGCGAAGGCGCGTCCAAGCGGACGACGGCGCGGCTCGCGTCGCTCGGCGTCAACGGAGCCGGTCTCACGGTGATGCTCGCGGTCTTCGCACACACCGGAGGTCTGACGGGAGCCGAGGTGCTCGTCGCGGGCGGCACGTCTGCGCTTGGCCAGAAGGTCCTCGAAGCGCTTTTCGGCGACCAGGCGGTGCGCGAGCTCGCTGCGCAGGCCCGCCGGGACCTCATCGAACGTGCCGACCTGCTGCTTCGGGCCGACGCGGCGCGCTTCGACGCCCTGATCGAGGGCGCCGCGACCGAGGCGGAGGGCCTCGCTCGACTGCACGCCGCGATCGACGCGGTCAGACGAGCTTCGTGAGTCGCGACCTCGACGACAGGTTGACGGCGCTCGCGGAGGCGGTCCAGCTCGCGGACGGCCGGCTCGAGCCCGAGGCGGTGCAGATCGCCCGCGCCGTGACCGAGAAAGCTGGAGCGCGGCTCGGCCTCGGCATCGAGACGACCGTGGTGGCACTCGCGGGGCCGACGGGCGTCGGCAAGTCGCTGCTCTTCAACGCCCTGTCCGGAGCCGACCTCGCGACGGTCGGCCGCCGCAGGCCGACCACTTCGGAGGGTCAGGCGGCTGTGTGGGGCGAGGGCGCGGATTCATTGCTCGACTGGCTCGAGATCGGACGGCGCCACCGCCTGGACGACGGCGCCTTGCGCGGACTGTTGCTCCTCGACCTGCCGGACTTCGACTCCGTCGAGACCTCGCACCGGCTCGAGGTCGATCGGATCGTCGCGCTCGCCGACCTCGTCGTCTGGGTCGTCGAGCCGCAGAAGTACGCCGACGCGTCCCTCCACGAGCGGTACCTTCGGCCGTTGCAGACGCACGGCGCGGCAATGGCGGTCGTCTTGAATCAGGCCGACCTTCTGTCGCCGAGCGAGGTCGCCGTCTGGCGAGACGACGTCTCCCGACTCCTGGCGGAGGACGGCCTTCGCACCATGCCGGTTCTGGTCGTGTCGGCGCGGACGGGCGAAGGTCTCGAGTCGCTGCGCCGCCTCCTGGCCGAGCGAGTCGCCGCTCGTGACGCAGCCGTCGCTCGACTCGCAGCCGACGTCACGGCCGCGGCCCGCACGTTGCAGGAGCGGTGCGGTGAGGGAAGGCCCGCCGGCGTCCAGCGCGCCGAACGCGAGAGACTCGTCGCGGCGCTCGAGGAGGCCGGTGGCGTGCCCCGGGTCGTCCGGGCCGTCGACGCCGCGCACCGGCACCGCGGTGCGCTCGCGACCGGCTGGCCGTTCGTCCGCTGGATGCGCCGCCTGCGGCCTGACCCCCTACGTCGGCTCCGCCTCCGCGACCGCACGGAGGAGGGGAGTCCGGAGCCCGGTCGCACCTCCCTCCCCCCGCCGACCGAGGTTCAGCACGCCCAGGTCGCCACCGCGGCCCGAACCCTCGCTGACCGTGCGGCCGGCGGTCTCCCGGCGCCGTGGCCGACACTAGTCCGGGACGCGGCCACAGCGAACGAGGGACACGTCGCCGACCGGCTCGATCGGGCCGTGGGCCGCGCAGACCTCCGGGTGACCCGGCCGCGATGGTGGAGCGTCGCCGCCGTGCTCCAGCGCCTGCTCGCGGCAGCGGTCGTTGCGGGAATCGTGTGGCTCCTCGTCCTCGCCGTCCTCGGGTACCTGCAGGTCGACGACGTGATCCCGACTCCCGAGCTCGGCGGGATCCCGCTTCCGACCTGGCTCCTGCTCGGAGGTGCCTTGGCCGGGATCGTTCTCGCCTTCCTGGCCCGACTCGCCAACGGCGGCGGCGCGCGCCGTCGCTCGCGCGCGGCCGCCCGAGCCCTGCGACGAGAGGTCGAGGAGGTCGCGCAGGAACTCGTAATCGGTCCTGTCGAACGGGAGCTCGAGGCGCACGAGCGGCTCCGCCGCGCACTCGCTGACGCCGGCGCGGACGCGAAGACATAAGTCATCGCTGGGCGGCGTCGAGATCACTCGCGCTTGGAGCGGATGCCGACCCTGTGGGACGATCGTCGTCGCAGCGCGGAGACCGGGCGCTGCTGTCCGGAAGGAGGCGCCACGCCGTCAGATCGCCCCGAGCTCTCGAGCATGGCGGACGACTACGCGCGGCACGCGCTCTCGCAGCGCGCCGCGTTCGAGGCGACCCACCCGGCCGTGCTGGCCGCCGCGCGGCTGTTTGCGGACGAGCCGGTGCTCCGCGTGGTCGATCTCGGCGCCGCCGACGGGGTCAACTCCCACGGCCTCATCCGCGATCTCGCGGAGGAGCGCGCCGGCCGGCCGCTGATCTACGCGCTCGTCGATCTCCCGACGAACGCGTGGGGGGTCGCCGCCGACCACCTGCGGCACGCCTTCGGTGGAGCGGCGGACGGGCCCGGGGTCGTCGTCATCCCCGCGCCGGGCGACGCCGGCCCGGGGGTCGCCGATGTCGGCACGGGGGCCCACTACGCCTCGCCGGAGGCCCACGGCGAGGCCTGCCGCCGAGCGGTCGAGCACAGCCCGCCCCCCGCCACGGTGATCAGCATGGCGGGCATCCCCCTCCAGCAGGCGCCCTGCCTGCCGTCGGGCAGCGTGCACGTCGCGGTCACCGGGACGGCGATGCACTGGGTCGCCGACGCGGCCGGCCTGGCCTCGACCGGGTCGGTCTTCCCGGGCTACCCGGACCACATAGACGAGGCCGAGCGGCGAGCCTGGCGCGTGGCCGCGGCGCGGCAGTGGGAGCGGCTGCTCGAGATGCGCGCCATGGAGCTCGCGCCGGGCGGCCGGTTCATCGCCGCGCTCCCGGCCTCCCCCGCTCCGTGCCCCGAGAGGACGGGGCTCTACGTGGAGATCATCGGGGACATGAACCGGGTGCTCGCCGACTGGTGCCGCGCGGGGCGCATCGGCGCCGCCACCGTCGCCGCGGTCGTCGTTCCGGTGTGGATGCGCACGCTCGACGAGATCCGGGGCCCCTTCGAGGCGGGCGGCGGGCGCGTCGCCGGCCTCGAGCTCGAGAGCGCCGAGCTCTTCCGTCTCGACAATCCCTACTGGCACGACGATCCCGCCGTGTTCGCGCGGGGCTACGTGCGGAGCGTGACCGCATGGGGCGGGCCGCTCCTCCTCCGCGCCTTCGCGCGCGAGGGCGAGGACCGCGCCCCCGGTCTCCTCGCCGACTTCCTCGGAGAGCTCGAGGAGCGCGTCGCGGATGCCCCCGACCGCTACCGCTGGGACTACATCGAGGCCCTCGTCATCTGCCGGAAGGCGGACGGCACCGGGCGCGACCGGACTCGCGCGCCTCGACGCCTTCCTGCGAGACGTTCCACTGACCGGCGCCTGCCCTCAGGCTCTGGTCTGTTACCGGGATGACGACGTACCGTCTTGTCACCGGACCGCGAGCCAGGTTCGGGCGTCAGGAAAGCGCGCGCTCGAGGGCGGCTCGGTCGGTGGGCGCCCCGTGCGTCGGGAGCACGAGCTCGACCGGCAGCTCGAGCAGCGGGCGCAGCGTCCTCGAGGATCTGCTCGGGCGGCACGCCCTTGTTCGCCCAGTCGGCCGGGAACTCGAGGCCGTGGCCGCGGTCGATGAGCGTGTCGCCGGCGACGAGCGCCCGGCGGCTCTCGACCCAGAGCACGAGGTCGTTCGGCTCCATCCCCGGGAACGCCTCGACCCCGACCGGCAGCCGGTCGCCGGCCGAGAACACGTGCCCCTCGACCGGGTTCGGGTCGCCCTCGTCCGGCGGCGGCACGTAGAGCGGCGCGCCGAGCCGCTCGGCCAGGCTGCGGGCGTCGCGCGCGTGCCACGGGCACGTCAGCACGATCGCCGTCTCGCGGCCGGCCGCGAGCTCGTCGATCTCGCTCGGCGGGGCCAGCGGGTCGAACAGCAGCAGACGGTCGCCGTCGTCGATCGCGTAGGACGAGACCACCTGGTCCCAGTCCGCTCCCGGCTTCCAGTCCGGGTGCGGCGCCTCCCAGTGCCACACGCCTGTCTGCAGCTCGCGCACGGCGGCATGCTAAGGGCGCACGGATTAGCGGGCGGGAGGGGCAGGCCGGAAGGGACAAGTCGTGTACGCCGCGAATCACGTGCCAAATGCCGATTAGCGAGGCCGAAGCCCGCGCTCAGGGGCGCCGGGAAGCCGCCCCGGCTGCGCTGATCATGCTGCTCGTGTTCGCCGTGCTCGCCGTTGTAAGCCAGGCGGGTGGATGGGAGCTCGTTGGCCTGCGGTGGTGGATCTGGCTCGTCGTTGCCGTCCCCGTCTTCTTGTTGACCATCGACCTCTCGTTGGCCTCCCGGGGGCGGGGCTTCGTTCGGTCGCGGAGGGCGGCGCTGGTGCTCCTCGGCGTTCTGATGGTCGGAAACTTCGCCGCGCTGGCGCTTCTCGTCGCGAGCCTCGTCACTGCGAACACCTCGGACCTCAGCGGCGGCGAGTTGTTGCTCACCGGCTTCGCGATCTGGGCCGCCGACGTCATCGTCTTCGGTCTCTGGTTCTGGGAGATGGAGGCCGGCGGACCGGCCGCCCGGCTACAGGCCCCAGCACGAACGACACCCGACTTCCAGTTTCCACAGGACGACAACCAACAGCTCGCCTCCAAGGACTGGCGTCCCCACGCTTGGGACTACCTCTACGTCGCTTTGACGAACGCCATCGCGTTCAGCCCCACAGACACGATGCCGTTGTCCCTGCGCGCGAAGGCGATGATGGGCCTCGAGTCCGCGCTCTCCGCTGTCACCGTGCTACTCGTCGCTGCCCGCGCCGTGAACATACTCGGCTCGTAGCCGACCTCGCCGCGCCTCGACAAACGTGACGCTGGCAACCTCGCTAGCTCCGCTCGAAGAGTGGATGCCCGCTGGACCCGCCGCGCTACTCCTGCTCGAGGACTTGGAAGGGCACGGCCGCCCGCCCCGCGCTGGAGGACTTCGTTTTGTCTATCCAGAGAAGCGGAACCCGGACAGGCGGGTTAGCCGCTGAAAATCGGTCCCCCGACGCCTGCCCGGAAACGGGTTGGATAGGGGTTCATGGAGGCGGCGGGAATCGAACCCGCGTTGGGTCCATCCCCGACAACCACTCTTTGCAGGGGAATCGCGGGACGGACGGCGCCTAGACGACCGGTTGGGCACCCGCAGAAACCCGTGGGGCGCCCCTCCAGAGTCCCGGTGACGCCCCACCCGCGTCCTACGCGGCCATGGTAGTCCGCAGCACGGCCCAGGAACAGGTCGAGAGAGAACGAGCCACCCGGTCAGGGTGGCAAAGGGGCTCGAACAGCCCTCCCAGAACCCATGAGACCCCGTCCGTGAGTCCAAATTTTGGACTGGGCAGGCTGAGTCGAGCGCCACACGGCGCACGTTGGTAACGCACGACCTGGGCAGCGTCAAAGACTCGGCACCGATGGCCGCACCGTCAACCGCGACGGCAAACGGTAGAACCGGCGTTACTGCTCCCGTTTCGACGGGGGCAGTACGCCTCCGGCCCCCGTTCCCGCTCCGGCTCCGGCAGGAACTTGCAGACACAAAGGAGGCCCGACGCCCTGCGGCGAGACGCCGGGCCTCCTTAGCGACCTGCGAACGCCCCTACCCCATCGGACGCTGCGCGACTGACGGCATGCAGGGACTCGCAGCGCACCCCCAGTATCCCGCGGGAAAGGTGGCAACACAAGGTTGACCCGCCCTCGTCACCATGGGAGTGTTCGCTCCGAAGAAACTGCGGTGTCTAGGTCTAGAAACTGTGCCAAGTCTCGAAGTGGCGTAACGGCGTCCCGCTTCCGCACGATCTGAGTTGAAAAGGGAGTGAGAGCCACCTAACGCTCGTTGCTTCGATACCGAGGTTCGTCCGGGCGGGCCTTGTGGCGTCCGCACGCGGACGGACAGAACGCGGGGACGGGTCGTCGGACACCCCGATAGCCCGTCCTCGCGTCTCCCTGAGAAGGAAGGTGGCCTGGTCGCGGAGGAGCCGGGCCCAGTCTTGCTCAGTCGGCGGTTTCGAGTTCTGCGGCGAGCGCGAGCGCCATTTCGATGGCCGCCTCCACGTAGCGGCGCTCGTGCGGGGAGGCGAAGACGATCTCGTCACCGACCTGGATGAAGGCCGCCCAATGTCCGCCGTTGGGGCCGCCAGCCGGGTAAGGCGGGAAACGGTAGATCGAGACCTGCCGTCCCCGGACGGTCATGGTGCGGACGAGCTTGGCGTCGCCCTCGACCACGTTGTTGTAGTCCGTCAGCACCCACTTCTCGACGACGTCGGCCCTTCCGCCGCCGGTGATCCAATGCCGCTTGCCACCGGGAAGCCCTCCGTTGTTGAAGGTGAGCATGTAGAAGCGTGGCTCGCCTTCGAAGACGATCGCGCCCCACAGCCCCTCACTCCTCGTCAGCGGCACGTCGGGAACGAGCGGCGGGCAGATGACGCGAACGCTGGCCAGGCGACGCGCATCGGCGCACGCTTCTTGCACCTGCGAAGGGATCTCGTAGGTCAGTTCAAGCTCCTGCAGGCTTGCCGAGCCGAGACGCCTCAGGTTCCCCTCGGACACAGTCGACGATTCGGCGCTCTTACTGCTGCCGGCACAACTCACCAGCGCAAGAGAAAGACACCCGAACACGGTGGCTAGCACGGAACTCACGACTTCTCTACGTGCAGTCATGAGTCGTGGGTCCTGCGCGAGGAGGAAGGCGTGGCGGAGCAGTGGGGTCACTACTCCGTCACGGACCTCTCTATCCTCGACCGCGGCCGAATGTTCGAGGGGTATCCGAACGGGCAACTCTAGCCCCGTGACGCCGTGGGCGAACCGGATTGTCCGGCAGCCAGTGAACCCCGGACAGGACGATGGGCGACCTCAGGATGGAGCACAGCGCCGCGGCCGGCGGCTGTCAGCGGCCGGCGTAATGTTCACCGAGCGGCTGTGGCTGCCGTGCGCCCGACTTCGGGCTCAGTCGCTCGGAACAACACTGCGAGGAGGAACCACGTCAGTAGTCCGAAGACGAGCGCTCCGCTCGCGCCGAAGATCGCGAACCGCTCATCGATGTTTCTCGAGATCACGTACGAGCTCACGAGCCAGCCGAGCGCCCAGGCGGGCGGGTTCGCGACAGCCCACCAGAACGCGCCGGGGATCCGATGTCGTGCGAGCACAAGCGCCTGCAACACGCCTACCCCGACGCCGGTCACGGCACCCACGAGGGCGAGGTCTCCTCGATCGATCCCGTAATCGACGAGGGCCGCTCCCGCGGCCAGGCCCACGGCCATTCCCGCAGCCGTCGCCGGGATCCAGAGCCACGAGACCCACCGCCGCAATGCGAACCACTCCGCGGCTCCAATGATGGCGCCCACGATGAGACCTCCCACGATCGCCGTCCCCACGGAATCGACTCCGTCCACGACCAGGTCGGCAATAAGCCCCGCGATCGGGAAGCTGATCAGAATCGCCACCGGCCAGAGCCACATCCGCCGCGCGGTACTCATCCAGTCGCCTTGCGTATCCATGGCGTGCCTCCCTCTATGTGTGGCGTATTCTGTCTCTTCCCTTCGGTGGCGGGGCACCCTCAGGGTCTGGCCGCCGCACGCGGGCGAGGACGGTCACCTAGCGAAGCGACCGGAGCCCCACGCGAACCTCTTCCGAGAACAGCTGCGGCTGTTCCCAGGCGGCGAAGTGCCCGCCCTTGTCGAGCTTGTTGTAATGGATGAGCTTGGGGTAGGCCTCCTCCGCCCAACTCCGCGGCGGCGTGTAGATCTCGTCGGGGAAGACGCTCACGGCCACCGGGATGTCCACGATCGCCGAGGCGGAGGTCGGCGCAGTCGGCCAGCCCTTCGGGTCGAAGAAGCCGACCCTGTCTTCCCAATAGATGCGTGCCGAAGAGACCCCCGTGTTCGTCAACCAGTAGTGGGTGATGTTGTCGAGCACGTCGTCTCGGGTCAGGCCTTCCTGGGCCCCGTCGACAAAGACGCGAGAGATCAGCGCCATACTGGTCGCGTCGTGGTCGAGCATCCAGGCGGCCAGGCCGACGGGTGAATCCGCAATTCCGTACAGCGCCTGCGGGTGGGTCGCGCTCTCGATTGCATAGCCCGCGTCCGTCGCGAAAAACAACTTCAGCTTCTCGTAGTTGCGGATTTCCTCGTCATCGAGCCCGGAGGGCGCCGCGCCGGACTGGACCCCCGCTGCGACGTCGGGTCGAACAGCACCAGCGAAGTTGGTGTGGATGCCGAGCAACCCCGGAGGCGCCTGCGCACCCATCACATCAACGATTTCCGCGCCCCAATCGCCGCCCGAGGCGACATAGCGGTCGTATCCCAGGCGCTTCATCAGCTCCGCCCAGGCACGCGCGATGTGCTCAGGGCCCCAGCCGGTCGTGGTCGGCTTGCCTGAGAACCCGTAGCCCGGCATCGACGGGATCACCAGATGGAAAGCGTCCGACTGCGCTCGCGCCATGTGCCGTCGGATTGGTCAGTGGATCGATGATCTTCAGCTGCTCGATGACCGAACCGGGCCACCCGTGCGAAACGAGGAGTGGCAACGCATCCTCATGTTCCGAACGAACGTGGATGAAATGAATGTCCAGCCCATCGATCTCGGTGATGAAGTGCGGTAGGGCCTTCAGCCTCTCCTCGCACTCGCGCCAGTCGTACTCCTCGGCCCAGTAGCGCGCGAGCGCCTGCATCATCGCGAGGCGCGGGCCCTGCGACTCATCCTCGACGGTCTCCTTCTCGGGCCAGCGCGTGGCCTCGATGCGCGCACGCAGGTCATCGAGATCCGCCTCGGGAACCTCGATCGTGAACGGCCGGATCGCTGCTGTCGTGACAGCCATATGGGTCCTCCCTGGTTTGGGAACGGGGCCGCGTTATCGACTCTGTCAGCCCCGCGGTTGGAACCGCATCAGGGGTTCCCCCAGTATCGAATCAGTGCACAGACGCGCTCAACTAGACGCCTGGCCGCTTGGCTCGCCACGCTCGCGGCGGAAGATGCTCCCTGGTTTCCGGGCACAGCAGCCGAAGGGGGGCGCGCCTTGACTTGCCGGAAAGGGTTCCGCCGCGACTTTCGCGGGACGGCCGACCGGGGCGGAGTAGCCTCTTGGGTTCTCCGCCGCGGACTCGCCCACCCTAAACGCGGCCCGCTTCCTCCGCTAGATGGCTCTTTCGGACGTGCCCCGAACGTCCAAGCGCTCTAGCAACGCCCGGACAGCTGGTCGAACACCTGTCCCGCTGGGACGCGGGGCAGTCCGCCGGTCACCCACTCGTCGACCCACTGCTGCCGCGCCCACGCCGTCACGACACGATCTAGCGCTTCCGGTTCAGCCCGCAGCGCAGCAAGGCTCCGATGCATCCTTCGGTCGTCGGTTGTGAACCCTGGCGACGGGTCGCTCCCGGCGCGACCAGGCTACCTAGCGTCCTCCGGAGGGAGGTTGATGCGTCGATGCCTTTCGAGTGCGCGCTTGATGTACTCGTCAGCATCGACGCCCTCGGTCACGCTCACCCAACCCTTCTCCCAATCGTGGTTCCAGGTGAAGGACGCACCATGCGGCAGGACGTACGACAGCTCCCGAAGGAGAATCCACAGCTCCTCGAGCGTGACGTCGAGGTTCGGCCCGTACTCCCTTGGATCCCGGGCGGGAAGGGCGGGCTGCGGAACGTCGGCGCCGAGGGCTGCGAGCTCTCTACGTACATGTTCGCGGCTCGTCCCGAGGTGTTCGAGCTCCCCTGCCGAGTGGTCGGGTTCCCAGACGTACGCGAGCAGCACGTGCTCGGCGCGGACCTCGCTGTCGCCTAGACCTGCGGCAATGCCCTCAGCCATAGCAATCAGCTGCTGGCCAGCCGGGTTGTACTGCGGTCCACCCGGGATCTCTTCCTCGCGCTGCTGCCGACGGACCAGCGCCTCTACGGCTTCACGGGTCACGCCGCATTCGCGTAGCGCCTTCGCCGCGTTCGATTCGCCCGCGTCCGGGTGGAGGATGGCGAGGAGGAACTCCTCCGGACCGATGACCGTCGCGCGCAGTCGTTTGGCTTCCTGCCAGGCGAGGTCTGCCAGGCGGTCTAATTCGCGGAGGTGCCCGAGGTAGTCGCCCATCGCTGCACGAAGCGCGCCTATACGTTCGTCCTCACTCACGTAGGAGGCGCCGATCGTACCGGTGTCCAGGAACCTCGTGTAAGTCCCGCATGGCTCCTCCTCGCTCGCCGACCTTGCGCTAGGGCGCCGCGCAGCCGCTTGACCTCAGCCTCGAGAAGCGCGCAATCTCGTCCTCGGCCGCGTCGAACGCACCCGTGTTGTCCTCGGCCACAGCACGGTGGCGGGCCTCCCGCAACCCGCTCGAGCCGGAAAAGAGCTTCCCCCAACGCCGGATTCGTCATCGTCAGTACACCTTCGACCTCGGCCGCGAAGACGGGTTCTCCAAGATCACCCCGTCCCGGTACACATAGCGCGGCACCACCCGGCGCCGCTCGTTGATCTCCTCCCCGTTCGCCTGCCGCCACCGCGCGTCGCCTCCGCATGACAAGCCTTACACCAGGAACTCAGCCCGTCGCGGCTGCGCTTGTTCCGAGCGAATTTCGCCGCCTTCTTCCGTTGCCCACTTGGACTTCTCCTCGGACATGCCGATATTCGCTCCAGCGCCCGGTACGCGCACCGCGACACGACGGATCTCGCCGCCGCCCTCCGCCACATGCAGGAGGACGGCGAGTGAAACAAAGTTTCCAACCCGAAATCGCGATTTGCGGGGATTATGGAGGCGGCGGGAATCGAACCCGCGTCCGCGGCCGCACCGGGAAGAGCCTCTACAAGCGTAGCCTGCGCTTTGTTTTCGCCCGCCGGCCGGTTCGCAGGCGACCTACCGACGGGCTAGCCCTCCTTTGGAGTCCCGCTTCGGGCGAGTGGCTCTCCCTCGGCGGCGAGCCCGTTTTCTGACGCCGCTCCCCGATCCACGGGCCGAGACCGGAGCGACGCGCTACCTAACGGTTGTTAGGCGGCGAGTGCGAGTGTGTTTCTGTCCGCACTTGCTTGTTTCCCGGTTGTTTTACGAGGCCAACCGGGGACCTCGGCTTGCAGCTCCTCCGGAGAACCGACCACGTCGAAACCAGGTCGCCCCCAGGGGGTGACAGTATAGCCGCCCGATGAGGGATCTCCGGCTCACGCAGGCGCTCGTCCTGCGGCTCGACGCGGTCTCGAACGCCTCGCTCGCCCTCTTCCTCCTCGCCGCGACCTGGGATTCGCTCTACGACTTCTTCGGCCTGCCCCTGCCGGAGCCTGCGTTCTACGCGCAGCTCCTCGGTGCCGCGCTGGTTGCGTTCGCGATCCTCGAGTGGGCGCTCGCCGGCACCCCCTCAGAGCGCACGGTCGCCTTCGCCGCCGCGGTCGGCAGCGGCCTCGCGGCCGTCGTCCTCGCCGTCTGGCTCCTGGCCCACGGCGACGATGTGGACACGCACGGGCTCGTCGCGCTCTGGTCGGTCGTCGCCTTCCTGGCCGCCGCCGCGCTCGTGCACGCGGTCGCGCTCAGCCGCGGCGCGCTCTTGAACGCACGCTCCATCTCGCGGCGCGCGTCCCGCTCGGCGATGTCGCGGCGCTTGTCGCGCGCCTCCTTGCCTCGCGCGACCGCGATCTCCACCTTGACCCGGCCGCCCTTCCAGTAGAGCCGCGTCGGGACGAGCGTGAGGCCGCGCTCCTGCACCTTGCCGATCAGCGACGAGATCTCGCGCCGGTGCAGGAGGAGCTTGCGGTCGCGGTCGGGGTCGTGGTTCGCGAGGTTCCCCTGCGCGTACTCGGGGATGTGCATGCCGACGAGGTAGACCTCCCCGCCGCGGACGTCGCCGAAGGCCCGCTGGAGGGTGACGCGCCCCTCCCGCAGCGACTTCACCTCCGTGCCGGTCAGGACGAGCCCCGCCTCGTAGCGGTCGAGCAGGTGATAGTCGTGCCGGGCGCGCCGGTTCTCCGCGATCAGCTTGGTCCCTGCGGCCATGCCCCGCATTGGACCAAAAAAATTCGCCGAGCCGGTTGCGCTTTCGTCCCCCTCTCCGGCGAACTGTCCGCTTCCGCGTAGAGCCTACCGGTGAGGCTTCGTCCTACTCGCGCTCCGTGCTCGGCGCAAGCGGCAACCTAGGGCATGGCCGTCACGGCTGCAAGGGGTGTGGAAGAACCTTTACCGCAAAGAGCGGGAATTGTCGCCAGAGGCAACAGCTGCCGGGGAGAGCTCCACCTTGCCCTCTTCCCGCCTGATCGACTCGACCCGGACCCGGATCGGGTCGCCGAGCCGGAAGGAGGTCCCGGTGCGGCGACCCACGAGGGCCGTTCCGAGCGCATCGAGCTCGAAGTACTCGCCCGGCAGGCGGCGGGCGGGCAGGTATCCCTCGAAGACGCCGTCGAAGCGGACGAAGATGCCCGAGCCGATCGCGCCGACGATCTCCCCTTCGAAGACGGCGTCCCAGCCCTCGTGGAAGAGCCGGCGCTCGAGGAGCCACGCGAGGCAGATCTCGTCGGCGAGGTACTCGACACGCGCCGCCTCGCGCTCCCGCTCCGACGTCCACTCGGCGAGCTCGGGCAGGTCGGCGGGCAGCTCGGCGTCGTGGAGACCGAGCTCTCGCAGGAGCGCGCGGTGGACGACGAGGTCCGGGTAGCGGCGGATCGGCGACGTGAAGTGGCAGTACGCGGGGCTCGCCAGACCGGAGTGGCCGAGGTTGCGTGGGTCGTAGCGGGCCTGCTTGAGGGAACGGAGGACGAGCGCCGGAAACGCCTCACGGCCGCGACCCGACTCCTCCGCGTAGCGCGCGACCCGTTCGCTGACACGTGCCGCAAGGCGCGCGGCCGTGGCCGGCGTCAGACGTTCCGGCGCGGGCGGAGTTGGCACCTCGAGGGCCTCGAGCTTCGAGAGGAGGAGCTCGACCGCCTGGGGGTCGGGCCGCTCGTGCACGCGATAGAGCGCGAGCCGTCCGCGGCCTGCCAGCAGCCCGCCGACCGCCTCGTTGGCGGCGATCATGAGCTCCTCGACGAGGGCATGGGCGAGCGGCTCGCTCTCGAGCCAGGCCCGTTCGACGCCGCCCTCGCCGTCGAAGGCAAAGGCGATCTCGCCCGTCTCGATCCTGAGCGCGCCCCGGTGGTAGCGCCTGCGGCGGAGTGCGAGCGCAAGCCTTTCGGCGAGGGCGAGCGTGCCGGCCAGCTCCTCACCCGCACGCTCGCGGCCGCTCAGGATTGCCTGGGCCTGCCCGTACGTGAGCCGCTCGCGGCTGCGAATGAGGCTCCGGTAGAAGAGCGGCTCGCCCGGCACGAGGTCGGCGTCGAAGGGGATCTCGACCGTGACGCAGCGCCGGTCCTGGTGCGGCCGAGGCTGCAGAGGTCGGCTGAGAGCGGCTCGGGCAGCATCGGCTCCACCTGCCCGGGCACGTACACGGAGAAGGCGCGCTCCGCCGCGTCCCGGTCGAGCGGCGAACCGGCGGGCACGAAGGCGGAGACGTCGGCGATGTGCACCCAGGCTCGCAGGCCGTCTCCCTCCGGCTGCACGCTGAGCGCGTCGTCGAAGTCCTTCGCCTCGTCGGGGTCGATCGTGAACGCGAAGAGGTCGCGCAGGTCGACGCGATCGTGCTCGTCGTCGCTCGGCTCCGGGGGAAGCGGCGCGTGCTCGCGGCGGACGCCCTGGTGCCAGAGGAGCCCTTCCAGGACGGCCTTGACGTCGTCGGCGCGCCCGAAGACCTTCTCGAGGCGGGCGCGGCCGCGCCCGAGGCGGAGGAGCACGAGGTCGCCGACCGACGCCTCCCCCGCACCCTTGCGGTCGACGACGACGGGGACGCCGCCCTCGAAGAACGGCTCGCCGACGAGGAGCTTGCCGCGCCGGGCGAGCTCGCAGACGACGAGATCCAAGCGTTCAGGAGAGCAAGTCGCGCGCGATGCGCCGGGCGGCGGCGAGGGCCTCGTCCGAGCGGGTCAGCGGATCGTCGACCGCCTTGACCTTCGGCCTGAGGCCCTGCTCGCTGATGTCGAGCCCACGAGAGGTCACGTACTTGGCCGTGGTCAGCTTGAGAGCGCCGCCGTTCGAGAGCGGCTCGATGGCCTGAACGGAGGCCTTGCCGAAGGTTCGCTCGCCCACGAGCGTGGCCCGGCCGTGCTCGTGCAGCGCAGCGGCCACGATCTCCGCGGCGCTCGCGCTTCCGCCGTCGACGAGGACGACCAGGGGAAGCTCCGGGTACGCGACGGCGCCGCTCACCGAATACGACTCGTCCTCCTGGTGGGCGCCGGCGGTGCGGCAGACGACGCCGTCCCGCAGGTAAACGGAGACGGCGGACACCGCCTCGGAGAGGAGGCCTCCCGGGTTGTCGCGGAGGTCGAGGACGGCGCCCTGGGCACCTCGAGCGACGAGCCGGCCCATGGCCAGCTCGAGGCGCTCGGCTCCTCCTTCCGGGAAGGAGAGAATGCGGATGTAGCCGATCTTCGCTCCTGGCCCTTTCAGGAGGCGAGCCTGGAGGGCCGGCACTTCGATGGCCTGGCGGACCACCTCGAAGCTGATCCTGCCCGCCTCCGGACGCCGCACGGTGAGCTCCACGATCGTGCCCTGCTCGCCCTTGATGAGCGCGAGCGAGCGCTCGAAGGGCAGGCGCCCGGCGGGCCTGCCGTCGATACGTACGATCACGTCCCCCTTGCGGATTCCGGCCGCCCGCGCCGGCCCGTCGAAGGCCGAGGTGACGACCAGCCCCCGCCTGGACGGGCCTACGGTGAGCCCGACGCCCGAGTACGTTCCTTCGGTCCTCTCCGTGAGCGCTCGGTACTCGGCAGGTGTGAGGTAGTCCGTGTGCGGGTCGCCGAGCGCCTCGATCATCCCGTCGACGGTCGGCTGGCCGAGGACTTCCGCTCCGACCGAGCTGTAGTACTCGCCGGCGATCTCCGCGCGCACCTCGTCGACCAGGCGTACCGACCGCTCGCGTTCCGCAGGCGGGGCGCCTGCCCCCGTTTGCGCGGGCGTCGGCGACGGCCGCGTGAGGAAAAAGCCCAGCACGAACGCGCCTACAACGAGCAGGCTGACCGCAGCAAATCCACCCGCACGTTTCATGCGTCGCTTCCCCTGAGTATAGAGCCGCCCCCTCGGTTAGATGTTTGATCGGGAAGTGTGGTGCCGGCGGGGGCGTCCGTGACCGAGCATGAGGCCGCGATCATTCCGAGCTCGTACCTGGAAGGTACGGGCGAGGAACGAGCGTGGTCTCAGGCGACGCGTCACGGGCGTCATCCGACGGTGCCACGGTTGCCGGTCAATTTCCGATCAAGCATCTAAACGCGAAGGAAACGCCGGAGAGTGATGCCCGACCCCGCCGCGCCGACCAGCAGGCTGACCGCGATGAGGACGAACGCGACGACCGGGAAGCTCCAGGCCTGGATGTCGTCCGGGCTGTCGATCCGGCCCATGATGCCCGGGAGCGCGAACTGCTTGGCGAGGAGAAGCAGCACGACGGCGAGGACCGAGCCGGCCAGGCCGCAGAGAAGCCCCTCGAGCATGAAGGGGGCGCGCACGAACCAGTTCGTCGCGCCGACGAGTTTCATCACCTCGATCTCGCGGCGCCGGGAGAAGATCGAGAGCCGGATCGTGTTCCCGATCAGGATGGTCGAGGCGACGAGGAGGATGACGCTGCCGACCAGGAAGATTCCGCCGACGATCTTCGCCACCTGGAGGATCCGCTCGGCCTTCTTCTCGCCGTACTTGACCTCCTGCACTCCGGGGGGCACCGGTTCGAGGCCGGCGGCGATCGCCTTCACGTCCTCCGCACGCTTCGGGATGATCTCGTAGCTGGCGGGCAGGGGGTTGCGGGCGAGGTTCTCTGTCAGCTCGGGGTACTTCTCCTTCATCTCCACGAGCGCGTCCTCCTTGGAGATGAACCTGAACGCCTTGATCCGCGGTGTCGCCGGCGAGCTGGGCGCGCACGGCGTCGATCTGCTTCGGGGTCGCCTCATTCTCGCACTTGACCGTCGTGCAGAAGTACGACGTTGACGACGAGGTCCTTCTTGACGTGATTCGTCCAGGAGAGCACCCAAGTTCCGAGGGCGATGAAGAGCCCGAGGAGGAACATGCCGATGAGCACGGTCATGATCGCGGCCGCGCTCGTCGAGAGATTGCTGCGGCATCGAGCGGAACGCCTCGGAGAAGAAGAGCTTCGCGCGCTGCAACTAGCCGTAGCCTCCGCGCGCGCTCGTCCCGGACGACGACGCCTTCCTCGAGCGCGATCACGCGCTTGCGCATCTTGTCCACCATCTCGCGGTCGTGCGTCGCCATGACCACGGTCGTGCCCGTGCGGTTGATGCGGTAGAGGAGCTGCATGATCCCGACCGACGTGTCGGGGTCGAGGTTGCCCGTCGGCTCGTCGCAGATCAGGAGCGGCGGGTGGTTCACGAAGGCGCGCGCGATCGAGACGCGCTGCTGCTCGCCGCCCGAGAGCTCGTGCGGGAAGTTGTTCATCTTCGAGCCGAGGCCGACGAGCGCGAGGATCTCCGGCACCTTGGCGCGGATGGCGCGCTTCGACTCGCCCTGCACCTTGAGCGCGTAGGCGACGTTCTCGTAGGCCGTGCGGTCGGTGAGGAGCTTGAAGTCCTGGAAGACGCAGCCGATGTTCCGCCGCAGCATCGGCACCTTGGAGCGCTTGAGCCGGGCAAGCTCGCGGCCGCCGACGATGATCCGCCCGTCGGTGGGCTCGAGCTCCTTCAGGAGGAGGCGCATGATCGTCGACTTGCCCGACCCGGACGGGCCGACGAGGAAGACGAACTCGCCCTTCTCGATCAGGAAGCGGGCGTCGCGGAGAGCGACGACATTCGGCTCGTAGACCTTCGTGACCCCCTCGAACACGATCATGGGAGCGCCGGCCGGCGCAGGCAGCGGCTCCGGCCCGTCCTCGAAGGCGGGCGGCTGGGATCGTGGTCGCCGGTGGGTTCGTAGTGTCTGGGTCAGCTCAGTCTCTTGCACCGTGTCGCAGCAAGGGGCGCCGGCCTGGAGCGCGCTGATTTCCTAGGGGTACAAGGGCGGGAGTCTAGCGGAAGCCACGGAGGGAGCGACGCCCTTACGGCTAGCCGATCGGCTAGGTGACGCTAGTGACGGTCCCAGCCGCGCGCGCGAGGAGGTAGGCCTGGATGAAGCGGTCGAGGTCGCCGTCGAGGACGCCCTGCGCATTGCCCTCCTCGACGTCCGTGCGGTGATCCTTGACGAGCTGATACGGGTGCAGGACAGTAGCTGCGGATCTGGCTGCCGAACCCGGTGTCGAGCACCTCGCCCCGCTCGCGCGCCAGCTCCGCCTCCCGCCGCTCGAGCTCGTGCTCGGCCAGGCGGCTCTTGAGGATGCGCATGGCCGTCTGCCGGTTGGAGAGCTGCGAGCGCTCGTTCTGGCACTGGACGACGATGCCGGTGGGGACGTGCGTGATGCGGACGGCCGAGTCGGTCTTGTTCACGTGCTGCCCGCCGGCGCCGCTCGCCCGGTAGGTGTCGATGCGAAGGTCGTTCTCGTCGATGTCGATGTCCGACGTCGTCGGCGACGAGCGGGCTGACGATCACCTGGGCGAACGAGGTGTGCCGGCGGTGCGCCTGGTCGAAGGGCGACAGCCGGACGAGCCGGTGCACGCCGCGCTCGGCCTTGAGCGTCCCGTACGCGTTCTCCCCCTCGACGGTGAACGTCGCCGACTTGAGGCCCGCCTCCTCCCCCGGCGAGACCTCGATCAGCTCGGTCCTGAAAGCCGCGGTCGGCGGCCCAGCGCAGGTACATGCGCAGGAGCATCTCGGTCCAGTCCTGCGCGTCGGTGCCGCCCGTGCCCGCATGGATGGAGACGACGGCGTCGCCCGCGTCGTACTCCCCGCGTGAAGAGCGACTCCTCCTGGAGCCGGTCGAGCCGGCGTCCGAGCGTCTCGATGTTGGCGGCGACCTCCTCGAGCTCGCCGTCGTCCGAGGCGAGCCCGAGCAGCTCCTCGAGGTCGGCGGCCTCGCCGGAGAGCTCGTCGTAGCGCTCGAGCCGGCGCGAGAGCCGCGCGTGCTCGGCCGAGACCCTCGCCGCGCTCTGCTGGTCGTCCCAGAAGCCCGGCTCGCCCATCGCCTGCTCGAGCTCGGCGAGCCGCCCCTGCAGCCGCTCCGGGTCAAAGGTAATCACGGACCCAGGCGAGCTGGGTCCCGATCTCCGCGAGCTCCCGCTCGAGCGCAGTTCGATCCGTCATCGAGCGCGATGGTACATTCTGGGCCATCAGGGCCTCGGAGACGCCGCAACGGCTGTACCTGACCTGGGCCCGTCCGGCGGCGTCGGTGGTCGCCCTCGCAGCGTTCGGCGGGCTCGCTCTCGCTGTCGCCCAATTTCGGGCCCGAGCACGTTCGTACCTCACTGCTGCTCGGAGTCTCTCTCGCCGCCGGCGATCGCCTACGCGCTCGCTGCGCGCGGCTACCCGCTGGCCAACGTCCTCCGGGTCTCCCTCGTCACCGACACGTGCCTGATCGCCGCCATGGCCGCGACGCTCGAGCGCGGAGAGCTGGTCGCCGCTCGGCTACCTCTGGCCGATGGCCGTCGCCGCCTTCCTTCTCGGCGCCGCGCGACACGTTCTTCTTCACCGTCGTCGGCGCCCTCGGCCACGATCCTCGTCCCCGTGCTCGGCGGCTTCGAGACGGAGCCCTCACGATCACAGCCGAGGTGATCGTGCTCGGTCCTCGTCGGGGCATCCTCGTTCCTCCTCTCGCGGAGCGTGCGGCAGAGTCCGAGCGAGACGCTCGCGCGCGAGCGGGCACACGACGCGGTCGCGCTTCGCATCGCCGAGCAGATCCGCTCGTCGCTCGACGTCGAGACGATCCTGGTGCAGACGGCGGAGGAGCTCGGCCGGGCGTGCGACGCCGAGCCGGGCGCTGATCCGGCCGGTCGCGCCGGAGGCTCCGATGTACGAGTGGACACGGACCGGCGTCGAGCCGGTGGAGCCGGAGACGATCCATGTGCCGGTCGCGCCGCGTAATCGGAGCGCGCGTCCCGGTGGTCGTGGACGAGCCGAAGCGCGCGCGACGCTGAGCTCCAGCGCTACCTGCGCGCGGTCGGAGCGATGTCGCTCGTCGGCTATCCGGTCGCGTGGCAGGGCCAGGTCGTGGCCGTGCTCGGCCTGCACGACGACGCGCCGCGGAACTGGGAGCACGACGCCCTGCCGCTCCTCGGCCGCATCGCCTCGCTCGTGGGCGCGGCGCTGGCGCAGGCGGAGCTGTCTCGCGCGTCAGCTCGAAGCGGTGGAGCGGATGCAGGAGCTCGCGCAGCTGCGCGAGCAGTTCGTCGCCAACGTCTCCCACGAGCTCCGGACGCCGCTCACCTCCACAATCGGCTTCCTGCGCACGCTCGAGCGGGAAGACCTGCCCGCGACCGAGGACGAGCGGCGACGCTTTCTCAAGATCGCGCGCACGGAGGCGGAGCGTCTCGGACGGCTCGTGGAGGACCTGCTCGAGTTCGCCCGGCTGGGCCGGGGCGTGCTCCCGCTGAACCTCGCTCCGGTCTCGGCTGGGCGCCCTCGCCCGCCGCGCCGTCGAGGCCTCACACCGGTGGACGGGCGGGAGGTGACCGTCGAGGTCGGCGGACGACGTCGTCGCGCTCGCAGACGAGGACCGGCTGCTGCAGGTGGTCTCCAATTTGCTCGCGAACGCGCTCGTCCACGGAAGCGGCCGCGTGACGCGTGCGCGGCTTCGACGACGACGCAGCGGGTCGTGCTCGAGGTGACCGACGAGGGCGCCGGGCATGCCCGAGGAGCGGGCGGCCGAGCTCTTCCTGCCGTTTGCGCGGGCGAGCAGGGGCGCCGGCGGGACGGGCCTCGGGCTCGCCATCGCGCGGGCGCTCGCCGAGGCGCACGGCGGCTCGCTGACCTACCGCCCCGGCGAGAACGGCACGCCGCATGCGTTCGTGGTCACCCTCCCGCGCGAGCGGCGTCGCCCAGCCCGCCTAGCGGTCTGCCTCCGCGCTCCCCGGGGCCGCCGCGGGCCTCCCTCCAGTTCCAGCCTATCGCCGCAGAGCGCGCGGATGGCGCGCGGAGCGTGCCGAAAGCGTCACGAAACGGTGCCGGCTCAGGCGCCGTGGCACTTCTTGTACTTCTTGCCCGAGCCGCACGGGCACGGGTCGTTGCGCCCGACCCGGTCCCACTCGGACGCGACGCGCTGGCCGGTCGTGGCCACCGAGGTCGCCGCGCCCGCGCCTGCGCCGGCGGTCGACACGGCCGCGCCGCCCCCGCCGCGCTCCGGCCGCCGCGCCCGGCGCCCGCCGCCGCGATCGCATCGGCGCCCGCCAGCGACTCGTGCTCGTACGAGAGCGCCGCCGTCGCCGCCGCCGTCCGCGCGGCCGCGGGGCTGGAAGTCCTCCTGCTGCGGGCGCTCGATCTGGATCCGCAGCAGGTAGCGCACGACCTCCTCGCGGATGATGTCGCGCAGCTCCTCGAACATCGTGTGCCCCTCGGCCCGGTACTCGGCGAGCGGATCCTTCTGAGCCATCGCGCGCAGGTGGATGCCGTCGCGGAGGTACTCCATCGCCTCGAGGTGCTCGCGCCAGCGAAGGTCGACGACCTGGAGGATGAGATAGCGCTCGACCTCGCGCATGAGCTCGGGGCCGTACTCCTCGACCTTCGCCGCGTAGGAGTCGCGCGCGTCCTCCTGGAACTCCTCGATCAGCTCCTCGCGCGAGGTCGACGCCGACGTCGATCTCCTCCGGCTTGATCTCGGTCTCGTAGAGCCCCTCCATCTCCGTGAAGAGCCCGGGGAGATCCCACTCCTCCGCGTACTCGGCCTCGGTGTGGGCGTAGCACGACGCCGGCGACGACCTCGTCGATCCACTCCTCGATCTCCTCCGAGAGGTCCTGCCCTTCGAGCACCTGCCGCCGCTGCTCGTAGATGACCATGCGCTGGACGTTCATGACGTCGTCGTACTTGAGGACGTTCTTGCGCGAGACGAAGTTCTGCTCCTCGACCTTCTTCTGGGCGTTCTCGATCTGCTTCGAGAGGATCGACGCCTCCATCGGCTCGTCGTCGGGGAGCTTGAAGCGCTCGATGATGTTGTAGATCCGGTCGCCGGCGAAGAGGCGCACGAGGTCGTCCTGGGCCGACAGGTAGAAGCGCGACTCGCCCGGATCGCCCTGGCGGCCGGAGCGGCCGCGCAGCTGGTTGTCGATCCGGCGCGCCTCGTGGCGCTCGGTGCCGAGCACGTAGAGCCCGCCGGCCTCGCGCGACGCCCTCGCCGAGCTTGATGTCGACGCCGCGGCCGGCCATGTTCGTCGCGATCGTGACGGCGCCGGGCTCGCCCGCGTCCTTGATGATCTCCGCCTCGCGCTCGTGCTGCTTCGCGTTGAGGACGTTGTGCGGGATGCCCTGCCGCTCGAGCAGCTGCGAGAGGTGCTCGGAGACCTCGACCGAGATCGTGCCGACGAGGACGGGCTGCCCCTGCCTCGTGGCGCTCCTTGATGTCGGCGATGACGGCGTCGTACTTGGCTTCCTTCGTCTTGTAGATGAAGTCGTTCTCGTCCGCGCGCGCGACCGGCACGTTCGTCGGGATCTCGACGACGGAGAGGTCGTAGATCTCCTGGAACTCCTTCTCCTCCGTCTTCGCCGTGCCGGTCATGCCCGCGAGCTTCTCGTAGAGGCGGAAGTAGTTCTGGAGGGTGATCGTCGCGAGCGTGACGTGCTCCTCGCGGATGGCCACGCCCTCCTTCGCCTCGACCGCCTGGTGGAGGCCCTCCGACCAGCGCCGGCCCTCCATGATGCGGCCGGTGAACTCGTCGACGATCTTCACCTCGCCGTCCTGAACGACGTAGTCGACGTCGCGCTGGTAGAGCGACTGCGCCTTGAGCGCCTGGATGAGGTGGTTGACGAGCTGGGCGTTGCGCGGGTCGTAGAGGTTCTCGATGCCGAGCGCGCGCTCGACCGTCTCGATCGCCGACTCGCGCGGCGAGACCGTCTTGAACTTCTCGTCGAACTCGTAGTCGGCGTCGTCCTCCGGCTTCGGCATGCCCTTGGGCACGAACTTCGTCTGCACGCCCTCGAGCGTGCGGACGATGCGCGCGAAGTCGTAGTACGTCTTCGCCGCCGTCTCCGGCTCGCCCGAGATGATGAGCGGCGTGCGCGCCTCGTCGATGAGGATCGAGTCGACCTCGTCCACGATCGCGTACGTCGTGGCTCCGCTGGACCGTGTTGCCGCAAGCGACGTGGCCATGTTGTCGCGGAGGTAGTCGAAGCCGAACTCGGAGTTCGTGCCGTAGGTGATGTCGGCCGCGTAGGCCTCCTTGCGCTCGGCGAACGGCATCATGTTGCGGATGTAGCCCGCCCGCATCCCGAGCTTCTCGTACACGGGCCCCATCCACTCGGCGTCGCGCTTGGCCAGGTAGTCGTTGACCGTCACCAGGTGGACGCCGGTGCCCGCGAGCGCGTTCAGGTAGAGCGGCATGGTGGCGACGAGGGTCTTTCCCTCGCCGGTCTTCATCTCGGCGATGTCGCCCTCGTGCAGGACGATCGCGCCCATCACCTGGACGTCGAAGGGGCGCATGCCGACGCGAGCGCTTGGCGGCCTCGCGCACGGCGGCGAACGCCTCGAAGACGAGCTCGTCGAGGTCCTCGCCGTTCTCGAGGCGCTGCTTGAACTCGACCGTCTTCGCGGCGAGCTCGGCGTCCGAGAGGGACTCGAAGTCGGGCTCGAGCGGGGCGACGTAGTCGGCCTGCTGGGCGAGCCGCTTGAGGCGGCGGCCCTCGCCGACGCGCAGGACCTTCTCGAGTGCGCCGTAGTTCTGGGGCATTAGCTCAGGGTAGCGATTGGTAGATCACAGAGGATCGATGTCCACCTCCCAGAGGAGCCCGTCGATGTGCCGGGCGCGCACCACATACGATTCGTAGCGGCCGCCCAGGAGTTCATCAGCTCCGCGCTCCCGCCGGCGTGCGGCCTGCCGTCCACCATCAGCTCCTCGCCGTCCTGGGTCACCGTCAGCATCAGCTCCTCGCCGACGATCTCCCTGGAAGCTCAGCGAGCTCGACGGCGACCGCCCCGACCGCCCACGTGTCGCCGCTCCGCCGCTGCGCCACCGCCCGGTACGGAGGCTCGACCTCGTCCCTCGAGCGCCGTCACCGCGCAGGGCACGGCGTCGGGCGCGTCGCCCGTCCGCGACGAGCGTGCGCCCGTCCGCCAGACACACGAACACGCAGCGGCTCCCGCCGGCCGCGCACGTCGTCGCGACGACGGCGTCCCACTCCCGCGGTCGAGCGCAGCCCGGAGACACCGCTCTCGACCCAGCGGAAGGCTCGGGGATCGCTGATGTCGTCGGAGCTCAGTGTCCTAGGCGACCTGCGGCTCGATGAGGCCGTAGTTGTCCGTCGCGGCGGCGGTAGAGGACGTTGACGTCGTTCGACTCCGCGTTCTGGAAGACGAAGAAGTCGTGCCCGATGAGCTCGAGCTGGAGCACCGCCTCCTCCGGGCTCATCGGCTTGACCGCGAACTGCTTCGTCTTGACGATCACCGGGCGAGTCCTCGTCCGGGACCACGGGGATCGCCTCGAGCTCCGGCGCGGCGGCGTTGGGGCGGCTGGGACCGCGCTTTCGCTTGTCCCGGTAGCGGCGGGCCTGCCGCTCGAGCTTCTCGACGAGCAGGTCGATCGACGCCCGCATGTCCGTCGAGCTCTCGCGCGCGCGCAGGACCGGGCCCTTCGTCCAGATGGTCGCCTCGGCGATCTGGTTGTCCGAGATGGACGGGTTCCGCTCGACCGCGAGCTCGAGTTCGAGCCGGGCGGCGTCGTTCAAGTGCTTGTCGAGCTTGCCGAGCTTCTCCTGGGCATAGCTCTTCAGGGAATCGCTCAACTCGACGTTCTTGCCCTTGACCTGAAGTCTCACCAGAGCCTCCTCGTCGGCTTGCTCCCAATCTACCGCATCGACCGCGACCATGAATCAACGGCGGACCGCGCGCGCGAAGGTGACCACGTGGACGGCGCGGGCGCCCGCGCGCCGGAGCGCGGCGGCGGCCGCCGCCGCCGTCGCTCCGGTCGTGTACACGTCGTCGACCACGGCGACGACGGAGGGCGCGGCCGCGGACGCGAATGCGTCCGCGGACGTTTGCGCGGCGAGCCGCCCGCGAGAGGCCTCGCTGCCGTCGGGATGCGCCGCGAGCGCGTGAGAGAGCGGCGCGACCGGGAGTTCCCAGCGCCGGCCAGCGCGCGAGCGAGCCCCTCGGCCGTGTTGACGCCGCGCCAGCGGCTGCGGTCCGGGTCGGCCGGGACCCACGCGAGCGCCTCGGCCGCCGGGCGCGGCACGACGTCGACGACGAGCTCGGCCGCAAGAGCAGCCACGCGACGCAGACCACGCTCCTTCCACGCCGCGACGAGCGTCCTGGCCGCCCCCTCGTAGGCGACCGCGGCGCGCGCAGAGGCAAAGGACAGCCGGCGGCCCGCGCACTCGCCGCAGCGATCGACCGGCCAGGCCGTCGGCGAGCCACAGCGCGCGCAGAGCGTCCCGCCCAGGCGAACGAGACCGGCGCGGCAGCCGGGGCAGAGAAGCTCCTCCCCCGCGCCGCAGGCGAGGCAACGCTCGGGGAGGAGAACATCGACGAGCGCCCGCACCCAGCGAGCGTACGCCGCGCGGGCGTACAGGAGGGTCACGGCGAGTGCCGAGTCCGTGAAGAAAGGGTGGTCCCCGCCGCGCGGCGCGGCGGGGACCACCGAGAGGTCGCCTTACGGCTTCTTGTTCAGGTCGCTGACCTTGAGGTTGCAGCTGGCGGTCGCCGTCTTCGACGGGTCGCTCTCGGACGTGGCCGTCAGCGTCACCACGGCCCGATTGTCTGCGCCCGGGGTGCGGATGACGTACACGGGCACGTTCACTGTCGCCCCCGCTTCGGCTGTTGCCAGCGCGTTGTAGAGCTCCGCCGTCCAGCCGTCCCCGGCGAGCGAGGCCGACAGGCGGTAGACGTCGGAGTCGAGGTAGGCGCTGACATCCTCGGGATGCGTGCCTGCGACCGGCCCCGCCGACCCGGTGTTCGTCAACGGGAAGTTGCAGTCGGCCGCCCAGCCGGCGCGCACACGCGAGGTCGTCGCCTGCGCGAGGGCAGCTCCGCGCGCCTGCGGACCCGAGCCGTCCAGCGCGCGGATGCCCACCGTGTAGGTGAGGATTCCGTTCGCGTCCCTCCCGACGTCGAGGACGTAGAAGTGGAGCCGGTTCGGCTCGTCGACGTACTCGTAGCCGCTACCCGAGCCGAGGCCCGCGTGGAACGTGGCGTCGTTCAGCTGGCGCCAGTCGGCGATCGTCACCATGGAAGGCGTGCCGTCGGGCCGCAGGAAGTCCACCTTGTTCATGTCCTCGGGGTGCGCGTCGACGACATACACGAACGGAAGGCTGTCCACGTTCTTCGTCCGCGAGAAGAGGACGCCGTGCCCGGGCGTGAACGAGTCGGCTCCGATCCGCTCCACCACCTCGACGGTGTAGTTCACGAAGCCGCCGCCCGCGCAGAACGGATCCGTGCCGATGTTGCACGGAGGCGTGCGGTCGCCGCCGCTCAGGACGACGTTCACGCCGGTGAGGCCGTCGGGGCCGGGATCGGCCACCCGCGCGGTCACCTTCGCGACGATCGGCCCGGACTCGGCCAGTGCGTCGCGGTCGAGGCGGAGGATGCTCTCCTCCTCGATGATTCCGAGCTCCATCCGGTTGCGGAAGTTCTGGCTCGAGCCGAGTGCGCCGCCCTCCGTCGAGGGGATGAGCCAGCGGCGGTGCGGGCCTCCGGGGCCGTTGAAGGAGCCGCGGCTGAGCATGTCCCACGGGCCCGTGAAGTCCCGCCGCTGCGGGATCCCGTACGGGTTGTTGTAGTTGTCCCCGATGCCGAGGTTGTGGCTGAGCTCGTGCGCGTAGGTGCCCATGCCGGAGCTCTCGGCCACGGTGAAGGAATTGCCTCCCGCGCTCGGCCAGACTCCCTTGGCAGCCGCGAACGACGTCCAGGGGATATAACGGGTCGGCGCCCAGTTCGGCTTCGTCGGGTCGGGGTTGCCCCATTCCTCGGGGACGTCGTCCATCGTCTGGAACCGCATCTCGCCGAACTCCTGCCAGGTCGAGCTCTCGTCCTGGCCGGCCTGGAGGTAGGCGACGTTGTCATAGCTGTCCGCGACGTCCAGGCCGACGTCGGCGATCCACAGGTTCCGCCCCTCGGTGCGGGCGTTCCTGTTGCAGGCGAAGCCCGTCGGGCACGCCGAGCCGGCGTTCCCTGCGTCGCGGAGCCAGTACTCCCACTGGTTGCCCGTCAGGTGGTACGGCCCGTAGGCGTCGAGCTCGACCCCGTAGCGCCCCAGGGACGTCTCCATCCAGTAGCTGTTCATCGTCGTGAAGTTGTTGAGCAGGCTCGGCGTATTCAGGAAGTGCTCGAAGAACTGGGCCGCCTGGCCCTCGGGTATGCCGGCGGCGGACGGCTGGGGATTCCCGAAGAGCGTCGCGTTCGCCGGGAGCGTCACGTTGGACGGCTGGTCGGCGAAGTCCATGAGGACCACCGCGACCCGCCACTTCTCGACCGTGGGCTCGAGGGCCGGGTTGGCCCAGTCCGTTCCGGGAACCGGCCGGTAATCGTCCCAGGTCATGTCGTCCTGGTACTCGGCCTCCTGCCGGTCAATCGGCACGATGGGCGGCGCGTGGCCGACTGGTTTCGCGCCCGCCGCGGCAGCGAGCGTCCCTGCGGCGACGGCCGCTCCGAGCAGAGCAGCCGCCCGCAGAAGGGGTTGAAGCGTCATCTCACCGGTCCTTTCTCTGGCCGGGCCGCCCGGCCGCGGTCGTGGGTGTCCGGGCGGTGGACCACGCGCAGTAACGGGAGCGGCGGCTCCGCAGACGGGTGGGCGACGAGGTCGCCCGTGGTCGAAGCTCCTCCCCCACGCCTCCCCCCGCGAGACACGCGAATGTTTCTGGCCCGGAAAGCGGGACTCTAACCCACTTCTCCGCGCGCCGGCCGGGCTACGAGTCGCGCGCGGCCGGATAGCGGAGGATGCTCTCCGCGAGCTTCGAAGCGTCCCCGAAGATCCCCGCGATTGCGAGGCCCTCGTCCGGAACGACGCTACCCGGCAGGAGCGCTGCACGGCGGATGGCCGCCGCCTCGCCGACGTGGCATTCCGCTCCGATGGCGGCCGGCCCTCGGATCTGCGCCCCGGCCTCGACGACAACGTTCGGCCCCAGGACGACCGGCCCGTCCAGCGTCGCCGACGGGTCGATGCGGCAACCCTCCTCCGCCCAGACGCCCGGTGCGATCTCTTCACCGGGAATATCGACGCGCACGTGGCCGAGCACGGCGTCCAGGATCGTGTTCCTGAGCTCGTCGAGATCGCCCACGTCGTTCCAGTAGGCCATCGTCGTGTAGGCGTAGACCTCCTCACCGGCTGCGACGAGGTTCGGCCAGACGTCCTCGCCGAAGTCGTAGAACGTGCCGGCGGGAATCCGGTCGAGCAGCTCCGGCTCGATCACGTAGATGCCGCAATTGGCGAGATCGGAGCGCGCCTCGTCGCGCCGCGGCTTCTCCTGGAAGCCGCGGACGCGCGTATCGCGGTCGAGGATGACGACGCCGTACGCGGAGGGGTCCTGCACCGGCTTCACGGACAGCGTCGCCAGCGCGCCGGAGCGCTGATGGTGGCCGAGGAGGGCCGTCAGGTCGACGTCGTGCAGGCCGTCGCCCGACGTGATGAGGATCGTCTCGTCGCCCCAGAGCTCCTCGAGCTTCTTCGTCCCGCCCGCCGTGCCGAGGAGCTCGGGCTCGTGCGACCAGGTGATGGACATGTCCAGCCGGGAGCCGTCCCCGAAGTAGCTCTGGATCATCTCCGGGAACGCGTGCAGGTTGATGCCGACTTCGGTCACGTCGTGCCGGCGGAGCAGGTTGAGCAGGTGGTGCAGGACCGGCCGGTTCGCAACCGGCATCATCGGCTTGGGCAGGAAGTCCGTGAGGGGGCGCAGGCGCGTCCCCAGGCCTGCCGCCATCACCATGGCTTTCATGACGCCGCCCCTGCGGGCGCAGACCGCCGCAGCGCGGCCAGCGACTCGTCGTACGGCGCCCGGTGGACGCCTTCCTCGGTGACGATCGCGGTCAGGAGCTCGGCCGGCGTCACGTCGAAGGCGGGGTTGCGGGCGGGGAAGCGCGCCGTCAACTCTGCGCCGTCGCGCTCCTCGATGGGTATGGCCTCCCCGTTCGGCGCGGCCGGGTCGACGGTCGAGCTCGGCGCGACGACGTAGAAGGGGATGCCGTGGTGCGACGCGAGGACGGCGAGCGCGTACGTCCCGATCTTGTTCGCCGTGTCGCCGTTCGCGGCGATACGGTCCGCGCCCGTCAGCACCGCGTCGATCTCCCCGCGCGCCATGAGTGCGCCGGCGGCGGCGTCGGCGATAACCGTGTGCGGGATGTCCGCACGCTCGAGCTCCCACGCCGTGAGGCGGCTGCCCTGGAGGAGCGGCCGCGTCTCCCCGACGAAGACGTGCTCGAGGAGGCCCGCGGCCCGGGCGGCTTGCAGCGCGCCGAGGGCGGTTCCGTAGCCGCCCGTGGCGAGGCCGCCCGTATTGCAGTGGGTGAGCGCGCGCGTGCCGGGAGCGAGGAGCGCGGCGGCGTGCTCGGCCATGCGGCGGCAGCGCTCGACCTCCTCGCGGTGGAGCGTCCGCGCCCGCTCCGCAAGCGACTCGGCGTCCTGTGATCCGGAACGCAGCGTGCGGACCGCCCAGGCAAGGTTCACCGCCGTCGGCCGCGAAGCGAGGAGAACGGCTGCGGCCTCGTCGAGGTCCTCTCCGCGCGCGGCGGCGAGCGCGTAGCCGTAGGCGGCCGCGACTCCGATGGCCGGGGCACCGCGCACGGCGAGCGTCCGGATGGCCTCGGCCACCTGCGCGGACGAGCGGCACTCCAGGTACGCCACGTCGCCCGGCAGGAGCCGCTGGTCGAGGAGGACGACGCGGTCCCCCACGAGCCTCACGATCTCGTCGGGCTCTAGGTCCCTTCGTCCCACGAGGCGAGGTAGCGCGCCTGCTCCTCGGTGAGGCTGTCGATCTCGGCGCCCATGCTCTCCAGCTTGAGCCGAGCGATCTCGCGGTCGATCTCCTCGGGCACCTCGTACACCCTCGGCTCCAGCTCGCCGGCGTGACCGACGACGAACTCGGCAGCCAGCGCCTGGTTCGCGAAGCTCATGTCCATGACGGAGGCGGGGTGTCCCTCGGCGGCGGAAAGGTTGACGAGACGGCCCTCTGCGACGAGGTAGACGCGGCGGCCGTCGGCGAACTCGAACTCCTCGACGTTCGGGCGCGCCTCGCGGGTGGCGACGGCGAGCTCTCGCAGCGCGGGGATGTCGATCTCGACGTTGAAATGGCCCGTGTTGGAGAGGATGGCGCCGTCCTTCAGGCGCTCGAGAGCGCCGCGGGCGATGACGTGCTTGTCGCCGGTCGCCGTGCAGAAGATGTCGCCGACCTCGGCAGCCCGCTCGATCGGGAGAACCTCGTAGCCGTCCATGAGCGCCTCGAGCGCGCGCAGGGGATCGACCTCGGTGACGATCACGTGGGCGCCGAGGCCACGCGCCCGCATGGCGACCCCGCGGCCGGTCCAGCCGTATCCCGCCACGACGAAGCGCCGGCCGGCGAGGAGGACGTTCGTGGCGCGGATGATCCCGTCGATCGTGGACTGGCCCGTGCCGTAGCGGTTGTCGAAGAGGTGCTTCGTCTTCGCCTCGTTGACGGCAACGATGGGGAAGGCCAGCTCGCCCTGGGCCTCTAGGGCCCGTAGGCGGATGACGCCGGTCGTCGTCTCCTCGGTGCCGCCGAGGATCTCGCCGAGCTGCTCGCGCCGCTTCGAGTGGAGGAAGCCGACCACGTCGGCGCCGTCGTCCATCGTCAGATGCGGCCGGTGGTCGACGGCCGCCTCGATGTGCGTGTAGTAGGTGTCGTCATCCTCGCCGCGGATGGCGAAAACGGAGATGCCGTACTCCTCGACGAGCGCCGCGGCGACGTCGTCCTGCGTGGAGAGGGGATTCGAGGCGCAGAGAACGATGTCCGCGCCGCCTGCCCAGAGCGTCCGGGCGAGGTTGGCGGTCTCGCTCGTGACGTGCAGGCAGGCCGAGATGCGCTGCCCGTCCAGCGGCCGCTCGCGCTCGAAGCGCTCGCGGATCGCCGACAGGACCGGCATCTGCCGGTCCGCCCACTCGATGCGAACGACGCCCGCTGGAGCGAGCGCGAGGTCCTTGACGTCGTGCCGGGGGGCCGTGGTCGCCATGGCCGGGCGGATTTTAGATGGTTGGCCGGGAAGTGTGGTGCCGGCGGGGGCGTCCGTGACCGAGCATGAGGCCGCGATCATTCCGAGTTCGTACCTGGAAGGTACGGGCGAGGAACGAGCGTAGTCTCAGGCGACGTGTCACGGGCGTCATCCGGCGGTGCCACGGTTTCCGGTCAATTCCCGGTCAAGCATCTAGTACGCGGCCTACGAGTCGGCGCGCCCGTAGCGGTCCTCGAGGCGCACGACGTCGTCGAGGTCGGGTGTGGAGACTTCGAGCACGAGCGTGTCCTCGAGCGCCCGCCAGCGGTGAACGGTGCCCGGTGTGAAGCGGAAGGCGCGTCCCGGGCCGACGACCTCCCTGTCGGGCGTCCGTCCGGGCTCCCCCACCTCGAGCTCGATGCGGCCCTCGTGGACGTAGATCACCTCGTCCTTGCGCCGGTGGAACTGCAGGCTCAGCTGCTCGCCCTTGCGGATGAAGAGGATCTTGCCGCAGTAGCGGTCCGTCAACGCATACACGATCTCGTAGCCCCAGGGCTTTTCCACGCGCTCGACGGGCACCGAGAAGCGGTCGAGATCGAGGAGGTTGGGCGTGAGCTCGCTCACGATCGGGGCGGTCCTATCGCGGCGAGGGGACACGAGTCAAGACCTCGGGACGGGCGGTGACATAGTCCTCGGCGACGCGCAGGTCCTTGGGCGTGTTCACGGTCAGCCAGAGACCCTCGTGGCGGAACGCGCCGAGGCGCCCCTCGGCAGCGAGCTCCGGGAACGTGGTGCGCTCGTGGTCACCCCGTTCCGGCAGCCGCTCGAGCGCCTCCTCCCCCAGGACGTAGATGCCGCAATTGACCCAGTACGGGAGCCTCGGAGCCTCCTCGAAGCCCAGCACGAGGTCGTCGGCACCGAGCTCGACGACGCCGAAGGCCGAGGGCGGCCGGGCGACAGCGATGGTCGCTGCGCTACCTGACTCACGGTGCCGGGTGAGGAGGGCGGCGAAGTCGAGGTCGACGAGCTCGTCCGCGTTCAGCGCGAAGACGTCGCCTTTCTCGCCGCGCTTGGCCGCTGCAAAGCGGAGACCGCCGCCGCGGCCGAGCGGCTCCGGCTCGCCGACGGGGACGATCGCGGGGCCCGCGCCGCCGAGCGCCTGCTCGAACTCCTCCTCCACGCCGGCCGCGCAGCTCACGATGACACGGCCGACGCCTGCGGCGGCCAGCGCCGCCACCTGGTACGCGGCGAGCGGCCGTCCCGCGACCGGAACGAGCGCCTTCGGGCGCCCGCCTGCGGCCTCGCCGAGACGCTCGGCCTTGCCGCCCGCAAGGAGGATGGCTTCCACTAGATGGTTGATCGGGAAGTGTGGTGCCGGCGGGGGCGTCCGTGACCGAGCATGAGGCCGCGATCATTCCGAGCTCGTACCTGGAAGGTACGGGCGAGGAACGAGCGTGGTCTCAGGCGACGCGTCACGGACGTCATCCGGCGGTACCACGGTTTCCGGTCAATTTCCGATCAAGCATCTGTCAGATGCGAGTGCGAGTGGGCTCGCCGGGCTCGCTGGTCTCCGGCAGCCCGGCGAAGGAGGACTGTGTTGCCCGGCCGATCCCCTCGTAGACGAGGCCGGCCGCCTGGGCGGCCTCGGGAGCGAGGAAGTTGCGTCCGTCGACGAGAAGCGGAGTGCGCATTGCGGCGCGCACGGCGGCCAGGTCGAGCTCCGCGAGCTCCGGCCACTCGGTCACGATCACTGCGGCGTCGGCGCCGGCGACCGCTTCGAGCGGCGTGTCGCAGCGTACGAAGCCCTGGAGCAGCCCGGTCGCGTCGGCGACGGGGTCCCAGCAGCGAACCTCCGCGCCCTCTGCGATCAGACGGGAGGCGAGGACGAGGCTCGGGGCCTCGCGCATGTCGTCCGTGTGCGGCTTGAAGGCAAGCCCGAGGAGCGCCACGCGCTTGCCGCGGAGCCTGCCGAGGTGCTTCTCGAGCTTGGCGATCACGCGCCGCTTCTGCAGCTCGTTGACCTCGATGACCGCGTTCAGAAGCTGGAAGTGGTACCCGGAGTTGGCGGCGAGCTGCTTGAGCGCCAGCGAGTCCTTCGGGAAGCAGTTGTGCACGACCAGCCCGCCGGTCGTCACGAACGTTCCCGCTTCTGGCACCTCGAGCGAGTACACGTAGCCTTCGAACGGCCGGCGCCGGACTTGAGCGACTCGCGCCCACGCGGTGTGCTCGCCACGACGCCTATAGCCGGTCGGTGCAATCCTCTTCGACTGGCGGGCAAGAGACTGCTCGACGCGCTGGCGGTCGCCCGGTGGGACGAGATCGAGCAACCTCTCGACCTGGTCGGCGCCGGACACGACAAGCCAGTACGTGTCGCAGGTGGACTTGCGAGTCCGCCCGACCTTGAGCCGAGCGACGATGCTGAGCTCTCCGAGTAGCCTCAGTACACCGTCGGCGAGTTCCCGGCTGACGGTGCCGTACTCCAAGACGACGCTAGGCCCGTGCGCGATGTACGACCACGATCCGTCCCCGAGCCACAGGCCGGCCAGGAGGGCCTGCTTCTCAGCCGCCGGCCGGCTCCATACGACGTCGGGAATCCGGTGGTCGTAACAGGAGGACCCTAGGCCTAGCGTCCCGGTCCACCATTCCGCAAGAAGACGCGACGAGATTGTGACGGTAGTGGTAGTCGAGGCTCGGCGGACGGCCGCCTTCACGCCGAGCCGGTCCCAGAACCCTCGGATCTCTTCGACCAGATCGCCCTCATCAGCGGGATGGAAAGACCATTGGAGGCGGTGGCGTCGCCCGTCGACGCTGAGATGGCCCTCGGCCAGGTAAAGGCCCACGATCTTCCAGAAGACCTCGTCCAGGTGGATCGATGCGGGCACGTACGTGCCGTTCCGCGCCGTCCCGACGGCGGCACCATCGAGCTCGAGGCCAAGCGCCTCGAGCTCGTGGAGCCGAAGGGCTCCGCTGCGCACGATGTCGTGCGAGCGGGCCACGGCGCCGCGCGGATGGCCGGTGACCTCAATCGCGTTGCGAAGGGTCGACCGACCGACGGCCGCGAGCTCTTCGCGGGGGAGTTTGACGATGACGTCCGGAACCTGGAGATCGCCTGCTGTGAGATCCGCGAGTAGATCCAGCGTCACCAACGGCTCAGGCGATACCTCGGGGGAGCCCTGAACCAATGGCAGCCAGTCGTCGGTTGTTAGATCCGCGGCGAGCTTGACGCTCGGCTCCGAAGCCTCAGCATCCGCGATGACGAAGGGATGATCGGGAGTCGAGACGATACGGCGGCCCATCTTCGTCTGCACCTCCACCGCGTCGCCCGCAAACTGTCGTCGGGTGAGAGCGCTCACTGGGAGAAACTCGGGGCGCGTCCCGGACGGCCGCCACGACAGCACTTCGAGCTCGGCCGGCTCGAGCACCGCTTCTGAACCGTCGGCGAAGTGGTCGAACAGCTCCTGAAGTGTTGTCAGGCGATAGACGCCGGCTTCGCGCACGAGCACGCTCTCGGCTCCGTCCAGGCAGCTTCCGCCGAAGCCGATGCCCGCGCGCAGGAAGTGGGGGCCGAGGCGATGGTCGAGCCCGATCGCCTCCGCGACCTTGACGACGTCCGCTCCCGTCGCCTCGCAGACGTTCGCGATCTCGTTGATGAAGCTGATGCGTGTCATGAGGAACGCGTTCGAGGCCAGCTTGACCATCTCTGCGGAGGCCACATCCATGCGCACGACCGGGGCGTCCACGCCGTCGTGCAGCTCTGCGACGGCCTCCCCGTCGACGTCCTCGAAGGACCCGATCACGATCCGGTCTGGCTGCATGAAGTCGCGCACGGCCGTGCCCTCGGCGGTGAACTCCGGATTGGCCGCGTAGCCGACGCTACGGAGATCGCGCGCGTCGAGAGCGGCGCGGACCTTTTCTCCCGTGCCCACGGGAACCGTGCTCTTCATCACGACCACCGTGCGCGAGCCCCCGACGCTGCCCGGTAGCTCGTCGATCACCGTCCAGACCGCCGAGAGGTCGGCGTCGCCCGAGTACGTCGGCGGCGTGCCGACGCAGATGTAGAGGAAGTCCGCGCCCGACACCGCCTCCTTGACGTCCAGCGTGAAGCGAAGACGGTCCGCGTTGCGCTCGAGGAGCGCGTCCAGCCCCGGCTCGTAGATGGGCACCTCGCCACGCCGCAGCGCCTCGATCTTCTCGGGGACGACGTCGCGAACGGTCACGTCGTGGCCGAGCTCTGCGAAGCACGCTCCCGTCACGAGGCCGACGTAACCGGCGCCGAAGATGCCGATGCGACCCATCGTCTGAGTGTAGGCGCTAGGCGACCTCTCCATCGTCACCGGGCGAGCGGCTTGAGGCCCTTGGCGATGGCGAGCATCGTCTCGTTCGAAAGGCTGTTCAGGAGCGTGTTCGTCACCCAGTAGGCCGCCCCGTCCTCTTCGAAGGCGACGATGTGGAGCTTCGGCCCGTTGAAGTAGAGGCGGTACTCCCTCCCCTTGATCCTGCGGGTCATCGTGGGCCCGTTGAGGATGGGCGCGTCCGTCCAGCTCGTCTGCTGGATACCCCAGTACTCGTTCGTGCCGGTCACGTAGGTCAGGCGCAGGCCCTGGTTGTCGTCCATCTCGTACTGGCGCACGCCCGACTCGTCGGAGATGGAGGAGTTCCGCTCGCGGACGGTCGGGGTGAAGACTGGGAAGTCCAGCTTGCCCTGCCGGCGCCGCAGGCCGGGGGTGAGCGAGGAGTCGGCCTCGACCGCCGGCGGCTGGTGCTTCGGAGTCGCGTCGCGCGGCGCCGGCCCGAGGGTCCCGTGGAACGTCTTGCCCACGACGGCAACGAGCGTCGTGTCCATTTGCAGGCTTGCGGGCGCCGGGCGGACGTCGGCGTCGCCGAAGAGGCGGGCCACGCCGTCGGCCGCCGCCTTACCCTCCGGCTGTGCGGGGTCGTAGAAGATCGCCGTACGGAAGTAGTCGAAGTTCGACGCGTTGCCCCCGTTTGCCGTCACATAGCCACGGCGCCCGAGAAGGTAGGCGGCGTCGCTCGCCGCGCCCGCGACGCCGTTGCCGTTCAGCACGTCGACCGAGACCGTGGAGGGCGCCGGCCCGGTCGGGCCTCGCGGCTTGCGTCCCGTAGCCGCCCCGAACGCTTTCTCGGACGCCCCGACGTCCGGGTTGGTGAAGCGGGCCACCGCATCCTGCACGTCCTCGTCCGAGACGGAGAGGAGGAACGTGCCCGGGTCCTCTCCGATGTTCTCGATCGTCACCTGCTGGAAGTGACCGGCGGGCAGTTCGTAGACGAGCCTGGCATAGCGGAGCACCTCGTCCGGGTCAATCTGCGACTTGCCGCCCTTCGCCACCTCGACGTTCTCGGTCACCGTGTTCACGATCCCCGGCAGCTGGAGAACGCTCCACGTGCTCGAGACCTGCTGCTTGAACGCCTTGACGAACTCCTGCTGACGGACGACGCGGGTGAGGTCGGAGTCCGTGTGCCGGTAGCGGACGAAGTCGAGGGCGTCGCTACCCGTCAGCTTCTGGTAGCCGGGCTGGAGGTCGATGGTCTCGTACGTCGACCCGGGGCCGAGGCCCGAGTTGTCGTTGAAGTAACGGCGGTCGACGTCCATGTAGACGCCGCCCAGGCCGTGGACGATCTGGGTGAACGCGCGGAAGTTGACCGTGATCATGTAGTTGATAGGGATCCCCGTCAGCTGCCTGACGGTCTCGAGTGTTCCGCGCGGTCCGCAGTACGTGTAGGCCTCGTTGATGCGCCCGGTGAACGCAGGATGGTCCTCACAGCCCGGGATCTCGACCGCGAGGTCGCGCGGGAACGACATCATCGTCACCACGTCGCTGCGCGGGTCGACCCGCAGGAGCATGACCGTGTCCGAGCGCGAGCCGAGCACGCTCTGGGGGCCGGCCCGCTTGTCGTAGCCGATGACGAGCGCGGTCGCCGGCCGTCCCGGGGTGGGCGCCTCGAGCACCTTCTGCGCCGCGATGACCTCCTTCGAGTGCGGCCGCACGGCGGCCACGCTGTAGTTGAAGAAGAGCCACGACCCGCCGGCGAGCGCCCCCACGGCCACCAGGACGACGGCAACGAGCCACATGAGCGCCTTCCCGAGCAGGCCGAGCGGGTTGCGCCGCGGCATGGAGTAGTGCGAGCGCGGCGTGGGGTCCGACGCAGTCGGGGGCCCCGGAGGGAGCATGCCGAACCCGTTGGTTGCCCCGCGAGTTCCTTTCTTCAGCGTTGTGCGCATAGCGAAAAGTCGCCGCGAGGCGACGGGCCGAGGATAGCGGAGCCCGCGGCGTTGTTGTTCACTTCTACAGTCCCCTGACCGTCTCCTGCGCGAGCCATTGCGCGACCGCGAGGAGGCTGTCCGTCTCCTCGTAGACGCGGAGCTGCTCGTCGGCGCCGCTTCCGCGCGCGACCACCTCGTCCACCCGCTCGAGCTCAGCCGCACAGCCGAGCCGCCGTGCTGCGGGGAGGCAGCGCTCCGCGAGTGATCGCAGGGCGTCGGCTGCAGGGCGCTCGGTGTCCTGCTCGAGGTCGATGAGCCGAGCATGGAGGCCGTCCCGCGCCGCCCGCCACTTGTTCTCGGCCACGAGAGTGATGGGCTGAATCGGCAGGGCCCCCCGCGCATCGAACTCCTCTGCCAGCGTGGCCACGAGGCTCTGGACGAGAGCAACCAGGCATTCGACAGCGTCGATCCGCGTCTGCGCATCGCAGACCCTGAACTCGATCGTGCCCAGCTTCGGGTGGGGGCGCAGATCCCACCAGATGTAGGTGTAGTCGGGGAAGCAGTTCGTCTTGACGGCGCGGTCGACGAGGAGCTCGAACTCCTCGTAGGAGGAGAAGGCAGGCGGGAGCCCCGAGCGCGGGAAGGCATCGAACACCTTCGAACGGGTGGAGGCGATCCCCGTGGCCCGGCCCTGCCAGAAGGGCGAGTTGGCGGACAGGGCCAGCAGCTCTGGAAGGAACGTGCGGCCGGCATTCACGCAGGCGATCGCCTTGTCCGGCGAGTCGAGGCCGACGTGGACGTGGAGCCCGAAGATGAGCTCCCGCTCGGCGACCCAACGCATGTCCTCGACAAGCTCGTGGTAGCGCGGGCGGTCCGTGACTTCCTGGTGCTCGTAGCGGGAGAACGGATGCGTCCCCGCGGCTGCGACGAGGGAGCCGTTCTCCGCCGCCGCGTCGCGGACGCGCGCCCGCAGGCGCGCGATGTCCTCCAGCGCCTCGCCGACGGAGCCGGCGACCTTGGTCGCCACCTCGACGACGGACTGGAGCAGCTCGGGCTTCACGCGGCCCTCGTGCTCCTCGTCGTCCTCGACCTCGGAGATGATCTCGTCGATGCGGGAGACGAGCTCGTAACTCTCCCCGCTGACGATCTGGAACTCCTCTTCCACGCCGAGGCTGTAGAGCCTTCCCCGGCCGAAGTTCTGCTCCACGGCGGTGTGGCGAGCTACCCGGAGCCTGCGGTGGCCGCGACCCGGTTGAGCACGTCCTCGGCCATACGGGTGCCCTCCACCATGTTCGTGAGCTTCGCGTAAACGACGTCCCAACTACGCGTGCGCAGGCCGCAGTCGGGGTTCACCTGGATGCGGCCGGGGTCGCCGAGCGCGTCGACGGCGTAGAGGATGCGGTCGCGCACGAGCTCTGGCGGCTCGACGAAGTCGGAGTGGATGTCGAGGACTCCGAGGCCGACACCGGGGTACCCGTGCTCCCGGAAGAGACGGAGCGTGTCTGCGCGTAGCCCGGCCGGTCCTCGTCGCGCGTGCCGAGCTCGCGCGAGTCCCGGTTGGCGAACTCGAGCTGAAGCTCGAGGCAGTCCTCGAGGTCGAGCACGGCCGGCCAGAGCGCGTCGTAGTCGGAGAAGCAGATGTGCACGGACTTCCTCGCCGCGGGAACGCCGCTCAGAGCGGCGTTGAACCCGAGCACGACCAGCGGCACCTCCTCGGGCTTGGTCGGCCGCGGCCGGCTCGTCGATCTGGATCCAGCCGCAGCCCGCTTCCACGAGACCGAGAGCATTCGGCCTGATCACGTGCTCCGCCACGTCGAGCGCGAAGCGCCGCCGCGCCTCGAAGCGCCGCTCGGCCGAGCTGCCGAGAGCGCCCTCGCGCGCGTAATGCTCGTCGTACGACCAGTCGACCATCGTGTACGCGCCCGGTGAGCGGTACCTTCACCTCGCGGTCCGTGTGCGTCGCCGACGAACCGGTACTCCTCGACGTCCTGCGGGCCGTCCGCGGAAGGTGCCGCGACGACCGCCGCCTTCGTGTAGTACTTGTTGTCGAAGGAGCGAACGGTCCCGCGCTCCTCGAAACCGTGCGCGAACGCAGCGACGTGGTCGTACATCTCGGTGCGCCGCTGCTCGCCGTCGTAGACGATGTCCAGCCCCGTCCGCTCGAGCAGACGGATGCGCATAGCGCGCCGCCCAGGCGTCGATCTCGCCGAGGTCGAGCTCCCCGGAGCGGAGCGACTCGACGAGGCTGCTCGTGGCCCTCGACCTCCAGTCGCTGGCCCCAGCGCTCGGCCTCGGCCAGGTCCTGCTCCTCGAGCGGCCGCCCGGCGAACGCCTTCACGCGCCAGGACGGCTTGGCGAGGCTGCCGATCTCGCGGGTCGGGAAGCGAATACCGCTCATCGGCCGACCTTTGGCCGATGAGCGTGTGGAAGGGGTGTGGGGGAACCGGGAGGTTCCTCCACTGGATCAAAGAAGGGGGCACGTGGGGGAAACATGGTTTCCCCCACGGGAGCGAGCCGAAGGCGAGCGACGGTCACGCTGCGACTCCTTCCAGGAGTGCGGCGCGGGCGCGCCCGAGGCACCCGAGCTTCTCGCGCGCGATGGGCTCGGGCACGAACTGCAGGTCGCCGTTCACCGTCAGCGAAAGGCCCGCCGGCCTTCGCTCCAGGAGCTGCTCGGCGAAGCTCGGCGATCTCTTCCGGGCTCTCGACGGCCGAGCTGCGGGAGTCGATGACGCCGGCAGCGATCTCCATCGGGTAGCTCTCGGGGACGGCGTCGAGGCGCGGTCGCGTAGAAGTCGACGCCGATCGCGTCGACGGGCGCATCGGCGAGACCTTCCAGCACCGCCGGCCGCGTCGCCGAAGGGAAGCTGGAGGAGCGAGCGGGACGTCGCGCGGGAGCTCCTTCAGGCCGGCCACGGCCGACTCCGGGTCGCCGTCGCGGGCGAGGAACGGGTCGACGAGGACGACGAGCGCGCAGCCCGCGCCTGCATACGCCTCGATCTGGGGCGCGAGGACGTCGGCGGCGAGAACCTGCGGCGACAGCGCTCCGCCCGCCGCACGCGCGAGCGCGAGCGGCGCCGGCAGCGTCGCCAGCCAGCGGCCCGCGGGCAGGTCGGGCGCGGGCAGCGGCCGGCGCAGGCGCGGCTCCCCGTCGACGAGCAGGGCGCGGTAGAACGTGTTCGTGTCGAGGAAGCGCGTCAGCGGGCGCGCGTCGAGGCCCTCGCTCGCCTCGGCCAGCGGCCGGAAGAGATCCTGCGGCCGCGAGCAGCCCGTCGGTCAGGAGGTCGAGCCCGGCCTCCTCCTGGGCGGCGACGAGCTCGCGCACGTCCGCCTCGACGCTGTGCGGCTACCGCCTCGGCAGTCGCACGCCCGCGGTCGAGGTCGCGGGTCGCCTGGATGAGCGCTTCCGAGCGCGGATAGATCCCCGGTGCGTAGGCCCTGACCTGCAATCCTCCTCCTCGAGTACGAAGCTCCCGCCTGCCGCCCGGAGCTTAGCGGCACGACCTGCGGGTCCCGGCTAGCGCCGGCTCAGACGCCCTTGATCCAGCCGAACCGGTCGAGGTGCCCGATGCCGTCCCCGCATCAGTCGCGGCCGGCGACGGCGATCTTGTTCTCAGCGTGGCGGAGGCGCTGCTCGGCCTGCCAGCGGTCGATCTCCTCGTCACCCGCTTCGGCCCGCTCGAGGAGTGCGCGGGCCTCGTCGGCTTCACGGCGCGCCTGCTCGACGTCGATCTCCTCGGCGCGCACGGCATCGTCGACGAGGACGAGAGCCCGGTCCTGCTGCACCTTGAAGTAGCCCGGGCCGGCGGCGAACGTCTGCCACTCGCCCTCCGCCTTCACGCGGATCTCGCCCGCCTGGAGCATGGCGACGAGCGGTGCGTGCCGGGCGAGCACGCCGATCTCGCCGGCAGCGCCGGGCACGATCACCATCTCCGCCTCGCCTTCGTACGCCGCCCCCTCGGGCGTGACGAGGGAAAGATCGAAGGTCCGGGCGCCGCCCTCCTGCGTGGCCATGCCGGCTTACGCGGCGGCCGGCTCGGGCTCGCGCTCGGGCTCCGCCTCGGCCTCGGGCTCCGGCTCGGCGACGGGCTCTTCCTCCTCGCCGGCCAGCTGCTGCGCCTGCTCGATCGCCTCCTCGATCGTGCCCGACCATGTAGAAGGCGCGCTCGGGGAGCTCGTCGTGCTTGCCCTCGATGATCTCCCGGAAGCCCTTGATCGTGTCCTCGACCTTGACGTACTTGCCCTCCCGACCGGTGAAGGCCTGGGCGACGAACATGGGTTGCGAGAGGAAGCGCTCGATCTTGCGCGCCCGCTGGACGACGACCTTGTCCTCGTCGGAGAGCTCGTCCATCCCGAGGATGGCGATGATGTCCTGCAGGTCCTTGTAGCGCTGGAGCACTTCCTGGACGCGCGTGGCCGTCTCGTAGTGCTCGTCGGAGATGACGCCGGGCTGCAGGGCGCGCGAGAAGGAGTCGAGCGGGTCGATGGCCGGGTAGATGGCCTTCTCCGAGATCGACCGGGACAGGGCTGATCGAACGAGTCCAGGTGCGCAAAGGTGTTCGCCGGCGCAGGGTCCGTCAGGTCGTCAGCAGGCACGTAGATCGCCTGGACCGAGGTGATCGAGCCCTTGCGCGTCGACGTGATCCGCTCCTGGAGCTGGCCCATCTCCGTGGCGAGCGTCGGCTGGTAGCCCACCGCCGAGGGCATGCGCCCGAGCAGAGCGGACACCTCGGAGCCCGCCTGGACGAAGCGGAAGATGTTGTCGATGAAGAGGAGAACGTCCTGCCCGCCCTCGTCGCGGAAGTACTCCGCGATCGTGAGCCCGGTCAGCCCGACCCGGAGGCGGGCGCCGGGCGGCTCGTTCATCTGCCCGAACACGAGCGCGGTCTTGTCGATGACACCCGATTCGGTCATCTCGAGCCAGAGGTCGTTCCCCTCGCGCGAGCGCTCGCCGACGCCGCTGAAGACCGAGAGGCCCTCGTGCTCCTCGGCGATGTTCCGGATCAGCTCCTGGATGAGCACCGTCTTGCCGAGCCCGGCGCCCCCGAAAAGCCCGACCTTGCCGCCGAGCACGAAGGGCGCGATCAGATCGACGACCTTGATGCCCGTCTCGAACATCTCGATCTTCGCCTCGAGCTCCTCGAAGGACGGCGGGTCGCGGTGAATGGGCCAGCGTTCGCCCTCGACGGCGTCTCCGTCGTCGATCGGCTCGCCGAGAACGTTGAAGATGCGCCCCAGCGTCGGCTCGCCGACCGGCACGGAGATGGGCGCCCCCGTGTCCTCCACCTCCGTCCCGCGCGCGATCCCGTCGGTGGAGTCCATGGCGACGGCGCGCACGCGGTCGTTGCCCAGGTGCTGCTGCACCTCGGCGATCAGGTCGACCGCGGGGCGCCCTTCCTCCTCGGGCACGCGAATGCGCAGGGCGTTGTAGATCTCGGGCAGCTGCCCGTGGAAGACGGCGTCGATGACGACACCCTTGATCTCGACGATCCTGCCGACGTTCTTCGCGTTGTTTTCAGGCATTCAGCTCTCTTCTGGTCGGTTTTCTGCCGGCCAGTCTATCCGAGCCAGGAAGCCGATCGATCTTGGAGATCCACCCTCTGCCGAAAGTGCGCAGCACTTTCGGCAGGTACTAGATGATGCCTTCGGGCGGGTTGGGCGGCCTGCTGGGGATGGGCGTGGAGTCGTCGCCGTCCCGGGGAAGCTCGAGGAGCTGCTGGACGTCCCGGGTGAGAAGGCTGACCTCGGGCCCGGGCGCTTGCGGTGTCGGCGCCGCCGGCCGCTCCATGAAGGAGCCGGCGAAAGCGCCGAGACCCAGGGCGGCCGCAGCGACGAGGGCAGTGCGCTTGCGCCGGAGCGCAAAGCGTCCCTCGCTTGCCCGCGGAAGCTCCACCCGGCGCGCCGGAGTCTCCACCGGCGCCCGGCGCAGGAGCTCGGTGGCCTCGCGCATGCCTGCCTCGAGCCGCCGGCAGGGCTCGCAGTCTTCGAGATGGCGCTCGAGGAGCCGCTCCTCCAGGTGCGAGAGCTCGCCGTCGAGCCGAAGCGACGCCCAATGTCGCGCCCGCTCGCACCGCACCCCCATGCGGGAAGTGTCTTCGCCAGCCATTACCAGCTTTGACGATAGTCGATTGGCGAGGTTAGGTGGTGCTGCCGGCTACTCGGCGGCGAGGCGCTCGAGCTTGAGTCGCGCCCGCTCGGCCTTGCGCTCGCGCTGGCGCCGCGGGTCGGGGACCGGCACGGCGGAGAAGAGCGCCTTCGTGTACTCGTTGCTGGGGTTCGAATACACCTGCTCGGCCGGGCCCACCTCCACGAGCTCCCCCTGGTTCATGACCGCGATGTCGTCGCTCATCGTCCGCACGACGGCGAGGTCGTGCGAGATGAAGAGGTAGGTCAGCCCGAAGTCGCGCTGGAGGTCCTTCAGGAGGTTGAGGATCTGCGCCTGGATGGAGACGTCGAGGGCCGAGACGGGCTCGTCGCAGATGATGAGCTTCGGGTTGAGCGCGAGCGCTCGGGCCACACCGATGCGCTGGCGCTGGCCGCCCGAGAACTCGTGCGGATAGCGGTTCGTGTAGTTCGGGTTGAAGCCGACGATCTCGAGGAGCCGTCGGACGGTCTCGCGGCGGCTCTTGCGAGTTCCGATCCCGTGCACTTCGAGCGGCTCGGAGACGATGCCCCCCACTGTCATGCGCGGGTCGAGCGAGGAGTACGGGTCCTGGAAGACGATCTGCATCTCCCGGCGCATCCGGCGCAGGTCCTCGCGGCCGAGCTCGGTGAGCTCCTGGCCCATGAACCGGGTCGAGCCGGAGGTGGGCTTGAGCAGCTGGAGGATGCAGTACCCGGTTGTCGACTTGCCGGAGCCCGACTCGCCCACGAGCCCCAGCGTCTTGCCCTCGGGGATGGAGAAGCTGACGCCGTCCACGGCCTTGACCGCGCCGACCTCGCGCTCCCAGAAGATTCCCTTCTTGATCGGGAAGTGCTTCTTCAGGTCCGTAACCTGAAGCAGCGCCCCGTCTGTCGAAGCCTGGCTGCTGGCTCCAGCCTCGCTCATGCCTCTACCTTCTCCCGTGCGCGCTCGCTCGCGGGATGTGCGGTGCGCACCCAGTGGCCCGTCCGGATCTCGCGGAGCTCCTGCACCTCGGTCGCGCACGAGTCGTTCTCGTCCGCGTACCGGCAGCGCGCCGCGAAGCGGCAGGCCGTCGGAGGATCGATCAGCGACGGCGGCAGCCCGGGTATGGCGGTCAGCCGCCCCTCCCTGATGCCTTCGCCCTCGATCTGTGGGAGGGCGGCGAGGAGCGCCTCCGTGTAGGGGTGCTCCGGGCGGTCGAACAGGTCGAGCGCCGAGGCGTACTCGACGATCTGGCCGGCGTACATCACCGCGATGTTGTCGGCCGTCTCGGCGACGACGCCCATGTCGTGCGTGATGATGATCATCGACATCTCGTACTGTCGGCGCAGCTCGTCGAGCAGGTCGAGGATGCCGGCCTGAATCGTCACGTCGAGCGCGGTCGTCGGCTCGTCCGCGATCAGGAGCTTCGGGTTGCAGGCGAGCGCGATCGCGATCATGACCCGCTGCCGCATCCCGCCCGAAAAACGGTGCGGATAGTCGTCCAGGCGCTCGGCCGCGCGCGGGATGTGCACCACCTCGAGGAGCTCGACGGCGCGCTTGCGCGCCTCCTCCTTCGACGTTTCTTCGTGGCGGCGGAGCACCTCGGTGATCTGCATGGAGATCTTCAGCGTCGGGTTCAGGCTCGTCATCGGGTCCTGGAAGATCATCGCGATCTCCTTCCCCCGGATGTCCTCGAGCTGCCTGTCCTTGAGCGTCGTCAGGTCGCGGCCCTCGAACAGCACGGATCCGTTGACGATCCGCGCGGGCGGCTTCGGGATGAGTCCCATGATCGAGAGCGCCGTCACGGACTTTCCGCACCCGGACTCGCCGACGAGACCGAGGGTCTGTCCCTTCTCCAGCTCGAACGAGACACCGTCGACGGCACGGACGACACCCTCCCGGGTGAAGAAGTGCGTCTTGAGGTCGTTGACGTCGAGGAGGGCCATGCTAGTGCCCCTTCACTACGTCTCGCGCGTACGCGGGTCGAGGGCGTCGCGGAGGCCGTCCGCGATGAAGTTCGCGCAGAGGACGATCGCGGCGATGAAGAGGCTCGGTACCCAGATCGTGACCGGGTGCGTGCCGGTAGGCCTCCCGGCCCTCGTTCGCCATCGACCCCCAGGAGGCGTCGGGCGGGTTGATGCCGAGGCCGATGAAGGAGATGAACGCCTCGCCGAGGACGACGCCGGGGAGGCTCAGGAACATGCTGATGATCAGAATGCCCAGGGTGTTCGGGATCAGGTGGCGTGCCAGGACCCTGTACCAGCGCGCGCCCACCGCGTGCGCCGCGCGCACGTAGTCGTTCTGTTTCAGCGTGATTATCTGCCCGCGCACGACGCGGGCGTCCGTGAACCACGAGACGATCGAGAGCGCGATCACCATCGTCAAGATGTTGACCGTGCCGACGATGGCCAGGGTGATGATCGCGAACGGCAGGAACGGCAGGCCGTAGAGCGCGTCGAGGAAGCGCATCATGATGTTGTCGAGCGACCCGCCCACGAAGCCGGAGATGCCGCCGTAGATGATGGCGACGACGAGGATGACGATGGTGGCGGCGAAGCCGATCTCGATCGAGACCTGCCCGCCCAGGGCGGCGCGGGCGAAGAGGTCACGGCCGAACTGGTCGGTGCCGAACGGGTGCGCCGCGCTCGGGTTCTCGTTCGCAGCCGAGAAGTCGACGTCGTACGGGTCGACGTTGCCGACGCCGTCCGTCCAGATCCCCGGGATGATCCAGAAGCCCGGGATCAGGAACGCGTACAAGACGATGATGATGAAGACGGCCGCGGCGGCTACCGCGCCCTTGTTGCGCACGTAGCGGCGCCACGCGTCCTGCCAGAGGTTCGACTGCCGGACCGCTTCGCCGGCCGCCACACCACCCACCTCGGGCAACGCCGCACCCGTACGGGCGTCGAGCGCGGCCTGAGGCTCTCTCACGGCCATGTTAGGAGCGGGCCTCCCGTGTGCGCGGGTCGAGGAAACCGTAGAGGATGTCCACGACGAGGTTCGCGAGGATCACGATCAGGGCTGCGAGCACGGTGATGCCCATCACGACGGAGAAGTCTCGTGCGCCCACCGCGGTGACGAAGTACCTGCCGATGCCGGGGATGGAGAAGATGATCTCGATCACGAAGGTGCCCGTGATCACGAGGCCGATCAGCGGGCCGACCGCCGTGACGACAGGGATGAGGGAGTTGCGGAGGACGTGCCGCATGACCACCCGCCGCCAGCGGAGGCCCTTGGCCTTGGCCGTGCGCACGTAGTCCTGCTGCATCGTCTCGAGCATCGTCCCGCGAACCAGACGCGCGATGTAGGCCATGAAGAAGAGCCCGAGCGCGAACGAAGGCAGGATGATGCGCTTGTCGTTGAAGTCCCAGAACTCCGACGGCCAACCGCTCGTCGGGAACCACGGGTTCTTGACGGCCAACCAGTAGATGAGCAGGGTTGCGACGAAGAAGTTGGGCAGCGCAAAGCCGATGTTGGAGAAGAACTGCCCTCCGTAGTCGAAAAGCGAGTTGGGCCTCAGCGCCGAGAGGATCCCGGCCGGTAGGCCGATGAGGAGCCCCCACGCCATCGCGAGGATCGCGAGCTTGAGCGAAACGGGGAAGTGCTCCTGGACGATCTCGTTCACGGTGCGGTCGCGGAGGCGCATCGACGGGCCGAGATCGAAGGTGAAGACATCCTTCACGTAGTAGGCGTACTGCGTGTACCAGGGCTCGTTGAGATTGAACTTCCGCTCGAGGTTCGCCTGGATCGCCTCGGGCACGGCACGCTCCGTCTGGCGGAACGGATTCCCGCCGATTTGCTTCATGAGGCTGAAGATCAGGAGGATGACCAGCGCGATGACGGGGATCGTCCAGAGGACCCGTCGAATGATGTACGTGGCCATCGGGTTGATTCTCTACCCGGAGGCGCCGACTTCGCAACCCGACGAGCGGCGGGCGGGGCGCCGGAGCGCCCCGCCCGTACCGTTCGCTTGCTAGGCGGAGCCTACGAGCACTCGCCCTCCACGGTCACGTCCGTGAGATCGAGCGAGTTCAGGGCACCGATGTAGAAGGTGTCCTTGATGCAGAGGTCCTCGAGGTTTGGCAGCGTGTAGAAGTAGATCGGCAGGATCGGCATCTCGCCGTCCTCGCCGAACATGATGTCTTCGGCCTGAGCGTAGATCGCGTTGCGCTCAGCCTCGTCAGGCGTCTGCCGCGCTTCTGCGATGAGGCCGTCGAACTCCTCGTTGCAGAAGTTCGTGTTGTTGTTGCCCGAGTCGCAGGTCCACAGCTCGAGGCCGTTGATCGCGTCGCCGAAGTCGTAGATCCACCCGAGGCGGTAGACGTCGACCTGGTTCGACGGCGGCGGGCCGAGGAACTCGAGGTACTGCGCCCATTCCTGAGCCCGGATCGTGGTGTTGATCCCGATCTCGCTCCACATGTCCTGCACCGCGACCGCGATCTCGCGGTGACCCGGCGCGTTGTTGTGGAAGAGGTTGATGTCCGTCTTCGGGCTCGCCACCTCGTCCATGAGGGCTTGCGCCTGCTCGACGTCCCCGCTCGCAGGGGTCCACGGCGAGTCCGGATTGATGTCCTCGAAGCCCGGGATGCCTGCAGGCGTCATGCCCGTGGCCGGCACCTGGTCGGCCTGGGCGATGTTGTCGATGATCGTCTGCCGATCGACGGCAAGGGACATCGCGCGCCGCTGATTCACGTCGGTGATGTTCTCGATGTTGAAGCCGTAGTAGTACGTGCCCAGGTACTCGTACTGCTCGTACTCCTCGAGCTCCTTCAGCCGCTGCATCTCGGCCGGCGGCAAGCCCGAGCCGTCCAGCGCCTGGATCTCGTTGGCCTCGAAGGCCTGCACCCGCGTCGTGCCGTCCACGATGATGCGTCCGTTCACACGCGTGAGGTCGACCTCGTCGGCGTTCCGCCAGTCTTCCCACTTGACCATGTCGATCGAGGCTTCGTGCTCCCACGCCTCGAGCTGGAAGGGGCCGTTGGTGACGATGTTCGCCGGATCGGTCCAGGCCTCACCGAACTGCTCGACGGTCGGCTGGTGGACGGCGAGGAACGAGTGGTGCGCTGACTGCCCGACGAACCACGGCTGCGGCGAGGTCAGCTTGACCTCGAGCGTGTAGTCGTCGACGGCCCGGACGCCGACTGCGTCGGCCATGGCCGCACAATTGTTCTCGCAGGCGTTGTACTCCTGTGCGCCCACGATGCCGTACAGCTGGTACGCGTAGTCGGCCGCCAGCTCCGGCGAGAGCGTCCGCTTCCACGAGTACACGAAGTCGTTCGCCGTCACCGGGTCGCCGTTCGTCCACGCACCGTCCTGGCGCAGCGTGTACGTGACGGTCGTTCCGTCCGGGCTTACCTCCCAGCTCTCGGCGAGGTTCGGCTGCGGGCTCGAGGTTCTCGTCCAGCACGACCAGCGGATCCATGAGGTTCAGGATCACGTTCGCCGACGTCGTGTCGGTCGCCAGACCCGGGTCGAGCGACGGAGGCTCGGCTCCCCACCCGATCGTGATCTCCTGCACGGCGGCGGGCTCAGCACCCGTGTCCCCCTCGCCTGTCGCGGCGGGCTCGGGAGCCCCCTCCTCGTCGTCGTCGCCGCCGCAGCCCGCGGCGCCGAACGCGAGAACCGCCAGCACCGCTGCGACGAGCAGCAGCCATCGGTTTCTTCGCACGTCTTTGCCCTCCTCTTTTCTGACTCTTGGCCAAGGCCAACTGGGCCTGGCCGACCTAGCTGCTTAGACGCGCCGAGGCGGCCAGAAGTTAGTGCGGCTGGATTTCATTCGCCCAGGAGCTCGCGCTTCTCGACCACCTGAGAGTCTCGGAGAGCCGTCGTGCAGCCGCCGATCGTGAACAGCTCCTCGTCGACGGCGAACGCGGCGAGTCCGTGGCGCGTGACTGCGGTGCTAGGACCCGCGCGCCACTCGTTCGTGTCCGCGTCGTAGATCTGGTAGACGTGCTCCCAGACGGCGTGGATCTCGTCCCCGGCGGCGTCCGCGCCGAGGAGCTCCATCCCCTCGGGCAGCGCCGGGCCGCGGCGCCAGCGGTCGGATTCCGGGTTGTAGATCCACACCTCGCGCAGGATGTCCTCGCCGCGGCGGCCGCCGATCATCCAGATCTCTCCCCGGAAGACGACCGCGCCGAAGGCGTGATTCGGGCGCGGGAGGGGCGCCGCCTCGCTCCAGGAGTCGGCTGCGGCGTCGTAGACGAAGACGTCGTCGTGCTCCTCGCCGTCGCCGAAGCCCCCGAGCACGTAGATCCGCTTTCCGAGTGCGACCGCAGAGTGGTTGAAGCGAGGCTCGGGCAGCGGAGCACGGGACTCCCACGTGTCCTCGGCGGGGTCGTAGACGTAGACGTCCGTGCCGTTCCCGTCCGTATCGTCGCCGCCGATTACGTAGAGCTTCCCGCCGAGCGCGGCCGCCTCGGCCGCGCGGATCGGCTCGGGCAGCGGCGTGAGCGTCGTCCAGGAGTCCGCGGCCGGGTCGTAGCGCTGGAGCGTCTTGAGCCGCCTCCCGGTCTCGCCCACCATGCCCCCCGCGGCGTAGATCTGCCCGTCGAGCTCGTCCGCCGCGATGTAGCTCCGGCGCTGCGACATGGACTGCGCGCGCGTCCACGGCGCCGCCTCTGCCTCGGCGGGCCCCGCTCCGCGCGCGCCGAAGAGCGCGGCCACCGCGACGAGCCCGAAGACGAGCAGAGCAGCTCCGAGCCAGCGCAGCGAACCCATGTCGATACAGACGCCCGCGCGTCTACTGCGTTAGCGCGTCGGCGCCGGCCACGACCTCGAGGATTTCCTGGGTGATCTCGGCCTGCCGGGCCCGGTTCATGTCGAGCGTGAGGGTGTCGATCAGCTCGCCCGCGTTCTTGGACGCGTTCCGCATCGCCGTCATACGCGCCCCGTGCTCGGAGGCGGTCGACTCGAGGAGCGCGCGGTAGACGCTCGTCTCCAGGTAGGTCGGAAGCAGCCGCTCGAGGATCTCCTCCGGCTCCGGCTCGTAGATGAAGTCGCCCTCGAGCGCGATCTCGTAAGCGCTCTTCACCTCGTCCTCCTCGAGCGCCGAGCGCGGGATCGGCAGCACGTCCTCGACGGAGACCGTCTGCGTCAGCGGCGAGACGTAGTGGTTGTAGACGAGCACGACGCGATCGACCTCCCGCTCGATGAACAGCTCCGCGAGCTTGCGCGCGATCGCCACGGCGTCCGCGTAGGCGGGGCGGTCGGTGAAGTCCACCCAGGCCTGCTCGACGTGCGTAGCGGCGGAAGCGCAGCGTCGAGCGTCCCTTCTTGCCGGCGACGACCCACTTGACGTCCTGCGCCTTCGGCGCGGGCCTCCCGCTCGAGGGCGAGGGCGCGGCGGATGATCTGCGCGTTGAAGGCGCCGGCGAGCCCGCGGTCGCCCGTGAGCGGGAGGATCGCCACCGCGCCGCACGTCTCCCGCTCCTCGAGCAGCGGGAAGCCGCGTGCCGGGGTGGCCCGCGCCGTCCCGATCATCAGCTCGCGCATCCGCTCCGCGTAGGGCCGCAGGGCCTCGATACGCGCCTCGGCCCGGCGCAGCTTCGCCGCCGCGACGAGCTCCATCGCCTTGGTGATCTTGCTCGTGTTCGGACGGAGCGGAGGCGCCGCTTGATGTCCTGGACGGTGGCCATGTATCAGCCGGCGGCCCCGACGAGGCCGGTCTCCTCCTTGACGGCGAAGCTGTCCTTGAACCTCTTCGAGCTGCCTCGTCGAGCTTCTCCGTCAGCTCGTCCGATGAGCTCCTTCTGCTCGCGCGATCTGCTCGTAGACCCCGCCTTCGGCGCGCAGGTACTCGCGCAGCTCCTCCTGGAAGCGCGGGCACCTGCGCCGGTCGGGATGTCGTCGAGGTAGCCGTTGACGCCGGCGTAGATGGCGACGACCTGCTCCTCGAGCGGCCACGGCTGGTACTGAGGCTGGTTCAGCGTCGCCACCATCCGCTCGCCGCGCGCGAGCGTCCTCTGGGTCTGCGGGTCGAGCTCGGAGCCGAACTGGGCGAAGGCCTCGAGCTCGCGGTACTGGGCGAGGTCGAGCCGGAGGCCGCCCGCGACCTTCCTCATCGCCTTCGCCTGGGCGTTCCCGCCCACGCGGGAGACGGAGATGCCGACGTTGATCGCCGGGCGCACGCCCGAGTAGAAGAGGTCCGACTCGAGGAAGATCTGGCCGTCCGTGATCGAGATGACGTTGGTGGGGATGTAGGCCGAGACGTCGCCGGCCTGGGTCTCGATCACCGGCAGCGCCGTCAGCGAGCCGCCGCCCTCGTCGTCGGAGAGCTTGCACGCGCGCTCGAGCAGCCGCGAGTGGAGGTAGAAGACGTCGCCGGGGAACGCCTCGCGGCCCGGCGGCCGGCGGAGGAGGAGCGACATCTGCCGATACGCGTCCGCGTGCTTGGAGAGGTCGTCGTACATGCAGACGGCGTGCTTGCCGTTGTAGAGGAAGTACTCGCCCATGGCGCAGCCGGCGTAGGGCGCCATCCACTTGATCGGCGCCGCCTCGGTCGCCGAGGCGGTGACGATGATCGTGTAGTCCATCGCCCCGGCGTCCTTGAGGCGCTCGTAGACCTGCGCGACCGTCGAGGCCTTCTGGCCGATGGCGACGTAGACGCAGATCATGTCCTGGCCCTTCTGGTTCAGGATCGTGTCCACGAGGATGGCGGTCTTGCCGGTGGAGCGGTCGCCGATGACGAGCTCGCGCTGGCCGCGGCCGATCGGGATCATCGAGTCGATCGCCTTGATGCCGGTCTGGAGCGGCTCCTTCACCGGCTGGCGCTTGACGACGCCGGGCGCCTTGAACTCGAGCGGGCGGCGTCTCGGACGTCTCGATCGGGCCGCCGCCGTCGAGCGGCTGGCCCAGCGGGTTGACGATCCGGCCGACGAGCTCCTCGCCGACGGGCACGCTCATGACCTTGCCCGGTGCGCTTGACCGGCTCGCCCTCGGCCACCTTCTCCCAGTCGCCGAAGAGCGCGACGCCGACGTTGTCCTCCTCGAGGTTGAGCGCGATGCCGGTGACGCCGTGCTCGAGCTCGAGCATCTCCATCGCCATGCAGTTCTCGAGCCCGTACACGCGGGCGATGCCGTCGCCGATCGGCGAGCACGGTGCCGACCTCGGCGAGGTCGGTCTCGACGTCGTACTCCTCGATGCGCTGCTTGAGGATCGACGTGATCTCTTCGGGACGTAGCTTCAACGTCGTCCTAGCTCCTCGCGGTTAGTTCTTGACGTAGCTGGTTCAGCCGGCCGCGCACGCTCGCGTCGAGGCGCTGCGAGCCGGCTTGGACGACGATGCCGCCGATCATGGTCGGGATCGACCGAGCGGGTGGCCACGACCCTTCGGCCGGACGCCTCCTCGATCTGCTTCACGATCTCGGCCGCCTCCTCGTCGGAGAGCTCGACCGCGGTCGTGAGCTCGAGCTCGAGCACCCGCTCCTCGCGGGCGAGGAGGCGCTCCAACTCCTCGTGCACCTCCTCCAGCTCGCCGATCCGGCCCTTCTCGGCGGCGAGCCGCAGGAAGTTGCGGACGAGCTCGTCGGCGTCGCCGAGCGGCCGCTCGAGCACGTCGCGCTTCGTGCTCCGGCTCGATCTGCGGGTTGGCCAGGAGCCCACGAAGCTCGGGGGACTCGTCGAGTGCGGCGGCGAAGTCGTCCAACTCCTCGCGCACGACCGCGACCCGGTCGTCCTCGCGGGCCGCCTCGAGCAGGGCCTCGGCGTACACGCGATGGACGACGGCCATGACCTAGCGGCCTCCCTTCGCCCAGCGCGTGCTCCCCGCGCCGCTGCAACCTTCGCCTCGCGGCGTCCTCGGTCGCGCCCGTAGCCTCCGGCTACGAACGCTTCCTGCGTCCTTGCGACGCTCGCGTTTCGCGGGCGGGAAGCGCGCTCTGCTCGAAGGGCGACCGCCATCAGTTCTCCGAGGCGAGCCGCTTCACGTCGACCTCCTCGATCGTCTCGTCGATGAGGCGGCGCTGGTCGTCCTCGTCGAGCACCTTGCCGGTCACCTTCTCGGAGGCGAGGAGCGTGAGCTCGACGACGTCGCGGCGGATCTGCTCGCGCAGCTTGACGTTCTCGGCGTCGATCTCCTCGCGGTTCTTCTCGAGCCGCTCCTTGAGGTCGCGATCGGCCTGCTCGCGGGCCTGCTCGAGCTGGCGCTGCGCCTGCCGGCGCGTGTCCTCGAGGATGCGCTCGCGCTCGCCCTTCGCCTCCTCGCGCTCCTGCTTCGTGAGCTCGCGGAGCTCGCGCGCCTCCTGGCGGGCCTTGTCCGCCTCGTCGAGCGCCTCGCGGATGCGGTCGCGGCGCTGCGTCGATGAGCCCCTGGATGCGGCCGAAGGCGACCTTCCGGAGAACGAAGAGGACGATCGCGAAGGTGACGATCGTCCAGATCATCAGGCCGGGGACGACGTCGATCAGCGCGTTGCCGCTGTCTCGTCCTCCTCCTGGGCGAAGAGGAACGCCTGGAGAGTGTTTCCTGCATCGCCATCAACGGCCACCTCCTGAGCAGATCGCGCTTCCAGGACGCGAGAAGCGAGCGTCGCAAGGACGCAGCAGAGCGCTCGTAGCCGGAGGCTACGGGTGCGACCGAGGACGCCGCGAGGCGACGCTTCGCAGCGTCCCTGGGAGTGCGAGGTGTGAAGGAGGGGTCGCCATCAAACCAGGACGAAGGCCAGCAGGCCGCCGAGGAGGGCGTAGAAGACGACCGCCTCGGTCAGCGCGAAGCCGAGCCACTGGATGCCGGTGAGCTCGCCGCGCAGCTCGGGCTGGCGCGCGACCGCCTGGATCATCGAGCCGAAGATGTTGCCGATGCCGATGCCGGCGCCGACCGCGCCGAGCCCGACGCCGACGCCGAAGGCGATCGCCTTGCCGAGGTCGGCGACGTCCCTTCGAGCTGTGCCAGGAGAATGTCCACGTATTCCTCCTTAGTGTTCGGGTTCGATGGCGCCGCCGATGTAGATGGCGGAGAGCAGCGCGAAGACGAAGGCCTGGATCGTCACCACGATGACCACCTCGAAGAGGTAGACGGCCGTCGCGACGGGAATCGCGATGATCGCGAGCGCGAGGTTCCCGAAGATGAAGATGAGCCCGATCATCACGAGGATCAGCATGTGGCCCGCGAGCATGTTGGCGAAGAGCCGCACCGAGAGCGAGATCAGCCGCATGAACTGGGAGATGATCTCGAGCGGGACGATGAGCGCGAGCAGCCCCTTCGGAGCCCCCTGAGGCACCCAGCTCTTGAAGTAGCCGACCACCCCGTTGTAGCGGATGCCCTCGACGTGGGTGGCGACGAAGGTGATGAGCGCGAGCGCGAGCGTCACCATCAGGTTGGCGGTCGCCGCGTAGATGCCCAACGTCGGCAGCTCGGCTCCGAAGAGCTCGAAGGTGTCGTTGGAGATCGGCAGCGGGATGAAGCCGATCATGTTCAGGACCCAGATGAAGAGGAAGAGCGAGGCGACGTAGGGGAACCAGTTGCGGAGGCCCTTCTTGGGAAGGCTCGACTCCGCGATCTGCGACTGGACGAGCTCGTAGACCGCCTCGCCCGTCGTCTGTCGCCGGCTCGGGCGAAGGGAGAGGCCGAAGCGCATGAGCCAGATCCCGAGCAGGATGGTGACCAGGGCCCCGACCCAGAGGTAGACGACCGCCTTGTTGACGGAGAGGTCGAGCGGTCCCAGCTGGAGCGGGATCCAGTCCTCGAGCACGAACTCGTGCTCGGGGCTGAATTCCTCCTCCTCCGCCTGGGCGAAGACGAAGCTCATCGCCGCGGGCTCCCGGAGAAGTAGAGCAGCAGGCCCAGCCCGAGCTCGACGGTGAAGGCCACCGCGTAGACGAGCGCGCCCGCGAGAGCCAGGTACGGGTCGGCGGCGGCGAGCACGATCAGGACGACCGCGAGCAGGATCCCGCGCGCCATCATCCCGAAGGCGACGAGGCCCGAGCCGCGCAGCGTCGGCTCGCCGATCCCGACGCGCGCGAGCACGAGGCCCAGCACCTCGCCGGCGGCCCAGAGGACGGCGCCGAGCGCCCAGCCCTGCACACGCCAGCCGGCGACGAGGAAGACCGGAAGCGCGAGCGCGACGACGGCGCCCCCGAGCAGGACCGGGAGCCGGCGGTCCGGCATGGGCCGCGGCGTCAGAAGCATCAGAAGGCGTCCCGGTAGCGCTTGTAGACGGCGATGATGGACGCCGGAACGCCGATCACGGCGCCGATCGCGATCCCGATGCCGATCGACCCGGCCGCGAGGCCGAGGAGCGCCCCCAGGCCGACGCAGCCGAACAGGACCGAAGCGAGCAGCGCCCCGGCGCCGAGAGGGTCGAGCGAGGTGCGGGCAGCGGCCACTGCGGATTGCATCGTATCCGCACCAAGCCTAGCAGTCGGCGAGCGACTTTGTAACACCTTAAACCCGCTTCGTTGAGCGAAAAAGGGCTAGTTTGTGCGGGCGAGGAGGACGGCGCCGAGCTCGCGGATGACGTCCGCGAGCAGCTCGACGTCCTCGGGACGCGTCCGCCAGTTGACGATCGCAGGGCGAAACGCGATCCGCCCCTCGTACCGCGTCGTGCCCACGTACACGCGGCCGTCCGCGAGCACCTCCTCTCCGAGGCGGGCGTTCAGGTCGTCGAGCTCCTCCTCGGACAGGCCGGGTGGACGGAAGCGGAAGCAGACGATGTTGAGCGGCACCTCCGCCAGACGCTCGAGGTCGGGCGCCGCGTCGACGGCCGCGGCGAGGTGCTGCGCCAGGTCGAGGTGGTGCTCGACCAGCTCGCGGTAGCCGGCCCGTCCGTACGCTCGGAGCGTCGCCCAGACGGCGAGCGAGCGGGCGCGGCGGGACGCCTCGGGGCCGACGGTGCCGAAGTTCGGATGCGGGTCGTCGGGGTCGGGGAGATAGGCGGCCGAGAAGGAAAACACCTTCCCCAGCAGCGCCTGATCGCGGACGAAGGCGAAGCCACAGTCGTAGGGCACGTTCAGCCACTTGTGTCCGTCTGCGATGACCGAGTCCGCCCGCTCGACCCCGTCCGCCAGGGCTGCCACCCGCGGCGAGACCCGCGCGAAGAGCCCGAACGCGCCGTCCACGTGCAGCCACGCGCCGTGCTCAGCGGAGACGTCCGCCAGCGCCGCGATCGGGTCGAAGTCGCCCGCGTTGACCTCGCCCGCGTTCGCGACGACGATCGCCGGCGCCCCGCCGAGGGAGCGGAGGGCGTCCGTGAGCGCGTCGAGGTCGAGCCTTCCCACCGAGTCGCGGCTGAACGTGCGGACGCCCTCGCGGCCGATCCCGAGCATCGCAAGCGCCTTGCGGGCGCTCGGGTGGATGTAGCCGCTCGAGAGCACGGGGACGGCTGGGAGCCCGGCGAGGCCGTCGGCCGCCGCGTCCCGCTCATGCCGCTCTCCCCACCACTGGCGGGCGGCGGCGAGCGCCGTGAAGTTCGCCATCGTCGCCCCCGTCGTGAGCACCCCGCCCCACTCCGCCGGGAGGCCGAAGAGCTCCTTGAGCCAGCCGAGGCTCAGCGACCTCGAGCCGCCCCGAGAGCGGCGACTCGATCCAGGCGAACCCGTTCTGGTCGAGCGTCGAGGCGAGCCAGTCGGCGCCGAGGGCGGCCGGGGTCACGCCGCCGGTGACGAAGTGGAAGCAGCGCGGCCCCGCCGAGGCGATCGACGCCTCCAGGCCCTCCTCGAGGAGCTCCCGGACGGCTGCGAGCGCCCCGTCCCCCTCCTCCGGCAGGGGCCCGAGAAGCTGGGCCGCCGCCTCGTCGGCTCCCGGCCGCGCGCACCGGGCGCTCGTCGAGGCCGGCGAGGTATCGCGTCGGCCCACTGCGGCGACGAGCTCGGACCGCGGCACGCGACTCGTCCTGCATCGACGTCACGCGCTCTTCAGCTCGCGCTCTTCGTCGAGCGCCCGGCGCCGGTCGGCCCACGCGCGCACGCGCCGGAGCTTGAGGATCTCGAGCACGTACACGATGTACAGCGAGGCGGCGAGCGCGACGAGGGCGATGGCGGACACGAGCACCGTCGGCCACAGGTGCCATTCGCCCGCCCTCGCGGAAGGGCACGAAGCGGGTGGCGAGGGCCGCGCCGGCGAGCACGGCGCCCCACGCGTAGAAGTAGAGCGCTGCCCGGCCCTGGGAGAAGCCGATGTTGCGGAAGCGGTGGTAGAGGTGCCAGGGGTCGGCTCGTGCAACGGCCGGCCGTACTTGAGCCGCTTCGCGACCACGAAGGACGTGTCGACGATCGGGATGGCGAGGATGAGGAGCGGGAAGAAGAGCGCGACCGTCGCGGCGGTCTTCAGCGCGCCCTCGATGGCCACCGGCGGCGAGCGTGAAGCCGAGCAGGAGCGAGCCCGAGTCGCCCATGAAGATGCGGGCCGGATAGAAGTTGTGGCGCAGGAAGCCGAGGCAGGCGCCGGCGACGATCGCCGAGAGCACGGCGGCGTTCGGACTCCCGAGCGAGAGGGCGAGGACTGCGAAGGTCATGCCCGGCGATCGCGCAGATCCCTGCGGCGAGACCGTCCATGCCGTCGAGCAGGTTGACCATGTTCATCATCGCGATGATCCAGACGAAGGTCAGGACGACGGCGACCCAGCTGGGCAGGTCGTGCACGCCCAGGAGGGGAAACGAGAAGTGGTCGATCGTCACCCCGAACGACGATCGGGATGACCGCCGCGCGCGGCCTGCCCGCCGAGCTTGCCCCACCACGGAAGCCCGCGGAAGTCGTCCACCATGCCGACGGTCATCGCGACGGCCGCGCCGAGCAGGATCCCTCGGTACGGCCCGTCCAGGTCGAGGAACGCGAGGGCCGGGGACGAAGATGCCGAGGAAGATGGCCAGGCCGCCGAGGCGCGGCACGGCGCGCAGGTGCATGCGCCGCTGCTCGCCGGGCTCGTCGACGACGCCGAGGACGCGCGCCACGCGCCCGACCGCCGGGCGTGAGCACGAGCACGATCCGCGAGCGCGACGAGGAAGCCCCAGAGAACGTCCAGGTTGTCCTGGAACGTGTCGAGCATGGCTCACCGCGGCCTACTTCGTGCCGTACAGCCGGTCGCCTGCGTCGCCCAGGCCGGGAACGATGTACCCGCGCTCGTTCAGCTGCCGGTCGACCCCGGCGACGACCACGTGGACGTCGGGATGCGCGGCCGTGAGCCGCTCGATCCCCTCCGGGGCGGCGATGACGGCGATGAGGCGGATCGACTGGGCGCCCGCGCGCTTGATCGTCTCGATTGCCGCCGACGTGGAGTTGCCCGTCGCGAGCATGGGGTCGAGCACGATGACGTCCCGCTCGGCGATGTCCTGCGGGAGCTTCACGTAGTACTCGACCGGCTGCAGCGTCTCCTCGTTGCGGTAGAGGCCGATGAAGCCGACGCGCGCGCCGGGGATCAGCGACAGCACCCCGTCGAGCATGCCCACGCCGGCGCGCAGGATCGGGCACACGGCCACCTTCTTCCCCGAGATGCGCTGCACCGTCGTGCGCTCGAGCGGGGTGTCGATCTCCACCTCCTCCGTCGCGAGGTCCTTCGTCGCCTCGTACGTGAGCAAGAGCGTCACCTCGTTGACGAGCTGGCGAAACATCTGCGTCGGCGTCTCGGCGTCGCGGAGGAGGCCCAGCTTGTGCTGGACCAGTGGGTGGGTGACCTCCGTGATTGGCTGCGTGGCGGTGGTCATGGCCGGGCGGCGGCGTAGTCGGGGTAGCCGCGGTAGTCCGGGTAGAGCGGGCGCTTCTCGCAGAGCGCCTGCGCGCGGGCACGAAGCGCCTCCGTGCCTCCGCCGCCGAGCGCTTCGGCGATGATCGCGCCCACCTCCCGCATGTCGTCCTCGTCGAAGTCCGCGCATGGTGACGGCGGGCGTGCCCAGGCGAATTCCGGAGGCCTCCATGGGCGGCCGCTCGTCGAAGGGCACCGTGTTGCGGTTGGCGGTGACCTTGACCTCGTGCAGCCGCTCCTCGGCCGCGCGGCCCGTCCAGTCGCTTCGGCGCAGGTCGACCTGCATGAGGTGCGTGTCCGTTCCTCCGGTGAGGAGGTCGAGCCCGCCGTCGACGAGCGCTTCGGCCAGGGCGTCCGCGTTCGCGCGGATCTGCCCCTGGTAGGCGCGGAAAGCCTCCGAAGCGGCGATCTGGAAGCACGTGGCCTTGGCGGCGATCACGTGCAGAAGCGGGCCACCCTGCATCCCGGGAAAGACCGCCTTGTCCACCGCCTGGGCGTGCTCCTCCTTGCAGAGGATGAACCCGGCGCGCGGGCCGGCGAGCGTCTTGTGGGTCGTCGAGGTGACGAAGTCGCAATGCGGGTCGGGTTCGGGTGCAAGCCGGCCGCGACCAGCCCGGCGAAGTGCGCCATGTCGCAGAGGAGCAGCGCCCCCACCTCGTCGGCGATCTCGCGGAAGCGCTCGGCGTCGATCACCCGCGGGTAGGCCGAGGCGCCGCAGACGATCAGCCGAGGCCGGTGCTCGCGGGCGAGCTTCCGCACTTCGTCGAAGTCGACGAGGCTCGACTCGCGCTCGACGCCGTAGCCGACGACGTTGTAGAGCTTCCCGGAGAAGTTCACCTTCAGGCCGTGCGTGAGATGCCCGCCGTGGTCGAGGCGCATGGCGAGGATCGTGTCGCCCGGCTCCAGGCAGGCGAAGTACACGCCCATGTTCGTCTGCGCCCCCGCGTGGGGCTGGACGTTCGCGTGCTCGGCGCCGAAGAGTGCCTTCGCGCGATCGATGGCGAGCTGCTCGATTCCGTCCACGACCTCGCAGCCGCCGTAGTAGCGGCGTCCCGGATAGCCCTCGGCGTACTTGTTCGTCGGCACGCTGCCGACCGCCTCGAAGACGCTGGGCCACGTGAAGTTCTCGGAGGCGATGAGCTCGATCTGCCCGCGCTGCCGCTCGAGCTCCCGGGCGACGAGCCCGGCGATCTCGGGATCGATGTCGGCGAGCGCCGCCTGACGCAGCTCCTCGAGGCTCTCGACGGCGATCGCCATCGAGGCCCACTTTACTGCGGACCGTGGCGGCGCCGTGCGGCTCAGCCGCCCTGCTCGAGCGCCTGGTTGATTGCCGACGCCGTCTGGACCCCGACGACGCCGTCGGCCGTGAGGCCCGCTTGCCGCTGGAACGAGACCACCGCGCGGCGCGTCATCTCCCCGTACTGGCCGTCGGGCATCCCCGGGTCGTAGCCGAGCGCCGCGAGCGCGCGCTGCAGGTTCCTCACCTCGCGGCCGCTACTCCCGGGCCGGAGCGGGTTGCCTCCCTGGACGGTCACGGGCGGCACGGCGGAAGTCTCTGCCTGTGTGGGCGTCGAAGGCGCCTCGGCCGCCCCGGTGCCCGTCGGCGTCGAATTCTCGTCGTCGTCACCGCCTCCGCAGGCCGCCAGGATCGTCACGGAGACGGCGAGCACGATGAGACGCCTGGAGTTCACGGGCCGGTCGGGCCGAGTATAGGGCGGCCGGGCTCAGGCTCGAAATGCGCGGGCAGCCTGCCCGAGCGCCTCGTCCGCGGGCACCGTCCCCTCGCGAAGCACGACGGGCTCCGGGCCGGTCAGATCCAGGACCGTCGAGGGCGTCCCCGGCAGCTCGCCCCCGTCGAGAACGGCCGCGGCCTCCTCGCGGAGCTCCCGAGGAATCTCGTCGAGATGGCCCGGATCGCGGCCCCCGTGGAAGTTGGCACTCGTGGCGGCGACGGCGCCGGCACGCTCGAGAACCAGGCGGGCCTCGGCGGAGAGCTCGGGCACGCGGACGCCGATCTTCTCCGGCGTCGTCCCGGCCAGCCAGTGGAAGCGCCGGGCCGGGTTGGGGAGCACGAGCGTGTAGGGCCCCGGCAGGAGGGCGCGGGCCGCGACGGCGGCGCGCCCGCGAGCCTCGGGGACGGCGTCGAGGACTGCGTCGAAGTCGGGCGCGAGGAGGGCGGTCGGCAGCTCCGCGGGGCGCCTCTTGATCCGGCAGAGGCGTCGGTACGGCTGCTCGCGGTACACGGTCACGCAGAGGCCGTAGACGGTGTCGGTGGGGAGGATGGCGATCTCCCCGCTCCGCAGAGCCGCGACCGCCTCCTCGACCACCGGGGACGCGGGCGTCAGGCCTCGACCTGGTCCGGCTCGGAGAGCTCGACGGGGGCCGTGCGGATGTGCTTGATCACGTCGGCGAGGATGACGTCGAGGTCCAGAGCACCTTCCCAGCCCAGGGCCGCGTTGATCTTGGCCGTCGAGGGGATGCGGTGCACCATGTCCTCGATCCCCTGCCCGTACACCTCGTCGTACGGAACGAACACGAGCTCGGAGCGCGACCGCGTCATCTCCCGCACGCGGTCGGCGAGATCGAGGATGCGGATCTGGCGCGTCGAGCCGATGTTGAAGATCTCGCCGGAGGTATCGGCCCCCATGAGGCCTGTCAGGGCGCGCACGGTGTCCGCCACGTGGCAAAAGCAGCGGGTCTGGTGGCCGTCGCCGTGGATCTCGAGCGGGCGCCCGGCCAGCGCATGCTCCACGAAGCGGGGAATCACCATCCCGTACTGGCCGCTCTGCCGCGGGCCGACGGTGTTGAATAGGCGGGCGATGACGCAGTCCAGCCCTCGCTCCTGGTGGTAGGCGAGCGCCAGGAACTCGTCCATCGCCTTCGAGTCCGCGTACGCCCAGCGCCGCGCCGTCGTGGGGCCGTAGATGCGCCGCGCGTCTTCCGCGAGCTGCACCTCCTCCCGGTGGTCGCCGTACACCTCCGACGTGGAGGCGACGAGGACGCGCTTGCCGAAGCGGTTGCAGTGCTCGAGGACGATCTCCGTCCCTTGCACGTTCGTGACGAGCGTCCTTACCGGCTGCTCGACGATCAGGCGCACGCCGACCGCCGCCGCCATGTGGAACACGACGTCGCACTTGTGCACGAGCTCGTTCACCACCGAAGGTGAGAGAACCGAGTCGACGACGAGATGGAAGTCCCAGCGCTCCTTCAGGTGGGCGACGTTGGCCATCGAGCCCGTCGAGAGGTCGTCCAGGGCGTAGACCTCCCACCCCGCTGCGAGCAGCGCCTCGGACAGGTGCGAGCCGATGAACCCCGCCCCGCCCGTGACGAGCGCTTTCGGCCGCGTGCTCTGCGCAGTGCTCATGGCGGGCGATTGTAGCCGTGCCGACAGTCGTCCCTCCGGGACATGGCTGGGGTCTGACCCCGGCCATGTCCCTTGCGGACCGAGGTCGACACACTCAGGCGCGCTTTCGTCCCCAAGGCGCCCAGGCACCACGGGCCCTTCAACACCCCTGGGGAAGGAAGAGTCGTCCCTTTCGGCCATGTCAGGGGTCAGACCCCTGACATGTCCCCTAGGGACGGCAGGCTTCGACGACGCGGTCGCGGCCGGCTAGGTCGGGGGTGGCGTGGACGTCCTCGTAGCCGAGAGCGCGGAGGGCGGCGGCCAGGCCGGCGGCCTGGCCGTCGCCGCACTCGAGCACCAGCCAGCCGCCCGGGCGGAGGACGTCGAAGGCGGCGCGGGCGATTGCCTCCCCCACGCCGACGCCGACGACTGCCTCGCGGGGCTCCCAGAGACGGATCTCGGGCTGGAGGCCCGGGTACTCCTGTGGCGACACGTACGGGGGGTTGGAGACGACGAGATCGAACGGACCCTCGAGGCCGGCCAGCAGGTCGCCCTGGGTGAGCACGACGCGTCCGTTCACTTCCGCGCGGGCCAGGTTCTCGCGCGCCAGCGCGAGAGCCGCCGCCGAGTGATCCACCGCGGTCACCCGCGCGCTCGGGTGCTCGTCCGCGAGAGCGAGCGCGATCGCGCCGGAGCCGACTCCGACGTCGAGGACTCGCGGAGCGTCGAGCGCCTCCAGGTGGACGAGGCACCGCTCGACCACCACCTCGGTCTCCGGCCGGGGGATGAGCGCGCGCGCGTCCACCCGGAGCGTCAGCCGGCGGAACCCCCACTCGCCGAGGATGTACGCAAGCGGCTCCCGCTCCCGTCTCCGGTCGACGAGGGAGCGAAGCTGCGCGAGCTCCTCAGCGGAGAGCGCGGCCTCCGAGGCGTAAAGCGCAGTCCGCGTCGAGCCGAGGACGTGGGCGACGAGGTGCTCGGCATCGACGCGCGGCGACGGCACGCCGGCCACGGCCAGCTCGCGAGCGACCCCATGCACCGCCTGGAGTGGGCTCATACCGCCGTCGCGGTCTCGAGGGCGCGCCGCCGCTCCTCGTCGGCGAGCGCGTCCGTGAACTCGTCCGCCTCGCCGTCGACGATGCGGTCGAGCCGCTTGATCGTCAGCCCGATGCGGTGGTCGGTAACCCGGTTGTCCGGGTAGTTGTAGGTGCGGATCTTCTCGGAGCGCTCCCCGCCGCCGATCTGCGAGCGCCGCGCCGCGTCCTGCTCCTCCCGCTGGCGCGAGAGCTCGGCCTCGAGCAGCCGGGCACGCAGCACGCGCATCGCCTTCTGCTTGTTCTGGAGCTGGGATTTCTCGTCCTGCATGGCCACGACGATGCCCGTCGGAAGGTGGGTGATCCGCACGGCGGAGTCGGTCGTGTTGACGCTCTGCCCGCCCGGGCCGGTCGAGCGGTAGACGTCGACCTTGAGATCGCCCGGATCGAGCGCAACCTCGACCTCCTCGGCCTCGGGCATGACCGCGACGGTCGCCGTCGAGGTGTGGATCCTCCCCTGGGACTCCGTCTCGGGAACGCGCTGAACGCGGTGCGTGCCGCCCTCCCACTTGAAGACCGAGTACGCCCCGTCGCCCTTCACGGCGAACGTGATCTCCTTGAAACCACCCGTCTCGTTCGGATTCGAGCCCAGGATCTCCCAGCGGAAGCCGCGGCGCTCCGCGTAGCGCGTGAGCATCCGGAAGAGGTCGCCGGCCCAGATGGCCGCCTCGTCGCCGCCCACCCCCTGCCGGATCTCCACGATCACGTCCTTCGCGTCGTTGGGATCCCGCTCGACGAGGGCGAGCTTCAGGTCCTCCTCGAGCTCTGCGAGCCGCTCCTCGAGCTCCGGGACGAGCTCCCGCAGGTCGGCGTCGGAGCGGGCTGCTTCTGCATCGTCTCGCGCCTGGCGCCACTCCTGGGCGAGCTTCCAGGGCCCCTCGAGGTCCTTCAGGCGCCGGCCGGCGTCTCGGGCCGTGTTCTGGTCCGAGTACACGGCAGGGTCGTTCATGCGCTCCTGCGCCTCGGCATACGAGCGTTCGAGCTCGTCGACCAGGGCTTCGATCGTGGCGGCCATGACGCCGGTCAGGATAGCCCGGCGCGCGCCCGCGTCAGAGGCCCCGAGAAGGCCCGAGAGCTAGGCCAGGACCTCGACCTTGCGCTCCTCGGGCGTGATCCGCCCCTCCAGGCGGAGCACCTCGCGGAGCGCGCGGACCGAGACCTCGATCTGGTCGAGCGTCGGCTTGCGCGTCGTCAGGCGCTGGAGCCAGAGGCCGGGCTGGAGCAGCGGGCGGAGCACAGGGTGCTCGGGATGCTTGCCCGCGAAGCGGATGATCTCGTAGGCGATCCCCGCGATCACGGGCAGGAGCAGGATCCGGGTGGCAATGAGCCAGTACCACGCCGGCTGGCCGAAGAACGCGAACACGAAGATGGCGATCACCATCACGTAGAGGAGAAACGCGGTGCCGCAGCGGACGTGGAGCAGACTGTGGCGGTCGACCGTCTCGGGGTCGAGCGAGTCGCCCGCCTCGTAGGCGTTGATCGCCTTGTGCTCGGCGGCGTGGTACTGGAACACGCGCTTCAGGTCGGGCATCAGCCCGATGAGCACGAGGTAGAGGATGAAGATCGTCACACGGACGAGTCCCTCGACCACGACGAAGGCGCCGGTCGAGTCGACTGGAAGCCAGCTCGTGATCAGCGCCGGCGAGACCTTGAAGAGAAGGAGCGCGAAGCCGATCGCGATGCCGAACGCGAAGAGCAGCTGCCCGCGGGTCAGCTCCGTCTGCACCTCGCCGTTCTCGTCCTCCTCCTGCGCGGCGTAGTTGGCCGAGATGGCGAGCGCGCGGAAGCCGATGGCCAGCGATTCTCCGAGCGCGATGACTCCGCGGATGATGGGCAGGCGGAGCCAGCGATGGCGGAGCAGCATCGAGGAGATGGGGCGGTTGACCTCGGCGATCTCGCCGTCCGGCTTGCGAACGGCGACGGACCACGCCGACGGGCCACGCATCATCACGCCCTCGAGGACGGCCTGGCCTCCGATGGGGGCGCTCACTTGGTTGAGAGGCCCCTAGCCGCGGCGCGCGCCGCCGGCCTTCTCGAGGCGCCGCTGGAACCGCTCCACGCGTCCACCCGTGTCCACGAGCTTCTGCTTCCCCGTGTAGAAGGGATGGCACTCGGAGCAGATCTCGACGTGGAGCTCGGGCTTCGTGGAGCGCGTCTGGAACTCGTTGCCGCAGGAGCAGCGAACGGTCGCGATGACGTACTCAGGATGGATGTCTGGTTTCATAGGTCTGGAGAGGGATTTTCGCTCAGGATACCAGAGGCAATGTCCCCTCCTACGTTGCCGCCTGAGACAACAGAGGCCACTGTCGCGCCGTCGAGACCGCCGATTCGCCCGGCGAGCAGGGCCCCGACGCCGGCCGCCCCGCCGGGCTCAACCGCTAGCTTGGCGCGCTCGTAGAGGAAGCGGAAGCCGTCGCGGATCTCCTCCTCGGAGACGAGCACGGACTCAACGCCGTGCTCCCGACAGAGCTGCACCGCGCGCTCTCCGGCGAAGGGTGCGTTGAGGCCGTCGGCGACGGAGCGCGGATCGACTCTGACCGGGCGGCGAGCGCGGAGAGCCTCGTGGAGGGCAGCCGACCCTTCCGGCTCGACCGCCACCACCCGAACGTCCGGAAGCGCGGCCGCGATGCCCGAAACCAGGCCGCCGCCGCCGGTCGGCACGACAACGACGTCCACGTCGGACAGGTCGACGCGGATCTCGAGCCCGACCGTCCCCTGGCCCGCAATCACGAGCGGGTCGTCGAACGGGTGCACGAGCACGCGCCCCGACTCTTCCTGGAGCGCCGCCAGCCGCTCGAAGACCTCGTGCGGCCCGGACGCTTCCTGGTCGACCGCGGCCCCGTAGCCGAGCGCCGCCGACCGCTTCAGCTCGCTGGCTCCCTTCCACATGACCACCAGGCAGTCGACGCCCTCGGCGGCGCAACCCCATGCGAGAGCCGCGGCGTGGTTCCCCGCCGAAGCAGAGATCACACCCCGCTGCTTCTCCTCCGGCGTGAGCGACGCGAGCTTCGTGAGCACTCCGCGCGGCTTGAAGGAGCCGGTGGCCTGCAGGAGCTCCGCCTTCAGGAACGCGCGGCCGCCGAACGCCCGGCCGAGCTCCTCCGAAGCGAGGAGCGGCGTCCGCACCAGGCGGCCGGCAAGGCCGGCCGCGGCCCTCTCTACATCAGGTTGTATTCGGGACCGTCCCCGCCCTCGGGCGGCGTCAGGCGGCCCCCCTTCGCCGTGATCGCGCCGCACTGGACACAGTTCGATGGCGTCACGTCCACGTTGACCACGTTGCCGGCGGGACTCGCGTCCAGGCCGATCTCGTACACCTGGGCCGGGCAGAGGTGCACCCAGGCCTCCGCCACCTCGCGGCGAACGCGCCGGTCGATGCGGATGTGGCTGGGGGCATCGTCCCGCGTCTTGTTGCCCGAGAGATACACGCTCGCCAGCTTGTCGAAGACGAGCTCGTTGTCCGGGACCGGATAGCTCCGGTCACGGTCGCCGATCTCGACCGGGACGGCGGCGTCGGCCTCGAGCTCGCCGTTGCCCGGAGGGAGCTTGCCGAGCGTGTTCAGCGCGGCCCCGGCGACCAGCGCGCCGCGCACGAAGCCGTTCCTGAAGGCCGGCCGCATGTTGCGCACGCGCTCGAGGTCGCTCCAGACGTAGCTTTCCCGCACGGCCCGGTCGTAGCCCTCGAGAGCCCCCGGCGCCCAGGCCGTTCGCCCTGGCCCGATCGCCTCGACGGCGGTCTCGGCGGCGAGCATGCCCGACTTGATCGCGTAGTGGATGCCCTTGAGGGCCGGCACGTTCACGAACCCGGCGGAGTCGCCGACGATCATCCCGCCCGGGAACGTGAAGCGGTCGGGCAGCGCGAGGAAGCCGCCCTCGGGGATCGTCTTCGCGCCCCAGGCGACGCGCTTGCCGCCTCGGAGGATCGGGCGCACGAACGGGTGGGTCTTCAGCTCCTGGAGCAGGTCGTGCGGGGAGAGCGTCGCGTCCGTGTAGTCCAGCCCGACGACCATCCCGAGCGAGACCATGCTGTCGCCCAGCGGGTAGATGAAGCTCCCGCCGAACTCGCGCCACCGGCGCTCGCCGCGCAGCGGCCAGCCCATCGTGTGCATGACCCTGTCGTGGGGCCGCTCGACCTCCCAGACCTCCTTCACCCCCAGCGCCCACACCTGCGGGCGGGACTGGAGGCCGAAGCGGCTCAGCGCAATGCCGGCCAGGTGCCCCTGCGTCCCCTCGGCCAGGATCGTGACGCGGGCGAGGATGTCCGAGCCGGGCTCGAAGTTGGCGAGCTCCTCGCCGTTCTTGCCGCGGCCGCGGTCTCCCGTCCGCACGCCGACGACCCGTCCGCCGGCGACGAGAAGCTTGCGCGCGGACGTCTCGGGAACGACGGTGACGCCGAGCTCCTCCGCCCGCTCCGCCAGCCAGCGACCGAGCTGCGACAGCGAGGCGACGTAGTTGCCGTGATTCCACATCGTGGGCGGCGCCGGCACGCGTACGTGCCGCTTCTCGGTGAGGTAGTAGAGCCCTTCGCGGACGACGGGTCCGAAGAACGGCATGTCCTCGGCGTGCATCCCGGGGAAGAGCTCGCGCAACGCGCGCGGGTTCACGACCGCGCCCGAGAGCAGGTGCGCGCCCGGCGCCTTGCCCTTTTCGACCACGGCCACGGGAACGTCACCCAGGCGCTCGCGGAGCTCCGGCCGCTCCTCGAGGAGCTGGGCCGCGCGGATGGCGGTCGCGAGCCCGGCCGGCCCGGCGCCGACGACGAGGATGCCGACGTCGATGCGCTCCTCGGGCGGGTCGCTCGGCTCGGCCACGAACTCCGCCGGGTCGACCGGCGGCGGAAAGTCGGCAGGGCGCGCGCTCACCCGCGGCGCTCCTTCACGAGCTCGGTCAGCCTGGGGACGATCTGGTGCAGGTCCCCGACGACGCCGAGGTCCGAGTATTCGAAGATGGGCGCGTTCGGATCCTTGTTGATCGCGACGATCGTGCCCGCGCTCTGCATGCCGACCTTGTGCTGGATCGCGCCGGAGATGCCGCAGGCGACGTAGAGCTTGGGCGCCACGGTCTTCCCGGTCTGGCCCACCTGGGCGGCGTACGGGTACCAGCCCGCGTCCACGACTGCGCGCGTCGCCGCGACCGCCCCGCCGAGCGCCTTGGCGAGCTCCTCCAGAAGGCCGAAGTGCTGCGGGTCGCCCAGGCCCCGGCCGCCCGCGACGATGACATCAGCGTCCTCGATGGAGGGCCCTTCGCTCTCCGCGTGCGCGCGCTCCAGCATGACGGCCGCGCGCGAGAAGTCCTGGATCTCCGGAGAGAGCTCCTCCACCTCGGCCTCACCCTCCCCTCGCCCTCGACCGGCTCGAAGGTGCCCGAGCGGACGAGCGCCAGCTTGGGGTCCCCCTTCCAGCCTACGTCCGCGTAGACGGAGTCCTGGAGCGCCGGGCGCTTGCCGACGAGCTTGCCGTCCCGGAGCTCGAGGTCGACGAGGTCCCAGTTGAGCCCCGCGTCGAGGCGAACGGCAAGACCGGCGGCGATGTCGGCGGTGAGGACGGAGGCGCCGAAGAGCACCGTGTCGAAGCCTTCGTCCTCGATCAGCTTCGCGAGCACGTCGACGCGCGGTTGCGGGAGCGGGTGCTCGAGCGCGGGGTCGTCGGCGACGTAGGCACGCGCCGCCCCGTACCTGCCCGTCTCCCCCGCGAGCTCCTTCACGCCCGACCCGCAGACCACGGCGGACACGTCGTCGCCGAGCCCGGCAGCCTTGGAGAGCACGCCGAGCGAGCCCCTGACGAGCTCCCCCTCGTGGTCCTCTACGTAGACGAGCGTGGACATCAGAGAATCTTCTTCTCCGTCAGGAACTGGACGATCGCGTCCGCGGCTCCGCCGCCGTCGTCCTCGATCCTTCGGCTCTCGCCGCGCGCCGGCGGGTCGGCGAGCGCGTACACCTCGGTGCGCGACCCGGCCTCGCCCACCTCGTCGGCCGAGAGGCCGAGATCGGACGCACCGAGCGTTTCCTGGGGCTTCTTCTTCGCGCCCATGATCCCCTTCAGCGAGGGGTAGCGCGGCTCGTTGATCGCGTCCGAGACGGCGACGATGCAGGGCAGCGGCGCCTCGATGACGTCGTAGCCGTACTCGGTCTGGCGCTTCACCTTCACCTTGCCGTCCGCGAGCTCGAGGCTCGCCGCCTGCGAGACGACCGGAAGCCGGAGCGCCTCCGCGAGCGCCGACCAGAGGACCGCGCCGTCGGAGTCGCTCCCCTGTTGACCCATGAGCACGAGATCGGCCTCCTCGCGCCCGAGCGCCTTCGCGAGCGACGCGCGCCGTCGCCACGAGGTCGGAGCCCGCCAGCGCGTCGTCGGCGACGTGCACGGCGCGGTCGGCGCCAATGGCCAGCGCCTTGCGGAGCGTGTCCGCCGCCCCCGGCGGGCCCATGAGGATCGCGACCACCTCGCCCTCGCCGGTCGCGTCCCTGACGCGGAGCGCCTCCTCGAGCGCGTGCGTGTCGAAGGGGTTGAGGGTCGCTGCGCCGCTGCGGTCGAGCCGAAACGTCTGCGGGTCGAGGCGGGCGCGCGCGACCGCCTCGGGCGTCTCCTTCACACAGACCGCGACCTTCATCGGGCGCGATCCTATCGAGCGGGCCGAAGGGCGATCCTTTCACGGCCTTTACATCCTCCGTTCAGATGGTCTGCTAGGCTCCCGCGCTTCTAGGCCGCACCGGAGCGCCACCGCCCATGAGCCGCCACCGGACGACAGCCGTCTTCATGCTCGCCCTCATCGTCGCGGGGGCGTTCTCCGCCACCGCAGGCGCCGCCGTCCCGCGGATCATCTTCCCAGTTGTGGCGAAGGTCCAGTACACGAACGACTTCGGCGCTCCGCGGTGGCAGGGTGGCCACCAGGGCAACGACATCATGGCCGCGTGGAGATCGCCGGTGGTCGCGGTCGAGGCGGGCACGGTCGAGAAGTGGACGAGCTCGTGCGCGGCGGGCTGCATGCTCTACCTCTACGGGGCGAGCGGCACGAAGTACATGTACGTCCATCTGAACAACGACCTGACGAGGAACAACGACAACCGGGGCGGCTGCCGGAACAAGGTCGCGTACGCACCCGGGCTCGTCAGCGGGCGCAAGGTGCAGGCCGGGCAGCTGCTCGGCTACGTCGGCAACTCCGGCGATGCGAATAGCGCCCCCTGGCACCTGCACTTCGAGCTGCACCCGAACGGCGGCGGCGCCGTCTCCCCCTACACGAAGCTCCGCACCGCGTGGCGGCACCTCTACGCGCGTCCCCGGCCCAGGGTCACCAGCCTCCACCTCAACGTCTTCGGTCGGGTAGCGGCGACGCAGCCCACGGTCGAGCCCGGACTTCTCCGCATCAGCGTGACGCGCGTCCGGCTTTCGAACGGCTGGTGGGCGCGGCCCGCGCGCCCGGTCACGCTCGCCGTTCCGGCGACGACGACGGTCCTCCGCCGCGACACCGCCGGGACCAACGTCGCGTCGCGCTTCGGAAGCACAGGTGGGCGAGCGGGTCGTCGTCCTCACCCATCCCTTCCCGCAGAAGATCTGGTGGGCGCGCGGCCCCGCCGGGCAAATCCAGGCGCAGCAGGTCGTCCTCCACGGCCTGTAGCGGTTCTAGCCCGAAAGCGCCGTCCGCAGCTCGCGCGCGGCGCGCTCCGGGTCAGGCGCCTCGCCGATGGCGCGCACGACCGCGATGCGGGTCGCGCCTGCATCGACGACGTCGCCGATGTTCGTCGCGTCGATCCCGCCGATCGCAAACCAGGGCACGCGGGCATGCGCCGCGGCGTAGGAAACGAGCTCGAGGCCCACCGGCGGCCGACCGGCCTTGGTCGGCGTCGCAAAGACGGGCCCGACGCCGATGTAGTCGGCCTGGGTCGCGTCGATCTCGGCGGCGGCGTGCGTGGACTGGCCCACGCCGATGCCGAAGCGCCGCGCCTGGGCGACAGGCAGGTCGGCCTGGCCGAGGTGGACGAAGTCCGCGCCGCAGAGCAGGGCGAGATCGGGCCGGTCGTTCACGACCAGCGGCACGCCGAGGCGGTGCGTGATCGCCCGCGCGCCTCCCGCAGCACGCCGAGGAGCTCGCCGTCGGCGAGCTCCTTCTCGCGCACCTGGACGATGTCGACCCCACCGCGCACGGCCGCGGCAAGGAACGCCTCCAGGTCGGGGCGCACGGCCGTGATCAGGTACAGGCGCGTGTCGCTAACCGCCGGCAACAGGACGCGCGACGACGAGCACGTCGCCGCTCTCGAGCGTCACCTCCGTGTAATGCTCGCGCTCGACCGGCTCTCCGTTCCGCTCCACCAGCGCGTACGCGCCCTGCACGCCGAGCCGCTCGAGCAGCGCGGCGAGCGTCTCCCCGTGTCCCAGCTCGTGCTGCTTGCCGTTGACGAGGACGCCATGCGCCGCCCGGCCCATGAGCGGAGGAGGCGGAGCCGAGCGCGCTAGCGTTCCTGCGAGCGGGCTCGAGGGCCCGCCTCCCGCTCTCCTCCATGATCCCGGCGCGGTAGGCCGGCCGCCCCGCCTCGACCGCGAGGCGGAAAGCCCTGCGCCATCGCGACCGGGTCGCCCGCGCGGGCGATCGCCGTGTTGACGAGCACGGCGTCGGCGCCGAGCTCCAGCGCCTCGGCCGCGTCCGCCGGGCGAGCGCAGCCCCGCGTCGACGACGACCGGCACTTCCGCCTGCTCGACCATGATGCGGATCGAGTCGCTCGAGCCTGAGCCCGCGCCCGCTCCCGATCGGGGCGGCGAGCGGCATCACGGTGGCGCAGCCGACCTCCTCGAGCTTCTTCTGGAGCACCGGGTCGGGCAGGACGTACGGCAGCACGGTGAACCCGTCCTCCACGAGCACCGCCGCCGCGCGGAGCGTCTCCACGGGATCGGGGAGCAGGTAGCGAGCGTCCGGAATGACCTCCAGCTTGATCCAGTCCGGCAGGCCCCCCGCGCGGGCCAGGCGGGCCGCGCGCACGGCCTCGTCGGCCGTCTCCGCTCCCGACGTGTTCGGGAGCAGGAGGACTTCCTCCGGAAGGGAGCGCGGTGATGTCCTCGCCGGGCGCGTCGAAGTCGATGCGCCGGACGGCGACGGTCACGAGCTCGCAGCCCGAGGCGGCGACGGCGTCGCGCATCGTCTCGAACGAGTCGTACTTGCCCGTCCCGGTTATGAGGCGCGAGCGAAACTCACGCCCGGCGATGACGAGCGGATCGTGATCGTGGTGCTCCATTCGGCTCCCTTCGCTGGCATGACCCAGATCAGGTTCTGGCGGTCGCGGCCTCGTGGCCGCCTCTCAGCCTCCGGTCGAGAGGCTCCCGCAACTCCCGTCAGGGTACCAGCGGAGGCCGGTGCTACTGCCCGCGGAAGCGGGGCTCGCGCTTCTCGACGAACGCGGCCATGCCCTCCTTCTGGTCCTCGCTCGAGAAGAGCATCGCGAAGAGGCGCGCCTCCATTGCGAGGTTGGCGTCGGTGCCGACCCTGGAGGGCCAGGTTCACCGCCTCCTTCGCGTAGGCGAGGGCGAGCGGGCTCTTCGCGGCGAGCGCCCGGCAGAGCTCCGAGGTCTTCTCGCGCAGCTCCGCCGGCTCGTAGACCGCGTTCACGAGCCCGCGCTGCATCGGCCTCCGCGCGTCAACAGGCCGGCCCGTGAGGATGAGCTCCTTGGCAAACCCGAGCGGTCGTCGTCCGCGCGAGCCGACGGAGCCGCCCCAGCCCGGGAGGATCCCGAGGTTGATCTCGGGCTGGCCGAGCTTGGCGTCGACGGAGGCGAGCGGAGGTCGCAGGCGAGTGCGAGCTCGCAGCCGCCGCCGAGCGCGAAGCCGTTGATCGCAGCGATCGGTCGGCTTCGGCATCGTCTCGAGGAGGCGCGCCGCAGCGTGCCCGAGCTCGCCCCAACGCCGCGCCTCGAGGACACCGAGAGCTCTGCATGTACTTGATGTCCGCGCCGGCGATGAACGCCTTCTCACCGGCGCCGGTGAGGACGACTACGCGCGCCGAGCTCGTCCGCGGCCAGCTCCGCGAGGGTCTCCCGGAGTTCCTCGCGCGTGCTCGAGGTCGAGCGCGTTCATCGCCTCCGGCCGGTCGACGGTGACCAACGCGATCCCGTCCTCTCGTTCGACGGTGATCATGCTCCGACGGGCACGTTGGCCCGGAGAAACTCGACGATCTCCGAGACGGGCGCGCCCGGGGTGAAGACCTCGGCGACGCCCTGCTCCTTGAGCGCGGTCACGTCGTCCCTCGGGATCGTCCCTCCGACAACGACGAGCACGTCGTCGACCCCGTTCTCGCGCAGTCCTTCGAGGATTCTCGGCACGAGCGTCATGTGCGCGCCGGAGAGAATGGAGATGCCCACGGCGTCAGCGTCCTCCTGAATGGCGGTCTCCACGATCTGTTCCGGCGTCTGGTGCAGACCCGTGTAGATGACCTCCATGCCGGCGTCCCGGAGAGCCCGAGCGATGATCTTCGCCCCCCGGTCGTGACCGTCGAGGCCGGGCTTGGCGATGACCACGCGAATCTTCCGCGCCATCCGTGCGCCAGTATATGGGCGTGCGGCTCACCGTCATCGGCTCGTCCCCGGCCTGGCCCAACCCCGGGAGCGCCCAGTCCGGGTACCTCCTCGAGGACGAGGGCAGCCGCTTCTCCTCGACTGCGGGCCCGGCGTGCTGGGACGCCTGCGGGAGCTGCGTATCGCGCCCGACTCGATCGCGATCACCCATTTCCACCTCGACCACTGGGGCGACCTCGTTCCCTGGGCGTGGCTGAACGCGTACGGCCCGCCGGATCACAGGCTCGTCTGCGACCTCTGGCTTCCGCCTCGGGGCGCCGAGACGCTTGCCCTCTTCGCCGGCCGCTTCGGGAACGACCGCATGTTCGACGACGCCTTCGAGCTCCGCGAGTACGAACCGGACGTGCCGTTCACGACGGTGGGCTTCGAGGTCGAGGCGTGTCGCCTGCCGCACTACACGCTCACCTCGTTCGGCTTCCGGGTCTCCCGCAACGGCAAAACGCTCGCGTACTCGGGGGACTCCGCGCCCGACGCGGCGAGCTCGCCGAGCTGGCGCCGCGGCGCCGACCTCTTCCTCTGCGAGGCGACGCTCTCTGGACGGGAGCAGGGACGGCGCGCCGCGAGGCCACCTGTCGGCCGACGAGGCGCTCGCCGCCGCCGACGGGCCCATCCTCCTCACCCATCGGCCGGTCGAGCTACCCCTCGCCGAACGGCGTGCCGCTCGCCTTCGACGGGCTCGAGGTCCAGGTCTAGAGGGCGGGTCACCCGTTCCGGGGCCACGGTCCCAGGTCACCCCGGAAGGGGGAAAATCGACCGGACAGGTCCGAATTCGCTCAGTTTTCCACACTTTCGTCTAGGTTTCGACCCTTTACTTCCCCGGAGTGATGCGCTATGACCTTAGACGTCAGCGGCCAACCCACGATCGAAAGGCGGCCCTTTCGATGAGTATCTCTCTCGATAGACGCACTGCAGTTCTCGTCGACCAGCACCCGCTCTGGCTCGACACGGTGGCACAGGTAGTCGGACGGATGAACGTCGAGGTCGTCGCCAAGGCGACGTCTTCAGCCTCGGCCCTCGCGCTCGTCGAGGAGCTCCGGCCCGACCTCCTGATCACCGGCATCAAGATGGGCGAGACCGAGATGGACGGGATCACCCTGATCCGCCAGGCGCGCGAGCGCGTCGGAGCCTGCGGGCGATCGTCCTCTCCATGTACGACGACGCGCAGCACATCGACGCGGCTTTCGGCGCGGGCGCCGTGGCGTACGTCCTGAAGACCGCCCACCCTGACGACCTCACGTCGGCAATTCGGCAGGCGTTCGACCACTCCATCTACCTGAACGGCGGCGTGCGGCCCACGCCGACCCCGCCGCGCCACGACGCTCGACGACTCGCCCGGCCTCACCCGCCGCGAGCTCGAGATCCTCCAGCTCGTCGCGGAGGGCCACTCGAACGCCGAGCTGGCGCGCATGCTGTGGGTCACCGAGCAGACGGTGAAGTTCCACCTCTCGAACATCTACCGGAAGCTCAACGTCTCCAACCGCACCGAGGCGAGCCGCTGGGCGCAGCTCCGCGGCCTCCTGCCCAGCCGCGCGGTGCCCGCAGCAGTCTAGGAAGGAATCGTGCGAACCCTCACGGTGCCCAGCGCGGCGCCGGAACGAGCGGCGACCGGTCCCGCGGAAGCGGGACCGGTCATCAGGCTCGAGGGAGTCTCCCGCAGCTTCGGCGCACGGCGAGCGCTCCAGGATGTCTCGCTTGCCCTTGCGGCCGGCGACGTGCACGCCCTCCTGGGGCCGAACGGCGCCGGGAAGACGACGCTCCTCCGCATCCTCGCGGGCCTGATCGTGCCCACGGAGGGGACCGTCACGGTCCTCGGCCGCGACGGCACGCGGCTCGACCGCTCTCTGCGCCAGTCGATCGGGCTCGTGCCGTCGGGCGACCGCACGTTCTACCTGCGCCTCACGGGGCTCGAGAACCTCGCGTTCTTCGCCCGGCTCCACGGACTTCGCCGCCGCCGGGCGGTCGCGCGCTCCCTCGAGGTGCTCGCGCTCGTCGGCCTCGAGGAGGCCGCGCGGGTGCCGGCCGGGGAGTACTCGCACGGCATGCAGAAGCGGCTCTCGGTCGCCCGTGCGCTCCTGACGGCCCCTGCCGTGCTGCTCGTCGACGAGGCCACCCACGACCTCGACCCGCAGGGGGCGCGAACAGTCCGCGACCTCGTCCACGAGATCGCCGTAAGCGGCACGGCGGTCGTCTGGGCGACGCAGCGGCTGGACGAGATCCGCGGCTTCGCCCAGCGCGTGACGCTCCTCGACCGCGGCGACGTGCGCTTCCAGGGAAGCCTTCCCGAGCTCATGGCCCAGACCGTCTGCCGCCGCTACCTCCTTCAGCTCCAGAACGGCGACGGGGACGCCGAGGACTTCGACGAGATCGTCGGTGAGGTGGCGACGGTCGCGCGCGCGCCGCGCGGCGAGGACGGCCACTACCTCCTCACGCTCGCCGACGGAATCGTCCTCGGCGACGCGCTGGCGCGGTTCACCGCGGCGCAGATCGACATCCTCTCCTGCCGGGAGGAGCGCTCCCAGGTGGAGGAGGCGTTCCTGCGCCTCACGTCCGGGAACGGCGCGTGACGACACTCGCCCCCAGCCGTCCGGGCGCGCGACGGTCCTCCTCGGGGAGCTCCGCAAGCTGCCCGCCTTCGTCCGCCGCGACTTCCTCGTCGCCTGGAGCTACCGGCTCTCGTTCGTCTCGGAGTGGGCCTCGCTCCTCGTCCAGGCGGTCATGTTCTACTTCGTCGGACTGCTCGTCGACCCGAGCAAGCTCCCCACCTTCGGGGGCTCTCAGCGCGACCTACATGGAGTTCGTCGCCGTCGGGATCGCCCTGACCGGGTTCATGCACGTCGCCCTCGGGCGCGTGGCGGCGGGGATTCGCGGCGAGCAGCTCCAGGGGACGCTCGAGTCGCTCCTGATGACGCCGACGTCGAGCGCGACCATCCAGGTGGGAACGGTGGTCTACGACCTCATCTACATCCCGCTGCGCACGATCCTCTTCCTCGTCCTCGTCGCCGTCGGTTTCGGCCTCGACTTCGAGCCGTCTGGACTCCTGCCCGCCTCGGTCGTCCTCCTCTGCTTCATCCCGTTCGTCTGGGGCATCGGGATCGCTACCGCAGGGGGCATCCTCACCTTCCGCCGCGGCGCCGGCTTCGCCGCCTTCGGCGTCACGGTGCTCACGCTGTTCTCCGGCGCGTACTTCCCGCTCGACCTATTGCCCGCTTGGGCTCTCGAGCTCGCGCGCTTCAACCCGATCGCCGTCGTGGTCGACGGGATGCGCGAGCCCCTCCTGGGCGGGACCGGCTGGTCCGACACCGCGCGGAACGTGCTCATTCTCCTGCCACTCTCGGCCGCCTCGCTCGCCGCCGGTATCACCGCGTTCCGCCTGGCCCTCCGGCGCGAGCGGCAGCGCGGCTCCCTCAGCCTCTACTGACGATGACGCCGGTCCAGCCTGGACACGCCACGGTGCTCCCGTTCCGGCGCCGGCCCGACTTCGCGCTCGACCCCCGCCTCTGGGAAGGGGTCGACCGGCTCGTCGACCGCGCGCCGACGGCGGCCGACCTGCGCAGCCACCGTATCGAGCCGATCGCGGCGCGCCGCCTGCGCGCCCGCGGCCTGGAGGTTCCCGAGGAAGTGCTGGCGGCAGAGCGGACCGCAGCCGTCGCGTCCCTCGCCGGCGCCGGTGCTGCTCGAGCGCGTGCGCGCCGCCTGCGAGGGGCCGCTCCTCGTCCTCAAGGGGCCTGAGATCGCCGCCCGCTATCCGGACCCGGCCCTCCGCGAGTACAAGGACCTCGACGTGCTCGTGCCCGACGCCGAGGCGACGCAGCGCGCCCTGCTCGGGCCGGCTTCCAGCCGATCGGCGAGCCGAGCCTCTACGTCGGCATCCACCATCTCCGGCCGCTCGCCCTCCGCGGGCTCCCGCTCGCCGTCGAGGTCCACTCGCACCCGAAGTGGCCCGCCGGCCTGGAGCCGCCTTCCACCGAGGAGCTCCTCGCTGCGGCCGTGCCCTCCGCCGTCGGAGTCAGGGGGGTTCTCGCCCCCTCCCCGGCCCATCACGGCCTCCTGCTCGCCGGGCACTCCTGGGCGCACGAGCCCCTCCGCCGCCTCCGCGACCTCGTCGACGTGGCGGCGGCAGTTCAGGGCCTCGACCGCGCCGAGCTCCGCACGCTCGCGCGCAGCTGGCAGGTCGAGCGCCTCTGGGCCACGACCGCGGCGAGCATCGACGGCCTCTTCCTCGGTGGCTGGGCGCCGCTGGCGCTCCGCCTCTGGGCCCAGAACCTCGTGAAAGTGCGGGAGCGCACCGTGCTCGAGAATCACCTGGCGCGGGTGCTCGCCGAGTTCTGGATGCTCCCCGCTCCTCAGGCGCTGGGCGAGCTTTGCTCCGTCCTCGCCGCCGAGGTCTGCCCCAGGCCCGGCGAGACGTGGGCCGCGAAGCTGTCAAGGAGCGGACGGGCCCTCCGGAACGCCCTCCGCCGCCGGTCCGAGCACGAAGCGGTGCTCGCGTCTACAGACGTACGAGCCGGGCGAACGTCGAACCGTTCGTAGGCAAGAGCGGCACATCGCCGCTCTCCACCCACGCGTGGGCGGCGAACCGGGGCTCGACGGAGACCCCGATGACGAGCGAGGAATCGATGCCCCGCCGCGCCAGAAGCACGGGTGAGCACGAGGGAGCGGACGAGACAGCGGGAGTCCGCGGGCAGAACGCCGAGCGTCCGCGAGACGGCCCGGCCGAGACGAAGCCCCAGGAGCTGCTCGAAGGCCCGGTCTCTCGTCTTCGCGGCCCGAGAGACGTGGCCGTTTCGGGCGGCGCCGACTGCGCTCGGAAGGTCGCCGCGGAGAAGCCACCAGCGGACGCGACCGTAGGTCGCGAGTATCTCGCCGGCCAGAAGCGCCTTCGCGGCAGGCGAGAACGCCCTCTGCTCAGCCCGTGCGGCCACTTGGGCTGACCTCGATCAGGCCGCGCTGGTGCAGGTCCGCGCAGAACGCGAGCAGATCGCGCTCGATGTCCGCTTCGGTCGCATCGGCGAAGTCCGCGACGAGCCTCCGCAGCGCGGCCCGGATCGTCTCTTCCTCGTCGAGCGCTTCCAGCATGCGGCCGGCCACGGGATTGAGCCCGTGGTAGAGACCGGTCTGCAGATCGAGGACGACCGTCTCGTGCGCGAACGACTTGTAGACCACGTGAGCGGGCACGGTCGGCCTTGCCTCGAGGGACACGGCGGCGAAGCCGGCCCCGGCGCGCAGCGGCTCGACGCTCACTGGCCGGCCTCCGGCCGGTGAGCGTGGGGAGCGAGCCAGAGGCGAGCGACGCTCACTTTCGGTGCCTCGAGGATGGCGAGGACGCCCGGTGCCGAGGCCGCTCTCGGGGTCGAGGACGAGCGCCGTCGCCTCGTTGCGCCCGCGCACGCCGAGCTTGGCGAAGATCGAAGTCAGGTGGCTCTTCACCGTGCTCTCGGCGACGAGCAGCTTGTTCGCGATCTCGCTGGTTCGTGAAGCCCATCACGACCATCCCGAGCACCTGCTTCTCGCGGGGCGAGAGAACCGGTCTCGCCGACCCGCTCGCGCCACTCGCGCGGAAGCACGACGCTGCCCCGCGCAGGCCGCCGCGACGGCGACTACCGAGCGAGCCGGCGACGCGTGCTCTCGAGCGACGAACGCGTCCGCGCCGGCTTCGAGCGCCGCGTGCACCGCGCGGCGCGCGGCGTCCGGGGCGACGACGACGAGGCAGGCCGTCGGGCAGTGCCTCGCGCAGCGCGCGCAGGTCCGCCGCGCGCGCGCGGTCGAGCTGCCGACAGGCGATGACCACGGCGTCGAGGCGCGCGGCCGCTCCTCCTTGCCGGATCAGCTCCTCGACCGACGTGAAGCGGCCGACCGGCACGAAGCCTGCCGACTGAAGCTCGCCGAAGAGCCGGCGGGCGCCGACTGCGTCCTCGGCGACAACCGCCGCGGCGCGGGCGAGCACGGCCGCGCGCGTGGCCCGGATCAGCCCGCACTCGCGAGCTCCGCGAGCTCGACGCGGGCTCCGTTCTGCTCGAGCGAGGCCTCCACGGCCTCCACCATGCGCACGACCTCGACGCCGAGCTCGCGGCTCGAGCGCGGGACGCTGCCGGTCCGGATCGCCGCGCAGAAGTCGGCCAGCTCGAGGTAGAGCGGCTCGGCGACGTCGACGCGCGGCGAGACGATGTCTCCCGTGCGATAGCTCAGGCGGTACTCGCCGAACGTCTCCGGGTTCGGCAGGTTGACGCCGGAGTCGAACACCCGCACCGGCTCGTTGCTCGTGTCGTCGTAGACGACCATCTTGTCCGAGCCCGCGATCGTCGTCCGGCGGAGCTTCGTCGGGGCGAGCCACGAGAGCTCGACGTGGGCCACCGTCCCCGACGGGAACTCGAGGTTGATGAACGCGACGTCGGGCGTCCCCGGGATCACGCAGCTGCGGCTGAGGGCGCTCACGTGCGTGGGCGTCTCCTCGAGCCAGTAGCGGAGGATGGAGAAGTCGTGCGGGCCGAGGTCCCAGGCGACGCTGACGTCCGACTGGTGGATCCCGAGGTTGACGCGGCTCGTCGAGATGAAGTAGATGTCGCCGAGCTCGCCGGCGTCCACGAGCCCGCGGATCATGGTCACCGGCGGGCTGTAGAGGAACGTGTGCCCGGGCATGAGCACGCGGCCGTGGCGGTCGGCGGCGCGCACGAGGTCGTGCGCCTCGGCCGACGAGGCTGCGAGCGGCTTCTCGACGAAGACGTGCTTGCCCGCCTCGAGCGCCGCGAGGGCGAGCGGATGGTGGGTCGAGACCGGCGTGGCGATGACGATCGCCTCGAGCTCGGGGTCGGCGAGGAGCGCCTCGTACGACCGTCGTCGTCGAGACGGCCGGGATAGCGGCGGTTGATCGCTTCGAGCGCGCTCCGGCCGCAGATCGCAGACCCAGGCGAGCTCGGCCTCGGGCAGCTCGTTGAGGTTGCGCACGAGGTTCGGGCCCCAGTAGCCGAGGCCGACGACTGCGGTGCGGACGGGAGCGCTCACCTCGTCGCCTCCCCGGCGGAGCACGGCCAGCGGCGTCCTGAGCAGGAGCCAGAGGTCGAGGCCGAGCGACCAGCCGCGCGCGTAGGCGACGTCCATGTCGAGCGCCTCGCCGAAGGTGGCGTGGGCGCGGGCCGTCACCTGCCAGAGGCCCGTCACGCCTGCCGGGACGAGGAAGCGCTCGAAGTGGTGCGGCGCGAACTCCTCGATCTCGTAGTCGAGGCACGGGCGCGGCCCGACGAGCGACATGTCGCCGCGAACGACGTTCCAGAGCTGCGGCAGCTCGTCGAGGCTCGTCCGCCGCAGGACGCGGCCGAACGGCGTGACCGCGTCGTCGCGGTCGAGCTTGTAGAGGCCGTTCCCGCCCGCCGTCGCGGACGAGCTCATCGTCTGCTTGATGTACTCGCGGTGGACGCTCGTGTCGACGTCCGTGCGCATCGTGCGGAACTTGAGGAACGTGAAGGGACGCATGCCCTCGCCGATGCGCTCCTGGCGGAAGAGGATCGGCCCGGGCGACTCGCGATGGATGCGCCAGGCGGCGAAGGCGAGGAACGGCGAGGCGAGGACGAGCAGCGGCCAGCGCGCCGACGACGTCGGCGCAGCGCTTGATCGCGCGCGAAGCCGGGGAAGCGCTTCGGGGTCGGGAGCCCGACGAGCGGCAGGCTCTCGACCGAGTGCATCTTGACGTGCGGGCCGACCGCCTCGAAGAGCCGCGGGACGATGTCCACCTGGACGTCGAGCCCCTTGAGCGTGCGAACGAGCGCGACCGTCGTCCTCGTGCGAGCCGCCGCCGAACGCGACGACCACCCGGTCGACGTCGAGCCGGCGCACGAGCCCGGGCAGCTCGCTCGGAGAGCCGAGCACGGGCACGTCGGCGAGCTCGCTGCGGCGCTCCCGCGGGTCGTCGTCGACGAAGCCGAGCAGGTTGATGCCGTACTCGCGGTGGAAGCGGAGCTTGCGGGCGACGAGCTGGCCCACGTCCCCCGCGCCCGACGACGACCGTGTTCTGCAGGTACGCGGGACTCCGGCGGCAGAGCGTGCGGGCCCAGGCGCGGCCGAGCGTGACGCACGCGATCGCGAGCGCCCAGTACGTCACGACCTTGGCCAGGTCGGGCTCGGCGAGGTCGGCGAGCACCATCGACGACGAAGACGAGCCAGGTGCCCGTCGTGACGAGGTGGAAGACGCCGACAAGGTCCTCGAGCGTCGTGTGGTCGGCCCGCTCCTCGTCGTGGTCGTAGAGGCGGTAGAGCTTCGCGCCCACGATCCAGAAGGGAAGCGAGGCGACGAAGAGCAGGTACTCGTTGCGGATGTCGATGCGCTCGACCGCCCCGCTCGAGCCGAAGATGAGCTCGGTCAGGAGGAACGCGGCGAGTGAAGCCGAGGACGTCGGCGATCAGCAGCGCACGCCGGACGAGCGAGCCGCGACTGCGCGTTCGTTCCGCCGGGGCCAGGCTACGGCGGCGGGCAGCGCGGCCTGGGCGCCTTCTGTCGCGCTCATCGTGTGTCGGTTCCGTCATGGACAAAGGTGGTCTTGCTTCTCACTAGGAGACTAAAAAGGTCGGAGTCCGGGTTGTAGACCAGAAAACGAAGACCGTCCGGGCGGCGGGGTGCTACCCCTTCGGGTGGGTTCCGCCGGCCGGGCTAGGGCGCGTACGTCGCCGCGTACGAGCCTGCCGGAGCCGTGAAGACCGCGTACTCGATGCCCTTGATCGTCTGGTTCGTGAAGCTGACTGCGTTCCCACCCCGGCTGAGCGCGGTCGAGCGTCTTCCCGCCCGCCTGCCTCGGCAGCATCGCCTGCAGCCCGTTGGCCCCGGCGCCGACGTCGATCGTGAAGCCGAGTGTGTTGCCGTTCCAGCCCACGTTCCGGAAGGAGGAGGCATTGCGGCCGTCCACCCAGTCGAGCATCTGCTTCGCGGTCACGACGGGGACGCTGTGAGCCAGCGCCGAGGCGACGATGGCGTCGGAGCCCTCGTGCGGCTCGAAATCGGTGTGCATGTTTGCCGTGACGACGCCGTAGTACCCCTGGGGACCGACGGCCCGGTCGAGGATGGCGTCGATCCACTGGGCCGCGAGGATGTCTTCGTCGCGGTCACCGGTCGTCTCGTCGACCAGCTGGCTGGCCGCCTGGTAGATGTCGACGAGTCGTCCCGTCCTCGTCCGCGAAGCGCATGGGGAAGCCCGAGCCGGTCCACCAGCCGGGGCGGTTGCCGATCCATTCCGGCGGGAAGTAGTAGTAGTTCGTGTCGAAGCGGATGCCGTGCTGCCAGCTGGACCCTGGCGTGCGACACCCAGTCGGGCCAGGAGATGCAGTGGAAGCGCGCGGTCTCGGGATCGGGCACGCTCGTGTACTTGGCGGCGAACTCGCCCAGCTGAACCGTGTACTGAGCCTCGAGCGTGGCGGGCGATCGGGTTGCTGCACCCGAAGCCGTCGTTGGGGTGGAGCGCGACCTCGAAGCCGTCCGCGACGTAGCCGGCCGCCTGGGCATTCGTGATCGGGGTGTCCGGGTACATGTACGAGGTCGCCCGCACGCACTCCCAGAGGGCCACCGAGCAGCCTGCCGGGCTCTGCTCCTTGTAGCGGTCTGGAAGCGCGGCCGCGGTCATGCCCCGTGCCGTGGTCGTCGCCGGTCATCACGACCGCCGCCTTCTCGCCGCGCGGGAGGTACCAGAAGCGCGGCGTCGGCGTGCGGTCACGGCTCATCAGGACGACGAGGTTGGCGAGCAGCCGCTGCTGCTCGTCCGCCTGCGGGATCGCGACCTTGTCGAGGTTGACCCAGTCGGGCTGCACGTCGCCGGGCGCCGCGCCGAAGAAGAGGTCGGTCGACATGATTTCGGCGGTCCCGAAGGCCCCGTCGCGATCCTGGCCCGCCCAGGCCGGGTTGCCCTGGCGGGTGAGCACGACCGAACGCGAGAGGTCGTAGGTGAAGGCGGCCGCCTGGCCGCCGCTCGATCCGACGTTCCGGGTCGTCACGGCCGGGTTCGAAGTCGCGGTGGTCGCGTTCGAGTAGAGCGTGGCGACGCTCGTCGCGCCGGCCAGCGTGTAGCGGTCGGCCGCGCCGTGGAACTGGATCGTCTCGCCGACGATGCCCGCTCCCGGCACCGGTCGCGGTGTTCACGCGCAGGTAGCCGTTGGAGAGCGTGCCGCCGGCGTCGGTGAGCCCGAGCAGGCCCGCGAGCTGCTTGTCGGGCCGGAGGGCGATGAGCCTGCCGCCGCCGTTCACCCAGCTCGTACAGCGTGCTCACGTCCGTGGGCGTGAGCGGCGTCTCGCCGAGCACGACGACGGAGAACGACGCTCAGGAGCGAGGGCGAGAGGCGGGAGATGTCGAGCGGCCGTGAAGCTGTTCAGGCCCTCGGCCTGGAGAATCTCGCCGACGTACGAGCTGAAGGGCCGCGCGCTCGAGGTGAGGAGCAGGACCGGCGCCGCGCTCGTCTGCGTCGTGAACGACCAGGTGGTGTCCGCTGCGAGAGCATTGCCGGCGAGGTCCTTCACGCGCGGGTCGGCGGTGCCGCCCTCGACGGTCGCCCGGTAGAGGGTGCCGAAGGACAGCGCGGAGGCGGGAATGAGCGACGCCGTCCGCGTGGACGCGTTGTAGGAGACGCTCGCAGGAACGGCATTTCCCGCCCCGTCGGCCAGCTTGAACGTGGCCGTGTTGATCGTCGCCGCGATCCATGCTCTCGCTGAACGTGGCGGTCACCGCGGCTCCGACGCTCACGTTCGTCGCACCGTTCGCCGGCTGTCGGCGTCGTGACCGTCGGGGGAGTCGTGTCGCGCGGGACGGGCGAGCTCATGTCGCCCTCGATCTCGGTCTGGCTGAGCGCGCGGCTGTAGATGCGCACCTCGTCGATGACGCCGTCGAAGAAGCCCTGCGGGCCGGGCCCGTAGGCGCCGATCCGCCACGTGTTCGAGTCGCCCGCGTTGCCGGCGAACGGCCGACTCGCCACCTGGACGCCGTCGACGTAGAAGCGGGCGGTCGCGCCGTCGAAGGTGGCGGCGACGTGCTGCCACTGCCCCGCCGCCGGCGCCCGGCCGGTCGTGAGGTAGTTGGCGCTCCCGCTTGCGAGCGTCAGGGTCCAGATGCCTCGCGCCGTTCACCCAGAGCATCGGGCCGCCGTCGAGGCGCCTGCCGACCCAGGAGCCGACCACGGCGACGTCCCCCACCAGGGCGCTCTGCTTCCTCACCCAGGCTTCGTACGTGAAGCCGCTCTTGTAGAACGTGCCGAGCCCCGGCAGGTCGACCCGGTCGTCAACGCCGTCGAACGAGAGCCCGGCGCCGAAGCGGCCGGCGGTCGTTCGAGTCGCGCCGAAGCTTGTTCCGGCGTTTCCGTTCCCCGAGCCGTCGGCGACGAGGGTGCCCGAGGGCTCCTCGAAGCCGTACGCGGCAACGAGATCCGGAGGCGCAAAGGTGCCGTCCACGGTGACCGTGATCGGCGCCGACGTGCGGGAGTTGCCCGAGGGGTCGCGGGCGACCGCGGTGAGGATATGAGGCCCGTCCGACGACGTGCGCGTGTCCCAGGGGATCGAGAAGGGTGCGGTCGTGACCTCCGTCCCAAGGGGGCTTCCGTCGAGCCGGAACTGGACGCCTACGACACGGTGGTTGTCGGTGGCGGCGGCGGAGACGGTCACCGTGCCCCAGACGGTCGCTCCGGCCGCCGGGACGGAGATGGCGACGTTGGGGGGAGTCGTGTCGGCGGGAACGACGCCGCTCGCCTGGTTGGACGGCCCGCTTACGTTCCCCGAGCTGTCCTCGGCGATTACGCGGTAGTAGTACGTGCCGGCGCCGAGATCGGCATCGACGTACGAGGTGCCGTTCGGCTGCGCGACGAGGTTCGCGCTCGTGGGCGTGAAGCCCGAGGTGGTTCCCCTGTGGACGTTGTAGCGGACGAAGCCGAAGTTGTCGGTCGCGGCGTTCCAGTTGAGGGAGACTGACCCAACCGTCGCGTTGGCGCTCAGGCCCGTCGGGGTACTCGGCGGGATCGTGTCGCGCGGGACCGGAGAGTTCATGTCGGTCTGAATCTCGGCGGCGCCGAGGGCGCGGCTGTAGATGCGCACCTCGTCGATGACGCCGTCGAAGAAGCCCCATCGGTCCGGGCCCGTAGGCACCGATACGCCAGGTGTTGGAGTCGCCCGACGTTCCCCACGTATGCGCGGCTAGCCGTCTCCACTCCGTTCACGTAGAAGCGCGCGGTCGCGCCGTCGTACGTGGCCGCGACGTACTGCCACTGGCCCACCGCCGGACTGCGCGCCGAATCGAGATAGCTCCCGGAGAGCTTGTTCAGCGTCAGGTGGTAGCGGTTGAGCGAGTTGTGCACCCAGAGCATTGGCCCGCCGTTCTGCTCCCGGCCGACCCAAGAGCCGACTGCGGCGACGTCCGTCTTCGTCCCCTGCTTCTTGACCCAGGCCTCGAGCGTGAACGCGGAGTCGTAGAACATCCCCAGACCCGGCAGGTCGACCCGGTCGTCCACGCCGTCGAATGACAGCGCCTCGCCGAAGCGGCCCACCGCCCAGGTCGCACCGACCACGGTGCCCGCCTTGCCGTTCCCGGATCTGTCGCCCGTCACCGTGCCTGCGCCCTCGTCGAAGCCGTAGGCAGCGACGAGGCCGCCCTGGAGGCGTGGGCGCACCGCAGGACGCGGTCGAGGCAGTCGTGGTCGTCCGGCCGGAGACGTTGTTTCCGCCGTCGAAGGCCTCGACCCCGAGCGTGTAGCTGGTCCCGCAGACCAGCCCGCGTGAACGTGAAGTTCGTCGAGGTCGTTGTGTCTGACCTTCGTGCTGCCCCGGTAGAGGTTGTAGCAGGCGATGCCGCGGTCGTCGGTGGCGGCGGTCCACGTGGTCGGGATCGTCGTCTGCGTCGCCGTTCCCGCTGCGAAGTTGGTCGGCGCCGAAGGCGGCACGACGTCGGCCGGCCCGACGCCGGTGTTCATGTCTTCCGGATCTCCGTGGCGCTGATCGCACGGTTGTATACGCGTACCTCGTCGATGACGCCGTCGAAGAAGCCGCCCGGGCCCGGCCCGTAGGCGCCGATCCGCCAGGTGTTCGAGTCGCCGACGTTGCCCACGAGGGCCCGGTTCGCCGTCTCGACCCCGTCCACGTAGTAGCGCGCGGTCGCGCCGTCGTACGTGGCGGCGAGGTGCTGCCACTGGCCCACCGCCGGGCTGCGGCCCGAATCGAGGTATTCGAGCCTCCGGCCGTTCAGCGTCAGGTAGTGGCGGCCGACCCCGTTTGCACCCACAGCATCGGCCCGCCGTTCTGAGAGCCGCCGACCCAGGTGCCGACCGCGGCGACGTCCGTCTTCGTCCCTGCTTCCTCACCCACGCCTCCAGGGTGAACCCGCTGTCGTAGAAGGTTCCGAGGCCGGGAGGTCGACGCGATCGTTGACTCCGTCGAAGTTGAGCCCCGAGCCGAAGCGGCCGGCACCCAGGTGGCGCCGACTACGGCTGCCGTCTTGCCGTTACCCGAGGAGTCGAGCGCCGACGTCCCCGACCCTTCGTCGAACGAGTAGGCGGCGACGAGCCCCGTCGGCGCGGCGAGTCCGGGCCCGGCAGCAGTGAGCATGAGCGGGAAAGGCGACGAGCGCCAGGACGAGCGCCACGGCGGAGCCGCTTCGTTTGACGAAAGGAGGGAAGCCGCAGATTTTGGTAGGAACGCATAGCAATTGCCAACGCTGGCGCCGCCGGTGACTCGATTTATCCCCTAATGCGCGCGCGTTTCCTATGGTCGAAGGTCTAGGACTTGCGCATCTCCGGGTCGAGTTTCCACTTGTTTGCCACCCTGCAGCCGAGCGGCGACTGCCGACAGGTCCTGCTCGAGGCGACGGCCCCGGCGCGCAAGTCCGGGGTTGGCCTATGCGAGCGTCGAGGATCGGGTCGGGGATGCCGAAAACGAGCCTGGTGAAGGGCGATTTCCGCTTGTAGGCTCAGAGTCGTGCAGCAGTCCCCTGTGCTCACCACGCCCGTGCCCGTTTCTCGACCTCCGGCCCTCGCACGGACCGCTCAAGGACGCCCTGCTCGAGGAGATCGCGGAGCTCGTCGACACGGGCGCATTCACGAACGGCCCGCAGGTGGCCGCACTTCGAGGAGGCGTTCGCGGCCTACTGCGGGACGCTGCACTGCGTCGGGACTGGCAGCGGGCTCGACGCCCTCCGCCTCGCGCTCCTCGCCGCCGGGCCTCGAGCCGGGCGACGAGGTCGTCGTCCCGGCGCAGACGTTCGTGGCCACCTACGAGGCAGTCACGCAGGCCGGCGGCCGCCCGCTCGTCGCGGACGTGAGCGAGGCCGACTACGGCCTCGACGCGGAGGCCGCCGAAGCGGTGATCGGCCCGCGCACCCGCTTCCTCATGCCGGTGCACCTCTACGGGCAGATGGCCGACATGCGGGCGCTCGCCAGCCGTCGGCGGAGCGCCACGGGCTGGAGATCGTCGAGGACGCCTGCCAGGCGCACGGCGCGACGACGCGACGGCCTGCGGGCCGGCGCCGCCGGCCTGGCGGGGGCGTTCAGCTTCTACCCGGGCAAGAACCTCGGCGCCTTCGGCGACGCCGGCGCGCTCGTCACGGACGACGAGGAGCTCGCCAGCCGCGTGCGGGCGCTCCGCGAGCACGGGCAAAGCGCGAAGTACGTGCACGAGCTCGAGGGCTACACGTCCCGGCTCGACACCATCCAGGCGCTCGTGCTCCTGCGCAAGCTTGCCCTCCTCGACGGCTGGAACGAGGAGCGGCAGGGCCGCAGCCGCTTACTACGAGGCAGGCCTCGAGGGAGTCGGCGACCTCGGGCTGCCGCCAGTCGCGCCGGCAGCGAACCGGTCTGGCACCTGTACGTCGTCCGCACGGAGGCGCCGACGGAGCTGGCCGACTTCCTGCGGGAGCGCGGAATCGGCACCGGCCGCCACTACCCCTACCCGCCGCACCTCTCCCCCGCCTATGCCCGCCTCGGCCACGCAACCCGGAGCGTTCCCGGTCGCCGAGGGGCTCGCAGCGCAGTGCCTCTCGCTCCCGCTCTTCCCCGGCATGCAGGAGGAGCAGCTCGAGGGCGTCGTCGCCGCGATCGGCGACTACTTCGACCGTGGCCGCTAGCCCGGTCAACGAGGCGCCCTACCGCCTCATCTCCGACGTCGACTTCGGCGAGGGCGTCGTCGTCCAGGCGTTCACGAACCTCTACGGCTGCAGCATCGGTGACGGCACGCGCATCGGCCCGTTCGTCGAGATCCAGCGCGGAGCCGTCGTCGGCGCCCGCTGCAAGATCCAGAGCCACACCTTCGTCTGCGACGGGGTCGAGATCGGGACGAGGTCTTCGTCGGCCACGGGGTCGTCTTCGTCAACGACAAGCGTGCCCCGGGCGACGACCGACGAAGGCCGACCTGCAGACCGAAGAGGACTGGACGCTCCTGCCTGACCGTGGTCGAGCGACGGGCCTCGCTCGGCTCCGGCGCGGTCGTCCTCGGGGGCCTGACGATCGGCGAGGGCGCGCTCGTCGGCGCCGGCGCGGTCGTCACGCGGACGTCGCGCCCGGAGCGGTCGTCGTCGGCAACCCGGCCCGGGCCCGTGGCCCTCGCGCGCTCGAGCAGTGTTCGCACTAGCTCAGCCCCTTCCTCTTCCTCGACTACTTCCGCATTCCCTACCGGGTGGAGGATGTGAAGCGGCCGCTTTCCACTCGCGGTCACCCGTGCGCGGGCCGACCAGGACGAGCGGCGAACACCCCGCCCTCTGCTGGCCCTACCGGCCGAGGGCCTTCCCCCGCTTGCGAGCACCGTCTCGCAGAGATCCCGCTGTTCGGCACGGGTCGTCCCCGACGCGCTCGGCGCCGGCGGGAGGTCTGCGCTCGGCGGGTCCTGGCAGCCGACTCGCGGCCGGTCGAGGACGCCGAGGAGTCGCCGTCGCCTCGATCTGGCGCGACGAGCGCGGCAACGTCTTCCTCCCCTTCGACCCGGACGAGGTCATGCGCACGCTCTGGAGCGAGGGCTACCAGCAGGTCGACGGCAGCTCAGCCGGATCCCGGGCGAAGCGGCTCGCCATGCGCGGCGTACTACCGCGTCCGCCCCGCCCTGCCCCGCAGCGTGCAGATCGCCCTGCGGCGGGCCTTCAGCCGCGTCCAGGCGCGGACGCGCTTCCCGCGCTGGCCGGCCGAGACGGGGCTCCACGACCTCTACGACCTCCTGCTCGACCTGCTCGCCTCCGTTCGCGGGCGAGCCGGTGCCCACGATCGCCCCCTGGCCGGCGGGCAAGTCGTGGGCGCTCGTGCTCACCCACGACGTCGAGACCTCCGTCGGCTACGAGCACATCCACCTACTCCGCGACGCCGAGCTCGCCGCCGGCTGCCGCTCCTCCTGGAACCTCGTGCCCAAGCGCTACGCGGTCGCCGACGACGTCGTCACGGAGCTCAGGGCCCAAGGCTTCGAGGTCGGCGTGCACGGGCTCTACCACGACGGCCGCGACCTCGAGTCGCGCGCGCTCCTCGAGGAGCGCCTGCCCGAGATGCGGGCCTGGGCCGAGCGCTGGGGCGCGACCGGGTTCCGCTCGCCCGCGACGCACCGGCGCTGGGAGTGGATGCCGCTCCTCGGCTTCGACCACGACTCCTCCTACCCGGACACGGATCCCTTCGAGCCGCAGGGCGGCGGCTGCTGCACATGGCTGCCCTTCGTGAACGACGGCCTGGTCGAGCTGCCGATCACGCTGCCGCAGGACCACACGCTCTTCGTGATCCTGCAGCGAGCCGACGAGGGCGCTTTGGCTCGAGAAGGCCGACCTCCTGCGGCGCGCGCGGCGGCATGGCCCTCCTGGACACCCATCCCGACTACCTGCTCGAGCCCGCAGCGACTCGAGCTCTACGAGCGCTTCCTGGCGCGCGCGACGGCGGATCCCGGGAGTCTGGTGCGCGCTCCCCTCCGAGGTGAGCGCGTGGTGGCGGCGGCGCGCGGATTCGCAGGATCGAGCGAGACGGCGAGGGCTGGCGGTCATCGGCCCGGCCGCCGGCGAAGCCGCCGTCGCGCTCACCCGAGGGCCCGAGAGCGCCGTCAACGCTGGCCGTCCGGGGAGTTGACCTCGCTTGTCTCCCGAAGGACGATCCTAGGCATGCGGAGAGCTGGGATCGGGCTCGCGTTGGCGGCCGCCCTCGCCGCCTTGGCGCTCTGGACCGTGTCGGCCTGGTTCGGCGGCCCCGTGCGCTGGGTGCCCGACGGGCTCTACTACCAGGCACGCCTCCTCGAGATCCGCGGCGCCGAGCACGACGCGGCCCTCGCCGCAGCCTTCGAGGGACCGCTTTCCGAACGCCTCCGGCTCGTGGATCCGGAAAAGACCGGGAACCCCGAGTGGGTGCGCTACAACGAGCGTTTCTACGAGCGTCGCCAGGCGATTCCCTTTGCGGGCGCGGCCATCTACCCGCTGGCAGGCGACAACTCGCTCCTCTACGTGTCGCTTGCCGGCTACGTGGCCGCCATCCTCGCGCTGTTCGGCCTTCTGCTCCTGCGTTTCCGCCTCTGGGTCGCCGCCGCGGTCGCGCTCGTCACGGTCTTCCTGCCGGCCCTCACCCACCACTCCACGTATCCGCTCACGGACAGTTGGGGCCTCGCGCTCATGACCACCGCGCTCGCCGCGGCCCTCCTCACGCTCGAGAGAAGCCCCCGCTGGCTGGCGGTCTGGATCGGAGCGATCGTTCTCCTTTCCTTCACCCGCGACAGCGCCTGGATTCCGATTCTTGCCGCCGCCTGGATCGCCTACCGCGCGCGAACACGCGTCTCGGCCGCCCTGGTCGGCACCGGCGTGGCCGCCACGCTCCCGGCAATTCTCCTCTTCCCCGTCTCGCTCCGTGAGCTACTGGCACTGGCCGTCAACCACTCGCAGCCCGCGCCCGATGCCTCCTGGTCTTTCATCGCCGAGAAGTACCCCGGCGCCCTTCTCGAGCTCATCCGCAGCAACGGCGGGTTCGTCCGGGACGGCGAGTGGCACACGGCCGCGTTTCTTCTGAGCGGGATCCTTCTGCTCTTCCTCCTGGCGCGCGGCGAGCGTGCAAGCCTCGAGTCGAGCCTCATGAAGGCGGCGTCCGTGGCCTCCCTCCTCTTTGTCTTCGGGGGGCCTGTCTTCAGCGCGTTCAGGCTCGAGCTCGTGGCAGTCCCCATGGCCGCGTTCGGCCTCGCGCTCGGCCTCGACTGGCTCGCCGAGCGGTTCTCCCTGCCGGAGCGGCTGCGCCGGCTTCAGGCCGCGTACTTGTAGAGCGCCTCGCCGAGCCCGCGGCAGACCCACGCGGGCGAGCGGCGGATCACGGGCCCCAGCGCTCGTGCGGCGCGCCCCTGAGCGAGGCTCGGGGCTTCGCCGGCGACCGCCGAGTAGTACAGCGGGTGCTCTTGGGCTCCCCAGCGCGACTTGAACTCGCGCAGGCCGCGGTTGTCGAGATCGGTGCGCCCGAAATCGAAGCACCCGTATCCCTGCTCGCAGCTCCACCGGATCGCGTCCCAGAAGACGAGGTGATTCGGCCGCAAGCCGAGGAAGCGCGGATCGGAAGCCCCGTACTTGTACGTGACGGTCGCGTTCCCGGCGAGAAAGACGGCGCCGGCGACGGGCGTCTGCTCGGAGTAGGCGAGCGTGGCGAAGCCGAGGCCCGGCTCGAGGATGCGCTTCCAGAGGAGGCGGAAGAACCGCCGAGGCTGCACCGGGGTCCCCTGACGGCGCCGGGTCTCGAGGTGAAGGCCGTAGAAGACATGCGTGAGGTCGGTTTCGGCCTCCGCGCGCCGGACCTCGAGCGGCCCCTGCGCTGCCTTGCGCACGTAGCGCTGTACCTGCGAGCGGTGGAACGTCGAGAAGACCTCGTCGGCGTCCGGCCGCAGCTCGAGGGTGTGCGTCACGGCCGCGAGTCGGCTCTCGACGCCGTCCCCCTCGAGCCCCGCGTGCACGTCGATCCGGGCCACGCCCGCGCGCTCACGAGTTTCGTCGAGAGCGGCGGGGAGCCGAGTCAGCGCCGCAGGTGTCGCCGCGAGGGGCGGGCAGACGTCCGTGAAGGGAAGCGAAACCCACCTCCTGCCGCCCAGGACCCCTCGCGTCTCGACGACGGGCAGGCCCGCGTCGATCCGGCCGTTCTCCTCGAGCGCCAGCGCAAAGGCGGGGAAGCCGTAGCACTCCGCCAGGAGCTGGGCCCATGCCGGGTCGTGGAACGGCAGAGCAGCGGCCGAGGAAGCGACGAAATCCCGCCACCGGGCGTCCGCGATGTCCAGGCGGCTGATCATGAGGCGATCAGAGCTCCTTCGGGCGCGGCCTGCGCCCGCTCCTGCTCCTCGCCGGAGACGACGCGGTCGAAGACGGCAGCGAGATCCGCCGCCAACGCCCGGCGGTCGTAGCGGCGCAGCAGATCTTCCCGGGGAACGGGAGCGGGCTCTCCGCGGGCCGCACGCTCGACCTGCTGCTCGATCACCCGGGCCATGCCGGCAACGTCTTTCGGCCGGCACACGAACGCGCTACCGGACTCTGCGAGGAGGTCGCGCGCGTCCCCGTCCGGGACCGCAGCGAGGATCGGAGTGCGGGAGGCGAGGTATTCGTACGTCTTACCGGGGACGATCCGCGAGCGAACTCCCGACGGCAGGTCGTGCATCGGCAGAAACAGGAGGTCCGCCGATCTGAGCAAGTCGATCGTCTCGGAGTGCGGGAGGTAACCGCGCGCTCGCACGACGCCCTCCGGAAGGGCCGCACGCTCGGCCTCGGTGAGCGACCCGGCCAGGTGCACCTCCAGCTTCGTGCGGAGCTCCGGCCGGGCGAGCAATAGGGATGAAACGGCCTGCAGAAGGTAGAGGTGTGAGCGCGTCGAGACGTCCAGCCCTCTCATCTCGCCTCCCAGGAGGCGGCGGACGAGCCTGGCGGTGCCGGAGTCGCCGTCCGTGTGCACTGCCCCCGCGTGGACGATGCGGAACGCGGTGTCGCCGCGGTCCGGCAAGGCGCCGACGAAATCGACCGCGTCGAACCCGTTCGGGATCGTGACCACCGGCTTTCGCCCGAGCTCGGGAAACTGCTCGACGAGCATGCGGGCCGCCTCCGGTGTGTTCATGACGATCGCTTCTGCCGAGGCCAGGGCCGCGCGCATGCGTCGAAGCTCCAGACGCCGGTGAAGCGAAGAGGTATAGACACGCCACTCGTCGAGGGCCCAGGGATCACGCAGGTCGGCCACCCAGGGCGTCCCAAGATGCGCGGCGATCCGGGCGGCGGCCTCCGCGGTCCCGAAGGGGGACATGGAGGCGTAGACGACGTCGACACCCGGGGCGGCACTGCGCCCCGTAGAAGCCGCGCACTCCAGCCACCAGCGATCGAATGCGTCGGGGCGCCTGAGGAGGCGCTCGGCCCTGTTGCGCCAGCCGCTGCTCGGCGACGGCACGGGCCCGGGTATGCGGACGACCTCCGTGCCCGACGGGACACGGTCGTTCAGGGTCTTGTCGGGCGGGCCCCACCCGTCCGAGTCGAGCCCCGGCCCGGTAACGACGGTCGGCACGTAGCCGAACTCGGGGAGATACCGACAGAAGTTGACGGAACGCTGGACGCCGCCGCCCCCGTGCGGCGGGAAGTAGTAGGCGAGGAAGAGAACCTTACGCACGATGGGCTGCGGGCAGGCCTGCCCGTCACCTCATCGTACGAGGACGATGCAGGGGCCAAAACCCCCTTTCGTCCAGGCTTCGGAGGCAGCTGCCGTTAGGATCTGCTTCCGCCGTTCTGACGGGACCGGGCCCGAAACTGGAGACGACAGCCGAAATTCGCGGGCTGGTGACACTCGCGCTCGAGTTCCTGGGCGGCATGCAGTTGCCCTCCGGGCTCTTCTGCTTCGAGCGAGTTCGAGGCGATCCCGAGCCGCGGGGACGCTCGCTCCGCTACACGCTCATGACGTGCATCGGGTTGGAACGGGCGCGGGCGGCGGAGTACCGCCCACCCGTTCGACCCCGAGCGCATCTACGAGGCGGCGCTGGAGCACCTGGACTCCCCCGAGCTCGTCCCCGGCGATCTCGGGCTCTACCTCTGGGCGGACGCGAGAACGCAAGGCGGCCGGCGGGACGAGCTCGGGACGCGCCTCGAACGGGCTCTCGCCGAGCAAGGCGGGCTCGCGGCGCGTGAAGGGATGGAGCTCGCCTGGATCGTCCTCGGCCTCGCCGTCCAGCACGATCTCTCCGCGGGTGAGGGGCGGGCCCTCCGGGAGGCGGTCGACTTTCTCCTCACCGAGAACCAGGCGCCCTCCGGGCTCTTCTACCACTCGGGCGCGCCCGGCCCGCGGCGCCGCTTCCCCAACTTCGCGACGCAGATCTACAGCATCCTGGCGCTTGCGACGGCTGCGCGGCTCGAACGCGACGAGCGTGCGCTCCCGGCGGCACAGCGCGCCGCCGACCGCGTGCTCTCCCTGCAGCTTCCGGACGGAGGGTGGCCCTGGCTGTACGACGCCGAGACCGGGCGAATCGTGGAGCCGTACGAGATCTACTCCGTCCACCAGCATGCGATGGCGCCCATGGCACTGCTCGAGCTCTCCGAGGCGAGCGGCGAGCCGGCGTATGCCGAGGCGACGGGCAGAGGGCTCCGCTGGATCCACGGCAGGAACGAGCTCTCCCTGCGCATGGTCGACGAGGGCGAGCGCATGATCTACCGCTCGATCCACCGCCGGCGGCCCTGGGACCGCCTCCTTCTCTATGCGAACACGGCGAGCTCCCGGCTCCTCGGCCGCGGGATCGCGGGCGCGAGCCGGCGGGTGCGAGCTCAACGCGACCTGCCGGCCCTACGAGCTGGGCTGGCTCTGCGAGGCCTGGGCCGGGCGCGAAGGCGTGCTGGAGCGAGGCGGCTCGAACCAGCCGTAGCGCTCGTTCAGCGGGCGGACGAAGGGCACGGCGAGAAGCGCGCGCTTGGCCGCGGCCTTGCGCGCGTCCATCTTGCGCACGTGCTCGTAGTAAGCCCGCTTCTCGGGCGTGATCTCCGAATAGTGCGGACCGCCGTGGTGGACGACCGTGACCGAGTCGAGAATTGCCTTTCCGAACCCGAGCTTCTCGATGTCCTCGATATACGCCGCGTCCTCGTGCCAGAAGACCATCTTCTTGTTCTGCCGGAAGCCGCCGACCCGCTCGTAGAGCTCCCGGGACGTGATCGTGCAGCCGCCGCCGACCGGGCCGCCGAGGAGGATGGTGACGCCGTTGACCTCCTCGGGGTGGTAGAGGCCCGCCTTCTTGCGGTAGAAGAGGTCGGCCCCGGGGCTGTAGCCGTCGTCGGCGAGCTTCGCCTGCAGGAAGCCGATCTCCGGCAAGCGCTCGAAGGCGTCGACCATGGCGCGGTCCCAGCCCTCTGGAGCCTCGACCACGTCGTCGTCGAGCTCGAGGAAGTACGGCGTGGTCGTCAGGGGAACCGCGTGGGCGTAGGCGTTCTGGCCGATGTTCTCCGGGTGGTGGACGACCCTGATACGCGGGTCTGTAAGGGAGTCCAGGTACGCGGCGGTTCCGTCGGTCGAGGCGTTGTCCCAGACGACGATCTCACGTGTCGCGTCCGAGGTCCGCAGGAGCACCTTCTCCACGCATTGCCGGAGCAGGTGCAGGCGGTTGTACGTGATGACGACGATCGCGACCATCTCGAGCCGAGTCTAGCCGCGCGGCTGCCGGCGCTCGTCGCCCGGAAGAGGGGGAAAAGTACAGTCCAAGGGCCGGCCTCGATGCCTGCCTACTTGGCTGACGAATGCACGGCTGCGCCCACCAGCCTGTTTCCTCCACACTCGAGCACGACTCCGGCGTCGTCATAGGTCGCTTCCCCCATGCAGTCCTGACCGCCTCCGAGCGAGATTCCTTCCCTCACCCGGTTGTCGAGGATGCGGATGTCGCCGGTGCCCCCTTCGTCGTGGCCCTGCACGACGTAAAGCTCGTCGGTCAGGACGCGGTTGTCCTGCAGGACGATGTTCTCGAGAGCGCCCCCGTGGTCGCCGAGCTTGATCGTGGAGGAGATCGCGATGGACGAATCCGGCTGCGTGAAGGTGTTGCCCTCGATCAGGTAGTCCGAGATCTCGTAGCCGCTCTCGGCGACGAGCCAGAGGTGGAACGTCTCGCAGTTGTAGAAGTGATTGTCGCGAAGCGTGATGCGCCGCCCGGACCACGCGGCGAAGCATTGCTGGTGGTTGTCGCCTACCGACGTGTAGTCGTGGAAGTCGTTGCCCTCGAAGAGAACGCGCTGGGAGTCGTCGGTCTCGTCACCGGAGATCGCCGTGGGGGTTCCACCCTCGTTCACGTTCGGGCCGATGTCGGAGTCGAAGACGCGCACATCGTCGGCTCCGACCCACACGCCGCCGACGTCGAGATCGAGCAAGATCACGTGATGCGCCCCCTCGCGCCCGACGCTGACTCCACACTGGCTGGGATTCCCCTGAACCCTGACGTACGGGGTCTCGAATCCGGCCACGAGGACGTAGGCGGCGCCCTCGAACGCGATGCAGTTTTCGGTGGCGCCCCGGTCGCCGACGATCGCGCGCCCGCCGGCGGCTTCCCGGATGACGACGTACTTCGGCCCAGCCTCGGCCTTGGCCGCGATCGTCTGGGACGGGTAAGAGCCGTCCGCCACTTCGACCACGTCTCCGGGCCGGGCGACCTGGTAGGCGCGGTCGAAGCTCCGACAGGGGGTCGCCTCCGTGCAGGTGCCTGCGTCCGCGCCCGACGGCGATACGAAGAGATCGGCCGGTTGCGTGTACACCCCCGGATGCGGCAGCTCGCGGGGGGCCGCGGATCCCTCCACCGGAGCGGCAGGTTGAGCGGCGAGCGCGGCGGCGATGGCTAAGACGGCGATTGTGAACATCGTCCCTCGAGCGCCCGGACCGGCTGCGGCCTCCACCGGGGGGAAACGCTTGGCGGTCTACTGACGATAGAACGAATTCTCGAGCCGGTGGCCCCGGACGGCAAAACCCACCCGGAAGGCGAGGATGAGACCTTCGATTCCTGCGCTACGCTCGGATTGTGGCCCTCGTCGACGTCGTCGTCGTGTCCTTCAACTCCGGACAGCACCTCCACCGCTGCGTGGAGCCGCTCGCGGCTGCCGAGGACCTGAACGTCATCGTGGCCGACAACGCCTCGAGCGACGGGACCCTGAAGACGCTGAGCGGGTTGGAGGTCGAGGCGCTGGCACTACCGCGTAACGGCGGCTTCGCGTACGGGTGCAACGCCGGCTGGCGGGCCGGGAGCGCGCCGTACGTCCTCTTTCTCAACCCCGACGCGCGCATGGGCGCGGACTCGGTTCGGCGGCTCGCGCGCGTGCTCGCCGAGGAGGGGAGCGTCGGCGCGGTCGGGCCGAAAATCGTCGAGGGCGACGGCGAGCTCGCGCCCTCGCAGCGACGCTTCCCGCGGCTGGCCTCGACGTACGCGAACGCGCTCTTCCTTCATCGCCTCTTCCCCGCGGCCGCGTGGACGAGCGAGCTCGTCACTGATGAGACCGCGTACGAGCGCGCCGGATCGCCCGACTGGATCTCTGGGGCCTGCATGCTCGTTCGCCGCGACCTCCTGGAACAGCTCGACGGCCTGGACGAGGGGTTCTTCATGTACTGCGAGGACAAGGACCTCTGCCGGCGGATCCGCGAGGCCGGCTACGACGTCCGCTACGAACCGGAGGCGGTCGCCGACCACGAGGGAGGAGCCTCCGCGCCCCGCGCGTCGCTCCTGCCGGTTCTCGCCGAGAGCCGCGTCCGCTACGCCCGCAAGCACAGCGGACGTGTCGGCGCGGTGCTCGAACGGGTGGGCGTCGGCCTGACCGCCCTCACCCACATGATCGTCTCGAAGGGCGGCCGGGCGGCGCGGGCCGGTCACGCCGCGGCGCTCCTCGCCGTCTCGGGCCTGCGCCCGGCTCGCCTCTAGCCGGCGGGCCTGCGTCACGCGTGCGCATCTGGATCGACATCGAGAACCCGCCGCAGGTCCAGTACCTCCTGCCATTCAAGGGCGCCTTCGAACGCGCGGGCGCAGAGGCGGTCGTCACGGCGCGGGACTACGGGATCGCGCTCGACCTGCTGGAGGGCGAGGGCGCGGAGTTCTCGGCAATCGGGGCGAGCTACGGCAAGGGGAAGGTGCGCAAGGTAACGGGGCTCCTCCAGCGCGCACGCGCCCTTTCGGCCTTCTTCCGCGGTCGCCCCCGCCCGGACGCGCTCGTCCACGCCGGGCGTGCCTCGGCCCTCGTCGCGCGGCGGATGGGCATCCCCAACTTCAGCGTGTCGGACTACGAGTTCGCCGACCTCACCTTCGAGCGGCTCACCGGGTCCCACGTCGTCTTCCCCGACGTCATCGACCCCGGCGCCTATCTCGCGAAGGGCATCCGAAGCGGGCGCCTGATCCCCTATCAGGGGCTCAAGGAGCACATCTCCTTCACGGGGGTCGACCTCGAGTCCGATCGCTCCGTACCCGATCGAGGGAATCGAGGACGACGCGCTCGTGCGCGTCCTCTTCCGCCCCCCAGCCGAGGAGAGCCACTACTACCGCGAGGCGTCCGGTGAGCTCACGTTCGCGCTGCTGGACCACCTCGCGCGGGAGGAGAGCGCCGTCGTCGTGCTCTCTCCCGAGGTACCCGCGGCAGGCCGAATATCTCGAGCGCTTTCGCTGGACGAACCCCCCGTCGTGTTGCAAGAGGCAGTCCCCTTCGTCCCGCTCCTGAAGTCGGCCGATCTCATCGTCTCCTCCGGCGGGACGATGGTGCGCGAGGCGGCTTTCCTCGGCATCCCGTCGTACAGCATCTACCGGGGCGAGCTCGGCGGGGTCGACCGGCACCTCGCGAACGCAGGCCGCTTGCGCCTTCTCTCTTCACCCGCGGACTTCGAGGCTCTCGAGCTCTCGAAACGAGGGCCGATCGACGTGCTGGCGGGCAATCCGTCGTTGCTCGCCGAGCTCGCCGACGCGGTGCTGACGCGCGCCGGCGGCCGCTCCCGGTTGTCCTGACGCGCTTACCTGCGGACCAGCCGGTTCAAGCCGCACTGGAAGACCACGCCGGGCTTCGGCCTGTAGGTCCTCATCCGCATGCAGTTCTGCCGGCTGCCGAGCGTGATGCGCTCGGCGACGCGGTTGCCGAGGAGGTGGATGTCCCCGATTCCCCCCGTCGTCGTAGCCCTGCACGATGTACATCTCGTCCACGAGCACGCGGTTCCCGCGCAGGACGATGCTTCGCCAGGCGTCCGCCGTGGTCGCCGACCTTGATCGTGGAGCTGATGGGGGGCCGGTCTGGGCCCGGGCTGGGTGAACAGGTTGTTCTCGATCCGGATGTTCCGGATCGTCTGCCCGGGACTCGGCCACGATCCAGAGGTGGAAGACCGCGCAGTTGTAGATGTGCGAGTTGCGGATCGTGATGCCCATTCCGCCCCAGAGAGCGATGCACTCCTGATGCTCTCGGTGCATGCGGGCGTCGTGGATTCGAGCACCCTGGATCAGGATGTTGCGCGGCGCGTGGCCGCGTGCCGAACTCGATCTTCGTGTTCTCGTCGATCCCCGGGCCGAAATCGCCGCCGAAGACCCTGACGTGGTCGGCGCCGAACCAGATCATTCCCGCATTGACGCCGACGAGCGTGACGTGATGGGCATTGCCACGGCCGATCGAGACTCCGCACTGGTGTCTCTGGCCCCCGACAGTTGTGTACCTCGTCGCCACGCCGCGCACCGTGACGTACTGTGCGCCGTCGAAAGCAAGGCAATTGTCTTGGGCGCCCGGGTTGCCGATGATCACACGCGCTCCGGGCACCTCGCGGATGTACACGTACGGCGGTCGCGCGCGGGCCTTACGGTGGAGAGTCTGCGAGGGGTAGTAACCACCTGCGACGTTGACCGTGTCGCCCGGCGAAGCGACGTGATAGGCGCGGTCGAAGCTCCTACACGGTCTCTTTCTCGTGCAGGGATTCGCATCAGATCCCTTGGGAGTGACGAAGACGCTGGCCGGCTCGAGTGGCTGCGGCGCGCCCTCAGCGGCCGGTGCGAGCGAGAGGGCGACGGCGATGCCTACGAGCAGAGAGCAGAACCAAGCGACTCTCTGCGCAGAATCCGGCTGGCCGCACGCCGACGGGTGAGTTCCGGGTACCAAAAGTCTGGGAACTGGGAGCGCGGGAGAATAGCGGGTCGAGCGGCCGCAGGCCTGCTCGTCAGCGCTCGGCGTCTTTCGCCAGTCGCTCGCGCCACGCCTTCTTGAGCCTCGCTGCGCGCTCGCCGCCGAGAACGCGCTTCGCCAGGCTCACGGACGAGCTTACGCCCGCCCGCACCGCTCGCACCCGAACGCCCTTGAAGGTCGGGGCGAGGTAGAGCACGTCGGCTTCCTCCCAGCTCTCGTTGCCGAAGCGCCGCTTGTACTCGGAGTCCCCGAAGCCGTAGTCGAGATAGTCGATCGTCTCGTCCCGGCAAAGGTCGTCGATCATCTCGGCCTGGAGGTACTGGCCGACGCGGTACTTCCCGTACGCGGGGTCGTAGCCGGGCGTCCCGATGAAGAAGGTGCGGTCGTACGCGTATCCGGGCCAGAAGGCGACCGGCGCCCCTTCCAGATAGAGCACGTACGCGCGAAACCAGCCCCGCTCGAGCCCGAGCGTGGTCAGAGCTCGCTGCTCGGCCGTGTCGGCGAAGGCAACGCCGAGTCCGCGCTGGTACGTCTTCGCGGCCACGGCGTCGAGGTCGCGGAAGAGGCGCTCGGCGTCTCCCGGCTCGCGGAGGATCTCGACGGAGAGCCCCTCGCCGTGCTCCTTGCGGAGCCGCTTCGTATAGCGCTTGACGCTCTCGCGGGTCTTGGCCGACTTCTCCTGCAGGAACTCGTCGAGGGAGGCCGGAAGGCGGAGGCGCCGGTGCGTGCTCACGCTCGAGAGCTCGCGCAGGACGCCCGCCGGCTGCGTCGTCGCGGCGGCGTAGAAGGGGCTGTCGGCACGGAGGGCGGGCAGGAGCAGGAGGTCGGCCTCGCCGCCCGTCAGGGCCGCACGCAGCTCCGAGACGAGCGCGTGGGCCGTTGCGGAGGACTCCACCCCGGCGAGCCCCCCGTGCACGAGCGTCAGCGAGCGCACGTTCGGCTGGTAGACGGTGCGGTATCCGACCGAGCTCGTGAGCGGTACGTCCTCGACGCGCGCCACGGCCATCGCCTGACGCGGCCGTCGTCCCGGAGCGCGACCACATGGGGGCGGACGACGTGCGGTCGCGCGCCGGAGCACCGCCAGGTAGAAGTCGAGCTCGGCGTCCACGCGGCCGAAGCGCAGCTCCTTCCAGACGGGACGGAGCTGTTCGACCTCGTCCAACGTGCGCGCGACGGAGATGTTCTGCGTTGCTTCGACCATGACGGTGCCGCGCCGGGCACAGTAGCCCGGCTGCGGGATCAGGCGCGGCTCGGCCGGCCGAGCGCCTCGCGCGCCCGCAGCGGCAGGCGGCGGAGCCGTTGCTCCCGGCGCAGGTAGGCCCGCGCCTCGGCATCGGGACACCGCGGCTCTCGCCGCACGACGGCGCCCGCGTAGGCCCAGACCATCGCCAGCGCAGCGGGCTCCTCGAGGGAGCGGTACAGCGAGCGCACCAGGAGATAGTCGAAGCGATAGCCCATGTAGTGGGCGAGCCTTCCCTCGGCCTCCCACGCAAGCCGGCGCGACCCGTCGCGCTCCCCCACGCGGCGGTGGTGGCGGAACGGAATGTCGGCGATCGTCGTCGTCCTCCAGCCGCGCAGCTTGGCCTTGAGCTCGTCGATCCCGTCCCAGCCCATCCGCTCCTCGAGCGGCGAGACGGCCTGCAGGCACTCCCAGCGGTATGCGCGGACCGCGCCGCGGGGAGCGTCCCGCGTCGTGAAGCGCTGGCGCCAGACGCCCGTCCTCGAGCTCCCAGCAGCTGCTGCTCGCGATGCCCAGGGCGGGATCGGCGGCGAACTCGCCGAGGAGCCGCTCGAAGTGGTCCGGCTCGAAGGAGACGTCGGCGTCGAGCTTGACGACGACGTCCGGCTGCTCGGCCGAGCGTGGCAAGACCGGCGTTGAAGGCCTGGATGACCGGCGCTCCGCGGACGTTGCCGGTCGCGCCCGGGATCGACACGGTCCGGATCCAGTCGTGCGTGCGCGCGAGCTCGTCCGCAAGGTCGCTCGTGCCATCCGTGGAGCCGTTGTCGACGATGACCCAGGCGCTGGGCCGGACGGTCTGCTCCGCCAGGCAGCCGGCCAGCCGAGCGAGGTTCTCGGCCTCGTTTCGGGCAGGCGTGATCGGTGACGTAGCTCACGAGGGTTGCGGCGTCGCGAGTCGTGGAGGAACGCGCGCTTCCCTGACCGCGCGCTCCTGCGGTTTCATCGACAACGTCGTGGCCCCCACCCCCAGGAGGATGAAGAGGAGGAAGGTGACCTGGATGAACGAGAAGGCGTCGTAGAAGAACATCCCGAAGGCGAACGAAGCCACCGAGGCGGCCACGGCAACGAGGAGCTGTCCTCGGTCCGAGAGGTCGACCTTCGCCTCCGCGCCGAGCCGCCTGAGGAAGCGGGCAAAGAGCCAGAGCCAGGCAAACGCGCCCACGGCCCCCGTCTCGAGCAGCGTCTTCAGCCATTGGTTGTCGAGGATCTGGTCCTGGTGACCGGTCTCTGCGCCGGTCCGGCGGGTGGAATACCCCTGGCCGAGAATGGGCTGCGACTCCCACTCTTCGAGCGCCGGGTCGAGGTCGGCAATGCGGCCGCTGCCGCGCGGCGCCGGCATGCTTCGACTGCTCGGCGATGAGCCCGCCCTCGGGGAAAAAGGCGCCTCTGATCGTGCCGATCGTGCCCGGCAAAGCGAAGTACGCGACGCAAAGCACCGGAATGAGTGCCGGCCAGTACCGCCTCGTCTCCTTCGGCCGCAGCCAGAGAAACACGAGCACGAGCGGAATGATCATCACGACGCTCGTTCGCGTCTGGGTCGAGAGGCCACCCAGGGCAATGAGAACGGCGGCGACCCACCAGAAGGCCTTGCGCCTGCGCTGCGCGACGTAGATGGCGGGCGGCACCAACATGATGAGGACCGCCCCGAGCGCGATGGGGCTCTGGGCGGAACCGAAGGCGCGAATGTTGCCCCCGCGGGTGTCGATCTCCCCGTCCCGGACCTCGCCGTCGCGCAAGAAGGGCATGACCTCGCCCAGGTGGTCGAAGACGTTGTAGGCCGTGCGCGACTCGATCATGGCGAAGATGCCGACGACCGCTGCGCCGACAACGAGCGCCTTGAGGAGAAAGTCGATCTGAGTCCGCTTGCGCACGACGCTGACGAGCAGGTAGAAGACGAGGAAGAACGTGCCGAGGAACATCAGGCCCTTGATCACCTCCGCCTGGACTGCGCTGACACGGCCCGGGTTGACGATGGCGGAGCCGATGGCCGCGAAGAGGATCAGGAGCACCGGGCCCTCGAACCCGCTCGCCCGGAGGCGGACCCGCGGGTCGATGAGCAGCGACGTCACCCAGCCGACGATGACGAGCAACACGACGAGCCGGTAGGGCTCGAGGTCGAAGGGCATGTTCCCGGGCAGCAGGTAGCGCTTGATCGGGATGAAGAGGACGACGAGGATCGTCAAGCCGACGAGAACCTGCCAGCGCAGGAGGAATTGGTAGGCGACCGTGACAAGCACGGCAGCGGCCACCATCGCCGAGACCTCGAAGACGGGGAGCCCCAGCGGAACCGTGAGGACGAGGAACGCGAGCCCGCTGAGAGCGACCGCGGTGGCGAGGACCGGCCCGCGCTCGCCAGCTCCGGCGATGACCTTCATGCGGCGGCGCTAGGCCGGTGAGACGGCGGCGGCGCTCGTCGTCGTCTCCGTCCAGCTGCTGCGGCGGAACCGTGCGGACGCGCGGCCGCAGGTTCTCGAGGACGAACACGAGCCCGATCGACGGCGGTCATGACCGCAAGGAAGACGATGATCGGCCGGGTCTTCTTGCGGCCCTCGAGCAGACGTGGCTGGCGCTGCTTGGTTGGTCGTGTCGATGACGATGCGCCTGTCTTCGGCGATGTCGGCCGCGTCCTGCCGCTGCGCACGTACTTCGTGAAAGCTGCGACGTGGCGACCGGCAAGGGAGGACGCTTCCTCGGGGGAGATCGCGACCGCCGAGAAGTTGATGAAGGGCACCTGCGCCTCCCCGGACTGCGACGGCGAAGGTTTGCAGCGCGCCGCGGATCGGACCGCGCCCGTCCTTCAGCATGATCTCCCTGACGTCGTCTGACATGGCGAGCCGCATGAGGTGAAGGGTCGCGATGTTGAGGACGTCCATGTTGCTGAAGTCTCCGACATTTGCGTTCTCGAACAATCTGCGGAGCTCCGCCGGGCTCTTACCGGTCGACTGCAGGGCACTGAGCGTCTCCGGGTCGACCGACTGGCCGGCAAGGAAGCTGTTCGAGGTCACCTCGACGGTTGCGGCGCTCTCCCACTGCTCGTTGTCCCGGTACGTGAACGACGGCTTGCCCCCGTCGAGCTTCACGTCGACGAAGGAGAAGAACGCGAGCGCGACGGCGAGGAGCAGTCCCGCAGACGACCAGCACGCGGAACCGCCAGAGGACACGGGCGTAGAGCTGCAGGTCCATCAGGCAACCAGTCCTTCGTCGTCGGTCGGGCCGATGCGCTCGGCGCGCAGGTACGCGACGGCGGCCTCGGTCCGGTTCGTCACGCCGAGCTTCCGGTAGATGCCGGCGAGGTGGAACTTGACCGCGTGCACGGTCACGTGCAGGCGCGCCGCGATCTGCCAGTTCGTGAGCCCGAGCGAGGCCATCTCGAGCACCTCGAGCTCCCGCGGCGAAAGCAGCGACAGCGGGATCGGGTCGAAGAGGAACGACGCCTTCGCTCATACCGCGGATGCTAGGGCGGCGAAATCGCCGTGCCTACGGGCCGATGGGCCAGCGTTTTCCGAGCGAACCTAGCCCAACGGCTAGCGAGGATCTGGCACTCCGACCATAGGAAGGCGAATGGCCGCGGCCTACCTTCAGATCGTTGTCCACCGCACAGCTTCCGAAGACGCGCGCGCCGCGCGCGACCCCAGCGCGCGCCGCCGTCGCGGCCGCGGCGCGCCCACAGATCGCCAGCTTTCCCTCCGTGCTGCGAACGAACCCCTACCAGCAACTCCTGTACGACGCCCTGCGGACCCACGGGTTCGAGCTCGTGCCCGAGCCGGCCTTCGAGCTCGGCTGGCTCGTCCGGGCTCGACACCAAGTCGGTTACCTGCACTTCCACTGGCCGCAGCCTTTCTGGCGCCACCAGAAGGGCCCGCGGCGCCTGCGGACGCCGCTCTCCTACGTCAAGCTCGGTCTCTTCGCCGCTCGCCTCGCCGGCGCGCGGGCCCTCGGCTACCGCGTCGCTTGGACGGTCCACCAGGTCTTTCCCGCACGAGGTCGAGAGCGAGCGGCTCGACCGGCTCGGAGCGCGCACGCTCGCGCGCTCTCAGCAACCTGCTCATCGTTCACGACGGCGGCACTCTGGAGAGCGTCCGCCGGGAGCTCGGGCGGTCGGCGCCGACAAGGCGGCGATCGTTCCCGCACGGCTCCTACATCGGCGTCTACCCGAGCCGGCCGGCCGCGGGACGCCGTGCGCGCCGCGCTCGGCGTCGACTCGGACGCCTTCGCTGTTCCTCTGCTTCGGCGACCTGCGCGACTACAAGGACGTCGATCGCCTGCTCGGCGCGTTCTCGGCCGCGGAGCTCCCCAACGCCGCGCTCGTGGTCGCCGGCACGGTCTGCGCCGACGCGCAGGGCGACGCAGTGCGCCGCCACGCGGCGGCGCGACCCGCGCGTCGACCGCTCCTCGGCTTCGTCCCCGACGAGCGCGTCGCCGAGCTCTTCGAGCGCCGCCGACGCGGCCGTCGTCGCGCGCAGCGACGGCGGGACGTCCGGCTCGCTCATCCTCGCGCTCTCGCATGGGCATTCCCGTCGTCGCCGCGCAGCAGGCCGGTCTACGAGGAGCTCCTCGACGGCGAGGCAGCCGGCTGGCTCTTCGAGCCCGGTCGACCGGACTCGCTCGCGCGCCACGCTCGAGGTCGCGGCCGCCGCCGAGCGCCGGCGAGCGCCGGCGCAAGGGCGAAGCCGCCCTCGCGCGGGCCGAGAGCCTCGGCTGGCCCGAGATCGGCGCGCGCACAGCCGCGCTCCTGACCGGAGGCGCGGCATGAGACGCGTGAATGCGAGACCGCTCGTCGTCCACGTCGTCGGCGCGCGCCCGAACTACATGAAGGTCGCGCCCGTCTACGCCGAGCTCGAGCGCCGCGAGGCCGTCGAGCAGCGCCTCGTCCACACGGGCCAGCACTACGACGCGGCGGTCAAGGACGTCTTCTTCGCGGAGCTCCCGCTGCCGCAGCCCCACGTGCAGCTCGAGGTCGGCTCGGGCGCCCACGGCGAGCAGACGGCGCGGGCGCTCGCGGGCCTCGAGCACGTGTTCCAGCGAGCTCGAGCCCGACCTCGTCGTCGTCCCGGGGACGTCAACTCGACGCTCGCCGGCGCGCTCGCGGCCGTCAAGCTCCAGATCCCCGTCTGCCACCTCGAGGCGGGGCTCCGGAGCTTCGACTGGACGATGCCCGAGGAGCACAACCGGCGGCTGACCGACCACCTCTCGACGCTTCTCCTCACCCACTCGCGCGGAGGCGCACGAGAACCTCGCAGCGCGAGGGCATCGCGGGCGAGTCGGTCGTGCTTCGTCGGCAACACGATGATCGACACGCTCATGGCGAACGTGCGGCAAGGCCCGGCGCGCTCGCGGTCTGGCGGCGGCTACGGCCTGCGGGCCGGCGGCTACGTCCTCGTCACGCTCCACCGCCCGGCGCTCGTCGACGAGCCCGAGCTCCTGCGCGCGCACGATGCGCGCGCTCGAGGCCGTGGTCGCGCGGCGATCTGCCGGTCGTCTTCCCGGTGCACCCGCGGACCCTGGACCGACTCGACGACGCTCGGCTTCGCCCGCCTCGGAGCGCCTCGATCGCTCACGACGCCGCTTCCGTACAGGCGCTTCCTCTCGCTCGAGGCGGGCGCGGCCGCCGTCGTCACCGACTCGGGCGGCGTCCAGGAGGAGACGACCGCGCTCGGCGTGCCGTGCTTCACGCTGCGCGACAACACCGAGCGGCCCGTCACCGTCACCCACGGGACGAACACGCGTGCTCGGGCTCGATCCCGACCGGCATCGCCGAGATCCCGGCTCTGCTCGCGAGCGCGCCGCACCGAGCGCCGCATGCCGCCGCTCTGGGACGGCCACGCGGGCGAGCGGGCGGCGCGACGCGATCGAGCAGGCTGCCTCGAGCGGGCCGCGGCCTCCCGGCGCTGCCGGACGGCCCGCGCGCAGGTGCCGGTTCGGCTGCCGTCGCCGCTGCCTGCCGCAGCCGACGGCCTGACGCGATGACGGCCGCAGGCCAGCGCCGACTATGCGCTCGCGGGTCCTGCGCGGCCTCGTGTGGAAGGTCGATCTCGCAGGTCTTCGGCCAGACCTGGCAGACGGTCGTCGCGATCATCCTCGCGCGGCTGCTCGTCCCGCGAGGACTACGGCCTCGCGGCGATGGTGATCGTCTTCGCCGCGATCGTGCCCGTCTTCTCCGACCTCGCGCTCGGCGCCGCGCTCGTCCAGCGGCGGAACCTCTCGGAAGCCGACCGCTCGACCGTCTTCTGGACGAGCACCGGGCGTCGGCGCCGCGTTCACGCTCCTCGGCATCGCGCTCTCCTGGCCGATCGCCGCCTTCTACGGCGAGCCCGAGGTGCAGCCGCTCTTCGCGGCGCTCTCGCTCACCTTCGTCGTCACCGCGCTCGGGACGACGCAGAACGCGCTCCTCACGCGCGACATGAACTTCCGGAGCCTCGAGCTGCGGCTGATGGCCGGGAGCGGTGGCGGCCGGCGTCGCCGGGATCGCGCTCGCGGTCGCGGGCTACGGCGCCTGGGCGATCATCGGCCAGCAGATCGTCGCTGGCCGTCGCCTCGACGTTCCTCCTCTGGCAGTTCTCGCCGCTGGCGCCCGCGGTTCACGTTCTCCCTCGCGCAGCCTGCGCCGGCTCGCCGGCTTCAGCGCCAACGTCTTCGGCACGCGCGTGCTCTTCTACTTCAACCGCAACGCCGACAACCTGCTCATCGGCCGCGTGCTCGGCGCGGCGGCGCTCGGCGTCGTACGCGCTCGCCTACAACGTCATGCTCGCGCCGCTCGAACCGGCATCGGCTGGCCGATCGCCGAGGTCCTCTTCCCCGCGTTCTCGCAGCATGCAGGACGAGCCCGGCCGCATGGCGTCCGCGTGGATCCGCGTCAACCGGCTCGTCGGCGCCGTGACGATCCCGGCGATGCTCGGGCTGGTCGTCGTCGCGCCCGAGTTCGTCACGGTCGTCCTCGGCGACGCGCTGGGCACGACGCGGAGCCGGTGATCCGATCTGCTCGCGTGGGTCGGCCTGCTCCAGTCGCTGCGGGACGCTCAACTCCGCGCATCCTCCAGGCGCGCGACCGCACGGGCACGCTCCTCCGCTACGCCGTGGTGGCGCTCGTCGCCAGCCTCGTCGGCTTCACGGTCGGGCTCGAGTGGGGAATCGTCGGCGTCGCCGCCGGCTACGCGATCGCGAGCACGGTCGTCGAGCCCTACTACGCCTGGCTGACCGCTCGGGCCCTGGACGTCTCGGTGTTCTCGCTCGCGCGCGGGCTTCGGGGCGTCTCCGAGGCCGCGCTCGCCATGGTCGCCTGCGTGCTCGCGGTGAAGCTGCTCGTGCTGCCGGATGACATGTCGGCTGCGTGGCAGCTCCTCCTGCTCATCGCGCTCGGCGTGGCGGTCTACCTCCCGCTCTGCGCCTGGCGCGCTCCCGAGGTGCTCGACGAGATCCGCAGCGTGCGCCGTGAGCGCGCTGCCCGCGCCTCGAGGGTCGTCGAGGCGCAGCCGACCGGTTCCTAGCCGACCGTCTCCCGCCGGAGCCAGATGTCCAGGGTCCGCGGCTTCTCGCCCTCGACCGTCACGCTACGCACGCGCTCGAAGTTGGCTTCGATCCAACGGGCGAGGCGTTGGTCGAACGACTCGCCGAAGGCCGTGTTGCCGTAGCCGGGCCATTCGCGGTCGTCGGTCACGACCAGCCGGACTCCGGCCCGTTCCAGCCGGTCGATCGCGGCGAGCTCGTCACCTTCCGTGGGCAGCGCGCCCGGCAGCATCGAGATCTTTTCGAGCGGGCTCTGGTGGCCCGACAGCGGATAGAGGTTCGTCATGAGCGGCGCTACGAAGATTGGCTCACCGGGATCCGTGCGGGCGGCGATCTCGTCCACCGCCGCCTGGTAGAGCCCAGCCTCGGCGGGCGTCTCCGCGAGTGCCCCTCCAGGCCCACTGACCGTCACTGACTCGCTGCGCGCGTCCTTGAGCGTCAGACCGGCGCCGGCGGCAACCAGGAAAGACACCCACGCGAGCCCGAGGATGTAGGCCCACCGCGTGCGCGCGAGCTCGACGAGGAAGAGGCGGGCGACCAGGATCGCCGCAAGCGGGATGTAGTAGACGGACATGGTGGGGCGCCAGCCATGGATCACGAAGCCGTTGTAGGTCGTCGCCGCGAGCACGACCAGCGCGACCGCCCCGGCCAGCTGTGCCTGCGTCCCCGCAGAGCTGTTACCGCGCCTCGCCCGAAGGGCGAGGACGACGACCGCCACCGCCGCACCTACCGGAATCCATCCGTACGCGTAGTAGAAGCCGTCCCGGACCCCGTCGGGCTTGACGATGGCGGCGACGGCGAAGAGGGCGCCTGCGACGACGCACGCGACGGCCAGCGGCCGCTGATAGCGGCCGGCGCGGTCGAGCACCCACGCGAGGGCCAGCAGGCCCGCGATGCCGGCCGCATAGATCAGGGACATCTTGGCGAGCTCCACGAAGCTTTCTCCGGTCAGCGGCATCCGTGCCTCGATCAGCGCGTTTCCGCCCGCTCGGAGCTCGTCGAGGGGCCAGAGGTTCTCGAAGAGCAGCCTGTGGGGGGAGACGAGCACGAGAAAGGCCCCGTAGACGGCCGCCGGGATCGCGATCGCCGGCACGGCGCCGAGCGCGCACGCGTGCCGAACGTTCTGTCCGGCGCGCGCACGCGCGATCGCCCACACGACGACGGCGAGCAGCCCGGCGAGCGCCGGCTCCGGCTTCGTCAGCGTCAGGAGGCCGAGGGTCACTCCGGCGGCCACCGCCCAGCGCGAATGCTCGGTGGCCCCGTAGCGCCAGAGGCAGATGAGGAGCCCGAGCAGCGTGAGCGTTCCGAGGGTGGCCGCATTCGTGTGCGGGAGGACAAAGCTGTAGTTCGTGGGGATGAACGCCACGGCGGCCGTCAGCGCGGCCGCCAGGAACGCGCCGGTGGGCCCGACCGCAGCGCGGGCCAGTACGTAGGTGGCCGCGATGATGGCCGCGGCGATCGCAAAGCCGAGGCCGACTGCGGGCCAGAACCCGGAGCCGCCGGCGAGTGCGGCGAGCCCGTTCAGGAACGGAGCGAGCGGCCCGTAGTTGTAGATGAAGTCCCGGTAGGGGAGCTCGCCGTCCGCGACCCGGGCCCCGGCGACGAGGTCGTACCCGGTGTCCGAGTCGAGATCGCCCCAGGTTCCCCAGGTGGCGACCGCGAGACCGCCCGTGAAGAGGGCGAGGCCGGCAAGCGCAACGAGGTCCGCGCGGACGGCGACCCGCCCGCGGGCGGCGCGAAGGGCGACGGTCGCGCTCGTCACGCGCCCGCGCTGAGCGTCTGTGTCTGTACGGCGATGGACGTCACGTTGCCTCCACAGAGCCTAGGAGGGCTCGAGGCCGCATTCCAGGCCAGAAAGCCAAACCCACCCGGCGGCGAGGGGGCTAGCCGTTCGGGGAGTGCTTTCCACCACGGGTGCGTCACGGCATGACGCGGCGGCGAGGCGGCGACGGCGACGAGGGGATCCTCCGATCGCGTGAGTCGTGTAACGACCCGCCTTCTCCTGCCCGGGCTCGGTGCGAACGCCCTCTCCACCCGCTCTGAACGGGGCATGGCGCTCCGAGACGAAGCCGAATTCGTTTCCTCTCTGGACAACGTCCGCACCCCAAGGCGCGGCCCCGTCCCCTGACAGCGAGCTGCCGCCCGAAGGGACGCTGGGCGGACCTGCGAGGGCCATCCGCCGCGTCCGCGTCCTCATATGGGCCGCGGGACGGCGTACGAGGAGGCCTGAGCACTACTCGATCGGCTAGCTACTCGCCGCCCGGAGAGTCTTCGAATTCTGGCCTACAACAAGGCTTCGCGGCTTCCTAGGCTCGTTTCAACGGTTAGGCGACAAGCCTCGCTGACACGCGGGGCGAGACCACGGAGGAGAAGAGTCTTGGAAGCGGTATCGCGCACGGCAGCAAACGGGGTGAGAACCCCGTGAGCACGGTTGCAATTCCCCAGGAACATGCAGCGGACGTCGGTGAGGTCGGGCAGCTGTCGCTGCCTCGCCTGACGCCGGAGACTCCGAACCTCTTCGTCGTCCCCGCCTTCAACGAGGCGGACAACCTCCCCCGACTTCTCTCCGACCTCGAGGAGCGCCCTGCGCTCCTGCCGGCCGGGAGCAGGGTGATCATCGTCGACGACGGCTCGGAGGACGGGACACCGGACATCGTCGAGGGTTACGACGGGCCGCTGCCGCTGGAGCTGGTCAGGCTGGACAAGAACCAGGGGCCCGGAGCGGCCTTCCGCGCCGGCTTCGCTGCGGCCCTCGAGCGCTGCCCCGAGGAGGCTCTCGTGGTCACGCTCGAGGCCGACACCACGAGCGACCTCGACGCGCTGCCGACGATGCTCGAGCGCGCGGCCGCCGGCGCCGAGCTCGTCCTCGCATCGGTCCACGGCGGAGGAGAGATGGTGAACGTGAGCCCGCTCCGCCGCGTGCTCAGCGCAGGAGCCGGGTTCACCGTCCGGCACGGTCTCGGGCTTGACGCAAGGACCGTCTCCTGCTTCTTCCGCGTCTATCGGTCCTCCGTCTTGAAGCTCGGCCTGCGGCAATACGGCGACCGCCTCATCCAGGAGCGTGGCTTCGCCTGCAAGGCGGAGCTCCTCGCCAAGCTCGAGCGTCTCGGCGCCCGTGTCGAGGAGGTTCCGGTCGAGCTCGACGGCTCGCGCCGCAACGGCGAGAGCAAGATGCGCATCCTCCCCACTCTCCTCGGGTACTGGCGACTCCTCGTCCGCCAGCGGGTCGCGCGGGGGTCGTTCCCGGCGTGACCAGGCCGTCCGTGGGAATCGTGGGCGGCGGCATCCTCGGGATGACCGCCGCCTATCGCCTGGCTCAGGCCGGCGCGAAGCCGGTGCTCTACGAGCGGGCGCCCGACCTCGGCGGCCTGGTCGGCTCGTTCGACTTCGACGGGCACCCCGTCGACCGCTTCTACCACGTGATTCTGCCGACGGACGACCGAGTCATCGGCCTCGCCACGGAGCTGGGGCTGGGAGACCGGTTCCGGTTCCGTCCGACCGGCGTCGGCTTCTACGACGACGGCCGTCTCTTCTCCATGAACTCCCTGCGCGAGTTCCTCACCTTCCCTCTGCTGCCCTTCCATGATCGTCTCCGGCTCGGCGCCTTCGTGGCGCGCTGTCAGCTGAAGAGCAGCTACGAGGATCTCGACGACGTCCTCCTCGAGGAATGGCTGCTCCGACTGTGCGGGAAGCGCATCGTCGAGCGCCTGTGGCGCCCCCTCCTCGACTCGAAGTTCGACGGAAGGTTCGACGACCTGCCCGCCACGTACCTCTGGGCCCGGACGCGCAGGATGTCCAAGACGCGCGATTCCGCCGGGCGCGAGGTCATGGGCTGGCTCGAGGGCGGCTACCAGACACTCATCGACGCGCTCGAGCAAGCCATTCGCAAGCTCGGTGGCGAGATCCACGCGGGCACGGCTGTCGACCGGATCGTAGGCGGGGCCAACGGTGTCAGCGGGATCGTCGTCGACGGAACCCTACGACCGTTCGACGAAGTCCTCTGCACGCTCACCCCGCCTCAGGCACGAGGTCTTCTCGACGGCGAGCTCGCAGAGGCGGCCGGCGGGGACCACTGCCGCTACCTCGGCGTCATCTGTCTCCTCCTCCGCACCAGTCGCAGCGTGAGCCCCTACTACACGCTCAACATCACCGACCGGCGCGTGCCTCTCACCACCGTCGTCGAGACGACGCACGTGGTCGATCCGGCGCACGCGGGCGGCTCCCTGCTCTACGTAACGAAGTATGTCGACCCCTCGCACCCCGATCTCGACGCGCCGCTCGCCGAGATCGAGGAGCGCTACCTGGGGCACATGCGCGCGATGTTCCCCGCCCTGCGGGACGACGAGATCCTCGCGTCTCGGGTACAGCGGGCGCGCGTTGTGGAGCCCGTCCATCTGCTCGGCGGCGCGAAACGGCTGCCCGACCTGTTCCCGGTTCCCGGGCTGGCGCTCGCCTCGACGGCGCACGTCTATCCGGAGACCGTCAACGGCCAGGCGGTCATCGGGGTCGCCGACCGGGTGGTCTCCGGGCTGCTCGAACGGCTGCCGGCCGCGAAGAGACACGCCGCATGACAGTCGACGAACGAACTAATCAAATCTGGATCAGGAGGTCCTCGTGAAGCGCGTAGGCATTACCGGAGCGGCCGGCTTCATCGGCTCGCACCTCACCGACAGGCTGCTGCAGGATGGAATCGAGGTCATCGGAGTCGACGACCTCTCGCGCGGCTCGCTTGCCAACCTAGACCGGGCGCTTCCGCACCCGGGCTTCCGCTTCGAGCGGATGGACTGCACCCGTCGGCGCGACCTGCGCGCAGCCTTCGACGGCTGCGACGCGATCGTCCACCTGGCCGCGCAGAAGATTCCGCGCTACGGGGGCGCGTTGATGACCCTCGAGGCGAACGTTGCCGGCGTGAACGCCGCGGCGAGCGTCGCCCTCTCCCTCGACGCCGACCTCGTGATGGCTTCGACATCGGACGTCTACGGGAACGCGACGCCCCCCTTCGCCGAGGACGACAACCTCGTGATCGGGCCCTCGACGTCGCGTCGGTGGGCATATGCCGTGTCGAAGCTCTACGACGAGCACGTCTGCCTGGCACTCGCCGAGGAGCGTGACCTCAAGGTCACGATCGTGCGCCTGTTCGGCTCCTACGGTCCGCGCAACCACCCGAGCTGGTGGGGCGGGCCGCAGTCGGCCTTCATCGAGGTCCTGCTGGACGGCGGGACGATGGAGATCCACGGAGACGGGCAGCAAATCCGGACGTTCACGTACATCGGCGACACGATCGAAGGCTTCGTGCGGGTGCTCGAAACGCCGGAGGCCCGTGGCGAGATCCTCAACATCGGCGGGAACCGCCCGACCACGATTCTCGAGCTGGCGGGCCTCGTGCAGGACGCGATGGGCCTTCCTCAGCCGCTCCGCGCCACCTTCGTGCCCTACGAGACACTCCCGGGCAAGTACCAGGACGTGCGCAAGCGCATCCCGGATACGCGCAAGGCGGAGAAGCTCATCGGCTTCAAGGCGAGCGTTTCCATCGAGGACGGCCTCGAGGACACGGTCGCCTGGCACCGTCTGCGACGAGAGGCAGAGGCAGCCCTCGCGTGAGGCGGCTCGAGCTCAACCCGGTCCTTCGATGAGCACGCACGTAGCAGCGGTCGAGCGGGCTTCGCTCGCGGGTCGACGCCGCTTCCAGGGCGCCCTCGCCGGGGCGCCGCTTCTCTCCCTGGCGATGGTCGCGTCGGGGGTACTCACGTACCTCTTCCACGTCCTTGCCGCCCGTTCGCTCGGCGCGCAGGGATACGGCCAGATCGCGATTCTCTGGGGTGCGATCTTCGTCGCGGCGATCATCCTCTTTCGGCCGCTGGAGCAGACCGCGTCCCGGGCAGTTGCCGACCGGCTCGCGCGGGACCTGGAGATCAGAAGCGTCCTCCGTTCGGTCACGCTGATCGCTTTGGCGGCCTTCGGCCTCGTCGGAGCCGTGTTCGCACTGGGGTGGCATCAGATCAACGAGCGGGTCTTCCTGGGCGATTCGTGGATGACGGCCATGCTGGTCGCCGGCGTCGCCGCCTACGGCTTCTCATACCTCGTCCGCGGCCTCTTCGGCGGTGCACGCTGGTACAGCGGGTACGCGATAGCGCTTCTTGCGGACTCGGTCGGCCGTCTGCTCGTGGCCGCGCCGCTCGTGTTCATGGCTTCGCAGAGCACAGCGGCCGCTGCGTTGGTCGCGGCGGGCCTGGCAGGCGCCATCTTTCCAGTCGTTTTCGGGCGCCGTTTGATCCGGAGCATGCTTGCCAACCGTTCGGGCCAGACGTTCCACGCCGGTTCGGCAGCCGCCTTCGCCGCGCCGGCGAGCATCATCGCGGCAGCCGACCAGCTGCTCACGAACGGCGCGCCCCTGCTCGTGATCGCCGGGAACGGATCTGACGGGACGAAGGCTGCGGGCCTCGTCATGGCTGCGACGCTGCTCGTGCGCGCGCCCGTCTACGTCTTTCAGGGGCTTGCAGCCGCCATGCTGCCGAACTTCACACACCTGCACGCCACAGAGGACGCGGCGCTCTTTCGCCGAGCAGTCCTCCGGATCGCAGGCTTCCTCTTTCTCGCAGGCGGAGCAATCGTCGCGTTCGCGGCGATCGCCGGACCGGAGGCGATGGCGCTCTACGGGCCCGGTTTCGACGCCGGGCGTCTGGAACTCACCCTCCTCGGCGCCGGCGTCGCGTTCTATCTCGCGGCCTCGACGTTCTCACAGGCTTTGCTCGCCATCGACCTCGGCGTCAGGGCCGCTGCAGGTTGGACGGTGGCCGCGGTCTTGTTCATCGGTTGCTACGCATTCGCACCCGGCAGCGAGCTGGCGCGCATCAGCGTCGCCTTCGCCGTCGCCATGCTCGTCGGCCTGCTCCTGCTGGCAGGCGGGCTCATCTGGAGAAGGAGGACCGCGTGAGAACACCAGTCAGCGTCGGCGTGGTCGGGCTCGGCTACTGGGGCCCGAACCTAGCGCGTGCGTTCGCCGGCCTTCCCGAGGCGGAGCTCCGCTGGCTCTGCGACCAGAGCCCGGACGCTCAGCTCCGGTTTCGGGCCCTCTACCCGTCGGTCAAGATCACCCCTGACTTCGACGACCTGCTGAACGACGAGACCCTCGACGCGGTCGTTATCGCCACGCCTGCGGTCACGCACTACGAGCTGGCGGGACGCGCGATCGACGCCGGGAAGCACGTGCTCGTCGAGAAACCGCTGGCGCTCCGAGGCGACCACGCTGACGACCTCGTCCGCAGGGCGGCTCTAGCCGACCGACACCTGATGGTCGGCCACGTCCTCCTCTTCCATCCCGCCGTCACGCTGCTGAAGAGCCTGGTGGACCGCGGGCATCTGGGCGACCTCTTCTACCTGTACGGGAACCGTCAGAACCTCGGCAAGGTGCGCAAGGACGAGAACGCTCTCTGGAGCCTCGGAGCGCACGACATCTCGGTCATGCTCTATCTGCTCGGTGACGAGCCGGTTTCCGCAAGCGCCCATGGAGACTGCTACGTCCAGCCCGGCGTCGAAGACGTCGTGTTCTCGTACTTGAGCTTCGCCACGGGGATCAACGCGCACCTTCACCTTTCGTGGCTCGACCCGCACAAGATGCGGAAGCTCACCGCGGTCGGCTCCGAGCGGATGGCCGTGTTCGACGACATGGAGCTCGAACGCAAGCTGACGGTCTACGACAAGAGCGTGGGATCACGCAGGACCGAGACCTTCGGAGAGTACATTCACGCGAGCTTCGGCGACATCGTGTCGCCCCGGGTCCCGAACGACGAGCCGCTGCGCAAGGAGTGCGAGCACTTCGTCGCGGCCATTCGCTCGTCCGTCGATCCGGTGGCGGGCGGGCGAGAAGGCGCCGCGGTCGTCCACGTGCTCGAGGCGCTGCAGCTGTCCCTGGAGCAAGGCGGCGTCCCCCAGCCGGTCGGCAACGGCAGGGCCGTCGAGCCGGCCGGCGTGATCCCACTCCGTGCCAGCGGCGTCGCCTGAGCCCCTCTGCGCAGATAGCTCGCCGGGGCCAGGACGTGTCCAGAGCGGACATGTCAGGGGTCTGACCCCTGACATGTCCCTTCGGGACGTCTCTGTGGACAGGCCGCTGTGGAAAAGAGACGGCGTTGGGCCTGCAACGGCCTGCGGCCACCCCCCGACCAAGCGAGGGCGGCCGCAGGGCGCGCGCGGGCTGAGCGTGCCAGTTCGCTCTGCGGGGACGCATCCCTCCAAAGGGGGTAAGCGGGCCTTCCCGCTTGGTCTCCGGGACTGCCCGCTCACCCTGGCGGCCAGGCGCACAAAGGAAGAACCTCCATGCGCGTCTTTCCGCCCACGACACAGCTGCGGCCAACCGCGTCGCACTAGCCAGGGTAGCGCGTTGGGGTGCGACCTACTACTGACCTTTCGATCGGACTGTGTGGACGAAACCCCGTTCATCGATCACGCTGAGACGTGGACGGCGAGGCCTGTGAACACGCAACAAGAACTCATCCGGCTGAGGGCGGAGGCCCTGCCCTGGCGCCTGCTCGAGGGCGAGGTCGTCGCGCTCGACTTAACCGAGTCCGTTTACCTGACGGCGAACGCGAGCGGCGCCCTTCTCTGGGAGGCCCTCGCCAGGGGAACCACGCGCAGCGAGCTCGCCGGAATCCTCGTCGAGGCGTACGGGCTCGACACGGACCGCGCCGCCGAGGACGTGGACGCCTTCCTCGCCGAGGCCGCGGCCCGGCAGCTGCTCGCGTGAACGACCACCTGGCGGCCGACGAGCGGCTCTCCGCCCTGGAGGCGGCCGCCGGCGTGGTGCTCGGCAGCGACTCCGCGGTCGCGCTGCCGAGGTCGAACTGCTCGCCGCTCGAGGCGCTCGAGCGGAGGATCCTGCCGGCGCTCGAGCGCCCGCCGTGCCTGGTCAGCTTCTCCGGGGGGCGGGACTCGTCCGCCGTCCTCGCCGTCGCCGCCCGGCTCGCCCGGCGCAACGGTCTGCCGGCTCCGGTGCCCGCGACGCTTCGGTTCCGCGGCGCCGAACGGAGCGCCGAGGACGAATGGCAGGAGCACGTGGTCGCCCACGTCGAAGTCGCCGACTGGGTGCGAATCGAGGCCGAGCACGAGCTCGACTGCCTGGGGCCGGTGGCGACACAGGCGCTCCGCCGCCACGGGCTCCTCTGGCCGCCGAACGCTCACTTCCACGTTCCGCTCCTGCAAGCGGCCGGCGGCGGGTCGCTGCTGACGGGGTCGGCGGCGACGAGGTCTTCGGCAGCGCGCGCTTGAGCCGAGCGGCGGGCGTCCTCGCGGGCACTGCCCGGCCCGAGCCGCGGGACCTGTTGCGGGTGGCCCACGCGCTCTCGCCCGCCCCGCTTCGGCGCACAGTCCTGCGCAGCCGCACCCGGATTCCGTTCCCGTGGCTTCGGCCCGACGCCGCCCGCGACGTCCAGGAGGCCCTCGTCCGTGACGGCGCCGCGGAGCCGCTTCGCCTGGAACGTCGCCTAGCCTGGCGGCTCAGGCTCCGGTACGTCCGCGTGGGCAAGGCGAGCCTCGCGGTGCTGGCGGCCGACGACGACGTGCGGGTCGTCCATCCGCTCGCCGACCCCGGCTTCTGCGCCGCCCTCGCCCGCCTGGGCCGCGCCTTCCGGCACGGCACGAGGCAGGAGCGCATGGAGACGGTCTTCGGCAGCCTCCTTCCTGCCGCGGTGGCGAGACGGCCCGCCAAGGCCGGCTTCGGCCAGGCAGCCTACGGGCCGCACAGCCGCGCCTTTACCGAGTCCTGGGACGGCGATGGGATCGACCCGGACCTCGTCGACCCGGACGCGCTCCGGCGCGCCTGGCCCGAGGCCGAGCAGGACGGACGGCTCCTCACCGTCCTTCAGGCGGTCTGGCTGGCCGTGGAGGAAACGCGGTCAAGCAGCGGAGACGAGGTCGGCCAGGCGGTCCACCGTACGGCCGAGTGAGTCGAGCCGACGCGGGCGGCGAAGCTCCCAGGCGGGCAGCGCGGCGAGCTCGAGCATGACCTCGGGCACCGAGGAGTAGAGCCGGAGGGCGCGGTGGTGCAGCAGGCCGGCCAGCTGACGTGAGGCCGGAACCGGCTCGGTCTCGAGGTCGTCGCCCCAGTCGAGAAAGACGATGCCGCGAAGGACCGGCGCCCCCTGGAGCTGCGGGACCGGCAGCCGCCACCGCTCGCGTCCGCCCACTGTGCCGAGCGCGTCGCCCGCGTCGAGGGCCGCGGCCGTCTCCTCCCGCAGGTCGACGCAGCGCGGTCCCGGAAAGCACGCCGTCCCCTCGAGCAGGAGGATGTCGTCGCAGACGATTCCGTAGCCGGCGAGCGCGAGGGCGGCGAGCGTCGAGCTCTTGCCCGACTCCCGCTCCCCCAGGAGGGCCCACGCCCCTCCCCCGGCGACGAACGCGCCGCAATGGAAGCTCTCCCGGCCGAGCCACCGCCCCACCACCGCCGCCGCCGGGGCCAGGAGCGGGTGCACGAGCTCGTCGGCGGCGAGCGACCGGCCCGCGGTGACGAGGGCGCGCCCCGCCGAGCGGTCGATCGTGATCCGCGCGCCCGTGCGCGTGAGGATCTCGGCGCGCTCGTCTGAGACGTATTCGGGCTCGTCACCAGGAGACCCGACCTCGGAGGCGAGCTCGAGCGGCGGCCAGCTCTGCTCGGCCGGGACGAGCAGCTCGTCCACGCCCGCCAGGCCGCGAAGGGCCAGCCCGTATGCGCCAAGAGGCCGCATGAGCAGGGAAAAACTCTAGCCACGTGGCTAGTTGCGTCCGGCTCAAGGAAGGTCTACTTTCCGTCCATGCGGCAGAATCTGGCGTCTTACGAACCTCCTGTGATCCGCTCGGTGGGCTCGGTCTTCGAGCTCACGCAGCAGATTCGCAAGAACGGAAACGGCCAGTGGTGCGTCTTCGACAAGCGTCTCGGAGAGCCGGACTACTGGGCGATGATTCCGATCGCGAACTGCTCCTAGCGGCGAACGGCTTCCGGTCAGAAGACGGGCGTCTCGCGCCAGACGCCCCAGACTTCCCTGAGCGCGTCGCACATCTCGCCCATCGTCACGTAGGCCTTCGAGGCCTCGACGATGGCCGGCATGAGGTTGCGGCCGTCCCCGGCCGCATCGGCCTTGAGGCGGGCGAGCGCCGTCTCCACCGCGCCCGAATCCCTCCGCGCCCGCAGCGAGTGCACCCGCTCGATCTGCTTCCGCTCGAGCGCCTGGTCGATCTTGAGGATCTCGATGTCCTTCTCCTCGGGATCCTCGAAGCGGTTGACCCCGACGATGACGCGCTCGCCGGCGTCCACCTCGCGCTGGAAGCGGAACGACGCCTCGGCGATCTCCCGCTGGAAGAAGTTGTCCTTGATCGCAGCGATGACGCCGCCCAGCCCGCGGATGCGGTCGAAGTAGTCGCGGGCCTCCGCCTCCAGGCGGTTCGTGCAGCTCCTCGACGTAGTAGGAGCCGCCCAACGGGTCGGCGGTGTTCGCAACGCCGGTCTCGTGCGCAATCACCTGCTGCGTCCGCAGAGCGAGCTTGACCGCGTGCTCCGTCGGAAGCGCGAGCGCCTCGTCGAAGGAGTTCGTGTGCAGCGACTGGCAGCCGCCGAGAACGGCGGCGAGCGCCTCGACCGCCGTGCGGACGATGTTCACCTCCGGCTGCTGCGCCGTCAGCGAGACGCCTGCCGTCTGCGCGTGGAAGCGCATGAGCCAGGAGCGGGGGTTCTTCGCCCCGTAGCGCTCCCGCAGCTCGCGCGCCCAGATGCGCCGCGCCGCGCGGTACTTGGCGATCTCCTCGAAGAAGTCGATGTGCGCGTTGAAGAAGAAGGAGAGCCGCGGCGCGAACTCGTCCACGCCGAGCCCGCGCTCCATCGCCGCCTCCACGTAGGCGAACCCGTCCGCGAGCGTGAAGGCGAGCTCCTGCGCGGCCGTCGAGCCCGCCTCGCGGATGTGGTAGCCCGAGATGGAGACCGGGTGCCAGAGCGGCACCTCGCGGGCGCAGTACTCGATCATGTCCACGCAGAGCCGCATGGACGGCTCCGGCGGGAAGATCCACTCCTTCTGGGCGATGTACTCCTTGAGGATGTCCGTCTGGATCGTCCCGCGCAGGCGTTCACGCGGTACGCCCTGTTTCTCGGCGACGCAGATATAGAAGGCGAGCAGCATGGCGGCCGGCGCGTTGATCGTCATCGAGGTGGAGACCTCGCCCAGCGGGATGCCGGCGAAGAGCAGCTCCATGTCCTCCAGCGAGTCGATCGCCACGCCCTCGCGGCCCACCTCGCCGAGGGACTTGGGATGGTCGGAGTCGTACCCCATGAGCGTCGGCATGTCGAAGGCGGTGGACAGCCCCGTCTGCCCGTGCTCGAGCAGGTAGCGGAAGCGCGTGTTCGTCTCCTCCGCGGTCCCGAAGCCCGCGAACTGGCGCATCGTCCACAGCCGGCCCCGGTACATCGAGGGGTAGACGCCCCGCGTGTACGGGTACACGCCGGGCCAGCCCAGGTCGCGCTCGTAGTCGACCTCGACGTTGTCCGGCGTGTAGAGCGGCTCGGTGGGAAGCCCCGAGATCGTCGTGAACAGCCCGTCCCGCTCGGGCTTCCCCTCGTACAGCTCCCGGCGCCACGCCTCCGTGGCATCGAGGCCGCGGCGGTCCTCGGTCGTGGCCATGTTGCCGAAAGTGTACGCGGCGGCTGCCGCCCTCAGACGAGCGCCTGAACCGCGGCCGCGGCGCCGGCGACGAGGAGGACGAGCGCAATCGCGCGCACGAGCTGCGCTTCGGAGAGGCGGCCGGTGAGGCGGGCGCCGAGGAGGGCGCCGGGGATCGAGGCGAGTGCGCCGACGACGAGCAGGTCGGCGTCCGGCGCCGCCGACGGCAGGTGGCCGAGGAGCCCGGCGACGCCGACGAGGACGCCGACGACGAGGTTGGTGCCCACCGCGCGCGCCGGCACCTCGCCGACGAGGCGGAGGAGCGCCGGCATGCGCAAAGCCCCGAGGATGAGCCCGACGAAGCCTCCCAGCAGGCCGACGACGAGCCCGGAGAGGACGGCGGCACGGAGGTCGAGCCTCGGGTCGGCCGCGTCCCCTCGAGGGGCCTTCGGGCGCCAGCGCAGCAGATCGAAGCCGCTGTAGATGAGGACGGCGGCGATGGCGAGCAGGAGCGCCTCCTCGGGCACGACGCCCGCGAGGTACCCGCCCGCGAACGCGCCCGCGACGGAAGGCGGGCCCATCCAGGCAACGAGCCGCCAGTTCACCCGGCCGGCCCGCACGTGCGTGACCGAGGCCGTGGCGGCCGCGATGCCGGAGATCGCGATGTTGGCCCCGCCGCCGCTCGCCGGCGACGCGGCGAGGAGCAGGACGGCCGGCAGGCGGAGGTTCCCCAGGACGAGACCGACGAGGCCGCCGGCAAGCGCGACGGCGAAGCACCAGAGCGCGAAGAGGGTGAGCTCGAGCGCCTCTACCGCTCGCCGCCCGGCTTCCAGAGAGCCTCATCCTCGCCCTCCGCGGCATTGGCGGCCCGGGCGAGGATGAAGAGGAGGTCGGACAGGCGGTTCAGGTAGGCGAGAGCCTCCGGGTTGGCGTCGAGCCTCCTGCGCGAGCGCGACCGCGCGCCGCTCGGCCCGCCGGCAGACGGTCCGCGCGAGATGGAGGCTCGGCCGCCGCCTCGCTCCCGCCCGGCAGCACGAAGCTCTTGAGCGGCTCGAGGCGTTCGTTGACCAGGTCGCAGAGCCCTTCGAGGCGCTCCACCTGCGCCGCCGTGATCCGCAGGCGCTCGCGCTCGTCCGCGAGCGGCACCGAGAGGTCGGCGCCGAGGTCGAAGAGGTCGTTCTGCACCTCCTCGAGCCACGGCCGGAACTCCTCCGGCAGATCGCCGCCGCGAGCACGAGCCCGAGGAGAGAGTTGAGCTCGTCCACGGTGCCGTACGCCTCGATGCGAGGATCCGTCTTCGGGACGCGGGAGCCGTCCCCGAGGCTCGTCTCGCCCGCGTCACCGGCCCGCGTGTAGATGCGGGTCAGCCGGACGGGCTCGTCCCGACGTCTCACGGGGCGAGTATAGAAACGACGGCTACGCGGCCGCGAACTCGCGGCGGATCTCGCGCAGCTGCGCCTCGCGCTCTCGGAAGGCGAGGACGACCTCGGGGTCGAACTGGTGGCGGGCCTCCCGCTCGATCTCGCGCCCCGCGTCCTCCCATTCCTGCGAGGTGCGGTAGGGCCGGTCGCTCGTGATCGCGTCGAGGGCGTCGGCGACGGCGAAGACGCGCGCCGCGAGAGGGATGTCGGGGCCGCCGAGCCCGTCCGGGTAGCCGCCGGCCGTCCCAGCGCTCGTGGTGCGAGCGGACGACCGCGAGCCCTTCGCCCTGGAGGAACGCCACGCCGCCGAGCATCTGCTCGCCCAGCACCGTATGGGTCTGCATCAGGCGCACCTCACCGTCGCTCAGCGGCCCGGGCTTCTGGAGGATGTGGTCGGGGATGCCGATCTTGCCCGACGTCGTGGAGCAGGAAGCCGTACTCGGCGCTCGGGTTGCGAGCCAGGCTGGGGCTCACCGCGCGAGCGAGCTCGACGGCGTAGCGCTGCACCCGCTGAGAGTGCGCGCGCGTGCCGGTGTCCTTGGACTCGAGCGCGCTCGCCAGCGCCCGGACCGTCTCCTGGTAGGCGGTCTGCAGGAGGACGCGCTGTCCGCGCTCGATCTCGAGCAGGTGGCGGAGGTCTCTGGCGTAGAGCAAGAGCTGTCCACCCTCGTCGCGCGCCTTCGCCGCCCGGAAGGGAACCGGGTGGAGGCCGCCGGCCAGGCGCTCCACGACGGCGAGGAGCTCGAGGGGGCTGAACGGCTTGTGCACAAGCGCGTCGGCGCCGGCCCGTTCCGCCTCCTCCTCGCTGACGCCCTCGGGGCCCGTGAGGAGGACCACCGCGATGTGCTCGGTGGCCGGACTGGACTTGAGGCGACGGCAGAGCTCCAGTCCGCTCATGCCGGGCATCCTCACGTCGAGGACGATGGCGTCCGGGGGGGCCTCGCGGACGACGCGCAGCGCGGCCTCCGCGCTCGCGGCCTCGTCCACCTCGATGTCCACGACCTCGAACGTCGTGCGCAGGAGCGTCCGCAGCGCGGAGTCGTCGTCAACGAGCAGCAGGCGCACCGGCACCATTCATCGTTCGCGGCATACGGTCCATCGGTTCATCTTCGTTACCGCTTGAGATCATGCGCTTCTTCGTTCTTGCTTACGAGTACTCGTAAAAGCCGCGCCCGGACTTGCGCCCGAGCCGCCCGGCCGCGACGTGCTCGCGCAGAAGGGGGCAGGGCTCGTACTTCGAGTCGCCCAGCCCGTCGCGGAGCACTTCCATGATCGCCACGCACGTGTCCAGGCCGATCAGGTCCGCAAGAGCGAGCGGGCCCAGCGGGTGGTTGAAGCCGAGCTTGGCGATCGTGTCGATCGCCTCGGCCTCGGCGACTCCGTCCTGGAGCGCCCAGACCGCCTCGTTCACGTAGGGCATGAGGATCCGGTTGGAGACGAAACCGGGGACGTCGTTCGCCTCGGCCGGGATCTTGCCCAGCTCGCGTGCGAGCTCAACGATCTCCTGCACCGTTTCGTCCGACGTCTGCGGCGCCCGCACGACTTCGACGAGCGCCATGACCGGCACCGGGTTGAAGAAGTGCATGCCGATCACCCGCTCGGGTCGCTGCGTCTCGGCGGCCAGGGAGGCGATCGGGATCGAGGAGGTGTTGGAGGCGAGGACGGCCGTCCGGGGAAGGACGTCGTCGGCCCGCCGGAAGAGGTCGCGTTTCACGGCCGCGTCCTCGACCACCGCCTCGACCATGAGGTCGGCCGGGGTCAACTCTTCGACCCGCTCCACGCGCGCGAGCACTGCCTCCGGATCGATGTCTTCCGTCTTCGCGGCGAGCTTCTCCAGGCTCTTCCGCATCGCCGCGAGGGCGGAATCGACGGCTCCGGGCACAGCGTCGTGCAGGAGCACCGTGCGGCCGGATGCGGCCAGCACCTGGGCGATGCCGCCGCCCATCTGTCCCGCGCCGACGACGAGCACGCGTTCGAAGGTCACGGCCGTGGAGCCTAGCTAGAAGCCTGGATCGTCCAGCGTGACGCAGGTGTAGCGAAGCGGACACGATTGGTCTCGAACGCGAGAGTTAGCCGCAACGCGGACAGCGCGGAGTCACAAGGCCGGGCCATCGCCGTCCTCGGAGGAGCTCGAGCTTGCCTTCGAAGCTCAATGAGGTTTTCTCACGCCTTCGGCGTCGTGAATCCTCTCGCGAAGGCCGCGAAAATAGTTGCGTAGAGGGCGCAGATTGCGGTAGCGGAAGGAAACGATCGCGGCTTGCGCCAACTCGGCCGCGACGGAGATTGCGAAAGCGGCCAGCGAAAGGGGGGAGCGATCGATTCGCCGAAGACGGAAGTACCTCTCCTCGCGTGCCTTGCGATACCAGAGCTCCTCCTCGGGACGCCCGCCCGGCGCGTGGTCATGGATGAACCAGGTCGCCGGCGTGTGGAGGATTGGTGCTTCCTGGGCCAAACGTGCCGTGAGATCGTAGTCCTCACCGAGCACGTAGCCGGAAAAACGCTCGTCGAAGCGGTGCTTGCGGAGAAGCTCCGTGCGGTAGGCGACGGCCAAGTTCGAGAAGACGGGCACGAAGACTTCACGATCCGGCCAATGCGCGAGTCGGACTTTGCCCGAGCGCTTGATCGTCGTGTGCGATCCCCCGTAGACCTGCTCATGGAGCATGAGAGCCTTTCGAACCAGCAGTTCTGTTGGAGACATCGGTTTCTGCCCCGGTGCAAGCCGCAGCATGCCCACCACGGCCGCAAACGCTTCAAGCCCAGTCCATTCCCAGCGACGAAGAATCACCTCCATGTATTCCGGTGCAAGGACCACGTCGTCATCGAGCATCAGGAGAACCGGCGTCGAGACGTGATCGACTCCGCGATTTCGCTGAGCGGTGATCGAAGGTTCGGCTCGTAAAAGACGTAGCTCACAGCCGCTCCTGCGCGCAGCTCGCTGGAGCCTCGGATCGAGCTCGAGCGGCGGGTCGCTCGAATCGACGACAACCATCGCCTCTGGAAGTCGTGTCTGGGCGAGCGCGTTCTCGATCGTGCGTTCGGCGTACGCCTTCCGGTCCTTCGTGACAAGCACCACGGAGTAGGCGAGAGTCTCGGGGCCAGCGCGCTGGAGGTTCACCGACGTTTTGATGTTCATCGCCATTCACCGTCGGCCGAAGCCGGCCTCAGGGTGCCGATCCGCAGTCTTCGCGATGTCCCCCGTCCTCCTACGAGACTGGACGGGATCGACCGCTCGAGCGTCAGGAGGCCCTGGTGGATGACGGGCGCACCCTCTGCCTCGAGCTCGTCCACGACGGTAAGGGTCTCGGCCTCGTTCGAGCCGTCATCGATGACGACCACGTCACACGGCTCCTGCTCCCGCAGGGAAGCCGCGTCGCAAAGGAAGCGCCCGTCGTTGTAGCAGGGAATCACGACCGCGACGCGCGTCTCGCTCATGGCATGCTCGTGCGCAGTCTGCGAGAACTCAGCGCTCCGGACGGCGCACATAGGGTGCTCGCAAGGGATCCGTGATCGCCATGCTCTTCACATGGTAGAGACCTCGGGTCCAGACCCTGGCGCGCGCCCGCACCGTCTTGCGATCGTTCCTCCGGCGCTCGCGACCTACGGGTCGGCCATCGTTGCTGCTGCCCTGACGCTCTTGAACATTCTGATCATTTCGCGAGCGCTCGGGCCCGACGGTCGTGGGGACGTGGCCCTCCTCGTAACCATCGTTCTGATTACCTCCTACGTCGCCTCTCTCGGAGTGCAGGAGGCGAACGCGAATCTCGGCGCGGCCGAACCGCTTGTGCGGCCGGCCCTCGCCGCGAACTCACTCGTTCTCTGCCTCGTTTTCGGTATCGCCGGCGCCGGCGCCGTGTACGCGCTCATTCAGGCGATTCCCGCGGCGGGCGGAGATCTGGCACCTCGGCTGGTGGGAGTCGCGGTCGCATCAATTCCCCTGGTGATCCTCCAGACCTACCTCCTCTACCTCGTCCGCTCCGGCTACGCCTTTGGGGTCGCAAATGTGGCCCTGCTCACCGTTCCGGCCGTCAACGTCGTTGTCAACGCCCTCCTGGCCGTCCTCGGCGTCCTTACGCTCGAGACCGCCATCGGAACATGGATCGGCGCTCAGGCTCTTGCCACCGCCCTCCTCGTCTGGTACGTCTCGCGGAAGATGGGCGGCTTCGGGCGGCCCGATGGCTCCCTCGCGCGGCGCTCGGTCGGCTTCGGACTGAAGACTCATCTAGGCTGGGTGATGGCCACGGGAAACTTCAGGCTGGATCAATGGCTCGTCGGCTCGATCGTCGGGTCGCGCGAGCTGGGCCTCTACAGTGTCGCGGTCGCGTGGTTCGAAACGCTCTTCCTGCTGCCCACTGCCCTCGCCCTCGTCCTCCGCCCAGACCTTGTCCGCGACACGGCTGTGCAAGCGTCGCACCGCGCAGCCGAGGCGTTCCGACTCGCTTCGCTCGCGACAGGTCTCCTCGCCTTGGCTCTCGTTCTCGCGGGGCCATTCCTTTGTGTCACGATCCTCGGCGATGAGTTCCGAGGGTCGGTCGATGACCTGCGGGTGTTGGTGCCAGGGGCGTTCGGGATAGTCGCGGTCAAGATCCTCGGAGCGGCGCTCACCGCTCAGCGGAGGCCTCTGCTCGAGACCGCCGCAGTTGGGCTGGGGTTCGCCGTAACTCTCCTGCTCGACATCCTCCTGATCCCGACCCACGGGGGCCTCGGGGCCGCCATCGCCTCCACCCTCGCATACACCGCAGCAGGAGTCATGGTCGGCCTCCTCTTCCTCCGCTCGCTGGGAGGAAGGAAGGTCGACCTCGTCCCACGGCTCGAGGAAGTGCTCCAAGTCTGGCGACGAGCCGAACGCTTCCTCGCTACACGGACGGTGCGCCGGTGATCGCTCGAAGCCCGTTCTGGGAGCGAAGGCCCGCACCCGACCCCCCTCTGCTCTATCCGGTCAAAGCCGCGCTCACTCGCCTGCGGTCGGCAGGCTGGCTCCTGCGCAGCCGGGGGCGCCCCGACACGAGCGGCCTCCGGATTCTCCTCTATCACCGCATCTCGAACGACCGCGACGAACTCGCCGTCGCTCCGCGACGTTTTCGCGAGCAGATGGATTTCCTCTCGTCAGAGGGATACCAGGCCCTGGGGTTGGTTGAAGCGGTTGACCTTCTCTCCGACGGACGACTTCCGGCAAGAACGGTCGCGTTGACCTTCGATGACGGCTATCTCGACGTCGCGGAAGAGGTCTTGCCTCTTCTCGAGGAGCGAGGGTTCCGTGCGACCGTCTTCGTGGTCACGGGGGTGGCAGACGGGCTGGCCCGCCTTCCGTGGTACCGCCGCCAGCCCCCTTTGCTCACCTGGGAGGACATTGTCCGGCTTGACCGCGAGGGCATCCTGAGCTTCGAGGCTCACACCATTACGCACCCGAATCTGCCCTCCCTGGACGCTGAAACGGCGAGACGGGAGATCGCGGGCTCCAAGGCAGCTCTCGAGGCGCGGCTTGAAAGAGGAGTCGAAGCGTTCTCCTACCCGGCCGGTCGCTTCGGTGCACGAGAGCGCACGTTCGTAGTCAACGCCAACTTCCGCATGGCCGTCTCGGTTAATCCAGGCGTGAACGGGAGGGCGGCCGACCGGTTCGCGCTCTATCGGCGCCAGGTCGATCCGCGCGACCGCCTCCTCGATTTCCGCGCAAAGATCGGTGGGGGGCACGACTCGCCGCTGCCACTCAGCCCCCTCTACCGGCGACTTCGCTACGGCCCAGGCTAATCCAGCACGCTCCGCTCGTTGTCCTCTCGGCGCCGCTGACGCCCAGGGGTCCGCGTCAACGGCCGCAGCGACGCCCCGCCGCTTCGTCCTCCTCGAGTGCGCTGAGATGTTGATGTACAACGGGACCTGCCCCGGGGTCAATCCCCGTGTAGTCGTTCTTGTAATAGGAATTGCCGATGCCGTGGTGATCCTGGATCGCAGCCCAGCACTGAGAGACGAACGTGCTGTGGCGGACAGTCGTGCGAGCCGTGCCGTAGTCCATGGCCACGCCGACCAGTCCGGAGCGGAACACGCTTTCTTCGATCACATTGTCGACGCTCCCGGGGATCCCTCGGTACGCGGGATCTGCCCACTCGGCCGCGACCCCGATCTTCACACCTGATCCGATCGTCATCCTCCGAAAGATCGACCCGGAAGTGAAGTGCTCGATGTAAACACCGGTGGGGCTTCGGTCGACGTCAATGTCTTCGAAGACTGAGTTCCTCGCCTTGCCACCGGTCCACAGCCCTTGTCGGGCGCACTCTCTCGCTCGCATCCGACGAAGTGTCGCCGGGTTCCCGATCCAGACGCACGCCTCCGCGGTTCCGTTCGAAGAGCCTGGGACCGGTCGTGCGACGCGCTGGACATCGAGGTCCTCGAGCACGCTCCGCTTGGCACCCGCGGGATAGCTCGGGTCATTCGCGTCCACGCGAACGCCGTAATCAACGAAGTCTCGGAGGACCGCCCTCTTCGCAACGAAGCCGTCAGGTTGGAGAACCATGATTCCGGCAGGGACTCGGCCGTGGCCTCTAAAGACCGAGTCCAGCACCCGAGTCCCTCGGGCAGCTCCCCACACGAATACGATCGCTCCGCTGGGGGCCTTCGCACGACTGGCAACGTCGAAGACAACGCCACGAACCAGTCCGCGGCCTCCACCCCAGTTTCCTCCGAAGACGAGACCTGCCTTCAGCACAGCTCCGCCAAGATGCTCCGCGTAAATGCGATGACCCTCGAGGTTCATGAACGGGCCAGAGCCGGAGTACACACCGTCGGACAGCACGATGTTGCGAGGGACCTCGGCCGAGAGAGCAGCCGCCAGTCCTACAGACGTCGAGACTCTTACCGCCCCGCTCGGAAGCGGATACGGAGACGGCGGCCGCGGAACCTGGACAACAGCGCGGTCGGGCCGAAGCACGGGTTTCGTGGGCTCCGTCACTACCAGGACAAGCGCCGCGAGGGCGAAGAAGCCTATTAGGTAGCGGCTCACCGAACTTCGATCGCTCGGATAATGGTCAAGCGAGGCTCTCCGGATCTCTCCCTCATGTTCATCTTCGAGGGTAATTGAGAGCCGGCGCCTCGATCCCTTGCCCGATCAGCGTACGTGCGAGCTCGCTATTACTTCTGCTTGTCGTCGCTTCCGCGAGAACTGGGGCCGCGAGGCCGCGCCGGACGAACTCGGCGGGGGGCGAGGGTCGATCTATGCTCCCGAGCGAGGCTCTCTTGATCATCGGACGACACTGAGCGGCCGCGCGAGATGAACGTGAGCAACGTCTCCGTTCAGCAAGGTCGCGCCCACGCCGCCCGACCTCTTCCGAGCCTCCTGGCCGCAGGCGGCCTCCTCTTCGCGGGCGTGGGCATGGCACTCGTTCTCCAGCGCCATCCACTCTCTGTGGCGGGTGTGCTCGCCCTTGGACTGGCCCTGGTCGGAGCCCTCGCTCTCGTCCTGGCTCACTACGACGCGGCCGTCGCGATCGGGTTCGTCCTGCTCGCCGCAGTTCGATTCGAGCCTGGGCCTGCCGACGTCCTTTTCGCCGTGGCGATAGCGGTGGCGATCGTCACCGGGCAGTTCGATCTCCGGCGCATTCCCTTGATTGCCACTGCGCTGGTCGGGGCCTTTCTCACGATCAACGTGCTCTCCGCCATAGACGCCGTGGACGTTCCGCGCGCGGCCCGATTTCTTCTAATCACCTTCTACCTCGGCCTCTTCACCCTGTGGCTCACCGAATACGCGCAATCGGAACGCCGCACTCGGCTTGTTCTGCGCGCCTATCTCGTCGGAGCAGTCGCATCAGCAGTCGTCGGCTCGCTTGCGCTCTTCCTGCCCTTTCCCGGCCATGAGCTCTTTCTCTACGGCGGCCAGCGGGCACAAGGTTTCTTCAAGGACCCGAACGTCTTCGGCCCGTTCCTCATCCCGGCCGCCCTGATCCTGATCGAGGAAACGTTCTCGCCGCGGCTGCTCGGGATCTCTCGTCTGACGAAGGTCGCTTTGTTCGCGATCCTGACCCTGGGCGTGTTCCTTTCCTATTCGCGAGGAGCTTGGGTCAACTTTGCCGTGGGCTTGGCCGTGATGTTCGTCGTGATGGGCCTTCGCCGCGGGGGCGGCCGGAAAACGATCATTCTGCTCTTGTGGATTCTCGCGGCGACGGGTGCGGCGATCGCCGTCGCGGCGGTAACAGATTCGATTGCGTTCCTCGAAGAGCGCGCGCAGCTACATGACTACGATGCCGCGCGGTTCGGTGCGCAGACTTCGTCGATCGAACTCGCCTGGGCTCATCCAATAGGGATCGGCCCGGGGCAATTCGAAATAGCCTTACCGGTCTCGGCGCACAGTCTCTACATTCGGGCTCTCGTCGAAGGAGGTCTACTCGCCCTCGTTATCGTGCTCGCGCTCGCGATCGTCACGCTTGCCTGGGCTGCCCGCGATGCAATGCTCGGGCGCCGGGTTTACGGACTCCCCTCGGCTGCATTGCTGAGCGCTTGGTGCGGCCTCCTCGCCAATAGCCTGGTCATCGACACCGTGCATTTTCGGCATCTATGGGTCGTTGCAGCGCTGATCTGGGCCGGTGCGGCGGGGGCAGCGGCGAGATCTTGGAGGGCGTGAGCAGCTACGAGACGCGGATTTGCTGAGAGGGCTTTGTGCTACCGCCGAGGTAGCGAAGGGTCCCGCTCCGGGCCCCGATTACCACGAGCCCTAACGCATTCACCTCGAGCTGGCTCAGGACCTCCCGGAGGTCGGCGACGTTCTCGAGGGTCAAGCGGTCGAGTCGACAGACGACGAGCACCGCGCCGACCAGTTCAGCTAGGAGCTGACCGTCCACGTGTCCTAGCAGAGGGGGGCCGTCGACGAGGACATAGCTGTAGTCGCGGTGGTCAATCTCCTCGAAGAAGGTGGCGAGCGCATCGCTCGAGTAGAGCTGGGTCGGATCAGCGGGCTTCTTCCCGCCCGCCAGCACATGAAGTTCTCCCGCTCCACCAGGGGGCTGAGCCGAGACAGGACCGCCGCCGCCGCGCACCTCTCGGCGACCGTCTTGCTGGGAGGCCCGAGCGACGAGCCGGCGGGTCGAGAGCTCGATCATCTTCTGCGCATCCTGTCTGCCATCGCTCTGAAGGGACGTCAGGATTTCGGCCAGCCCTGGCGCCGGCCTCAGACCCAACACCTCGTGCAGGGTCGGCCAGCGCAAGTCCCCGGAAACGAGCAGGGTCTTTTCGCCCCCTCTTGCGAGAGTTCGACCGAGCCCCGCGGTGACCTCCGTCTTGCCTTCACCAGGAAGCGCGCTCGTCAGGAGCACTGTGTGCTGGTGACTCCTCGGCAGGCGCATCCGGATCGCTGTCGCAAGCATTCCGTAGCTCTCGTACTCGGCCTCGCTCAGAGGGCCGTGCCGGCGTGCAAACGGCCGCGCGAACGGCAGCGCGGCCACTACCGGAAGATCGGTCAGGTGGCTGAGCTCACGAGGTCCGCCAACCCGCGGAACGAGCTGGTCACGACCGAGAGCCACGAGGACGGCCAGGAAGGTAGACGCAAAGAGTGCCAGGATCGTGTTGCGGACCGGGCGCGGCGAGCTCGCCTCTGACGGCGGCTGCGCTTCCTGGGCAAGCTCGAGCTGAGAGCCGGCGCTCGCTTCACGGACGCTGACCTCGCTGAGCTGCTCCTGGATCGCTTGACGCTGAACCTGTGCATCGGCGCCACCACCGAGCCGTTCCAATTCCTCGAGAAGGCTCGCGCGCGCGTCAGCTAGCTGATCGAGCTCGGCCTCCCGCTGCTTGGCCAGAAAAGAGCGTGCTACCGCGTTCGCGATGGTGGCCGCGCTTTGCGCATCGTCGTCTGTCGCCGAGATGTTGATGATGTTCGCCTCCTGGTCAACCGAAGAGCTCACCTTTTCCTCGAGCGTGTCGACGGATTCACCGGGGAGGTTTCTCGCAGCCGTAACAAGGACAGGGCTAGTCGTTACGAGCCTCTGGATCGTGGCAAGCTGACGTCTTACAGACTCGACGTCTGTCGCGGAAAACGAGCTGATGGTGTCTTGCTTGACGATTCTCGCTGTTGCGCGATACCTCTCGGGGAGAAGTAGGGAGACGACGAGTACAGTTGCGGTGATGGCGGTGACGATGCCGAGGATCAGGAGCCGATTGCGCCGCAGGGCATCGACCGAGCGCCGGAGCCCCACCGTCTGGTCCCCGGACGGCTCCACCCGATCGTACTGACGTGCCGTCTCCTGGTAGTTCCGCTCGGCCATCGCCTCGGAAGATAGCCCAACGCGGGGGAACAAGGAACGGCCCGAGATGAACGCAGTGGGCCGGGGAATCAAGCTGCATGTCGTTTCCAAGGCGGACCTCGCGGCCGGCCGCGATCAAATGGGCTGGGACGATCCTGATCGGATCGCAGTCATGACGGCGGAAGAGCGCAAGGCGATGCTCGCAAACCCGTTGAGCTCCGACGATGACGAGCCGGTGCAGATCGTCGGGACTCAGGACAACCGCGTCATCGGTCGCGTCGACCTCGTCGCCGGCAGGTTGGACGCGGACGGCGAAGATGTTCCCTGCTTCTGGGGCTCGGGGCTCATCGTGCCGGAGGAGTTTCGGAAGACCCTCATGGGCGTGAGGCTCATTCTGGCGATGCAGAATGCAAACCACACGGTCGCCGCATGTGGAATATCACGGGCCGTTTATCCAGTGTTCAAGAGGCTGAACTGGTTCGATTTTCCGATGCCGCGTCACGTGCTGCTGACTCGCAGTCGTCCGATCGTCACGCGATACCTGGGCGGCGGCCGTGCGGCCAGAATCACAAAAGCCGTCCTCGATGCTCCCCTACGCGCCAACATCGCGCTGCTGGCCACTCGCCGCCGAGCTCGCTCAAAGGGTCTTCACTGTGTGCGCGTTCCGGAGATGCCGGCCCAGCTGGATGAGTCGCTGCGAAAGCACTCTGAGCCGCTGGCAATGCACCGATCTTCCCGGTGGATCAACTGGCTCTTGAGGCACTCCTTCGAATACGACCCGAAAAGCAAACGCGGGCTGTTCCTTATCTACGCCGACACGGACGATGTTGTGGCGTACTTTCTGGTGAAGTCCAGACCGGTAACGCGTCGCGGCTTCCCAGATATTCTTCTCGGGTCAGTACAGGACTGGATGATTTTCGATTCGTCCAAAGTCGACTTCAAAACCCTCATTCTCACTTGTATTGACGTCCTTGCACGATGGAACGTCGAGGCCATCGAGCTTTGTCTGCCTCGGGACGCCGTGGCGACACGCCTCTGGCCCTGGGGATTCGTTCGTGTTGAAGAGCATCACTTGCTCGTCAAGGCTTCCCCGGAAAGCCCATTGATGAAGTTCAACTACCAAGATGCACGAACGTGGTCGATGAGACCTGTGGAAGGCGACAATTTCTTCTGGTAGGCCTCTCCTAACCTCGACTATCTTTGCGTTCCCATCAAGCGAGAGACCACGCGAGCCATACCGTCGATGCTGGAGAACTCTTCGGACAGGAGCTCGTTCTCCGGCACCTCGACTCCGAAGTCTTCGCCGAGGTATTCGAGGAGCTCGACGAAACCGACCGAGTCGACGTATCCACCGTCGAGGAGGTCGCTTGTGCGGCCGAAGCCTGGGTCGCCCGGGCTGATGCTGAACTGGGCTCGCACGAAGACTTCGATGCGATCAGCGACCTCAGGAGCATCCACGGTCGCCGCCTTGGAGAGAAGGGACAGCCGCCCGGTAGCGGCCTGCACGGATGAATCGCTCGAGGGCGCGTAGATTCGAGACTTTGTGAAGGTCGGCGAACCGCCTTCGCAGCGAGGAGGCGTCGAGCCCCCGGTCTGCGAAGGCAGCGAGTACGCCCCCGCCGCTCGCTGAGCCAACCTGTGCGCGCACTTTGCCCCGCGAATACGCGTACTCGGGGAGGAGCCTGCCAAAGACCGCCCGCGCCAGCCGTGGCTTCATATTCTCGAGCTCCAGGAACTTGTCCGGTAGAGCCAGGTACTCGTCTACTGCAACCGCATACGGTTGAACGAGCGGAAGGTTCCAAGCAGCAAAGATGCCGACCTCCCGGTGACACGTATCGAGGCCCCGGACGAGACTCGCGCGCAATGTGCCGAGTTGAACGCGGGGAAGCCCGTAATACGTCACCCCGCGGTAGGTCTCGGGCTGGTAGTCGGCAAGAAACTCGTTGGCCAGGTCGCCCGTGAGGACGAGTGTCGAGAAGGCGTCGTCAGGCTTGCCGAGCGCGTCGTGAATGGACTCCGCGAGAGCAGCGTTCACGAGCGCGGCATGGACGTTGAAGTCCCGCCAGTCGATCCCCTCGGTGAGGACGAGATCCAGCTTCTCGAAGAGTGCCGCTTCCCGCGTGTTTGCCGCCAGGAGGGGAATACCCAGATCGCGCGCCAAACGCTCGGCGGCGACGCGATCCTCGCTCGGCTCCCCGCTTTGCCGTTCAAGGTCGAAACTCACGGCGACGATGGACGGAAAGTGCTCCCGCGCGAGGGCAGTTATGCCCGAGCTGTCGAGCCCACCGGACAGACAGACGAAAGTCTGAGCTGGAGCGCGGGCGCGGGCGATCGCTTCCAGGTACGAGTCGAGCTTGCGGCGAATCTCCGCCGCCAGCGGCTCGATGCGAGCACCAGAACCGTGGTGAGCAGAGAGCCGTTCACCCGAGCGGAACTCGTACTGGCTGGGTTCGGCCGGTGACGGGCGCAGATCGACGACGGAGGCGCACGGAAAAGCTCGGATCTCTTCAAATGGGTACCCGCTCTCGATCAGCCGCGCGGGGCGCGCGGCGAACACGATGCTTCCCTCGCCATCCTTGACCCAGAAGAGCTTGTTGATGCCGAGTGGGTCACGGAGGATCCACCATCCGCCTGGCTGGCCCGGCTGAACAGAGGCCGCCGCGCCTCTCAGCTCGCTAGGCGGCCCGGAATCCCCTCCGAAGTCTGCATCGTCGTAGAGCCTCTTTCCGTCCCAGGCAAAGTTGGGGTCGAGCTTACCGAGAAGCCGAACCGAGCTCACCGCCGCGCAAACCGCCGCAGGACAGGAATCGCCCGCTCCAGCATGTGCTCCGACCCGGTCAGGGAGAGTCGAAAGTAGCCGGCGTGGTGGAAGACCGGCGCCGGCAGCGCGAGCACGCCCGCCGAGGCGAGCTCTTCGATGAAGTCGAAGTCGCCGTAGCGACCTGGTGTTCGGACGTAGAGGAACAACGTCGCATCCGGGTCGACGACCGAGTACCCGACGTCCGAGAGCTCGTCGACCAGCCGCTGCCGCCATTCGTCCACCCACGCGTGCTCATAGCGAAGTTCGAGGAGCCGCGGTAATGCGCGCTGCATCAGCGAGGTCGGGGTCGCCGCACCGGTGATTCGCGTCCAGCGCACCATTTCGCTCGACACGCGCTCGCGCTCCGGGTGCCTGGGCGACACAGCGACGTATCCGAGGCGCTGGCCCTGCATGAAATGGTACTTGCCAAACGAGTAAACGATCAACGAGCGGTCGAAGAAGGCGGCCGGGCTCGCGTACTGCCCCGGCCATGTGAAATCTCGATGTGTCTCATCGGCGATGAGCGTCACCTTCGCTCCCCATCGAGCCTCGGCCCTCCGTATGGCGGCGTGCAGCCGCTCGAGTGAGCGCGGCGCATAGTTGCGCCCGGTCGGATTCGCCGGATGACTGAAGAGCACGGCGCATGTTCGCTCTGACATGGCCTCCTCCAAAGCCGCGACGTCCAGGTCGAAGGTGTCTGCCGCGAGCGGCACCAGCACCGGAACGAGACCTGTGAATCGCCCGTAGAGAGGAAAATCGAGCCAGCAGGGAGCTGGAATGACGACTTCGCCGCCCGGCTCGCCGACGACACGGAGCGCGAGGTGGAGGGCGGCCATCGCCCCCGGGGTCAGGACGATGTCCTCGAACGTGAACGGGAGCCGGTGGGTCTCGCGCAGAGCATCCGCGACCGCCCGCCGAGCCAGGGTCTGGCCGCCGAACGGCGAGTACTGGAGGCTCAGGAGCCTCTCGCTTTCTAGAGCCTCGGCGATCGCTGCCTTTGCGGCCTCCTCGGCTCCGCCGTACGGGTTTGCGTAGGAGAGATCGCAGAGGCGATCGCCCAACCGAACTGCCTTTCTCCGAATCGTTTCGAAGCGCTCGAGAGGTTCGAGCAGTACCTCGAGGTCAGACGGAATCACGAGCTCTCTTCGCAGTGGCAGTCACGTCGTGCTTACCACTCGGTGTGCGATCGAGGGAAGAGCGAACCTCGATCCTGCTCGGCCGCATGTAGCGCGGCATCTCCTCGGCACAAAACGCTTCCAGCTGCTCCAGCTCGCCCGCGTCGGTGAGGACCACGTAAGCGACGATGCGAGCGCCGAGCTCCTCGTCCTGCTCCGTAGCCACCACTGCCTCGACCACCTGTCCGGAGGCGTACAGCACGTCGACGACCTCGTCTGGACTGACGCGATAGCCGAGCGTCTTGATCATCCGGTCTCGCCGCCCGACGAAGAACAGATCTCCCTCCTCGTCCCCGTAGACCAGGTCGCCCGAGAAAACCACTCGCTCCGAGTCCGGAGCCCCCGGTGGACGAAGCGGGTGGGGACGAAACACGCGCGACGTTGCTTGAGGGTCGTTCCAGTAACCGAGGGCCACCGTCGGTCCGCGATGAACGAGCTCGCCGATCTCCCCGGGCTCGCAGGGCGCGAGATCGTCGCGCACAACGAAAACCTCGGCACCAGGTATTGCCGATCCGATCGACTCGGGCTTGTCATCCGCCTTGCCAGGCGCGAGGTACGTGCTCCTGAAAGCCTCTGTGAGGCCGTACATGAGCACGAGCTGTCCCTGGGGTTGAAAGCGCCGGAGCTTACGCACAGCGTCCGGCGGCAAGCGCCCCCCGGTGTTGGTCAGGAGTCGCAGCGTCTCGAGCCGCTGCTCTCGGAACGCCGGGACGTCGAGGAGCTGGAGCCAAAGGGGTGGTACCGCCGGAAGCACTGTCACTTCCCGCTCGCGAAGGGCCCGAACGATTCGCTGCGGCACCGGGGACCGCTCCACCACGAGGGTGGCTCCGGCACCCGCGCAGCAAAGGAGCTGGTTGAGGCCGTAGTCGAAACTGAAAGGCAAGAGACTCGCGACCCTGTCGTCGTTGCGGATGCCGAGATACCTCACGACGGCATGCATGCCGGCCCACAGGTTTCCGTGGGAGATCGTGACGCCCTTTGGCAGGCCGGTTGACCCCGAGGTGTAGACGATCTGGGCCACATCGTTGCCCACCCGCGAAACCGGATGACCCCGTACCGAAGGATCAACGTCGCCGACAAGCGCGACGAGAGCGCGGGTTTCGAGGGGTCGTGCTAGGCGGTCGATCATGTCGGGCGAAGTCAGAAGGACCCGGGCACCCGCGTGGTTGAGCACATGCTCGATTTGTCGCGGGCGGAGAGACTCATTCACGATTACCGCGATCGCTCCCCTCGCGAGGACGCCGAAGAATGCCGCAGCGGCTGCTCTAGTCCTGGGAAGAAGGATGGCGACCCGGTCGCCGATCTCTACCCCGAAACGTCCTAACGCGCCGGTGATCGCGAGAGCATTGGCAGCCAGGTCTTCGTACGTCGTGACTCCATGCGAATCCTCGACGGCCGGCCTCTCGGGGACCGCGGCGGCGCTCTCCAGGAGCATGAAGGCAGCGTTGTCGAGAGCTTCTACGCGCACCGGGCATTCGCGCGCCCATCTCCGCAACCCTCACGCGGCCGCTGGGCGAGGATGATCCTTTCACAAGTCATCGCGTCAATGTCGCCGCCCAACGTCCGCGGCTGGGAGTCGGGGTCTCCAGGACGACAAGTAGGCTCACCGCGAGCGAAGCACAGACGGCTGCAGCCAGCACGCTGCCGAGACCGACGATCGGAATCTCGACCAGAACTGCAGCCAGTACGCACAGGATCGCCTGAGCACTGCCGAGCGCCAGCGCGACAGCGTGCTCCGAGCCCACTCGCGTGCGTAACCGGTGCGTGATGCTGTCGGTTCCACCGTTCCAGAAAGGAATCCCTCGTCGCGAGCGGGACACAGTCACCAGCACCGTGTTGAAGACCGGCACCCCGACAACGAGCGCAGCGGGGAGGAGTACAGGCCAACCAACGGACTCGTTCATCGGCAACGCCATGACCGCAACGGCCATGATGAAACCGATCGGCATCGTTCCTCCGTCACCGAGAAAGATCCTTGCGGGTGAAGAGAGGTTGTGGGGGAGAAAACCCAAACAGGCACCGCACAGAGCCGCGGAGAGGGCAGCGAGGGCAAAGTCGCCGGAAGCGAACGCGAGAAGGGCGGCGCCAGCTCCGGTGACAGCACCAAGAGTCGCGGCGACACCGTCCATGTTGTCGATCACATTGAACGAATTCACAACCACGATGATCCACGCGCACGTGAACATCAGGTCAAGGATGCCGACCGGAAAGAGACTCCAGCCCAATCCGCCCAGCCAGAGCGGCACTCCGATTCCAGCTTCCAGGAGCAGCCGTCCAACAGGGTGAAGCGGGCGGCCATCGTCCAGCGTTCCGACAATCCAGAGGACGACCGCCAGTCCGACGATCAGCGCCAAACGAGGAAGCTCGCTACCGAGAGTGAGGACTCCAAGCGCCACTGCGGCCAGGACCGCCGCTCCCCCTAGATAAGGAGTCGGCGCAATGTGGACTTTGTAGCTTTCCCCAATCGGATGATCGTAGAACCCAATCCGATGAGCAATGCGAATGGCAATTGGAGTCGCGACCAGGGCGCCAGCCAAGGAGGCGAGAAAAATGCCGGCGAGACGAGCGTCACCCGGCACTTGCGGCATTGGTGTCTATCTGGCCGATGCAGGCCACCCGTGAGCTTCCTTCCGCTCGGTGGCAGGGACAGGCAGCCCTCGGCACCACGCCCTTCGAGCGAGGGGAGATCCCCACACTGCGCGACCGCGAGTATCTGCTCGCCTTGGTCGCGCTGGAGACTTGCGGCAGACCATCGGCGTAGAGCCGAACAGTGGTCGACGATGCCGATCAAGCCCATGCTGCGGCCTTGTCCCGAGCAGCCCCCCAAATGGCCGCACCGCAGATCGCCGCACCGACGCCTCCAAGCCGCAGCCCGCAGCATCCCACCCGCCAGGGACGGTGTCAAGAGCAAGTTCAGCGCCCGGGAATGCCCCAGGCCCGTCGTGAGCCCGCCCCACTCCTCGCTTGGGGTTTGATGCCGCCGACCCGGCTCGAGCGCGGCGCAGGCCGCTACCGGCGGGCGCGCGGAGAATGTTCCGGTCGGGGCTAGACCTCGATGAGGACGGCGTCGCCCTGGCCGCCGCCCGAGCAGATGGCCGCGAGCCCGAGCCCGCCGCCGTTCCGGCGCAGCTCGTAGATCATCGTGCCGAGGATGCGCGCGCCGGAGGCGCCGATCGGGTGCCCGAGCGCGACGGCTCCGCCGTTCACGTTCACCCTCTCCGGGTCGGCGCCCAGCATCTTGGCCGAGTTGACGACGACGGAGGAGAAGGCCTCGTTCAGCTCAACGCGGTCGACGTCGTCGATCGTCTTTCCCGCCTTCTCGAGCGCCCGCCGGCCCGCCTTCGCGGGGGTCCGGGCGAGGAAGGCGAAGTCGTCGGCGACGTAGGCCTGCGCGACGATGGTCGCCAGCACCTCGAGCCCGCGCTTGCGTGCGAACTCCTCGCTCGTGATCACGAGCGCGCCGGCGCCGTCGTTGACTCCGGGCGCGTTCCCCGCCGTGGTCGTCCCCTCCGGGTCGAAAACCGGCTTCAGGCGCGACAGCTTCTCGAGCGAGGTGTCCCGCCGCGGCCCCTCGTCCACCTCGAGCTCGCCGACGGGAACGATCTCGTCCCGGAAGAGCCCGTTGTCGATCGCGTGGATGGCACGCTCGTGCGAGCGGTACGCCCAGGCGTCCTGCTCCTCACGGCTGATGCCGAGCTCACGCGAGACGAAGGAGGCCTGCTCGACCATGTGCTTCTTGTCGAACGTGGAGGTGAGCCCGTCGTAGACCATCGAGTCGATCACGACGCCGTCGCCGAGGCGGTACCCGAAGCGCGCGTTCTTGAGGAGATAGGGCGCGTTCGTCATCGACTCCATCCCGCCGACGACGATCAGGCTGTGGTCGCCGGCGCGAATCATCTGGTCGGCCATCTCGACCGCGCGGATGCTCGAGGCGCAGACCTTGTTGATCGTGTCCGCCGGGATCTCCTTCGGCAGGCCCGCGCCGACGGCCGCCTGGCGCGCCGGCGCCTGTCCCGAGCCGGCCTGCAGGACCTGCCCCATGATCACGTACTCCACCTCGTCGTTCGCGACGTCGACCCGGTCGAGGGCGGCGCGGATGGCGATCGCGCCGAGCTCCGGCGCCTCGTGGGCCGCGAGCCCTCCTCCGAGCTTGCCGAAGGGCGTCCGAACGGCCGAGACGATGACGGATCGGCTCACGCAGTCAGCCTAGCAACGGCCTCTTAGCGTCCCGCCCGGCGCTCCCACGCCTCCGCGAGGGCGATTCGCTGGACGATGGTCGGATGGGTCTCTACGAGGACGTACGCCCAGCGGGGCGGGTCGGGATCGGCGAGGGCGGTGGTCGTGAAGCCGCGGAAGAGGCCCCGGGCGCTCTCGGGATCCCTGGTTGTCTCGAGGGCGACCCAGTCGGCCTCCGTTTCCATGTGGCGGGTGATGACGTTCTGCACCGGGAGGGCGAGCAGGGAGAGCGTCACGAGGACGAGGAGGGCGAGCGGGACGGCCTCCGGCTCGCGCATCCCGCCGCGGCGGCGCGTCGCCCTGGCGATGAGGTAGGCGCCGGGGAACGCGAAAAGCGCGTACCAGCCGACGCCCTTCCAGATGTGCTCGCGGTCGTGGTGCCCGAGCTCGTGCGCGAGGACGACGTTGACCTCCTCCGGCGCGGAAGCGCCCGTCGAGAAGCGTGTCCCAGAGGATGACCCGCCGGCTCGGGCCCAGGCCCGCCGCCTCGGCGTTCGGCGCCGTCGTCTCCGTGCCCACCTCCTGCACGCGCACCGGGATGTCGGGGAGGCCGAGCTCGGCCTCGTACTCCCGCGCCTTGGCAGCGAGGGCGCGGTCGTTCAGCTCCTCCTGCGGAATCAGGTAGGGGAGCACGAACGCGAACAGCGTCGCCAGGGCCACGAACACCGCGCCGCCTGGGATCCACCACCACCGTCTCAGCGGTCCGGCGAGACCCATGACGATGAGGATCGCGAAGCAGACGAAGAGGAACTCGCCTCCGAGGCCGAACCACGTCCCGAGGATCCACTCGCCGTAGCCGACGCGGGAGATGTCGTGCCGGCGCTGCCACCAGAGCTCCGTGAGGCCGAAGGGGAGCTGGACGATCCAGAGGATGCCGAGCCCGAGCATCGCGAGCAGCATCCCGGTGCCGATACGGCCGGCCGCCGACTCGCGGACGAACCGCACGCCCCAGACTGCATACCCTGCGAGCACCGCCACGGTCGTCAGCTGGGAGAGGAGGAAGAGCCAGCGGACGACGCGTTCGTAGTCCTCGGCGCGCTCGAGCTGGGCGGCGCTGAAGACCTCGCGCGCATCGACGCTCGGCGGGTCGAGGCCCGCCGGCACGACGCTTTGCCAGAGGAAGTACGCGGCCGCTGCCCAGACGCCGGCGAGCGCGAGAAGGAGGAGCGCCGGCGGAAGCCGCTTGGCTATGCCTGCGGGCGACCTCGGGCTCGAGCTCCTCCGGCCTCGGGCCCGCGGAAGGCCGGCGGCCCGCTGTACGGATACGTCTCCGTGAGCAGGTAAAGTAGCCGGAAGTCTGCGCCGAGTAGCCGAGGGCGTAGGCGCCGAGGGCGCGCAGGCCGCGCGGCATCCGGCCCGTGGCGAGCGAGGCGAACCAGCCCGAGGAAGGCGATGACGAACAGCGCGCCCCCGAGGCCGCTGCTGACGAAGAACGCCGGAATCGCCAGGAAGAAACGGAACAACGTCTTCCAGCGGTTCTGACGCTCAGGCGGGTCGATGTGGACGTCCACCGGGTAGCTGCCGGGCGTGCCGGTGAAGCCGGGAAACGGGTTGGCGACCAGGGTCAGGTACGAGAACACATGCGTCTCGTAGCGCAGGTAGGCGGCGAGGAAGCGGTGGAGGGCGTCCGGCAGGCGGCCCGTGATCAGCGTGGCGAACCAGCCCACGATCAGCGCGAAGAACACCGCGATCCCCCAGAGGAAGAGCCAGACGAAGTGCGGGATGGTAAGCAGGAGGCGGAAGAAGACCGTCAGGCGGTTACGGCGCAGGTCCTCGTCGGCGCTCACGAGCTCGACCGGGCGGGGCGGCGGCGGCGCCGCGACCGGCTCTCGCGGGTCGCTGTTCGGGTAGCGGTCGGTGAGGACGAGGAGGTAGCCGAGCGTCTGCGCGCCGTACCGGATCGTGTACGCCAGCAGGTCGCGGAAGCCGTTCGGCATGCGGGCCCGGGCGAGAGCACGCGAACCAGCCGAGGAAGGCGACCGTGAGCGCGAGCCCGAAGCCGCCGCCCCAGTAGTACGTCTCCTGAGCCGCCGTCGCCTCCATTCCAGTCTCCTCCTCTGCTCCGCCACCGCTCGGCCCGCTGAAGAAGACGCTCACGAGAAGGAAGGCGGGCAGGAAGAGGATCAGGCGAAAGGCGGTGATCCAGCGGTTCTGGCGCTCGGGCCCGTCGATCTCGAGGTCGACCGGGTAGCTGCCCGCCTGCCCGTGAATCCGGGGAAGGGGTTCGCCGCCAGGAGGACGTAGGCGTAGAGGTGCGTCCAGTAGCGCAGGTAGGCGGCGAGGAAGTTCCACAGAGGGACGGGAGGCCGTCCCGAGACGAGCGTCGCCACCCAGTTGACGAATGCTACGAAGAAGGCCGCGATCGACCAGAGCGCGAACCACACGAAGTGCGGAATGGCGAGGAGGAGCCGGAAGAAGACCGTGAGGCGCGAGCGTTCGAGGTCGTCGTTCGACGACGACACGGATGGGATGCGGCTCCATCCCGGCGCATTATGGGGGCTCCGGCCAGGGTTGACGTCGGAGCCCCGCCGTCGCCTACCCTCTGGGCAGTGACAGCTTCCGTCCGCACCTGGTGGGCCTGGCGCCGCGAGCGGAGCGGGAGCGTCGCCTGCTGACCCAGAGGCCCGAACAGCCCGTTCCGCTCGAAGACCCGCCGAGGGTCTTTTTGTTTGCCATGACGATCGCCACCGACATCCACGCCGATCTCATCACTCCCCTCGGGGCCTACCTCCGGCTGCGCGAGGACGGCTGCCGCGGCGTTTCTGCTCGAGTCCGTGGAGAAGGGCCGCCTCGGCCGCTACAGCCTCGTCGGCTCGGGCTCCCGCCTCGTCACCTTCGAGGAGGCCGAGCGCGAGCTCGCCGCGGGCAGCCCCGGTCGTCGGCTACCTCGGCTACGACCACGTGGCGAAGCTCGAGCCGACCGTGCCGCTGCCCGAAGACGGGCCCGGACCTCCCCGAGAGCCGCTTCGTCGTCGCCGAGGCGCTCGTCCGCTTCGACCACGTCGACGAGCGTGGCCGAGGTGCTCGCCGGCGACCGCGACGAGATCGCCGCCCTCCTCGAGCGGCCGGCCCCGAGGCCGCTCGAGCCCGGCGCGAGCCGCGACGGACGGACACGCCGCTTCCCCGCGCGGGCCGACGTACGAGGCCGGCGTGCGGCGCGCCAAGGAGCACATCCGCGCGGGCGACGCCTTCCAGATCGTCCTCTCGCAGCGCGCCGAGCGACCGACGGCCGTCTCCGCGCTCGCGCTCTACCGGTCGCTCCGCCGCATCAACCCTTCCCCCTACCACTTCCTGCTCGAGCTCGGCGACGTCTCGCTCGTCGGCTCGTCGCCGGAGACGCTCGTCAAGCTCGACGGGACGCGCGCGAGCGTGAACCCGATCGCCGGCACGACCGCCCCGGGGGACGACGACGAAGCCGAGCTGCTCGCCTCCGAGAAGGACCGCGCCGAGCACGTCATGCTCGTCGACCTCGGGCCGCAACGACCTCTCGCGGGTCTGCCGGCCGGGCACGGTGCGCGTCGGCCGCTTCCTCGAGGCCGAGCGCTACTCGCACGTCACCCACCTCGTCTCCGAGGTGGCCGGCGAGCTTCTCCCCGAGACACGGCCCCTTCGACCTCCTGCGCGCCTGCTTCCCTGCCGGTACGGTCTCGGGCGCCCCGAAGGTGCGCGCGATGCAGATCATCTCCGAGCTCGAGGGCTACCGCCGCGGCCCGTACGCGGGCGCGGTCGGCTACGCGCTTCCCGGAGGCGCCGTTCGACACGTGCATCGCCATCCGCACCGTCGTTCTGGCCGACGGCCTCGCCCGGCTCCAGGCCGGCGCGGGCATCGTCGCCGACTCGGACCCGGCCGCGGAGCACGAGGAGTGCCTGCGCAAGCTCGCCGCCCTCGAGCAGGCGCTCGAGGAGGCCGACGCGTGATCCTTCTCGTCGACAACTACGACTCGTTCACCTACAACCTCGCCCACCTCTTCCAGGAGCTCGGCGCCGAGGTGACGGTGCTCCGCAACGACGCGATCGACGCGGACGGGGCCGAGCGGCTCGGCGCCGAGCCACCTGGTCGTCTCCCCCGGCCCCGGGCGGCCGGAGAACGCAGGCGCGACGCTCGAGATCGTCCGGCGGCTCGGGCAGCGTGTCCCCACGCTCGGCGTCTGCCTCGGCCACCAGGCGATCGTCGAGGCGTTCGGCGGCGAGGTCGGCCAGGCGCGGCGGCTCCTGCACGGGAAGGCGAGCGCGATCGCCCACGACGGGCGCGGCCTCTTCGCCGGCCTCGCCGACCCGCTCGAGGGCGGGCGCTACCACTCGCTCGCGGCCACGCGGGTGCCCGACTGCCTCGAGGTCTGCGCGACGACGGAGGACGGCGAGGTCATGGCCGTCCGCCACCGCGAGCTCCCCGTCGACGGCATCCAGTTCCACCCGGAGTCGGTGCTGACCCCGGACGGCCCGGCGCTGGCTCGAAACTTCCTGGAGGGGACCGCGGCGATGATCCAGCAGGCGCTCGCCACCCTGCTCGACGGACGCGACCTCACGCGCGCGGAGGCGCGCGAGGTCATGAACGCCGTCATGGCCGGGGAGGCCACGCCCGGCCCAGATCGGCGGCTTCCTCGTCGCCCTCCGGCTCAAGGGCGAGACCGCCGACGAGATCGCCGGCTGCGCGGAGGCGATGCGCGAGCACGTCCTCGCCGTTCGCCCCGAGCGCGACGACCTCGTCGACACCGCCGGGACCGGCGGCGACGGCGCGTGCACGTTCAACATCTCGACGGCCGCCGCGCTCGTCGCCGCGGCAGCCGGCGCGGGCGTCGCGAAGCATGGCAACAGAGCGGTCTCGTCGGCATCCGGCTCCGCCGACGTCCTCGAGGCGCTCGGCTTCGACCTCGAGCAGCCTCCGGAGCGGATCGAGCGATCGATCGACGAGCTCGGGTTCGGCTTCCTCTTCGCTCCCTCCCACCACCCGGCGATGCGCCACGCGGCGCCCGTGCGGCGCGAGCTGGCCACGCGCACGGTCTTCAACGTGCTCGGCCCGCTGACGAACCCGGCCGGCGCACGCGCCCAGGTCGTCGGCGTCTACGCGCCTGAGCTCGTCCCGACGATCGCGGACGTGCTCGCCCGGCTCGGGGCGCGGCGGGCCTTCGTCGTGCACGGCGCGGGCGGCGTCGACGAGCTCTCCCCCGCCGGCCCGAACCTCGTCTGCGAGGTCGTGGAGGGCTCCGTGCGAGCGGCGCGAGATCGACCCGCGCGACCTCGGCGTGCCCGCGCTGCCGCCCGGAGGACCTCCGCGGCGGCAGCCCGGAGGAGAACGCGGACGACCGTGCGCGAGATCTTCGCGGGCGCGCCCGGACCGAAGCGCGAGGCCGTGCTCCTGAACGCGGCGGGAGCGATCGCCGCCGGCGGCCAGCGTCCGGGATCTCGCCGAGGGCTACGCCGCTCGCGGCGGAGGCGGTCGACTCGGGCGCCGCCGGCGAGCGGCTCGAGCAGCTGGTCGCGTTCTCCCGCGGAGAGGGCGGCCGCGTGATGGGGCGTTTCCGCGACGCGCTCGCCGCGCCTGGGCTCTCGGCCGTCGCCGAGGTGAAGCGCCGCTCGCCGTCGGCCGGCGACCTGCGGCCGGACGCCGACCCCGCCGCGCCTGGCAGCGGCGTTCGAGCGCGAGGGGGCGGCCGCGGTCTCCATCCTCGTCGACGAGCGCTTCGGCGGCTCCTTCGCCGACCTGCGCGCCGCGCGCGCCGCCACCTCGCTCCCGCTCCTCGCCAAAGGTTTCTTCCACGACCGCACGGCGCTCGCGGAGGCCCGCGAGAGCGGAGCCGACGCCGCGCTGCTCCTCCTCCGCGACCTCGACGACGCAACGGCGCGCGAGCTCCTGCGGCGCGTGCGGCGAGCTCGGCCTCGACGCGCTCGTCGAGGCGCACGACGCCGACGAGCTCGAGCGGGCCGTCGCGCTCGGCGCGGAGATCATCGGCCTGAACGCCCGCGACCTCGACACGTTCGCGATCGACCGCGGCGCGCAGCTCGAGCTCGTCGCGCAGGCGCCGCGCGACCGGGTCGTCGTCGCCGAGAGCGCCGTCGCGCAACCGCGCGCAGGGCGCCGAGGCCGAGCTCGCCGGCGCGGACGCGATCCTCGTCGGCTCCGCGCTCATGCGCGCCCCCGACCCGGCCGCGAAGCTCGCCGAGCTGCTCGCCCGCCCGCTCGTGAAGGTGTGCGGGCTGACCCGCGAGGAGGACGTCGCCGCCGCGGCCGAGGCCGGGCGCCGACCTGGCCGGCTTCGTACTCGCGGAGAGCCCGCGGCGCGCGCCGAGGCGCCGCTGCCCGGTTCCCGAGACGATGCTCTCGGTGGGCGTCTTCGTCGGCGAGGCCGAGGACGTCGGCACCGACCTCGTCCAGCTGTACCCGGAGGAGAACGGCCACCGCGCGCGGGAGGGCTCGCTCCTGCGGGACGGCGAGGCCGTCGCGCAGGTGCTCGATCTCCCCTGGGAGGGCGAGGACGCGCGAGCACTGGGAGCGCGCCGCGCAGGCGCGACGGACGCGTCCTCCTCGCCGGCGGCCTCGGCGCCCGAGAACGTCCGCGCGGCGATCGCGACGCGTCCGTCCCTGGGCCGTCGACGCGAGCCGGAGCCTCGAGACGCGCCCGGGATCAAAGATCACGCGCGGGTGCGCGCGTTCGTGGAGGCCGCGAGGTGACCGTCGCTCGCCTTCAGCTCGCTCCCGTGGGGGAAACCATGTTTCCCCCACGTGCCCCCTTCTTTGATGCAGTGGAGGAACCTCCCGGTTCCCCCACACCCCCTCCACGCGCTCATGGGCCAGGGACTGGCCCATGAGCGCAACGGAGACACGCGGTTTCTTCGGCGCCTACGGCGGGCGGTACGTCCCCGAGACGCTCGTGCCCGCCCTCGAGGAGCTCGAGGCGGGCTGGGCGGAGATTCGCGGCGACCCCGGCTTCCGCGCGGAGCTCGAGGCCCTGCAGCAGACCTACGTGGGCCGGCCGACGCCGCTCTACCGCGCCGAGCGGCTCGGCGGACGACGAAGCGGGTCTACCTGAAGCGCGAGGACCTCTGCCACACGGGCGCGCACAAGATCAACAACGCGGTCGGGCAGGCGCTCGTCGCGCGCCGGCTCGGCAAGGAGCGGATCGTCGCCGAGACGGGCGCGGGCCAGCACGGGGTCGCCACCGCGACCGTCTGCGCGCGCTTCGGGCTCGACTGCGTCGTCTACATGGGCGCCGAGGACATGGAGCGGCAGAGCCCGAACGTCGAGCGCATGCACCTGCTCGGCGCCGAGGTGCGCCCGGTCGAGTTCGGCACCCGGACGCTCAAGGAGGCCACGAGCGAGGCGATCCGCGACTGGATCACGAACGTCGAGACGACCCACTACCTGATCGGCTCGTGCGTCGGCCCGCACCCCTACCCGGAGATCGTGCGCGAGCTCCAGGCCGTGATCGGACGGGAGGCGCGCGAGCAGATCCTGGACGCGGAGGGCCGGCTTGCCGGACGCGGTCGTCGCGTGCGTCGGCGGCGGCTCGAACGCGATCGGGCTCTTCGCCGGCTTCCTGGAGGACGAGGGCGTCCGCCTCGTCGGCGTCGAGGCCGCGGGCGCGGCGAGCCTCGGGCTCGGGCCGCGCCGGCGTCCTGCACGGCGCACGCTCCTCGATCCTCGCCGACGAGGACGGGCAGATCGCCGACGCGCACTCGATCTCGGCCGGGCCTCGACTACCCGGGCGTCGGCCCCGAGCACGCCTTCCTGCGCGACACCGGCCGGGCCGAGTACGTGGCCGCGACCGACGAGGAGGCGCTCGCCGCCTTCCACCTGCTGGCCGAGCGCGAAGGGATCATCCCCGCGCTCGAGCCCGCGCACGCGCTCGCGCGCGCGCTCGACCTCGACGGCGACGTGATCCTCGTCGGGCTCTCGGGCCGCGGGGACAAGGACCTCGGCGTCGTGCTCGGCCATGACTTGAGAGCCCTTTCGATGAGCAAGCGGCTCGCCGTCTACCTGATGGCGCTCCCGGAGACGCCCGAGCTGGCGGAGGCGGCGGTCGCGGGCGGCGCCGACCTGCTCGAGATCGGCTTCCCCTTCTCCGACCCGCTCGCGGACGGGCCCGTGATCCGGCTCGCGGGCGAGCGGGCGCTGGCGCGCGGCATGCGCACCCGGGCCTGCCTCGAGTGCCTGGCGGAGATCCGCTGCGCGCGTCGACGTGCCGCTCATCCCGATGACGTACGCCTCCATCCTCGAGGCGTACGGGTACGAGCGCTTCTGGTCGGACGCGCAGGCGGCGGGCGCGACGAGCCTCATCGTCGCCGACCTGCCCGATCGAGGCCGCGCCGGAGCTCCCCCGCGTTCAGCTCGTCGCGCCGACCACGTCGACCGAGCGCATCCGGCTCGCGGCCGAGCGCACGGACGGCTGGCTCTACCTCGTCTCGCTCACCGGCACGACCGGGGCCCGCGACGACGGTCTCGCGGACAGCTCGCCGGCCTCGTCGAGCGGGCCCGCCGCGTGACCGACGTTCCGCTGCTCGCCGGCTTCGGCATCTCGACGCCCGACCACGCCGCCGAGGTCGCAGCCTTTGCCGACGGGATCGTCGTCGGCAGCCGGCCGATCCAGGTCGCCGAAGAGGGCGGCCCGGAAGCGCTCCGCGACTACGTCGCCACGCTCCGGGCCGCCCTCGACGACGCCCTCGGAGCGCCTGGCCTCAGTTGATGCTCGACCGGAAATTGACCGGAAACCGTGGCACCACGCTTCCCGGTCAAGCATCTAGCGGGAGACGTGCACGACCCGCTCGCAGTCGATCGCGGCGTCGCCCGGCCGGAGGACCGCGCGATCCCGGTCGCCGCTCGCCGCAGTCGAGCGTGTCGGCGGCGCCGTCGTCGGCGGCCGCGTAGAGGCGATCGTTCCGTCGGTCCGCCGCGCGAGCGAGTCGGCGCCCGCGCCGGCCCACAGCGAGTCGCGGCCCGGCGCCGCCCGGCACGGTGTCGTCGCCGCTCCCGCCCCAGGCGAAGTCGGCGCCGTCGCCGCCGTCGAGCGGTCGTTCCCGCGCCCGCCGAAGAGGAAGTCGCTGCCGCCCGAGCCCGGAGAGCGAGTCGTTGCCGGCGAAGCCGAAGATGAAGTCGCGCCCTGCGGTTCCCGAGAGCGTGTCGTCGCCGCGCGTGCCCGCACGCGCTCGCCGGGAGGGCGCGGGTGCGTCCCCGCGAGGACGCGGACGCGCTCGCAGTCGATCGCGACGTCGCCGGCCCGGATGACCGCCCGGTCGCGGCCCGCGCCGCAGTCGACGACGTCCGGGGCGCCGTCGTTCGCGCGCCGCGAGAGCACGGTCGTTCCCGCCGCCGCCCTCGAGCGCGTCGGCGCCGCGGCCTGCATACAGCACGTCGCCCCGCCGCCGCCCTCGAGCGTGTCGCCGCCGGGGCCGCCGAAGAGGAAGTCCCTCGCCGCCGTCGCCGGAGAGCGTGTCCCCGCCTCGACCGCCGAAGAGGAAGTCGCTGCGCGCCGCGGCCGGCGAGCGTGTCGCTGCCGCGGAAGCCGTAGATGAAGTCGCGCCGGTCGGTGCCGGTGAGGATGTCGTCACCCGGGCCGCCCTTGATCACGTCCGCAGACGCCGCGGGGGCGGCGGCGAGAACCGCGATCGCCGCGAGGAGGAGCAGGAGCAGTGTGCGCTTCACAGTGACGTTCCTTTCCGAAGGGAGACTCCAGCGGGACGGCAGTGAAGCAGCCGCGCGTCAACGAACCCGTGCGGGTTCTGTTAGGCGCTGGTAAAGCGCCCGGAAGCCATAGGCTACGGGCATGCACACGATCGAGCTGAACGACGACGAGCTCAGGCTCGTGCGGGCAGCGCTCATGTCCTATCTCGAAGACTTCGGGCACGAGGAGGCCGACGTTCTCCGGGCCGTCAAAGCCGTCATCGCCAAGCTCCCGCAGCCCTCCTACGAGTAGTCTCCGTGGCCGTCCTCGAGACGCGGGCCGACCGCGCGGCCGAGTCTACGCCGCCAACCGGGCGCGCATGGAGGAGCTCGTCGCCGAGCTGCGCGAGCGCACCGGCGCGGGTGGCGGCCGGCGGCGGCGAGGCGGCGGTCGAGAAGCACCGCGCGCGTGGCAAGCTGCTCGCCCGCGAGCGCATCGAACGCCTCCTCGACCCCGGCACGTCGTTCCTCGAGCTGAACGCGCTCGCCGCCTGGGACCTCTACGGGGACGATGCGCCCGGCGCGGGCATCGTGACCGGGATCGGAGTCGTCGAGGGCGTCGAGTGCGTGGTCGTCGCCAACGACGCCACGGTCAAGGGCGGCACCTACTACCCGCTTGACCGTGAAGAAGCACCTGCGCGCGCAGGAGGTGGCGGAGCAGAACGCCCTTCCGTGCATCTACCTCGTCGACTCGGGCGGCGCCTTCCTGCCCATGCAGGACGAGGTCTTCCCCGACCGCGACCACTTCGGGCGCATCTTCTTCAACCAGGCGCGCATGTCCGCGCAGGGAACTCCGCAGATCGCCGTCGTCATGGGCTCGTGCACGGCGGGCGGCGCCTACGTGCCCGCGATGAGCGACGAGACGGTGATCGTGCGCGGGACGGGCACGATCTTCCTGGGCGGCCCGCCGCTCGTGAAGGCGGCCACCGGCGAGGAGGTCAGCGCGGAGGAGCTCGGCGGCGCCGACGTCCACTCCCGCGTCTCGGGAGTCACCGACCACTACGCGGTCAGCGACGAGCACGCCCTCGCGCTCGCCCGCTCGATCGTCCGCAACCTCAACCGGCGCAAGCCCGACCCGCCCTGGGAGGTCCCGCCGCCGGAGGAGCCGCTCTACGACCCCTCGGAGCTCTACGGGATCGTCCCGGAGGACTACGCGCGCGGCTACGACGTCCGCGAGGTGATCGCCCGGCTCGTCGACGGGAGCCGGCTCCACGAGTTCAAGGCCCTCTACGGCGAGACGCTCGTCTGCGGCTTCGCCCGCATCGAGGGCTTCCCGGTCGGCATCCTCGCCAACAACGGCGTCCTCTTCTCGGAGAGCGCGCTCAAGGGCGCGCACTTCATCCAGCTCGCGTGCAAGCGCCGGATCCCGCTCGTCTTCCTCCAGAACATCACCGGCTTCATGGTCGGCAAGGAGTACGAGGCGGGCGGCATCGCCAAGGACGGCGCCAAGATGGTCACCGCCGTGGCCTGCGCGGAGGTGCCCAAGTTCACCGTCATCATCGGCGGCTCCTTCGGCGCGGGGAACTACGGCATGTGCGGGCGGGCGTACGCCCCGCGCCAGCTCTGGATGTGGCCGAACGCGCGGATCAGCGTCATGGGCGGCGAGCAGGCGGCGACGGTGCTCTCGACCGTCGGCCGCGCCGATCCGGACGAGATCCGGGCGAAGTACGAGCGGGAGGGGAATCCGTACCACTCGACCGCACGCCTCTGGGACGACGGCATCATCGACCCGCTCGACACGCGCAAGGTGCTCGCGCTCGGCATCTCCGCGAGCCCTGAACGCGCCCATCCCCGAGACGACGTTCGGCGTTTTCCGGATGTAGCCGGGGACTAGGGCAGGAGGCCGTCTTCGCCGTCGTCGCCGACGAGCGGCAGAGGCGGCACCTGCACCTCGGGCAGAGCGACCTCGATCGGCGGGACCTGGACCGGGGGAACCTGGACCTGGGGAACCTGGACGGACGGAACCTGTGACCGGGCCGAGATCGACCTCCGGCGTCTGCACGGGCGGCAGATTGACGGGAGGCGTCTGGAGGGGCGGCGTCTGCACGGGCGGCACGGACACCTTGGGGAGCTGGACTCCGCCCGTGGGCGCTTCGGGAAGCTCGACCACCGGCACCTGGACCGCCGGTGCCTTCGCCCCGCCGGCTGAGGGAGCGGAAGCCTGCTGCTTCGGCTTCCCGGCTCCCTGAGCCGCGGCAGCGGGCTTCTGCGCCTTCTTTGCAGCCTTGGCAACGGGCTTGGCCGCCGGGTTCGCGAGGGGCTTCTCCTCAGGCGCAAGGGAGATCGACGGCCGCAGCAGGTCCTGCTGCTCGGCCACGGCGGCGGGCTTCTCGAGGCTGGGCAGCGCGGGCAGGCCGCTCTGGACGGCAACGCCGGTGCCGATCGCGGCCGCTCCCCCGAGCGCAGCCACCTTGGCCGCGAGCCCGCGCTTGCCGAGCCAGACGGCGAGCGGGCCGAGCGTGTTCGAGAAGACCTCCGAGAGCGGCCAGAGGACGATGCCGCCGAGCGCCACGTGCTTGCCCTCCGTCTCGGGCGCAAGCTCTTCACGCAGCGCGCGCCGCGCGCGGAAGATGAGCGTCTCGACCGCCGCAACGGAAAGATCGAGCGTCTCGGCGATCTCTGCGTAGGAGAGGCCGCCGATCTCGCGGAGGACGAGGACGGCGCGATAGTTGGGCCGCAGGCGTTCTAGCGCCTCGCGGATCTCACCCGCCGTCGGCCCCTCGGGCTCCGGCGCGGCGGCCAGCTCGGCGTCGAACTCCACCTCGTGCGGACGCGACGCGCGGGCGCGAAAGCGCCCGCGCGCGACGTTCTGGGCGATGGTCAAGCAGCCAGGCGCGCGGCCTCTCGGGCTCCTCGCCGTGCTGGATTGCACGGTAGGCGTTGAGAAAGGCCGTCTGCGTGACGTCCTCCGCCTCTTCGGGGTTGCGGACGTCCCGCAGGACGAAACGGTAGACGTCGCCACGGTGCTGCCTGTACAGGCGCTCAAACGCGAGGTCCGAGGTATTCATCGCGCTCATAAGAAGACGCCGCCCATCCGCAGAACTTGCACGCTAGCGATTAATTCTTTCCGCAAGCTCTTGAACCCCTCGACACTCGACTTTCGTAGTGGCCCGGATCCACCCGTCGGTTGCGGCCGGCCGGCGGGTGCGCCCGGGCCATCTTCTTGTTCCCACCCGGGCGCGAACTGAACCACACCGGCAGGGGAGTAGCTTATGAGCCGTGCCGATGCCGCACCGCACGCAGATGCAGGTCATCAAGCGGCGGCTCGTCGGCAAGGAAGGGAGCGAGCGTGTCCGCGAGCTCCGGGCGATTCTCGGCGAGCTGCCCGGCTACCGCAGCGGCCCCTACGCCGATATCCGAAAGTGGGTCACGCGGGAGCTGGAGAAGACGCGCGTGCGCTCCCGGGTCGTCCACCGCGACTCGATCGCCGTCCGGCGCGAAGGAGCGGCGCAAATCGCCCTCGTGGGCGCTCCCAACGCGGGCAAGTCCTCGCTCCTGCAGGCGCTCTCGAGCATCCAGATCAAGACGGGTGACTACGCGTTCACGACGCTACGCCCGGTTTCGGCGCTGACGCGGATCGAAGGCGTGCTCGTGCAGCTCGTCGAGATCCCCGGCTTGCTCGCCGGGGCCCGCGACGGACGCGGGGGCGGGCGCGCCCTGCTCGGCGTTCTCCGCGGCGCGGACGCGATCGTCTACTGCCACGACGCCACGGCCCCGCCGAGTGAGCTCCGCGACGTTCGCCGGGAGGTGGCCGCGGCGGGGATCGAGAAGCCGGCGCTGCTCGCGGCGACCAAGCTCGACGAAGCCGACGCAGGGGCGCTCGAACGCCTCCGCTCAGCGTTACCCGAGCTTCCGGTCGATCGGGGTCTCCGTCCTCGACGACGCGAGTGTCGACGCGTTCCGGCGCGCAGTGTGGGAGCTGACCGGCCTCCTGCGCGTCTTCACGCGCCACCACGGCGAGACCGCGGAGGAGCCGCTCGCCCTCGAGCCCGGCGCCACGGTCAGCGACGTCGCCGGCGCGCTCCACAAGGAGCTGGCCGCCTCCTTTCGGGCCGCACGGGTCTGGGGGCCTTCGGCGCGCTTCGCCGGCCAGCGCGTCGGCCGCAACCACGAGGTCGCCGACGGCGACGTCGTCGAGATCGTGGCCTAGGCGTCCGTCCGTTAGAGAACGACCTGCTCCGGGAAGACGGCGCCCGAAGCGAACCGTTCCAGCCGGTAGGGCGAGAGGTCGAGCGCGGACGCGCCCTCGACGAGCTCCTCGGCGACGGCGCGGCCGACCGCCGGCGACTGCATGAAGCCGTGCCCGGAGAAGCCGCAGGCGGCGTACACGCCCGGGCGCGATCCAGCCGATGATCGGGATGGGCGTCCGGAGTCATGTCGTAGAGGCCGGCCCAGGCGCTGCCCCACGCCGGCTTCTGCCGCGGGCGGGAAGCGGCGGGCGAGACGCTCGAGCCGGTCCGGGAGCAGCGACTCGTCGACGATCTCCGCGAAGCCCCAGCGCGGCGCAGGGTCCGTCATGGCCAGGCGCAGGCGGTCGCCGCGCCGCCGGAAATGGAAGCCGGTCTCGGCCTCCAACACCATCGGGAGCCGCTCGGGCAGGCCCGCGACCGGAGTGGTGTCGATCAGCTGACGGCAGAGCGGGCGGACGGGAAGCTCGACGCCGTAGCGCGCGGCCGCCTCGGCCGACCAGGCGCCGCAGGCGAGCACGCGCACGTCGCCCTCGACGTCCTCCCCCGCGGTCCCCTCGCGCACGTCGACGCCGAGCTCGGCCGCGCGGCGAACGAGCTCGCGCGGCGACGGCCGGAGGATCGGAGACGCCGTCGGTCGCGCAGAAGGCGCCGCCCATGACATCGTCCGTGGCGAGCCCGGAGGCGAGCTCCGCGAGCGCGGCGCGCGTCCACGTCCTCGACCGGCACGCCGAGCTCGACGCTGCACCGAGCGGCGCTGTGCGAGCGCCGCGAGCCCCTCCTCCGTCGTGGCGAGGAAGAGGTAGCCGACCTGCTCGAAGAGCCGCGGCCCGAGCTCCTCGAAGAAGCGGATGCTCTCCTGCGCGAGCCGGACTTCCGCGGCGGTCGAGAACTGCTGGCGGATGCCGCCCATGGCCTTCCCGGTCGAGCCGCCCGCGATCTCGCCCCGCTCGGCGAGCACGACGTCGGCCGCGCCCCGAGAGCGCGAGGTGGAGGGCGATGCTCGCTCCGATCGCCCCCGCGCCGTGGATGACTATCCGAGCCATGCCTCAGCGAGCTCGTCGAGGCGGGCGCGCTCCTCGCCGCTCAGGCCGCGGAGCGGCGCGCGCACATCCTCGCGGATGGGGACGCCGCGCCGGGCCAGCACGCGCTTGAGCGCCGCGTGCCGGGGAAGCTCGTCGAGCGCGTCCCGTAGCTCCGCCAAGCCGCTCGCTCCCCTCGGCGCTCGGGGGCGCGAACGGCGTCCGCGACCAGCTCCGGGAAGGCCGTGGCGAGCGCCGAAACGGCGCCTCGCGCGCCCCGCTCCATGCCCGCGCCGATCAGGCGCTCGGGCCCGACGAAGACGTCGAGCCCTTCGACCAGGTAGGGCTCGAAGCGCTCCCACGGCGCGTCGGAGACCTTCATGCCGGCCAGGTTGGGGCGCCGGCTCGCGCAGGCGCTCGACGACGGCGACCGGAACGGCGTATCCGCTCGCCTTGGCGAACTCGTAGACGTAGAAGGGCGTCGGCGCGCACGCCGCGGCGGCGGCCTCGAAGTGCGCCTCGAGCAGCCTCTTCGTCGAGCGGGAAGTAGGGCGGGGCGATGACGGCGACGGCATCAGCGCCCGCTTCGGCCGCGTGGGCGGCGAGCGCGACGGTGTCCGCGGTCGTCTGCGCGCCGCAGTGGACGGCGACGGCAAGCCGTCCGCGGCAGGCTTCGACGAAGAGCTCGGTCGACGCGCTTGCGCTCCGACGGCCGGAGCGAGGATTCCCTCGCCGGTCGTCCCCATGGCAAGGATCCCGTCGAGCCCGCCGCCGGCGAGGAACTCGGCGAGCGGCTACGAAAGCGTCCTCGTCGAGCGCGGCCCCGCCGTCGCGCAGGGGAGTCGCGGCCGCTGCGAGCGCTCCCTGGATCACAGCGCGAACCTTAAGCTGCCAGCCGATATGAGCGCGCTCCGCATCGAGCAGCAGGGCCCGGTTCGCCGCATCGTCGCTCGCGCGGCCCGAGCGGCGGAACGCCTTCGACGCCGCCCTCATCGCCGAGCTCGACCGAGGCGTTCGCGGACGTCGGCGACGCGCGCGCGGTCGTCCTCGCGGGCGAGGGGCCGAGCTTCTGCGCGGGCGCCGACGTCGAGTGGCAGCGCTCGTCGATCGACCTCTCCTACGAGGAGAACGTCGAGGACGCCATGCGCCTCTACCGGATGCTCGAGGCGTGGACGCGTGCCCGGCGCCGGTCGTCGCCCGCGTCCAGGGCCATGCGCTCGGCGGCGGGTCCGGCCTCGTCGCGTGCGCGGACGTCGTCGTCGCGGGCGAGGACGCCGTCTTCGGCTTCTCGGAGGTGCGGCTCGGGATCATCCCGGCGGTCATCTCCCCCTTCGTCCTGCGCCGGATCGGGCCGGGCGCGGCGCGCCGCTCTTCCTCACGGGCGAGCGCTTCGACGCCGCGACCGCGCTTCGCATCGGCCTCGTGCACGAGGTCGCGGCCGACCTCGACGCCGCGGTCGAGCGCGTGCTCGCGGACCTCCTCGCCGGCGGGCCCGGAGGCGGTGCGCGCGGCGAAGCGGCTCGTCCGGGAGCGCCCCGAGGGCCTGGAGACGGCGGAGTCGCGGCCGCGCTGCGGACGAGCGCCGGAGGGCCAGGAAGGGCTGCGCGCGTTCCTGGAGAAGCGGGCGCCCGCATGGAGATCCGAAAGCTCCTCGTAGCGAACCGCGGGCGAGATCGCCGTGCGTGTCTTTCGCACGTGCCGGACGCTCGGGATCGCCACCGTCGCCGTCGCCGGCGCCCGACGACGAGGGCGCGCTACCACACGCGGCAGGCGGACGAGGTGGTCCCGAGTCGCGGTCTACCTCTCCGCGGACGAGCATCGTCCGGGCCGCGCGCGAGGCGGCGCCGACGCAGTCCACCCCGGCTACGGCTTCCTGGCCGAGAGCGCGGACTTCGCCGCGGCGGTCGAAGCAGCGGGGCTCACTCTTCGTCGGCCCGTCCCCGGAGGCTCTCCGCGCGTCCGGGGACAAGCTCGAGGCGAAGCGCCTCGCCGAGGCAGGCGGGCGTGCCCGTCGTGCGAGGCGGGCGCGCCGGAGGAGATCGGCTTCCCGCTCATCGTCAAGGCGGCGGCCGGCGGCGGCGGGCGCGGCATGCGGGTCGTCCGCGCGCCCGAGGAGCTCGAGGAGGCGCTCGAGGCTGCACGCCGCGAGGCCGAGGCGGGCTTCGGCGACGACCACCGTCTTCTGCGAGCGCTACGTCGAGCGCCCGCGCCACGTGGAGATCCAGCTCCTCGCAGACGCGCACGGCGCCGTCGTCCACCTCGGCGAGCGAGACTGCTCCGTCCAGCGACGGCACCAGAAGGTGCTCGAGGAGACCCCGTCCCCCGCCCTCGACTCCGGAGCTTCGTGACGCGATGGGCGCGGCGGCCGTCGCGCTCGCCCGGGCGGTCGGCTACCGGAACGCCGGCACCGCCGAGTTCATGCTCGACGAGGACGCGCTTCTACTTCCTGGAGCTGAACGCGCGCCTCCAGGTCGAGCATCCAGTCACCGAGCTCGTCACCGGCGTCGACCTCGTGGAGCAGCAGCTCCGGATCGCCGCCGGGGAGCGGCTGGCAGTCGAGCCGGGCGAGCCCGAGGGACACGCCGTCGAGGTGCGCCTCTACGCCGAGGATCCGCTGACGTTCCTCCCCCAGGCAGGGCGCATCGAGCGGTTGGAGCTGCCCGAGAGCATCCGGGTCGACGCCGGCGTCGAGGCCGGCGACGCCGTCCCCGTCGCCTACGACCCGCTTATCGCCAAGCTCATCGCCCACGGCGAGACGCGGGAGGAATCACTGGACACGCTGGCGCAGGCGCTGCGCGAGACGCATGTGGGAGGCGTGACGACGAACCTCGGCTTCCTCCGCTGGCTCGTCGACCATCCCGAGGTGCGCGCGGGCCGGGCGACGACCGCCTTCCTGAGCGAGCATCCGCCGCTCTCCCACGCGGCCCGGGCCCCGGCCCCGTGGCGCGTAAGCGAGGATGCCGGGCTGCGGCCGCCGCCGCGCGTCGAGGACTTCGCCCACGGCTCCGAGGGATCGGGCGCGACGGCCGCGCTCACCGCACCGATGCCCGGAGTGGTCATCCGCGTGCTGGCGGGCGAGGGCGAGCGGGTGGAGCCGCGCCAGCCGCTCGTCGTGCTCGAGGCGATGAAGATGGAGACCCCGCTCGTCTCACCCTACGAGGCCGTCGTTCGCCGTGTGCTCGTCGCCGAGGGCGACCAGGTGGCGGGCGGAGCGGTGCTCGTGGAGCTCGAGGAGTAGTTGGGAGTAATGGAAGAACGCGACCTCCTGCCCGACCCGCTCGACCAGTTCCGCCGCTGGTACGAGGAGGCCATCGCCGCGGGGCTCGACCTGCCGGAAGCGATGACGCTCGCGACCGCCGACGCGGAGGGGACGCCATCGGCGCGCACCGTGCTCCTCAAAGGGGTGGACGAGCGTGGCTTCCTCTTCTTTACGAACACCGAGAGCCGCAAGGGGCGCGAGCTGGCCCAGAACGAGCGCGCCGCACTCGTCTTCCACTGGCCGCTCGAGCCGCGCCGTCAGGTGACCGCCGCCGGCCGGGTCGCGGCGCTCCCGCGAGAGGAGTCCGAGGCCTACTTCCGCACGCGGCCTCTCGGAAGCCGGCTGGGAGCATGGGCCTCTCGCCAGAGCAAGCCGATTCCGGGCCGCGCCGCGCTCGAGGACGCGTACGCCGAGGCGGAGGCGCGCTTCGGGCAAGATCCCCCGCTCCCGCCGTGGTGGGGCGGCTACGCGCTCAGCCCCGACCGGGTCGAGTTTTGGCAGAACCGGCCCAACCGCCTCCACGACCGCTTTCGCTACACGCGGGAAGCGGGCGGAGCGTGGCGACTCGAGCGCCTCGCTCCTTAGGCGCCGGACGATCTCCCTGCCTTCTGCGTCAGGCTCGTGGAAGAGTTCGGCGAGGGCCGGCACGCCGAGCAGGTCGACTCGAGAGGCGGTGCGCTCCTAACCCACTAAGTCGCGGAGGCGCATGGCGAGCCCAACGTCGCCCGAAACCTTGATCTTGCCGGTCAGGAAGGCGCCCATCGGATTCTGCTCGCCGTTCACGATCCGCAGAAAGGTCTGCTCCGAGGCCTGGATGACGCAGTCGGCGGCGGCGTCGCTCTCCTCGATGGAGACGGCGCCGTCGTCGATGGCGACGTGCCAGCTGCCCGCGCCTTCCACGTCGAAGCGGTAGCTCGCGCGCAGGCCGCGCAGGCGCTCCGACCCGCCCGCCGTGCGGGCGCCGAGCTGCTCGAAGAACTCTCGCGCGCTCTCCGCCACGTCAGATGGACGCAGTCACCGGCTCGGTCCGTCGCGCCGGCTGAGCCGAGGAGGGCAGGATCAGTGTGAGGAGGATGCAAAGGGCGGGCCCGAGCGCCGTGAAGAGGAGCGCCGCTTCCAGGTCGATGCCGTCAGCGAGCGCGCCGAGAGCGAGGGCGGCGATGCCGCCGAGCCCGATAGCCACTCCGATCGAAAGGCCGGATGCCATGCCGACCCGGCCCGGCATGTACTCCTGGCTCATCACGAGGGTGACTCCGAAGGTGCCGATGACCGTCGCGCCCGCGAGCGCCAGCGCGACCGCGCCCCAGGGCCCGTCGACGAGGACGTAGGCGACGATCGCGGGCGGGGCGACGATGAAGCTCCAAAGCATCACTCGGCGCTTGCCGAAGCGGTCGGCCAGCTGACCGCCGAGGAGAGTCCCCACGGCGCCGGCGAAGAGGAAGAGAGCGAGCAGGGCCGTACCGTACCCCGCTCCGTGGCCGCGGCTGATCTCGTAGAGGGGCACGAACGTGAAGAGGCCCATGTGCGCCAAGCTGCGGAGGCCGACGATGGCAAGGAGCAGGACGAGGCCGCGCGGCTGCGCCTGCTCCTTGCGCGTCTCGACACGACGCGCATGGCTCGGGGCAAAGCTCGCGAGATGTGGGAGCGCGGTGACGAGGAATGCCGCCACGACGAGCCCCGGCAGCGCCAGGAAGACGCCCCCGTCGAGCCCCAGCCCCAGCGTGATGATGAGGAAGGAGGCGAAGAGGGGGCCGAGCGCGAAGCCGACGTTTCCGCCCACGGAGAAGAGGGACATGCCGCTGGCACGCCGCTGCCCGCTCACGAAGCTGGCGAACTTGGAGCCCTCGGGGTGGTAGGCGGCCACGCCGACGCCCGAAGCGAGGACCACGAGAATGACCAGCCAATACGTCGGTGCGACCGAGACGAGCGCCATCCCGATCCCCGCGACCGCGACCCCGCCGGGCAGAAGCCAGAGCGCGCCGTGGGCGTCGGACCAGAGCCCGAACGCGGGTTGGATGAGTGAGGAGCTGATCGTGGCGGCCAGGACGATCGCGCCCGCCATCAGGTAGGAGAGGTCGAAGCGGTCCGCGAGGAAGGGCAGGAGCGCGGGCAGCGAGCCCTGGGCGAGGTCGGTGGCCATGTGCCCTGACGAGAGCGCCGCCATTCCCTTCCTGTCGACGCCCGCCTGCACGGGAGCGAACGTTACCGGCCGTGGCCGGCTCCCTACGTGCGCGCGTGGCGCAGGCCGAGCGCGCGCGCGAGGTCACGGTGCACGCGCGCGATCTCCCGGCGGTTGCGCTCGAGCTGGAAAGGGCTCGCGCCGTTTCGCCGCAACGCCTCCCTCGTGCAAAGAAGCCCTCCGAGGAGATCCTGGAGGGCTTCGACGGGGAGAGGCTCGGGACCGCTCGGAGGGGCCGACGGCCTGGGGGAAGGGCGCGCCGCGCTCACTGCATCCCTTGTAGCGCGGGCACCGGACGGCGCAGCCGGGGACCGGCATGCCCTGCGGACGCATTGGGATAGCATCGCGCCGGCCATGGAGATCGAGTTCGCCCAGCAGCCGCCGGAAGGCGTGGATGCAGACGTCCTCGTCTTCGGAGTGGGCGACCCGGTCACGCTGTCCGGGGCGGCGCGCGAGCTCGACCGGCGAGTCGAGGGACGCCTCTCCCGGCTCGTCGCGGACGGGGAGCTCAAGGGCGAGCGCGGCTCGGTGACGCTCCTGCACACCGACGGCCTCGTGGCCGCCCGCCGCATCGTCGCGGTGGGTCTCGGAGAGGTCGCGGCCGACGTGGACAGCCTGCGCACCGCGGCGGCCGCCGCCGCCGCGCGCACGGGCGATGTGGGTGGCGGCAGCCTCGCCTGGATCCTCGAACCGGAGGGGCAGCTCTCCCCCGCCGAGCAGGCATGCGCCATCGTCGACGGGACGGCCCTCGGCCCTTACGACGCGGGCCGCTGGAAGACGAACGGGAAGACCACGGCGCTCGAGCGCCTCGTCCTCTGCGGAGAGGAAAGCGAGGAGGTGGCCGAGAAGGCGCGCCGGGCCGGCGTGATCGCCGAGTGGACGAACCGCTGCCGCGACCTTGTAAACGCGCCGCCGAACGTGCTGACGCCCGCGCACCTGGCCGAGTGGGCCGAGGAGACTGCGCGGCAGGTTTCGCTCCGGTTCGAGGCGCTCGGCCCGGACGAGATCGAGAACGCCGGCATGGGCGCGTTCGCGGCGGTCGCCCAGGGGAGCAGCAACGCTGCCCGCCTGATCACGCTGCGCCACGAGCCGGAGGGCGCGGGCGGCGACGTGGTGCTCGGGCTCGTGGGCAAGGCGATCACCTTCGACGCCGGTGGTCTCTCCCTCAAGCCCGCGAAGGGGATGGACGACATGAAGTCGGACATGGCCGGCGGGGCGGCCGTCCTCGCCGCAGTGGGGGCGATCGCCGAGCTCGGCGTGCCGCTCCGCGTGCTCGCGGTCGTCCCCGCCTGCGAGAACATGCCGGGCGGCCACGCCTACCGCCCCGGGGACATCATCACCGCCTCGAACGGCAAGACGATCGAGGTGACGAACACCGATGCCGAGGGCCGCCTGATCCTCGCCGACGCGCTCTGGCACGCGCGCGAGTCGGGAGCCACGCACCTTCTCGACCTGGCCACGCTCACGGGCGCGATGGTCACCGCCATGGGCGATTTCTACGCGGGCCTCTTCGCCAACGACGAGGCGTGGCTGGGCGAGATACGAGCCGCTGCCGAGGCGAGTGGCGACCACGCCTGGCCCTTCCCGCTCCACGACACGTACCGGCGCTACATCGACTCGACGTTCGCCGACATGAAGAACTCGTCCGACCTGCGGCAAGGGGGGGCGATCCTGGCCGCGCGCTTCCTACAGGAGTTCGTCGGCGAGGGCCCCTGGGCCCACCTCGACATCGCCGGGACCGCCTTCCTCGAGCGTGGGCGCGGCGACTACTACACGCGCCCCGGCGCGACCGGCTACGGCGTACGACTGCTGGCCGAGCTCGCGCGCAGGCTTTCGCAGTAGTGGACTTCGACCTCTCGGACGAGCACGAGCTCCTGCGCCGGACCGTGCGCGAGTTCGCCGCGGAGCGGATCGCGCCGGTTGCGGAGGAGCTCGACCGCGAGCACCGTTTCCCCTACGAGCTCATCGCCGAGCTGGCGGAGATCGGGCTCATGGGCATTCCGATCCCGGAGGAGTACGGTGGCGGAGGCGGCGACACCCTCTCGTACGCGCTCGCGATCGAGGAGCTCACGCGCATCGACTCCTCCGTCGCGATCACGGTGGCCGCCCACACCTCCCTCGGGACGATGCCGATCCTCATGTTCGGAAGCGAAGAGCAGAAGCGGCAGTGGCTTCCCGACCTCGCCTCGGGCAAGCGCCTCGGCGCCTTCGGCCTGACGGAGCCGGGCGCGGGCTCCGACGCAGGCGCAACGCGGACGCGGGCAGAGCTCCGCGACGGCCGGTGGATCGTGAACGGTTCCAAGATCTTCATCACGAACGCGGGCACGGACATCACTGCCTGCGTGACCATCACCGCCCTTACGGGTGAGGACGAGATCTCGAACATCATCGTGCCCAACGGGACGCCCGGTCTGGAGATTTCGGCGCCCATGCGCAAGATGGGCTGGCGCGCCTCGGACACGCGCGAGCTCTCGTTTCGCGACTGCGGGGTACCCGAGGAGAACCTCCTCGGCCCGCGCGGCGCCGGGTTTCGCCAGTTCCTCGAGATTCTCGACGGCGGCCGTATCTCCGTCGCCGCGATGGGCCTGGGCCTCGCCCAGGGTGCCTACGACCTGGCCACGAAATACGCTCGGGAGCGCGAGCAGTTCGGACAGGCGATCGTCGGCTTCCAGGCGATCCAGTTCGCGCTCGCGGACATGGCCGTCGAGATCGAGGCGGGGCGCAACCTCGTCTACAAGTCCGCCTGGCTCAAGGACCAGGGACGGCCCTTCGCCAAGGAAGCGGCGATGGCGAAGCTCTACACGGGAGAGCTCTCCCACCGCGTCGCCAACAAGGCGCTCCAGATCCACGGCGGGTACGGCTACATGGACGAGTATGCGGTCTCGCGCCTCTACCGCGACCAGAAGGTGCTGGAGATCGGCGAGGGCACGAACGAGGTGCAGCGCATGGTCATCGCGCGGCACTTGGGGTTGTAGCGCCCGCAGAGTAGGATCCGGGGCCACTTCTTTCGTCGACTAGGAGGGTTTGCGTGCCCCTGTACATGGACGTGCACACGTTGAACAGCGAGGTATCGGTCAAGGACGTCGCCGATGCCCACATGAAGGACCTGCAGGAGCAGGCGAAGCACGGGGTCGACTACAAGCGCTACTGGGTGGACGAGAAGGCCGGCAAGATCTTCTGCCTCGTCGAGGCGCCGGACGCGGAGTCGGCGATGACCGTGCACCGCGAGGCCCACGGGCTCGTCGCGGACGAGATCTACGAGGTGGAGGAAGGAACCTAGCCCTCGGCGCCTCGAGCGCCTCCGGGGCCACCCCGCGCCTCCACCCGCTTTCGAGCGTATCGCCGAGGAGCGCACCCGTGGTGCGCGAATCGTGCCAGTTTGCCGCGAAAGCAAAGGGAGACCCGCGCCGGAGCACTATGGCGGCCCTCAGAACGGCCGGTAGAGGTTGGCGCTCCCCGCGGGTCACCCGAAGTCTGGCCGGTACGGGCCGGGCGCGTCAAGGGCTGCCCGGCCCGGGCCGCCGCTCCCCGCCTCGGGTATGACTTGGGGCGTGGCCGACGACCCCGCCCGCCGCGGCACGCTCTACGCCGGCTCCTCCGGCTTCTCATACCCCTCCTGGCGCGGCGGCTTCTACCCCACCGAAGCCCGCCCGGAGGGGTTCCTGCGCTGCTACGCGGAGCGCCTTCCCGCCGTCGAGCTGAACACGACGTTCTACCGCCTCCCGGCCGAGGAACAGTTCGAGCGCTGGGCGGCGGAGACGCCACCCGGCTTTCGCTTCGCCGTCACGATGACGCGCCGGGTGACGTCGTTCGGCCGTGTCGAAGGCGTGGACGCGTTCACCCAGACCGTGCGCCGGCTCGGCGAGAAGCTCGGGCCGGTCCGCGTGAAGGTCCCGCAGAAGCGGGACGACGGATTCCTCCGCCTCTTCCTCGACTCACTCGACCCGGACCTGCAGGTCGCGCTCGACTTCCGCCACGAATCCTGGGACGCGCCCGACGTGGGGGAACGACTCGACGAGCGCGGGGTCGCCCGGGTGGACACGCTCGAAGGCGGCGCAGGCTTCCGCTACCTGCGCCTCCGCGAGCCTCCGTATGAGGACGAAGCGCTCGCCGGCTGGGCAGAGCGACTGGAGCCGCTCCTCGCCGAGGGCCTCGACGTCTACTGCTTCTTCCGGCACGAGGACGAACCGACGGCCCCCCGCTACGCGGCGCGCCTGCTCGAGCTCGCAGCCCGCCGCTGATCCCCCAATCACGGCGGCAAGGCCGCGTCATACTTGCGCTCGTGCGGCCAGACGGCTCGCCATCCGGGCTCCGTGAGGCGCTGGCCGCTGGGTGGCCGGAGCTCGCCCTCTACCTCGCCGCGGGAGCCGTGTACGTCGCGATCGGGGTCGTGTTCCCCGAATTCCTCTTCTCCTGGATCGCGGCTGCCGGGTTCGTGCTCTTCTGCGTCGTCGTGCTTCCCGCCCTCGCGCGCGTCCTGCGCAGATGAGCTGGGCCGCGCACGACCTCGAGCCCTACGTCATCCAGAAGCACATGGGCCGCCGCGTGGCCTTCGTGCCCCTCCTCGTCGGCTCCTACTCGCCCGACGTGCTCTCGAAGTGGTTCGTGTACGGGATCTCGCTGCTCGGGATCGAGCTCAAGGCGGACAACCCGGCCCAGTTCCACCGCGGCTGGCCCGGGGCCGGATTCACGCACTCGCTCCTCTTCGGCGTCGTGATCGGCCTGCTCCTCTACCTGATCTGGCACAACAAGGTCGTCGCCTACAGCTACGTGATCGGCCAGTGGGCCCATGCGCTCACCGACACAGGCGACACCGTCGGTTCGATGCTCCTCTTCCCCTTCACCGACCACCTCTTCGCGCTCGGAGCCTGGGCGTACGCCGGCCAGACGGGGCGCTACGTCGACGCCGGTGCCTACTTCAGCGGGCTGGGATTCGTCTGGGACGGGGTCTTCGTCGTCTGGGCGATCTTCAGCTGGCGAGTGCTGACGCGAGGGTACTTCCGGACCACGGTCATGGCCGCGGATCCCTTCTGGCGGTGGGCGGGCCGCCACCTTTCTGAGACGACGCTCGTCGCCTTGTACCGGGTTTCGTTCTTCTACGGCGTCGCGCGCTGGACGGCCTGGCTGATCTGGGCCCACGTCGTGAAGTCGTTCGCGTTCGATCTTCGCTGGGGTGGGCCGAGGTGGGTGCCGCGCGTCTTCGCCGACGAGCTGAACTCCGCGCCCGCCTGCCGCTGCCCCGGCTGCTGCTCGATGCGGCCGAGGATCGGCTTCTACAGCGCAGTTGCTGTCTGCGCCTGGACCAAGGGCCGGACCCGAGGGCTTACCGCACGCGCTCGACGGCGTAGCCCCACTCGGCCATCCGCTGGAGAACCTCGGCGCAGTGCTCCTCGTCCCGAGTGGCCAGCGTGAGCTCCACCTCCGTGCCTGTCACGGGGAGATCGATGCCCTCCCGGTGGTGCTCGACGGCGATCACGTTCATCCGCTCGGCGGCGATGAGGCCGAGGAGCTTCGCGAGCGCGCCCGGCCGGTCGTCGATCCGTGTCCGCAGGACGAGGAAACGGCCTGCCCGCGTGAGCCCGAAGCGGGCGACCTCGATGAGGAGCGAGGCGTCGATGTTGCCTCCCGACAGGACGGCGCACGCCCCGCCGCTTCCGGCGACGCGCCCGTTCAAGAGCGCCGCCACGGAGGCCGCCCCCGCACCTTCGACGACGAGCTTGACCCGCTCGAGCAGAAGCACGATCGCCTGCGCGATCTCCTCGTCGCTCACGGTCACGACGTCGTCCAGGCGTTCCCGGAGCACGGCGCTCGTCAGCTCTCCGGGCCTCTTCACCGCGATCCCGTCGGCGATGGTGAACCCGCCGGGCTCGCCGCCCGCGAGCGGCGCGCACGCGGCCGCCTGCACGCCGACGATCCGTAGCTCCGGACGGAGCTCCGTGAGGGCGATCGCGATCCCGGCCGCGAGCCCCCCGCCGCCCACCGGCACGACGAGCACGTCGACGCCCTCGACCTGCTCGGCCAGCTCGAGCCCCAGCGTGCCCTGGCCGGCCACGACCGCTTCGTCTTCGAACGCGTGGACGAGCGTGGCGCCTTCCGTCACGGCGTCCTGCGCGGCCGCCTGCGCCCCGTCGTACCCTGCGCCCGCAAGGACGACCTCCGCCCCGTAGCTGCGCGTCGCGTCCACCTTCGTCATGGGCGCGTCCTGCGGCATGAACACCGTCGCCTTCACGCCCGCCTCCCGCGCAGCGAGGGCGACGGCCTGGCCGTGGTTGCCGGCGCTCGCCGTGACGACGCCTGCCGCGCGCTCCGCCTCCGAGAGCAGAGCGATGCGGTTGACTGCGCCGCGGATCTTGAAGGAGCCTGTCCGCTGCAGGTTCTCGGCCTTGAGGAAGACCCGGCGCCCGCTCCGGCGGCCGAGCGTCTCCGAGGAGTAGACCGGTGTGACGCGCGCGAGAGGAGCGATCCGCTCGCGCGCAGCCTGGATGTCAGCGAGTGTCGGTGCCGTTCGGATCGCCATGGATCCTGAATACCTTCTCCATGATCTCACGAACCGCCGTAAGCGGATCGAGCTCGCGCCGCTGCACCTCTCCGAGCAGGCGGCGGAGCTCCTCGTCCTCGGCGACGGCCTCCTGCAGGTGGGTCTTCGCGCGGGCGCTCGCGACCGCAAAGACCTCCCCCGCGAGGTTACGGGCGCGGCGCTCCTCGAGCGTTCCGCTCTCCTCCAGGTGCCTCCGGTGCGCGGTGACCTGCTCCCAGAGCTCGTCGATCCCCTCGCCGCGCACGGCTTCGGTCAGGACGATGGGCGGCTGCCAGTCCCGCTCGGAGTCGAGCGCGAGGATCGATTGCACCTCGCTCACCATCGTCTTCGCGGCCGGGTGATCGCGCTTGTTGACGGCGATCACGTCCGGGATCTCCATGATCCCCGCCTTGAGCGCCTGGATCGAGTCCCCGGAGCCGGGCATGAGTACGAGGAGGACGGTGTCGGCGATGGTGATCACCTCCACCTCGCTCTGCCCCGCGCCCACGGTCTCCAGGAACACGAGGTCCTTGCCGGCGGCGTCGAGGATGAGCGCTGCCTGCAGCGTCGCCTCAGCGAGACCGCCCAGGTGGCCCCGCGTTCCCATCGAGCGAATGAACACCTCGGGGTCGAGGAAATGGTCGGCGAGGCGAATGCGATCGCCGAGGAGGGCACCCTTGGTGAACGGGCTGGACGGGTCGACGGAGATGACTCCGACGCTCGTCCCCTCCGGCCGCACGTGGCGGACGAGTGCGCTCAAGAGGCTCGACTTGCCCACGCCGGGCGGCCCCGTCACCCCGACGGCGTAGGCCCTTCCGGTCTCCGGGTAGAGCTCGCGGATGAGCTCGTAGGCGAGCGGGTCGGAGCTCTCGACGAGCGTGATCGCACGCGCCAGCGCCCTGCGGTCGCCCTGCCGAACGCCCTCGACGAGGGCCTCGAGCGTCCAGGCACGGGGCATGTGGGCTAGTGCACGCTCTCGGGCGCCGGCGACAGCACCCGCGCGAGCGCGGCCGCGAAGAGCTCGTTCTCCTCGGCCGTACCCACCGTCACGCGGATGGCGCCCGGCGCGCCGAAGGGCGCGAGCGGGCGGACGATCACGCCCTCGCGCAGGAGCGCGTCGAAGACCGCTCGGGAGTCCTCGCCCACCTCGACGCAGACGAAGTTGGCCACCGGCGGAAGCGCCACCGGAAGCTCGAGGTCAGCGCACGCCTGCACGAGCTGCGCGCGGCCCTCGGCGGTGAGCGCGCGCCGGCGGGAAATCTCGTCGCGCTGGTCGAGGCTCGCGAGCGCGGCGTCCTGCGCGGCCTGGTTGACGTCGAAGGCGTTCCGCACCTTCTTCACCGCCTCGACGACCTCCGCGGGACCGATTCCGTACCCGATGCGCAAGCCGGCGAGGCCGTAGATCTTCGAGAATGTGCGCAGGACGAGCACGCGGCGACCGGCCTTGAAGTGCTCCTCGATCCCGTCCGGGTAGTCGGGCTCGTCGATGTACTCGAAGTACGCCTCGTCCAGGACCGTGAGAACGTGGTCGGGCACGCGCTCGAACCACGAGTCCACGTCCGCGTGCGCGATCATCGTGCCCGTAGGGTTGTTGGGGTTGCAGAGGTAGGCGATCTTCGTCCGCTCCGTGACCTCGCCGAGCATGCGCTCCACGTCGTAGCGGTGGTCGGCGAGCGGCACCTGCCTGGGGACTGCCCCCATCTTCACGGCGTCGAGGACGTAGCTGGGGAAGGAGGGCCAGCCGCAGACGATCTCGTCGCCGGGGTCGAGGAAGGCCAGCGAGAGGTACATGATCACGGCGTCCGCTCCTGCCGCGAGAGCGATGTTCTCCGGCTCGACGCCGTGCTTGCCGGCCAGCGCCTGAACGAGCCGGTAGCCGCCGCCGTCCGGGTAGCGGTTGAGCTCGCGCGCCCCGCGCTCGATCGCCTCGAGCGCGGCCGGGAAGGGCCCGAACTGGCCCTCGTTGGAGGCGAGCTTGACCACCCGCTCGAGCCCGAGCTCCCGCTGCACCTCCTCTGCCGGCTTCCCCGGCTCGTAGGGAACGAGCCCGGAGAGCGCGGGACGGGAAGCGAAGCCGGACATGCGGGGAAACCTTAACCTGTCGGCTCGTGAACGAGATCGGCCTCTTCCCGCTCAACCTCGTGCTCCTGCCCGGCGAGCAGGCGCCGCTGCACATCTTCGAGCCCCGCTACCGCGAGCTGATCGGCGAGTGCCTCGACACGGGCCGCGAGTTCGGCCTCGTACTCGAGGACGACGAGGGGACGCGCGAGGTGGGGACGCGCTGCGGCGTGATCGAAGTCCTCGACCGCTTCCCGGACGGGCGCCTCAACGTCGTCGTCGAGGCCCGCCACCGCTTCCAGCTGGTCGAGGAGACCGAGGGCCGCGTCTTCCGGACGGCAGAGGTGGAGGAGCTCCCGGACGAAGAGGAGTCGCCCACCGAGGAGGAGGTCGAGGAGTGCCTGGCAGCCTACGAGCGGGTCGTTTCCGCTGCGGACGCCGAGCTCGAGGACCTCGACCTGGACGCCGACTCGATCGCCTACCAGATCGCTGCCCGCATCGACTTCGGGCCCGAGATCAAGCAGGGTCTGCTCGAGACCCGCTCGGAGCGGGAGCGGGTGATCCGGCTCGCCCCGATGCTGAACCGCGCCGCCGAGGCCGTCGAGCGCGAGCGCGAGATCCGCGAGCGCGCGAGCGGGAACGGCCGCGTCGAGCCGCTCTGACGGTCGCGAATTAAGCGATTCCTAAGACGGGTGCAAGGTGGTCGCAAGATCGGCCGCCTACGGTGCCGCTCACTGCAACGAAAGGAGATGCCGAATGCATCGGTTCGGACGACTTGCGGTCGCGGTCGCGCTGGTCACGGGCGCCCTCCTCGTCACAGCGGCGCCGGCGATGGCGGACGGCCGCGGCGGCGGCGGAGCCGTCTACACCCTGACGAACTCGCCGTCAGGAAACGCGGTGGCGGTCTTCGACCGGGCGCCCGACGGCTCGCTAACCGCGGACGGATCCGTCCCCACCGGCGGGGCCGGAACGGGGGGCGGCCTCGGGTCGCAGGGCGCCCTCGTCCTGGACGGACGGCGGCTGTTCGCGGTCAATGCCGGGAGCAACACGATCTCCGCGCTCCGCATCGGGCGCGGCGACAACGTCTCTCTGACGGACGTCGCCCGCTCGCGCGGCGTCAACCCGATCAGCCTCACGGTCCACGGCCGCCTGCTCTACGTGCTGAACGCCGGCGACGCGACGACCCCGGCGAGCATCCACGGGTTCCTCGTCCTCTCCGGTGAGCTCGTTCCCCTGCCGGGCTCGAGCCGCCCGCTCAGTGCCGCCTTGCCGGGGCCGGCCCAGATCGAGTTCACGCCCAACGGCCGACACCTCGTCGTGACGGAGAAGGACACGAATCGCATTGTCAGCTACCGAGTCGGCCGCTTCGGGTACGCAAGCGGCCCAAACGCTCAGCCCTCGGCGGGTCAGACCCCCTTCGGGTTCGCGTTCGACAGGCGCGGCCGTCTGATCGTCTCGGAGGCCTTCGGCGGTGCGCCAGACGCGAGCGTCCTCTCCTCCTACAGAATCGCGGCCGACGGGACGATCTCGGCGATCGACCCGAACGTGGCGACGACGGAGACGGCGGCCTGCTGGGTCGTGGTGACGAAGGACGGCCGCTACACCTACACGACGAATACAGGGAGCAACTCCATCTCGGGTTACGCAATCGGACGAGACGGCGGGCTCACCCTGCTCGACGCGGACGGCCGCACGGCCGACACCGGCGCCACGCCGATCGACGCGGCCCTATCGGGCCGCAGCCGCTTCCTCTATGCCCTGAACAGCGGAGCGCACGAGATCCAGGGGTTCGCCGTCAACGACGACGGCAGCCTCGACCCGCTCGGACGGAACGGAGGACTACCCGTCGGGGCCGTCGGACTCGCGGCGGACTAGTGCCCCCTGTGTGCGGAGGCGGGCTCGGCCCGCCTCCGCACCTTGGCGACGGGCCACGACGAGGCCGGAATCCCAACCTGGAGCGCGCCCACCGGCCGGTGGCTGGATCGACTCGACCTGGAGACCGCTGCGGGCAATCAGCCACGAGATCAGCGAGTTCGAGTTCCACATCTCGCCCGCACCAAGTTCGTCGCGACCCCACACGGGAGTCGGCGCTTCGGGCGCCAGGTCGAGCACTCGTCGCGCTAGGCCCGGATCGTCGGTAAGTCGCCGCGGGCTTGCTACTGCCTCGTTGACGTCGGGGATGACCCCGTCGCGCCAGCGGCGCACCTCGTAGCGGAACATGCGAAAGCGCCCCGCCAGGCGGCTGCCGACCGCACCTTCGGCGACGACGCCGCGCCGTGCCCCGCCGCCGTCAGGAATTGGTGTCATCTCGATCACGAAGCGTCCCTCAGGCACGCGCACCTCGAGCGCAGAGTGGTAGAGGTCACGGGCGGTGCGCCGGTCGAGCCGTGCCGCCACCGCCTCGAACACGCGCCCGTTCAGCCGCACCGAATGGCCGCCCGCGCCCAGCGGGAGCCAGTAGAGGTCGACGCCGGTTCTCGGTTCGCGAGCCATCCAACCACGCTTTCAAGCGAGACACAGCAAGCCTCGCATCCGTGCGACTCGGCGTCATCGCGAACAAGCCGCATCCGCACTGCGGAGAACTACTCCGCGATCGAGTTGCTAGGAGGCGCGCTTGATGCCGTGCACCGGACGCCCGGCGGCTTCCCAGGCGTAGTACGAAGCGCTGGGCCCGAACCCCGGCTCGTACTCCACGATGCGCGGGTTGCGGCCGACGTCCTTGGCCCGCTGAGCGTGCCAGAGCAGGTTGGGGTCGTCGTGCTCCTGCCAGACGAGCACGAGGTGCGCGGCCGTCATGAAGTCCGCGACGAACGTGCAGCCGTTCGCCGGGCAGGGGAAGGGATCCGTGCGAACGCAGAACCACCCGGAGTGGTCGGCGCCGGGGTCGTCGGTCCACAGCTCTTCCTCTTGGGCGAGCTCTTGCTCCTCGAAGAGCGCCGTGCCGGGCCTGGGCTGATAGGGGCTCTCGCTCATCGCGCTCGGATCACGGTAGCGAGCGCAGGCGAAGCTACAGCCGCTTGGCCATCAGGATCGCGTCGAGGAAGTCGTGGCCGCGGCGGTAGTGGCCGCGGCGAAAGCCCTCGCGCTCGTAGCCGAGCCCCTCGTAAAGCGCGATCGCCGCCGTGTTGTGCGGGAAGACGTGCAGCTCGATCTTGCGCACTCCGACCTCCTGCGCCCACGCCTCGGCGGCGGCCATGAGCGCTCGTCCGATCCCGCGCCGCCGGAAGCCGCGGGCAACCATAAGGCCGAGGTCGGCCACGTGCTCGCTCGCAGGGTGCGTGTCGCGGGCGATGGACAGGCGGCCGATTATGCCCTCCGGCGCCTCGGCGACGAACACTGCCGCGTGCGGGTGCCGCCGCAGGGCCCGGAGGTAGCGCCGCTCCTCGCCTTGCGTGCGCCAGTCGCCGTCGGTGATCAGCCAGCCCTCGGGCTCGGAGCCCACCGCGCGCGCGAGCTCGACGAGCTCCGGGGCGTCGCGGGGCGAGGCGCGCCGGATGACCGGTCTCACTCGACCACGACTCCCGCGCCCCCGCGCCGTGGGTCCCCGGCCGCCTCGAGGCGGCCGTCTTCTCTCGCCACGACCCCGGCGGCGCCGCCGAAGTAGAGGTTCAGGTCGGCCCAGCGGGTCACTGGATACCCCCAGCCCTCGAGCTGCTGCGCCGCCTCGGCCCCGATCCCTCCCTCGAGCTGGAGGACGTCCTCTTCCAAGTGCACGCGCGGGGCTGCAACGGCCTCCGGCGCATGCAGACCGTGGTCGAGGACGTTCACGACGATCTGGAGAATCGCGGCGCGCAGCCGGATCGAGCCGGCGCTCCCGACGACGAGCCGCGGCTCGCTCCCGGCGAGGACGACCGAGGGCGCCATCATGCTCGTCAGGCGCCGGCCTACGCCCAGGGCCCGGCCCTCCGGGACGAGATCGTGCTCGCCCAGCATGTTGTTCAGCTGGACGCCGGTGCCGGGAACGACGAGCCCGGAACCGCAGCCCGTCGAGGCCGACAACGAGGCTGCGTTTCCAGCGGCGTCGACGGCGCTGATGTGGGTCGTGGAGGGCGCGCCCGCGGGCTCGGCCGCGGCGGCGTAGAGGCGCTCCTTCGCCGCCTCCGCGGCGGCGCCCACCGGCTCCTCGGCCAGCAGCCGGCCGGCCTCACCGCCCCGCTGGAGACGGCTCGAAAAGGCCCCCGGCGTGCCCGAGCGGACTCCCGCATGACCTGAGCAAGCGCGGCAATCGCCTCCGGGCTCCCGGGCGAGGGGACCGGCCCGAGCCGCTCGAGCACCCTCAGCGCGAAAGCGATGAGAATCCCGCCCGCCGACGGGGGCGGGTTGGAGACGAACTCGAAGCCACGATAGGGCGCGCGCACCGGGCGCCGGCGGATCACGCGGTACTCGGCGAGATCGTCCGCCGTGATGCGGCCGCCCGAGGAGCGGACCGCGTCGACGATGCGCCGCGCCAGCTCACCGCGGTAGAAGACCTCGGGGCCTTCGGCGGCCAGCCACTCGAGCGTGTCCGCCAGGTCCGCCATTACGAGCCGGTCGCCTTCGACGAGCGGACGGTCCCGGCCGTAGATGAGCTGACCCTCGTCCTCCGCGCGCAGGGCGACGTCGAGTATCTCGTGCAGGAACGCCTGGGCTGCGTTCAGCTCGACGCCGCCGCGAGCGACTTCCACGGCCGGGGCGACCAGCTCGGACCACGGAAGGCGTGCGTAGCGGCGGTGCGCCTCGCCCAGCCCGGCGACGGCGCCCGGAACCGCACACGCAGGCGCCCCGATTCGAAAGAGCTGGGTCGTCTGCTCGTCGAAGGGCACGAGGATGCTGACCATCTCGCCGAGGCCCTCGCCGGGCGCCAGACCGCGACCGGGGATGGCCACGAAGAAGTCGAGGAGCCGGTCGCTCCGGTCGCGCGCGCGGTGGACGAGCATGAAGCCTCCGCCGCCCGGGCCGGTCAGCGGGCTCTCCGTTACCCAGGAGACGACGGCGGCCGCGATGCACGCGTCCACGGCGTTGCCGCCTTCCTCCAGGATCCGCGCGCCGGCCTGCGCAGTTAGCGGGTGGCCTGCAGCGATCGCACCCTTCATGGGCAAGAGGGTAGCGCCGGGTCGGCGAAGGCTAGAGAAGACGGCTAGAGGTCGCCGAGGAAGCTCGGCGGCTCGAGCGAGTCCGGCTCGACGCTCGGCGGGCCGCTCCGCGGGCGCCGGACGGCTCGTGAGCTCTCGGAGCCCGGTCGCGATCACGGTCACCCAAAGCTGGCCCGTCAGGCGCTCGTCCACGGTCGCGCCAAAGATGATGTTCGTGTCCTCGGTGGCGCCGCGCCGGATCACCTCGGCGGCCTCGTTCACCTCGAGCAGCGAGAGGTCCTCGCCCCCGGCGATGGAGAGGAGGATGCCGCGCGCCCCGACGAGCTCGGCGTCGATCAGCGGGGAGCGCAGCGCGCGCTCGGCCGCCTCCCGCGCCCGGCCCTCGCCTGTGGCGAAGCCGATGCCCATGAGGGCGGAGCCGGCGTTCGCCATGATCGTGCGCACGTCGGCAAAGTCGAGGTTGATGAGGCCCGGCATCGTGATCAGGTCGCAGATGCCCTGGACGCCTTGCCGGAGCACGTCGTCCGCGATGCGGAACGCGTCGATCATCGACGTCGAGCGGTCGAGCACCTCCAGCAAGCGGTCGTTCGGGATCACGATCACCGTGTCGCAGACCTTGCGTAGGGAGTCCACTCCCGCGTCTGCCTGGAAGCGGCGGCGCGTCCCTTCGAAACGGAAGGGCAGCGTGACGATTCCGACCGTGAGCGCGCCGACGTCCTTCGCCAGCTGCGCGACGACAGGTGCGGCGCCGGACCCGGTGCCTCCCCCCTCGCCGGCGGTGACGAAGACCATGTCGGACCCGCGCAGGACGTGCTTGAGCTGGTCCGCCGCTTCCTCGGCGGCCCGGCGGCCGACCTCGGGATTGGATCCCGATCCGAGCCCCTGCGTCAGGTCCCGCCCGATGTGCAGCTTGATCGGCGCCTCGCATGTCTTCAGCTGCTGGATGTCCGTGTTGACGGCGATGAACTCGACCTGCGAGATCCCGGCCTCGATCATGCGGTTGACGGCGTTCAACCCGGCACCGCCGACACCGACCACGCGGATGACGGCCAGGTAGGCGGCCGAGTCGGGGCGCGGTGTGGAGCGCATACGGGGCGCCGGCTCGATGAAGGCCCGCACCGGCGGCTCGTCCGGGGCAGGTGCCTTCGCCCCCTTGGGCGCGGACTCGGGCTCCTGCCGCGGAGCCTCCGCCTCCGGAGCAGTCGCCGTCGTTTCGGCCGCCTGCTCCTCTACCGGGGCGGAGCCCTCATCCGGAGCGGGTTGCTCCGGCGCCTGCTCCTGCTCCTTGCCTGCCTGCCGCTGGGCGGCGTCGGTCGCGCGGAAGAGCTCGGCCAGCGGCCCCTCACGCATGCTCGCGCGGCGTCGCGCCATTGAGCACCTCCTTTGCAAGCTCCCGATAGGCCTCGGCTGCTGGCCCGGCGGGGTCGTACTTGAGCACCGAGCTCCCCTGCACGGGAGCTTCCGCGTACCGCACCGTCTTGCGGATACGAGTGTCGAAGACGAGATCGCCAAAGTTTTCTTTCAGCATCTCCACCGCCTCGCGGCTGTGCAGCGTACGGCTGTCATACATGGTCGGCAGGATGCCGCGAATCTCGACGGTCGGATTGAGGTTCTCGCGGATCATGGAGAGCGTGTTCTCGAGTTGCACGAGGCCGCGAAGCGAGAGGTACTCGCACTGCACGGGGACGATCACTCCGTCCGCGGCGGTCAGCGCGTTGATGGTGAGGAGGCCGAGCGAGGGCGGCGTGTCCACGAAGATGTACTCGTAGCGGCTGCGCACCGGGAGCAGCGCCTTCTGGAGGGCCCGCTCCCGCCCGATCATGGCCGACAGCGCGAGCTCGGCGCCTGCGAGGTCGATGGAGGAGACGGCCAGGTCGAGCTCCGTGCGCACGATCACCTCGTCGATCGGCAGCGAGTGCACGAGGACGTCGAACATCGAGCGCTCGACCGTGTCGGGGTCCATCCCCTGGCTCATGGTCAGGTTGCCCTGCGGGTCGAGATCGACCGCGAGCACCTTGAACCCCTGTTCCTTGAAGGCGACGCCGAGGTTCAGCGCCGTCGTCGTCTTGGCCACCCCGCCTTTTTGGTTGGCGAGGGCGAGGACCTGACCCAGCTTTGCTCCTTGAGGTGGTTCCGTCCGCTGAAACGGACGCGTGAAGATTCCGGAAAGGCCCATTGAGGGCACCTGTTCGGGCCAGCCTAGCACAATCCTCCCGGCCTCCCAGACCGCGCCGGGGGCCGTGAAACCCGCTCGCCGAGCAGGATTGCGCGCCTTCGCCTCCGCGCCCCGCGACGCGCTAGGCGGCGAACCGATCCGGCCCCTCGGCCCCCGTCGGCATCACCTCCCCCACCCGCTCGACGCTCCCCCGACAGCGCTCCAGGGCGCCGAGCGCCCCGACCGCCCCCCGGCCTTCAGCGGCGAGCCAGCTCTCGCCGTCGCGAAGCAGCATCCGCATCTCGGCGAGCAGCGCGGCGGCCGGCGCGTCCGCCCGCTGCAGCGCCTCGATCCGCTCGAGCCGCTCCATCACCCTGCGTGCTTCCTCCATGCTCCCGACGCTAACGCCGGGAGACGCGCGCGTGTCTCACCTACTGCGACGAATCGCGCCCGTCTTCGTGACGGCACTCGCGCAGGTAGATGAAGAGCAGCACGGCAACCCCGGCCACGGCCGCCCCGAACGTGATCCAGCTCGGCTGGAACACGGGCAGGAAGATCCCCAGCGCCATGGCGAGCGGCAGCACGCGGCAGCGCCGGCGACGCAGCTCGTCGCCGCGAGTCATCCCGCAGCGGAGAGGCGCGCCGCGGTCTTCACCTGCGGACGCGGACGCAGGCCGAGCAGCGCCTCGTCGAGCACGGCGGCCAGCTCCTCCCGGGAGCCTCCGAGCAGGGTCTCGACGAGCGCCCGGCGAACCGCGTCCTCCGCGCGCGCGCCCGGCCCGTCGCCGTCCATGAGCGCGCGCAGCGCAACAAGGAGCTCCTCGCGCTCCCGCGCAGTCTCGCCCAGGAGGACGGCGGTGCGCATGGCCGCGGCCCACGGCCCCTCGTCGCAGCCGAGGAGAGCCTCGAGCGCCTCGCGCAGCTCGTCCGAGCGGTGTGAGCCCTCGTGGAAGAGGGCGAGCTCCCAGCGGTCGAGCGCCTCGAGGAGCTCGACCGGCGCGTCGGCGAGGCAGGACTGCAGCTCGGCGGCGAGCGGCGCGCGGAAGAGGTCGAGGCGGGTTGGCTCTCCCGGAGGCACCTGGGCGGCCAGCGCCGGCATGGGTCGCACGCCGTAGGGACGCCAGTCCAAGCGCTCGAAGACGACGGGGCCGGCGGCGACCGCGCCCGGCGTGGCGAGGCGAAGCGCGCTCACGACTCGGCCGAACTCGGCCGGCGAGTCGGGGACGAGGCAGGCGGTCGACTCGAGCTCGCACTCGATCTCGAGAAGAAGCGTGCGGTCCACCTCGCGCCCGAAGTCACGGGGCAGAAGACGGGCTGCGTCCGGCCAGGACGCGGTCAGCTCGCCGCTCGCTGCGGGGCGCACGCGAACGCCGCGGCCCAGCTCGACGGGGCCGCCGGCCGTGAGCCCGACGACCGGTGCGAGCGCCGTGTAGGCGCGCCGCTCGCCGAAGAGCGACCGCTCGAGCTCCGCGTAGGCCTCCTCGAAGGCGCGATCGTCCCAGTCGAAGCCTCCGCAGGCCTCGCACGTCCGCACGAGCAGGGGAACGAGGATCGTCCGGCGCAGCGCCTCGTCCTCCCCGACGCGCTCGTCCGCGTGCGCGTGGGCGAAGATCCCGGCCGCCGGCTCGTCCTTCAGCGCGTTCAGCGCGTCACGGGCGTCCTCGCGAAGCGCGAGCCGGCCCGCCCGCTCCTCCACGAAGGCACCGACCAGAGGACGGTACTCGTACAGAGTCGGTCGGTCCGGCCCTGCGTGCTCCTCGAGGGCAACCGGGACCTCGGCGCCGCGCTCGAGCTCGGCCCCCAGCTCGAAGAACGCACCCAGGCAGAAGCCGCGCAGCGCGTGGAGGAGATCCGGCGAGCGAACCGCATTCGACATGCCGGGACCGTTACGCGCCGGCGGGCCTGGTTCCTGCCTGACAGCGCGGACACCAGTAGGCCGTGCGTGCGTTCAAGCCCTGTGGCAGGGAGCGGACGAGCGTCGAGCAGCGCCGGCACGGCAGCCCCGCACGGCGGTAGACAGCGCGGCTACGGCGCCCGCTCCGCATGAGCTCCGAGGCCGCCTCGAGAGTCTCGCGCAGCTCGGCGTCCGTGAGCTCGCCCAGGCCCGTCCACGGCGAGACGCCCGCCTCGAAGAGCGCCTCGGCCTTCCACTTGTTGCCTATCCCAGCAACGAGACTCTGGTCGAGGATCGCCTCGCCGACGTCGCGGCTCTGGTCGGCGCTCCGCAGACGGGCGACCATCGCAGCGAGGTCGGGCGGGCCGTCCATTATGTCCGGCCCGAGACGTGCGAGCGCGCGCGACCGGCCGGGGGCGAGCTCGAGCACGGGACCGTTCCAGAGGACGGCTTGCCGGCCGCGGCCGCGAAGGACGAGCCAGGGCGTGCCGAACGGCCTCCGGTCGAGAGGGAGGACGCGCCAGCGGCCGCGCATGCGGAGGTGACTTCGCAGCACGAGCCCGCCCTCGAAGGTGAGGAGCAGGTTCTTGCCCACTGCCTCCACACGCTCGAGCCTGCGGCCGTCGATTCTCTCGGCGACCCCGAGGGCCGCCGCGCGGGGATGCGGCGACTCGGCGGCCACGACCTCCCCCTCGAGAACGCGCACACGCTCGGCGACTCGGTGGAGGGCGTCGCCTTCAGGCATCCGGGCGCAGGTGCGAGAAGACTCGCTCCGGGCGCAGCTCGAGGAACGCGGCGGCCCAGTCGGGAGCGCTTCCGTGGCGGGCGACCCAGGCCGTGTCGAGCCTGCGCCGCGCGGCGCTGAGGTTCGCTCCTTCGTGCAGGCGGACGGGCCCCTCGGCGGTCAGTCCACGGTGCCGCTCGCCCCGCTGCCCGTCGAAGAGGACGAGCGAGGCCCATGGGGTCGCCCGCAGATTGCGCAGGCGCAGGCCTTCGACCGTCCCCACCCAGAAGGCGCCGCCGTCCAAGGAGAACGCGACCGGCGCCGCGTGAGCTCGCCCGTCCACGCGAGCGGTCGCGAGGACGCCGTAGACGAGCTCGTCGAGGAAGCGCCCCAGCCCCTCCCGGTCCAGAGCCTGCGTCTCAGGCCAGGAGGCTCGCACGCCGCCGCGCGCCGTTTCGTAGCTGCGGCGCTGCACCTCGAAGAGCGCGTCGAGGTCCGTCGCCGTCACGCGCGCAGGACGGCGCGGCGCGGGCCGGCCAGGAAGCCGGCGTCGAGGAGGAGCGGCATGAGCGCCGTGTCGTTCACAGGCTCGCCGTCGAAGCGCTCTACCGCGAGCCGGCGGAGTCCGGCCCGCCGAACGTGCTCCACGAGAGCGGCGAGCGCCGGGCGCAGCCACGCCTCGTCCGGCTCGCGGAGAGGAACGAGCGAGCGGCCGCCCCGTTCGACGAAGAGCGCGGCCTCGCCGCCGAGCAGGACGACGTACGCGCCGGCGACGCGCGCGGCGCGCGCGCCCGCACGCCTCGGCCAGGGAAGCGCGGCGCCGAAGGGCTGGGCGGGGTCGGCGGCGGCGAGCACGAGCGCCGACTCCTCCTCCGGCCGCTCGCGCAGCCGCTCGACGGCCCCCGGAAGCGCGAACTGCGCGCCGCCGAGACCCTCGACGAAGTAGCCGCGCCGGCAGACGCCGAGCGTCTCGAGACTGCGGAGCTCCCGGTAGACGAGTGCGTACCCGCCCGGTACTCCTTCTGCGCGCACGCCGTCGCGCGTGACGATCCCCTGCCGTTCGAGCAGGAGCTCAGCCAGGGCGCGCGGGTCGGCCTCGCCCTCGAAGAGCCCGCGGGTCGTCGACCAGCGCCCCTGCGTCGCGGTGATCGCGTTCGCGCGCGCTCGTGAGAAGCGACGCGGACGCCGCTCCGTCCGAGGGGCGGCGAAGCGGCGTTCGGCCCGCAACGGCTGCCAGGCGTCGTTCGTCACCTCGCCGGCCCAGACGAGATCCCAGAGCGCCGGCAGGGCGGCTTCGGGGTCGACGTCGCTCTCACGGACGAGGTCGAACCAGAAGAGGGCGCGGCCCTCCAGCGCGGCGCGCAGCCGCTCGTGGGCCTCCTCGTCGGGCGACGGCAGCGCCGCGGGGCGGCCGAGCGCCGACGCGTCCTCCCGGAAGAAGAGCGCCACCCGCTCGAGCCCGGCGCCGACCCAGGCGACCTCGCCTGAGGCGCAGAGCTGGTCGAGCCAGGAGGGCTGGTAGCCGGGAACGCGACGCGGCAGGACGTCGCTTTCCCACAGGGCGACCGGGAGGGAGAGACCCTGGAGCGGGATGAGCGCCTCGCGCAGGCTCGCCCGCCGGTCGATCCCCTGCCAGCCCGGCAGAAAGCGGCCGAGGGAGGCCTGGGCGGCCGGCTCCACCTCGCGGCGCAGCGCGGCCAGGCTCGCCCGCCGGAGGCGCCGGAGGACGTCGGGATCGCACCACTCGCGCTCGCTGCCTCCGGGCCGGAGCTCGCCCCGAACGAGGCGGTCCTCGGCCTCGAGTGCGGACAGCTCGGCCTCGGCCCGCTCGGCGTCGAGGCCGAAGCGTGCGGCCGCCTCTGCCGTCGTGAAGGGCCCGCGCCCGCGGGCAAAGCGCACGAGCAGCCCCGCCAGGGGCTCCTCGACGCTCTCCAGGAAGGCGTCCGGAAGGCCTGAGGGAGGCATCGCGCCCACCGCGTCGCGGTACCGCCCGGCGTCCTCGGCGGCGATGAGGCGCTCCCCGCCCGCGACCCGCACGCGCACCGCGCGGCGCTCGACCTCGAGCGGCGCCGCGAGCGCCTCGTCGAACTCGCCCACACGGAGATCGCCGCGCCGCAGCAGCAGGTCGTGGAGATCGTCCGCAGTCTTCGGCGACCCGGCCAGCTGCCGTTCGACCTCGACGAGGGCGCCGGGATCGAGCAGGTCGCGAAGCTCCTCCTGCCCGAGGAGCTCCTTCAACAGGTCGCGGTCGAGGGCGAGCGCCTGGGCGCGGCGCTCGGCGAGCGGCGTGTCGTCCTCGTACATGTACGTGGCGACGTAGTCGAAGAGGAGCGAAGAGGCGAAGGGCGAGGCGGTCGGAGTCTCCACGTCGACGACGTCGATGCGCCGCTGCCGCAGGGCGGCGAGCAGGCCCTTGAGCGCCGGCAGGTCGAAGACGTCCTGCAGGCATTCGCGGTACGTCTCCAGGACGACGGGAAAGTCCGCGTAGCGCCGCGCGACCTGGAGGAGGCTCTGCGCCTTCAGCCGCTGCTGCCAGAGCGGTGTCCGCTGCCCCGGCCGGCGGCGCGGGATGAGGAGCGCGCGCGCGGCGTTCTCCCGGAAGCGGGCGCCGAAGAGCGCCGTCCCGCCCACCTCGGCGACGACGAGCTCCTCGAGCTCGTCCGGGTCGACGAGAACCTCGTCGAGCGGCGGCGGGCTGTCCGCGTCCGCGAGGTGGAGTGCGATCCCGTCGTCCGACCAGATCGCGTTCACCTCCATGCCGAACGACTCGCGCAGGCGGGCGGCGAGGGCGAGCGACCAGGGCGCGTGCACGCGGCCGCCGAAGGGCGTGAGGATGCAGAGGCGCCAGTCGCCGATCTCGTCGCGGAAGCGCTCCACGACGATCGTGCGGTCCGAGGGCAGAGCGCCGGTGGCCGCCTCCTGCTCGCGCAGGTACGTGAGCAGGTTCTGCGCCGCGCGCGCGTCGAGGAGATGCTCCTCGGTCAGCCTGCGCACCGCCCGCTCGTCGTCCAGCGCGACCAGCTCCCGCCCGGTGCGCCCGATCGCTTCCCCAAGCTCGTAGGGGCGGCCGATGCCCTCGCCTTTCCAGAAGGGGACGAGGCCGGGCACGCCCGGCGCGGGCGAGACGAGCACGCGGTCGCGGGTGATCTCCTCGATCCGCCAGGTCGAGGCTCCGAGGAGGAACGTCTGCCCGGCCCGGGCCTCGTAGACCATCTCCTCGTCGAGCTCGCCGACCCGGCCGCCCCCCTCCACCAGATGGACGCCGAAGAGGCCGCGGTCGGGGATCGTGCCCGCGTTCGTCACCGCCAGCCGCAGCGCGCCCTGCCGGCCGCGGACGAGCCCGCGGACCCGGTCCCACACGATGCGGGGGCGCAGCTCGGCGAACTCCTCCGAGGGGTAGCGGCCGGCAAGCATGTCGAGGACGTTCTCGAGCTGCTGCCGAGAGAGGTCGCGGAACGGGTACGCGCAGCGCACGAGCTCGTGCAGCTCGTCGACGGCGATCTCCTCCTGGGCGGAGATCGCGACGATCTGCTGCGCCAGGACGTCGAGGGGGTTGCGAACGATCTTGGTCTCCTCGATGGCGCCCTCGAGCATGCGGCGGACGACGACGGCCGACTCGAGAAGGTCGGCTCGGAACTTGGGAAAGATGCGTCCCTTGGACGGCTCGTCGAGACGGTGCCCCGCCCGGCCGACGCGCTGCAGCCCACGGGCGACGGACTTGGGCGACTCCACCTGGACGACGAGGTCGACTGCCCCCATGTCGATGCCGAGCTCGAGCGACGAGGTGGCGACGAGGGCGGGGATCTCGCCCTTCTTGAGGAGCTCTTCGACCTCGATCCGCTGCTCGCGCGCGAGCGAGCCGTGGTGGGCGCGCGCGATCTCCTTCTCCGCCAGCTCGTTGAGGCGCAGGGCGAGGCGCTCCGCCAGCCGGCGGTTGTTGACGAAGACGATCGTCGAGCGGTGCGCCTCGACGAGCTCGAGCAGCGCCGGGTAGATCGAGGGCCAGATCGAGCTGCCCTCGACGGGCTCGCGCATGTCCTCGAGCGGGACGACGACCTGGAGGTCGAGCTCCTTGGCCCGGCCGGCGTCGACGAGCTCGATCGGCCGTCCGCCCGAGACGAAGCGTCCGATCTCGTCGAGCGGGCGCTGCGTGGCGGAGAGCCCGATGCGCTGGAGCGGCCCCTCCACCAGGCGTTCGAGCCGCTCGACGCTGAGGGCGAGGTGGGCGCCGCGCTTCGTACCGGCAACGGCATGAACCTCGTCCACGATGAGCGTCGCGGACCGCTCTCAGCATCTCGCGCGCGCGCGACGTGAGCATGAGGAAGAGCGACTCAGGGGTGGTGATGAGGATGTCCGGCGGGCTCCGGAGCATCGCCGCGCGCTCCTTCGGCGGCGTGTCGCCGGTGCGGACCGCGACCGAGAGGCTCGAGCCGATGCCCGCGAGGGGGCCGCGCAGGTTGCGCTCGACGTCGTAGTTCAGCGCCTTCAGCGGGCTGACGTACAGCACCTGCGTCCCTTGCCCGGGCTCGGCCGGTCGAGGGCCCAGAGGAACGCGGCCAGGGTCTTCCCCGAGCCGGTCGGCGCCTGGATGACGGTGCGCTTCCCGGAGGCGATCGCCGGCCAGCCGAGCTCCTGCGCCGGCGTCGGCGCGTCGAACGTCCCTCGAACCACCTGCGGACGCCCGGGTTGAAATGGGCGAGTGCGCTCACGCAGTCACCTTACCGAGGGCATGAGGGGCTCCGGCGAGGGCGGGCGGCTCCCTTTGGATAGGGGTCGCGCCCATCCCACCTCCCGCTTCGAGCGTAGCGGCGAAAGACGCGCGTGGGGCGCGCAGACCGAGTTGAAGGACGCGTAGAACCGCGCGGTCTTAGCGCGCGAGCAAGCGCGCGGGAGCTCGTATGCGCCCCGCGAGAACGAGGCCCGCGGCCACGAGGGCCGCGGCACGCAGCGCGATCACTCCGGCGAGCTCCCAGGCGGACGGGGAGCCGGCCACCAGGGCGGCCCGCTCCACGTCGTAGTGCGAGACGAACCCCGCGGCGAGCGCCAGGGCGACCAGACCGAGGCCGGCCACGCTCGCCGACCACCGGCGACCGGCGAGCGCAAAGAGGCCGAGGAGGAGCGCCGCAAGGACGCAGATCTGGGCCCAACCCGACTGCCACGCGACGGCTGCGGGTGCCGCCTCCTCCGGCCACGGAGCAGGTGAGACCATTCCTTCCATCAAGCTCTGCACCGTGAAGAAGAGGATGCCTGCGCTCGCGACGACCGCCGCGGCCGCAAGTCTCGTGCTCACACGCCACTGATGGTTGAAGCGGGCGGCCACGTCCCCCGCTGGGCCAAAGCGATCGATCGCGATGCGCTCCGCCTCCTCCTGAGTCGTCCCAGACGCTTGCCACACCTTCGCCGCCGAGTCGAGGTGATCCTCGGCCTCGGCAAGGATGCGCCGCCGGCGGAATGCCCCGACCTGCAGCTGTCGCTCGAGCTCCGCGAGGTAGGCGTCGATCGAACCGACGTCCCTCACCGGGAACTCCCGACGACCACCTCGACCGCGCGGGCGAAAGAGCTCCAGGCGCCTCTCTCCCGCTCGAGCGCGGCGCGGCCGCGCCGCGTGAGGCGATACACGCGCCGTCGGCGGCCGCCTTCACGCGACCAGCCGCTCGCGAGAAGGCCCCCGGCTTCGAGGCGGTGCAGCGCCGGGTAGACGGTGCCCTCAGGGAGGTCGAAGGCGCCGGCGCTGCGCCGCCGGAGCTCCTCGATGAGGGCATAGCCGTGCGCCGGCCCATCGGCCAGCACGGCGAGGACGAGGAGGTCGAGGTGTCCGCGGATTCGATTCACCTGTACATAGACATTCTATGCATAGACTTTCTGTGGATCAAGCGCTGGATAAACTCTCTTCTCATGGCCGCGACTCGCCCGACGCGCCTCCCCTTCACGGGCGACGACGAGGCCGACCGCCTCCTTGCCGAGGAGCCCCTCGCGCTTCTCATCGGCTTCGTCCTCGACCAGCAGGTGACCGTGCAGAAGGCGTTCTCGGGCCCGCTGGAGCTCCGGCGCCGGCTCGACGGGGCTCTGGACGCGGAGACGATCGCCGGCGATGGAGCCCTCTCGGCTCGAGGCGATTTTCCGGGAGAGGCCCGCGCTCCACCGCTTCCCGGGCGCGATGGCGGGCCGCGTGCAGGAGCTCTGCGCCGCAGTCGTCGAGCGAGCACGGCGGCGACGCCGCGCGCGTGTGGACGGAGGCCGAGACGGAGCCGACCTCGAGCGCCGCCTGCTCGACCTGCCGGGCATCGGCCCGATGAAGGCGAAGTCGCTCATCGCCATCCTCGGGAAGCGCTTCGGCATCCGCCCTCCGGGCTGGGAGGAGGTCGCGCCGACGTACCCGACGCTCGGCGACGTCGACTCCCCGGAAGCCCTCGAGGCCTACCAGGAGAAGAAGCGCGCGCACAAGGCGGCCCTGCGGGCCGCCCGTGCAGCACCGTAGACCGCTCTTGAACCTCATGCCCCGGAGCGCGATGGTCATTCGGCCGCGCGGAAGAGGTCCCCTAAGGAGCTTGCGGGTGCAGGGCGGGAGCGGGATGATCGCTCAATCCGGTCAAACGCGGACAAGGAGGCAGACCCGTGCCAAAGGGTCGAATCGTTTTCTGGGCGGACGGTTCTCCGGGCGGGGACGACGAGGAGCGCGAGCTCTGGTTCGTCGATCCCGAGGAGGTGCTGCGAAGGATCGCCAAGCGGAACAACGCAACGTATGTGGAGGGCTCGCTCGCCTTCACGCCTGGTGGGCGTCACGGCGAGGCTCGCTTCGACACGGTCGAGCCGGAGGAGGAAAGCAAGGCGACCCGGCTCCATCAGCTCGGTATCGACATCGACGCTCTGAAGGTGGAGCTGCTCGTCGGCACTGACCGCTGGCGGTATTTCAAGGGCTGACGCGGTTTAGCCCCGAAGCGCGAGCAGCGCCTCCGCCTCGCCGTAGATAGCCTCCCGCGCCGGCTGTCCGAAAGAGCCCCGTGGCTCGCTCGAGCTGCGGCCCTGCCTCTGCGCGAGAACCAGCCTCGACGAGCTCCTGGGCCGCGCGGAGCCGGGCGAATGCCTCGTCTGGGAGCGACCCGACGTCGGCGTAGGCGTCCGCGGCTTCGGCGAACGTCGCCGAGGTCGCCGCCTCGAGCCACCGGCTCTCGGTCCGGACGCGCTGGGCGGCCTCCTGCAGGATCGCCCCACGCCCGAGCGCACCCAACGCGAAGCCGAGGTCGGCGACCCAGTACGACGTCGGGCACCTCTCCGGCCAGAGCGAGAGCAACTCGTCCGCGAGAGATTCCGCCTCCTCCGGGCTACCGGTCTCCGCCACCAAGCGGGCCTGGAGCGCGAGAGCGGGTACGACCACCTCGGGATAGCCCGCGCGGCGGCCGAGGTCGAGCGCCCGCGCGGAATCCTCGCGGGCTTCCGAGAGCTCGCTGCGGGCAAGGCGGATCCGGCTGCGCACGAACCTGGCGTCCTGTTCGACGATGTTCGGCGAGCCGGCCTCCACCTGCGCTACGAGCCTGTCGGCGAGCCCGAGGGCGTCGTCCCAGAGTCCCCGCCAGTACCACTCGTACAGACGCTCGCTCTCGAACCAGAGGATGCGGTCGGCATCTCCGAAGCCCGTGGCTGCCCTTCGGCCTTGCTCGTGCAGCTCGAATGCCCGCTCCAGGTCGCCGACGTCGATCAGCGCATTGCCGAGGTTTGAGTACCCGCGCACGCTCTCGAGGGAGTTGATGCTGACGGCCGCAGCGATGCTTTCCCGCAGATCGTCCAGGCCACGGGGGTCGCCGATGCGGGCGCGCGCCAGTCCCATGCTCGCCAGCACGTGCGCCCGTAGCTCGGCGCTCCCGAGCTCGGTCGGCCATCTCGAGCGCCTCCAGCCCGACCCGGACCGCCTCGTCGTTCTCGGCGGCGATCATACGGAAGCGCGAGAGGCTGCCGAGCACATGGGCCTTCGCGGGCGAGGGCGGCGCGTCGGCGAGCAGGGCGGCGGCCTGTTCCAGATGGTCGAACGCTTCGGGCTCGCCCTGCGCCCAGCGCGACTCGCCCAGGAGGACGATCGCCTCCGCCGCGCTCTCGCGGTCGCCCCGGGCGAGGAAGGCGTCCCGCGCGTCCGCGAGGACGTCGGCGCCGGTCGCCTCGGCGTGGAAGAGGGCCTCGCCGTAGCGGAGGAGCAGCTGCGGCCGTTCGGGGTGGTTTTCGGGCAACAGGTCGAGGGCGCCGCGATAGAAGCGCACCGCAGCCGGGAACGCGTAGAGCCCCGCCACCCGGTCGCCTGCCTCGCGGAGCGCGAGACCGGCGCGCTCGGCAAGCGATTCCGTTCCCTGCCCGGACGCACGCGCAAGGTCGAGCGCGGACAGGTAGTGGTGGGCGAGCATCTCGGCGCGGTCCTCGGCCCGCTCCGGGTTCAGGGACTCGATCCACTCGGCCGCGAGCCCTGCTTCTCCCCGCGTCGGCCTCGGGGGATCTGGCCGTAGGCGACGTCGCGGAGGAGAAGATGCCAGAACGTGTACTGCGTCTCGCGGGCGACCGACGAGACGCGCTCGCGGCGGACGAAGCCCTTGCGCTCGAGCGAGAGCAGGAGCTCCTCGACCTTCCAGCGCGGCGTGCCGCCGAGCGTGACGAGGGCCCCGGCCCAGAACGCCTTCCCGATGACGGCCGCGTCCTGCACGAGCGCCTTCTCGACCGCCGGCAGGGCGTCGAGGCGGGCGGCGACGATGGCCTGAACCGAGTCCGGCAGGGGCAGATCGCCGTTGCCCGGCTCGACGAGGCCCCGGTCGGCGAGCATGCGAACGTACTCGCCGGCGTAGAGCGGGTTCCCGCCGGCTCGGGCGAGCAGGGCCGCCTGGGCAGGCTCCGTCGAAGACGAGGTCCTCGAGCAGGCTGCCGACGAGGCGGCCGGTCTCCTCGTCCGTGAGGACGGAGAGGGAGAGCGTAAGCGCGTTGTCGCGGGTCTCGCTCCACCCGGGCCGGCGCTCGAGGAGCTCCGGGCGAGCCGTGCAGGCAACCAGGAGGGGCGCGTCGCTCGCCCACTCGACCAGGTGGTCGACGAAGTCGAGCAGCCCGTCGTCCGCCCAGTGCAGATCCTCGAAGGCGAGAACGAGCGGATGGCGCGCGGCGAGCGCCTCGAAGAAGCGCCTCCAGGCGGCGAACGCCTCGCTGCGCCGGTCGCCGCGGATCTCCTCGCCGCCCAGGCCGACGAGCGCGCGCAAGTGGCTCTCGACCCAGGTCGCCTCAGCGGCGTCTTCGATCGCTGCCTCGACGGCGGCGCGGAGCTTGGCTTCGGCATCCTCGGCGGCGTCCGTCGCCAGGATCTCCGCCCGGCCCTTGACCATTTCCCCAAGCGCCCAGAAGGTCACGCCCTCGCCGTACGGCAGGCACCGGCCCATTTGCCAGACCAGCTCGTCGGGATCGGTGGCGGTCTCGCGCCAGAACTCGTAGAGAAGCCTGCTCTTCCCGATTCCGGGCTCACCCACGAGGGTGACGAGCTGGACGGAGCGCTCCTCCTTCGCCCGGGCGAGCGCGCCTCGGAGGGCCTCGAGCTCCTCCGTGCGGCCCACGAACGGCCCGCGGCGGCGCTGGAGCGCTTCCGCGTCCGGCTGCTTCTCGGACGAGACCGCTTCCCAGACCGGAAGCGGCTCCGGCTTCCCCTTCGCCTCCACCGGCTGCGCCTCCCGGTATTCGATCGCGTGCTGCGTCGCCGCATGCGTCGGCCCGTCCACAAGGACCCCGTCCACCGGCGCCGCCGCCTGGAGCCGCGACGCCCGGTTGAGGACGTCGCCGGCGGCCATCCCCTCCCCCTCGCTCGGACGCGCCCCCAACGCGACAACGGCCTCCCCCGTCGTCACCGCGATCCGCACGTGCAGGTCCAGCCCCGGATCGGCCGCATTGCGCTCCGCGATCGCTTCTCGGATCGCAAGCGCCGCCCGCACGCCACGCTCCGGGTCGTCCTCGTGCGCCGCCGGCGCGCCGAAGAGCGCGACCACGGCATCGCCGATGAACTTCTCCACCGTTCCCCCGAAGCGCTCCAGCTCCGAGCGCAGACGCGCGTAGTACGGAGCGAGGAGCTGCCGCACGTCCTCCGGATCGAGCTGCCCCGCCCGCCTCGTGAAGTCGACCAGATCGGCGAACAAGACCGTGACGACCTTGCGCTCCTCCGGCTCCGCTTGCCGCGTCCCGCACGACGTGCAGAAGTCGAGCCCCGCAGGGACCACGGTCCCGCACACCGGACACGCGGCGCCCAACTCCCCCCCGCACCGCCCGCAGAAGCGGGCCTCATCTGGATTCTCGAACCCGCACGCAGGGCAGGTCACGGCGCCTCCTGGAGTCGCCTCACCCTACCGCGCCCCGCGTGAACGCTCGTGCCCCTTCTAGGCGACACCGGCGAGAAGCGAGGCGCGCGTTTCCCGCACCATCTCGCGCGCGATGACGATGCGCTGGATCTCCTGCGTCCCCTCGTAGATCTGCGTGATCTTCGCGTCGCGCATCATGCGCTCGACCGGGTACTCCTTCATGTATCCGTAGCCGCCGAGGATCTGCACGGCCTCGGTCGTCACTTCCATCGCCGTGTCGCCGCAGAAGAGCTTGGCCATCGCGGAGAGCTTCGTGAGCGGCTCGACGCCCTCGTCGATCGCCATACGCCACCTTGTAGAGGAGGCCGCGCGCGGCCTCGCACTTCGTCTCCATCTCGGCGAGCTTGGCGGCGATCAGCTGGTGCTCCGCGATCGGCCGGCCCATCGTCTCGCGGCTCTTCGCGTACTCGAGCGCGTAGTCGGTCGCGCCCTGCGCGATCCCGAGCGCCTGCGCGGCGATGCCCGGGCCTGGAGCGGTCGAGCACGCGCATGGCGACCCGGAAGCCCTCGCCCTCCTCGCCGATCCGGTTCTCTGCCGGCACGCGGCAGTCGGTGAAGAAGATCTCCCCGGTGGTCGAGCCCTTGATGCCCATCTTCGGCTCGAGGCGGCCGACCTCGAAGCCGGGGTACTCGCTCTCGACGAGAAAGGCTGAGATCCCGTCGTGGCCGGCGCCCGGGTCGGTCTTGGCGAAGACGACGTAGAGGCCGGCCACGCCCGCGTTCGTGATGAAGCGCTTGGAGCCGTTCAGGACGTACTCGTCCCCGTCCCGGCGCGCCTCGGAGCGCATCGCTGCGGCGTCCGACCCCGAGCCCGCCTCGGTGAGCGCGTACGCCGGGAGCCACTCGCCGCTCGCCAGCCGCGGCAGGTAGCGCTCCTTCTGCTCCTCGCTCCCGTCGTTCTTGATCGCCAGCGCCCCCAGCTCCTGGAGGGCGAGGACGAGGCCCGTCGTGGCGCAGGCCTTCGAGATCTCCTCGATGGCGACGAGCACCATGAGCGTTCCGGTGCCCGTCCCTCCGTAGCGCTCCTCGAAGGGCAGCCCGAAGATCGCGTGCTCGCGGAAGAGCTCGACCATGTCCCAGGGGAACTCGCCCTTCTCGTCGATCTCGGCGGCGCGCGGCGCGATCCGCTCGCGCGCGAGCGTCCGGATGAGGTCGCGAATCTCGAGCTGCTCGGACGAGAGCGGTTCGAACCCCATCGGGGGCGAATCTTAGGCACTCCAGTCGAGGTCCTGGACGGGCAGCGGGATCCTGATGACAGGGCCGTTCGGCCGCTCCGTGGGGAAGACGTGGACGGCCGCCGCAGTCGCGAGTGCCGTCCACCTGTCGTCCGGCGACCACGCGACGGCGTGCACCGCGGGCAGCGGCTGGGGCAGGAGCAGCTGCCTGCCGTCCCGCCTGAACAGGCGGATGCCGGTCAGATCGGCGCCGAGAAGAGCGAAGTAGCGGCCTCCCGGACTGGGCCTGATGCGCTCGGCGTCCCCGACCGCCCAGCGACGGTGGACGAAGCTCGGACGCTTGCCGTCGAAGGCGGCGAGCACTCGTTCGCGGGGCTCGTAGGTCGATTCGGCGAGCACCAGGTGCCGAGACCCGAGCGTCACTGCCTGCACGGCGCGGAAGCCGCCGGCGGCCGCGGGCAGGCCCAAGCGCGGGCGGATGGCGCTCCCGAGCTCCTCCTGCGAGAGGACGACCTCTACGGTCTGGAAGCCGAGGCCGGACCAGACCACGTCCCCCTCGAACGCCCCGATCCCGCCGGTCGGGATATAGGGCTCGCAGCTCTCGATCCCGGGCGCCCGTGCCGGGCGCAGGTCGGGCAAGCTGAGGGCGTGGAGCCCACAGCCTGCGTCGCTGTAGGTGATGACGCCGGCGACTCCTGCCTCGCGGAGCCGGGCAATCAGCTGCGTGTCCACGTTCGGAGTCGTGACCTCTGCCGTCTCGGCCGGAGCGCGCTGCACCCGCGCCTCGTCGGAGCGAACCGCATCCACCGCGGCTACGAGGCCGATCCCGCCGAGCGCGGCGACGAGCAGCCAGGTCAGCGGCCGCCCGCTCATGGGCCACCCTTTGGCCAATGAGCGTGTGGAAGGCGAGCGACGCTCACCGCCAGACGAGATCCCGCGCGACGATCGGCAGGTGGATGAACCGGGGGTTGCGCTCGTCGGCGCGGAAGAAGTAGATCCCGTCCGCGGTCGCCTCCGCCGCCCACCGCTCGTCGGGCGACCACGCAACCGCCGTGCCGCTGCGAAGGGCGAGTTGCGCGGGTCGCCCGTTGCGGTCGACGATCGCGACCCCGCCCCGGCCCGCTATCCGGGCCGTCACCAAGCGACCGGAGGGGCTTGAGCGCAGTCCGGCGAGCTCCGCGTACTGAGAGATGGAGGGCGAGAGGAGCCGTCCCCTGTCGACGACGGCGAGAAGCTCGCCGCCGGGGGAAAGCCGGAGGATGGCCGCCAGGCGCGTGTCCGACAGCCACAAGACCTCCTTGATGGAGACTCGGGCCGGCTCCCAGATTCCACTGCGGAGGTCCCGGAGCAAATTGCGACGAGAGAGCAGGAGCCGCTGGTGGCGAACGTCGCGGGAAAGCCAGACGAGCTCGCCTCGACGGACGACGGTCAGTGTCCCGTCCGGCCTCCAGGCCGGAGCGCACCCGGGCACGCGATCGAGCACGCGGCCGCTCACGACGGCGACCTCCACCTCTCCTTCGACGCAGCGGGCGGTGAGGTAACGCTGGGGGTCGCCGACCTCGCGACCGAACCTGAGGGTGCCGCCGGGCGAGACGGCGAAGCGGCAGCTCTTTCCCTGGGGCGCCGCATGAGGCTCCAGATCGGGGAGCGTCAGCGCCCGCAGGCCGCAGTCCTCGTCCGCATACGTGAGGACTCCACGGATGCCCGCCGCGCGCAGCCGGCCGGCGACGTCGGCGAAGCGGACCCGTGCGCTCTCGGCGTGCGCGGCGCGCTGTGCGTCGGCTTCGGCCTCCCCACCGCCTCGGAGCGCGTCGACCCCTGCGGCGGCGGCGAGCCCGCCGACCGCCGCAACGAGGAGCCAGGTGGCTGCGTGACGCATGGGTGCCTACCGAGTGGTAGCCCCGATGCGTCGCAGAGTCAAGCTTCAAGGCATTGGAAATGCGCTCGAGACTATTGCTCGTCGCTTGGCTTCCAAGCCGACTTGAAATCGCTGAAAGAAATTACGGAATATGCCTTGCCAACGTCGGCAGGCTCCGCTATCCTCGGATCCCTATAGACATGAGAACGGCTATGAACACCCAAATGCCTGCGTTCGCGACGGCCTCGGCCGCAGCGGCGGTCTCGTGGTCCGGCCTTGCCGGAAGTGCGAGCCGCTCCGGGTGCACACTCGCCCTCGTCATGAGGTGGATGCGCTAGGAAACTAGCCGCATAGCAACTCGAACGAGGGCGACCCACGGGTCGCCTTCGTCGTTTCGGAGGCGAATCGCAGAGCGAAACAGAAGGGTGATGCGAGTTGGATAGGCGCTAATTGAAGATCGATGTACGGCCTAAGAGAAGACAACTCTTCAGCGTTCGAGTTGTGAAAATGGCGTAGATAATCACGCACCGGCTTTAGCCTACCTTTTTTCCCGGCACGGACGTTTGAGGGTCACACCCCGAGTGCAACGGAAAGGAGGTAGCCATGTACCAGCTGTACCTGGTGGCGCGGCAGGTGAAGCCCGCTCAAGGGCCTCGCTCCGCCGCCGAGATCACGCTGCAGGGCCGGGCGACGGCGCGTGCACAGGAACGCGAGCGTCTCGTCGCCAGACGCCGAGACGAGCAGGAAGAGCATCGCCGCCTCCGGCTCGTGGCCCGCGCTCGGGCTCGATGGGCGCGCGCACGCCCGCTGGAGATCTAGATGGGTGCGGCGCTCGGACGACGCGCCCCCGCCGAGTAGGCCAGGCGGGGGCGCCGCGGGGCCTGCTTACCGGATCCGCACGTGGATGTGGTTGTCGTGGCCTCCCAGCGGCTGCACGATCTGCGGGGGCCCGTGCAGTCCCACGTTCGGCCCGACGAAGACCCGGACGGCTCCCGCCCAGACAAAGCGGTCGACGATGTCCTGCGCCAGGCGGCGGTCGATCTGGTTCACGCGTTTGGGCGCCCGCTCCTTGCGATCGCGCCGCGGGTAGTAGACATCCACGTCGAGCCCGTTCTGGTGGGAGACATGGCGCGGGCCGAAGTATCCACCTCGGGGCCGGCTGAGGTCTCCGATCCCGAGGCGCGGCGCCGCGGGGTGGGCGCGGGCGTAGTCGCGGACGATGCGCAGGACGAGCCGGACGAGCTCGTCCGTCCCGTGCCGCCGCCAGGCCCGGTTCGGCTTCCTGTGTAGCAACGGGTCCCAGGTGAAGAAGCGCGGCCCCGACTGAGGCAGCTGCACGCCGCGGACGAGCCGCCCTGCGCTCGCCGTTCCGCGCGCGACGGAGTCCCGCCAGCGAATGGGCTGCGGGCGCGGCTCGGGCTGCGGGGATGAGACGATGCGGGGCGCGGCCACGGCGGGCCGCCCCGCGCCGGAGTCCAGGAACGCGGACGCGCCCGCCGGGACGGCGAGCGCAAGCAGGACGAGTGCCGCGGCGACCTTCACTCGTTGTCTTTGTACGCTTTTCGGGCGCGTCGAGGTCCCGGACTCCCGGGCCGGGCGGTCGCGTATCCGCAGACGATGGGTCTCACAGCGGTCCTCGCCTCCCTCACGCTGGTGCTCCCGGCGACGGCGCCGACCCATCGGGTCGAGCTGATCGGCCACTCGGTCGACAAGAGGCCGATCCGGGTGCACGAGGTGGGAGACGCCACGAGCCCGAGGCGCATCCTCGTCGTCGGCTGCATTCACGGGAACGAGTGCGCCGGCGTAGGAATCACGCGCAGGCTCGTCCGGGGAGCGGCGCCCAGGGGAATCGACCTCTGGGTCGTCCACCATCTCAACCCGGACGGCTACCGGCTCGGCGTCCGTCAGAACGCCCGCGGTGTCGACCTCAATCGCAACTTCAACTCGGAGTGGAGCCCCATCGGGCAGCGGTGGGACCTGGAGTACTCGGGTCCCCGGCCCTGGTCGGAGCCCGAGACGCGCAGCGCGCGCGACCTCGTCCGCCGCATCCGCCCCGACGTCACCATCTGGTACCACCAGCCTCAGAAGCTGGTGCGCGCCTGGGGGCAGAGCCGCTGGATGGCGCGGCGCTACGCGCGCCTCGCCGGCGCACGCTACCGCTCCATCCGCTGGCCACACGGGACGGCGCCGAACTGGCAGAACCACCGCTTCCCCGCGTCCAGGTCGTTCGTAGTCGAGCTCGCGCCGGGACCGCTGAGCGCCGCGCGGGCCGCGCGCCACGCGCGCGCCGTCCGGCGGCTGCTCCTGCCAGGCTGACGGTCAGGGCCTCCTAGGCGATCGGCGCCGTGTCCTCCTGCACCCCGGTAGGTTCCGCGAGGAAGCGGGAGAGGCGCTCGGCCTCCTCCTCGTCGAGCGACACCGCTGCCTCCGCCCGCGCCGTCCGCTTCCGCTCGTGCCAGACGCTGAAGCGAACGTGGCGGAGGGCATCCTCGCCGTCGAGGTACCGGGACACGCGCAGCGCCTTCCCCCGATCCTGCGCGATCTCGGGATGCGGACGGAAGAAGTCGACGATCTTGAGGCGCTGGGCCGCGCCGCACCAGGGACAGAAGCGGTAGCGCTCTTCCACCTCGCCGCGGCAGGACCCGCACGTGCGCATCGGCTGGAAGCGTACGACAGTGCGTGGACCTCGGCAACCACGCGCACCGTAGTTTTCCGATGGACCGCAGCCCCCTCCGTCCTCGTATAGTCGTCGCGCAATGGCGAGCCCCGGCGGCGACGAGCGCGCCTGGGTGCGCGGAGCCCAGGCAGGGTCGGCTTCGGACCTCGAGGCCCTGTTCCGGCATCACTGGCCGCGTGCCCACCGGGCCGCCTACCTGGTCGTCCACGACAGCGCGGCGGCCGAGGACATCGCCCAGGAAGCGTTCCTCGCCGCGGTGCGCTCTCTCCATACGTTCGACCGCAGCCGTCCGTTCGGACCCTGGCTCCATCGCATCGTCGTCAACCGGGCCGTCGACTGGGTGCGAGCCCGAGCGGTGCGCCGCGAGATCGGGGACGAGGGCACCATCGTCTCCCTGCCCGCTCCGCCAGAGCGTCCCAATCCCGGGGCGCTCTCGGGGGACGTCGTGTCCGCGCTCGCGGCGCTCACGCCGGAGCATCGCGCGGTGATCGTCCTCCGCTACCTGTTCGAGTACTCGCCCGGCGAGATCGCGCGCATCCTCGAGCTGCCGCGCGGCACCGTCAACTCCCGACTGCGTCGCGGCCTCGACGCGCTCGCCGGGCACGTCTCTCCGGAGAGGTCGTGATGGACAAAGAGCTCCGGCAGCTCCTGGTCACCGCGCCCGTCCCGGACGAGCTGGACGCCCAGCGCCGGGCCTGGCACGTCGTCCGCGACGCGTACGACGATCGAGAGCAGGTCCCCGTGAGGCGAGAGCGCCGCCTGCGCCCGCTCCTAGCGCTCGCCGCTGCGGTGGTGCTCGCGCTCGCGGCCGTCGCGAGCCCCGTGGGAGGCTGGATCAGGGACCGCGTGACGGGCGAGGAGGCCGCCCCGGAGCCGGCGCTCGTGCGCCTGCCCGCCCCGGGCCCGCTCCTCGTCGTCTCCGACCAGGGCCCGTGGGTCGTCCAGCCCGACGGCTCGAAGCGGCTCCTCGGGGGCTACGACGACGCCTCCTGGTCGCCAGGCGGACGCTTCATCATCGTCGCGGACGACCAGCGGATCACGGCCGTCGAGCCGGACGGCGACGCTCGCTGGACGCTGACGAGGGGCCAGCGGCTGGCGGACCCGCGCTGGGCGCCCCTGCCCGGTGAGCGCGTGGCGTACCGTGCAGGGTCCACGCTCCGCGTCGTGGACGGTAACGGAACGGACGACCGCCTCCTTGCCCGCGGCGTCGCCGCCGTCGCGCCGGCCTGGAGGCCGCGGCCTCGGGGTGAGTACGTCCTCGCGTACGCCGACGCTCGCGGGCGCGTTCACGTCGTGGACGTGGACACCCGCCGCGAGCTCTGGCGCGCCGACCCGGGCGCCCGCGTGACGGAGCTCCTCTGGTCGGCCGATGGGCGCCTCCTCGCCCTCACCGCCGGAAGCGACCATCCGCTCTACAACGCCCGCGGGCGCGTTGCCGCGCGGCTCGAGGACGAGGTCGAGCGCGCCTCGTTCGGCCCTCGGCGCCACGAGCTCGCCTACTCGAGCCGTGAGGGCGAGCAGGCGGTCGTGCGGCTCTGGGACGGCCGGAGGACACGCACCCTCGCCGAGCTCCCCGGGCGCTTCGGCGACGTGGAGTGGTCGCCGAACGGGCGCTGGCTCCTCGTCGGCCGCCCGGACCCCGACGAATGGCTCTTTCTCCGCCGGGGTGGAGCCGGAGGAGTCGAGACGGTGGAGGACGTCCGCCGCGAGTTCGACCCGGGCGGCGAGGGGATCGGATCCTTCCCCCGCGTCGCCGGGTGGTGCTGCTAGAGGCTAGATGGTTGGCCGGGAAGTGTGGTGCCGGCGGGGGCGTCCGTGACCAAGCATGAGGCCGCGATCATTCCGAGTTCGTACCTGGAAGGTACGGGCGAGGAACGAGCGTGGTCTCAGGCGACGTGTCACGGGCGTCACCCGGCGGTGCCACGGTTTCCGGTCAATTTCCGGTCAACCATCTAACGATAGTTGTAGCCGCCCTCGTCTTCGTCCTCGTCCTCGGTGGTCGTGTCGCCCCCGCCGGCCGCCGATCCGCCGACGACGAGAGTCCCCTCCATGCCCTGGTCTTTGTGGTTCCCGACGGGGCAGTAGAGCTCGTACTCACCGGGCTCGGTCAGCTCGACGGTCAGCTCGGCCGACTCGCCCGCGCCGAGCTCCTCGGTTTCCTCTTCGATCCCGTGACCCTCGATCTCGAGGGCATGGGTCGCGCCCCCGTCGTTCGTGAAGACGAAGGTGTAGGTCCCCGGCCCTTCGAGCTCCACGGTGGGCGGCTCGAGAACGAACTCCGATCCCGAGATCTCGATCGTCTGTCCGCCGCCCGCGCCGGCGGCCTGCCCTTCGCCGTCCTCGTCGTCCCCTGACCCGCAAGCCACGCCGCCCACAGCGAGAAGCGCGGTCAGCACGGCGAAGAGCAGGGCGCGTCGCATCGTCCTCCAATACGGCTCATTCCCGGGCCCGGATTCTCCGAACCGACCGCCCGCCGCATCCGAATCACCCGCGCACCGACTTACGACTTCAAGACCGGGAGGACGAGATGAAACGACTTACGCTCCCGGCGCTTCTCGCCCTGCTTCTCGCCCTGACCCTGGGTCTGGCTGCGTGCGGCGGAAACGACGAGGGCGCCGAGCCGACAGGGACGCCGGGTGCCCAGACGGGCCATATGGACATGGACATGGACATGGGCGGCGCGGACAGCGCGGACGGCATTGGCGTGGTAAGCCCCGCCGCCGACCTGCGCGCGACCCTCGACACGCTCCTCGGTGAGCACGCCGTGCTGGCCATGGCCGCGACGCAGAAGGGCCTGGACGGCGCCGCCGACTTCCCCGCCATCGCCGAGGCGCTCGACGCCAACAGCGTCGCCGTCTCCGAGGCCATCGGCTCCGTCTACGGCGACGAAGCCGCCAAGGAGTTCCTGGACGGCAAGCTCCTCTGGCGCGACCACATCGGCTTCTTCGTCGATTACACCGTCGGCCTGGCGAAGAACGACAAGGCCGCCCAGGACAAGGCAGTCGGCAACCTCATGGGCTACAACGCCAAGTTCGCCGCCTTCCTCGCCAACGCCACCGATCTGCCCCAGAACGCTCTGCAGGACGCCATCGCAGGGCACATCGGCCAGCTGAAGGGCCAGATCGACAGCTACTCGCAGGCCGACTACGGCACCGCGTACGAGCAGTTCCGCGAGGCCTACGAGCACATGTTCATGACCGGCGACACGCTCGCGGGCGGTATCGCGCAGCAGTCCCCGGCCATGTTCGCGCTCGAGCCGGCCACGCAGTCCGCGTCCGACCTGCGCATCACACTCGACCGCCTGCTCGGAGAGCACGCGATCCTCGCCATGCTCGCGACGCAGAAGGGCCTGGACGGCGCCGCCGACTTCCCCGCGGATCGCCGAGGCGCTCGACGCCAACAGCGTCGCCGTCTCCGAGGCCATCGGCTCCGTCTACGGCGACGAAGCCGCCAAGGAGTTCCTCGACGGCCAGCTCCTCTGGCGCGACCACATCGGCTTCTTCGTCGACTACACCGTCGGCCTCGCGAAGAACGACAAGGCCGCCCAGGACAAGGCAGTCGGCAACCTCATGGGCTACAACGCAAGTCCGCCAACTTCCTCGCCAACGCCACCGGCCTGCCCCAGGCGGCCCTGCAAGCGTCGATCGGCCAGCACATCACTCAGCTCAAGGGCCAGATCGACGCGTATGCCGCGGGCGACTACGAGGAGGCCTACCGCCTCTTCCGCCAGGCCTACCGCCACATGGTCATGACGGGCGACACGCTCGCAGCGGCCATCGTGAAGCAGAACCCCGACGCCTTCTCCCGCTAGACGCAGCACCCGCCCCCCACGCCGCGCCCCCGGGCCTCGAGCCCGGGGCGCCGCGTTTTTTTGGAGCCCCTTTCGAAATGAAGCCTTGAGTCGCCAGGCCGTGCTGTGCGGCGCGAGCCTTCGTCCTCGGTCGCGCCCGTATCCTCCGGATACGAACGCTCCCTGCGTCCTAGGCTCGCATCCGCCCAGCTCATCCTGGCGAGAAGGCGTCATTCCGAAATGAGCTCTCATGCCTCGGTGCGCGTCTTCACGATCGGGCACGGGACGCGGCCCGCCGAAGAGCTGGTCGAGACGCTCCTCCGGCCGCCGGAGCGCGCACGCTCGTCGATGTGCGCCGGTTTCCAGGCTCGCGCCGGAACCCGCAGTTCAACCAGAGCGCGCTCGCCGAGACCCTGGCCGACGCCGGGCATCGCCTACCGCCACGCCGTCGAGCTGGGCGGGCGCCTGAGCGACGAGCCGGGCGAGGAGCGCTTCGGCTGCATCGGGCAGGCGGCGTTCCGAAGCTACGCGGCGCGCATGGGGACCGGCGGATGGCAGGAAGCGCTCGACGGCACGCGCTCGCGGAGCCGGCTCCGTGCTTCATGTGCGCCGAGACTCCTTGGTGGCGGTGCCATCGCCGGTTCATCGCCGAGCTCCTCGTCGCGCGCGGGCACGAGGTCCTCCACCTGCTCGGCCCGCACGACGTGCAGCGCCATCGAATGCTCGAGGAGGCGGACGTCGCGCGACGGCAAGCTCTATCTTTGCGGCCAGCTCGTCGCGTGAGCCCCCATGATCCTCGAGAACGGCGTCATCCGGACGCTCGACCCCTCCCTCCCGACGGCGCGCGCGCTCGCGATTGCGGGGGAGCGGGTCGCGGGCGGCGTCGGCACGCACGAGCGCGAGCTCGCCACGCCCGGAGCGGGTCGACCTGGGCGGCCGCTGCGTCGTCCCGGGCTTCACCGACTCGCACGTGCACTTCCTGCACGTGGTCGCTCGCCCAGCACGCAGGTGCGGCTCGAGGGCACGCGACGCGCTCGAGGAAGCGTCTCGCCGCGTGGCCGCAGCGGTGCGCCGGACGTCCGGCCGGGCGACTGGCTGCGCGGCACTCGGCTGGCGCAGCGGGGACTGGTCGCCCCCGTCGAGCCGACGAAGGAGGCACCTCGACGCGGTGACCGGCGACGTCCCGGTCGCGCTCATGGCCAAGGACGACCACTGCGCTCTGGCTCAACTCGGCGGCGCTCGCGCGCGCGGACGGCGACCTGCACGTGCCCGGCGGCGTCGTCGAGCTGGACGAGCGGGGCGAGCCGACGGGCGTCCTCCGCGAGGAGTGCGCCTGGCACTTCCGGGACCCACGTCTACGGGCGCCCGACCGAGGACGAGTGGCTCGACGCCTGCGCGGACGGGGTTCGCGCTCGCGAACGCGCGCGGCGTCACCGCCGTCCACGACAAGGACGGGTGGCTCGGGCGCCTCGGCGTCTTCCAGCGCCTGCGCGCGGAGGAGGCGCTCACGCTGCGGGTCTGGCAGTCGCTTCCGCACCGAACAGCTCGACGCGCTGGAGGAGCTCGGAATCGCCTCCGGGCTCGGGCGACGACCTGCTGCGCGTCGGCTACGTCAAGGCGTTCATCGACGGCACGCTCGGCTCGCGAACGGCGCTCATGCTCGACGGCGGCGGCGTCGAGATCACTCGGCTCGACGAGTTCGAGGAGATCGTGCGCCGGAGCGCCCGCGCCGGCTTCCCCGTCGCCGTGCACGCCATCGGCGACCTCGCCAACCGGCGAGCCCTCGACGTCTTCGAGGCGACCCGCGACGAGTGGGGCCCGCGGCGCCTCCGCCAGCGGATCGAGCACGCCCAGCTGCTCGCCGCCGAGGACGTCCCCCGCTTCGCCGCGCTCGGCGTCGCCGCCTCCGTCCAGTTCAGCCATGCCCCGTCCGACCGCGACCTCGCCGACCGCTTCTGGGCCGGGAAGACGGACGGCGCCTACGCCTTCCGCTCGCTGCTCGACTCGGGCGCCGTCGTCGCCAACGGCTCCGACGCGCCCATCGAGGAGCTCGACCCGCTCCTCGGGATCCGCGCCGGCGTCCTCCGCTCGCTCGACGAGCGCGGCGCCGTGGCATCCCGAGCAGCGAGTCACGGTGGAGGAGGCGCTGCACGCGACGTGCGTCGCTCCGGCCTGGCTGGCCGGCGACGAGCGCCGCCGCGGCAAGCTCCTCCCCGGCTACCTCGCCGACCTCGTCGTCCTCGACCGCGATCCCGCTGCGAGTGTCCGCCCGAGGAGCTCGAGGAGGTGCACGTCGTCGCCACGATGCTCGGGCGGCCGCTGGGTGCACAACCCCCGCCCTGGGACTGAACGATCGCCCGCGGCGGCCCGGAGTGGGTCTGCCGCGGAGCTACAATGAGCCTATGCGCACGATGAGGCCGGTGCACGACGAGCAGTGCTCGGTCGCGTGCACGGCCGAGATCATCGGCTCGAAGTGGACGGCCGTGATCGTCCACGACCTCTCGGAAGGGCCGCGCCGCTTCTCCGAGCTCGAGCGCTCCTGTCCCGGGATCAGCCCGCGGACGCTCTCCGAGCGGCTGCGCGCGCTCGAGGAGGAGGGCATCTCGTCCGGCGGAGCGGCCGCCGCCGCGTCGAGTACGAGCTGACGACGAAGGGCAAGGCGCTCCTGCCCATCATCGACGAGATGCGCCGCTTCGGGCACGACTGGCTCGTGCCCGAGCACGGCCACTACGCACGACAGCACGGGCCGCGCCCGCCGCCTGGCCGCTCGCCGTTAGCGCGGCAGGTCGCGGAACGCGAGCAGCGTCTCGCGGGCCGCGGCGACGCCGAGCGGGACGTAGCGCGCGAGGAGGCGCTCGTTGGGCGAGTGGATGTTGTTGCCCGGGTTGGCGAAGCCCGTCAGGATCGTCGGGATGCCCTTCTCGGCGAGGGCCGGCACGATCGGCAGCGTCCCTCCGCGCGCAGGAGGAGCGGACGTCCGCCCCAGCACGCGCTCGAACGCGTCCTGGGCCAGCCGCACGGCCGGCGCGTCCGGCGGAATCAGCCCGGCCGGCGCCGACGACCAGCGCTCCACCTCGAGCTCCGCGCCCTCGGGTGCGGCCTCGCGCAGAAGCCGCTCGAAGACTGGCGGCGATCTCGTCCACGTCCTGGCCGGGCGCGAGCCGGATGGAGACGTTCGCCTCGGCCGAGACCGGGAGCACGGTCTTCTGGAGGTCGGGCTCGCCGCCCTTGATGCCGTTCACGTCGACGGCGGGCCCGGCGAACGTGCGGACGTAGAACTCCTCGGCAGCCCGGTCGTCCAGCGGCTTGGCGCCTCCCTCGGCGAGCACCTGGGCGCCCGGGTCGAGCTCGGCCCAGGAGGCCAGCTCCTCCTCCGTCGGCGGGACGACGCCCGCCGCGGAGCTCCTCCGGCACGGCGACGACCGCCTCGAGCGTCCGCATGAGCGCGTGGACCGCGTTCAGCGCCGCGCCGCCGAAGAGGCCCGAGTGGAGGTCGCGCTCGCCGGTTCGCAGGCGCACGTGGAAGTAGACGAGGCCGCGCGTGCCCAGGTCGAAGGCCGGGCACGTCCTCGCGGGGCATGGCCGCGTCGAAGATGACGCAGGCGTCGGCGCCCCGCTCGTCGGCCGCGAGGAAGTCGACGATCGAGCGCCCGCCGATCTCCTCCTCCCCGTCGAAGGCGACGCGCACGTTCACGGGCAGCGCGCCCTCGCGGGCGAGCAGCTCGGCCGCCTTCAGGAGCAGGTAGGAGTTGCCCTTGTCGTCCACCGCCCCACGCGCGTAGAGGTAGCCGTCGCGCAGCTCGGGCTCGAACGGCGGCGACTCCCAGAGCTCGAGCGGCGCGGGCGGCTGGACGTCGAAGTGCCCGTAGAGGAGGACCGTCGGCGCGTCCGCGGCGCCGTTCGAGGCCGGATCTCGCCGATCGCAAGCGGCTGCGCCCCCGTGGCGACGAGCTCGGCCTCCCCGCCGGCGCCGCGTACGAACTCGCAGACCCACTCGCCCGCCCGGCGCACGTCCTCGGCGTGCGCCGGGTCGGCGCTCACGCTGGGGATGCGGAGCCACTCGGAGAGCTCCTCCAGCCAGGCGGGATCGAGCCCGGGTCGGCACGGGGCCAGTTTAGGGCTGCTCGCTCCGCCTAAGCGACGTCTCCGAAGCTTCTGCGACTCGGCGAGGCCTGGAGCTTCTTCAGGCTCTGGTTCTCGATCTGGCGCACGCGCTCGCGGGTGACGTTGAACGTCCGCCCGACCTCGTCGAGCGTGCGCGGGTGCTGGCCGTCGAGCCCGTAACGGAGCTCGAGCACGCGCCGCTCGCGGAGCGAGAGCGTGCCGAGGATGCGGCCCGAGCGTCTCCTTGCGCAGGGTCGTCTCCGCGGCTTCGTCGGGCAGGGCCACGCTCTCGTCGGCGAGAAAGTGGCCGAACTCCGACTCCTCCTCGTCCCCGACCGGCTTCTCCAGCGAGACGGGGACTTGCGCGCTGCGGCGGATCTGCTCGACGTCGTCGAGGTCGAGCTCGAGCTCGAGCGGCGATCTCCTCTGAGGTCGGCTCCCGCCCCAGCTCACCCGAGCAGCTTCCGCTCGGTGCGCCCGATCTTGTTCAGCTTCTCGACCACGTGCACCGGCATGCGGATCGTGCGCGCCTTGTCGGCGAGCGCGCGCGCGACGGCCTGCCTGATCCACCAGGTGGCGTAGGTCGAGAACTTGAAGCCCTTGCGGTAGTCGAACTTCTCCGCCGCGCGGACGAGGCCGATCGTCCCCTCCTGGATGAGGTCGAGGAAGGGCAGCCCCTGGTTGCGGTAGTTCTTGGCGATGGAGACGACGAGGCGCAGGTTCGACTCGACCATCTTCTGCTTGGCCCGGCCGTCGCCGCGCTCGATGCTCTTGGCCAGCTCGACCTCCTGCGCTGCCGTGAGCAGCGGCACGCGGCCGATGTCCTTGAGGAAGAGCTGGAGCGCGTCGGTCGAGACCTCCCGCGTCTCCGGCTCGAGGTCGAGCTCCTCGGCCTCGTCCACGACGTCGACGTGGAGCTCCTCGAGGGCGGCGTAGAACTCCTCCATCTGCCCCGCGTCGAGCTCCAGCTCCGCGAGGCCCTGGACGATTTCGTCGCGCGTGAGGAACCCGGCCGCCTGGCCTTGGCGCACGAGCGCTCTGGCGTCCTCGTGCTCCGCCATCAGGACCGCTCCGGCCCCTTTGTCTGTGATCGCGTCCCGCCATCTCTGGACCGTAGTCGCCCGGGTCTTCCTCCCGTCAATGGACGCTTTGATTCGTATGTCGTTCGGTTGCGTCGCGACTCTTTCATGACCATCGGACGTTCGCCATGGGCCGAGCGGCCCATCTTTTGAATCTCGGGGTCCTACGGTTTCAAGACGGGAAAACGGCCAAATCCCTTCCCACACCTACTAGAGGCGCTTGCGGCCCAGGTTCTTGCAGACGGCGCGGTTCCTACTGAACCCGCACCGGTGACTGCTACGCAGGTGCCGGAAGTTCCAGGCTCGCTCGTACGAGCGAGTACATGTCGGCCAGATCCGGGAGTCGTGAATCACTGAATGGCCCGCCCTCGAGCCAGAAAACGAAGCCTTGGGCCGCCCACGAGCGGTGGAGGGATTTTTCACCGTAGACCCGGACTCCAGCCACCGTTCCAAGGACGGGCGTCGCCCTTGAGCCCTGGATCTCGTCGGTCGCCCAGATGTAGAAGCCTTGCCCTCCGCCTTGTGCGAGGAGCGCACTTCCGGTGTCCCCCACGACTCGATACCCGGCCCGTTCGGCGATTTGGCGCACCCACCCCGCCTCGTCACACGCCGTCCACGGCCCTGGCCAGTCGGGCGGGCATTGCTCTGTCTGCGCGATCGTGGCCTGCGCGACTGCAGGCGTCTGTTCGTCATCGCTGAGCCGCTCAGACGACGTCCCGCAGGCTGTGGCAGCGGCGGCGGCCAGCACGGCTGCGACGAAGCGGATCACGAACGAAGTACGTCAAGGAGCTTCGAAGAGGTTCCGCCTTGCCGCCGCCCGGCCTTCGTACCGGGCGTTATTGCGTCGCGGCTTCCAGGCGGGAGAGAAGGCGTTCCGCTTCCCTCCCGTAGAACCCGGCCTCAGCCTCCGACGCCAGGCGGAGCTGGCGTCTTGCCTCCTCGACTGCGCCGATCCAGGAGAGGCACAGGCCGAGGTGGTAGCGCACGACCGCCGCGTTCGGCTCGTCGCGGGCGAGCGGGCCGAGGCGGGAGAACGTCTGCGAGGGGTTGTCCTTGTCGAAGCGGCCAACGGCGGCGGCAACGCGTGCGTCCACGTCGCGCGGCGCAAGCTCCAGCCCCCGCTGGAAGGCCCGCTCGGCAGAGACCGGACGGCCCACCCGCTGGTAGACGCTCCCGAGGAGGAGCCAGTCGCGGGCGCCGCCGGCCTCGGCCCGGCGCTCCAGCTCCGCGAGCTGACGCTCGGGCGCACGCTCCCCGAGGTCGTCCGCAGCGGTTGTCGGGAGGACGAACGGCGGCCGCCCGGGAGCCATGTTCGGGTGCAGCAGGTCCTCCGCCCGCAGCGCCGCCGGCGAGTCCGGGTCCCGCTCCTGGGCGGCCTGCCACTGCTCGGCGGCCGCCTCGTCCTGGCCGGAGGCAAGCTGCGCGAGGCCTAGGTGCAAGCGCGCCACCCCGCTCCCCGGGTGCTCGGCCACGAGCGCCTCGAGCTGCTCCACCGTTCCCGCAGGCCACGCGGCGACGGCAGCGCCGACCGCGGCCTCGACGGAATCGGGGTTCTCGGCGAGGGTCGCCTCGAAGCGCTCGCGCGCGGCCGCTCGCCGTCCGTCGTCGTACTCCCGCTCCGCCGCGCGCAGCGAGCGAGCGACGGCGTCATCGGCGAGGACGATTCCGAGCTCGAGGGGAGGCGCCTCGCTCGTGTCGGTGGCGGCCGTCTCGCTCTCCCCGCCGTCCGCCTGTAGCACCGTGACGCCGACGACGGCCGCTGCCGAGAGGGCCGCGACGAGGGCGACAACGAGGCGCGTGCGACCGGGGGAGGACACGCGCCGAGAGTAGCCGCAGCGTCTTTCCTGAGGCTGCAGATCAGTAGCTATACTTTCGAAAGCTATGGCGACGTATCGAGAGCTGCTCGAGGAAATCAGGCGCGAGATCGAGGAGGTCGACGCCGGGCAGGCGAACGAGCTCCTCACCGGGGACTCCCCCGCGGTCGTCGACGTGCGCGAGCGCGACGAGTGGGAGGAAGGGCACCTGCCGGGCGCGGTGCACATCCCGCGCGGATCCCTGGAGTCGCGGATCGAGGCAGCCGTGCCCGACCGCTCGCAGCCCGTGATCGTCTACTGCGCGGGCGGGAGCCGCTCCGCCTTCGCGGCCAAGACGCTCGAGGAGCTCGGCTACGAGAACGTCGTCTCCCTCGCCGGCGGCTTCACGGACTGGAAGCGCAACGGCTTCCCCTTCGAGATCCCGCAAGCGCTCGACGACGCGCAGCGCCGCCGCTACTCCCGCCACCTCCTCATCCCGGAGGTCGGCGAGGAGGGGCAGGCGAAGCTCCTCGAGTCCCGCATCCTGCTCATCGGCGCAGGCGGGCTCGGCTCGCCGGCCTCGCTCTACCTCGCCGCGGCGGGCGTCGGCACGCTCGGCATCGTCGACGACGACGCGGTCGACGAGACGAACCTCCAGCGGCAGATCGTCCACTCCACCGAGCGTCTCGGCGAGTCGAAGGCCGACTCGGCCAGGCGGACGATCGAGGCGCTCAACCCAGACGTGACGGTCAAGGTTTTCAAGGAGCGCCTGACGTCCGAGAACGTCGACCGCATCCTGGGCGAGGGCTGGGACGTGATCGTCGACGGCGCCGACAACTTCCCCACGCGCTACCTCCTGAACGACGCCTCCGTCTGGCACGACATCCCCGTCGTGCACGGCTCCATCTTCCGTTTCGAGGGCCAGACGACGGTCTTCAAGCCGAAGGAGGGCCCGTGCTACCGCTGCCTCTTCCCGCAGCCGCCGCCGCCCGAGCTGGCGCCGAGCTGCGCCGAGGGCGGCGTCCTCGGCGTCCTGCCCGGGATCGTCGGCTCGCTCCAGGCGAACGAGGCTCTGAAGCTGGTGCTTGGAATCGGCGAGCCGCTCGTCGGCCGCCTGCTCCTCTTCGACGCCCTCGAGACGCAGTTCACGGAGATCGCCCTGCGACGGGATCCCGAGTGCCCCGTCTGCGGCGACGACCCGACGATCACCGACTACATCGACTACGTCGAGTTCTGCCAGGGCGGCAGGCCCACGTCGCCCAGTGACGAGGGTCCGCATCCCGCCCACGCTGCGCGCCGAGGTCAACGGCGCGCGCGAGGTCGAGGCCTCCGGCGAGACGCTGCGCGAGGTGCTGGACGACCTCGCCGGCCGCTACCCGGCCCTCGGGCGGCAGGTGCTCGAGAACGGCGGCGAGCTCGCGTCCTTCGTCAACGTCTACGTGAACAGCGAGGACGTGCGCACGCTCCAGGGCCTTGACACCCCGGTCGGGGCGGGCTCCACAGTCATCCTCCTCCCGGCCATGGCAGGCGGGGAGCGCACGCTCACCCCGTCGCTCCTCGAGACGGTGGGCTCCACGCCGCTCGTCGAGCTGACGCGGCTCTCGCCGCGCGAAGGAGTACGGCTCTACGCGAAGCTCGAGGGCCAGAACCCGACGGGCTCGATCAAGGACCGCGTCGCGAGGGCGATGGTCGAGGCGGCCGAGGCGCGGGGCGAGCTGGAGCCTGGCCGCGAGCTGCTCGAGCCGACGAGCGGAAACACCGGCATCTCGCTTGCCATGGTGGCCAAGCTCAAGGGCTACCCGCTCACATGCGTCATGCCCGAGAACGCGACGACCGAGCGCGTGAAGCTGCTCGAGCTGTACGGCGCCAAGATCGTCTTCTCGCCGGCGACCGAGGGTGCGAACGGGGCCGTCCGCGCCGCTCTTCGCCTCGCCGAGCGCGAACCGCGTTACTTCATGCTCAACCAGTACGGCAACGAGGCCAACCCCCGCGCTCACTACGAGGGCACAGGCACCGAGATCGCGGAGGCCCTCCCCCGCGTGGATGCACTCGTCGCAGGCCTGGGAACCGGCGGCACCCTCATGGGTGCGGGAGAACGCCTCCGGGAGTCCTTCCCGGACGTCCTCGTCGCGGCGGCAGAGCCGCTCCAGGGCGACCTGATCTACGGGCTCCGCTCCCTGGCGGACGGCTACGTGCCGCCCATCCTCGACGTGTCCCGGCTCGACCGCAAGGTGCTCGTCACGAACGCGGAGTCCGTCGCCGGCCTGCGCCTCCTGCTCGAGCGCGAGGCGATCTTCGCCGGCGTCTCGTCCGGAGCCGTCATCCACGTGGCGCGGCGCATCGCCGAGGAGCTGGAAGAAGGCGTCGTCGTCGCCGTCCTCGCCGACGGCGGCTGGAAGTACCTCTCCGCCGATTTCTGGACGCAGCCCCGAAGACGAGGCCGCCGCGTCCATGGAGGACCGCATCTGGTGGTGATCCCGGCCGAGGTGCGCTCGGCGCTCGTCGAGCACTCCGAGGCGGAGGCACCCAACGAGGCTTGCGGGCTCCTCGTCCTGCGCGGCGACGTGGCCGAACGCTACGTGCCGGCCGAGAACGAAGCCGCGAGCCCTTACCGCTTCGAGCTCAAGGCCGACCCGGAGGTCTGGTTCCTGGAGGACGAGGGGTACCAGCTCGCGGTCTTCCACTCCCACCTCTCGAGCCCGCCGCGCCCCTCCCGGACCGACGTCGAGAACATCGGTCTCTGGGAAGGCCGGCCCTACGTGATCCTCTCGCTCCGCTCCGGCGACCTCGCCGCGTGGCGGATCGAGGACGGGCGCGTCGAAACCGAGCCGCTCTCCGCGTCGTAGCGGGAACTTTCGAGTGCGCAGCGCCGTCGAAGCAGGCATGAGAGCGCTTGTCCTGCTCCTCGCGGCAGTCGCGCTCGCGGGCTGCGGCGACGACGGCGAGGACGGATCCGGATCCGGCCCTCTGTCCGTCAAGGAGGCCCTCGAGTCGAGCTCGGGCGAGCCCGTCGTGGTCGAGGGCGGGCTGCTGGCGTCGGGGAACGTCGTGCAGCTCTGCGAGGCGCTCGCCGAGTCCTATCCACCCCAGTGCAGCGGCGCCAGGCTCGAGGTGCAGGGGCTCGACCTCGCGAGCCTGTCCGATGTGCAGACGGCGCAGGGCGTCTCCTGGAGAGACTGGCCCACCCGCCTCACCGGGACTCTCCAGGACGGCGTGCTCACGGTGAGTCAGAATGCCAACCGGTGACCGTCGCTCGCCTCCGGCTCGCTCCCGTGGGGGAAACCGTGTTTCTCCCACGAGCCCCCTTCTTTGACACAGAGGGGGAACCTCCCGGTTCCCCCTCATCACCCCCTCCACATGTTCATCGGCCAGAGGGCGGCCGATGAACACTCCCGAAGGTTGGCCTGAAGGCTGGAACGAGGTCCGCGGCGCGCTTCAGCGCGGCTACCGCTTCGAGGACTTCGCGGAGGCGATCGCCTTCGTCAACCGGTTGGCCGAGGCGGCCGAGGCGGCCGACCACCATCCCGACATCGCGATCAGCTGGAACGCCGTCACCGTCCGCTGGTGGACGCACGTGAAGCGGGCGATCACGGAGAAGGACGTCGAGATGGCCCGCAGGACCGACGAGCTCGCCGCTCAGAGGTAGGTTCGCGTCGAGCTCTCGAGCCCGCGCTCGGGGGTCCAGACGAGCATGCGGTGGAGCTCGGCCTCCGCGTCGTAGCGGAGAAACGCGGCGCTCTCGACGTCGAGCGTGAAAAGATGCCAGTCGTCGGGCGGCCGATAGCGGCTCCGCCGCTCCAAGGTGTCCGCCACCGCCCTGCGGAGCGAGCGTTCGGCGACCTCGAGCGCCCGCCCGCGAAGCTTGAACTCGCCCGGCTCCCCCGACCGAGGATCCTGCACGGGCGTGTGGAGGAACGCGCGCGGGTCGCGCAGCAGGTCGCCGGCCTTGAGCGACCAGGGAATCAGCGCGAGCGCGAGGTGCCCCTCGACGATGTGCGCCTCTGCGGGATTGACGCGTGGGCCGCCGTCCTTGCGGACCGTCCCGAGGAAGACGAACCCGAACTGCTCGATGCGCTCGCGGCCGAGCGCTGCAAGCTCGGGAGCCGCCCGCTCGAAGTCCATCCACGTGCGCATCGCTCAGAGCCTGACTGCCGCGCCCTCCTCGGCGGAGCGGTAGAGCGCCTCGAGCGCCCGCGCCTGCCCGAGGGCATCCTCGCGGCCGAGCAGCGGCTCCGCCTCGCCGCGAATCGCGGCGCTCATGTTCTCGAGCTCGAGCCGGTACGAGTTGGCCGCCTCGACCGCGATCTCCTCCTCGCCGTCCGCCCGGCGCAAGGAGATGACGGGCGTCGTGCAGTGCCAAGGGTCGTCTATGAAGATCGAGCCCTCGTCGCCGATCGCCTCGAGCTCGTCTCGGTTCGGCAGATGGAGGCCCGAGTCGAACTGTGCGACGACGCCGTCCCGAAAGCGCATCGTCCCTGCGAAGAGCGTGTCCACGCCGGACTCGCCGACGACCTGCTCGCCGAAGACCTCCTCCGGCTCGCCCGCGAGGAACCGGGCCCCGCTGACGCAGTAGCAGCCGACGTCCATGAGCGAGCCGCCGTCCAGCCCTGCGTCGAGCCGCACGTCGTGCGCCCCCTGCACGGGAAAGCTGAACGCGGCCCGGACGAGCTGCAGGCGCCCGACGGCACCGTCTCCGACGAGCTTCGCCAGGCGCTGCGTCTGCGGGTGGTGCCGGTACATGAACGCCTCCATGAGAATGCGCCCGGCCCGGTCCGCCACGTCGAATGCCTCGTCCACCTCGTGGGCGCGCCGCCCGAGCGGCTTCTCGCAGAGGACGTGCTTGCCCGCCTCGAGCGCCCGGATCGACCACTCGACGTGAAGCGAATTGGGGAGCGGGATGTAGATCGCCTCCACCTCCGGGTCCTCGAGGAGCGCCTCGTAGCTCCCGTAGGCGCGTGCGAGCCCGTGCTCGCGCGCGAAGGCCTCGGCACGAGCCTGATCGCGGCTGGCGACGGCAACTACTTCCACGGATCCCGACTCGCGCGCTCCGGCGAGGACCTTGCGGTTGATGTTCGCGGTCGAGAGCAAGCCCCAGGTTGCGGTCATGATTCCTCCAGGGTTCGTAAGGCGGGGTAGGTGGCGCGGAAGCGCTCGTAGCCGGCCTCGTACGCCTCGCGCCAGGCCGGCTCGGGCTCGACCGTGGCGCGCACGCGCACGCAAGCTTCGACGGCCTGGTGGACGTCGGCGAAGACGCCGCCGGCGACGCCGCCGAGCAATGCCGCGCCGTAAGCGGCACCTTCCTCGACGGCCGTGCGCTCCAGCGGAATGCCGAGCACGGAGGCGACGATGCGCAACCAGAGGTCGCTGCGGGCGCCTCCGCCCGAGGCCCGGCCGACCTCCGGCCGGACGTCGAGCCCGCGAAGGAGCTCCAAGGAGTCCCGTAAGCCGTAGGCCACGCCCTCGAGCACCGCGCGGACGAGCGCACCGCGATCGTGACGCGCGGAAAGGCCCGTGAACGCACCGCGCGCGTTCGGGTCGGCGTGCGGCGTCCGCTCCCCGGAGAGGTAGGGCAGGAAGATGAGGCCCTCGACTCCGGGCTCCCACCGCTCGGCCTCGGCGAGGAGAGCGTCCCAGCTCTCTCCGGGAGCGAAGACGTCCCGGAACCAGCGAAGCGAGCCGGCGGCGGAGAGCATCACCCCCATCGCGTGCCAGGCACCGGGAACCGCGTGGCAGAAGGCGTGGACGCGCGCCTCGTCGTCCGCCGCGAAGGCGGGCAGCGCGGCGAAGACGACGCCCGAGGTCCCGAGCACGATCGAGAGCGGACCGGGCCGGTCGACGCCGACGCCGAGCGCGCCGGCCGCCTGGTCGCCGGCTCCGGCGGCAACCGGGATGCCGTCCGCCGTCTCGCCCGACACGGCCGGAGACTCGAGCGCGACCGGAAGCCACTCCGCGGGAAGCTCGAGCGCGCTCAGCACCTCATCGCTCCAGCGGCGGCGGGCCACGTCGAAGAGGAGCGTGCCGCTTGCGTCTGCGACGTCGATTGCACGCTCGCCCGTGAGCTGCGCGCGCACGTAGTCCTTGGGAAGGAGGACATGCGCGATCCGCTCGTAGACCTCCGGCTCGTACTTGCGGAGCCAGAGCAGCTTCGGGGCCGTGAAGCCGGTCAGCGCCCGGTTGCCCGTGAGCGCGATCAGGCGCTCGAGCCCGACGCGCTCCTCGATCTCTGCGCACTCGGCCGCCGTCCGCTGGTCGTTCCAGAGGATCGCCGGCCGAAGCGGTTGATCGTCGTCTCCCAGGGCGACGAGGCCGTGCATCTGTCCCGAGAGGCCGATGCCCGCCACTTCGTCGACCCGCAGGGCGTCGAGCGCAGCCTCAGTCGCCCTCCACCAGTCCGCCGGCTCCTGCTCGGCCCAGCCCGGCCTCGGCGCTCGCGAGCGGATACTCCTCCTCTGCGCGCGCGAGGACCTCGCCCGAGGGAGAGATCGCAAGCGCCTTGACGCCCGTCGTGCCGACGTCGAGGCCGACGAGCGTGGCGGTCATGCCGGGAGCGCGGCCAGATCGTCGTCGCTCAGCTCGAGCCGCGCCGCGGCGACGTTCTCGTCGAGATGCTCGAGCGAGGCTGTGCCGGGGATGGGGAGCATGACCGCGGAGTGGTGCAGGAGCCAGGCGAGGGCGACCTGGGCCGGGGTCGCACCGCGCGCCTGCGCTACGCGGCCGAGCCCGCCTCCCGGCTTCGCGAGCCGCCCCACGTCGAGCGGGTACCAGGGGAGAAAGGCCAGTCCCTCCCGCTCGCAGTGCTCGAGCACGTCCTCCGACTCCCGGTCGGCGAGGTTGTAGCGGTTCTGGACGGACACGATCGGGACGATCTTCCGGACGCGCTCGAGGAGCTCGACGCCCACGTTGGAGAGGCCGACGTGACGGACCTTGCCCTCAGCGCGCAGACGGGCGAGCTCGCCGGCCGTCTCCTCGATCGGCACGTCACGATCGGGGCCGTGGAGCTGCCAGAGATCGATCCGCTCGACCCGCAGGCGGCGCAAGCTGCCCTCGCAGTGCGCGCGCACGGCTTCGGGCCGCCCGTCGCGCAAGCCAGGCGCCGGACTCGTTCCGCACTACGCCGCCCTTCGTGGCGATGACGAGTCCGTCGGGGTAGGGGTGGAGCGCCTCGGCGACCTGCAGCTCGTTGACCTCCGGGCCGTAGGCGTAGGCGGTGTCGATCAGGTTCGATGCCCAGCTCGACGGCCCGACGGAGGACGCGCAGGGCGTTCTCGCGGTCGGCCGGCCAGCCCATGATCTCCGGCCCGCACAGGCGCATTGCGCCGAAACCGAGCCGGCTGACCTCGAGGTCGCCGCCGATGCGAATCGTGGCAGCTCAGGACGGCCTCCAACCCGGCGCGCACCAGCGCCCGAAGCGCGAGCGCCTCGTCCTCCTCCCCGGGCAGGCCGCTCACCCCGACGGCGCCGATGCGGCGTCCGCCGGCGAAGGCGGCGACGCCTCCGCGAAAGAAGGTGAAGAAGGGATCGAAGCTGGCCAGCTCCGCCGGGTCGTCGCGCACCTTCTCGGCGAGCTCGCCGGTCGAGCGGGCGTCGCTCCGAGCAGCGGTGTAGGCCTTGCGCTCCGCGTTCAGTCTCGTGTCCGGGGCAGCATCGTCCATCGTCGCCGCGGCGACGAGCTCGCCATGCTCGTCGGCGACGAAGACCGAGACGGGCCCGGGCTGCCTCCTCGAGGACCGCATGAACGATGCGAGGGCCTGCTCGAGCGTCATCAGCTGCGTCTCATCAGGCGCAGAACTCCACGGCGACCGCGGTGTAGATCTTCGACGCACCGCTCGACGCTACGCGAGATCGACCCACTCGACGACGCGTGGGCGCCCTCTCCGGCCGGCCCGAAGACCACCGTGGGAATGCCGGCGGCGGCCAGGAAGGCCGAGTCGGCCCAGAAGGGGACGCCGACGATCTCGGGCTCGCCCGCGTGCCGGCGCACCAGCTGCGACGAACGGCTCGTCCTCCTTCACCTCGAACGGCTCGCGCGCAGAGACGACGCGCGTTTCGCCGTCGAGGTCTCCGAGCAGCTCGCGCAGCTCGGCCGCCACCTGCTCCACGGTCTCCCCCGGGATCGTGCGCCGCTCGCCCTGGAGCAGGCAGCGCTCCGGATAGCTCGAGTACTCCTGCCCGCCGGAGATGACCGAAGCGTGGACGGAACCGCTTCCCAGCAGCCGGTGCGTGGGGGCGGCGCGCAGCCGCTCGTCGAGCTCCTCGAGGCGTACGAGCGACGTGGCCCATGCGCGCGATGGCGTCTACGCCGAGGTCCGGCCGCGAGCCGTGCGCGGCCCGCCCGGCCGTCTCGAGCTCGAAGGCGACGAAGCCCTTGTGGGCGAGCGCGAGAGCCATCTCGGTCGGCTCGGAGACCACGGCGCCGTCCGCGCGGTAGCGCTCGGCGACCCGCGCCGTGCCGATGCTCGCCACCTCCTCGTCGCAGACCGCAGTGACGAGCACGTCGCCGCGGAGCCCGCGGCCGGCCGCTTCGGCGCCCCGCGAGCATGATCGCTGCCAGGCTCGCCTTCATGTCGTACGCGCCCCGGCCGAACAGGCGCCCGTCCTCGACGACGGGGCTCGAACGGCGAGCTCCATGCCGGCGACGCCGACCGTGTCCATGTGCGCGTTGAGCATGAGCGAGCGGCCGCCGCCCGACCCGCGCGCGATCCCCACGACGTTGGGCCGGCCGGGCGCGACCTCCTCGTGCTCGACCTCGAGCCCCGCGTCCTCGAGCCAGCGGGCCACGAAGCGGGCGATCTCTGCCTCTCCGGCCGCCCCCGGCACGAGGTCGGGGTTGACCGAGTCGATCGCGACGAGGTCGGAGACGAGGTCGACGAGAGCCTGGCGGAGGCTCAAACGCCTCCGCGAGCCGCACGGCGGCGCTTCGCGAAGGAGTCGACGAGCACTGCGCCCAGCAGGACCAGGCCCGTGATCACGAACTTCGTGCCCGAGGCCAGGCCGAGCAGGTCCATCCCGTTCTGGATCGAGGCGATGACGAGGGCTCCGAGGAGCGCCGACATGACCCGGCCCACTCCGCCGAAGAGGCTCGTGCCGCCGATCACGGCCGCGGCGATGACGAGGAGGAGCAGGTTCCCGCCCCCCGTGCTGGTGGCGACCGAGCGGAGCCTGGACGCGAGCATGATCCCGCCGACACCGGCCATGAAGCCGCTGATCATGAACACCGCGATGCGGACGCGGTCGACGTTGATCCCGGCACGGCGAGCGGCTTCAGCGCTGCCTCCGACCGCGTAGACGTGGCGGCCGAAGCGCGTGCGCGCGGCGATGAACGACCAGAAGAGCAGAAGGATTCCGAGGATCAGCGCCACCTTGGGAACGCCGCGGTCCTTGTTCGCGTACCAGACCGCCGCGAAGGTGATCGCGGCGAGGCCTGCGATCTGGAGCCCAATCAGCAGGGTCGGCTTCGGGACCAGCCCGCCGGCGCGCCGGGTGAGCGCCGTCCGCAGCTCCGACAGGGCGAAGCCGAGCACCACGAGCCCTCCGAGCACCCAGCCCCAGAAGTCGCTGAGGAAGTCGTTGGCGATGCCCACGACCGTCTCGTTCTGGATCCGGATCGTCCCCACGGCGGAGGCCTGGGTGGTGAGGATCAAGACGACTCCCGACCAGATGAGGAGCCCGGCCAGCGTCACGACGAAGGAGGGCACCCCGGCCTTGGTGATGACGAGCGCCTGCAACAGCCCGATCGCCGTCGTGCAGAGAAGCGCAACGGCGATGGCGAGCCACCAGGGCCAGCCGGGGTCCTCGGGGCGCAGGAGGAGCGTCATGACGACGCCCCCGACGGCGCTGACGAACGCCACCGAGAGGTCGATCTCGCCGATCAGGAGCACGAACACGACGCCGATCGCGATCGTCGCGATGGCAGCCATCTGCAGGAGCAGGTTCGTGAAGTTCCGCTCCGTGAGGAACGTGTCGTCGAGAATGCCGAACGTGATGACGATGATCACGAGGCCGACGATGATCGGGAGCGACCCGAGCTCGCCGTAGCGCACCCCCTGCCACCAGAGCCGAACGTATCCGGACAGGGTCGTGGGTGCGGCCGGCTCGCCCGCGAGCACGTCGGCCGCCACGGGCGCGACCCGCGCGGCCGTCGGGTCGGCGACCGGTTCGGTCTCGACTGGGGGCTCGGTCGTCATGCTCCGGCTACCTCGGCCTCTTCCATCCCGGGGACGTGGTCGAGCGTGCCGGCGGTAATCGCGTGCACGACCTCCTGCTGCGTCGTCTCGGCCTTCTCGAACAGGGCCACCCGCTGGCCGAGCCGCAGCACGGTGATCCGGTCGGCGGCCTCGAACACGTCGTGCAGGTTGTGGGTGATGATCACGACGCCAAGGTCCTGCTCCGCGAGCCGGCGCACGAGGTTCAGCACCTGCCGGGTCTGGGCCACGCCGAGGGCCGCGGTCGGCTCGTCGAGGATGACGAGCCTCGAGTTCCACATCACCGCCTTGGCGACCGCGACGGATTGCCGCTGTCCCCCGGACAGGCCGGCCACGATCTGGCGCACCGACCGGAGCGTGGTGACGTGCAGGGTGTCCAGGGTCTCCCGGGAGGAGCGCTCCATGCTGGCCTCGTCGAGCACGAACCCGGTCCGGGCGCGCTCGCGGCCGAGGAACATGTTGGCGACGACGTCGAGGTTGTCCGCGAGCGCGAGGTCCTGGTACACGACCTCGATGCCGAGCTTGGCCGCTTCGCGTGGGCTGTGAATGTGCACGGTCTCGCCGTCGACGAGCACCTCGCCCTCGTCGTAGGGATAGATCCCTGCGACGCCCTTGATCAACGTCGACTTCCCCGCGCCGTTGTCGCCGACGAGGGCCATCACCTCACCCGGGCGAACGTCGAAGTCGACGCGGTAGAGCGCCTGGACGGCGCCGAACGCCTTCGAGACGCCCCTCAGTTCGAGCAAGGGCGTCAAGGGCGGGGACGCCGTCTCGGCCGTCCCCGCCCTCAGCGCTTCGGTCATTGGTTCTCCTGGCAGAAGTCGGTCGACGCCGTGTCTCCGGTGCAGACCTCCTCGATCGTGCGAAAGCCGTCCGCGATGACCGTGTCCGCGATGTTGTCGATGTCCACGGGGATCGGAGTCAGCGCGTAGTAGGGCACGACGCCTTCGCCCTCCGCCGCGTCCGCGGGGTTCCCGTCGGCCGCGGTGATGCCGATGACGTCGAACTCGAACTCGGACTCGATGGCCGCAGGATCGTCTCCCGCCTGGAGCGCCAGGGCCACCTTGGCCGCGATGTCGGCCTCCGCCTCGATCGGCTTGTAGACGGTCATCGTCTGCTTGCCGAGGATGATGTTCTGGATCCCGGCCGCTGTCGCGTCCTGGCCGCTCACCAGGGCCCCCTCCACGCCCGCCGCCTCGAGGGCGTTGATCGCCTGCTGGGCGAGGTTGTCGTTGGCCGCGAAGACCGCGTCGACGTCGTTGTTGGCGTCCGTGAGGATCTGTTCCATGACCCCCTGCCCCTCGCCGTTGGCGCCCCAGCCGGGCACGTGCTGGTCGGCGACGAGCGCCCAGTCGCCCGCGTCCACCCGGGCTTCGACCGTCTCGGCGTAGCCCTGGCGGAAGAGGAAGGAGTTGTTGTCCTCCTCGCCGCCGTTCAGCATCACGACCTGGGGAGGGGACTCGCCGAGCGCGTCGATGGCGGGCTCGAGGACCTCCGCCATGTCCGCGCCGACGGCGACGTTGTCGAAGCTCACGTAGGCGTCCCCGCCCGAGCCTCCCGTGTTGAAGCGGTCGTACTCGACCACCGCGACGCCTTCCTCCTTGGCCTGGTCGATGATCGTCGCTCCGGAGCCGGTGTCGATCGAGACGAGCACGATGACGCTGGCGCCGTCGGCGATCGCCTGCTCGGCCTGGGACTGCTGCTGTGCCGCGTCCCCCTCCGCGTTGACGATGTTGAAGTCGACCCCGGCTTCCGAGAACGCCTGCTCGAAGTAGCGGCGGTCGTCGGACTCCCACCGCGGCGACGTCGCGCTGTCCGGCAGGAGCACCCAGATGCTCCCTTCGCCGCCGGCCGCTTCGCCGTCCTCGCCGCCGCCCGTGGCAGCAGCGCCCCCGTCGCCGTCACCCTCGTCGTCGTCGCCTCCGCACCCGGCCGCCGTGAAGGCGAGCAGGCCGACCACCAGCGCGGCGAGGATGAGGAGGAACCTCGGCGACCACCGGCCTGCCGGTCCGCTCCAAAGCACCTTCACGTCGTCCTCCCTTCGTCGAAGAACCGATCCATGTATTGAGACTGTTGCGGCGGTGCTACGTTAGGCCGAAGGGACGACCTTTTCAAGCCTGCCGGACGACACTCATGGGCCAACCCGTTGGCCCATGAGTGTGGAAGGGGTGAGGGGGAACCGGGAGGTTCCCCCTCTGCATCAAAGAAGGGGGTACGTGGGGGAAACATGGTTTCCCCCACGGGAGCGAGCCGACGGCGAGCGACGCTTTACGCTCCAAGCGCGGAGTAGACGATCTCGTAGGCGCGCACGGCGTCCTTCTCCTGCTGCGCTTCGCGCAGCGCGGCTTCGTCGATCTTCGCAGCGATGCCGTCGATGAAGCGCCACTGGAGGACGCTCCGGCGCACCGCCCCGACCGCGTCCTCCGTGTACGGGTAGAGGTCGAAGCCGAGCCGCTCGCCGTTGTCGCCGTAGCCAGCGCGGCGAAGCTCGAGCGCGAGCTCGAGCGTCTCCATGAACGCGGTCGCGCCGAGCATGTTGTCGTCGTCGAAGTCGCCCCAGCCCGAGTTCGCGTGCTGGTGGCCGAGCAGTCCTTCCGCGGCGAGCAGGGCTGCGTATTCGGCCAGGCTCTCGCGGTTCATGATCAGGTGCTGCCAGTCCATGTTGACCTTGACGTTGTCGAGCCCCTGCGCTCGGAGCTTGTGGATGACGTGCAAGGTCATGCCGAGGTTCCGCATGAGGATCTTCATGGCGGGCTCGGAGTTCTTGTGCTCGAGGAAGAGCAGGACCCCGCGGTCCTTGCAGCGCTGCGCCGCCTCCCCGATCCCGTCCACGAGCCAGGCCCAGCTCTCGCGGTAGGGCGCCTGGAACGGGTAGTTGTAGCCTTCGATCCCCGGCCAGATGATGAAGTGGGCGCCGAGCTCGCCGGCGAAGTCGATCGCGCGCGGCGGTCCGCCGGAGCGCCTCGGCCCGGGTTGCCTCGTCAGGTGACACGAGCCCGCCCTTGCCGAAGCGCGGGTCGAGGTGGAGCCCCGTCGCCATGCAGTAGATGTCGCGCCCGTCGAGCGCGTCGCGGACGGCATCCAGGTTGTCCTCGTTCAGCTCCTGCGGGTAGTGGAACTCGTAGCCGTCGATGAGGTCGCCGAGCCCCTCGACGGCGCGGCGCACGCGCTCCGGCGTCGACTCGCCCGCCACTCGGGCTTGTAGCCGCCGGGCACGAAGCGGGTGATCATCGGGCCGAAGGCCCAGATCCCGAGGCTGGTCTTCATGCTGCGGTAGTCGCCCAGGATCGTCGTGAACTCGAGCAGGTTGCCGAACGGGTCGCGGCAGAAGAAGCGCGGCCGGTTGGGAATCGGCGTCTGGTCGATCGTCTCCACGCCCGCCTCCTCCAGTCGCCGCCGCCAGCTCTCCACGTCCTCGACCTCGAGGCAGAAGTGGCGCTGGGCCGCCGTGTCCGGGGCGACGGGGTCGGGCAGGAAGTGGAGCTCGAGCTCGCCCGGGCCGGCCTCGAACCAGACGAGCTCCAGGTCGACGATCGTGTGCGGAACCGGCTTCTCGCGCAGGCCCAGGATGTCGCCGTAGAAGGCGCGCACGTCCGCCTGGCGACCCCGCGGGTACGGCGTGGAGACGTGCTGGAGGCGTGTTTCGGTCATGTCGGAAGCGGATTCAAGCAGGAGTGAGCCGCGCTTGTCACCTCGGGTATGGCCGCCAAGGGACGTTGCAACACCTGGGCCGCCCTGTTAGGTTCGCCTTTCAGAAGTGATCGAGTCTCTTCAAAAGCGATCATCCACGCCAAGGGCAGAATCCGCATGAGGGCGCGCCTGAGCAGCGCTACCTCGGGGTCACCCGCGTGGAAGGCGCCTCGGACTGAATGCCCACCGTCGTCCTCGTCGGCACGCTGGACACGAAGGGGGTCGAGTACGACTTCCTGCGCGAGCGCCTGCGCGGCCACGGAGTGGACTCCGTCCTCGTCGACGGCGGAGTGCTCGGCGAGCCGCGGGCGAAGCCCGACGTCACGCGCGAGGAGGTGGCCCAGGCGGCCGGCGGCGACGCCCGCGCGCTCGCGGAAGCGGGCGACCGCGGCGCCGCGGTCGAGACGATGGCCCGCGGCGCCGCGGAGGTCGTCAGCCGGCTGCACGCGGAGGGGCGCGTAGACGGCGTTCTCGCCCTCGGTGGCTCCGGCGGCACTGCGCTCGGCCACTGAGGCGATGCGCGCGCTCCCCGTGGGCGTCCCGAAGCTGATGGTCTCCACGATGGCCTCCGGCGACACGCGGCCGTACGTGGGCGAGAGCGACGTGACGATGATGTACTCCGTCGTCGATATCTCCGGGATCAACGCCGTCTCGGAGCGGATCCTTGCGAACGCGGCGGCGGCGATCGCGGGCATGGCGACCGCGAAGCCGCCCACGGCCCGGGACGGGAAGCCGCTCGTCGGCGCGACGATGTTCGGCGTGACGACGCCCTCCGTCGAGGCCGCGCGGGAGCGGCTCGAGGAGCTCGGCTACGAGGTGCTCGTCTTCCACGCCACCGGCGCGGGCGGCCGCTCGATGGAGGCGCTCATGCGCAGCGGCTTCATCACGGCCGCGCTCGACATCACGACCACCGAGCTGGCCGACGACCTCGTCGGCGGCGTGCTCTCCGCCGGCCCCGACCGGCTCGAGGCCGCTGGAGAGCTCGGCATCCCCCAGGTCGTCTCCCTCGGCGCGCTCGACATGGTCAACTTCGGGCCCATGGACACGGTCCCGGCCGACTTCCGGGACCGCCTCCTCTACAAGCACAACCCCACCGTGACGCTCATGCGGACGACCCCCGAGGAGTCCGCCGAGCTCGGTCGGCGCATCGCGCGCAAGCTGAACGCGGCGCGCGGGCCGGTCACGCTCTTCGTCCCCCTGCGCGGCGTCTCGCTCATCGCGAAGGAGGGAGAGGTCTTCCACGACGCCGCGGCGGACGAGGCGCTCCTCGGCGCTCTCCGGAGCGACCTCGACGGCGTCGAGGTGCGGGAGCTCGACACGGACATCAACGACCCGGAGTTCGCGCGGGCGATGGCCGACCGCCTGCACGAGCACTACGGGGCGTGGGCGAAGAGGGGCGGATGACGCGCGACGAAGCACTGGCTCGGCTCCGGTCGCAGGTGGACGACGGGCGGCCGATCATCGGCGCGGGCGCCGGCACGGGCCTGTCCGCGAAGTGCGCCGAGGCGGGCGGTGCCGACCTGATCATCATCTACAACTCCGGCCGCTACCGGATGGCGGGACGCGGCTCGCTCGCCGGCCTCCTTCCCTACGGCGACGCGAACGCGATCGTCATGGAGATGGCCGCCGAGGTCCTGCCCATCGTGGAGTCGACGCCCGTGCTCGCCGGCGTCTGCGGCACCGACCCGTTCCGGCGCATGCCCGTCTTCCTGCGCCAGGTGCAGGAGATCGGCTTCTCCGGCGTGCAGAACTTTCCGACCGTCGGGCTCTTCGACGGCACCTTCCGCCAGAACCTCGAGGAGACGGGCATGGGCTACGAGCTGGAGGTGGAGATGATCCGGGCGGCGCGCGAGCTCGACCTCCTGACATGCCCGTACGTGTTCACACCGGAGGACGCCCGCGCGATGACCGAGGCGGGCGCGGACGTGCTCGTCCCCCACATGGGCCTGACGACGGGCGGCGCCATCGGCGCGGACACCGCGAAGACGCTGGACGAGTCCGTGGAGCTCGTGCAGGCGATGCGCGACGCGGCCGTCGAGGTCGACCCGGACGTGCTCGTCCTCTGCCACGGCGGCCCCATCGCCGAGCCGGAGGACGCCGCCTACGTGCTCGAGCACACGGAGGGCGTCGTCGGGTTCTTCGGCGCGTCGAGCATGGAGCGCCTCCCGACCGAGCGAGCCATGACGGAGAACATGCGTCGCTTCAAGTCCATCCCGACCAAAGGAGGCGCACGTGCCGCGCGGTTGACCCGAGCAGCATCCCCACGCACACCTTCGACTGGGGCGCCATCAAGTGGCTCGTGACGCCCGACCAGACGGGGAGCGCGAGCCTCACGTTCGGCGAGGTGCTGCTCCTGCCGGGGCAGGGCCACGCCCGCCACAACCACCCCGAGTCGGAGGAGATCCTCTACGTCCTCTCCGGCGAGGGCGACCAGATGATCGAGGAGGACGGGAAGGAAGACTGGTTTTCCGTCAAGCCGGGGGACTGCATCTATGTCCCGACGGCCGTCTTCCATTCGACGGTGAACCGCGGCTGGGCGCCGCTGCGCCTCCTCGCCCTCTACAACCCCGGCGGCGCCGAGAAGGCGCTCGCGGGCCTGCCGGACTTCCGCGAGGTCCCGGCCGGGCAGGACGCCGCCTGGAAAGTCGGGTAGGCACGAAGATGCAGGCGATTGTCCTTCGTGAGTTCGGCGATCCGTCGGTACTCGGTGCCGAGGACGTACCGGACCCCGAGCCGGGTGACGGCGAGGTCGTCGTCGAGCTGCGCGCCGCGGCGCTGAACCGCCGTGACACCGGGATTCGCCGGGGCGCCTATGGCGATTTCGACCTCCCGCTCGTCCTCGGCTCCGACGGAGCGGGCGTCCGGCGCGACACGGGCGACGAGGTGGTCGTCTTCCCCTCGCTCGGTTGGGGCGACCGCGAGGACGCCGCCGGCGACGAGTTCACCATCCTGGGCGGGCCGGAGGACGGGACCTACGCCGAGCTCCTGAAGGTGCCGGCCGAGAACGTCTATCCGAAGCCATCGCGCCTGTCGTGGGAGGAGGCCGCCGCCCTGCCCCTGGCCGGGCTGACGGCGTACCGAGCGCTCTTCGCCCGCGCGCGGCTCGAGCCCGGTGAGACCGTGCTCGTTCTCGGCGCGGGGAGCGGCGTAGCCACCTTCGCGGTCCTGCTCGCCCGGCAGGTGGGCGCCCGTGTGCTCGTGACGTCGTCCAACGCCGAGAAGATCGCGCGCGCCCGGGACCTGGGGGCCGAGGCGGGCGTCGACTACACGGAAGGGGACTGGGCCGAGGAAGTACGCGGGCTCGCGGGCGGAGCCGGGGTCGACGTCGTCGTCGACTCGGTCGGCACCACGTGGCCGGACTCGCTTCGCTGCCTCCGCAAGGGCGGCCGCGCCGTCGTCTTCGGCGCGACCGGGGGAAGCGAAGCGACGCTGAGCGTGCGGCCCTTCTACGGGAGCCACCTCTCGCTGCTCGGCACGACCATGGGCAGCCCCCGTGACTTCGAAGGGCTCCTCGCCGCGGTCGAGCGCGGTGACTGGACCCCCGTGGTCGACAGCGTGCGCCCGCTGGCGGAAGCCGACGCGGCGCACGAGCGCATGGAGCGCGGCGAGCAGTTCGGGAAGCTCGTCCTCTCGGCGGGAGACCGCGCATGACGGTCGCTCGCCTTCGGCTCGCTCCCGTGGGGGAAACCGTGTTTCCCCCACGTGCCCCCTTCTTTGATGCAGCGAGGGAACCTCCCGGTTCTCTCACACACCCTCCACCCGCTCATAGGCCGGAGGCCGGCCTATGAGCGTCCGAGCCCCGGTTGGAGAGGCGCTCGCCCGCGACCTGCGCGCGGAGCTCGGCGACGACGCCGTCGTCACCGAGGCCGAGCGGCTCGAGGAGTACGCGGCCGACACGTACTGGAAGGCCCTCGCCGCGCGCGCCAACGGCGCTCCCCTCGGCCTGCCCGACATCGCCGTGCGCCCGGCCGACGAGGCCGGCGTCGCCGCGACGCTCCGCCTCGCGGACGAGCGCGGTATCCCGGTCGTGCCGCGCGGGGGCGGCTCCGGGAGCCAGGGCGGGGCCGTGCCCGTGGGCGGCGGCATCCTCCTCGACCTCGGCCGCCTCGACCGCCTCCTGCAAGTGGACGAAGAGTCCCTCACCGTCACGGCGGAGGCGGGCATGAACGGGGCGGCCCTCGAGCGCGTCCTCAACGAGCGCGGGCTCATGCTCCCCCACTATCCGGCCTCGGCCGACCTGGCCACCGTCGGCGGCTACGTCGCCGCGCGCGGCTCCGGGGTGCTCTCGACGCGCTACGGGAAGATCGAAGACCTCGTCCTCTCGCTCCGCGTCGTCCTCGCCGGGGGAACGGTGATCGAGACCGTGCCGGTGCCCCGCCATGCCGTCGGCCCCGAGCTCACGCAGCTCTTCGTCGGCTCCGAGGGCACGCTCGGCGTCATCACCCGCGCCACGCTGCAGCTCGCGCCCCTGCCGGGCAAGCGCCGCTTCGAGGCGGTCTCCTTCGCGTCCGTGCCCGACGGGCTCGCGACCGTGCGCTCGTGCCTGGCACGCGGCCTGCGCCCCTCCGTCGTGCGCATGTACGACGAGGAGGCGACGCGCACTTCGCTCGGCCCCGTGGTCGGGCGGGAGCTCGAGGGCGTCTGCACCATCTTTTGCTTCGAGGGCGAGCCCTCCGTGGCCGACGCCGAGGCCGAGACGCTGCTCGCCCTTGCCCGGGAGCGCGGCGACCGAATCCTCGAGGGCGGGCTCGGCGAGACCTGGTGGGCGCGGCGCTACGAGTTCTACAAGCCTCCGCATCACCCGGAGCTGCCCGCGATCTGGGGGACGATCGAGGCGGTCGCCTCCTACGCCCACATCTACGACGTCTACCGCGCGGTGAAGGACGCCGTGGAGAAGCCGTACGCCGAGCACGGCCTCGCGCTCAAGGTGCACTTCAGCCACTGGTATCCGTGGGGGACGATGATGTACGGCCGCTTCGTCATCCCGGACGGCGGCCCCGACGCGATCGCGCTGCACGACCGGATCTGGGAGGACAGCGTCCGCGCGATCCTGGGCGCCGGCGGCGTCATGAACGACCACCACGGCATCGGGCTGAAGCTCGCGCCCTACATGCGCGCGCAGTACGGGCCGGCGCTTGACGCCCTGCGGCGGATCAAGGAGGTGCTCGACCCCAAGCGGATCATGAACCCCGGCAAGCTCGACCTCTGAGGGACGAAGAAGGAGGACACATGGCACTGAAGGTGGCGATGCACAACTGGATGCGGCCGGAGCCGATCGAGACGACGCTTCGGCGCCTCGGCAAGAGCGGCTACGACGGGATCGAGATCTCGGGCGAGCCCGACCTCTACGACACGAAGCAGGTGCGCTCGCTGCTCGAGGAGAACGGCCTCGAGTGCTGGGGCGCGGTCACGCTCATGGTCGGAGGGCGCGATCTCCTGCACGAGGACAAGTACGTCCGCGTCGGGAGCGTCCAGTACGTGAAGGACACCATCGACATGATCAAGGAGCTGGGCGGCTCCATCCTCACCGTCGTCCCTTCGACGGTGGGCAAGGTGACGCCGATGGCCTCGCCGGACGCCGAGTGGCAGTGGGCGATCGAGAGCCTGAAGGAGTGCCAGGCACACGCCGAGAAGCAGGGCGTCCGGCTGGGCCTCGAGCCGCTCAACCGCTTCGAGACCTATTTCCTCAACCGTTGCGACCAGGCGCTCGCGCTCGCGGACGACGTGGGCGGCGACTGCGGCGTCTGCCTGGACATCTTCCACATGAACATCGAGGAGGCCGACTGGCCCGCGGCCATTCGCGCCGCCGGCGACAAGCTCGTCGACTTCCACGTCGCCGACAACAACCGCATGCCTCCCGCGCAGGGCGCGATCGACTGGGAGCTCCTCGTGCGCACGCTGGGCGAGGTCGGGTACGACGGCTACGTCACGGTCGAGTTCGTTGCCACGGTCGACCGTAGCCGCATCTCCGAGCGCACCGAGATCGGCGACGCGTCCGAGGCCGAGGCGAGCGTCGGCCTGGAGCAGTTCCTGCGCGACCACGGGACCGGCGCCGTGCCCGAGAGCCTCTACGACCAGTACGTCCAGGAGTCCATCGACTGCCTGCGCCGGCAGGAGGCAGTGCTCGAGGGGAGCCGGGCATAGCCGACCGGCCGCGCATCGTCCTCATCGGCACCCTGGACACGAAGGGCGCCGAGATCGCGTACGTCCGCGGGCGGATTCGCGCCCTGGGCGGCGAGGCCGTCGTCCTCGACTCCGGGATCCTGGGCGAGGCCGAGGCATGCGTCCCCGACGTCTCGCGCCACGATGTCGCCCGAGAGGCGGGCCTCGAGCTCGAGGACATCCGCAACGCGGGCAGCCGCGGCAAGGCGGTCGAGCTCATGGAGCAGGGCGTGCGCGCGACCGTCCTCCGGCTCTGGCTCGAGGGCCGCATCGACGGCGCTCTCTGCCTCGGGGGCGCCGAGGGGGCGATCCTCGGCGCCGCAGCCATGCAGGCCCTGCCGGTCGGGGTGCCGAAGCTGATCGTCTCGCCGAGCGCGTCCGGGCGGCGGCCCTTCGGCCCCTTCGTGGGCGAGGTCGACACGGTCGTCATGCACTCGGTCGTGGACATCCTCGGGCTCAACCCGATCGCCCGGGCGGTCTTCGACAACGCGGCCGCGGCCGTCGTCGGGATGGCGCGCGACGCGGGGCGACCCGTGCAGGACCTCGGTGCGGACACCGTCGGGATCACCATGCTCGGGCACACGACGCCGGCCGTCACGCGCCTCCGCGCCGCGCTGGAGAAGGCGGGGAAGGAGCCTGTCGTCTTCCATGCCAACGGCGTCGGCGGGCCGGCGATGGAGAAGCTCGCCGCGGCCGGAGCGCTCGCCGGGGTGATCGACTACACGCTCTCCGAGGTCGCGAACAGCCTGATGGACGGAATCCACGCGACGGAGGAGGAGCGCCTCCGCGTGGCCGGTGCCCACGGCCTCCCGCAGGTCGTCGTCCCCGGGTGTGTGGACTTCTTCAACCAGGGCGCTCCCGACACGGTCCCGGAGCGCTACCGGGGACGGAAGCGCTACTACCACAACCCCGTCGCGACGCTCGTCCGCCTGGAGACCGACGAGATGGCCGAGCTCGGCCGCATCGTCGCCGAGCGACTGAACGCGGCCCGCGGGCCGGTGCGCGTCGTGGCGCCCACGCGCGGCTTCTCGCTGGCGGACGTGGAGGGCGGCGACCTCTGGGATCCGCAGGCGGACGCCGCGTTCCTGGAGGCCCTCGCGGGAGCGCTCCGTCCGGCCGTCGCGTTCGAGCCCGTGGATACGCACGTCAATGACCCGGCGCTCGCCGACCTCGTGGCCGAGCGCTACCTGTCTCTCGTGGAGGAGTCGACGCATGCCTGATACCGACCGGCCGGCCTCGCACTGCCTGCTCGACCTGGCGCCGCCCGACATCCAGTGGTTCCTCGAGCGCTCGGACATCGTGCTCGTGCCCATCGGCAGCTGCGAGCAGCACGGAGCACACCTCCCGCTGGGGACCGACACGATCACCGCGCTCGAGGTCGCCCGCCGGGCCGCCGAGAAAGCGGACGTCCCGTATGCGCCGACCTTCTGGGCCGGGTACTCCCCCCAACACATGCGCGAGACCGAAGCGGGCGTGGGCACGATCACGTTCCGCGCCGCCACGCTCGTCGAGGCGTGGTACGACATCTGCCGGAGCCTGATCCACCACGGGTGGAACAAGCTCGTCTTCGTGAACGGGCACGGCTCGAACACGAAGATCATCGACCCGCTCCTCCGGCGCGTGCGCTACGAGACCGGCGCCTTCGTCGCCCTCTACAAGCCGTATGCCGAGCGCTACATCGGCCTGCTCGGGGACGTGCTCGAGAACCCTGCGGACGAGACGCCCGGCTGGCACGCAAGCGAGCTCGAGACGTCGCAGGTGCTGGCCCACGACGCGGCGCTCGTCCGCATGGACCGGGCCGCCGAGGACCGTGCGCAGGCCCCGCCCTGGCTCCCCGACAGCTTCATCAAGCAGGACGGGGCGCCCGACGTCGAGTTCCAGGGCTACCAGTACTTCGTCTTCCCCATGGACCACGGCGAGTTCTCGAAGACGGGCGTGATCGGAAACCCCTTCCGGGCCACGGCGGAGAAGGGCGAGGAGGCGCTCGAGCGCTTCGCCGACCACCTCGTCGCCGCCGTGGACGAGTTCCGCCCGCTCCAGGTCGAGATCACGAAGCGCGCGTTCGAGGAGCGTGTTTAGTGCCGGCCGAGCTCCGCCGCGCCCAGATCCTCGACCGCATCAACCGCGCCGGCGGGGCGTCGGTGTCCGAGCTCGCCCGCGAGCACGGCGTCTCGTCCATCACCGTCTACCGCGACCTGGAGCGGCTGGCCGCCGACGGGCTGGTCGAGCGCGTGCACGGAGGGGCGCGGGCCCTCGCCGGCGACGCCCCGCTCATCGAGACCGACTGGACCGAGCGGCTGCGCCAGGCGCCCACGGCCAAGGAGGAGATCGCGGCGCACGCCGTCCGCTGGATCGAGGACGGCTCGACCATCTTCGTCGACTCTTCGACGAGCTGCCTCGCGCTCGCGCGCCGGCCTCGAGCAGCAGCCGCCCACCGGCCTGATCCTCGTCACGAACTCGCCCGCGATCGCGCTCGACCTGCACGCGGAGTCCGTGCACGTGATCGTGACCCCGGGCGAGGTCGACCAGAACCTGCGCATGATCGGCGGCCGCTGGGCGGCCGAGTTCCTCGCCGAGCTCAACTTCGACGTCGCGTTCATCTCCGCGGCCGGCCTTTCCCTCGACGCCGGCTTGACGACAACGCGCCGGGCGCTCGCCGACACCCTCAACGCGGCGCGCGAGGTGTCGGCACGCACGGTCGGGCTCATAGACGCCTCGAAGTTCCGACGCAGCTCGCTCCTCTCGATTGCCCCTGCGCAGGAGCTCGACGCGATCGTCGTCGACCGCAGGCTCGACCAGGAGACCTTCGCCGAGTACAGGGCGGCCGGCGTCAGCCTTGTATGGGCCGACGCAGGGGTGCCCGTCCCGTCTAGCTAACGAAATGCTTGATCGGAAACTGACCGGAAACCGTGGCACCGCCGGATGACGCCCGTGACACAGCGCATGAGACCACACTCGTTCCTCGCCCGTACCTTCCAGGTACGAACTCGGAATGATCGCGGCCTCATGCTCGGTCACGGACGCCCCCGACGGCACCACACTTCCCGATCAACCATTTAAGGAGGAATGGATGGCTCGACCCGTGACCCTCTTCACCGGCCAGTGGGCCGACCTGCCGCTCGCGGAGCTCGCCGAGAAGGCGGCCGGCTGGGGCTTCGACGGCCTCGAGCTGGCCTGCTGGGGCGACCACTTCGAGGTCGACCGGGCCCTCGGGGAGGACGACTACGCGGCCGGCCGGCGGGAGATCCTCGAGCGCAACGGCCTCAGGTGCTGGGCGCTCGGCGCGCACCTCGTCGGACAGGCGGTCTGCGACCCGATCGACGAGCGCCACCAGGCGATCCTGGCGCCCGAGGTATGGGGCGACGGCGACCCGGAGGGCGTCAGGGAGCGCGCGGCCGAGCGCATGAAGGACACCGCGCGCGCGGCGGCCCGGCTCGGCGTCCAGCAGGTGAACGGCTTCACGGGCTCCTCGGTCTGGCACCAGCTCTACTCGTTCCCGCCCAACGACTTCGAGTTCGTCGAGGGCGGGTACCGCGATTTCGCCGACCGCTGGAACCCGATCATCGACGTCTTCGACGAGGAAGGCGTCCGCTTCGGGCTCGAAGTGCACCCCACCGAGATCGCCTACGACTTCGTGACAACGCGGAAGGCGCTCGAGGCGATCGACCACCGCCCCGGATTCGGCATCAACTTCGACCCGAGCCACTTCGAGCACCAGTTCCTCGACTCCGCCGCCTTCGTCGAGGAGTTCGCCGAGCGCATCTACCACGTGCACGTGAAGGACTCGCGCCGGAACCTCGACGGGCGGAGCTCGATCCTGGGCGGGCACCTCAACTTCGGTGAGCCCGGGCGGGGTTGGGACTTCGTCTCCCCCGGCCACGGCGACGTCGACTTCGAGTCCCTCTTCCGCGCGCTAAACCGGATCGGCTACGAAGGGCCGCTCTCGATCGAGTGGGAGGACGCCGGCATGGACCGCGAATGGGGCGCCCAGGACGCGCTCGCCTTCGTCCGCCGCACGGACTTCACGCCCTCCGCGGTGGCGTTCGACGCTGCGTTCCAGAAGGAGGCCTAGGTGAGCGAGGAGAAGGAGGAGGTCACGTATCGGTAACCCGCGCCTCAACCGCCTCTTCGCGGCCGACGGCCGCTGCTTCGACGTCGCCGTCGACCACGGCTTCTTCGGCGAGGGCTCCTTCCTGCGCGGGATCGAGGACTTGGAGCGCGCCGTGGTCACGCTGGTCGCCGCCGGGCCGGACGCAGTCCAGCTCTCCCCCGGGCAGGCCCGGCTCCTCCAGGAGATCCCGGGGCCGCGGAAGCCGGCGCTCGTCCTGCGTACGGATGCGGCCAACGTCTACGGCGCGGAGCCGACGCGACCCCTGTGGAGCGAGCTCGTCGAGGACGCGGTCGGGCAGGCGGTGCGGCTCGACGCTGCATGCGTCGTCGTCAACCTGCTCCTCCTCCCCGGAGAGGCCGAGCTCTTGCGCGACTGCGTGCGCAACGTCGGGCTCCTGCGGGCGGCCGCGGACACGGCCGGCATGCCGCTCATGGTCGAGCCGCTCGCCATGAAACCGGGCGACGAGGGCTACGGCGTGAACGGGGACGTGGAGACCATCGTCCCCCTCGTGCGCCAGGCCGTGGAGCTGGGCGCGGACGTGATCAAGGCCGACCCGACCGACGATCTCGCCGACTACGGCCGGGTGGTCGAGGCGGCCGGCGGGCGCCCCGTGCTCGTGCGCGGGGGCGGTCGCGCCTCGGACGAGCAGGTGCTCCGCCGGGCGGAGGAGGTCGTCCGCCTCGGTGCGGCGGGAATCGTCTACGGACGCAACGTCATCCAACACGAGGACCCCGGAGCGATGACCCGCGCCCTCATGGCCGTCGTCCACGACGGCGTCTCCGCGGAGGAAGCGCTCGGCGAGCTGCAGAGCCGTGCCTGAGCGCGTCGTCGGGGTCGGCATTATCGGCGGCGGGCTCATGGGCCGCGAGGCGGCCAGCGCGGCCGCGCGCTGGATGCACCTCGCCGAAATCGGCGTCCGGCCGCGGATCGTCTGCGTCTGCGACACGAATCCCGAGGTGCTCCGCTGGTACGAGCGGCTCGAGCCGCGCCCCGCTCTCGTCGCGGACTACCGCGAGCTCCTGGCCGACGACCGCGTCGAGGCCGTCTACTGCGCCGTCCCGCACCACCTGCACGAGGAGCTGTTCCTCGCCTGCCTGCGCGCGGGCAAGCACCTCCTCGGGGAGAAGCCCTTCGGCATCGACCTGGCGGCGAACCGCGCAATCGACGAGGAGATCGCCCTCCACCCGGAGCTGCTCGTGCGCTGCTCCTCCGAGCTCCCGTTCTACCCGGGCGGCCAGCGCGTCTGGCGGTGGATCGCGGAGCGCCGCTACGGGCGCGTGCTCGAGGTGCGATCGGCGTTCCTGCACTCGAGCGACCTCGACCCGCAGAAGCCGATCAACTGGAAGCGGCAGGCCGAGTTCAACGGCGAGTACGGGGTCATGGGCGACCTCGGCATGCACGCGCTCCACCTGCCCCTGCGGGCCGGCTGGCTGCCCCGCGACGTGCGGGCCGTCCTCTCCGACGTCGTCACGGAGCGGCCGGACGGTGCGGGTGGCACCGCCGCCTGCGACACCTGGGACAACGCCGTCCTGCTCTGCGAGGTGGAGGACGAGGGCGCGACGTTCCCCATGCGCCTGGAGACGAAGCGGATCGCACCCGGCGAGACCAATACGTGGATCACCGAGGTCGACGGCACGGAGGGCTCGGTCGCCTACACGACCAAGGCGCCGAAGACGCTGCGCTGGATGACCTACGAGCCCGGCGGCCCGCAGGCCTGGAGCGTCGTCGACCTCGGCTCGGAATCTGCCTACCCGACGATCACCGGCGCGATCTTCGAGTTCGGCTTCTCGGACGCGATCCTGCAGATGTGGGCCGCGTTCCTGGACGAAGCTCGCCCACGGTCGCGAGGGCATGCGCCAGCCCTTCCACTGCGCGACGCCCGAAGAAGCGGCCGCCACCCACCGCATCTTCACGGCCGCGCTCGAAGCGCAGGCGACGGGCTCGGTGGTGCCCGTCGGCGCCGTGCCGGCCTGAGCTGAAGCCCGGTGTCAGGTCTTGCAATCACGCATGCCTCAGCCACTCACGCCGCGGTCTCCTCGCGCCGGAGCGCCTGCTCACCGTCGTGTCACCTCCGCGTTCGGATCTGATCTCAGCTGTGCGGCCCGGGCGCTGGCTGTAACGCCTACCCGGCGGATGATGCCGCGGCGAACAACTCGTGCTCCCGCTCCAGACCTTTGAGGCGGTATCGGCCGCGCGACTCGAACGCTAGCCCTGCAGCGCCCTCGGCAAGGTCGTGCGTGGTGCCGGACACGAGCACCTCGCCCGAGCCCGCCTCCGCCAGGATTCGAGCGGCGGCGTGGACTGCCACACCCCGGACACGTTCGCCGGATAGTGCCACCTCGCCGCTGTGAATGCCGACGCGGATGGAGACCCGGATAGCCGCCAGGGCGTCAACGAGCCCCAGTCCGCAGCGGATCGCGCGCTCGGCGCCGTCGAACACGATGAGAAACGAATCCCCCGCGGTCTCGACCTCCCGGCCGCCGAAGCGGACCAGCACGGTGCGGACCACGTCTTCGTGCATCGCCACGGTGTGCTTCCAAGCCGCGTCACCCTCCTTTCGCGCGTGAGCCGTGGAGTCGACGATGTCGGTAAACAGGATGGTGGCCATGACACGTGCGCCCTCGCCAGGCGGCGTGTCGAATCCAGCGCCCCCGGCCCAGTCGACCATCACCAGCTCCTCGTCGCCCTCCACCCAGGTCACGTGGCCGGGTGGCAGGTCGAACACCTGGTTGGGCCCGACGACCACTTCCTCGCCTCCGTCGGTCCGGATGCCCATCCGTCCCCTGAGGACGACACCGCGGTGATACAGCTCGCACGAGGCGGTACCCACCTCCGGCTGGGCGTGTGCCTCCCAGCTCCAGCCCGGCTGCAGGACATGGCGGGTGACCACCGTTCCGGCCAGGCGCACCTGGGAGCTCGCACCCAGCGGATGGGTCACCACCGCCTCGGGCTCGCCGAGGTCGCGGACCTCGACCGGGCTCACGGTGATCCTCCCCGTCGGGACTCCGTGCCCCCGCGCATCACATCCAGACGGTAGCGCTTCAGGCGCTGTTATCGGTGCAAGTGCCGAAGTGATTCGAGTGGTAGCCCCGTCGACGCCGCCGCTGCGGCGGAGCAGAATGCGAGCCCGTTTCCGCGCGACACGAGATGGTAGACGCCACCGGGTATACAAATCCGCAGCGGACGCGCCATGGGTCTGGAGGGTAGGACAGTCGCGCTGAGACCACACTCCTCCGCGGAGACTTGTCACGCTTCCGACACGGGCCTCGCCGATGTGGCAATGCAAGACCTGACACGGGCTTCAGCTCAGGCCCGCTCGGTCGCCTACACGACCAAGGCGCCGAAGACGCTCCGCTGGATGACCTACGAGCCCGGCGGCCCTCAGGCGTGGAACGTCGTCGACCTCGGCTCGGAGTCCGCCTACCCGACGATCACCGGGGCGATCTTCGAATTTGGGTTCTCGGACGCGATCCTGCAGATGTGGGCCGCGTTCCTGGACGAGCTCGCCCACGGTCGCGAGGGCATGCGCCAGCCCTTCCACTGCGCGACGCCCGAAGAGGCAGCCGCCACGCACCGCATCTTCACCGCCGCCCTCGAGGCGCAGGCCACGGGCTCGGTCGTTACGGTCGGCGCCGTGCTGGCCTGAGCTTAGGCCTTTCGGCGCCGCTACGGCGCCGTCACCGCCCAGATCCCTCGCACGTTGCCATTGAACAAGGCCGAGAACCAGACCGGCACCGTCCCGATTGCTCTAACTGCGAGAGGTACATCCCCTTGGGGATCGCGAAAGCCCTGGAAGGCTTCCATGCCGGCGTTGTGCTTCTCGTAGAGGCACAAGTGACCGGCGGCGGCCTGGCCGACGCCGGGGCAGTTTTCGCTAGTCGTGCTGGCCGCCTGGCGGTGAGCGTTCGCAATCGGTATGTCCTCCGGAAGCCTCGGCCGGAACGTGATCGACGCGGTCGCGATGGCGTTCGCCGGAGCCGAGGCGCCGAAGACGCCTACCATCGTTTCCCCGGAGCGCAAAGCCCGCGTGAGAAACGCACTCGAGTCCAGCCCGTCGAGCGCGCCCGCATTCGCCGCCGCCGCCACTTGGCCGAGCGTCGACTCCTCCACGTCCGCACCAACGAGCGTGTTGTTCTTCACATCCAACCCCGTCAGGCCTCCATTCCTCACGTCGATCCCCCGGATCGTCCCGTTCTTGATGCTCCCGCTCGTGATCAACACCGCAGCCGCCGCGCTCCCCCCCAGCGCCACGAACAACGCGGCGAGCGCCACCACCATCGCCGGCGACGGCACCCGAGCCCGCCGCCACAGAAGCCACATGCGCATCGATCCCCTCTCCCATCGCTACGGCGCCGTGACCGCCCACGTGCCCACGCTGCGCGCCTGCCCCGCCGAAGCCGACTGTATCCAGACTCCCGCCCCAAACGGATCCGCTCGGGGGCTGCAGACCCCGAGGATCGTAAGGCGAACCATGCACCGGAGGACCGTGTTCGCGAAACCTTGCTCGTAGACGCACAGATGTCCGGGAGCCGCCTGCGGATCGACCACGCTCCCGGGGCAGCTCGGCGTAGGCGCGCCGCCGGGTGGGATCAAAGTCATGGAGGGAGCTGCGGCAAGCGAGGCGCCAAACGAGAACGTCGCAAGCCCGGTTTGTTGTATCGCGGTTGCAGTGAACCACGCGCTATAGGTCCCTTTGACCGTCCTCCCGCTGGGGATGATGCCGCCCGGAGCCAGATTGGAGGAATCGAGCCCATCCAGCGTGCCCGCGTTAACGGCGTTCGCCGCCGCCGGCACTTGGCCAAGCGAGGACTCCCTCACGTCCGCGCCCACGACCGTGTTGTTCTTCACGTCCAGACCGGTCAGACCGCCGTTTCGGATGTCGATCCCCCTGATCGTCCCGTTCTTGATGTTCCCGCCCGTGATCAACACCGCAGCCGTCGCGCTCCCGCCCAACGCCACGAACAACGCCGCGAGCGCGACAACCATCGCCGGCGACGGCACCCGAACCCGCCGCCACATCAGCCTCATGCGCATCGATCCCCTCCTCATCGCTATGGCGCCGTGACCGCCCATGTCCCCAGGCTGTACGTCGTTCCAGCCCCCGTCGACCGTACGAGGACTCCCGCCCCGAACGGAACTGCCCGGTCGGCGCAGGCCATGAACGGCGCCAGACGAACCACGCACTGAAGGTTCGTGTTCGCGTTGATTTGCTCGTAGACGCACAGATGTCCGGGCGCCGCGTCCGGGTCGGCCGCGCTGCCGGTGCAGTTCGGCGTCGGCGCGCCGCCGGCCGGAATTAAGCTCGCCTGGGGGGCAGCGGTGAGCGAGGAACCAAACGAGAAGGACGCAAGCCCAATCTGGTTCAGCGCGGTTGCCGTGTACCAGACGCCGTAGGTGCCCGTGACTGTCCTCCCGCTGGGGATCACACCTCCGGGAACCAGGTTCGACGAATCGAGCCCATCCAGCGTGCGTGCGCTACCCGCACTCGCCGCGTTCACCGCGTTCACAGCGCTCGCCGCCGCCGGCACCCGCCCGAGCGAGGACTCCCTCACGTCCGCGCCCGCCAGCGTGTCGTTCTTCACGTCCAACCCCGTCAGACCACCGTTCCGGACGTCGATCCCCCGGATCGTCCCGTTCTTGATGCTCCCCCCCGTGATCAACACCGCGGCCGTCGCGCTCCCGCTCAACGCCACGAACAGCGCCGCGAGCGCCAGCACCATCGCCGGCGACGGCACCCGAACCCGCCGCCACATCAGCCTCATGCGCATCGATCCCCTCCCCATCGCTACGGCGCCGTGACCGCCCAGGTGCCCGCACTGCGGGTGACTCCAAGCGCAGCCGAGGCTACCCAGACCCCCGCCCCGAGACGAAGCTGCCCGAGCGAGTAAGAACAATCGGGGCGCAAAGCGATACACCGGGCGCCCGCGTTCGAGAAACTCTCCTCGTAGACGCACAGATTCCCGGCCGCCGCCTGCGGATCGGCCGCACTCCCGGGGCAGCGCTGCGACGGCGCGCGGCCGAACTCCATGAAATTGAGGGAGGAGGGAGCTGCCGCGAGCGAAGCACCGAACGAGAACGACGCAAACCCAACCTGGTTCGGCGCGGTTGCCGCATACCACACGCCGTAGGTGCCCGTGACCGTCCTCCCGCTGGGAATGACACCTCCCGGAACCAAGTTCGACGAATCGAGCCCGTCCAGCGTTTGCGCGTTACCCGCACTCGCCGCGTTCCGCGCATTCAGCGCGCTCGCCGCCGCCGGCACGCGGCCAAGCGAAGACTCCCTCACATCCAGGCCCGAAAGCGTGTCGTTCTTCACGTCCAACCCCGTCAAGCCCCCGTTCCGGACGTCGATCCCCCGGATCGTCCCGTTCTTGATGCTCCCGCCCGTGATCAACACCGCCGCCGTCGCGCTCCCACTCAACGCCACGAACAGCGCTGCGAGCGCCACCACCATCGCCGGCGACGGCGCCCAAGCCCGCCGCCACATCAGCCTCATGCGCATCGATGCCCTCCTCATCGCTACGGCGCCGTGACCGCCCACGTGCCCAGGCTGTAGGTAGCTCCAGCCGCCGACGACCGAATCCACACTCCCGCCCCGAACGTATTGACCCGGTCGCCGCAGAAAGCGAAGGGCGCGACGCGAAATAAGCACCGGAAGGGCTCGCCCGCGACACTTTGCTCGTAGACGCACAGATGTCCGGGAGCCGCCTGCGGATCGTCGGCGCTCCCGGGACAGCTCGGCGTCGGTGACCCGCCGGCCCCAATCATGCTCGCCGAGGGAGCAGCGGCGAGCGACGCGCCGAACGAGAATGTCCCAACGCGTTCCTGGTCCGCTGCGGTCGCCGTGAACCACACGCCGTAGGTGCCCGTGACCGTCCTCCCGCTGGGAATGACACCTCCCGGAACCAAGTTCGACGAATCGAGCCCGTCCAGCGTTTGCGCGTTACCCGCACTCGCCGCGTTCCGCGCATTCACAGCGCTGGCCGCCGACGGCACCCGCCCGAACGTCGACTCCCTCACGTCCGCGCCCAAGAGGGTGTTGTTTTTCACGTCCAGCCCCGTCAGCCCGCCGTTTCGGACGTCGATCCCTCGGATCGTCTCGTTCTTGATGCTCCCACTCGTCACCAACACCGCAGCCGTCGCGCTCCCGCCCAACGCCACGAACAACGCGGCGAGCGCCACCACCATCGCCGGCGACGGCACCCGAGCCCGCCTCCACATCAGCCTCATGCGCATCGATGCCCTCCTCATCGCTAAGGCGCCGTGACCGCCCATGTGCCCACGCTGTACGACAGTCCCGCCTCAGACGACGATATGCCGACTCCCGCCCCGAACGGATCTCCTTGAGTGGCACAGACCAGGCCGGGAGCCGTCACGCGAACAGGGCACTGAAAGCTCGTGTTCGAGTTGATTCGCTCGTAGACACACAGATGTCCGGGCGCCGCCTGCGGATCGTCGGCGCTCCCAGGACAGCTCGGCGTCGGTGCGCCGCCGGACGAAATCAAGCTCATCGACGGATCTACGGCGAGCGAGCCGCCGAACGAGAACGTCGAAAGCCTGAAATCGCCGGCCCCATCGGCCGTACCGAGTGCGCCATAGGCTCCTGTGACCGTCCTCCCGCTGGGAATGACGCCCCCCGGAACCAGGTTCGAGGAATCGAGCCCGTCCAGCGTGCCCGCGTTGGCGGCGTTCTGCGCGCTCACAGCGTTCGTCGCAGCAGGCACCCGCCCGAGCGTCGACTCCCTCACGTCCCCACCGACCAGCGTGTTGTTCTTCACGTCCAGCCCCGTCAAGCCCCCGTTCCGGACGTCGATCCCCCGGATCGTCCCGTTCTTGATGCTCCCGCCCGTGATCAACACCGCCGCCGTCGCGCTCCCCCCCAGCGCCACGAACAGCGCCAGCAGTGCCAGCACCGTGGCGGGCGAGGGCAACCTGACCCAACGAGGCGGGCTCATCTCGGGACTCCGGCCGCCTCGGCCACGCGCTCGAACGGCAGATCCGCGCGCCGTGCGGCCTCACGCACGGCCTCGGCGGAGACGGCCTCGCACAGGAAGAAGCACGTCTCGTCCTCGGGAACGAAGATCGAGCGCACGTAGCGGACCGGCGTTCCCTCACCGGGTCAGCTCCTCGGCGGCGAGCCGTGCGCGCTCGGCACCCCGCTCGACGGCCGCGGCGTCGGCTCGCGAGACGTACAGCTCGACCAGGAACTCGGCCATGCCGTCGACGGTACGCGAGCCAGGCCTCCGGCGAAATCACCGGAAACCCTCAAACTTTGGGCGGCGCTAGCCGCCGGCGAGAGGCGGCGGCGAGCTGCGTCCGCGAGCGGACGCCGAGCTTCGCGTACGCGTGCGAGAGGTGCACCTCGACGGTGTGCACGGTGACGAACAGCGTGCTGCGCGATCTCCTTGTTCGAGAGCCCCTCCGCGGCCAGCTCGGCGCACGCGCCGCTCGGCCGGCGTCAGCTCGCCGGTCGGCAGCGGCCGGCGCGCGCCGACCCGGGCGAGCTCGGAGCGCGCCTCTTCGGCCCAGCCCGGGGAGCCGAGCTCGTCGAAGGCCGCCGCGGCCTGCTCGAGCGAGCCGCGCGCCGCGCCCCACTTCCTCAGCCGGCGCTGCGCACGCCCGAGGGCGAGCAGCGACCGTCGCTCGGTCGAAGCGGAGGCCGAGCTCGCCGTAGGCGGCGGCCGCCTCCGCCAGCTCCGCCGCCGCCTCCTCGTCGTACGGAGGCGACGCGAGCCGGACGAGCGCAGCGCACCGCTTCGCGCTCGCGAGCCCCCACGGATGCTCCTGCTGCTCGGCCAGCTCCCGCAGGCGGGCGGTCACCGCCTGCGCCTCGTCGCTGCTCGCCCAGCTCGACGAGCGCCTCGACGAGGTCGGGCGCGACCGGGAAGGCGCCCGGGTCCTCCACGCCCTCGCGCTGCGTGTGCTCCCAGACGGCGCCCAGGCTCTCGGCCGCCCGCTCCGGCTCGTGGGCGAGCAGCGCTGCGATCCCGCGCGCCCGCAACGCCTCGATCACCTGCCAGCCGGACCCGTACAGCTCGGCTCCCGCGAGCGCGGACGCCGCCCACCGCTCCGCCTCGTCCGGCAGGCCGCGGCCCGCCGCGAGCAGCGCGCGTGACCGTTCGTAGGTCGGCGCGATCAAGATCCCGCTGTCCCGCGGACCCGGCCCACTCGTCGAGCAGCCGCGACGCCGCTTCCCAGCCGCCGGCGCGCAGCTCGAGATCGCACAGGTTCATCCGCTGCAACGCGTACGACACCGCCTCACCCCGCTCGTCGGCAAGCGAGAGCAAACGCGTGAGACGCTCCCGCGCCTCGTGCACGTGTCCCCGCCAGAGGAGCCGTAGAGCCACGACCGGCTCGGGCGAGTCCGCGATGTACGACGCCGCTTCCGACGCGCCGAGGAAGCGCTCGCACACGTCGTCGATCGGCCGTCCGAGCAGGACGCGCGCCCAGCCCAGGGCGTGCAGAACGAGCCGCTCGACGACGAGACCGCCGCGGGGCGCGCTCGGTAAGCCCTCCAGCGCCCACGCCTCGGCGTCGCGGATCCGCTTGACGCAGCAGGCGGTCGCGTGCACCGACATCTTCGCCAGCACGTACGCGCGCGCAACCGGGTCGCCCGTCGTCTCCGCCAGCGCCCGTTCGAGCCGCCGCTCGTGGTGCCCGACGTCCTTGACGTCGCCGCCTTCCGCCAGGAGCAGCCAGGCGCGGACGCGCGCGGCCCCGGAGGCAGGGAGTCGACCTCGGGCAGAAGCAGGTCGGTCACCCGCTGCTGCTCGCCCGCGGCTTCGAGATACCCGGCGAGCGCGAGCAGCCGCTCGCTGCGCTCGGACCGGTCGGGCGGTGTCAGGCGGAGCGCATGCTCGGCGAGCTCGACGGCGTCGATGCGGGCAGCGCGCGCGGACGCCCCGGCGGCGGCCGCCGCGAGCGTGGCAGCAAGCTCTGCATCCGGATGCTCCGTCGCAAGCGCCAGGTGCCGCGCACGCAGCTCCTCGTCGCCGACGAGGCCCGCGAGCTCCAGATGGAGCTCGCGCCGTTCGTCCGGCCGCGCCCGACTCTTCGCCGCGGCAGCGAGCAGCGGGTGGAACGTTCGCACCCGGTCCCCGTCGACGAGGAGCAGCCCGGCGTCGAGCGCCTCCTCGACAACGGCGGGCTCTGCGATCGCCGAGATCCTCGACAGGCGGAGATCCCCGCTCAGGGCGACGGCAAGCAGCAGCCTTCGCACCGGCTTCGGGAGCGCATCCACGCGCGTGCCCAGGAGGTCCTCGACCGTCTCCGGCACCGGGATGTCCTCCCCGATGGCCGGCGTCCCGCGCGCGGCCAGGGTGCGTCCCAGCTCGAGCGCGAAGAGCGGGTTTCCGAGCGTCGCCTCGTGGAGCCGGCGCAGGAGGTGCCGGGAGAGGCTGAGCCCCAGCCGCTCGGCGAGCATCCGCCGCGTAGCGCCGAGGCTGAGCGGACCGACCTCGAGACGCTCCAGCCGCCGCCGCGCGAGCGCCTGCTCCAACGCGGAGGGACTCCCGGGACGCTCGGCGAGCAGAAACCCAACCGGCTCGTCCTCGAGCCGCCGCGCGGCGAACGCGAGCGCCTCGGCCGACGGAGGATCGAGCCACTGGACGTCGTCGACCGCCACGAGCACCGGCCCGCGAGCCGCCAGCGCCCGCAGCGCGTTCAGGAAGCCGAGCGCGATCGCTCCCGGCTCCGGCGGGACGTCCGTCGGCTCGGTGCGCAGGAGCGCGACCTCCAGCGCACGCAGCTGCGGCGCCGGCAACGCAGCCAGCTCTTCGCCGCCCACGCCGTCGAGAAGGTCGATCAGCGCCGCGAAGGAGAGCCGCGCCTCCGCCCCGCTCGCCCGAGCGGAGAGGACGCGCAGCCCCCGCTCCCGCGCCGCAGCCACTCCCGCCTCCCAGAGCGTCGTCTTCCCGATCCCCGGCCCACCCGTCAGAACGAACGCCCCTGGCGGTCGGCCGGTGCCGATGAACTCGTGCAGCACTGCGATCTCCGCTTCGCGACCGACGATGCGCGTGCCCAGCTCTCCCCTTCCCCCCTGCACGGTTGTTTCCCGTTCGCGCACTCGATTCTGGATAACACGAACGTGAGAGGAGGGCAAGACGCCGGAAGGCGCGGAGCCGTGTAGATTCCGCCTCAGAAGGGAGGCACTATGGGCTGGCTGGACAAACTGCTGGGACGCGGGGATAGCGCAGACCAGGCGGAGGAGATCGCCGAGGCCGAAGAGGCCGACGCTGCTCGGAGGCCGACGAGCTCGAGGCGGCGCGCGACCAGAGCACCGACATCATGCGGGGCCCGCGCGTTCCAGGTAACGACTAGAGCGAGCGGCCGAGCTCCTCGCCGAGGGCGACGAGGTCCTCCTCGGCCCGAGCGGGATCGCCGCTGAGCGGGCGCGTCTCGACGCCCGCGAGCGGCTCGACGACGCGCCCGCCGAAGACGACGCAGCGCACCCCCTCCTCCGCGCACGCCCGCGCGACGGCGCCGGGCGCCTTCCCCTCGGCGGTCGTGCGGTCGACCTCGCCCTCGCCGGTGACGACGAGCGCGGCGCCGCGGATCCGCTCGCGGAAGCCGATCGGTCTCGAGCACGAGCTCCCCGCCGGGGACCAGCCGAGCACCCAGCGCGGCCAGCGCGGCGCCCAGCCCGCCGGCGGCGCCCGCGCCCGGCAGGTCCGCGTAGGGCGCGAGCTCCTCCATCGCGGCGAGACGCCGCTCGAGCTCCTCCACGTCCTCCGGCGAGGCTCCCTTCTGCGGCCCGAAGACGCGCGCCGCGCCCCGCTCGCCGAGCAGCGGGTTCGAGACGTCGCAGGCCACCGTCGTCGGAACAGGCAACTCAGCCACCACTTCGCGCATGCCCGCGCCGCCGTCCACGGTCGCTACGCCGCCCACGCCGACCAGGAGCTCCGTCGCCCCCGCATCCAGAGCCGCGAGCAGGAGCTCGCCGAACCCCCGGCTCGACGCGCGCAGCGGGTCCCGCTCCTCCGGCTCGAGCCGCCAGAGCCCGATCGCCTCCGCCGCCTCGACGACTGCCCGCCCGTCGGGAATGGTCAAGAATCGCGCATCGACCGGGCGCAAGAGGGGATCGGAGACGCGAGCCTCGCGCCACTCCCCGCCGAGCGTCGCCGCGAGCGCCTCGGCCGTGCCGTCGCCGCCGTCCGCGACCGGCACCCGCTCGCAGCGCACGCCCGCCCGCTCGAACCCGCGGGCCAGGGCCTCGGCCGCCGCGCGCGCCGACAGCACGCCCTTGAGCGCGTTCGGCGCGGCGACTGCGACACGAATCAAATCGAGCGAGTCGAGCGCGCCGGCGGCGGCGATCTACGCGCCACGAGCGCGTAGCCCACGACGCCGATCGCGATCAGAGCGAGGCCTGCGGCGAGCTCGACAACGAGAGCGACAGCTCCACCTCCCGCAACGAAGCCGAAGCTTTCCAGAAGTGCGGCGATCGAGCCGCCACGAACAGGAGCAGGGCAGCAGCAAGGGGCAGGATGAAGAGCCCGATGCTGAAACCGGCCAACAGGCTGAAGGTGAAGAGCCCTCCGGCGGCGCACCAGGCGCCGAACCAGCTCCAGCCTCGGCCGCCCGCTCGATCTCGTCGCGCCACAACGACGACTGCGACGACGAGCACAACGGCGTACAGGAGGATCACGCGATCCGCTCCACCCGCTCGTCCTCGTCGATCGGCGCCTCCGTCACCTCGGGCATCCGCCTGAGCATGGCGAACGAGAAGCCCTCGCGCGCGAGGAAGAAGAGGCCGAGCCCGACGCCGACCGAGGCCTCGATCGCCTGCAGCCCGATCCCGAAGAGGAGCCCGCGCCCGTACGCGACCCCGTAGGGGAGGAGAGCGAGCGCGACCGCCGCCTGCACGAGGCCCACGTTCCCGGGCCAGAAGGGGAAGGCCATGGCGACGTTCATCATCACGAGCACGAGCGCGGCGGCAGTGAACGAGGCGTCGATGTTGAAGGCGAGGAAGGCCGTGTAGACGGCGAAGAGCTGCGCCGTCCACCCGGCGGCCTGGAGCGCGAGCGCCTCGACCGCCGGCCCCGGGCGGCGCAGGACCGCGAGCCCCGCGCGCGCCATGCGCAGGATGCCGCCGGGTGAGGCTGAGGCTCGGGGTCACGGGCTTGTGCTCCCGGCGGGCGAGCAGCATGGCCGCGAGCAGGAGCCCGACCCCGACCCCGCTCACGACCGCGAGGGCGGGCACGGCCCAGTCGGGGAGCCTGGCCGCGTAGAGGACGTACACCACGAGCGGCACCGCGACGACGAAGTCGAACAGCCGGTTCGTGAAGACGGTGCCGGCGATCGTCGCCCACGTGCCCGGCCGCCGGCGCAGGTGCCGGGTGAGGACCGCCACGCGCGCGAGCTCGCCCACGCGCCCGGGCAGCGCGGCGTTCCCGAGCAGCCCCACGCAGAAGGCGGAGAAGACGGACCGGTGCGCCGGGGGCGGCGGCGGGATCGCCTGCTTGATCACCGTGCGCCACGCCTCCGAGCGGACGACGACCGAGAAGAGGTTGAGAAGGACGGCCGCCGCCACCCACTCCCAGCGGACGTACCGGAAGGCGCGCTCGATCGGGCCGATGTCGGGGCCGCGCCAGACCGCGAGCCCGACCAGGGCCGCGAGCGGCACGAGAACGACGAGAAGGCGGAAGAGGCGGCTACGCGTGACGCTGGGACTCATCGTGCGGCTGCTCGGGCCGCCGGTACGGGCGGCGCCAGCGACTCGTAGATCTCAACGAGCCGGCCCGCGATCCGCTTCCAGGAGTACTCCTCGGCCTTCGCGCGCGCGGCCACGCCCAGCCGGCGCCGCCGCTCTTCGTCCCGGAGCAGCTCGAGCAGGCCGGCCGCGAGGGCGTCGGCGTCCCCCGGCGGGACGAGGATCCCGGTCTTCCCGTGATCGGCGACGGCCATGTAGCCCTCGATCTCCGAGGCGACGACCGGCGTCGCGCAGGAGAAGGCACGGGTCAGCACCATTCCGAAGCTCTCCCCGCCGAGCGAGGGCGCCGCGAGCAGGCTCGCCTCGAGGAGCTCCCGCGTCAGCTCCTCCTCGGAGAGCCCGCCGAGCAGGTCGATTCCCTCGAGGGAGAAGCCCTGCCGGCGCGCGAGCCAGCGGACGGAGAGCGGGTCGGCGCCGACGAGCCGCAGGCGCGCGCCCGTCTCCGCGTGCACCCGCGGCCAGGCGCGGAGGAGCACGGGCAGCCCCTTGCGCGGCTCGTTCCGGCCGATGAAGACGACGTTGCCGTTCCGGTTGCCCGGGTCGGCTTCCTCGGGCAGGTCGACGCCGTTGGGGATCACCTCGAAGGGCCCGCCCACGTACGGCTCGGCGCTCTCGCGCGCGGCCTCCGAGACGGCGATCCGGTAGTCGATCCGCGTGGCCACGACGCCCCACAGGGCCTTGCCGAGCGGGTACCAGCCGAGGCGGTCGCCGGCCGAGTGGCACGTGACGACGAGCGGGCAGTTCGCCACCGCGAGCGCGAAGGCGGAGAGGATGGGCGCGAACGGCTCGTGCACGTGGACGACGTCGAAGCGCTCCGCTCGAAACGCGCGCCGCATGCGCAGCATCGCGGGCGGGCTGAGGATGATGTTGGGGAGCGAGGCGTTGGCCGGGCACGATCACGGAGCGGCCGACCGGGAGCACGTAGTCGGGCGGCCGCGCGTGGCGTCCCTCCTTCGGGTGCAGGAGGTGCGTGAGGCGGCCGGGCGGGTCGTGGCCCATGAGGATCTTCGCCTCGACGCCGAGCGCCTGGAGCGCGCGGGCCTGGTGGTCCGCGTGCTCCTGCACGCCGCCCCAGAAGGACCACGAGTAGGGGACGACGATGCCTACCTTCACCTCCAGGACCCTACCCGGGAAGAAGGATTGCTACGACCTCAGATCCGGGGCAGCGACTGAGGCCGGGTCAGATACGGCTGCCGATCGCCGCTTCGGTCGTGGCCCGCATGGGACCTGCGCGGATCCCGAGCACCAGAGACCCGGTGACCCCGACCAGAGCGGCCGTTAGCGCGGCGAGCGTAAGCAGCATCCCCGACGCGAGCGCGAAGTTGATCGCGACGTCCTTCGACGCTCCCAGCGCGAAGAGGATGGCGGCAGTCGCGCTCATGTTCGCGACCGCGCCGCCGGCCGTGATCGGCAAGATCGCGGCTGCCGCGGCCAGGCAGAGAACGACGAGGGCAAGCGTCGGGGAGAACCCGGCGCCGAGCGCCATCAGAAGGCACACGCTGCCGAAGGCGCGCGACGTCCAGCAGCAGAAGAGGAACCCGCCGGCGACGAACGTCGAGCGTGTTACGGTCGCGCTTTCGCCGACGCGCCGGCAGATCGTCGTCGTGAGTTTCCAGCGGCGCAGCACCGGCAGGCGCACGAACCGCGGTCCCGCGATCAGGATCCCGGTGCAGCTCAGACAGAAGAGGATGACCACGGTCAGAGGCGCCAGGAAGAGGGCGCCCGAGGTCGCGATCGCGACAATCGCGAGCGGCAGCATCGCCACCGCGTCGACCATGCCGAGCGTGACGATCGAGAGCACGATCGTGTCGAGCCCGAGCCTGATCCCACGAAGCTGGCGGAGCAGCGCGATCTTGACGACGTAGTCGAGCCGGAACGGAAGAACGGTGCCGCTCGCCGCGGAGGCTCCGCACGCGGCCAGGCAGCGGGCGTAGTCGGGCCGCTGACGGCTGGGGAAGACACGCTGCCAACCCAGCGCGCGGAAGCCGAAGCTCGCGAGATAGGCAACGCCGGCGGCGGCGACGAAATCGACCTCGGCCTGCTGCAGTGGCCAGCTCGCGCTCGTTAGACGGCGCGCAACCAGGAAGCAAGCCGCGAGCGAGAGGGCGCAGAACGCGATCCCGCCCCCGAGCTTCTTCCACCCATAGGGAATCGCCCGTTTTCTGGGAACGGCGCTAAGGCCGCGGAGGTCATGCCGCTACGCCCGGTGTTTCGGTCGCGCTCGGTCAGGAGCGGAGGACCATGAGCACCGCGCGCAGGCGGCGCCCGGCTCGATCGCAAACAGTTCGGCATACCCGGCTCCCAGCGCTCGCGTTCCAGGCCGACCAAACGAATCAGCCCACGACGCCGGCCGAGTGCTGGAGCCGGAAAAGAGGTGCCCGCCGAGTGCTGGAGCGGGCGCCACCGACCCTACCAGCCTGCAGCCAGGAAAGCGAGCCGGGTCTCGCGCGGCTGCGTTGGCACTTTCAGACGCGCCTAGACTGGCTTGGATGGCCCAGCTCGACCGGATGGCGAGCGCCCGCCCCGCTTCGGGTCGGCGGGCGAGCTGGGGGCGGCCGATCGACCGGCAGTCCTTGCAAGGACTCGTCCTCGGCTGGGGCTCAGCCTGAGCGCATCCCCCGTGACCCTACCCCGGGAGGAGGATTGCTACTTCGGCGGCAGCGACCCGGCGAACTCCATGCCCTTCTCCACCCACGACCTCAGGTCGTTGTCGGTCGCAAGCGCTCCCGGCCCGATCAGCAGCCAGCCCTTCATCGGCCGCCCGGTCATGTCGAACAGCCTGACATGCGGTTCCGCGAGCGCCTTCGCACCCTCGCCGGAATCGAGTCTGAGGATGAGCTCGTCGTCGTGGACGCCGCAGCACATGTTGCCGTTGACCAGAAACGCGAGGCCGCCGAACATCTTCTTCTCGGCGACCCCTTCGTCGCCGCCGAGGATCCCTCGGACTCGGGTCGCAAGCGCTTCGTCGTAGGCCACTCGTCCTCCCTCCCGCCGCCGCTGGTGGGCCTCGAGCTTATGTCAAACTCGCGCGATGATCCCGCGGGCGCAGCGGCTCGAGCCCATCCGGGGCTTCGGCATCGACCGCGTCGCGGCCGCGGCCGAGGAGCCGGTGCGCGCGAGCGAGCGGTGGCCGGTGCTCCGCATGGAGAACCTCGACACCGACCTCCCCCTCCCGCCCGAGGCCGTCTCCGTCACGGCCGCGAGCCTGGAGACGCCGCAGGCGAACAGCTGGCTCCCCTTCACCGGCGACCTCGCGCTCCGCGTGGCGATCGCCGACTTCACGGCCGAGCGCACGGGGCACCTGTACGACGCCGAGCGCGAGATCGTCATCACCTGCGGCGGCATGGAGGGGCTCCTGAACGCCCTCCTCGTCACCGTGAACCCGGGCGACGAGGTGATCGTCACCGACCCCACCTACGCCGGCATCGTCAACCGCGTCCACCTCGTCGGCGGCACGCCCAGGCTCGTCCCCTTCCGGGTCGACGAACGGCGAGTGGCGGCTCGACCGCGACGCGCTCGCCGCCGCCGTCGGCGACGCGACCGCGGGGATGCTCCTCATGAGCCCGTCCATGCCCTCGGGCGGCACGTTCGACGAGGAGGACTGGCGCCTCGTCTGCGACCTCTGCCGCGAGCGCGACCTCTTCCTCGTCTACGACGCCGCCATGGAGCGCCTCCTCTTCGACGGCCGCCCGCTCCTCCACCCGCTCGTGCACGAGGGCATGGCCGAGCGCACGCTCGTCGTCGGCTCGCTCTCGAAGGAGCACCGCATGATCGGCTGGCGCGTCGGCTGGGTGGCGGGCCCGGCCGACGACGATCGAGGACGTCGGCTGGGCGCACGTCTACAACACGACGACGCCGGTCGGGCTCGCCCGCGCCGCCGGGACGGCCGTCCTGCGCGGCGACCAGGGGCACGTGGCCGAGTGCGTCGCCGAGCTCGAGCGCCGCCGCGACGTCCTCCTCGCCGGCCTCCCCGACTGGCCCTTCGTGCGCCCGGGCGGCGGCTGGTCGCTCCTCCTCGACGTCGCGGAGCTCGGGCTGGCGGCGCCCGAGGCCTCGCGCCTCCTGCTCGAGGAGTCGGCGATCGCGGCCACCGCCATGGTCGGCTGGGGCGGGCCGGTGGCCGAGCGCCACGTGCGCTTCGTCTTCAGCGCCGAGCCGGTCGAGCGCCTGGAGACGATCCCGGAGCGGCTCGCGGGCGGCACACTCGCCGCCGCCGTCGGAGCGCGGGCGTAGGGCGATGTTCGACCACGTGACGATCCGAGCATCCGACCGGGAAGCGTCCGAGCGGTTCTACGAGACGGTCCTGCGCACCCTCGGCATCGAGAAGACCAACACGAAGCTCGGCCCCGAGTGGGACGACTTCTCGCTCGCCCCAGCCGATGCGGAAAACCCGGTCACGCGGCGTCTGCACATCGCGTTTGTCGCGCCTTCGCGCGCCCACGCTGACGAGTTCTGGCGCGTCGGAACCGGTGCCGGCTACCGCGACGACGGCGCGCCCGGACCGCGACCCGAGTACGGCGGCGACTACTACGGCGCCTTCCTCCTCGACCCGGACGGAAACAGCGCCGAGGCCGTGCACCACGAATCGTTGCGCGAGGACGGCACGATCGACCACCTGTGGATCCGCGTCACCGACGTCGCGGCCGCGAAGGCCTTCTACGAGCTCGTCGCCCCTCATGCCGGCTTCCGCCTGCGGAAAGACACGCCCGAGCGCGCGCAGTTCGCGGGCAGCAGCGGCTCCTTCTCCCTCGTCCGCGGAGTGCCGACCGAGCACGTGCACCTTGCCTTTCCCGTGAACGAGAATGGTGTCGTTCACGCCTTCCACCGCGCGGCGACCGAGGCCGGCTATCGGGACAACGGCGCCCCCGGAGAGCGGCCCGTCTACCACCCCGGCTACTACGGCGCCTTCGTCCTCGATCCCGACGGGAACAACGTCGAGCTCGTGAACCACAACCGGGACGACTCTTAGTCCTCCTCTAGGCGCAGGTCGAAACCGGCGGGAGCGTGGACGTTGACGAAGCGCGCAACGGCGTCGCCACGGTTGGCGAACGAATGCTGAACTCCAGGCGGGACGAGCACGAACGTCCCGGGCCCGGCGACGACCTCCTCGCCGTCGACGGTGAAAGTCAGCTCGCCTTCGAGGATGTAGAACGAATCGTCCTCCACCGCGTGCGCATGCATCCCAGGCCCATCCCGGTGGGGCTGGATGGTGATGATGCCGAGGTTGAAGCGCGGGGTGTCCTGGCTGCGGGCGAGGAACTCGACGTTGGCGACGTGATGCCCCTCGCCCGGCCGAACGATGACCGCCCGCTCCGCTCCCATGGCTTCGATCCTAGATCAGCCCGCCGACCCGCCGAATCGCATCGAGAAGCTCCCCCGTGGTGTGGACGGTAACGCCCGCCTCCTCCATGTCCTTGTCCTGATACCAGATCGGGAGCGAGCGCGCGAGCGCGAGCGCTACGGACGGCCAATCTTCGGGGTCGCGAGCCGCCATTCGTCCCTCGGCCTCCTCCCGGTAGGGCTCGTAGACCTCGAGCGGTTGCCACTCGATGGGCATGACGCTGAGCGCCGCGAGGAGGAGGGCGGCATCCAGCCCACGGCGTTCGGCCAAGGCGGGCACGTGCTCGGCCACCTCTTCGGCCACCGCGTGTGCACCCAGGCAGCGCGGCCCGCTGGGCGAGGCGATGACGAGGCGAGCGCGGCCGCCGATCAGAGCAGAGAGGACGACGTTGGCGTCAGCGACGACGGCGGGAGGCAGCGAAATCGCTCAAGACCTCCTCCTCGCTCACGCCTCGAGCCTCCCGCTGCGCAGCGATCTGCTCGGTCAAGCGGAGGAAGACTTCACGTCGCACGTCCTCCGGGAGCTCCGGGCCTTCCCACGGGAGGAAGAACCCGGCCGGCCGGCCCTCCCGCGTGACAAGGATCACGTCATCGGAGCGGAACATCTCGCTCGCTCGATCCCGAAAACCTCGCACGGTTACGACACGCATGTGACCACCTCAGTGGTCACATCATATCAGGCCGGGAGTCAGGCGGCGAGCAGCGTGTCGAGCTTCGTGAAGGAGCTCTCCCACCCCTGGCGGGCCATGTCCTCCACCTCCGGCGTGTAGGGCCCTTGCCGCAACACCAGCCGGGTCTTGCCGTCCTCGTCGTGAAACTCGAGCCGGATCTGCATCGGGCCGGCGTCTTGCATGCCGGGGACGCCCTCCCACTCCTCGGCGCCGACGAGAAGCTCGTTCTCGACGACCTCGACGAAGGTCCCGTCGACGGGGGAGCGCTGTTCGGGATCGCTGTCGTTGACCATCACGAAGCGCTGGTGCCCGCCGGGACGCGCGTCGATCTCGACGGTCTCGCGGGGCACTGACCACCCGACCGGGCCGAACCACTGCGCGAGCTGGTCGGGGTCGGTGAAGGCCTTGTACACAAGCTCTCGCGGCGCGTCGAAGACTCGGGTGATGACCAGCTCCTTGCTCTCTGCGGCTTCCGTCACGACGTTCTCCTTTCGGGTTTGTCTTGGATCCTCGCTTGGTCTTGCTGGATGCGCTTCAGATGGGCGTCGAGCCGGTCGAAGCTCGTGTCCCAGAACTGCCGGTACTGCTCCATCCAGTCCGTGGCTTCCTTGAGCGGCGCGGCGTGGAGACTGCTCGGGCGCCACTGGGCGGAACGGCTTCTGGAGATGAGCCCCGCATTGTCGAGCACCTTCAGGTGCCGCGAGATCGCCGGCAGGCTGATCTCGAACGGCTGGGCGATCTCCGAGACCGTCGCGTCGCCTTCCGCCAGGCGGGCGAGGATCGCCCGGCGAGTCGGGTCTGCGAGCGCGCCGAAGATCACGCTGAGCCTGTCAGTCGACACGATTAACTACATCGTTAATTAACTGCTCGGTTAAATCAAGTCTTTGTAGGCCGCTCTGGACTCGCGCCGATGAGCGCCGCCGCCGCCCTCGTCGAGGAGATCGCCCGCGAAGGGCTTGCCGAGCTCCACACCCCTTGGGCGGCTCGGTCGACGCCTCCGTCCTGTGGACGCTCGCGCGCGAGCAGGGGATCACGCCCTGCTCACCGGCGCCCTCGCCGACGAGCAAGCTCTCCGCGACACCATTCGAGCCTTCACGAACGGAGGCGTCGCCTTCACCATTGCCACGGACGGGCCGGAGATGATGGCACGCATGTGCGTGCAGAGCTCGAGTTGCTCGTGCGGATCCGCGCGCTGGACGACGATGGGGCGCGTGGCGTGAACGACCGCGGGCACGAGGCCGTTCGTCGGACACTCCGGCACGCCGGCAGTGAAATGACGTTGGCCGAGAGGTGTGCGATGACACGGGGTCTGGAGTTCGCTTGGCTCAGCGAGATCATGCGAAGCGCCCCGAAAGGCCCGGCCCGCGAGTGGTGTCATTACCCGAAGGGTCAATTGCCCAAGATCGACCCAACGGTCAATGGCCACCGATGCAAGGGCCTGCCAAGATCCCGCCATGCTCACCGTCGACAGGGACCTCAGATTTACGCGGCGGCAGCGAGAGGTTGTGCGGCTGATCACGATCGGCTGCTCTAACCTCGAGATCGCAGAACGGCTTGGCGTCTCGCCGCGGACAGCCAAGGCCCATTCGGACGTTCTTCGAACGAAGCTCGGGGTAAGCCGTCGGCGACAGATCCCTGCGGCTTACCGCGAAGCAACCGGGGACGATCCGTTCGAAAGCCTCGAGGCGGAGGACGGCGTGCGCGGCGATTCCCGCACGTCGAGCTAACCGCTTCCGGGGGATGACGCCCCGCACCCGCGGCACCTGCCGCGGGTGCGGCGCCTTGTCCGAAAGGTGCCTGGTTAGTGCTGCTTCCTGCGGTTAGGCTCCGGGGCTGCAGTGAGAGATGCAACCGCTACGAGCGAGGCACAGGATGCCGTGGGGTCCACGCCTCTGTTCAGGCGCCATGCCAAGCGACCCCGCCTCACGAATGTTCTTGACGAGACGAGGGCGCAAGCAATCTTGCTGACCGCACCAGCCGGGTATGGCAAGACGACGCTAGCGCGAGAGTGGCTCCAGGATCGCGAGCAGGTGGCCTGGTATCGCGCGACTCCCGCCTCAGCCGACCTCGCCGCCTTTTCGACAGGCTTGGTGGACGTGATCGTCCCACTAGTGCCTGGCGCTGGCCAGCGACTTCGGCAGCGAGTCCGACTCGGTGACCCTGAGAAGGCAACACGTCCTCTTGCAGAGCTTCTAGCCGACGATCTCGTGACTTGGCCAGACGATGGGATGATCGTGATCGACGACTACCATCTGGTTGCTGATTCGGCGCCAGTCGAAGAGTTCATCGACTGGCTCCTTACGCTCGTAAGAGTCCGGATCCTAGTGACGAGCCGTCGACGGCCAGCGTGGGCATCCGCTCGGCGTCTTCTGTATGGCGAGATTCTGGAGATCGGCCCCGACCAGCTTGCGATGACCGATGAGGAAGCCGGGAGAGTGCTTGAGGGTCGGTCGTCCGCAGCGATTCGGACGGTAGTTCGCCAAGCTCGCGGATGGCCCGCCCTAATCGGACTCGCTGCTCTCACCGCGTCGCTTGAGCTTCCTGAGGAACGGATGTCCGACGCGTTGTTTCGTTACTTCGCCGAAGAAGTATTTCGTCGCGAGCCAGCGAGCGTGCAGCGTTTCATGCTCCTCGCGTCCATACCTCCTCGCGTCAACAGCCAAATCGCGCGCGAAGTCCTCGAGATTGAGCAGCCCGAGCCAATAGTCGAGCGCCTGAGATCTGAAGACCTAATGCACGCGGACACGAAGGGAGATCTGAGATTCCACCCACTTCTAAGGGACTTCCTTCGCAGACGGTTTGCCTCACAGGATCAACAAAGGTACAGGGAACTCTCACTTCAAGCGGTTATGTATGCAAGAGCCAAAGAGCAGTGGGATGAGGCCTTCGAACTCGCAATCGACATTGGAGAGCTTGGCGAAGCGGCCGAGATCGTCGGCAAGGCCTCGACTGAGCTCTTGGCAACCGGCCGGATTGAGACGCTCGAGAAGTGGCTCTCGCTTGCGACCCCGGCGTCGTTGCAGCTCCCTTCTGCAGGCCTTGCTCGAGCCGCTTTGCTTATTCACAAAGGCCAGGTCTCAGAGGCCGTAAGCCTTGCAAACGAGATTGCGACGAGCCTTTCCGACGACGCCGAGGACTCGGCATACGCCTGGAGTCTCAAGGGTAGGGGGCTTCACCTCCTATCGAGGGATGCTGAGGCACAGTCCAGCTACAAGCGCTCACTTGCAGCAAGCACTAAGGCTGAGGAACGACGTGAGGCCTTGTGGGGGCTCTTTCTTTCGGCGTCTGAGGTTGACCCTGCCCAGTCGACGAAATACTTGAGCGAGCTTGAGGCGCTCGCAAATGGAGACATCGATACCCGACTCCGCCTCGCTGTTGGGCACCAGTTTGCAGCTGAACAGCGGGGTACGTTCGCTGGGTTGTGGAGCCGCTACGAGGCGCTTCTGCCTGCAGTCGACCACGCTGCTAACCCCCTTGCACGCAGCAGCTTCCTCGCCAACGCGGCTGGAACCCAAGTCGGCCGAGGTCACTATCGAGAGGCGAACAAGCTTGCGACTCGTGCGCTAGCTCTATGCCGAGAGCTGAGCCTTGACTTCGCCGTGGGCGCGTGTTTGGCATTTCGCGCAGCGGCCGAGATCGGGTTGAGGCAATTCCGATCCGCGGAAGCAACACTCCGCGAATTCCAACGGACTAGCTCCAAGCGCGAGGATCCGTTCTTACAGATGTTGGAACTGTCACTAAGGGTGAAGCTGACTGCATCAACTCGATCACTTGCCGAAGCGCTCGAAGTCCAAGAACTTGCGCCTGTCGAAGTGCTCTCGTCACGGGGACACGGTGAGTTCCTTGCAACATTGTCAATCGTCGCAGCCGGTCTTGAGGAAAAGGCCCTCTCGGACGAACTCATCCGGAGGGCTCGCGATTTGTCTCGGAGCGTCGAGACAATCCACTGCACAAATTTTGCGGAAGCTATCTTGAAAGCCAACGACGGCGAGGGATCAGCACCCCGATCAAAGGTTGAAGAAGCGATTATCGCGGCCGATCACGCCGACTTTCGCGACGGCCTCGTCCTAACGTACCGAGTCTTCCCGCACCTCCTTCGGCTCGTGACCGATCCGGTAGCCGTCGCCGCACTTAGACGTTCCCTCACTCTTAGCAGGGACCATCACCTGGCTCGAACTGCTGGTCTCGATGGATTCGAGTCTCCCTTGTCGGCGGACTTGTTCACACCGCGGGAACACGAGGTACTCCAGCTCATGAGGCGAGGCCTCTCGAACGCTGAGATCGCGACTAGCCTGGTCATTAGCCATAGTACGGCGAAGGCACACGTGCACCACATCCTCAAGAAGCTCGGCGTCCGAAGTCGCGTCAAAGCAATACTCCGAGCCGACGAGCTGCTCGGGGAAGAGAGCTAGAGTCGAGCCGCTCGACCCTGACTATCGACCTGCGACCCGTTCTTCGTCCTGCCCGCCGGCTTCTCCGAGCGGTGGCCCGCGACGCGGCACCGGCGTGGAATTGATGATCGAGGTCGTCGTCAGCCCGTAGGGAGTGAAGCGATCGAGGATCTCCTCGAGGTCGTCGATCGCGCGGAGGTTGACCCGCAGGAGGTAGCAGTCCTCGCCTGTGATGCGGTAGCACTCGGCGACCTCGGGGCTCTCGCGGGCGATCTCGGGAATGCGAGCGAGCTGGCCTGGCGCCGGCCTGATGCGGACGAACACTCCGATCGGGAGCCCGACTCGGCGAGGATCGATTTCTGCGTGGTAGCCGCTGATGACGCCGGCCCGCTCCAGCAGCCGGACCCGTTCGGCGACCGCCGGCGCCGACATGCTCACGCGGCGGCCCAACTCGGCCATTCCCAGACGCCCGTCCACCTGCAACTCCTCAAGTAAACGAAGGTCGACGGTGTCGAGTACGCCCTCTTCATAGGCGCTCTGGAGAGAATCCCTTCGCTTCCCAGGCACTAGGACCGAATCTCCATCGATCCAGTATTCCATGGTTCAGCCTGCGACGCGATCCTAACGGCGTGGCCGAGTCTCTGACTGCACCCCACCGCGGGCCGGGCTGGAGCCGTGCCGTCCTGGGTGCGCCGCCGCAGGCCTACTTCGTCGGAAGCGCAGTCTTCCACTACCTCGGGCCCGCGTTTGCCGTGCTGCTCTTCACGCGTGTCGACCCCCTCGGCGTGGCCTGGCTCCGGATCGCCAGCGCGGGCGCCGTCTTCGCCGCCTGGCGCCGGCCGTGGCGCGCGCGCGCGGCTCTCGACCGCGAGACCCGAACGCTGCTCCTCTCGCTCGGCGTCGTCCTCGCGGTGATGAACAGCTGCTTCTACGTGGCGATCGACCGGCTGCCGCTCGGAACTGTGGCCGCGATCGAGTTCCTGCCGGTCATCGCGCTTGCGGCGCTCGGCGCGCGGACGCCGAGAAACGGGCTCGCGCTGGCGCTCGCCGTGCCCGGCGTCTACCTGCTCACCGACGTCCAGCTCGAGGGCGAGCCCGTCGGCGTCGCCTTCGCGTTCGCCAACGCCGCCCTCTTCGCGCTCTACATCGTCCTCGCGCACCGCGTCGCGCGCAGCCCGGCGATCGGCCGGATCGACGGGCTGGCCGCGGCGATGCTGGTCGCCACCGTGGCCATCACCCCCATCGGCGGCTGGAGCGTCGTCCCGGCCCTCCTCGACCCGGTTGCGATCGTGGCGGGAATCGGCGTCGGGCGTCGCCTCGTCGGTCATCCCCTACGTCTGCGACCAGCTGGCGATGGCGCGGCTGAGCCGCGCGACGTACTCGCTGATGGTGTCGCTCTTGCCGGCGACGGCGACAGTCATCGGCGTGATCGTCCTGGCCCAGGTTCCGACGCCGGTCGAGGTCGCCGGCGTCCTCCTCGTCGTAGGTGCCGTGGCCGTTCACCGCGAGGTGGGCGACGAGCAGGCCGAAGAGCTCGGGGGTTAGAGCACCCGGACGGCGATGCCCGGGTAGTCGAGCACGAGGCCGAACTCGTCGTAGACGAGCTCGGCCCGGTAGCCGAACGCCGGCGACGCGTAGTCGTAGCGGCGGCGCCCGTCGTCGTCCTCCAGCCGGGCATAGCTCTGCTCCAGCCGTTCCACGCGGAGGTCGAGCGCGCGCACGTAGGCGGCAGGCGCCTCGGCCCGCTGGCCCACCTCCAGCCCCAGTCGGTGCACCGGGAAAGCATTTGTGCATGCAGACCCCTCGAGGTCGACGTCCAGGCACCCGTCGACCAGCGGCGCGGGCCTGCCGTCGATGGCCCACCCCCCGCTCCCGTCTCCCTGGAGCCGCACCTCGTGCGCCCCGGCCGCCGATCGCCCGATGACGTGGGCCGAGCGCGTGGCCCAGCCCAGGTCGAGCGCGAGCGCGTAGCGGATTCCCCACGCCTCGCCCTCCTCGACCCCCGTCGAGTGCCCCTCGATGCGGTAGCCGTCCGGCTCGCGGCGCAGGAAGACGACCTCGAACCCCTCGTGAGCGCCGAGAAGGCGCCAGGCTGCGGTTGCCGGCAGGTCGGCCAGCGGGCAGCTTCCTAGACGGGCGGGGGCTCGTAGACGCCCGTCGCCGCCTGCAGCTCGAAGACCGCCTCCACCTCGTGCGGCTCGATCTTGCCCGCCTTGATGTCCTCCGCCCAGTGGCAGGCGACCCAGTGGCCGCTCTCGAGCTTGCGGAGCGGCGGCTCGTCGTCGCGGCAGCGCGTCTCCTGCACGTAGGGGCAGCGCGTGTGGAAGCGGCAGGCGGGCGGCGGGTTCGCCGGGCTGGGCAGGTCGCCGGCGAGCAGGATCGTCTCGCGCTCCCGCTCCACCTCCGGGTCGGGGATCGGCACGGCCGAGAGGAGCGAGATCGTGTACGGGTGCAGCGGGTCGTCGTAGAGGTCGGCGGCGGGCGAGACCTCGACGATCTTGCCCAGGTACATGACCGCGATCCGGTCGGAGATGTGGCGGACGACGGCGAGGTCGTGCGCGATGAAGAGGTAGGTGAGGTCGAAGTCCTTCTGGAGCGACTCGAGCAGGTTGACGATCTGCGCCTGGATGGAGACGTCGAGCGCCGAGACGGGCTCGTCGCAGACGATGAAGTCGGGGTTGAGCGCGAGCGAGCGCGCGAGGCCGATGCGCTGGCGCTGGCCGCCCGAGAACTCGTGCGGGTAGCGCGAGCCCGCGTCGGCGGGCAGGCCGACGATCTCGAGCAGCTCGCCGCACGCGCCTGCCCGGCCTCGCGCCGGCTGGCGAGGCCGTGCACGCGCAGCGGCTCGCCGACGATGCGCCCCACGCTGTGGCGGGGGTTGAGGGAGGCGAAGGGGTCCTGGAAGACCATCTGCATGCGCCGCCGCAGGGGCCGCAGCTCCGCCTCGCCCAAGTGTGAGATGTCCTGGCCGTCGAAGAGGATCCTGCCCGCCGTCGGCTCGTAGAGGCGCAGGATCGCCCGCCCGATCGTGGACTTGCCGCAGCCGGACTCGCCCACGAGCCCGAGCGTCTCGCCGCGCTCGATCTCGAGCGAGACGTCGTCCACCGCCTTGATGTCGCCCGATGTGGCGGTCGAGCACGAGCCCGCTCTTGATCGGGAACCAGACCTTGAGGTTCTCGACGCGCACGAGCGCGCCGTTCATCGCTGGCGAGCTCATCGGAGGGGTCCGTCCATCAGCCAACGGCGGCCGCCTTCGTCTGCTCCCACTCCTCGGCCGGGCACCGGGTTGAAGCAGGCGACGTGGTGGCCCGGCTCGATCTCGCGGAGCTGCGGCACCTCCAGGCGCGACTGCTCGACCTCGAAGCGGCAGCGCGGCTGGAAGGGGCACGCGCTCGGCGGGCTCAGCATGTCGCGCGGCGCGCCCTCGATCGGCGTGAGCGCCTCCTTGCGCGTCGCGTCGAGGCGCGGGATCGACTGGAGGAGGCCGAGCGTGTACGGGTGCCGCGGGCGGCCGAAGAGCTGCTCGCGCGGAGCCCGTCTCCACGAACATGCCCGCGTACATCACGTTCACGCGCTCGCACATGCCGGCGACGACGCCGAGGTCGTGCGTGATGAGGATGAGCGCCGCGTCCTGCTCGACGACGAGCTGCGCGCAGGAGGTCGAGGATCTGCGCCTGGATGGTGACGTCGAGCGCCGTCGTCGGCTCGTCCGCGATCAGGAGCTTCGGCTCGCAGGCGAGCGCCATGGCGATCATCGCGCGCTGGCGCATGCCGCCCGAGAACTGGTGCGGGTAGTCCTTGAGGCGCATCTTCGGGCTGGGGATGCCGACGCGGTCGAGGAGCTCGGCCGAGCGCGTCGTTCGCCTCCTTCTTCTCCAGGTCGAAGTGCGTCTCGAGCGCCTCGCGGATCTGCCGCCCGACGGTGAGCACCGGGTTCAGGCTCGTCATCGGGTCCTGGAAGATCATGGCGATGTCGCGGCCGCGGATCTGGCGCAGCTGGTCGTCCTTCAGCTGGAGCAGGTCGCGGCCCTCGAACATGGCCGTCCCGCCGGTGACGCGGCCCGCGCGGGAGAGGATGCCGAGGAGCGCGAGCGAGGTCACGCTCTTGCCGCAGCCCGACTCGCCCACGATCCCGAGCGTCTCGCCGGGGGCGATGTCGAACGTGATCCCGTTGACGGCGTGCACGGTCCCCCGGCTCGTCCAGAACTCGACGCGCAGGTCCTCGACGGAGAGGAGCGGCTCGCGCAGTCGCTGCATCGGCTCATCGATCGACTGCGCAGCTTCGGGTCGAGCGCCTCGCGCAGGCGCGTCGCCGATCAGGTTGAAGCCGAGCACGGTGAGGACGATGGCGACGCCGGGGGCGATCGCCAGGTGCGGGCCGCTCTGGAAGTAGCGGTTCACGTCCGAGAGCATCGTGCCCCATTCCGGCGTCCCCGGGTCGGGCGGGCCGAGGCCGAGGAAGCCGAGCCCGGCGACGTCGATGATCGCGGTCGCCATGGCGAGCGTGCCCTGCACGATCAGGGGCGAGATGGCGTTCGGGAGGATGTGCGAGGCGAGGATCGTGCGCCGTGGGACGCCGACCGAGCGCGCGGCGAGGACGAAGTCGTTCTCCTTCTGCGCGAGCACCGAGCCGCGCAGGAGGCGCGCGAAGATGGGGATCTGGACGACCCCCACCGCGATCATGATCTGGAAGAAGCCGGGGCCGAGGACGGCGACGATGCCGATGGCGAGCAGGAGGCTCGGGATCGAGAGCATGACGTCCATCGAGCGCATGATCACCGAGTCGATGATGCCGCCGAAGTAGCCGGCGGCGGCGCCCAGGACGAGCCCGACCGAGAGCCCGACGAAGACCGACACGATCCCGATCAGGAGCGAGTAGCGGGCGCCGTACATGATCCGGGAGAGCTCGTCGCGGGCCTGCTGGTCGAGCCCGGCCCAGTGGTCGAAGGAGGGCGCCTCGAAGGCGTCCGTGAGCGGCGCCGCGACCTCGCGCGGCCCGTAGGGAGCGATCAGCGGCGCGAAGATGGCGAGGAAGAGGAAGAAGCCGACGAGGCACGAAGCCGACGATGGCGCCCGGGTTCCTGCGGAGGCGCCGCCAGGCGTCGCTCCAGAGGCCCTGCGGCGCCTCGAGCTGGATCTTCTCGTGCTTCGATCTCGGCGACGGACATCTCAGCTCAGCCTGATCCGCGGGTTGATGACGCCGTAGAGCACGTCCACGACCAGGTTCACGAGGACGAAGACGATGGCGAGGAAGAGGATCCCGCCCTGGAGGACGGAGTAGTCGCGGAACTCGATCGCCTCCACGAGCCAGGAGCCCACCCCCGGCCAGGCGAAGACGGTCTCGGTCAGCACCGCGCCCGAGAGGAGGAGGCCGACCTGGAGGCCGATGATCGTCGTGATCGGCAGGAGGGCGTTCCGGAACACGTGGCGGCGGTCGACGGTCATGGGCGCGACGCCCTTGGCGCGGGCCGTGCGCACGTAGTCCTCGTTCTGGACGTCGAGGACGGCCGCGCGCGTGATGCGGGCGATGATGGCGAGCGGGATCGTGCCGAGCGCGATCGCGGGCAGGATCAGGTGCTTGATCGCGTCCACGAAGGCCGTCCCAGTTGCCGGTGATGATCGCGTCGAGGATGTAGAAGTTCGTCGGGTGCTCGGCGTCGATGAGCACGTCCTGCGCGGCCCACCGAGGGCAGCCAGCCCAGCTTCACGGCGAAGATGTACTTGAGGATGATGGCGAGGAAGAAGATCGGGATCGAGATCCCGAGCAGGGACGCGAAGAGGCTCGTGTGGTCGATCCAGGTTCCGTACTTCTTCGCCGCGATGAACCCCAGTGGTATGCCGAAGAGCGTGGCGAAGAGCATCGCCCCGACGGCGAGCTCGACCGTGGCCGGGAAGCGCCGCTTGAGCTCCTCGGTGATCGCCTGGCGGCTCTGGTTGCTCGTCCCCAGGTCGAACTCGAAGAGGACGCTCTTCGTGTAGCGCCAGTACTGGACGTAGATGGGCTCGTCGAGCCCGTACTCCTCCTCGATCGCCGCGACCGCCTCGGGGGTCGCCCGCTCGCCGAGGAGCGCGGCCGCCGGGCTGCCGGGCAGGGCCCGCAGGTAGAGGAAGATCAGGATCGAGAGCCCGATCAGGATCGGGATGAGAAGCAGAAGCCGGCGGACGATGAACCTGCAGCATCGTCGTCCGCCGGCTTCTTGCGTCCCTTAGCTCGGTTACTCCTCGATCGAGACCGTGGCGAAGCTCTCGTTCGTGGTCGGGCTCGGGATGTAGCCCTGCACGTTCGCCGCGAAGGCGAGCGCCGGCTCCGAGTGCGCGTAGGGCACGCCCGGCAGCCAGTCCATGATCGCGCGGTTGGCGTCCTGGTAGATGCCCTTCACGCGCGGCTTCGTCGGTCTCCTCCTCGCCCTGGTTGAGCAGGTCGATGACCTCCTGGTTCGGGTGGTCGGTCGTCCCCCAGGCCTCCTGCGGCGTCTGGAAGAACGTGCCGATGAAGTTGTCGGCGTCCCCGTAGTCACCCGTCCAGCCGAGCAGGTAGACCTGGTAGTTGCCCTCGTCCACGTTGCCGAGGTAGTCCGGGCTCCACGGCGCCGTCTTCGGCGTCACCTTGAAGCCGGACTGCTCGAGGCTCGCCTTGAAGGCCTCGAAGTTCCGCTTCGGGTCGGGCATGTACGGCCGCGAGACGTCGCTCGGGTACGCGAACTCGATCTCCACCGGCAGCTCGTAGCCCGCGTCCGTGAGGATCTGCTTCGCCATCTCCGGGTCGTACTCGTACTCGGTGACGTCGTCCGCGTAGCCGACGACCTCGGGCGGCATGAACTCCTTCGCCACCTCGCCGCGGCCGGCGTAGAACGAGTCCACGACCTCCTGGCGGTTCGAGGCCGTAGGCGATCGCCTTCCGCACCTCGAGGTCGTCCATCGGCGGCTTCGCCTGGTTGATCCCCACGTAGGCGACGTTGAACGCCGGCCGGTCGAGGATCTGGAGGTTCTCGTCGCCCTCGATCGTCGGGATGTCCTGCGGCTCGACGAGGTCGTAGCCCTGGATCTCCCCGGTCTGGAGCGCCTGCAGGCGCGCCGCGTTGTCGGGGATCGGCCGGATGATGAGCTCGTCGAGCTTGGCCTTCTCGCCCCAGTAGTCGTCGTAGCGGGTGAGCGTGAGGCGGTCGCCGCGCGTCCACGACTCGAACTGGAAGGGCCCGGTGCCGATCGGGTGCTCGGTGCCGAACGTGCCGCTCGGCTGGAAGACGCCGTCGGCGTCGACCGTGCCCTCGTCGGCCTCGAACTCCGTCAGCGCCTTCGGGCTCGCGATCGAGAACGCCTGCTGCGCGAGCGCCGGGATGAACGTGGCCGACGGCTTCGTCAGCGTGATGACGGCCGTCGACTCGTCCTGCGCCTCGCAGCTCTGGTAGAGGCTCTCCTCCGGGGCGCCGCTCTCCGGGTCGAACTCGGCGAACCCGCCGAACACGACCTGCCAGTAGTAGGAGGCGCTCGGGTTCTGGAGCGGGCCGGTGAAGTTGTACCAGCGGTCGAAGTTGAAGCAGACCGCCTCGGCGTTGAACGGCTCGCCGTCGTGGAACGTCACGCCGCTCGCGGAGCGTGAACGTCCAGACGGTGCCGTCCGCGTTCGGCTCCCAGCTCTCGGCGAGGCCCGGCACGGGCTCGGTCGTGCCCGGCTTCGAGGAAGACGAGCGTCTCGAAGATCTGGGTGATGGCGCGGATCGACTCGCCGTCCGAGACGAGCGCGCCGTCGAGCACGACCGGGTCGGCCGCGCCGGCGAAGACGAGCGTCCCGCCCGCCGCCGCTTCGCCTCCTGTGTCGGTGGCGCCTGTGGCCGCCTCTCCCTCCGCTCCTCCTCGTCGTCGCCGCCGCACGCGGCGATGCCGAGGGTGAACAAGAGGGCGGCGAGCAGGAGAAGCAAACCTGAATGACTTTCCCCTCACGCTTTCTCTCCTTTTTCGATGTCCGACCGCCCCCTCCACCGGGGGTAGGGAGGGCAGTATCCAAGAGCTTGGACGTGTGGGCAAGTCGTTCGTTAGAGCGGCAGGCGGGTGAATCACCTAAAGGGGGGATGGTAGGGGCTGTCCGGGGCGGACATAGTGCTGTGCGTAGGTCGGTCGGCTCGGCTCGATGCGGCGGAGCCACCGTCCGGCTTCCATGGTGGGGGGAGCCCCTTGCGGCGGGCTTGCCCCCACCCCTCCCCCCAAGAGGAAGGGCGGGCCCATGGCCCGCCCTTCCTCGCTCTCTGATTAAGCTCCACGGGTGTCGGCGCTCGTTCGCCGCTACGCCGCCCGCGCACTCCCCGCCGGCGCCGGCCCTGCCCGCCGGGTGTCCATCACCCAGGTCGGCGAGATGCGCTTGAAGCCGGACGGCCGTTGGCTCCCGTTCCGGGCCGACGAGGAATTCGCGGTGGAGCGGGTCGCCTTCGCCTGGCGGGCGCGGTTCACCGTGGCCCGTGTCGTCCGCCTGCGGGTCGTCGACCGCTACGACGCGGGCGCAGGGCGCCTCGACGGCCGCCTCTTCGGTGTTCTCCCCGTCATGTCGAGCAGCGGCCCGGAGGCCGCCGAAGCTCAGGTTCTTCGCTACCTGGCGGAGCTTCCCTGGGTGCCGCACGCGCTCGTCGCCAACCGGGAGCTCGTGTGGCGGGAGGTCGATCCCACGGCGGTCGAGGTCTCGGCGTCCGGAGCGTCCGTGCGGCTCGGGTTCGACGCGGACGGCGACATCGTCGCGGCGTCCGCTCCCGAACGGCCGCGCGTCGTCGGCCGTGAGATCGTGCGCACTCCCTGGTCGGGCACGTTCGCCGACTACGCGGTGCTGGGCGGCGTCCGCATCCCCACCCGCGCCGAGGTCCGCTGGGAGCTCCCCGACGGCCCGTTCACCTACTGGCGGGGGACGGTCACGTCCCTCGATGTCGTCGCGATGAGTGGTGCTGCGCGGGCCGCGAACGCATGGGTGCGGTAGACGACTCGTGGCCGAGAACCCTAGATTTCCGTCACCGCAGAAGCGAAGGATGAAGCGCTCTAGAGTCAAGGTCAGCAAGTGCTGGCGAACAGCTCTTGACTGTTCAGTGAAGGAGAGGCCGTGATGAGTGAGCTTCCTGATCGGACCGAGGTGCTGGTGGTCGGTGCGGGGCCGGTGGGGTTGGCGGTTGCCGCCTCGTTGGCCGGGCATGGCCATGACGTCACAGTGGTTGATCGGCAGGCGACAGGAGCGAATACGTCGCGCGCCGCCGTTGTGCATGCCCGGACTCTGGAGATGCTCGAGCGGATCGGCGTCTCGAAGCGACTGGCGGGGCTCGGTATCCACGCTCGGCAGTTCAGCGTTCGCGATGGGGATCGCGAGCTCGTGCCGGTCAGGTTCGACCGGCTCCCGACGGAGTATCCGTACACGCTGATGGTCCCGCAGAACATCACCGAGAAGGTCCTGCTCGACCGCCTCGAGGAACTCGGCGGCAGGGTCCACCGCCCGTACGTCGCCACCGGGGTGAGCCAGACCGCCGATGATGCCGAGGTCACGCTGGACAGCGGCCACGTGATCAAGGCCGAGTACGTCGTTGCGGCCGACGGCATGAACAGCACGATCCGCGACCTGGCCGGACTCGGGTTCGACGGCAACGATGCCCTGTCGCTGTCCTTCACGCTGGCTGACGTCCGGGTGGAGGGCGGCCTGCCGGGGGACGAGGTTCTGCTGTTCTTCTCCAAACCGGGCATGTTGGTCGTGGCGCCGCTCCCGGACGGGTCGTTCCGGCTCGTGGCCGAAGTCGACGATGCGCCGGAGCAGCCGGACGTCGCCTTTGCGCAGCGACTGCTGGACACCCGGGGTCCGCGTCGTACCACGGCGAGGGTGACGGAAGTGATCTGGGGATCGAGATTTCGGATCCACGAGCGGGTGGCGGACCAGTACCGGGCCGGGCGCGTACTGCTCGCCGGCGACGCCGCACACACGCACAGCCCGGCAGGTGGGCAAGGCATGAACCTCGGCCTGCGTGATGCGATGACCCTCGGGGATGCGCTGTCGGTCGCCCTGCGGGAGGGTCGCGAGGACAAACTCGATGAATATGCGGCCGGCAGTCGTGCCGAGGCGATGCATGTGGTCGCACTCGCCCACCGGCTCACCCGACTCGCCACCGCCCCTCCGGCGGTTCGCCCGCTGCGCAATGCGGCGCTACGCCTCGTCGCACACGTGCCGGCCTTCCGCCGCCGCCTCGCCGAGCAACTCTCCGCCATCGGCCACCGCTGAGGCAGACGGCGGGAAAGTCACCGCTGTCCGATCCGCGCTCTCGGGTCCGCGGGAGGCCAGAGGTGGACGCTTCTGGCCAATTTCTCCTACCTACTGGCGGGGGACGGTCACGTCCCTCGAGGTCGGTTGACCTCGTGGCGGATGCCTCATACACTCGGGGTCGCTGCACACTGCCCTCGGGGGGAGGAAGGAGGTTCGTGTGCACGATCTTCTGGAAGCCGACGGGGCGACACCCGCGGTAGACCGACGCCGTTTCCTGCTGGGGACGGCCGGAGCGGTGGCGACCGCGGGCCTCGCCGGACCGCTGGCCTCGGAGGCGGACGCCCGCTCGCGGGGGCGGCGCAAGGTCAAGGTGGTGCCCTCACCTGAGCCAATCCCGGGTGGGCTGCCGATCGGCCTGCCGCCGCCCTACGACCTGATCCACCTCTTCTCGCCCGGCCCTCCGTCGGTGACGCTCCCGTTCACGGGCGTGCAGCTCATGGGCCTCGACGTCGAGCCGACGACGATCACGGACTTCAAGGGCAGGACCGCCATGGCTTTCCTGCTGGGGACGGCGAAGGGCAGTGACGGCCACGAGTACGGGCTCGAGGTGGATCTTCGCGTCTCGGAGGGCGAGTACTTCACCGCGGACGGGTCGCGCAAGCGCGGCGCGTTCGCGGAGATATGAGTGGACCTGTTCGAGTCCGGTCCGGGCTCGCCACAGGTTCACGACTTCAACGGGGGGATCCCGCCTAACGGTCTCTTCTGGACGGTCCCGATTCCACGCGATGCGTTCAGCTTCAGCCGCAGAGGCCGTCGTGCGGAGCTCGAGCTCAAGGGAATCTGCCTCACCGACGACTTCGTCTTCGCCGGCGCGAACAGCACGCCGGGCGTGCTCGACATCTCCGTGGAGTGGAACGCGACCGGCCCGGCCGAGGAGCTCGGCGCGGGCAACACTGTCCCCGAGACCGACCCGGCGGCGTTCCTGGGCACCTTCAGAACTGCCCGTGCAACGGGGTCGTTCGCAGGCGTCGAGCTCGGCTTCGGGTTCAAGACGCGAATGGAGGCCACCTCCGACCTCGGCTTCGCGGAGCTCGGCTTCGAGCGCAACGGCGTCTTTCTCAGCTGAGTAGGTCGGCGCGGCCGGGCCGTCAGGGGCCCGGCCGCGCCCCACCGCCGTTAGCCATCCGGGGTCGCGAGGGTGGCGTCGGCGTTCTGGGCCTCGCTGGCGTCGTTCGTTGCCACGAGGCGAAAGTAGTCCGTGGTGCCGGGCTCGTCAGGTTCGTCGTCGGACAGATCCGTGGGCCACTCGCCGCCTATCGCGCCGTATGCCGGCGCCCGTTCGCTGGAAGCTGCGCCGGAATCCTCGCCCATACCTCCTAGACGGGGTCAGACCTCTCTTCTTTCCCTACGTCAACGCCGAGAGTCGTCCCTAGTCAACTAGAGCGCAAGCTCGGTCGAGTCCCGGCCGAGCCGGGCCTCAGGGACCCGCCGGCGTGCGTCGGCCAGGACGGCAGCCTCGTCCGCCCGCGGGTTGAGGTGAACGAGGGTGAGGTAACGGGCCCGCGCGTCGCGCGCAACCCGGGCGGCTTCCTCGGCGGTGGCGTCGCCCTCCGTCGCGACCGGCTCCGTCGACGTCGACCAGGCCTCGTGGAGCAGGTGGGCAACGTCGCGCGCGAAGACGGCACTTCCGGGGTCGTAGGCCGTGTCGGTGATCAGGGCCAGGGCGCCGCCGACCCGCAGACCCGCCGTGGGCGCCCAGTGCCGCGGCTGAGCGCGGACCGCAACCTCGAACGGGCCGATTGTCTGGCCGCCGGGGCCGAGCTCGCGGATTTCGCCCAGCTCGCTGGGCGAAGACGGCGAGATCGGCGCGCGCCGCAAAGGATCGAGCAGCGTTGCGCTCGGCTCTTGGTAGAGCCAGCGCCCCGGCGCCCAGATCGTCGGCTTCACCGGAAGAGCCGGGACGTAGGCAAGCCCGCAGACGTGGTCGAGGTGGAAGTGCGTCAGAGCGATGTCCAGTGTGCGTACGCCGTCGAGCAGGCTGGGCTCGGTGACGAGCCGCGCAAGGCCCGTGCCCGCATCGAGCAGGAGCGCGTTCTCGCCTTCGCGGACGAGCACGCACATCGTCTCTCGCTGCTCGGTGGGGATCCAGCCGCCGCAGCCCAGAAGACGGGCGTTCACGAGCGGTCCCGCCGTTCGATCCTGGACGGCTGCTTAGGCCGCGACGTACTGAAGGTCGCGCAGCGCGGCGAGGCGCTGAAGGGCCTGGCCTTCGAGCTGCCGCACGCGCTCGCGCGTGAGGCCGAGCTCGGCGCCGATCGCCTCCAGCGTCCAGGGCTCGCCCTCGAAGCCGAAGCGCAGCTCGAGAATCCGCCGCTCGCGCTCCGGAAGCGCGGCCAGCGCCTTACGCACACCCTGCTTGCGAAGCGACTCCTCCGCCTCGTCGAACGGGTCGGCCGCCTCGCGGTCGGCGAAGAGATCGCCCAGCTCGCCCTCGTCGTCCGCGCCGACACTCTGGTTCAGCGACACCGAAGCCTGAGCGGCCGAGAGCGCCTCGTCCACGTGCTGGACGGGCAGGCCGGTCGCCTCCGCGAGCTCCTCGCGGGTCGCGTCGCGGCCCAGCTCCACCTCCAGCCGCCGCGCGGCGCGGCCCAGCTTCTGCTGCCGCTCCACCACGTGCACCGGCACGCGGATCGTGCGCGCGTTGTTCGCCACCGCGCGCTGCACCGACTGGCGGATCCACCAGGTCGCGTAGGTCGAGAACTTGAAGCCGCGCCGCCAGTCGAACTTCTCCACCGCGCGGTTCAGCCCCAGCGTGCCCTCCTGGATCAGGTCGAGGAACGGCACGCCCAGGCCGCGATAGCCCTTGGCGATGGAGACGACCAGGCGCAGGTTCGACTCGATCATGCGCCGCTTGGCGAGCAGGTCGCCCTTCTCGATCCGCTTCGCGAGCGTGACCTCCTCGGCCGCGGTCAGGAGCTTGTGGCGGCCGACGTCGGCGAGGAAGAGCTGCAGGCTGTCGCCGGCCCCGTGAACGGGGTCGGCGGGAGCCGTGGGGGCGACCACGACCTCCTCCGCGGGCGGGCCCACCTCGAGCCCGATCGACTCGAGCTCGTGCGTGATCTGCGCCAGGTCCTCGTCGCCGAGGTCGAGCTCGAGCGCGAGCGCCTCGAGCTCAGCAGGCTCGACGTAGCCGCGCTCCTCGGCGCTCTCCACGAGCGACCGACCGGCCTGGGTGTCGAGAACTTCGTGCATGGAAGACTGGCTCAACTGTTTCTACGAATCCTTTCGAGAAACGAAGGCATGTCGGATTGATGGCTCACTTACGCAAACGTTCTCACTCTACGACGCATTCCCTCGTCCTGACCACCCGAAGCGGGCAGACTTAACCGGGGGTTAACTAAGACGCGGCGGAAGCCGATGTGTTTGCGGTTTCCGGTGCGTTTTCGGCGTCGCGCGGCGCGTTCGCCCACTCCTCGTCGAACTCGACGCGCCACTTGCCGTCCTCGCCCTGCTCGAGCCTCAGTTTCGCGCTGAACCTGCGGCCCTTGCGGCCCTTGAAGCCGGCCACGGGCTTCGCCGTCCGGCGGGTCTCCATCAGCTCCCTGACGACCGAGACGGGCAGGATCTTGTTCGCCTTCTTCTTCCAGATGACGAAGCCGCAGCCCGGGTCGTCCTTCGACCAGCACGAATAGCCCTTGCGGTTCTCGATCACGTCGCGGCCGCAGATCGGGCAGGGGCCGAGGTTGGCGCGCTCGATCTTCACGCCCTTGAGCTTGTCCAGCTCGGCGACGGTGTCCGGTGTGAACTTGACGATGTCGGACATGAAGGCGGGCCGCGTGTCCTCGCCCTGCTCGATGAGGTCGAGGCGGTGCTCCCAGTTCCCCGTCAGCTCGGCGGACGTGAGCGGGTGCCCGCCGAGAAGAGAGATGACCTGGATGCCCTTCTCGGTCGCGTGCAGTGCGCGGCCCTCGCGCTCGAGGTAGCCGACCTGGAGGAGGCGCTCGATGATCGCCGCGCGCGTCGCGGGCGTGCCGATGCCGGAGTCCTTCATCGCCTCGCGCAGCTCGGCGTCCTGGATGTCCTTGCCCGCGGTCTCCATGGCCCAGAGGAGCGAGGCCTCCGAGTAGCGCCGCGGCGGCTGCGTCTCCTTGCGGAGCGCGTCGACGGAGCGCGTCTCGGCCTCCTCCCCCTGCTGGAGCGCGGGCAGGAGCTGGTCGCCGCCCGAGTCGTCCTCGTCCTTGCGCCCGTTCTGCGCCTCCTCGCCGTAGACGCTCTTCCAGCCCGGCTCGATCAGCACCCGCCCCGACGTGCGGAAGACGTGCTCGGCGACGGTCGTCTCCACCCGCGTCCGCTCGCAGACGGCGTCCGGGTGGAAGACCGCCAGGAAGCGCCGGGCGACGAGGTCGTAGATGCGCGCCTCGTCCGGCCCCATCTTCGAGAGGTCGTGCTCGGAGCGCGTGGGGATGATCGCGTGGTGGTCCTCGACCCTCTTGTCGTTGACGACGCGGCCGAGCGGCAGCTTCTCGAGGCGGGTGACGTACGCCGCCGCCCGAGCGTACGCTCGTTCTTGCCCACGAGACCGGCGGTCGGCTTGATCTCGCCGATCATGTCGCTCGTCAGGAAACGCGAGCTCGTGCGCGGATAGGTGATCGCCTTGTGCTCCTCGTAGAGCCGCTGCGCGGCCGCCAGAGTGCGGCGCGCGGAGAAGCCGTAGAGCGTGTTCGCGTGCCGCTGGAGCGTGGTGAGGTCGTAGAGGAGCTGCGGAGCCTCCCGCTCCTCCTTCTTCTCCAGCTTCGTGATCGTGCCCGGTACGGCCCTCGCAGTCGGCGACGATCCCGTTCGCCTCGTCCTCGGCGATCCGCTTGCCGCCCAGGTAGCGGCCGCTGTAGACGCGCTCGCCGGTGGCGGCGAAGAGCGCCTCGACGAGCCAGTAGGGCTCCGGCACGAAGGCGCGGATCGCCTGCTCGCGGCGGACGACCAGCGCCAGCGTCGGCGTCTGCACGCGGCCGAGCGAGACGGCGCCGTCGAAGGCCGCCCGCAGGCGGATGGTGGCCGCGCGCGTCGCGTTCATGCCCACGAGCCAGTCGGCCTCGGAGCGGGAGCGCGCCGCGTCCTCGAGCAGGCGCCATCTCGTCGCCCGCGCGCAGGTGCTCGAAGGCCTCCTCGATCGCCTTCTTCGTCATCGAGTTGAGCCAGAGGCGCTTGACGGGCTTCTTTACGCCAGACGTCTCGTACAGGTAGGCGAAGATGAGCTCGCCCTCGCGACCGGCGTCGCAGGCGTTGACGATCAGGTCGATGTCGGCGTCCTTCATCAGCTTGTGGACGGCCTGGAGCTGTTTCTTCGCCTTGTCGTCGTTGGGGACGAGCTTGAACTTCTCGGCGGCACGATCGGGAGGTCGGCGAAGCGCCACTTCTTCAGCCGCTCGTCGTACGTCTCGGGGTCGGCGAGCCCGACGAGGTGGCCGACTGCCCAGGTGATGACGTGGTCGTCGCCGACCAGGTGCGTCTTGTCCTTCGCGGCTTGAAGGCGTCCGGGAGCGCGGCGGCGAGGTCGCGGCCGACCGACGGCTTCTCGGCGATGACCAGGGTCTTTGACACGGCGATCAGGGTAGCGACTCCCTGCAAACGCACCTGGCCCTTGGGCCGGTTCGGCCTTGGTAGTTCCTTCCATCCGCGGTACCATCGGCCGACCTTGACTGAAGACAGCGCCGACGGGAAGGTTCAACGCTTCGCGCGGAACCAGGTCCTCTTCAGGGCGGTCAACGAGCGCATCAAGGACGTGGGGGACGGCTTCGGGCTCGACGACGGCGCCGAGTTCGTGTGCGAGTGCAGCAACGTGGACTGCACGGCCCGAGTCGTGCTGACGGGGGTGGAGTACGAGGGTCTGCGCGCCGACCCGCGCCAGTTCTTCATCGCCGTCGGCCACTTCCAGCCGCTCGTGGCCCGGGTCGTCTCGGAGGGCGAGCGCTACTGGGTCGTGGAGACGCTGCCCGGCGAGCCGACGGCGATAGCCGAGCGGACGGCCGAGCCCCGCGACGGCGACTAGAGAGCGGCCTCAGAGCTCCTGACGCAATGAGGCGCTGTGCCGTCGGGCCGCGCTGGACGGCGCGATGCGGCGTCCTCGGTCGCGCCCGTATCTCATTCGATACGAACGCTCCCTGCGTCCTTGCCTCGCACCGCCCATCGCACCCCGACGACGAGGCCCCATCACGTCAGGAACTCTTATTCTCCGCGGTGAGACGGTGCTCACCGGAGTACACGCAGTGATCTTCACGAGGGACGCGGAGGGGCTTCGCGCCTTCCTTCGAGACGTGCTGGAACTCCCATCGGTGGATGCTGGGGGCGGGTGGCTGATCTTCGCCCTTCCGCCGGCCGAGCTCGCCGCCCACCCCGCCGACGAGGAGGGCCGCCACGAGCTTTACCTCATGTGCGAAGACGTTCATGCGGCCGTCGAAGAGCTGAAGGCCAAGGGCGTCGAGTTCGCCGGGCCTGTCACCGACGAGGGATTCGGCTTGGTGACCGCGATCAAACTGCCCGGTGGGGGCGATCTCGGCCTCTACGAGCCGAAGCACGCAAGCCCGCTTTCCCGGTGAAACCCCTCCTCGCAGTCGACGGCGACTCGCTCGCCCACCGGGCCTTCCACGCGCTCCCGCGCTCGATCCGGGACGGCGAGGGCCGGCCGGCGAACATGGTCGTCGGCTTCACCAACATGCTCACCATCGTCTGGGAGGCGGAGCAGCCGCGCACGGTGTTCGTCGGCTTCGACTCGATCGGCTTCCCGACCTACCGGCACGAGCTCTTGCCCCAGTACCAATCGGGGCGCGACTTCCCGCCCGAGCTCACGTTCCAGCTCGACCGCCTTCCGGAGCTCGTCGGCGCGCTCGGCTTTGCGTGGGCGAAGGAGGCCGGCTACGAGGCGGACGACTTCCTCGCCGCGGCGGCGCGCTCGGAGGAAGAGCGCAAGGGCAAGACCCTGGTGCTGACGAGCGACCGCGACCTCTTCCAGCTCGTGGACGGGCGGACGACGATCCTCGTGCCACGGCGTGGCGTGAGCGAGCTCGACCGCGTCGATCCCGCGGGGTGCGCGAGCGCTACGGCGTCGACCCGGAGCAGGTGCCGGACTTCATCGCGCTGCGCGGCGACTCCTCCGACAAGATCCCGGGCGCGAAGGGGATCGGCCCCGGCCGCGCTGCGACGATCCTGAGCAGCACAAGACGCTGGAGGGCGCCATCGAGGCGGGCGTCTTCGACGAGCAGGCAGAGGCGCTGCGCACGTACCTGCGACATCGCGCCCTCCAGCTACGAGGCTCCCCTGCCCGAGCTCCCGGACGCGGAGCCGCAGTGGGAGGCGGCCGCCGAGCTCCTCGAGAGCTGGGGCAACGCCGCGAGCGCCAAGCGGCTCCGCGACCGCGCGGCCGCCTGAGGTCAGCCTTCAGACGGGGCGTACCTGGCGAGGATGGCGCCCGTGGACGTGACCTGGCTGTCGATTAGGTGCAGCTTCTTCAGCGAGCCGTTCTCGCGGAAGAGGCGCTTGCCCCCGCCTAGGGAGATCGGGTCGATCATCACTCGGAACTCGTCGACCAGGTCGTGCTCGATGAGCGTCTGGACCAGGTCCGCGCTCCCGATCACATGCAGGTCCGACCCGTCCTCCTGCTTCAGCTTGGCCACGGCCTCGGCGACGTCGCCCTGGAGCAGACCCGAGTTCTGCCACTCGAGCGGCTCGGCGAGCGTCGACGACGCCACGTACTTCGGCTTCGTGTTCAGCGGCTCGGCGATGACCTGCTCCTCCTCCGGGGCCTGCGGCCAGTAGCCGGCGAAGATCTCGTACGTGCGGCGCCCGAGCAGGAAGCCGCCCGCCTCGTGGATCCCCTCGGTGACCTCTTTCATGGAGGTGTCGTCCATGTAGGGCATGTGCCAGCCGCCGTGCTCGAAGCCGCCGGTCGTGTCCTCCTCGGCGCCGCCCGGCGCTTGCACGACCCCGTCGAGGCTCATGAATTCGTTGACGATCACCTTGCGCATCTCGGTCTCCTTCTCGAATGGGTTAGAGGACGTACAGACCGCGCGGCGCTGCGAAACTCATCGGTGGCGCTAGCGCAGCAGCACGACGTGGACCTCCCCGGGGCCGTGGACCCCGACGGTGAGCGACTGCTCGATGTCGGCGCTCCGGCTGGGGCCGGTCACGATCGCGAGCGCGCTCGGAAGGTCGTCGCCCACGGCCGCGAAGAGCTCCGCGAGGCCGGGGAGGATGCTCTCGACGCGCAGGCGCGAGACGTGCACCTCGGGCAGGAGCGAGCGCGCGCGCGGCTCCTCGGGGAAGAGGCGAGGACGACGCTGCCCGTGTCGGCGAGGCCGTACAGCGCGTCCGAGACCTCCGCGCCGTCGACGGCCGGGGCCACCTCCCAGTGCACCCGGAAGCCGGCGGCCGTCGCGTTCTCGACGAAGTCGTCGACCAGGCTCACCCGCGCCGGTCCCGGTAGCGGCGGCGGGCAAGCGGCGGGAGTGCCCGGCCGGCCGTCCAGCGCTTCCCCGGGCCCAGGCGCCCGGCCAGCGGCTCGCCCATGCGGGCGAGCGCGGTCGAGAGCCGGTACGTCCACGGGCGCGACCAGGCAAGTGACCAGAGCGTGAAGCCGAGCCGCTCACCGCGGGAGGCGACGCCCTGGTCGACGAGGTCGCGGCGGAGCTCGAGCAGGAGCTCGTGGAGCGGGATCTTCACCGGGCAGGCAGCCGTGCACGCGCCGCAGAGCGATGAGGCATGCGGGAGCGAAGGCGCCCGCTCGAGCCGGGCGAGGAGCGGCACGAGCACGGCTCCCATCGGCCCCGAGTAGACGGGGCCGTACGCGGCCCCGCCCGCCTTGCGGTAGACCGGGCAGACGTTGATGCAGGCGCCGCAGCGGATGCAGTTGAGCATCTCCTGGTAGTGACCGCCGACAAGCCTCGAGCGGCCGTTGTCCAGGATGACGACGTGGAGCTCCTCCGGCCCGTCGGGCTCTCCGGGCCGGCGCGGGCCTGTGAGGAGCGTCGTGTAGACGGTCAGCTTCTGACCGGTCGCGCTCCGGGCGAGCACGCCGGAGCAGTACGGCGAGGTCGGCGAGGGTGGGCACGACCCGCTCCATGCCCATGACGGCGACGTGCACGCGGGGCAGCGAGCTCGTCAGGCGGCCGTTGCCCTCGTTCGTCACGAGGCAGATCGACCCGGTCTCGGCGACGCCGAAGTTCGCCCCCGTGATGCCGACGTCGGCGCTCAGGAAGGCGTCGCGGAGCTGGCGGCGCGCCGCGCGCGTGAGCTCACCGAGCTCGGGGGCGACCGGCTTCCCCTCCACGCGCGAGAAGAGCTCGGCCACGTCGGCGGCGGTCTTCTCGATTGCGGGCGCGATGATGTGCACGGGGTGCTCGCCGGCGAGCTGGAGGATGTACTCCCCCAGGTCGGTCTCCACCACCTTCGTCCCCTCCGCCTCGAGCGCCTCGTTCAGCCCGATCTCCTCGCTGGCCATCGACTTCGACTTGACCGCCAGCTTGCGCGCCGGCCGCGCGGCAGATCTCGGCGACCTTGGCCCGCGCCTCCTCCGCCGTCCGGCAGCGGTGGACGTGCCCTCCGCGCGCGACGACGGCCCGCTCGAAGTCGTCCAGGTGGCGGTCGAGCTCGTCGATCGTGCGCGTACGGACCTCCCGCGCCTGCTCGCGGAGCTCCTCCACGTCCTCGAGCTCCTCCCAGGCCGCCGTGCGCTCGTGGAGGAAGCGCCCGGTGGCGGTATCGAGCGCCGCGAGCGTGCCCTCGTCGGCGAGCTTGACCCGCGCCGTCTCGCGGAAGCGTTCGGGCGGCTGCTCCAGGCTCGTCACGCGGCCAGCCCTCCGGCGAGGGCCGTGGCCAGGTGGACAACGCGGGCGCCGCCCGTCCGCTCGGCGCGGCCGCGGAGGTGCATGAGGCAGCCCGGATCGGCCGTGACGAGCGCCTCCGCTTGCGCGGCGCCCGCGAGCTTCTCGTCGGCAAGGGCGACGGAGACCTCGGGCTGGCGAACCGAGAACGTACCGCCGAAGCCGCAGCAGAGATCGGCGCGCGGAAGCGGGACGAGGCGCGCGCCCGAGCGCTCGAGCAGACGCCTCGGCGCGTCAGTGATCCCCAGCTCGCGGAGCATGTGGCAGGAGTCGTGGTAGGCCACCGCGCGCCCCTCGTTCACGCGGGGGAGCGCGACCTCCTCCTCGTCCAGGAAGGCGGAGAGCTCCCGCACCGGGAACGCCTCGCAGCCGAGCAGCTCGGGGAGGTAGTGCGAGACCATCGTCGCGCAGGAGCCCGAGGGGGTGACGATCGGGGCCCCGCGGGAAAAGGAGCGCGCGAACGTGCGCGCGACACGCCTCGCCGCGCCGCGGTGGCCCGCGTTGAAGGCCGGCTGCCCGCAGCACACCTGTTTTCCGGGGAACTCGACCTCGTACCCCGCCTCGCGAAGAAGGCGCTCCGCGTCGGCGACCGCGTCCGGGAAGAACAGGTCACCGAGGCAGGTGGCGAACAGCTGAACGGAGCCGCGCACATCTGGGAAGCTACAAGGCGTGCAACCGGTCGCGCTCGTCACAGGCGCCGCCACCGGGATCGGGTGGGCGGTCGCCGAGCGCCTTCAGCGCGACGACTTCGCACTCGCTTTCCACACCCACCGGGACAACGAGAACTCGCAGGCGCGCTTCGAGGAGGTCGCCTCGCGAGGGCCGGCAGCCCGGCTTCTCGGCGACGTGGGCTCGCCGGACGCAGGCGGGCGCCTGGTCGCGGAGACCGTGGCCCAGCTCGGGCGCCTGGACGTCCTCGTCAACAACGCCGGTGTCACGGTGGCGAAGCCCGTGCTCGAGCTCGGGGCGGAGGACTACGAGAAGATCTTCGGCGTCCACGTCCGTGGCGCCTTCCTGCTGGCCGTGGCCGCGGCGAAGGAGATGCGGAAACAGGGCAGCGGGGTCATTGTCAACATCACGAGCGTCCACGAGCACGTGCCCCGGCACGGCTTCGCCCTCTACGCCTCGGCGAAGGCGGCGCTCGGCATGCTCACGCGCTCGCTGGCGCTCGAGCTCGCGCCCGACGGCATCCGCGTCAACGCGGTCGCGCCGGGGGCGATCGCCACGGAGCGGAACGAGGAGGCGGACGACCTGCGCGACGAGATCCCCCTGGGCCGCCCGGGCACTCCCGAGGAGGTGGCGGACATCGTCGCCTTCCTGGCCTCCGACGGCGCTGCCTACATCACGGGCGCGAGCATCCTCGCGGACGGGGCGTTGGCCCAGCAGGTCTTCCACCGCGGCGCGGGCTAACCCGTTACAACTTCCACCCTCTTCCACCCGATCACATGCGAACCGTCGTCAGCCATCCCGATTTCGCGCGCCTGCACCCGACCGGCGGCCACCCCGAGCGGCAGGAACGCCTGCGGGTGCTCCTCGAGGCCTTCCCGAAGTTCGTGGAGCACGGAGCCGGCCACGGTCGGTGAACTGGCCTCCTGCCACGAGCGCGACTACATCGAGGGCGTGCGCTGGGCGTCCGAGATCGGGACGATCGCTCATGCTCGACCCGGACACGGTCTGCACCGAGACGACCTACGAGGCCGCGCTGCCTCGCCGCCGGGGCGGCGATAGCGGCCGTCGAGCACGAGGGCTTCGCGCTCGCGCGGCCCGCCCGGCCACCACGCTCTCCCGGGCGCAAGCGATGGGCTTCTGCCTCTTCAACAACGTCGCGGTCGCCGCCCGTTTCGCCCAGCGCGAGCTCGGGCTACGCCCGCGTCGCGATCCTCGACTGGGACGTCCACCACGGCAACGGGACGCAGGACATCTTCTGGGACGGACGACTCCGTCCTCTTCCGTCCACTGCACCAGTGGCCGTTCTATCCGGGCACGGGCGGGCCCGGCGAGGGCAACGAGACGACCGTCAACGTCCCCCTGCCGGCGGGCTGCGGCGACGACGGAGTACGTGGAGGCGATGGAGGAGAGCCTCCTCCCGGCCCTCGAGGCGCTTCGCGCCCGACCTGCTCGTCGTCTCGGCGGGGTTCGACGCGGCCGCCGGCGACCCGCTCGGAGGCATGCTGGTCACCGAGGACGGCTTTCGGGAGCTGGCCGACCGCGCGGGAAGAGTGTGCGAGCGGCTAGGCGTTGGTCCTCGAAGGCGGGTACAACACCGATATCCTTCCCGGGCTCGTGCGCTCGGTGCTCGAGGCCCTTCCACGAATGGACGTCGACACTGACACCTTCGAGACCGAAGTCCTGGAACGGTCGGCGACCGTGCCGGTCGTCGTCGACTTCTGGGCGGACTGGTGCGGGCCCTGCAAGGTGCTCGCGCCGGTGCTGGAGGAGAGCGTCGCCGAGCGCGGAGGGCAGGTCGTCCTGGCGAAGGTCGACATCGACGCGAATCCCGAGCTGGCGGAGCGCTACGGCGTCCGCGGCATCCCCAACGTGAAGGCATTCCGGGACGGTCGCGTCGCGGACGAGTTCGTCGGCGTCGTCTCGCGGCAGCGCGTGGACGCGATGCTCGACGGCCTGCTCGGCCCGCCCGCCGGCGACCGCATCGTCTCCGAGCTGACGGAGAGCGGCGAGTTTCCGGAGATCCTCGGGCCGCTCGCGGAAGGCGACTACGAGCGGGCGCTCGAGTGGCTCCTCGGCGAGCTCGAGGACGCCGACCCGGAGCGGCGCGAGCGGATTCGCGCGCTCATGGTCGACCTCTTCGACACGCTCGGGCAGGAACATCCGGTCGCCACGCACTACCGCCGCCGGCTCGCGACCGCGCTCTACTGATGGACGAGGGCTTTCGCCTGCGGCGACCCGACCGCTCGGACGCCGAGGCGGTCACCGACCTCGTCGTCGCCTTCGACGTGGACGAGTTCGGCGCGCCGGACTTCGAGCTGGACGACCTCCTCTCGGACTGGGCGAGCCCCGGCCTCTCGCTCCAGGAGGACACATGGATCGCCGAGGCGCCGGACGGCCGGCTCGCCGCCTACGGGATCCTCTACTACGACGACGACGCCGACGTCTTCGTCCTGCCCGAGTTCCGCGGGCGCGGCCTGGGAACGGAGCTCCTCGGCCTCGTGGAGCGCCGGGCGCTCGAGCGGAGGGCGGACGGAGAGGTCCTGATGGGGCAGGCGCTCTCGAGCGTCGACACCTCCGGCCGGGAGCTTCTCCAGCGGGCCGGGTACAAGCCGGTGCGGACGTACTGGCGCATGGTGCTCGAGCTCGACGGCGCCCCGGTCGAGCCGGTGTGGCCGGAGGGCGTGACGGTGCGCACGTTCGACCCGGAGCGCGACGCCAAGGCCGTGCACGCGCTCGTCCAGTCGGCCTTCGCCGACAACCCGCCCCACCGCGAGGAGCCGTACGCCGAGTGGTTCACGCGCAACATCGACCGGGAAGCCTTCGACCCGACGTTGTGGTTCATCGCCAGGGCCGGCGACGAGCTTGTCGGCGTCATTGTCTGCCCTGCCTACGACACCGAGGGCTGGGTGCGCCAGCTCGCCGTGGCGCGCTCCTGGCGGGGGCGGGGGGTGGGCACTGCGCTCCTGCGCAAGGCTTTCGCCGAGTTCCACCGCCGCGGCCGCCCGCACGTCGCCCTGGTGGTCGACTCCCGGAACCGGACGGGGGCGAAGGAGCTCTACGAGCGGGCGGGGATGCGGGTGGAGCGCGAGCACACCCGCTTCGAGAAGGCGCTCCGCGCGTCTTCGTAGTCAGTCTCGAGGCGCTCTTTTCGCTCCACCTGTCCCAAAGAGACGATGTTTTTCGGCTGCCCGCGCCGTAGGTTGGAACACAGGCAACGGCCCGCGACCGACACGGCCGGAAGGAGGTGGATCATGAATGCACGGACGCTTCGCGCTGCCGCTCGGATTCCTCGCGGCGGCGCTCCTCCTCGTCCCCGCCCAGGCCGCCTTCCCGGCGACCGACAACCCGGTGGAGACGCAGGTTCCGCTCACGCAGGAGGAGCTGACGGGCCTCGGAGACGGGTTCTCGACCGAGGTCGAAGAGGTCAGCTCGAGCGGCACGTCGGCCAAGGGTTGCCGGTCGGTCGTGTCCCGCTACGTCAAGGAGAACGTCTTCGGCTACAACCTGTGGGCCTACCACCAGCGGCTGGACTGGTGCTGGAAGAACGGCCGGATCACGTCCGCCAACCCGCGGTGCACGGGCACGACCCCGCTCGGCCCCTGGTACCTCTGGTGGGACTGGAAGGGTCACATCGGCTGCTGGTACGGCGGCGGCGTCGGGCAGTCGTTCGTCATGCGGAAGCGGCAGGGCAAGTGGCAGTACTGCCCGCCCAAGGTCGGGTGCATCCAGACGGTCCTGCCGATCGTCTGGGTACGCGGAAACGCGAACGGCTCGTACACGAAGGGAGCGTCGAACTGATGGAGCGATCGGTCAAGTGGCTCGTGATCGCGATCGTGGCGATCCTCGCCGTCGTCCTGCTCCTCATCCTCTTCGGAGTGGGCTAGTTCGCAAGGCACACGGCTTCCGGCCGTGGTCCGGGGCAGCCCGCGCCCCGGGCCACCCGAGCGGCCGAAGCGGCGCCATTCGGGCTCTCTCATGCGGGTTTGCCACCCTACCCGCCCTCGCCTGGCGTCAGATAAGCGCCAGAACGAGCGGCGCGCGCCTCCAGGCGGGTCCGTATGGCCGCCTCCGAGTCGCGGGCCAGGTGCCCGTAGCGCTCGTCAATCTTTGCGACCGAGGTACCCATAACGCCGGCCAGCTAAAGATGCTGACTCGGCGGCAAGCGCCCGTACAGAACGACAAGGGACTGGCCCCACGGTCGAAATCCGTTTGCCTTAAGCTTCTCGCCTCGCGCGCTCTGGCGCGTTGGTGGTCTGCAGGCTTTAGGCCAGATCCTGAGGGCAGGGCCAGTTACTGACAACCTTACCTGGCGCTGGGGCGGCTGGAGCGCCTCCGGCAATGAAAGTACCGCTCTCAGCGGGCTTTTCCACGCTACCCGCTCGAAGTTAGGCTTCATGGCCCTGGCCGCCAGCGCTTTCCATGCGGGTTTGCCCCCTACCCGCCCTCGACCGGCGCCAGACAGACGCAAGAACGAGCGGCGCGCGCTCCAGGCGGTCGCGTATGACAGCTCAGCAGCAAGGGCGCGCCCTCCCCGCCGAGGGCGGCGCCGGGGCTAGGCTCGCGTGAATAGGCGCTTCGCGGCCGCAACGAAAGCCACGCCACCGGCCATGGCCAAGCCGACGAGGTTAGTCGTCGTGCAGGTACGGCAGACATTGCAACATGCCGCGACCATCGGCGCGTGGTCGGATGCGCGGTTAACAACCGGGAGCATCCGCACCTGGGCCCGCTCAAACACCTCGCCCAAAGTCTAGCCCCGGTCGGCAGCCGCTCCGGCTCATTAC